>NZ_JADPIS010000035.1:0-762512 GCF_023073025.1 Bradyrhizobium sp. 76
CAGCGGGCAGGCGGGGGCTGATCGCGAAGACTTCCACTCTGAGGCAAACAGGCGACCTCCCGTATAAAGCTGGGTGCTACTCGGTCCTTGGCTGCGAAGCCCAATTGACCGAATGCCGTCCAGGCCGCTGCGGAAGGATAGCTACGAGCAAGACAATTGCAGCGAGAATGACTACGGAAGCTAAAGGACGACTTAGGGCGAGCCCGCCATGGCTGACTGGCTTGTCCAGAAAATCTCCAACAGTGGCCCCCAGAGGACGCGTGAGAATGAAGGCTGCCCAGAACAGAAACACCCGCGATATCTTGCTCCAGTAATACAGCGCCGCAAGCACCACAAGTCCCGCACCAAACAGTAGAGCGCCTCCATCGTATCCCAGTCCGGTGTCGTCAGCGATCCAGTCCCCGAGAGCAGTACCCAAGGTTTGCGAAAACGTAATCGTGATCCAATAGAATAGTTCGGTCCTTAGGGATGTTACCGTGTCCACATTCACTGAGCCCAAAGTCACGTACCACGCACCAAGGGAGCAAAGCACGCTTGCCAGCAAGATGGATGAGCCTCCCACATAGCCAATCCCCAATGAGCGATCAAAGAAATCGGCGAGCGCGGTGCCAACGGTGGTGGAAGCAACAATGGCGAGCCAGTAGACCCAAGGATTGAACTTCGTCGTTGAAATCTGAGCAATCACTGCGGCAATGAAAATCGCCAGAAAGATTGCAGTTCCGATCAGATATCCGCCGTTCTGGGCATTCTGATCTGCGTGAAGCCAGCTCATCGTTACCGCGTCGCCACCAGTCTCTCCCAGAGTGGTGGCAAGGATTTTGATGACCCAGAAGCCGAGCGTGACGGCAGGTACTTTGCTGAGAATGTCATTGGCGCTCTGAATGTCGTTTGCGCTCTGAAACCTCATTAACGTACTCCTGCATACCCGTGTCGCTGGCCCCGGACGGCCAGCCAACGAAACGCTGCAAGTACTTGAAAAGTTGCCGCGCAAAAGCCAAGCAGCTGGAGCGGCCGCTAAGGGTCACTTGCCGAAGTCGGCAGGGTCGCTTGCGCGGCAAGGACGAGCATGATAGCAAGCGCCATCGGGTCAAACACAACCGCCCGACCAGCTTTCGAGCCAAGCGTTGTTTCGCTCCATTATGGAGGTGAAACATGTCTTGCGACAGCACCACTGGCTCAATCTGCACATCCAACGCAGCCTTCGTTCCTTCTCCAAACCCTGGATGGTTCTGGAAACTCACGCTCGCGCTGCTGGACGGCATCACACGGCGCCGCCAGTACGACGAGCTTCTCGAACTGGACGACCGGCTTCTCGCGGACATCGGCTTATCGAGAACAATCGTTGGGGAAGCTCGACGGTCTTATTTCTCAGGTTGGCGTGACAAATCGGATATTGTCGATTCCTGTCGGTGAGCGCCCGACACCTGCGCGTGCGAAGGCGGCGCGTCTGCTTGTCTCTGCGGATCGGACGGCCGCCAAGCTCGCAAAGGTCTGAAGATTTTTCCACCACGATCTTTACGCCTCAGAAGTCCAGCTTGTCTCGTATGGCGTCAATTCCGGCTTTCGCGCAGGCTTCGTCCGCGTCACCGCCCGGCGCACCGGACACGCCGACCGCTCCGACCAGGGAGCCGCCGGCTTCGACGATCAGTCCTCCGGCGATGACGACCGTTCCGGGAAGGTTGCGAATGCCCGCCTGCATCATGCCCGGCTGGCTGATCGCATTCAGCTCGGTCGTGCTGGTCTTGAACGAGGCAGCTGTCCACGCCTTGCCTGCTGCGGTTGGGACAGTGTGAGGACCTGCAAAGCGGTCGCGCAACATCACTTGCGTGACGCCGAAGCGATCGACGACGGCAACTGCAACCTGGTATCCACGGGTGCGGCAGTTCGCCAACGCAGCGCGCGCAAGATCGAGCGCCAGTTCCGGACCGAGGGATTTGTAGGCGACCAGACCTTCCTCCGCCCGTACCGGGCAGATGGACGCAATCAGCAGGGCCGTCGCGACCGACAGGCATCGAACGTTCATGGCAATCTCCGGCAAAGGTGACCAAACGCCTATTTGATCCCACCATATGTCAGATCATCGAACAGGGTTACGCTATCTGCCTTGGTCCAAAGGCCGATCATGCCGGCGTCCGGAATGGTGGCGTCTTCCACCTCGAACAATTGCTTTCCGTCATAGCTCACCTTGAACCGACTTCCTGCGAAGTCGCAGCGCAGCAGGTGCCATTGTCCGGACGGCACCGGCGCGCTGACGCCATAGCCGCCTCTGCGACCCACGATCTCAAGTGATGTTCGGACGCCATTGGCCGTCTTGTACAGCACGACATTGTCCTCCAGCGCATTCGCGCGGACCACGTAGTAATTGTCGGCATCCTTCGCACGCCAGATAACTCCCGCCGCGCGATCCTCGGAGCCGGCGACGGCTTTGAATTTCACTTCGACGAAGCCGTCACGGATGGACGTATCGCGCTTGATGGCGAGGGGAAACGTCGCCCGTCCGGATTGCTTGAGGACGTTCGGCTTGCTTGGCGCTGTCGACTCGGCCTCGACGGTCCATTTCGGCTGTCCCTTGCCGGTCATCGTCAAAGTCCACCCGTCGGGCGAGGTTCCGGCAGCAGCGTTGTCGAAATTCAAGGTCTCGGCCATGGCGTTCCCTCCCACTAACAAAGCCAGCATGGATGCCAGCGCAAGCATGCCCACGAGCTTGTCCAGGTGCTTGTCCACGTACTTGTCCATGCGTCAGCCCTTCGTGCTCGCCGTCTTGTCGAGCGCCGCACGGAGACCCTCTGCAAGTTTGACGGCATCGTCGTTGGCCCAGAAGTGCATGAAGAAGAGCCGCGGCTGTTCGTCCAGCATGTGGCTGTGCAGCGCGGTCACCTCGATGCCGTGCGTCCGCAGCGCCACGATGACCGGGTTTACCTCGTCGCTGGTCAGCACGAAGTCGCCGGTGATGGCCGCCCTACCCGCGCCCGTCGGCTGGAAATTGATGGCGATCGCGACGCCCATCGCGCCGACGGGCGTCAACAACATGCCGTCTTCCGTGATGGGGTCGCGCCGCTTCACGTTGAACTGGTAGACGCCGCCGTTCGCCTGCCCCTTGACGCCAATGATCTGATCGAGCTTCGCGGTGTCGAGGTCGATGGCGGGCGGCGGGTTCGCCGGCGCCGTGACCGTCAGCGGGGTCTTGCTTTCGGCCAGCGCATCATGGATCGCCGAGGCCAATTTGACGGGATCGCCATGGCCGGCGACGTGCATGTAGAACGTGGCCGGGCTCGCACGCAGCAGATGATTGTGCACGGCGGTGATCTCGAGCCCGCTCGCGATCATCTTCGCCATGACAGGATTGATCTCGGTCTCGAGCAGCACGAGATCGCCCATGACCATGGCGCCGCCATGCGCAGGCTTGAACGCGATCCAGCCGCCCAGCGCCAGCGCCGGCTTGATCGCAACCCCGTCCAACGTCACGGAGAGATCGCTGCGGGGAAAGCCGTAACGGCGGACGTCGTCCGAGACGGCGGGCTTGCGACGCAGGGTCTCGTCCACCTTCTGCCAGTCGGCATCCTGAGCATATGCCGGGATGAAGGGGCCGAAGCGAAATGCAAGAAGACAGACACCAATGCCGACCACGGCCCAAATGATTCTTTTCATCGCGCTACTCCCTAGGCTTAGTTTCGCTCTTTGACCTGGCCGCTGCTGTCGACGACCAGCGTCACCGCCTTGCCGTTCTTCACCGCCTTGGCGGTGATGCCTTCGGCCGTCGACTTGATATCGCTGACTTGCGCGTAACCGGCCGCCTGGATCCTGGCGACGAGCTCCTCCTGCGTCAGAGCGTGCGCGCTCGACAGCCCGCCCGTGATCGCAAGCAACAGGATCGTGCGGAAGATTGGTCGTGTTCGCATGATCATTCTCCTGGTTTGTCCTGCCCCAAATTTTCTTGCCCCAGGTGAAGTCCGTTTCGCGATCTTCCCCTACGCGATGCCCACAAGGCGCAAGAGGCCGGGGGCATTAATGTGCACAGCGACGCGACCGGCGCGGACGCCGTGCCGAAAAGTCGAGCCGGTCTGACGGATGAATCGGGGATGTATGATGACATGCTGCGCCCTTGGTGATCAGGACGCGATGCTTGGGCATGTCGCCTCACGGGGAGATCGCACATCCCCGAGCCCCAAGTAAAAACCCGAGGGCGGCAGCTGTCAACGGGCCCAGGCTTTGGGCGGCGCACCGACGCCGCCGGCGAACGTCACAAAGAGTTCACCGCTCCGCGGAACCCCGCCAGCCACGTCTTGAAACTGGCGGACGGCCCCGCTACTGTCCTTTGCGTGGGGACAAAGCAGACTCCCCGTGAGGCCTCGGTCCAAGCTCTGCGCAGCACGCCATTTGTGGAGCTTGCGCATGGACACCGAACGACACCCTTCTCACCAACATACCGTCGCCATCCTCTCACGCGGAGACGCTGCCGCGCGGCGGGATGCGACGGCGCAAAACAGCCGCTTCGCGCAGCTTTTCGAAGCGCTCGCCGCCGTCGGCATTGAAGCCCAGCCGGCGATCTATGATGAAGGCTTCGCCGAGGGCGTCCGTGAACAATTGCTCGGGGTGGACGGCGTGCTGGTCTGGGTTAACCCCATTCAGGACGGTCGAAGTCGCATTGGTCTCGACCCATTGCTGCGGGACGTCGCGGCGCAGGGTGTGTGGGTAAGTGCCCATCCCGATGTCATCCTCAAGATGGGCACCAAGGAGGTTCTGTATCGTACCCGCGCGATGGGCTGGGGATGCGACACGGCCTTATATCAAACTGCCGAGGCCATGCGCGCCGAGTTGCCGACACGGCTCGTCACCGGTCCGCGCGTGATCAAGCGCAACCGGGGCAACGGCGGCCAAGGCGTCTGGAAGGTCGAGAGTCTGCCGACCTCCTCCATGATAAAGGTGCTGGACGCGACCAGGGACGCGCCCGAGGAACTGACGCTGGATGATTTTCTCCGTCGCTGCGCCGAGTATTTCGAGAACGGTAGCGTGATCGACCAACCATTCCAGCCTCGCCTGGGCGAGGGCGTCGTACGTTGCTACATGGCAGGCGATCGCTGTGCCGGCTTCGGCCATCACAAGGTCAAAGCCCTGGTTGATTCGCCAGCCGCACGCGCCGAGGCCGGACCACGGCTCTATTCGTCCAACGCAGACCCGCGCTTCCAGCGGTTGCGTCGCTTGATGGAAGACGAGTGGACGCCGCAGCTGACGTCGTTGCTCGATATTCCGCGGCTCGACCTGCCTGCGATTTGGGACGCCGACTTCATGCTTGGCTCGGTCCTTCCCGACGGGACCGACAGCTATGTCCTCGGTGAGATCAACGTCAGCTCGGTGCATCCTTATCCGGACGAGGCGCCGGCGGAGATCGCTAGGCGAGTTGCCGATCGGCTCCGGCGCAAGCTTTGAGACATGCTGACGGTCCGCGCGCTCAAGCGCTTGCACATCTCCGTTTCATTCGACTTGCAGGACGGCGAATGCGTCGCCCTGCAAGGGCCCTCGGGCGTAGGGAAGACCCAACTCCTTCGCGCGATCGCGGATCTCGATCCCAACGAAGGAATGGTCAAACTGGACGGAACGCTCAGGGAGGCGATGCCCGCCCCGGCCTGGCGCAAGCGAGTGACCTACCTCGCTGCCGAGCCGGGCTGGTGGACAGACATCGTGCAAGATCACTTCGGTGGCTGGGATGATGCCTTACCGCTGGTCACGAGATTGGGGTTGCCGTGTAGTTGCGGTCCCTGGCCGATCCAAAGACTTTCGACCGGCGAACGACAACGGCTGGGGCTGGTGCGGGCGCTGATGCTGCGATCGCGGGTTCTTCTCCTAGACGAGCCGACTTCGGCCCTCGATTCGGCATCGACAGCGGCCGTGGAATCCTTGATCGCCGAACGCATTTCGAATGGAACGAGTGTCGTCTGGAGCACTCACGACAACACCCAGGCCCGCCGCGTCGGGTCGAGGGTCCTTGTGATGAATGCCGAGGGCGGAATTGAGGACAATCGGCCGTGAGTTACATTCACCTGGCATACGGCGACTTGGTTCTGCCCGCGCTCCTTGTCGTCATGGACGGCGCTCTCTCGCTCGCTCTCCGCCTCAAGCTTGAAAAGCAGCTGGCCATCGCCACCGTGCGGATGGTGGTTCAGCTGGTGCTCGTCGGATACGTATTGACGTTCCTGTTTGCCGCGGTCTCGCCGCTCTGGACCGCCCTCGCCGCCGTCATCATGGTTCTGTTCGCATCACGGGAAATCGTCGCTCGGCAGAAGCGACGTCTACCGGGTATCTGGAGCTATGGCTTAGGAGCGGGATGCATGCTGCTCGCGGCCGGTACCGTCACGATGTTCGCGCTTCTGACGGAGCTACGCCCGGATCCCTGGTATCATCCGCGCTATGCGCTGCCATTGTTGGGCATGATCCTGGGCAACACCATGACCGGGATAAGCCTGGGCTTGGACGTGCTGACGAATAGCCTGGTGCGCGAACGGGCCGCCGTCGAAGCTTGCCTTGCTCTTGGCGGTACGCGCTATCAGGCGTTGCTGCCGGTCCTGCGAGACGCATTGAGAAGCGGCTTCACGCCAATCATGAACAGCATGGCTGCGATCGGCCTTGTCTCTTTGCCGGGGATGATGACCGGTCAGATCCTTGCAGGCGTCGAGCCGATCGACGCCGTCAAGTATCAGCTCCTGATCATGTTCTTGATCGCCGGCGGCACGGGATTGGGAACGCTCGCCGCCGTGATGGGAGGTGCTCGCCTTCTCACCGATCATCGGCATCGATTGCGCCTCGATCGATTTTCCACCGCCGAGTAGAATTGCGCGACCTCACATCGACTGCGCCCGAACAGACTGGCCCTTCCGCGCCCACAGCAGCGCGAATGGACCCAACGCGATACCAGCCGCGAGGACGCTGAACGCCAGCAGCCAGCCGGTCGCGCTCTGCGGGCCACCGGCTGCGTCGAGCGCGGCGCCGGTGCCCCAGGCGCCGACCGCTGACAGGCCGAATCCGACGGTCGAATGCAGGGCCAAGGTCGCGCCGCGATGTTCGGACACAGCCGCGGCCGACATGCCGGCGGTCAATGCGCCCGAATCCGCCGGCACGGTCAGGCCATAGGCAAGCAGCAGCAGCGCGAGCACCCATGCCGGCGCTGTCGCGTTAAGGCCGATGATGAGCGCGACGCAGGCCGACGCGATCATCACGACCGTGATCGCGCGATGGCGCCCGAATTTCAGCGCCGCCTCGTTGCCGAGGATGCTGGCCGGCATCGAGATCACCGCGAAGCAGAAGCTCAGCACGACGGGGCTCAACCATGAGGGCGCGCCTTGGTGGACGACGACGAAGGTCCAGAACCCGACCAGCCAGGTGCGGATACCGTAGAGTTCGAAGCAATGGGCGCCGTAGCCGAAGATGTATCCGAGCGCCTCGCGGTTGGCGAAGACGGGCGCGAAGTTCAAGAGACGTCCCGTCTTCGGCGCGGGCCGCTGCGCCTGCATCAGAAGGCACGCGACGACCATTGCGATCGGACCGAAGCCGGTGACAAGGAAAGCGGTCCGCCATCCCCAGCGGTCGGCGATCACTTGCGCGACCAGGAACGAGAGGCCGACGCCGACCGAGAAGCTCGACGTGTACAGCGTGACGGCGCGCGAGGTGTCGCCGGGGGGAAGCCGGTCCGTCAGCGCCTTCAGGCCCGGCATGTAGGCGCCGGCAAATCCAAGTCCTGCCAGGGACCAGATCGCGGTCGCGGACCAGAACCCTTGCGCGAAGATTCCGAACGCTGCGGTCGCCAGTCCGCTGACGATCGACCCCCAGAGCAGAACGAGGCGCGCGTCGATCCGGTCGGTCAACGTCGTCAGCACGGGCACGGCGAGCATGTAGCCGAACGCGTAACCGCTCGCCATCAAGCCGCCTTCGGCCGCCGACAGCCCCCACGCCGGCATCAGATGCTGCGCCAGATTCGCAGACAACGTCACATGCGGCAGCAGATTGCCGACCTGGCCGATGCACATCACCGCGATCAGAGACCGCCCGCTCAAGTTACGAATGCTGTCCTCCCGCCCCCACGCCGACACGGCGCACCAACCACAATGGGCAACTCTCCGGCTTCACCTGCAAGACCCAAATTCATGAACAACCGCAGCCGGAAGCGCCGGCCTTCTTCGCCGCTTCGTCGTCGGCGCAACAGGCCGTCGGTTCCTGCTTCGCCGGCCCGCCGCAACATCCTGATCCGGCCGCGGCGGCTTCGACGCCGCCGCGCGTGCAGACGCCGGTCTCCGGCAGCACGAGCTCCACCCTTGCGGCGGCTTTCTTGTCGCCGGCGAGATCGGCCGCAATCGAGCGCACCTGCTCATACCCCGTCGTCATGAGAAAGGTCGGCGCGCGGCCATACGACTTCATGCCCGCCATGTAGAAGCCCGGCTCGTCGTGCGAGAGCTCGCGCGCGCCGTGCGGGCGCACCGTGCCGCAGCTGTGCTCGTTGGGATCGATGAGCGGCGCCAGCGCGACCGCCGCCTCGATGGCGGGATCGAGCCGCAGGCGCAATTCGGACAGGAACGAAAAGTCGGGACGAAAGCCGGTCGAGACGATCAGCTCGTCCACAATCACGCTTCGCGCGCCGCAACCCGAGCCGGCCGCGATCTCGAGGCGGCCTTCGGAGTCCGACAGATGCGTGACGCCGAATTCGGTTTCGACCCTGATCTTTCCGGAGGCAACAAGCGCAGCGAACGCGCTGCCGAGCTCTCCGCGTGCGGCAAGCTTGTCATTCCGGCCGCCGCCAAAGGCCTTGGCGGGATCGGCGCCGCGCAACAGCCAGATCGCTTGCGTCCCCGGCACCTCGCCTGCGAGCTGCACCAGATCGATCAGCGTGCCCACCGCGGAGTGGCCGGCGCCGAGCACCGCAACGGTCTTCCCGGCATATCTGGCGCGGCCGGCACCGCGGACATCGGGCATGCCATAGGCGATGTGACCGGCGCATTCACGCTCGCCGATCGCGGGCAGACCATTGCCTCCGGCGGGATTGGGCGAGAACCATGTGCCTGATGTGTCGATCACGGCATCCGCGCGCAGCACTTCAGGACCTTTGCCGTTCTGGTAGCGGATTTCGAACGGCGCCTGCTCACGTCCCGTCGTCTTCGCCTTGTCGAAGCCGACGCGGCTGATGGCCGTGACACGGCTGGATGTCCGGATCACCTCGCGCAACGGCGTTCGCGTCGCAAGCGGCGTCAAATATCGGTCGATCAGCTCGCCGCCGGTCGGATAGGAGCCCGGGTCCGGCGAATTCCATCCCGTCGGCGCGAGCATGCGCGCGGCGGCCTTGTCGATATTGTACTCCCACGGCGAGAAGAGCTGGACCTGCTGCCACTGGCGAACCGCGTGCCCCGCTTCGGGTCCTGCCTCCAGCACGATGGGTGACATGCCACGCTCCAGGACGTGCGCAGCTGCTGCGAGGCCGACAGGCCCTGCCCCGATGATGGCGACCGTCTTAGCGTTCATTCGACTTTTCCCATAATTCTAGAATCATCGAAAAATGCTAGCCAAAAAAAGTTCACGCCGCGGTTTGCTTCGTCTTGCATCCGACTTCGTCTGCGCAGCACTCCGCCGCCAGGAAATCGACCAGGCCCCGCATCGCCTCGAAATTCGCGTGACAGACGAGGCTCGTCGATTCCCGGACCTGACTGACGAGCCCGACCGAGACCAGGGTCTTGATGTGATGCGACAGCGTCGAGGCCGGAATCTTCAGCTTGTCCTGCAGGCGGCCGACGGCCATGCCCTTGTGCCCTGCCCGCACCAGGGCACGATAGATCTCAAGCCGGGTCCGGTTTCCCAGAGCCTCCAAGCGTGCTGCTGCGTCGTCGATCTTCATGGCCGCCATGATGCGCCTGCCGATTTCAAACTGTCAAACCATATTTCTAGAATCTTCGAAATACTGGCTCGGCCGCCCAACGGGCAAGAATTCCGGATTGACGCGCTCCAATTAGTTCCATAAGTCTGGATATATGGAAACAGAAGAAGCCGTCCTGGCGCTCGCCGCGCTGTCCCAATCGACCCGGCTGGAGGCCTTCCGCGCACTGGTCAGGCACGAGCCTGATGGTCTCGCTGCCGGCGATCTCGCACGGCTGTTGGAGGTCCCTCAAAACACCCTCTCGGCGCATCTGTCGATCTTGACGCGCGCGCGGCTGGTGACCTCCGAGCGGCGCAGCCGTTCGATCGTCTACCGCGCCAATCTCGGCGAATTTCGCGACGTCGCGGTCTTCCTGCTGCGGGATTGTTGCGGCGGACGGCCGGAAGTCTGCGAACCTGTCGTCGAAACCCTGCAAGCGTGCTGCAAGCCGAGACGAAAGGAGCGAAGCCGTGCCTGATCAATTCGATCTTCCGCGGCGTCTCGCGGCTGAGGCGCTCGGCACGGGCATTCTGGTTGCCACGGTGGTCGGCTCCGGCATCATGGCGGAGACGCTGACCAAAGACGTCGCGCTTGCGCTTCTGTGCAACACCCTGCCGACCGGCGCCATTCTGGTCGTCCTGATCACCGTGCTCGGTCCGATCTCCGGCGGACACTTCAATCCGGCAGTGACCCTCGTCTTCACCGGCAAGCGGGAGTTGCCGGGAACGACGCCGCATTTTACGTCGTCGCGCAGATCGCCGGTGGCATCGTGGGAACGATGGCGGCGCATCTGATGTTCGGACTGCCGCTGCTCGATCTCTCGGCGAAGGTGCGAACCGGAGGAGCGCAATGGTTCGCCGAAGCAGTCGCCGCTTTCGGTCTGGTCGCGACGATCCTGGCCGGCATCCGGTTTCAGCGCACTGCGGTCCCGTGGCTGGTCGGTCTCTACATCACCGCGGCCTATTGGTTCACGGCCTCGACCTCGTTCGCCAATCCGGCCGTGGCCATTGCGAGGTCGCTGACCAACACGTTCACGGGCATACGTCCCGCCGACCTGCCCGGATTCATTCTCGCGGAGCTCTGCGGAGCGTTCGCCAGCGTGCTGCTGATGAATTGGCTGCTCGCAGACGCCCGCGCGGCCGGCCCCATCCCAATCGCGGAGACCACCCGATGAGCGTCACGATCTATCACAACCCCGCCTGCGGCACCTCGCGCAACACACTGGCGATGATCCGACAGAGCGGCGTCGAGCCGGACGTGATCGAATATCTGAAGACGCCGCCATCCCGCGAAAAGCTGGTCGAACTCGTCAAGGCCCTCGGCATCTCGGTTCGCGCGCTGCTGCGCGAGAAAGGCACGCCCTACAAGGAGCTCGACCTCGACGACCCGAAATGGTCCGACGACGAGCTGATCGACCAGATGCTCGCGCACCCCATCTTGATCAACCGTCCGATCGTGGTGACCCCCAAGGGCACACGCCTGTGCCGTCCCTCGGAAGCCGTGCTCGATCTCCTGGACCATCCCGTCGGCCGGTTCGTGAAGGAGGATGGCGAGGTGGTCGAAGCGCGATAGGCTTACGAGATCCCTGTCCTATTGGGATCAGATCTTCGGGATCTTCGCCCGCTCCACCACGCCGGTCCATTTGCTGATCTCGGTCTCGATCAGGGCCTTCATCTCCTCCGGCGAGCTACCGCGAACCTCGCCGCCGACGGCGGTCTCCAGACGTTGCTTGAGGTCGGGATCCCTGAGAGCGTCGAGCGTCGCCGCATTGAGTGCGGCCATGATGGCGGGCGGCGTTCCCTTCGGGGCCAGCAGGCCGGCCCAGGTGCGCACGTCATATCCCTTGATACCGGCTTCCTGAACCGTCGGCACGTCGGGCAACAATGCGGTGCGCGTCGGCGAGGTCACCGCCAGGCCGCGGATCGCGCCGCCCTGGATCTGCGAGGCAAGCAAGACCGGCGTGCCGACGATCACCGGAACCTCTCCGCCGAGCAACGCGGTGACGGATTGAGAATCGCCGCGATAAGGCACGTGCACGATCTCGACGCCGGCGGCTGCGTTCAACAGCTCTCCTGCTAGATGGTGCGTGCTGCCAAAACCGACCGATCCGAAGCTCAGTGCACCGGGCTTCTGCTTTGCCATGGCGACGAGCTCGCCCAGCGATTTCGCCGGGTAGTCGCTACGCACGGCAATGACGAGCGCGTAGTAGACCAGCGTCGAGATCATCTCGAAACTCTCGGCCGGCTGGTAGGCGAGGCTCTTGTAGGTCGCGGCGGAAATCGCGTGAGCGCCGGTGACGAGCCCGATCGTGTAGCCATCGGGCGCCGCCTTCGCGATGGCATCCGCGGCGATGTTGCCGCCGGCGCCGGGCTTGGCCTCGACGATGATCGGCTGGCCGAGCTTCTTCGAGAGCCCGTCGGCGATGATGCGCGACAACGTGTCGGCCGCGCCGCCGGCGGCAAATCCATGCAGCAGCCGGATCGGGCGCGATGGATAATTGTCCGCCGACGCCGAAGTGGCTGCTAAAAAGCCGCCAAACAGAAAAATCGCCGCAGCAAGCCGCTTCATCCTTCGCATGGATGCGTCCTCCCTTTGACTGTTCTATCGTTGGCCGCGACGAGGCGGCGCTCTTCAAGTCGAGTTTGAATCCGCTAGCGGGCGAACTCCGTGCATTCAGGCGATGGCGGCATGCCCCAGACGTCGCGCGGCAGACCGACCCAGACTTTTGGCCGCTGCGGTCGATCGCGATGCCAGGGACGCGGCTCGAAGTAGCCGAGCTCTTCGTCGGTCATGCGGTCGAGATCGAAGAACAGCTCGACCACATGCCCGTCGGGATTGCGGTGGTAGATCGCGGTGTTGTGCCCGGGGCCATGACGAACCGGCCCCCAGAGAACCGGCAGCTTGTGCCGCGCGAGATGATCGCAGGCCTCGTGCATGTGGGCGGCACCACGCAGCTCGAACGCGACATGATGCAGGCCACGGACGGGCGCGCGGGCGAAGTTCAACGTGTGATGCTCGAAGCCGCTGCGCATGAACACGAAGCGATCCTCGATCCAGTCTGAAACCCGCAGGCCCATCATGTTCGCGTAGAACTCCGAGGCCGCGCGCGGATCGGGCGTGCGAAGAGCGACATGGCCGAGCTTGGTGACGGCAAGCGCACCGATCCGCTCCTGCGCAGGCGTCGGCGTCCAGCCCTGGATCAACTCGAAGCGCGTGCCTTCGGGGTCGCTGAACGACAGCGATTTGGAAACGCCAGGCAGGGGATCGCTATGCAGCTCGGGCCGCAGATCGGCCTGCTTCAGCGCGGCGCCCAGCGCCTCGATCTGGACATCAGGAGATATCTCGAAGGCGATGCTCGTCAGCGCCGCGTCGCCGGGTTCGATCACCAGCGAAAGCTGCTCGGAATCGTTGGCAAGGAAGATGCGGTTGCCGTCGCGGCCGACGAGGCCAAGACCGATCACGGCGCGGTAATAGTCGAGCAACCGCTCGGGATCGGGCGAGGCAAAGCTCGCGTGCCGGAGCCGGGTGAAGCGTGCAATGGGTGCTTGTGTCGTCATCGTGCAATCCCCCCCTCATGGCGTCATGATGATCTTGCCGAGCGCCGAGCCTTGCTCGAGCAGCGTGTGGGCCTGCCTGACCTCGTCGAGCTTCAGGACCGCCGAGATCGCCGGCTTGATCGCATTGCGGCTCAGCGCGTCGATCACGTTGCGCATGAGCACGCGACGCCCGTCGCGATCGTGGTCGTAGATGTGGAAGGAGAAGCAGCGTATCGCCGGGCAGATGTCGAGATGGTCGCGCATCGCCGCCATCAGGTTTTCTTCCGGCAATCCTGCGAAGGCGTTGTACGACAGCAGCGTCCCCCATTTGCCGAGCGCGCCGAGATAGCCGGTGAACTCGGGCCCACAGACGTGATCGAGCACGAGGCCGACGCCCTCGCCATTGGTCAGCTCGCGGGTCCGCGCCACCACGTCTTCGCGGCGGTAGTAGATGACGTGATCGGCGCCGTTGCCGCGCGCGAATGCGGCCTTCTCCTCGTTGGAAACCGTGCCGATGACATTCATCTGCGCGAGCTTGGCGAGCTGCACCAGCGCGGTGCCGACACCACCCGCCGCCCCGATCACCAGCACGCTGGCCGGTGCGCGCGGATGGCGGCACTCGTTCAGCAGCGCGTAGGCCACCTGGTAGTTCGACAGGCACACGGCCGCTTGCATATCGACATCGTCGGGCAGCAGATGAATGGCGTCCGCCGGCGCGACCACATAGTCGGCGTAGCAGCCGCCGCGCTGCGACAGGTCGCGCGCGCTCAGCAGCACCTTCTGGCCGATCGCAAACCCTTCTACGCCGGACCCGAGCGCGGCAATGCGGCCGGCGACGTCGTTGCCGGGATTGGCCGGCAGCGGCGGCATCCATTTGTAGACGCCACGCCGGATCAGCACATCGGGCTGGCCCACCCCGAACGCTTCGGCCCGGATTTGCACATGGCCGGGTCCGGGCACAGGCACCGGACGCTCCACCAGTTCGAGTGCATCCGGCCCACCCGGCTGACGCACCAGCACCGCCCTCATGATTTCATCTCCCGCCCATATTTTCGAAAATAATATCGTTTACGAAAATTATTGCAAGATGCTCGTTACCGCGGCATGTTGAGCCATCGATTCAATGACAGAAACCATGTCCGAAAGCGCCATTCGCCCCCGCAAGGAATTCGGCAAGACCGTTGCCGCCGACATCACCCATCGGCTGCGCGAGGAGATCATTGCCTGCGGCCTGGCGCCGGGCGAGCCGCTGCGATTCGACGTCCTGCGCGAACGATTCGGCGTAAGTTTCACGACGCTGCGCGAGGCGCTGACGGCGCTTACCGCCGAAGGCCTGGTCGACGCGCAGGAGCAGCGCGGATTTCGGGTGGCGCCGGTCAGCCGCCAGGACCTGGTGGAAGTCACCGATGCCCGGGTGCTGATCGAGGTGGAATTGATCCGCCGGGCGATCGAGCGGGGCGACGACGATTGGGAAATCGCCGTCATCTCGACGCTGCATAGATTGAAGCGAATCGAGCAGCGCGATCCCGAACATCCGCTGCGCGATCCCGAATGGAAGATCGCCCACCGCCAATTCCACCAGGCACTGGTGTCCGCCTGCGGCTCCGCTACCCTTCTTGCCATTCGCGCCGACCTGTTCGATCGCGCCGAGCGCTATCGGCATCTGTCGGCCAATTTCCGGCCGCGGCCGCGCGACAAGGCCGGCGAGCACCAGGCGATCATGCAGGCCGCCATCTCGCGCAATCCGGATCTCGCGGTGCAGCTGATCGAGACGCATATCCGCACGACCGCCGACAACGTCGCGACCTACGCCGCGCATCTGCTCGATATCGAATAGGCGGCAACGGCTTTTTACCGCCGTGGGCTTGCGCCTCGCAAGATTTTCGAAAATAATAGACAAGATCGAAAATGCCAACCTTTGGGGCGTAACCATGAAGCTGCTGTCGTTCTTGGACGTAAATCGGGAAAGCTGGGGCGCCGTTGTCGAAAATGGCGTCGTGGATCTCAGCCGCGCCCTGCCCCAGTACCCTGTTCTCGCGGACTTCCTCGGCAGCGACGACTATGCGCGGCGCGAGGCCATCGTCGCCGGACACAAGCCCACGATGGCGCTGAGCGACGTCAAATATCTGCCGGTGATCCCGCGTCCGGAGAAGATCGTCTGCGCCGTGCGCAATTATCTCGACCACCACAATGAAGCCGTGGCGTTCGGGATGAAGCGCGAGATCACGGAGTTTCCGCCGATCTTCCTCCGGGTCTGGCGCTCCCAGGTCGCGCACAACGCGCCGGTGATCCGGCCGAAGGTCTCGGACAATTTCGACTGGGAGGGCGAGCTGGCTGTCGTCATCGGCAAGGGCGGCCGTCACATCAGCCAGGCCAACGCCTGGGATCACGTGGCGGGCTACTCGATCTACAACGACGTCAGCGTGCGCGACTGGCAGCGTCACGCCCAGCAGATCGCCTCCGGCAAGAACTTCGTCGGCACCGGCCCGTTCGGACCATGGCTGGTGACGCCGGATGAGATCGGCGATCCCACCAAATTGAAGCTCGAGACGCGCGTCAACGGCGCGGTGGTACAATCCTCCGACACCTCGATGCTGATCTTCTCGATCCCGCGGCTGATCGAGTACAGCTCGACCATCTTCGACCTCGTCCCCGGCGACGTCATCGCCACCGGCACGCCGGCTGGCGTCGGCTTCACCCGCAAGCCGCCTGTTTTCCTCAAGCCCGGCGATGTGGTCGAGGTCGAGATCGAGAACATCGGCGTGCTGCGCAATCCCGTCGTCGACGAAGCATAGCGCCTGCGCATGTCGTCTCAAGACGTGTCCCATGACATCCGCAAGACCGCCCTTAGCGTCGAGACCATCTGGCACGAGCGCGGTCCCCGGCTGGAGAAGCCGCTGCTGGTCGGAACGGCCATTGCGGTGATCCGCAATCCCTTCGCGGGCCGCTTCGAACCTGATCTGATGCCGTTTCAGGCATCCTTGCGCGAGCTCGGGCGAGAGCTTGCAACGCGGCTGATCGCGCAGCTCGGCGGTGCCGCGCAGATCGAAGCCTATGGCAAGGGCATCATCGTCGGCGAGGACGGCGAGCTCGAGCACGGCGCGGTCTG
Organism: Bradyrhizobium sp. 76; assembly: GCF_023073025.1. Classification (NCBI taxonomy): domain Bacteria; kingdom Pseudomonadati; phylum Pseudomonadota; class Alphaproteobacteria; order Hyphomicrobiales; family Nitrobacteraceae; genus Bradyrhizobium; species Bradyrhizobium sp. 76. The sequence goes on from NZ_JADPIS010000035.1 coordinate 16,535, forward strand.
GCACGAGGCCGGCGGCCAGGGCATGCGCGAGGTGCTCGGTCAGCCCAAGGCGATCGTTCCGGCGGCGAAGACCATCGGCGGTCCGGGCACGCGGCTCATGGTTCCGCTCGGGCACATCCACGCCGCCTATGTCCGCAGCCATTTCGGCACCGCGGAGATGACGCTGTGGGATTCACCACGGCGCGACGAGATCGCATTCGGGCTCGTGATGGCGACCGGCGGCCGGCCTCACGCGCGCATCGGAGGCCTCGCGGCATCCGCGATCTCCGCGCACGACGGACAGCGCTGACGGCCCGAGCAGCGCACTCAATGTGCGTCGCACCTGCAGCGCTCATAATCGGCGGGATCGTGGCTGTTGACGACGCTCACGCGATCGCCGTGGTTCAGATCATCTCGAAGACCATGTTGCGCGCTGACGAGCATTTCGTCGCGATGTGAGCGAGCGTTATGTCGCAGCGCCGCCGCCGTCGCATCCGCTGGCGCTGAAGGAGAAGCTTCGCACCGCCGATCTCGCCCGCGTCCCCTTGATCGACCGCTGCCATTGCGAGCAAAGCGGCAATCGGAAGACTGGGCCATGGCGCTGGTCGCTGCCGGGGTGGGCATCGCCATTGTCCCGGAAGGCGCGGCGCGCGGCAATCCGGACGTCGCAGTGTCAAAAGCAGCGCGCCAAGTCTCCACGGGGCCGAGCGGCCGTGGCGAACGCGAAGAGATCGCCTCGTCCGCGCTAGCGCATCCTTATTGCAGCGCAAAGTAGCGCTCGTAAATCCATCAAATGATGTGCTATGTATATTACGCCGGTTGTTTGCCTAAAAACTAATCAAAGAAGAATGAAAGAGGCGTCATGATCGGTTTGGAGGGGGTTTCCGCCCAAGCGTTATCCGACACCATCGGCGCCATCTACGACTGCGCCCTCAATCCGCAGCTTTGGGCGGCCACCTGCCGGAAGATCGCCGATCTCTGCGAGAGCACGGCGGGCGGCATCTGCGTTCACGACATGAAGCACGTCCAGAACGACCAGCTGTTCGTGTTCGGCTACGAGCAGACGTTTCTGGAAAAGCTCGGCGAGAACTACGCGAAGACCCCGATGGCGGCCGCGGATATCGTCGCCGACATCGGTCATGTCAGCGCGCTCTCGATGAACGATCTCGATGAGCTGCTCGAAAGCCGGTTCTACCGGGACATTCTCCAGCCTCACGGATTGCAGGACATCATCTGGTTTCCAGCTCTGCGGACCGGCGGGCGCATGGCCTCCATGCATGCCTCTCGGACGGCGAAGACGCATCGCTATCAGCAGCTGGACATCAACCTGTTCAAGATGCTGTCCCCTCATGTCTGCCGCGCCCTCACCATCTCCGACGCACTCGACCTCAGGACGCTGCGGTCGGAGATGCTGGAGCGGACATTCGACATGCTTGCCGTCGGTGTCTTCCTGACGGCGCGCGACGGCCGGGTCGTCTACATGAACGAGACTGCCGAGCGGCAGATCAAGACCGGCAACGCCGTTCGTGTTCTCGGCAACCGGATCTTTCCGACCGATGCCGCCGCCCGCGACGCGCTGTCCAAGGCCATCGACGAAGCGTCCCGCGACGATGCGGATTTGAGCGGACACTCGCTCGCGATCCCCGATATCGACGGCGCCGGCTACATCGCCACCCTGCTTCCTGTCGATCGCGGTCAGCGCAGCGGAATCCTCGCCCCGTTTGCCGCATCGGTAGCCGTCTTCATGAAGGACCCCGCCGAGGTGCCGATGATGCCGGGCGAGGCTTTTGCGAGGCTCTACAAGCTCACGGGCGGCGAGCTTCGCGTGCTGATGACGCTCGCGCAAGGTCTCGGCGCGAAAGAGGCGGCCGACATGCTCGGCATCGGCGAGTCAACGGTGCGCTCTCACCTGCAGCGCATCTTTGCCAAGACGAACACGACGAGGCAAACGGATCTGCTTCGCCTGCTGCAAAGCGCCACGCCGCCGCTTCTGCCCGCACAAGGCGCCGTCGGCTAATTCGTCATCTGACATACGCCTAAATCGTCGTCATTTGCCTGCGTCGCCGGCTTGCGCCGCGCTACGCATGCCGGGCGAAATTTCCAGACAAGAAAAATTCGCCGACGACGGTTGCGTTTCATTGGTTCCGATGATGCGGCGATGCGGGATGACTGATTTTCTCATCGTCACGACATCAGGAGATCAACGATGCGGACGGCAACTGGCGGGCGCTGCCTCGATACGGACGACCATCGGCCCGAACCAAAGCGATGGCGTCTCGCGTCTTACGTCTTTCTGATCGCGCTGATGTTGCTGGCCATGTTCGAGCAGAAGCAAGCCAGCGACGTCTCAATTCTTGCCACCGGCCCACTGCCGGCAATCAACATTCCTTGAGTGAGGCCGCGTTGGCGCACCCTTTGCTTCGATTTGGTTTTTATTTGCATTGGACATTTCATGACTCAAACCGCGAGCGATCAAGCGTTTTTGCTCATGCTGATTTCAGCCTGCCTGGGCGCGTGTTTCGTTTGGGCGTTCTGGGAAATCGAGGAAGCCCGCCGGCGCCGGGAACGGTACGACGAGTTCACGCGCGAAGCGCAACGGCCGGTCAGGCCCGGCCATTAGCCCACGGTCCGGATCATCATGCGAGCCCTCGCAACCGCCGCCATTGTGAGCGCTTTTGCTCGCGCATTCCCCGCGTCTTCGTTGCGGGCACATGTTCTCAAGCAGCTCACTATGTGCTGCGGAGCCGTCCTGTTCGTATGGCTGCTGTCGCTGACCCACGGGTTCGATCTCAACGCCGGGTTCTTCTGACCGATCGGATTCGACCATGAGCATCATGTCAGTTTGGTCCGGAGCGGCCTCTCAGGCTTCCAACCGCCACGTCGAACCGGAATCGCGAGGCATCTTCGCCTTCATCATGTCGGCGCTGCACGCCTCGCGACGGCATCAGGCAGGTCGCGTCCTGCGCCATTACGAGCACTTGCTCACCAACGAACTCAAACATGATGCCGGAGAACGAGAATGATCGTTGCGAACAGGACAGCTGAGGCAGGATTGACGGTGCGGTCTCCGCAGCGCAGTGAAATGCGTTGGCTCCTGGCGGTCGCAGCCGCATTCCTCGTCGTTCACATCGTCGCCGTGATGATCTGGGGACGCGCGTCGGCGAGCGAGGCCGCGGCTCCAGTGCAGCCGACCATATCGCCCTTGTGCGACTAACTGGGTTAGCCCTTCGAGACTACCGCGCGGCCGTAGGGCGGCTGGGCCGCGACCGGCGGGTTGGCGGTCTGGGCGGCGAGTTCGCCGATCAGGCGGTCGGCATCGGCGGCCATGCCGTCGGGCGCCTGGATCACCAGCCGCTCCAGCCCCCAGCGATAGGACGAGACGCGCTGCTCGAGGCACTGCTGCACCCACTGGATGATCAGCGAATTCTCCTGCATGCGCTCGACCGCGTCCTCCTTCTCCTTCGGCGAGAGGGAGGAGACACGCGCCATGCTGGCATTGCGCTTCTTGTCGAGGTCGATGACGCGGATCGCGGAGGCGAAGAACGGCTCGAAGCGGGTGATGTCGTTGCGCACGTCCTCCATCAGCTGCGTGTAGCGCGAAGAATGCGAACGGTGCGGCTCGTCGATCAGTGTGCGACCATACATGGTGCGGTCGAACACGATCTTTTGCCGCCAGGGCGAGGGCAGCGCCTTGTAGTCGCCGAACACGCTCTTCCAGGCGGGCCGCGACAGCGGCGGCTCGATCAGCGGATAAGCGAGGTCGCGAAGCTGGCGCTCTTCGTCGGTGAGCTGGAATTGGGATGGCTTGAGGCCGACGCTGGAGGTGACTTCCGCGCCCAGCCAGCGATGCATGTCGTCGCTGCGCATGTCGGCGCGGGTCCGGCCGAAATCGCCACCACTACAGGCGGCAAGCGTCGCGCCCAGCACTGCGAGCATGATGGCCGTTACGACCGGCCGGATCTGGCGGAGGTTCTCCGGCATTGCAAAGACCGAAGGCTAACGGCGACGACGACGGCGCCCCGGCGCTGTGCCCTGCTCCGGCCCGTGATCCCCGCTGGTTTCGTCGCTCTCGCGCTCGATGCGGATCACGGGAAGGATCAAAATCGTGCCCATGTCCGCGCGCGGAGCCACGTCCCCCGACGCGCTCACCCGGCGACCGGCCGGAAATTCGATGATGGTCCCCATATCAGCTCTCTTCAATTGCCACGCGACCCGGCGCGCCTCTGCAACATGCATTCATTAAGATCAGTTCATGGTTAACGGGGTGTAAACGTGCCGGCGGGACCGTAACCGCACGGGCGGGACCCGTCGTCCCGTTGCGGCACGAGAACGCTTCAAATTGCCGGTTCGGCTTCACGCCTCGTTTTCCTTAACGAGCCTTTAAAGGAGCCCGCGATAGGCTGGCGGCGAGTATCTCTTCCAGGTCGCGTATCTCTCCATGACCAAGTCGTTGTTTCCAGGATTCGACGGGCTGATGACCCTCTCCCGTCGCGAAGGCGTCGATGTTCGTCCGACGCTGCTGCGCGTGCTGACCGACCTCTATGTCCAGTCGAGCACCCATAGCGACGACGAGCAGCGCCAGTTCGTCGAGCTCGCCACACGACTGATCGACCAGGTCGACGACGCGACGCGCGCCGCCGTCAAGGCGCGGCTTGCGATCTATCCGTCGACGCCCGCGCCGGTCATGCAGAAGCTCGGACTGTCGGCCGCGCAGGAGGGCCGCAGGGTTGCGCTCGCGCGCGAAATCCCGGCGCCCGCCCCTGCCACCGCTCCTGTCCCCTTGCCGGTTCGCACGCCTAGCGACGCCGAGCTGCGCATGGCCTCGAACATGGCGATGCAGCCAAAGGACGCGGCCGATATCCACGACATGTTCTTCCGCGCCGGCGCCGCCGAGCGCGCGCTGATCCTGCACAATCTGGCGCAGACGCCGCTGAAGGCCGCGCCGCGGATTCCGACCGTCCGCGCCAAGCGCGCGATCCAGATCCTCGAGATGGCGGCGATCGCGGGCGATGTCGAGAATTTCATCTTCGAGCTCGGCGACAGCCTGATCCTGCCCTCGCGCGTCGCAGCCCAGATCGTCGACGATGCAAGCGGCGAAGCGCTCGCGGTCGCCGCGCGCGCACTCGACATGCCAAGCCCGGAGTTCCAGCGCATCCTGCTGTTCTTCAAGCCGGAGATCGGCAACTCCGTGACCGACGTGTACCGGCTGTCGCGGCTTTACGATCGCCTCAGCGACCGCGCGGCGCTGGTGATGCTGGCCGCATGGCGCGGCTCGACGCTTGCCGTCACTCGTGCCAAGTACCAACCGTCGCTGCACGACAGCGAGCGCCAGCGCGCACGTGCGGGCGCAAGCCAGACGCGTCCGGGCGTGCAGCCCGGCTCCGCGCCTGCGGTGCGGACAGGGACTGACGGATCGGATCGTTAGGTCTTCGCCAGCTCGAGGAAATGCCGCCCGGCGCGGTCTTCGGTCTCGACGATCCAGATGTCGGAGTCGAAGCGGATCTCCTTGGTCAGACGCTCCTCCACCGCGGACTCCGGCATCGGCTGCGGCGCAAGCGGCACGAAGAAGCGATCGACCGGTCGACCGTCGTCATAAGAGGTCTGCGGCGCCGGCACGTAGAGCATCGCATTGCCGTCGAGCAGCGAGACCTTCACGAACACCGCACCCGCCTCCTCGGCGCCGCGACGACGCACCGCGCCGTACACGCCCTCGGTCTGGCACCGGCGCAGATAGGCTGAGACCCAGATGTTTGATTTCAAACGCATGGAGGCCACGATAGGACAGCGCTGCAATCAGCACCAGCCTTCGCACAACATCACGACTATTCGACGGGGTGGCCGATCGCGGCGCCGAGCTCGCGGAGCAGGCGGTCGGACAGCTGGCCGGTGACCTGCATCTTGTGCTCGCGCTCGAATTTCTGGATCGCGGACTGGGTCTCGGCGCCCATCGCGCCCGTGATCTTCAAATTCCCGTAGCCGTATTCGGAGAGCGCGCGCTGCACGCCGGCGATGCGCCGCGCGGCCGGGCCCTGCTGCACGGGGATCGGCGCCGGCGGACGCGAGACGGAGGGCGGCGCCGAAATCGTTTGCTTGACCAGATTGGTCATGGGATCGCCCGAGCGCGGCGTCGATGCAGTCGCCTCGACGGGCCTCTCCGGCGGCTTGTCTGCAGGTTTGGGCTCGGCACGAAACTCCGTCGCTCTCGGCTCGAGCGGAGAGGTATCGGCGCCGACGGGACGCGGACGGGGCAAGGGGTTCGACAGCGCCATGGACGACGGTGCGGGAAGATTGATCACGGTACCGAACATCGGCGCCGGGTGCCGGCCGGTCTGCAGGAACAGCGCATTGGCAACGATCGCGCCGATGGCGGCAACGGCGACGAGACCGGCCAGCGTATCCTTGGGGCTATGCAGCAGCACGCGCAGCACAAGATTGCGCTCGGTCTCGACATCGATGACCGCGGCCTTGGCGCCACGGCGGCGCGGAGCGGCTTCGTCCTTGGCAGACTTCTTAGGCACTTTTCTTCACCAGAGCGGGTTGGTCCTGATCTTGGTCGTGAGGATGGTCGTGAAGTTCGTGGTCCTGAAGTTCCTGGCGCAGCGCCGGCGTCAAGGTCGCGATCTTGCTCTCGCTCGCCTTGCTGTCGGACATCTTGCCATCAGAGGTCTTCATATCAGACGTCTTGGCCTGCGGCGTGTAGACCAGCGGCAGCTTGACGGTGACGGCAGTGCCCTCGCCGAGCCTGCTTTGTACCGTCAATTCGCCGAGATGCAACGCCACCAGGCTCTTCACGATCGAAAGTCCGAGGCCGGTGCCTTCGTGACGGCGCTGATAGGTCTTGCCGGCCTGGAAGAACGGCGCGCCGATGCGCTTGAGATCGTCAGGCGCGATGCCTATACCGGTGTCGCTGACGCGCAGCGCAAGCTGTGAGCCCGAGACCGCGGCTGTGACGGTGACCTGACCGCCGCGCTCGGTGAACTTGACGGCGTTGGCGACGAGATTGAGCACGATCTGCTTGAAGGCGCGTGGATCGCCGGTCATGACAGGCAGGTCCTGCGGCGCATCGGTGACGAGATCGACGCCGTTCTCCCGCGCCTTCAGCGCCAGCAGATTGCAGCAATGCATCAATGATGCACGCGGCGCGAACGGTTCCGACGCCATCTCGAAATTGCCCGACTCCATCTTGGACATGTCCAGGATGCCGTTGACGACCGAGAGCAGATGCTGGCCGGAATCGTTGATCAGCTGGGCGTATTCCCTCCGCTGGGCCGCGCCCAGCATCAAGGTCTGCTCCTGCGTGATCATCTCGGAGAAACCGATGATGGCGTTGAGCGGCGTGCGCAGCTCATGGCTCATGGTGGCGAGGAAGCGCGTCTTGGCGGCGTCGGCCGCCTCTGCAGCGCTGCGTGCCTCGTCGAACGCCTGCTCTCCGAGCTTGCGGTCGGTGACATCGCGCATCACGGCGACGACATCGGCCTCGCGCGTGGCATCACGGCCCATATCCTGGTCGAGCGGGCGGCACCGCATCTCGACCCAGATGAAGTCAACCTGGCCGCGTTCCGAGCCGGCACGTTCCCGGCGCAACCGGAACTCGACGCTGCGCACGTCGCCGCGCGCGGCATCGGACAGCGCCGTCAGATACGCCGGGCGATCGGCGACATGGACCCGATCGAACAGGCCGTGGCCGAGCAGTTGCGCGACGGGTACGCCGAGCATGGCTTCCACCGCCGGTGAAATGAACTGCACCGCGCCGTTACGCTGATGCCGCGAGATGACGTCGCTCATATTCCGCGCCAGGAGGCGGTAACGCTCCTCCTCCCGCGACAGCAGCGCCACGCTGGTGCGTGCGAGCGATTCCACACCGAAGGCCAGGCCCGCGGCATAGAGCGTCGCCGAGGCGACGCCGAACGCCATCAGCACGCCGCGTTCCGCGGCGCTGGTGTCGCCAATCGGCAGCCAGCCGAGCTGGCTGACGAGGATCAGGATGCCGGCGCAGGACAGTGCCAGCAGCGATGCAAAGGCCGCGACGCGGCGCGAGGCCGACAGCGCAGCTTCGAGGGGAACCACGACCAGCCAGATCGCGGCGAAGGATTCGATGCCGCCGGTCGTCACCGCAACCGCCATGATCAGGCCCGACAGCGCCAGCGACGACAGCACATGCGCGCCCTCGTAACGGCCGGTCCGCGACAGGAACCAGGACAACAGGATCGGCGCAATCAGCCAGGCGAAGGCTGCGACCTCGAGCGCGCTCGGCGCGCCGCGCATGGCGAGATAGACCGGGAATGCGGCGAAAGCGGCCAGGCTGCCGAGCAGCCGCGGGGCCATGAAGGCATGATGGCGCGCTCGCGTCAGCGCGTCGTAACGCGCGGAGGGATGCAGCAGCGCATCGAGACAATCGCGGATGATACTCAAAACTGTCACGGGTCTCGCGCTTCGGCTCATTCGTCGGGAAGACGCGCCGGAACGCCTCCTTATCGTTGAGCCACCGTGTCAGAGCGACCTTAAACGAACACTAAGGCAGCGCGGCGCGCCGCCGGACACCGCGTCATCGCAGGGCTTTTTAGACGATTTGACGACGTCATCGGCGAGGATGGTGAACACAGGGTTTCCCCGTGATCCGCATGGTTTCGAAATGGTGGACGGGCATGGCGGCAGAGTTCACGGCACGGACGTCAATCGAAAATTTACGACACCGTCGATTGCAAAGATTCTTGAGTCAATTTTCCGCGAATTAAGCGGAAGGCAATCACTTGCGATTTATCGAGAGTTGCTAGGTCCGACATCCGCGGAGATCGCCGCGACGGGGTCTAACATACAGGTCGCAAGATGCGCTTTCTGCTTCGCATCACATTCTGGCTCGGGCTGGTGCTGGTGCTCCTGCCGCGGGACAAGACGCCCGAATCGGACAAGCTGCCGCAGATCGGCGCTGCCGACGCGGTGCAGGCTGCGACCGCGGCCGTCTCCGACATGACTCAGTTCTGCAAGCGCCAGCCGGCGGCCTGCGAGGTCGGCGGACAGGCCGCCACCATCATCGGCCAGCGCGCGCAGGACGGCGCGAAGAAGATCTACCAGATCATCAACGACAAAAAAGAGCAGCTCGAGAAGCCCGACAAGAAGGCGCCCGACCACACCGGCTCGATCGCGCTGGCCGGCGAAGGCGATACCGCAACCAGCGAAGCGCCGCGCGACACCCTGTCCCAGGACGACCTTGCGCTGGAATGGCGCGGTCCGGCGCTTGCACCGGCGAATTAGCGCCCAAACCCTATCGATTTCGGCGCTTTGCGTCCCTATATTGGCCTGAACGGGAACTTTGGGCCAGCATGACGACGATCGACGAAATCAGGGATAATTTCGAGATTCTGGACGATTGGGACGACCGCTATCGGTATGTCATCGAGCTCGGCCGCACCCTGGAACCGATGTCCGAGGCTGAGCATTCGGCCGAGAACAAGGTCAATGGCTGTGTCAGCCAGGTCTGGCTTCAGAAGCTGATCGATCATCGCGATGGCGGCCCGCCGGTCCTGACATATCGCGGCGACAGTGACGCCCACATCGTGCGCGGGCTGGTCGCGATCGTGCTGTCGCTTTACTCCGGCCGCACGCCTCAGGAGATTCTTGCAACCGATGCCATTGCCGTATTCGACGAGTTCGGCTTTCGCGATCATCTGACGCCGCAGCGTTCCAACGGCCTGCGCTCGATGGTCGAGCGCATCAAGACCGACGCGAAAGAGGCGCTCGCGGAAGCGTCGTAGAAAATCTACTTCCGCTTCCGCTGCTGCTGTCCCAGTCCCATCTGCTTCGCAAGCTGCGAGCGGGCCACCGCATAGTTTGGCGCGACCATGGGATAGTCGGCCGGCAGGCCCCATTTCTCGCGATATTGCTCCGGCGTCATGTTGTATTGGGTGCGCAGATGGCGCTTCAGCGACTTGAAGCGCTTGCCGTCTTCCAGGCAGACCAGATAATCGGGCGCGATCGACTTCTTCAGCGAGACCGCCGGCTTCGCGGGCTCAAGCGGCACCGTCTCGGTGCGGCCCGACGAAACGCGCACCAGCGCGCCATGCACCTGGCTGATCAGGTTCGGAATCTCAGCCGCAGGCGTCGGATTATTGCTGAGATAGGCCGACACGATGCCTGCCGTCAGCTCAATGAAATTCTTAGCCCCGGCATCCGACATCGGCCCCGCCTTTCTCCACCTTGCGTCTCACGGGAGAGACGACGTCAGAGTATTCCGTGTCAACAATACGTTTGGCTGAAATGGGACGACTGAGGAGTATGGGCTGATTTACTGACGAACCAACAGAACGCCAGCGCTTTACTTGGCTGCGCCAGAGTTGCCTACGCCCGCTCTTCAAGCGCCCCGCTGGTCAAGGTGGGAGCGCAGTTCGTCGATCGAGGCAAAGCGCATCATCCCCTCCGGCATCTGGGCTTCGATCGAGCCATCGGAGTAGAGCGAATAGGCCATGCCGTCGACGATGCCGGATTTGAGCACGGTCACGGGCGCCTGCTCGGCCGCGGCCGTCGGCTCCGGTGCAGGTGGCGGAGCAGCCTCCGCGAAGGTCGACGGCGAGCGTGGTGGCGGGCGCCGCGAGGCGGCCGGCGGCTCTGCAGGCCTCATGCGATCCGGCTTCGGCCAGGCGTCGTCAAAGCTCGCAGGCGGCGCCTCCGGGGCGGCAGGCTCCCCCGACGGCTCGGCATGCGGCAGCGGCGGCACGCCCTCGCCGGTCTTCGCCTCCGCGCGCTCGCGCTCCTTGCGGGAGGTCGAGGCGAACAGCAAGTTGCGCCGGCGCGGCGGCTCCGGAACCTCAGGCGGGCTCGGAGCTTCCGGCGGTGGCGGAGGTTCGACGCGCGGTCGCTCGCGCGCGGCTGCTTCGTTCTGCCAGGGCGGCGGGCCTGCGGCCGGCAATGGCGGCGCCGGCTCCATCTTCTCCGCGCCCGGCTCAGGCGAGGGGGCAGGCGTTCCAGGCATCCCGAGACCCGGCAGTACGGGCCGGACCCGAACGTCGGATGGTGCGATTGATCCAGCGAGCCGGCGGGCCATGCCCTTCAATTCCGCAACCACGACGTAGAGGCCGGCCAGTAACATTCCGGAGCAGACGCCGATGGTGCCGGAGATTATGAGGGTACTGCCGAGACTGAATTCCCTGACGGTGAAGCCGAACAGGATCGCAAGGAGGCCCGCCAAAACGGCGAAAATCCCCGCGATCAACAATACCAACGCCATCGAACTCACCCCCGGCCGCGCAGCCACACGCGACACTCGTCACGCCACGATACCGTCATCCAGTGTTCCACGCCAACGTCGAATTATAGCCTGCGTTCCTAAAGGAAAGGAAATCAGGGACTTATTCACATTCCCTTCAGCTACGGCTCGCTACTTCTAAGCTGCTCTCGATGTGGTCGGATTTGCTGCGTTGCATCAGGAATTTAGCCATAATGCCCAATTACTTGGTAATGGAACTGCGCTATAGGGATTCCGGGGAGCAGGCCCGCGCGCACCAGCAGGGCCAAGAGGGGATTCCGGGTCACCAATAGCCATGACATCCATCACGACTTCGGCGATCGACACGCCTCTGCGGCGCTCGGTTGAACGGACTTGCGACGATCTCGCCATGCTGGTGCTGGCTGCGGTCGCCGTCATTGCCGGTTTGACCTTCCGCGACTACGGGCTCGGCTGGGACGACTACACCCACGCCGAGTATGCCGACCTGCTGCTGCGCATGTTCGGTTCCGGTTTCAAGGACACCGCGGCACTCTCCTTCGCCAACCTTTACATGTATGGCGGCGGCTTCGACATGGTCGCGGCTCTCCTGCACAAGGTGATTCCGCTCGAACTGTTCGAGACGCGCCGTCTGGTCGGCGCCGTCGTCGGCGTGATCGGACTTGCGGTGACGTGGCGGCTCGGCCGCCGAGTCGGTGGCCCCCTTGCGGGACTTGCCTCGCTCCTGCTGCTCGCGCTCTGCCCGATCTTCTACGGCCACATGTTCATGAACCCGAAGGATGCGCCCTTCGCGGTGGCCATGATCATCCTGATGCTGGGTCTCGTCCGCCTCGCCGAGGAATATCCGCAGCCTTCGCCGCGCACGATCCTGATCGTCGGCCTTGGTGCCGGCCTCTCGCTCGGCACCCGCATCCTCGGCGGCCTTGCGCTGATCTATGCCGTGATCGGCTTCATGCCGCTGTTCCTGGAGGAACTGCGCAGCGAGGGCCTGCGCGAGTCGGTCCGCCGCTTCGCTTATGTCGTCTACGTGCTGCTGCCCGGCCTCGTGCTCGGCTACCTCGTGATGGGGCTGATCTGGCCGTGGTCGATCATGGAGCCCGGCAATCCCTTCGAGGCGCTGACCTACTTCTCGCACTTCTTCGAGAAACCCTGGAAGGAGATGTTCGACGGCGCGATCGTATCCGTGCCCGACATGCCCTGGTCCTATCTGCCGACGCTGTTCGCGCTTCAGTTGCCCGAGGTGATGCTGGTGCTGATGTTCGGCGCCGTGATCGGCACCTTCGCACTGCTGCCGCGTCGCGAGGTTCCCGCACGCCGCAAGACCATCCTGCTGATGCTCACGCTCGCCGCGACGCTGCCGCTCGCGATCGCGATGGTGAAGCGACCGGCGCTGTACAACGGCATCCGCCATTTCGTCTTCGTGATCCCGCCGATGGCGGTGCTCGGCGGCGTCGCCTTTGGCTGGGCCATGCAGCGGCTGCGCGCCAATCACCGCACCTGGCAGCCGGTCGTGCTCGCCACCTTCTGCTTTGGCTTGGCGCTTTCGCTCGCCGAGATGATCCGCCTGCATCCCTATCAATACACCCACTTCAACCACATCGCCGGCACCGTGCGCGGCGCCGACGACCGCTTCATGCTGGATTATTGGGGCCTGGCGCTGAAGCAGGCCTCGGACGAATTGCGCGAGCAACTGGTGGAACGCCAGGAAGTGCCGCCGCGCAACCGCAAATGGAAGGTCGCCGTGTGCGGTCCGCAGCGCCCCGCCCAGGTCGCGCTCGGCCCTGACTTCACCATCGGCTGGGATTCCAATGCCGCCGACTTCGCCATGACGCTCGGTGAATTCTACTGCAAGGGCCTCACCGCGCCCGTGCTGGTCGAGATCAAGCGCGACGACGTGGTGTTCGCCCGCGTCTACGACATCCGCGGCAGCAGCATTTCCAGCCTGCTCTCGATCCCGGCACCGTAATAAATTTCTCCGGATCGTAGCCCGGGTGAGCGCAGCGACATCCGAGGCCTATCAGGCAGCCCCGCATGTCGCTTCGCTCATGCGGACTACGCTGGACTGCCGCGCTTTGTGTGCCTTGCTGGCAGCTCGCGGCAGGACTACGCTCCCTCCCCGCAACAACGATGTTCGGAGAGATCAACCATGTCGCCAGCGGAAGCGCGCCTGAAGGAAGTGCCGTCGAACATGACGGAGGCCGAGTGGCAGCAACGGGTCAATCTCGCCGCCTGCTATCGCCTCGTCTCGCTCTACGGTTGGGACGATTTGGTCGACACCCACATCTCCGCGCGCGTGCCCGGCCCCGACCATCATTTCCTCATCAATCCCTACGGGCTGATGTTCGACGAGATCACGGCGTCGAGCCTGGTCAAGGTCGATCTGCACGGCAACCAGCTCTCCGAGAGCGAGTACAGCATCAACCCCGCCGGCTTCACCATCCACTCGGCGATCCACGAGGTGCGCGAGGACGCCATCTGCGTGCTGCATCTCCACACCCTCGACGGCACCGCGGTCTCGAGCAGCGCCGAAGGCCTGCTGCCGCTGAACCAGACCGCCCAGCTCGTCACCCACGACCTCGCCTATCACGACTACGAGGGCATCGCGCTCGACCACGACGAGCGGCCGCGGCTGCAGAAGGACCTCGGCGACCACAACCACATGCTGCTGCGCAACCACGGCACGATGACGGTCGGCCGTTCGGTGGCCTCGGCCTTCGAGCGCATGTATCACCTTGAGCGGGCCTGCTCGATGCAGGTACGTACGCGCGCGCTGGGCACGCCGGTCTATCCGGTCGACGATGTCGCCATCGACAAAAACACCGAGCTGCTCGCCAACCGCGACCGCGCCGAGTTGCGCGCCACCAACCTCGTGTGGCCGCCACTGCTGCGCAAGCTGGACCGCGAGCTTCCAGGCTACCGCTCTTGAGATTTTCGGGATTTGGTGTAGGGTAGGTCTCAACACCCTCTACACATTTTCGGAATGAAACGCCGCCCAATTCCGGGCGGCGTTTTTATTTGGCCCCGTCATTGCGAGGAGCGAAGCGACGAAGCAATCCAGGCTGTCACCGCGGAGAGATTCTGGATTGCTTCGCTACGCTCGCAATGACGAGGACAGAGCGCCCGCTACTTCACCTCCGCCAGCGCCGCGAGGATGCGCGCCCAGGAACGGATGCCTTTCTGGAAGCTGCGGAGGTCGTATTTCTCGTTCGGCGAGTGGATATTGTCGTCGTCGAGGCCGAAACCAACGAGCAGCGAATCCAGCCCCAGCGTGCGCTTGAAGTCCGCGACGATCGGGATCGAGGCGCCCGAGCCCATCAGCACGGTCTCCTTGCCCCATTCCTCGGTCAGCGCGGTCCTGGCCGCGGCAAGCGGCTTCATGTTCCAGTCGAGCGCAATCGCGGGCCCGGCAGAGTGGTCGCCGAACTCGACCTTGCAGTCCCCCGGAATGCGCGCAGTCACGTACTCGCGGAAAGCCTTGCGGATCTTCGCGGGATCCTGGCCTTCGACCAGCCGGAACGAGACCTTGGCCGACGCGTGCGACGGGATCACCGTCTTCGAGCCCTCACCGATATAACCGCCCCAGATGCCGTTGACGTCACAGGTCGGACGCGTGGAAGCCTGCTCGACCAGGAGCCTGCCCTTCTCGCCGGCCGGTATCGATAGTCCAACCGGCTTGAGGAACGTGTCCGGCGTGAAATCGAGCTTCTTCCACTGCGCGAGAATGTCCGACGGCGTGTCCTTCACCCCGTCATAGAAGCCGGGAATGGTGATACGGTTGTCATCGTCGAACAGCCCGCCGAGAATTTTGGTCAGCACCCGGATCGGGTTCATCGCGCTGCCGCCGAACACGCCGGAATGCAGGTCGCGATTGGCGGCGGTGATCTTGAGCTCCTCATAGAGCAGACCGCGCAGCGAGGTCGTGATCGCGGGCGTGTTGCGGTCCCACATGCCGGTGTCGCAGACCAGCACGTAGTCAGCCTTAAACTCGTCCTTGTTGGCTTCGATGAAGGGCACGAAGTTCTTCGAGCCGACTTCTTCCTCGCCTTCGATCAGGAAAGTGACGTCGATCGGCAGCGATCCCGTCACCTTCTTCCAGGCGCGGCAGGCCTCGACGAAAGTCATGACCTGACCCTTGTCGTCCTCGGCGCCGCGCGCCACGATGATCTTGCGGCCGTCGGCATGGTCGGTCACAACAGGCTCAAATGGCGGACGGTGCCAGAGCTCGATCGGATCGACCGGCTGCACATCATAGTGGCCGTAGAACAGCACATGCGGCCGGCCGCCCGCGACGCTCTTGCCGACGACCGCGGGGTGGCCGGCGGTTGGCCTCACTTCAGTCGCAACGCCGAGGCTCGCGATGTCCCTGGCAAGATGCTCGGCCGCCGCCTTGCAATCGGCCGCGAAGGCCGGATCGGCGGAGATCGACTTGATCCGCAACAGCGAGAACAGGCGCTCCAGGCTGTTGTCGAACTCCTTGTCGATGTGGTCGAGCACGGATTGAAGCTGCGCATTTGCCATTGTCGTATTCCCTGCGTTCGAATCCCAAGACGTCGGGGCTCAAGCTGTCTTCTCAAGAACTATCGGCTTTTAGCGCTGCCGCGGCGTTGGGGCCAGCCGCAACCGGCGGATGCCGGATGTGCCATGCGAGACTAGCTGCGAGGACCGCTGTGGCGACGAGGTTATTGCCCCAGGCCTGAAAGACATTGGGAAACCACGGCAGTGCCAGCAGCATGAGCATGCCGGCGGCGCCAAGGGAAAGCCAGGTTCCCAGGCGCACGTTCGCCCGCTCGTCGAAGGCGGCACGATGCATCAGCACCGTCATCGGGAAGAACAGCCACATGAAGTAGTATTGCCGCGCCAGGGGCGATGCCACCGTCATCAGGCAGAACAGGATGCCGAGCTCCTCGGCGTCCGAGCGCGCCATACGCCGCGCTTGCCGTGGCATGACCGCGACGAAGCCCAATCCGAGCAAGGCCGACAGCGCCAGCACGATCCAGTTCGCCGTCCTGAAATCGACGTCGATGACATTCATCGTGCGCGGCGGCTTGTTGGAATCCTCCTGATTGTAGTTGATCGGCCGGACCAGCCGGTGCGTGACGGCAATGAGTGACTGGTTCACCCACGACCAGTTCTGCTCGTCGCGCTGGCCAAATCCTTTTTCCGAGCTCGACCCGACCATGCCCTGATACCAGGTCTTGACCTCGGCGGCGTTGCGCTCGAAGCCGCGTATGGGGGCCGGCACGATATAGAGAAGCATGCCGGTGAAGGCGACCGTAGCGACGGCGGCTCCCCAGTTTCGACGCCAGACCAGATAGGGCAGCACCGCAATGGGAAACACCTTGATGGCGGTGGCGAGCGCGAACATCAAGCCTGCGAGCCAGGAGCGTTGATGCTGCAAGCTCCAGAAGCCGTAGAGCATCATCGCCAGCAGCACGAGGTTCGGCTGGCCAAGATCGAACATGTCGAACACGAAGGTCACGGTGACGAGAGCCGGCAGCGCCTCCAGCCACGGGCCAGGCGTGCGGCCCGAACCGGTCATGGCGTTGGAGAGCATCCCGGTGTACCACCACGCCGTAATATTCAGGATCGACAGCACGCTGTAGAGCGCGATCTTGCCGAACCAGCTCGGGATCGCCAGCAGGATCGCCGGCAGCGGGGGGTAGATGAACTCGAAGTACGCACCGATGTCGCCGGGATAGAGCGGCCCACCGTTTAAAACCTGCTGCCCGGCCCAGTACCACAGGCCATAGTCCTTGGTTTTGCCGTGCCCGAAGATCTCGGGTCCGAGGACATCGGCAGCCAGGATGAAGCAGCAGAGCAGGAAGAGCAGGTCGAGCGGCGCACGCAACGACAGGTTTCGGAATGCGCCGGGTCGGACGAAAGATTCAGGTGAGGTCACGATGTGGTCCAGTCAGGGGCCATAGCACCTAGCAGACCAACGGACGCTTGGAGAGTCCTGATCACCCGAATTTGTACCCGCCGCGCACAAGCGGCCGGTCTGCGGATGAATTGCCTCAAACGAGGCTTTCTGCCTACCTGCGCAGCAAGCCGCCGAGCGCGCCGCGGACCAGCGTGCGGCCGATCGAGCCACCAAGCTGGCCGGCGACCGACTTGCCGATATTGGCGGCCATCCCCCCGATCACCTGATTGGTGACCGATCGGGTCATGTCGCGCGCGATGACCTGCCCCGTCGAGAGGCGGCCGCGCTTGACGTTGGTGCCGAAGATGGTGCCGACGATCGAGCCGATCTGGCCGAGGATGCCGCCGCCTCCATTTCCGCCAGCCGCGCCTGGATCGGCAGTCGCAGCCGTGCCGGCAATGCGCTTCTGGATCATCTCGTAGGCGGACTCCGCATCGACGGCGGTGTCGTATTTGCCCTTCACCGGGCTTGCATCCATGATCGCCTTGCGCTCTTCCGGCGTGATCGGTCCGATCCGGGCCGATGGCGGCCGGATCATCACTCGCTCGACCATCGCCGGCGTGCCGTTGCCTTCGAGAAAGGACACCAGCGCCTCGCCCTTGCCGAGCTCCATGATCACCTTGGCAGTGTCGAGCTTCGGGTTGGGCCGGAAGGTCTGGGCCGCGGCGGCGACCGCCTTCTGGTCGCGTGGGGTGAAGGCGCGGAGCGCGTGCTGCACCCGGTTGCCCAATTGTCCAAGCACGCGGTCGGGCACGTCGACCGGGTTTTGCGTGACAAAATAAACGCCGACGCCTTTGGAGCGGATCAGGCGCACCACCTGCTCGATCTTGTCCATCAGCGCCTTGGGCGCGTCGTTGAACAGCAGATGCGCCTCGTCGAAGAAGAAGACCAGCTTCGGCTTGGGCAGGTCACCGGCCTCGGGCAGCTCTTCGAACAGCTCCGACAGCATCCACAGCAGGAATGTCGCGTAAAGCCGTGGGCTCTGCAGCAGCTTGTCGGCGACGAGGATGTTGACCATGCCGCGGCCGTCGCGGTCGGTCTTCATGAAGTCTTTCAGCGTCAGCGCCGGCTCGCCGAAGAATTTGGTGGCGCCCTGGTTCTCCAGCACCAGAAGCTGGCGCTGGATGGTGCCGACCGTGGCCTTGGTGACGTTACCAAAACCCTGCGCCGCCTTCTTGATCTCGGCAAGCGGACTCTCCTCGGCATCCGCCCCCTTCTTGCCGGCGTCGGGCACGATGGCATCGAGCAGCGCGCGCAGATCCTTCATGTCGATCAGCGTCAGCCCGTTGTCGTCGGCGACGCGGAAGGCGACGTTGAGCACGCCTTCCTGCACATCGTTCAGGTCGAGCATACGTGCGAGCAGCAGCGGGCCCATTTCCGTGACGGTCGCCCGCACCGGGTGGCCCTGCTCGCCGAACACGTCCCAGAACACCGTCGAGAACTGGTCGGGCTGGAACGTCAGTCCCATCTCGGTGGCGCGCTTGACGATGAAATCTTTGGCTTCGCCGACCTCGGAGATGCCGGAGAGGTCGCCCTTGATGTCGGCCGCGAACACTGGAACACCAGCGCGCGCAAATCCTTCTGCCATCACTTGCAGCGAGACCGTCTTGCCGGTTCCGGTTGCACCCGTGACGAGGCCGTGGCGATTGGCGAACGCCAGCGTCAGCCATGCCTGCTCGCTTCCTTTCCCGACGAAGATCTTGTCGTCGGTATCACCGAGCTTGCTGTCCTGTGCGGTCATTATGCCCTGATCTCTCTGCCTTGTTTCGCATATCGAAACTCGAATGCACCAGTTCCGTAGTTTAACGCATATCGCGCGGTGATTGAAACCATTCAACGCGCTCCGGGCATGCGACATCGTCGGAAACATGCGAGTGACATCCGCCGAAAGTAGGAACGACGCATTCGCATCGCGGCATTTTTCTGCCGATTTCATCTCCGCCCTTGCATCGCTGCAACACTTCTCGCGCGTTAGAGAATGAATCGGAACGTTGACGGCGTTCATCGCTTGTATTTCACATCACACCGGCTCAAGATCATTTTCGAAAGCAATACTCCGGCATGTGAACCGGCTGAGGGGCGGCCATATGGACGAGCTGATCGGGCGGCTGGCGACAAACGCCAGCATAGATAGTGCTGTCGCTGAAAAGACCGTCGGCATTATCCTGGGCTTCCTCCGCAACGAGGGTCCTTCCGACAGCGTCCAGGTCCTGATCGACCAGATTCCAGGTGCAGAAGCGGCAATCGAGGCGTCCCGCAGCGGCGGAGGACTGTCGCGGCTGATGGGCGGCGGCTTGATGGCGGTCGGCACGCGCCTGATGGGCCTGGGACTTGGCATGTCCGAGATTCAGAACATCGCCCGTGAACTTTTTCGCTTCGGCCGAGACAAAATCGGAGCGGATCAGATGGGCAAGATCATCGCGGGGACCCCGGGCCTCAGCCAGTTCGCCTGACGCCTGCGCATTTCACATCGAGTATCATGACATATCCGATCTCCGAGATTGAGGGCCTGTCGGCCTTTGCCGCCAACAAGTTGAAGGCGCAGGGTATCCGCACCACCGATGCGTTGCTCGAGGCGGCTTCGACCGTGAAGGGCCGCAAGGCGCTCTCCGCCAAGACCGGCATCAGCGAGCAGTTGCTGCTGGAATGGGCCAACGTCTCCGACTACATGCGCATCCCCGGCATGGGCCGGGCCAAGGTCGGCCTGGTCCGCGCCGCCGGCGTCACCACCGTGCGCGAGCTCGCCTACCGAAATCCGGCAAGGCTGGCCCAGAGCATGCGGGATGCCAACGAGAAGAAAAAGCTCCTCCGCATCCTGCCCTCGGAAAAGTCGGTCGGCGACATCATCGCCAAGGCGAAAAAGCTGCCGCCGAAGATTTCGTATTGATCCAGGGACAGGGCTGGGCAGATAGAGCACCGCTCCTTCCCGGTCGTCATTGCGAGCGCAGCGAAGCAATCCAGAGTCTCTCCGCAGCGGCAGCCTGGATTGCTACGCTACGCTCGCAATGACGGAGCGTGGGCAAGAGCATCGCGCCCTCACCGGCCCCGGAGTGCATTGGGCGACTGGATCGCCCCCCAATCCCGCCTTGAATCCCCCCTCCCCGACCGCTAAAGCGGGCCGCATGAATGCCTCGCCCTCTCCATCCGTCCCGGCGGCCGGTTCAGTCGGGCCTGACGTGCTGCGGACGCTGCTGGAGCGGCCGATCCCGGCGGTCATGGGCGTGCTCAACGTCACCCCCGATTCATTCTCCGACGGCGGCGAATTCATCGCGCCCGAGCAGGCGCTCGCGCGGGCACGGGCGATGATCGAGGCCGGGGTCGACATCATCGATATCGGTGCCGAGTCCACCCGGCCCTACAAGGGCGCTCGGCCGGTCACGGCGCAAGACGAGCTGGCGCGGCTGCGGCCGGTGCTATCGGAGATCGTGGCGCTCGGTGTGCCGGTCTCGATCGACAGCATGAAGGCGGAAGTGGTGGCCTTCGCGCTCGATCAGGGCGCGGCGATTGCAAACGACGTCTGGGGCCTGCAGCGCGATGCCGCCATGGCGCCGCTGATTGGCGCGAGAAGCGCCCCCGTCATCGTCATGCACAACCGCGACAGCGTCGATCCCGCCATCGATATCGTCGTGGACATGAAAGCGTTTTTCCTGCGTTCGCTGGAGATCGCGGCAAAAGCCGGCATCGCCCGCGACAAAGTCGTGCTCGATCCCGGCATCGGCTTCGGCAAGACAGCCGAACAGAGCATGATTGCGCTGGCGCGACTTCGCGAGCTCGACATGTTTTGCCTGCCGATCCTCGTTGGTGCCTCGCGAAAACGCTTCATCGCCTCGGTGTCGCCGTCGGGGTCGACAGAGCGGCTCGCCGGCTCGATCGCCGCGCATCTGATCGCCGCGCAGCGCGGCGCGAAAATCATCCGGACACACGACGTCGCCGAGACCTTGCAGGCCCTGCGAGTGGCGCACGCAATCGAGAGCAAGCCATGACCGATACGATCTTCGTGAGCGGCCTGTCGATCCATGCCCGCCACGGCGTGATGGAGCACGAGACCGAGGTCGGCCAGCGCTTCGTCATTGACCTCGAACTTTATACCGACCTGTCGGAGCCTTCGCGCAGCGACCGGCTCGCCGACACCGTGTCCTACGCCGACGTCGTGGCGACGACCACCGCGGCCTTCAAGAACACCAATTACAAGCTGCTGGAGCGCGCGGCCGGCGCGGTCGCCGATGCCATCCTGTCGCACTTCCCGCGTATCCGCGCCGTGAAGATCACCGTGCACAAGCCGCATGCGCCGATCGCCGCGATCTTCGACGACGTCGGAATCATGCTGACGCGTTCGCGGCACCCCTGACATGGCAAGCGTTCTGATCGCGCTCGGCGGCAATGTCGGCGATGTCCGCGCGACGTTCCAGAAGGCGATCGCCCATATCTGCGGCATGGCCCAGGCTGCGTTGATCGCGCGCTCGTCGGACTATGCGACGCCGCCCTGGGGCGACGAGGACCAGGCTCCCTTCATCAACGCCTGCGTCGAGATCGACACCAGCCTCGATCCGCATGCGCTGCTGTTCGTGATGCAGAAGGTCGAGCAGAAATTCGGCCGCTCGCGCGATAAGGAGCGGCGCTGGGGCCCGCGCACGCTCGATCTCGACATGATCGCCTATGACGATGTGTCGATGCAGAAGCCCGATCTGACCCTGCCGCATCCGCGCCTGTTCGAGCGCGCCTTTGTGCTGGTGCCGCTGGCCGAGATCGCGCCCGACCGCGTGATCGCAGGCATTCGTGTCCGTGACGGTCTCGCCAGCGTCTCGACACAAGGCATTGAGCGGCTTCCGGATACCGGTTAACCAAAAACAACCGTTTGCAGGGACGGCCGGCCGTGGCAATTTCGCCTGCGAACAACAAGATTTTTCGGGAGCCCTTCGCCGCATGACCTCCGCGACTGACGACCTGCCGCTGGCGGCGGATTTTCCCAAGGCGATCGTCGACGACTGGCGCAAGCTGGTCGATGGCGTGCTGAAGGGCGCGCCATTCGAGAAGCTGGTCGCCAAGACCTATGACGGAATCAGGATCGATCCGCTCTATCCGCGCGCCAAAGGCGTTGCGCCCGTGGTGGGACGGCCGGCGGCGGCGCCCTGGCAGATCATGCAGCGGATCGACCATCCCGATGCAAGTGCGGCGAATGCACAGGCACTGACCGATCTCGAAAATGGCGCGACAGGGCTTGCGCTGGTGTTCGCCGGCGGCAATGCCGCTCACGGTTTCGGGCTGGAACCGACCGCAGACGCAATCGCGAAGATCTTGAAGGATATCCATCTCGACGCCGGCATCGGGCTGGAGCTCGAGATCGGTCCGCAATCGCGGATGGCGGCGATCCACGTCGCGGAATATGTGAAGAGCAACGGCATCGATCCCGCGGCCTGTGACATCCGCTTCGGGCTCGACCCGCTCGCGGCCGGCGCGGTGTGGGGCCACAGCCCCTATACCTGGGACGAGATCGTTCCGGCCGTCACCGGCGGCATCAAGGGCCTCGCCGCGCTCGGCTTCAAGGGACCGTTCGCATCAGCCGACGGACGCGTCGTCCACGATGCCGGTGGCTCGGAGGTGCAGGAGCTCGCCTTCGTGCTCGCCTGCGGCATCGCCTATTTGCGCGCGATCGAGGGCGCGGGCGTTCCGCTGGAGCAGGCGCAAGGCATGGTCTATGCGCGGCTTGCCGCGGATGCAGATCAGTTCCTCACCATGGCAAAATTCCGCGCCTTGCGGCTGCTGTGGGCGCGCATCGAGACGGCGTGCGGGCTCATGCCAAAACCGCTGTTCATCGCCGCCGATACCGCCTGGCGCATGCTGACGCAACGCGATCCCTATGTGAACATGCTGCGCGCGACCATGGCGACGTTTGCGGCCGGACTCGCCGGCGCGAACGCGATCACCGTGCTGCCGCATACGCTGGCGCTCGGCCTGCCCGATCCGTTCGCGCGGCGCGTGGCGCGCAATACGCAGCTCGTGCTGCTGGAAGAGAGCAATCTCGCCAAGGTCAGCGATCCCGCGGCAGGCGCAGGCGGCATCGAGACGTTGACGGGCCAGCTCTGCGACGCCGCCTGGGCGCTATTCCAGGAGAGCGAGAAAGCCGGCGGCGCCTTCTCTGCGCTTCAGCAGGGCCTGTTCCAGAGCAAGGTCGCGGCCGCGCGAAAAGCCCGCGACGCCAACATCGCAAAACGCCGCGACGTGCTGACCGGCGCCAGCGAGTTTCCGAACTTGCACGAGAACGAGACGATGGTGCTGAAGGCGACGCCGATCGCGCTGGCGCCTTATGGCGAGCAAAAATACACGTTCGACGCGCTGCCGCCGATCCGGCTGGCGGAACCGTTCGAGGCACTGCGCGACAAATCCGATGCGGCCTTGAAGGCACACGGCGCGCGGCCGAAAGTGTTCTTGGCCAATCTCGGCACGCCCGCCGATTTCACGGCGCGCGCGACCTTTGCCAAGAGCTTGTTCGAGACCGGCGGCATCCAGGCCGTCGACAGCCAGGGCTTGGCCGATCCGGCCCAGTTGGCTGCAGCCTTCAAGGCCTCCGGTGCCGGGCTCGCCTGCCTTTGTTCCAGCGACAAGGTCTATGCGGAACACGCCGAAGCCGCGGCGCAGGCCCTGCAAACCGCCGGCGCCCGACTTATCTATCTGGCAGGCCGCCCGACCGATGCCGAGGCGGCGCTGCGTGCAGCCGGCGTCACCGGTTTTGTCTTCGCCGGGGGCGACGCGCTTGCGACATTGCAAGACACGTATCGACGGATGGAGCAGCCATGACGGAAGCAGGCAAACCCGTTCTCACCGGCGGCTGCCAATGCGGGGCAGTGCGCTTTGGAGTCACGACGGCGCCGAACAGGGTTTCGATCTGCCACTGCCGGATGTGCCAGAAAGCCAGCGGCGCGCCGTTCGCCTCTTTTGCCGACATCAACAAGACGGACTTTGCATGGACCAAGGGCAAGCCGTCGTTCTTCCGCTCCTCCTCCATCGCCGCGCGCGGCTTTTGCGCCGCCTGCGGCACGCCGCTAAGCTTTGGCCGCATCGACGGCGACCGGATCGAGATCATGACCGGCGCGTTCGACCGCCCCGATCACGTGGTGCCGACGCGGCAGTTCGGTTCCGAGTCCCGTCTCGGCTGGGTGGTCGGGATCGCCAATCTACCAAGCCAGACCACGCAGCAAAATTACGGGCCGGAGAAGATGGCAACCATCGTCAGCCATCAGCATCCCGACCATGATTGAGCGCCCATGATATGGTTGAAACCATGAGCCGCATTCCTGATTTCGCAGACATCGCCTTCGAGCGCACCACAAGCGCCGCGCCATCAGGCAGCGCCGAGCCGTGGCTGACGCCCGAGGGCATTCTGGTGAAGCCCGCTTATGGCGAGGCCGACCTCGCCGGCCTCGACTTCCTCGAGACCTATCCGGGCATGCCGCCTTATCTGCGCGGCCCCTACCCGACCATGTACGTCAACCAGGCCTGGACCGTCAGGCAATATGCCGGCTTCTCCACGGCGGAGGATTCCAATGCGTTCTACCGCCGCAACCTCGCGGCCGGACAGAAGGGCCTCTCGGTCGCGTTCGATCTCGCCACCCATCGCGGCTATGACAGCGACCATCCGCGCGTCGGCGGCGACGTCGGCATGGCCGGCGTTGCCATCGATTCCATCTACGACATGCGCACGCTGTTTGCGGGCATTCCGCTCGACCAGATGAGCGTGTCCATGACCATGAACGGCGCGGTGCTGCCGATCCTCGCGCTCTACGTTGCTGCTGCCGAGGAACAGGGTGTGCCGCCGGAGAAGCTCTCAGGGACCATTCAGAACGACATTCTGAAAGAGTTCATGGTGCGCAACACCTACATCTATCCGCCCGCGCCCTCGATGCGGATCATCTCGGACATCTTCGCCTACACCTCGCAGAAGATGCCGAAATACAATTCGATCTCGATCTCCGGCTATCACATGCAGGAGGCCGGGGCGACGCAGGACCTCGAGCTCGCCTATACGCTCGCCGACGGCGTCGAATATCTTCGCGCCGGCCTTGCGGCGGGCCTCGATGTCGACCGCTTCGCGCCGCGGCTGTCGTTCTTCTGGGCGACCGGGATGAACTTCTTCATGGAAGTGGCCAAGATGCGCGCCGCGCGGCTGCTCTGGGCGAAGCTGCTCAAGCCCTTCAATCCGAAGGATCCACGCTCGCTGTCACTGCGCACGCATTGCCAGACATCCGGCTGGTCGCTGACCGCGCAGGACGTCTTCAACAACGTGATGCGCACGACGGTGGAAGCGATGGCGGCGACGCAGGGCCACACCCAGTCGCTGCACACCAACGCGCTCGACGAGGCGCTCGCTTTGCCGACCGACTTTTCGGCGCGCATTGCCCGCAACACGCAGCTCTTCCTGCAGCAGGAGAGCGGCACCACCCGCATCATCGATCCCTGGGGCGGCTCGTATTATGTCGAGCGTCTGACACGCGACCTCGCCGCCAAGGCCTGGAGCCACATCCAGGAGGTCGAGGAGCTCGGGGGCATGGCCAAGGCGATCGAGGCCGGCGTACCGAAGCTGCGCATCGAGGAAGCCTCCGCCAAGACCCAGGCCCGCATCGATGCCGGCAAGCAGGCGGTGATCGGGGTCAACAAATACAAGCCGACGGACGAAGCTCCGATCGATATCCTCAAGGTCGACAATACCAATGTCCGCCGGCTCCAGATCGACAAGCTGACGCGGCTGAAGTTCGAACGCAACCAGAAGGAGGTCGAGGCCGCGCTCGCCGCGCTGACGCGCTCGGCCGGCGAAGGCAACGGCAATCTGCTCGCGCTCGCCATTGATGCCGCTCGCGCGAAGGCAACCGTCGGCGAAATCTCGGACGCGATGGAGAAGGTGTTCGGCCGTCACCGCGCCGAGATCAAATCCATCACCGGCGTCTACAAGCGGGAGGCGTCCAGCATGGGTAACCGGGTCGAGAAAGTTCAGGCGCTGATCGATGCCTTCGAGGAGGCGGAAGGCCGCCGCCCGCGCATCCTGGTCGCAAAAATCGGCCAGGACGGCCACGACCGCGGCCAGAAGGTGATCGCGTCGGCCTTCGCCGATATCGGCTTCGACGTCGACATCGGGCCGCTGTTCGCGACTGCCGACGAAGCCGCGCGCCAGGCGGTCGAGAACGACGTCCACATTCTCGGCGTCTCCTCGCTTGCGGCCGCCCATCTCACTGCCGTGCCCGAACTGAAAGCCGCGCTGAAGAAGCAGGGCCGCGACGACATCATGATCATCGTTGGCGGCGTGGTGCCGCCACAGGATTACGACGCGCTCTACGCGGCCGGCGCCGAAGCGATCTTCCCACCGGGCACGGTGATTGCGGACGCGGCCGAGGAGCTGATCCGCAAGCTGAACGCGCGGCTCGGGCATAGCGAGGCGGCGGAGTAGGTCGCCATCGCTCTTTGAAAGGACAGTGCGTGATATTTTCCGCGCCAGCGTTCATGCGCGCGCTAGCTGTGGTCGCAGCTTGCAGCGCGTTGTTGGCTACTGCCCATGCCGCCGATCCCAAGCCCGACGCGGTCATCAAGACCAAGAGCATCGAGGCGCGTGTCTTCCTCGACGACAAGGTCAAGGTCGATGCGGCGCTGGCGGCCGACTGCCTGACGGAAGGCAAGAAGTGGCTCGACAAGAACGCGGCAGAAGCCGCCGCCTCGCGCAAAGAGGATCCGCAGTTCTTCAAGGAAGGCGGCTGGGACTTTGAGCGCAAATATGCGGTCCGCTCCGTCGTCGCCGACCGCTATGTCAGCATTCTCCGCAACGACTACATGGACACCCACGGCGCCCATCCCAATTCCGACGTGAACACGGTCCTGTGGGACAGGGCGGAGAACAAGCGCATCTCCATCCGCCCGTTCTTCACCGAGACCGCCGACAACGGCCCGGCCATGAAGGCGATGGTGAAGGCGGTGATCGCCTCACTGAAAACCGAGAAGAAGAAGCGCGGCGCCGGCGAGACCGCGACCGACGAGTGGTTTAAGGAGCTCGCACCCAGCCTGCTCAAGATCGGCGCGGTGACGCTCGCGCCTTCAACCGATGCGGGCAAGAGTTCCGGCCTCACTTTCCACTACCCACCCTACGCAGTCGGCCCTTACGCCGAGGGCGTTCGTGCCGTGGGAAGCGCTGAAGCCCTATCTCACCGCGGAAGGCACTCGCATCTTCGGCGGCTCGCGGCCGAAGAGTGACGCGGACGAGCCGCAATGATCGTGTTGAGCAGCGACAGCTTGCTCGCAGAGCGCTGGTAGCGCTGCCTTGCAGCCGCGCTGCAAAGCCGACTAGAATGTCGCCATTGACAAGAGCGCCTGACGTCATGGGCGCCGTTGGGAGGCATTGATGTCCAAGATTACGCGCCGCACCTTTGCGGCTTCATCTGCCGCAGTCGCGGCATCCGCCGCATTCGGCCTCACACCCGCACTTGCGCAAGCCTATCCGGCGCGGCCCGTCACCGTGATCGTGCCCTGGGGCGCGGGCGGCGGCACCGACGCGACTGCGCGCATTGTCGCAGCGCTGTTGGAGAAGGATCTCGGCCAGCCCTTCAACGTGGTCAATCGCACCGGCGGCTCGGGCGTCGTCGGCCATACCGCGATCGCGACCGCGCAGCCCGATGGCTACACCATCGGCATGCTCACGGTGGAAATCTCGATGATGCACTGGCAGGGGCTGACCGAACTGGCGCCGAAGAGCTACACCCCGCTGGCGCTGATGAACGAAGACCCCCCGGGCATCCAGGTCTCCTCCTCCTCACCTTACAAGACGGTGAAGGAACTCGCCGAAGCCATCAAGGCGGCTCCTCCCGGCAAGTTCAAGGCTTCCGGCACCGGCCAGGGCGGGATCTGGCACCTCGCGCTGGTCGGCTGGATGCAGGCGATGGGCCTGCCCGCCAACCAGGTCGCCTGGGTGCCGTCGAACGGCGCCGCACCCGCGATGCAGGACCTCGCCGCCGGCGGCCTCGACCTCACTACCTGCTCGGTGCCGGAAGCCCGCGCCATCATCGAGGCCGGCAAGGCCAGGAGCCTTGCCATCATGGCGCCGGCGCGCAATCCGATCTTCAAGGACGTGCCGACGCTGAAGGAGGCGATGGGCATCGACTACGCGACCGGCGCCTGGCGCGGCATCGCCGGGCCGAAGAACCTGCCGCCGGAGATCGCAACCAAGCTCACCGCGGCGCTGCAGAAGGTCTACGACTCCGCCGAGTTCAAGGACTTCATGAGCAATCGCGGCTTCGGCACGGTGTGGGGCGATGCCGGCCAGTTCGCAAGCTTCATGGACAGGGGCGACGCCCAGATGGGCGAAGCGATGAAGGCGGCGGGTCTGAGCAAGGCGTGACCCTGGGATCATTTCCCGACTACACGCGCTGATCGCCTCTCTCTCCTCCCGCGCGGGGAGAGAGAGAATACCTCACATAGGATTCTCCCATGCGTCTTCCCGACTCGGTCACGGGATCGTTTCTCGTCGTGCTCGGCACAGCAGCCGCCTATGGCGGCTGGCTGCTGCCGCCGGTGCCCGGGCAGCCGGTCGGTCCCAACGTATTTCCGCTCGTGATCGGCATTGGGCTTGCGCTGTGCGGGCTCGCGATCGTGTTCGGGATCGGCCACACCTTCGAGGAGGCGGAAGAGCTGATCCCGCTCGAGGATGGCCAGGCAGCGGCTGCCCCGCCGCCGCAGGGAAAGTTGTACGGCCTGCGCGCGCTGCTGCCCCCGGCGCTGCTGCTGTTCTACGTGGTCGCGGCCGACCGCCTCGGCTTCATCGTCACCGCGGCGATCATGGTCTACGTCACCTCGACCGCGTTGGGGGCGAAGTGGAAGCTGGCGCTGCCGCTCGCAGCGCTGTCGCCGTTCGCCATCCACCTGATCTTCGGCAAGCTGCTGCGCGTGCCGCTGCCCGCCGGCCTGTTGCCGACGCCCTGGTGATCCCATGCTGAAAACCCTGATTGAAGCGTTCGCACTGATCTCCACCTGGGAGGTCATCATCGCGATGTTCGCAGCCTCGGTGTACGGGCTCGTGATCGGCTCGCTGCCGGGCCTGTCGGCGACGATGGCAACCGCCCTGCTCGTTCCCGTCACCTTCTACCTCTCGCCGATCGCGGCGATCGCGACCATCGTCGCGGCGTCCTCGATGGCGATCTTCTCCGGCGACATTCCCGGCGCGCTGCTGCGCATCCCGGGAACGCCCGCCTCCGCCGCCTATGCAGACGAGGCCTACGCCATGACCCGCAAGGGACAGGCCGAGCTGGCGCTCGGGGCCGGCGTGTGGTTCTCGGCCGTCGGCGGCATCGCCGGCGTGCTGTCGCTGATGATCCTGGCGCCGCCGCTGGCCGAGATCGCGCTGTCGTTCTCGACCTTCGAGTATTTCTGGCTGGCGCTGCTCGGCCTGATGTGCGCGACGTTGGTGGCGCGCTCCTCGCCGGTAAAGGCAATCGCCGGCATGTTCCTCGGCCTGCTGGTCTCCTGCGTCGGCATCGAAAATCCCGGCGGCGTGCCGCGCTTCACCTTCGGCCTCACCGATCTGTTCGGCGGCATCGAGCCGATCCCCGCGCTGGTCGGCGTGTTCGCGGTGGCCCAGGTGATGCGCGCGATGCTGACGCCCGAGCCTCCGCCGCTGCCGCGGCGCAAATTCGGAAGCATCATGGCCGGCCAGTGGAAGCTGACCAAGAAATACCATTGGCAGATGACGCGCGGAAACATCGTCGGCATCATCATCGGCGTGCTGCCCGGCGCTGGCGCCGACATGGCCGCTTGGGTGTCCTACGCGATGTCGAAGCGCTTCTCCAAGGAACCGGAAAAGTTCGGCACCGGCCATGTCGAAGGCCTGGTCGAGGCCGGCGCCAGCAACAATGCCAGCATCGCCTCGGGCTGGGTGCCATCATTGCTGTTCGGCATCCCCGGCGACACCATCGCGGCGATCGCGATCGGCGTGCTCTACATGAAGGGGCTCAACCCGGGGCCGACGCTGTTCACCGAGAAAGCGTCGAGCATGTACGCGATCTATCTGATGTTCATCATCGCCAACATTTTGATGATCCCGCTCGGCATCGCCATGATCCGGGTTGCCGCCTACATCCTGCTGGCACCGCGCTCCGCTATCATGCCGATCATCATGCTGTGCTGCGCGGTCGGCTCGTTCGCGATCGGCAACAACATGTTCGGCGTCGTTACCGTCGCCGCCTTCGGCGTGATCGGCTATGTCATGGAAGCAAACGGCTACCCCGTCGCCGCCATGGTGCTCGGCATCGTCATGGGCACCATGGTCGAGCAGGCCTTTGTCACTTCGTTGATCAAGTCCGACGGCAGCATTTTGCCGTTTTTCGAACGCCCCGTGGCCGCGATCCTCGCAGCCATGGCGATCGGGGCGCTGCTGTGGCCGGTGATGGTGTGGGCGTGGCGGAAGGTGAAACCGGTGCGGACGGGAGTGGCGGCGACATCCCGGTAATATCGGGCGAGCAACCCTCGCCTGCCCCGCGCGGGCGTTGTAAAGCACGGCATGGTTGAGAAAAAGCCTTCACTGGACATCAAATCCCTCGCCCACGACCTCCGCGCCGGCAGCCGCGCGGCGCTGGCGCGGGCCATCACGCTGGTCGAGAGCCGGCGCAGCGATCATCAGGCGCTGGCGCGCGAGCTGGTGCAGATGCTCTTGTCCGATACCGGCAGGGCGGTCCGCGTCGGCATCACCGGCTCGCCCGGCGTCGGCAAGTCCACCACCATCGACGCGCTCGGCACCCATCTCATCGAGCAAGGCCACAAGGTCGCGGTGCTCGCGGTCGATCCGTCGTCGGCGCGGAGCGGCGGCTCGATCCTCGGCGACAAGACGCGGATGGCCCGCCTGTCGGCCTCCGACGACGCCTTCATCCGGCCCTCGCCGGCCTCGGGCACGCTCGGCGGCGTCGCGGCCAAGACACGCGAGGCGATGCTGCTGTGCGAGGCCGCCGGCTTCGACGTCGTGCTGGTGGAAACGGTCGGCATCGGCCAGTCCGAGACCGCGGTCTGCGACATGACCGATTTCTTCCTGGCCTTGATGCTGCCGGGCGGCGGCGACGAATTGCAGGGCATCAAGAAGGGCCTGGTGGAACTCGCCGACATGATCGCGATCAACAAGGCCGACGGCGACAATCTCAAGCGCGCCAACATCACCGCCGCCGATTATCGCGGCGCGCTGCATATCCTGACGCCACGCTCCGAGCACTGGCATCCGCCGGTCGAGACCTATTCGGCGCTGACCGGCGACGGCATCGCGAAGATCTGGCAGAAAGTCCTCGATCACCGCAAGGCGATGAATGCATCCGGCGACTTCGCCGCACGGCGGCGTGAGCAGCAGGTGAAATGGATGTGGTCGATGCTGGAGCAGCGCATGCTGGCACGGTTGCGCAGCGAGGCGTCGGTGCGGACCAAGGTCCGGAAGATCGAGACTGAGGTCGCCGACGGCCATCTCACGCCGGCGCTCGCCGCCGAAAAGATCCTGGAGTTGCTGCAATGAGCGCCAAGCTCCGCATTCTCCTCACCGGCTTCGGCCCGTTTCCCGGCGCGCCCTACAATCCGACCCAGCCACTGGTCGCCCGGCTGGCGCAATTGCGCCGACCCGCACTCGACGATGCCGCGATCTCCAGCCACATCTTCCCGGTCACCTATGCAGCGGTGGACCGGCAATTGCCGGAGGTGCTCGCGAAAGAGAAGCCCGACGCGCTGCTGATGTTCGGCCTCGCCGCACGCACGCCCTATCTGCGCATCGAGAGCCGCGCGCGCAACGCCGTCACGATGCTCTGGCCCGATGCCGCCAACACCCGCTCGAGCAAGCGCGGCATCGCCGCCAATGCGGACGCGATAACGTTCGGCCCGCACACCGCAAGGCTGCTGCGCGCCGCGCGCCTCACCGGCATCGACGCGCGCGCCTCGCGCGATGCCGGCGGCTATCTCTGCAATTACCTGAGCTGGCGCGCGATCGAAAACGTCAGGGCCGGCGGGCCGCAGCTTGCGGCGTTCATCCATATTCCCCTGCTCGCGCGCAGTGGCGCCGTGCGCCGCAAGGGCGCGCCGCGGATCACGCTGGAGGAACTGGTGGACGCCGGGGAAGCGATGCTGATGGAGATGGTACAGCTGGCACGGAAGGCTCGGAACACGACTGCGTAAACATTTAACCCTACCGTGAACTATCCTCATGGCCCCAGCCGCGCGGTCCCGTTTTTGCGCTACCTAACCGCTGCGGGCCCCCGCGTCCGCCGGAGGACGCATCCATGGACCTCAATCGCCGCCATCTCATCGGAGCATCGACCGCAGGCATCGCCGGCGCGCTCGCGATACCAGCCGACGCCGCGCGCGCAGCGCCGCTGACGTCGCTGCTCGGCCGCGATGCCACGCAATATGGCGTGCGGCCTGGCAGCAGCGAGGATCAGACCCGCGCGCTCCAGCGTGCGATCGACGAGGCCGCCCGGGCGCAGATGCCGCTGGCGCTGCCACCCGGCATCTACCGCACGGGACTGTTGCGTCTGCCAAATGGCGCGCAACTGATCGGCGTGCGCGGCGCGACAAAATTCGTTTTCACCGGCGGGGCGTCGGCGATCCAGAGCGACGGCTCCGATGCAATCGGCATTTCCGGCATCACCTTTGACGGCAGCGGCATTCCGCTGCCGACGCGACGCGGGCTGATCCAGATCCTCGGCGGACGCGACGTCCGCATCACCGATTGCGCGATCACCGGCTCCGGTGGCAGCGGCATCTGGCTCGAGCAGGTCTCCGGCGACATCTCGGGCAACATCTTTACCAACATCGCGGTGACGGCAGTGGTGTCGTTCGACGCCAGGGGTCTCAGCGTCTCCCATAACACCATCACCGGCACCAACGACAATGGCATCGAGATCCTGCGCACAGCCATCGGCGACGACGGCACGCTGGTCGCTGATAACCGCATCGAGGACATCAAGGCCGGTCCCGGCGGCTCCGGCCAGTACGGCAACGCCATCAACGCGTTCCGCGCCGGCAACGTCATCGTGCGCGGCAATCGCATCAAAAATTGCGATTACTCCGCCGTGCGCGGCAACTCGGCCTCGAACATCCACATCACCGGCAACAGCGTCAGCGATGTGCGCGAGGTCGCGCTCTATTCGGAATTCGCTTTCGAGGCCGCGGTGATCGCCAACAACATCGTGGACGGCGCCGCCGTCGGCGTCTCCGTCTGCAATTTCAACGAAGGCGGCCGCATCGCCGTGGTCCAGGGCAACATCATCCGCAATCTGATCCCGAAGCGGCCGATCGGCACCGCGCCGGATGACGATGCCGGCATCGGCATCTACATCGAGGCGGATTCATCAGTCACCGGCAACGTGATCGAGAACGCGCCGTCCTACGGCATCGTCGCCGGCTGGGGCAAATATCTCCGCGACGTCGCCATCACGGGCAACGTGATCCGCAAGGCACTGGCAGGCGTCGGCGTGTCCGTCGTGCCCGGCGCCGGCACCGCGCTCGTCAATAACAACATGATCTCGGAAACCCCGCGCGGCGCCGTCGTCGGGCTCGATCACGCGCGAGCCGTAACGTCCGACCTGTCGGCGGATGGCGCCCAGCGCTTTGCGCAATTGGTGGTCGGTGGGAATGCTGTGCGGCGGTAGCTGCGGCTCCTCGCCTCTGGCTCTCGAACGCTAGAACGCGTTCCGCAGCAGCGGGTACTTCGCTTCGAGGCCGTCGAGGCTGAAGGTGAACTCAACCAGACGTTCGGGGGCTGCGACAATTTCGGCTGCCGGCGGAGAGAACTGCGGCAGAAGCGCCGCCATCGCAGCCAGCGCCTTGGGCGCTGCCGGCACCTTGGGCCCCGTCATTGCCACGGGCGCGGTAGGCGGCGCCATGGCAGCCGGCACTTGGAGCGGTGCCACCGGCGCAGGCGCGGCGACCGGCGCGACCGGGGCTTCGGAGATTTCGGCGAGAACGCCCGGCTTCGGATCGAGCCTGACCGGGACGGCGATCTCCGGGGCGATGTGCACGGCCTTCGGCTGCACGGTCTGCGCCTGCTGCTCGCGCGGAAACATGCGGGGCATTGTCGCCGGCGACCAGCCGAATGCGGGCGACACGCTCGCGGCCGCCGTGGCGACATCAGCGCCGGTGGCAAGCGCGCGCCAGGTCTGGACGGCGAGCTTCGCTTCCTGAATGTTTTCGAGAAATGCGATCTCGGAATGATAGCGGCGCCAGCGCCCGGTCTCGAACATCTCGGAGAGATGCACCAGCCGCTGCTCGGCGAGAGCGCACCAGCGTGCCGCAACGTCGCGGCCAATAGCAACGTCGCGAATAGCCTCTTGGCGATGTGTCATAAATCAGCCCGTCAGGAGAAAATACGGACGCGACGCAACGCACACGAATCAATTTAGACGCGACGTGAATATTTTGTGGAAAAGTTTTGACTTGTCCAGCAACGACGATGTTTTCGTCGCCAAACTCCGTAGTCGTGCGGAGATTCAAGGGGTTTTGGAGTCAAGCTTCGCACAAGCATAGCGCGCTTGCGGCGTGCCGGCGGAGCGGTAGCGTTGAGTGAGCTACGACCTCTCAACCGGAAGCTGATCTCGCGTAGGGCTTCGAGGAATTGGACGTCCAAAAAGAAAAAGACCCGTCCGGGGGGACAACCGGACGGGTCGAGCCATATGGGCGCTTGGGGTGGATGGGCGCTCGCGCCTAATATGACTTATGGGGAGGGATAACCGCTCCCACATAATTTGGTCGTGGCAGCGGGCCGAACGTTCAACGCGGCGTTTGATTTTTCGACCTTCGCGCCGCGCGCAAAGTTGTCGCAGCCGCTATCGCGTCGTCGGCTTATCCGCTTGAGAAACCGTGGCTTTATCCTCGGTGCTCGACAACGAAGGTTGCTCTAATGCGCGGATGCCAGGCTCGTCGCGACGCTTCTCGATATCTTCACGTTTTGTTGTACCGGACGCGGCCGCGACCGGCGTCGCGCCGGCGGCGGGAACGGCCATGACCGCGGCAAACGCGTCGGCCTCGCCATCGCCGAACAGATCGTCACGCCCGGGTGAACCGAGGTCACGCGCCGTCTTTGCCAGCGTCGTGCGCAGCGCTTCCGGCTTCAAGGCGTAGTTGCGCTCGAGCAGCAGCGCCGCGACGCCGGAGACATAGGCGGCCGAGAACGAGGTGCCCGACGTCATCTGGTATTTGCCGTCAGGCGCCGGCAGGAAGATATCGACGCCGGGGGCCGCGACCGCGATGTAGTTGCCACGGTTGGACGCGGTGAACAGCCTGTCCTGCTGGTCGGTCGCGCTCACCGCGATCACGTTGGGATTGGCGGCCGGATAGAGTGGCGGCGACTTCGCGCCGGCATTGCCGGCGGCCGCGATCAGCACCAGGCCACGCGCGGCCGTCGCCGCGATGGCCCGCTCGATCACCGCGTCTTTGGGGCCCGCAAAGCTCATGTTGACGATCTGGGCGCCGTGCTCGGCGGCATAGTTCAGCGAGCGCAGGATGATGTAGGACGAGCTCTCGGCCCCGCCGGTGGTGCCGCCGAAGGCGCGGATGGCGATGAGGCGCGCCTCGGGCGCGCTGCCCATCAGCTTGGCATGCGCCACGATGGCGCCGGCAATGCCGGTGCCGTGAATGTGCGGGCCCTCGGCGCTGCCAAGCGCATCGAAATTGTCGGCAATGGAATTGGCAAGTTCCGGATGTTGGACGTCGATGCCGGAGTCGATCACGGCGACCGTCACATTGGCGCCATGCGCGAGAGTATGTGCCTGCGGCAGGCGGAGCTTGGCCAGCGCATATTGCGCGGGATCTCCCTCGGTCGGCACCGACGATTTCTGGTCCTGAAGCAGGTAGCGGAAGTTCGGCTGGACCGAACGCACGCTGCCGTCGGCCGCGAATTCACGCCGCACCGTCGCGGAGGGCCGGCCGTCGGTGATGCGGAACAGTCCGAACGTCGCCCCGATCAGCGGAAAATTCTCTGAGGACACGCGCGTCAGGCCATGGCGACGCGCAAGCTCGTCGGCTTGGCTCAACGACAGCCCGCCGTCGATCTCGGCGACAAATTCGCCGGCAAAGGTGCGCAAATCCGCGGCGGCGGGCGTGTTGTTGCCGCGCCCCTTTCCGGCGGTCTTCTTGCCCGATTTGCCCGAGCCATCGCCGCCTGCGTTCTGCTGCGCCAGGCATTCGCCGGCGGCGTCGCGATCGGGCGCGGTACAGGCGGGATAGAGGTTCGGGGAGTAGCGCGCATAAGGCAGCACCGGCGTCGGCCCCATCCGCGCCGAAATCCTCGTCGTCACAATCGGACCGGGACCGCGGCCGACGGCCACCGCTCTGGCGGCAACACCGGGACTGACGCGCGCGGCGATGCCAGGAGAAATCGTCGGCATTCGGGAGGAGACGCTGATCGTTGGCGTGCGCATGATCGCCTGCGCCTGCGCAACCTCGACGCCGAGACAGGCGGCGAGCAGAAGCGCGGCTCCGACCGACGAAGCGCCGGCTCTTACTCCACTTTCAAACTTGCGCGTCATTGGTTTGGAAGCACCTTACGGCGCTGCGACGGCGAGGTTGACGAACTTCTCGCGCTGCATCTTGCCAAGCAGCGAGGTGAGTTCGTCACGGCTCATCGCCTTGTCGAACTGGAGGCGGAACATACCGCCCTTGGCATCACCGATGATCGAAGCCTGGTAGCCGTCGAGCAATGCCGTGATATCGGCGACGCGCGCCTCGGGCGTGAAGCGTACCAGCGCGCGCGCTGGCGGGACGGTCGTGCCGAGGTCGCGGGTGATCGGAGCGCTGGTCGAGAGCGAAGCAGTCTGGAAGGTCGCAGTCTGGGTCTTCGTCAACACGGCGCCGATGATTCCGGCCTGCAGCACGAGCGCGATGGCGCCAAGGCTCGCCGACCAGGCCAGAGTGCGCGGCGACAGGCTCGCAAAGAAGGTGGCGATGCGCGCCGACAGCGGCAGCGAACCGGCCGCCCGCGCAGGCTCAGCGTCGATCGCGGCGAACAGCTTCTGCATCGCACGCGCCGACGGAGCCCCCAGGCTCTCGTTCAGATGGATGGTCTCTTCATACTCGCCGCGGATCGCGGCATATTGCTTCGCGAGCTCGGGATCGCGCGCCAGCGCCTCGTCGACGCGGCGCGCATCGCGCGGGTTCAGCGTGCCGGCGGCGTGCCACGGCAGCAGCAG
Source organism: Bradyrhizobium sp. 76 (assembly GCF_023073025.1). Classification (NCBI taxonomy): domain Bacteria; kingdom Pseudomonadati; phylum Pseudomonadota; class Alphaproteobacteria; order Hyphomicrobiales; family Nitrobacteraceae; genus Bradyrhizobium; species Bradyrhizobium sp. 76. The sequence goes on from NZ_JADPIS010000035.1 coordinate 53,826, forward strand.
TTCAATTTCACCGGGCTCTTGCTCCAGCATCTTCTTGCTCAAAGCCATCATGGCCAGCCTCGCTCAATGCCGGCTGCTTTCAGCAGTTCGGCCAATTTCTTGCGCGCATAGAACAAGCGCGTCTTCACAGTGTTCTCCGGGATACCAACGATTTCGGCCACTTCTTCCACGGACTTCTCGTGGTAGTAGACGAGATCGACGATTTCCCGATGGTCCGGCGAGAGGCCCGTCAGACACTCCCGCAACGCTTCACTGGTATCCTTCTTCTGCACCGCCGTTTCCGGATTGTCGGACGTATCCTCGATCGCGTTCGCGGCGTCGTCGTCCAACTCAAAATCCTTCCTGCGCCGAAGCGCAGACAGGGCCTTGAATCGGGTAATGGCCAGCAGCCAGGTGGAAACGGCGGATCGGCCCTCGAATTTGCCGGCTTGACGCCAGACGTCGAGAAACACCTCGCTGATGAGGTCTTCCGCCGCCTGCTCGTCCCGCACGAGCCGGAGGCCGAACCGATACACCCTGACATGGTGCCGCCCGTACAGCACCTGCATGGCGAGCCGGTCACCTTGAGCGATCCTGGCGATCAGGATCTCGTCCGAAGCCGCTTGTGTCACGCTCAAAGACCGTCTCGCAAGGTTGGTCGGGTCGATGCGGCAGACGGTTCGACGGGAGGGGTAAAATTGTTCAGCCTACCGCAGTCATACGGGAGGCTGTGTGATCTACCCCACATACGCGAAATTTCCTGTTGCCACCCGCGGCTGGGCGCCTCGCTCAAGAACGGTAACATAGTAATGAAGCACTTTCCTGAGCAATGCCGTCCCAGTAGAGACGGCCCGACGTGCATGGAACCTTAGCAGCCTAGCACGACATATGTCTTCCGAAGCCCTGCTTTGGCTCGACCCCGTCGCACACGATGCCTAATCGCCGGCAAATTCCTGGAGCGATCGACGTCCCCTGCTGCCGCGCTGCACAGCGTGGATTCGGTTTCGAAGGATACCAAACCTAAAGGCTTGCGACGTAGATTTTTGAGCTGACATCCACCACTGGCGGGACCATGAGCACGGCTGCGACGTCCTTTCCCGAGAGGAATGCCGCTGAGGCCGCGGATCTCGCCTTGACGACCGAGGCAGCGGCACCCGAGGTCCTGGCACGCCGGATCCGGCAGCGGCGCCAGATGTATGTCGGCCAGGTGGCGAGCTATTCGCTCGGCGCCTCCGTCCTGCTGCTCTACGCCTTTGACGGCGTGATCTCCATGGGCGTTCCGTCGCTGTTCTGGCTCAGCGGCCTGCTGATCATCGGTACCTTCACCGTGCTATCGGAAGCGGGCTTCGGCGACCGGTTCGAGGATCATTACCTCACCGTCTTCCAGATCTCGGCGCATATGACGCTGCAGCTGCTGTTCCTGCTCGCGGTGCCGACAGTCGGAGTCGCGTTCCTGGCCGTGCTGTTTCTGATCTTCGCCTTCGGCACGCTTCGTATGACATCGAGCCAGGCAATGCTCACCTGGGGTCTCACCACTTGCGGGCTCGCGTTGGTCTTCCTCGCCTCGGACTTGCCAATCGGACTGCCGGTTACGACCCAGCTGCAACGGGCGGCATCGATGCTGTGCTTCGTGCTGGTGATCGGCCAGTGCGCCTTCCTCGGCCTGTTCGGCGCCACGTTGCGCAAGATCCTGTACCGGCGCAGCATCGAGCTGAAGGCCGCCTATCGGCGCATCGAGGAACTGGCGGAGCTCGACGAGCTCACTGGCTCCTACAACCGCCGCTGTATCATGCGGCTTCTCGACGCCGAGATCGAAAAATCGCGGCAGACATCGACCCCTTGCGCGATCGCACTGATCGATCTCGACTGGTTCAAGCGCATCAACGACGCCCATGGCCATCCCGTCGGCGACGAGGTGCTGCGCACCTTCGCGATCACCATTTTCGCCAACATCCGCCCGGCCGACTGCTTCGGCCGCTACGGCGGCGAGGAATTCTTGCTGCTGCTGCCAGGGATGGACGGCGATGCGGCGTCACGCATGCTCGATCGGCTGCGCGGCATCGTCGCCGATCTGGACTGGAGCGCATTCTCCCCGGGCATGCGCGTGACCATTTCCGCGGGCGTCGTGACGCTACGCGACAACGATACTGCCGACACGTTTCTCGTGCGCGCCGATAGCGCGCTCTATTCCGCCAAGGCACAGGGGCGCAACCGCATTGCGACGAGCTGACCAATCCATTTTCTCCCGGCGCGACAGAAGCCGCGGCCGGGCCGAACGCTCCAGGACAGGGCAATGAGATCCAAACCCGGAAAATCATCCGAGAGTCTGCTCGAGGAATTGCAAACTGCGCTCTCGCACGGCACCGTTGCGCACCGGGTCGAGACGTTGCGCCGCGTCACCGATCTGTTCGTGGGCAACGCGGTGGACTATTCCGACGACCACGTCCGCGTGTTCGACGACGTGTTCCAATGCCTGATCGAGCGGATCGAGACGTCCGCCAGGGCGCTGCTCGCCGACCGCCTCGCATCGATCGCGGCTGCGCCGCCGAAGATCATCCGCACACTCGCGCTCGACGAGGTGATCGAGGTTTCCGGCCCGGTACTGTCGAAATCCGAACGGCTGGACGAGGCGACCCTGATGGAGATCGCACGCACCAGGGGCCAGGCCCATCTCAAGGCGATCTCGCTGCGGCGGGTGCTGTCGGAAGCGCTGACCGACGTGCTGGTAACCCGCGGCAACGAGGATGTGGTGCAATCGACCGTCAGCAATCCGGGCGCGCAACTGTCCGAGGGAAGTCTCGCCGACCTCGTGACCCGCGCCGAACGTGACGACGACCTCGCCAGCTGCATCGGCCTGCGGGCCGACCTGCCCCGCCATCATTATTTGAAGCTGGTCGCGAAGGCCTCCTTGACCGTGCGCCGGAAGCTGGAGGCCGCGCATCCGGAGCTCGCGGACGACGTGTCCAGCGCGGTCCAGGAAGCGGCTCAGCGGATCCGCGCCGCCACCACGACCCGGCAGACCGAGATGGCGCGGGCGCTGGTGAAGTCGCTGCACGAGGACGGCCGCCTGACCGAACTCCAGGTCGCCACCTTCGCAGAGCAGGGCAAGTTCGACGAGACCAATGCCGGGCTCGCGGCGCTTGCGGGCGTCGCAGTCGAGACCGCCGAGACCATGATGATCGAAAGCCGGGTCGAGGGCGTGATGATCCTCGCCAAGGTCGCGGCCATGCAATGGTCGAGCGTCCGCGCCATCATCGCCCTGCGCGAGAAGCTCTCAGGCGGCCCTCAGACCGACATGCTGACGCTGCGCGACGCTTACGAGGCGCTGCGCAGCTCGACCGCGCAGCAGGTGCTGCGCTTCCACCGCATGCAGCAGGGCGCGACGCCGGCGGCGTGAAGCTGGCGAGCTAGTAGCGTAGGACCCTCGCCCCCACCAGCGCGCCAATTGCCGTCACCAGCGCGGTGGCGAGCGTGTACCAGGTCGCGACGAACAGCGGCGAGTCATCGGTGCAGTGCGAGGCGTACAGCGTCGCGGCAAGGCCCGCCGACACCAGGCCGGCGAGCGCACCGGCGAGCGCGGGGTGCGACGGAGCACCGTGGCGCAGGCCGAACAGGGCCCCCGCAAGCAGCGGCAGCGACATCGCGGGGATTGCGAACAGGCACACCCTGGAATTCTTGCCCATCAAACGCATCGTCATCGGCATGGCCGGCGCCATCATCGCCTCGCTGCCGATCGCCACCGCGAGCAGCCCGACGGGCAGCAGCAGCAGCCAGCCCCAGCCACGCAGCAAAGCTTCGGGACGCGACAGATGCAGGCTGACGATGATCGCCGGGATCGCGAGCGACAGCGTGACCGCGAACTTCATGTCGAAGAACGGGTTGCGCATCGCGCTCATCACGTCGTGACGCACACCGAGGAAGGTGGCGAAGATCAGGATCGACAGCGGCGCGGCGACCAGCAGCGCCATGGTCAGCACCGCGCCGACGCGCGGCGGGCGATGGGCGTTGTCGGCCGCGAGGGAGCGAATGAGTTGATCGGTATCCATGACTAGTGGTCCCGCAGTTTGGCTGTCAGCGCCGCAAGTCCGCGATGCAGCGCGACCCGCACCGCGCCCTCGCTCATCGAATATTTCGCCGCCGTGTCCTTGATCGAGGTGCTGTCGACCGCGATCGACTGCAACACGTCGCGCTGGCGTTGCGGCAGCGTATTGAGCTGGCTGGCGACTTCGCCGGCCGAGACCGTCTCCTGCGGCGCCTCGCCCGGCAGGATCTCGGCGAAATCGTCGATGTTGACGAAGATCCGCCTGCCCCGTCGCCGCAGCATGTCGATCAGCTTGTTGCGGCCGATCGCAAACAGCCACGGGGCGAAGGGGGCTTCGCTGTCCCAGGTGTGCCGCTTCAGATGCACCGCCAACAGAATCTCCTGCACGATATCCTCGGCCTGGTCGGGAGGCTGCCCGGCCCGCGCCAGGCCGCGCCTCGCGGCAGCGCGCAGCACAGGCGTGACCGCCTTCAACAGACGATGATACGCCGCGTCATCGCCTGCCATGGCCGACCGCATCAGGTCGGTCCACTCGTCCTCACGTCCGCGCACGCGCGCCCCTCACCATGCAATTCGGCCGTTCTTTCAGTTTGTTACGCCGGCGGCAGCATGATCACGAACTCGTGATCATGCTTGGCCACGCAACCGATACGGCCGTCAGGATCTGCGACGGCTCATAACACCGATCGGTCCCGTACGCACCCGCGGCCGGCCGCGACGGCAAGGGTTTGCCGCGCTTTTGCCCGGTGTGGCCCGAAGATTCCCATTTTCTGCCCCGCTGTCGTCACGCGCCAGGGTCTCTGTTCGGTCCGGGACGGGCGGACTTGGGGAGATGTCAACATGATGAAAGCCAGCGGGCGCGCGGCCCTGATTCTCCTGGCCGGGCTTTTCGTGCTGTTCGGGGGCGTTGCACAGGCGGCGCCGAGTCCAGCCGCTAGCAGCAAGTCGGACGGCGCAGGCAAACAGGCGGACGAGGTCAAGCCGAGCAAGCAGCGGCGTCACACGTCGCGCCACCGCGACAACGCCAAGACGGCGCAGAAATCCGACGACAAGGCCGACAAGAAGGACGCTGCGGCAACGGCCGGCGAGGCGAAGGCCGACAATCGTGAGGTCCCGGCCTCGAGCCAGATGCCGCCGGAAGTCACCAACGCCAATGCGCAGCTCGCCGCCGCCGATACGCCGACCGCGGCTGCCGCCTCAGCAATGACCGGCCGGGCCAACGACAACGTCCAGGCCGCGGCCGATAATACCGCCGCCCCGAACCCCGATAGCCAGGTCGTCGCACCCGATCAGCTCAACGATATCGACCGCGCCCTGCAACAGGACAACGCGCCGGCGCAGAAGGCGGTGATTGCCGCAATCGACGCGCAGCCGCGTCCGGCACCGGTGATGGCAAGCAGCCAGCAGAGCTCGGCCTGGGACCAGAGCTCCCTGATCGGAAAGATCTTCATCGGCGTCGGCACGCTGCTGACGCTGGCCTCCGCCGCGCGCATGTTCATGGCGTGACTTTGGCTTGATTACGGCCTGATCGCCGGCCCGCGGGACCTCGTCCGGAACGCGCATCTCGCCGCGTGTTCCGGCCGTTCCTGCTCCGATGGCTTTAGCGCCTCTTGAAGCCCACCGCGCCAGCGGGCACATTGCCCGCTCAACCAAAAGCGTGGGTGGAGCATGAGCACGTTCGAACACATCATCGTCGAAAGCAAAGGCGCGGTCGGCATCATCAAGCTGAATCGGCCGAAGCTGCTCAACGCACTCTCCTTTGGCGTCTTCCGCGAGATCGCCGCGGCCGTCGACGATCTCGAAGCCGATGACGCCATCGGCTGCATCGTCGTGACCGGCAGCGAGAAGGCATTTGCCGCCGGCGCCGACATCAAGGAGATGCAGCCGAAAGGCTTCATCGACATGTTCTCGGAGGATTTTGCCGCGATCGGCGGCGATCGGGTCGCGCGCTGCCGCAAGCCGACGATCGCCGCGGTCGCGGGTTATGCCCTCGGCGGCGGCTGCGAGCTCGCGATGATGTGCGACTTCATCATCGCCGCCGACACCGCCAAATTTGGCCAACCCGAAATCACCCTCGGCACCATCCCCGGCATCGGCGGCACCCAGCGCCTGACCCGTGCGATCGGCAAGTCCAAGGCGATGGACCTTTGCCTCACCGGCCGCATGATGGATGCAGCCGAAGCCGAGCGCAGCGGCCTCGTCAGCCGCATCGTGCCTGCCGACAAGCTGATGGAAGAGGTGATGGCCGCGGCCGAGAAGATCGCCGCGATGTCACGGCCCGCGGTCGCGATGGCCAAGGAAGCGGTCAACCGCGCCTTCGAGACCACGCTCGCCGAGGGCATGAGCGTCGAGCGCAACCTGTTCCACTCGACCTTCGCGCTGGAGGACCGCTCCGAGGGAATGGCGGCGTTCATCGAGAAGCGGAAGCCGGTGAACAAGAACCGGTAAGGAGGCGAGCGGTCAGGCTGGTGTAAGACTCTGCCTTTCCCGCAGAATCCCTGTGATGTAGCTGCAACAAGCACGGAATACATGGGGGTTTCCCCCGCGGCAGTTTGCCTGCGGGACCTCGGCTGGTTAAACAGTTAAGAGAGCCGCCGTCGGCGGGGGCGGACAGCCAGGATTTGCGGATTACATGATTGGGCGTGCCGCCAGAGCTGGTCGCGTGATGGCGCGGCATCGATCGGGCGTGGCTCCTGTGCTCGCGACATGGACCACGCTTGCGCTCTGTTGCGCCCTGCCGTCCGCCGCACGGGCGGAAGCGCTGCCGGAGGCGCTCGCCAAGGCCTACCAGACCAATCCGCAGCTCAATGCCGAACGTGCGCGGCAGCGGGCCACCGACGAGAACGTGCCGCAGGCGCTCGCCGGCTACCGGCCACAGATCGTGGCAAGCCTCAGCGCCGGGCTGCAATCGGTGCGCAATCTGCTGCCCGACAACACCATCCAGACCGCCAATCTGAAGCCATGGATCATCGGCGTCACCGTGTCGCAGACCCTGTTCAACGGTTTCCGCACCGCCAACAACGTGCGCGCCGCCGAACTCCAGGTGCAGTCTGGCCGCGAGGCGCTGCGCAACGTCGGCCAGGGCGTGCTGCTCGACGCGGTCACCGCCTACACCAATGTCCTCGCCAACCAGTCGCTGGTCGAGGCGCAGCGCTCCAACGTCGCCTTCCTGCGCGAAACGCTCTCGGTCACCCAGCGGCGCCTCAACGCCGGCGACGTCACGCCGACCGACAGCGCTCAGGCCGAGGCGCGGCTCAACCGCGGACTTTCCGATCTCAACGCCGCCGAAGTCGCGCTGGCGGTGAGCCAGGCGATCTACGCGCAGGTGATCGGCAATGCGCCGTCGCAGCTTCGCGCCGCCGAAGTCGTCGACCGCTATCTGCCGAAGAGCCGCGAAGACGCGCTGACGATGGCGATCCGCCAGCACCCGGCGGTGATGGCGGCGGGCTTCGACGTTGATGTCGCCTCCACCAACATCCGCGTCGCCGAAGGCGCGCTGCTGCCGAGCGCCAGCGTCCAGGGCAGCGCCAGCAAGAGCCGCAACAACGACCCGACGCTCGGCACCTTCGCCGAAGATCAGGCCTCGATCGTCGCGAATGTCACCGTGCCGATCTACGACGGCGGCCAGGCCGCCGCACAGACCCGGCAGGCCAAGGAGATCACGGCGCAGAGCCGGCTCGTGCTCGACCAGGTGCGCAACCAGGCGCGCACGGCGGCGGTCAGCGCGTGGGTTGCCAACGAAGGCGCCAAGATTGCGGTCTCGGCCTCGGAGTCCGAAGTGAAGGCGGCGACCGTCGCCCTCCAGGGCGTGCAGCGCGAGGCCGCGGGTGGACAGCGCACGACGGTGGATGTGCTGAACTCGCAGGCCGATTTGATCCAGGCCAAGGCCCGCCTGATCGGCGCCAATCGCGACCGCGTAATCGCCTCCTACACGCTGCTCAGCGCCGTCGGCCATCTCGACGTCAAGACCTTGAGCCTGAACACGCCGGACTATCTGCCCGAGGTGCACTACCAGCAAGTCCGCGACGCCTGGCACGGTCTGCGCACGCCGTCCGGGCAGTAGCTTCAAATCGTCCGCCTTGGTGCCGATGAAAAGCCGCCGCATCCATCTGATGGGAGCCTCCGGCTCCGGCGTGACGACGATCGGTCGCGCGCTCGCCGGCAGGCTTGCGCTGCCGCATCACGACAGCGATGATTATTTCTGGCTGCCGACGGCGCCGCCCTACCAGACGACACGCCCTGCCGCCGAGCGTTTGCGCCTGATGCGCGAGATGTTTTTGCCGCGGCTCGATTGGGTGCTGAGCGGAACCGTCACCGGCTGGGGCGACGAGCTCGTCCCATTCTTCGATCTCGTCGTCTTTGTGACGACGCCGCGCGAGCTTCGCTTGCAGCGCCTGCGTGACCGCGAGGCTACGCATTTCGGAGCGGATGCCGTCGCACAGGGCGGCTGGCGTCACGAGGAGGCGGAGTCGTTCGTCGACTGGGCCTCGCACTACGAAGCCGGCGATCGCGACGGCCGCAGTCTCGCAAAAGATGAAGCGTGGCTCGCGAAGCTGCCCTGCCCGGTCGTGCGCGTCGACGGCTCACGCCCGCTTGCGGACCTCGTCGAGCAGCTATGCAGCGAAGCGCAGCGGCTGCCGGGCTGATGTGATACTGTCCCGACGCCACCGCCAAATAACAAAACGGGGAGAGAAACCATGCTCAGCCGACGCAGCGTCCTGCTTGCCTCCCTTGCCGCCGGAGTTGCCATGTCCAACAAAGCCCACGCACGTGCCGCGCAGCCCGCGACGCCGGTCAATTTCGACGTCCCGGCCCATGCCTGCGACTGTCACACCCACATCCATGGCGATGTCGAAAAATTTCCGTTCTTCGCGGGCCGCGTCTACACGCCGGAGCCGGCTTCGCCGGAGGAAATGGCCGCGTTGCACAAGGCGCTGCATATCGAGCGCGTTGTGATCGTGACGCCGAGTGTCTACGGCACCGATAACGCCTCCACCCTGTTCGGCATGAAGGCGCGCGGCGCGGCCGCGCGCGGAGTGGCCGTGATCGACGACAAAACGACCGAGGCCCAGCTCGACGCGATGCAAGCAGACGGCTTTCGCGGTGTCCGCCTCAATCTTGCGACCGGCGGCGTCAACGACCCCAATGTCGGTCGGCCGCGTTTCACCGCCGCAGTCGAGCGCATGAAGGCGCGCGGCTGGCACGTGCAACTTTACACCACGCTCCCCATGATCTCGGCAATCAAGGACCTCGTCGAGACGGCGCCAGTACCCGTTGTATTCGACCATTTCGGCGGCCTCGAGGCTTCGCTTGGGCTGGAGCAGCCGGGATTTGCCGACCTGGTCGCGCTGGTGAAATCCGGCAAGGCCTATGTCAAGATTTCCGGCGCCTATCGCTCCTCGAAGCTCGCGCCCGACTATCAGGACACGGTGCCCTATGCTCGCGCACTGATCGCGGCGAATGCGGACCGCATCGTCTGGGGCACGGACTGGCCGCATCCGGATTCGAGCCGTGTCGAGGGACGCAAAGCCACCGACATCGCGCCGCTCTACCAGATCGACGACGGCCGCCTGCTCAACCAGCTTCCGGTGTGGGCGCCGGATGCGGATGTGCGCAAGAAGATCCTGGTCGACAACCCGGTGCAACTCTACGGGTTCTGAGTCGCGACAGGCGCAATTCGGTTCAACGACCGCGACACAGTTCCACAGTGAAGTGTGGAACTGTTGTCGCGAAGGCACAAACTCCTTGGACTCACACGAACGTGTTTGTGCTCTCGCTCGTTTCTCACCCTTCTGGTTGAGGCGGCGATTCATTTTCGGGGCTACCCACACGCACAGATTTCATTTGTTCGTGCGGGTGCATGCCTTTATCGCATTATCTTGCCGCGCTTTTTTCCGGCATTGGAATTGGTTTCACCGTCGCCGCCCCCATCGGACCGATGGGCATGCTGTGCATTCAGCGCACATTGGCATCAGGAATGGCCACGGGCCTCGCAACCGGCTTCGGCGCGGCGACCGTGCATCTCACTTACAGCGCCCTCGCGGTTTTGGGCCTGGGCTCGCTTGCACAGCCCTGGGTCGAGGCCAATGCCGCCAGCTTCGGCATCGTCTCGGCGCTCACGCTGCTGTGGTTCGCGATCCGAACCCATCGCGGCTCGGTCGCACTCCAGGCGACCGACGACATCGACAACGTGCATCTGGCGCGCGCCTATCTCAGCGCCATCGCGCTTGGGTTCACCAATCCGCTGACCGTCATCCTGTTTCTGGCTGCGCTGCACGCCTTCTCCATGCAGGCCGCGGCAGCCCCGCTGATCGCCGGTGTCTTCGTCGGTTCCGCGATCTGGTGGACCGTGCTCAGCACGATCGTGGCAACGGCGCGGTCACGGCTGACGCCGCGCATGCTGTCGATGAGCAGTCGGTTGGCCAGCCTGATGCTGCTGGGCCTCGGCACCATGATGCTGGTGCGGATCGCGCAGCGGATGCTGTGATCGGCGGCGTCAGCGTGCGCGGCGGGAGAAGAAGGAGATCAACACCGGCAGCGTCACCAGGATCACGATCGGGGCGAGCATCATGCCTGTCACGACGACGACCGCGAGCGGCTTCTGCACCTGCGAGCCGATACCTTCCGACAGCGCGGCCGGCAACAGGCCGATGCCGGCGACGACGCAGGTCATCAGCACCGGCCGAAGCTGCAATTCGCCGGTGCGTATCACCGCGCTCATGCGGTCCATGCCCTCTTCGATGAGCTGGTTGAACTGCGACAGGATGATGATGCCGTCCATCACGGCGATACCGAACAGCGCGATGAAGCCGATCGCCGCCGAGACACTGAAGGCGGTGCCGGTGATCAAAAGACCGAGCACGCCGCCGAAGATCGCCATCGGGATCACGCTCATGGCGAGCAGCGTGTCAGTCATCGAGCCGAAATTGAACCAGAGCAGGACGCCGATCAGCGCCAGCGAGATCGGCACCACGATCGACAATCGCCGGATCGCGTCCTGGAGATTGCCGAATTCTCCGACCCAGTCCATGTGCGCGCCGGGCGGCAGCTGCACCTGATCGGCGATCTTCTGCTGCGCCTCGCGGATGGCGCTGCCGAGGTCGCGTTCACGCACCGAGAACTTGATCGGCAGATAGCGTTCCTGCTGCTCGCGATAAATGTAGGCCGCACCCGAGACGAGGCTGATGCTGGCGACCTCGCTCAGGGGGATCTGCGTGACGGTGCCGTTTGGTCCGGGCGCGCCGATCCGCAAATTCTGGATCGCCTCGGCGCTCCTGCGGAATTCCGGCGCGAGACGAACGATGATCGGAAAGTGGCGGTCGCTTCCCGCCTCGTAGATGTCTCCGGCGGTGTCGCCGCCGATCGCGACCTTGATGGTGGCGTTGATGTCACCCGGCGCGAGGCCGTAGCGCGCGGCCTTGGCACGGTTGATGTCGATCTGGATGGTCGGCTGCCCGAGTGAGGTGAACACCGCAAGATCGGTGACGCCCTGCACGGTTGACAGCACCGACTTGATCTTGTTGGCGGTGTCGGTCAGCGCCTGGAGGTCGCTGCCGAACAGCTTGATCGAGTTCTCGCCCTTCACGCCGGAGACGGCTTCGGAGACGTTGTCCTGGAGATATTGCGAGAAGTTGAACTCGACGCCGGGGAAGCGATCGTCAAGCTGCTTGAGCAGTTGCGCCGTCAGCTCTTCCTTGTCGCGGGTGCCGGGCCATTGGCTGGCGGGCTTGAGCGGCGCGAAGAACTCGGCGTTGAAGAAGCCCGCCGCGTCGGTGCCGTCATCGGGGCGGCCGTGCTGCGACACCACGGATTCCACTTCAGGCCGCGCGCGGATCACCTTGCGCATCTCGTTGACGTAGGAGTTGCCTTCCTGAAGCGAGATGGTCGGCGGCAGCGTGGCGCGGATCCAGAGATTGCCCTCCTCCAGCTTCGGCAGGAATTCGAGGCCAAGCAACCGGCTGAGCGCAACCGTCATCAGCACGAGGCCGAACGCACCACCGAGCATGATGCCGCGGTTGGCGACCGCCCAATGCAGCACCGGCATGTAGATCCGATGCAGGATCAACATCACCTTGGTCTCGGTCTCCCTGACATGCGCGGGCAGGATGATCGCGGACAGCGCCGGGGTCACGGTGAAGGTCGCAAGCAGTCCACCGGCCAGCGCGTAGGCATAGGTGCGCGCCATCGGTCCGAAGATGTTGCCCTCGACGCCGGAGAGCGTGAACAGCGGTAGGAAGGCCGCGATGATGATCGCCGCGGCGAAGAAGATCGAACGGGAGACATCGGCCGCCGCGCTGAGGATGGCGTGGCTTTTCATGCCGAACAGCGTCTCGGACGACATCTGCTCGGATTCCGACATCGGCGTCGTCTGCGTCAGGCGCCGGAAGATCGCCTCCACCATGATGACCGTGGCATCGACGATCAGGCCGAAATCGATCGCGCCGACCGACAGCAGGTTCGCCGATTCCCCGCGCAGCACCAGGATGATCACCGCGAAGAACAATGCGAACGGAATGGTGGCGCCGACGATCAGCGCACTGCGGAGATCGCCGAGAAAGATCCACTGCAGCAGCACGATCAGCAGAATGCCGACCACCATGTTGTGCAGCACGGTGTGGGTGGTGAGCTCAATCAGGTCGCCGCGGTCGTAGATGCGTTCGATGCGCACGCCGGGCGGCAGGATGCTGGACTCGTTGATGGTTTGAACGAGCTGGTGGACGCGCTTGATGGTTGGCGAGCTCTGCTCGCCGCGGCGCATCAGGACGATGCCCTGCACAATGTCGTCCGCCTCGTCGAGGCCGGCAATGCCGAGACGTGGCTTCTGGCCGACGGTGACGGTGGCGACATCCTTGACTAGCACCGGATTGCCGTTGGTCTGCGAGACCATGGTGTTGGCGAGGTCGTCGATCGAGCGGATCAGGCCGACGCCACGCACCACGGCCGATTGCTGACCGATATTGACGGTGTTACCGCCGACATTGACGTTGGAATTGCCGACCGCCTGGAGCAATTGCGGCAGCGTCAGGCCGTTGGCGACCAGCTTGTTGAAGTCGACCTGGAGCTCATAGGTCTTGCTCTTGCCACCCCAGCCGGTGACGTCGATCACGCCGGGCACGGCACGGAAGCGCCGCTGGAGAATCCAATCCTGGATGGTCTTGAGGTCGAGCACGCTGTAGTTCGGCGGACCGACGAGACGGTAGCGGAAAATTTCGCCAATCGGGCTGAGCGGCGAGATCTGCGGCTGCACGTTGCCGGGCAGCGGCGCGAGCTGCGCCAGGCGGTTCAAGACCTGCTGCAACGCCTCGTCATAGGTGTAGGCGAAAGAGAACTGCAGTTTGACGTCGGAGAGGCCGTAGAGCGAGATGGTGCGAATGGTCGTCACGTTCTTCAGACCCGCGACCTGGGTCTCGATCGGAATCGTGATGTAGCGCTCGATCTCCTCCGCCGACAGCCCCGGGCTCTGCGTCACGATGTCGACCATCGGCGGGGTCGGATCGGGATAAGCCTCGATGTTGAGCTGGTTGAACGCGATCAGGCCGCCGATGAGCACGGCGACGAACATCCCGACCATCAGGAAGCGCCGGTTGACGGCAAGGGCGACGAGGCGATCCATTCAGGTCTTCAGCTTGTCTTTTTTTCCCGGCCCGTCGATCAGCTGCCGGACGCCGCGCGGTCGATGAACAGGCTGCCTTTGGTGACCACCTGCTCGCCGGGCTTCAGATTGCTGGTGACCTCGACGAGATTGCCATTGATGAGACCGATCTTGATCTCGCGCAGCTCGACCGACTTGTCCTCGCGTGCCACCCAGAGGCGGACCTTGTCGGCTTCGTAGATCAAGGCCTGCTTCGGTACCGCCGGCGCGGCGCGGTCGCCGGACGAATAGATCGTGACGTTGGCGAACATCTCCGGTTTCAGCAGACCGTCCTTGTTGTCGATGGTGGCGCGGACCAGCAGGCGGCGGGTGTTCGGATCGATCGCGGCGGCGACGTAGTTGACCTTGGCGGTCAAGGGACGGCCCGGGAGCGCCATCACGTTGACGCTGATGTCCTGCCCGATGCACACGGCGGCCGCATCGCTCTCGCGCACGAAGGCGGTGAGCCAGACCGTGGAGAGGTCGCCGACGACGAAGACCGGATCGCTGGCGCCCGAATTGACGTACTGGCCGGGGCCGATCTTACGCTGCACGACCGTGCCCGCGATCGGCGAATAGATCGTGACTTCCGGATTGATGACGCCCTTGTCCTGGAACGCCTTGATGGTCTCGTCGGTGAAGCCGAGGATACGCAGCTTGTTGCGCGCGGCTTCCAGCGCCGTCGCCGATGAGCGCATGTCGTTCTGCGCCTGAACCTGGGTCGCTTCCGCCTGCTGATAGTCCTTCAGGGGGATGGCATGGCCCTCGTAGAGGTCCTTGGCGCGCTTGAACTGGATGTCGGCAAGATCGATCGCCGACTTCGCCTTGTTCTGCGAGCTCATCGCCGCAATGAAATCGTTCTGGGCCTGCACGGTGTCGGCGGCCTCGATCGTGAACAGCGGTTGACCTTGCTTCAGCACCTCGCCGGGCTTGGCGAGCAGCTTGGTCACCCGGCCCGCATAGGGCGAGAACACCGGCGTCGAACGGTCCTCGTCGACTGCGACCTTGCCCTCGGTGACATACTCGGCGCGGAAGGTCTTGGCCTTGACCGGCTCGATCGTCAGCGTCGCCCATTCCGACGGCGTCGGCGTGAAGTTCTGCGCATTCCTGCGCGACTGGCTGGAGATCTCGGAGTGGTTCTTCTCCTTCGCTCCCGCATGGAGGAAGCCGTAAGCCCCGGCACCGGCAAGAGCTAGTAAAACTACGGATGTAATTACCCGTTGTTGTGTAAGCACCTGCAATCGCTTGGTATTTTCAACTACCATGGGGCCCGGTCATGTCTGCGATGATACCAGCGGATGCCAGCGTCATCGGTCGCGCTAATAGTGCCGAATTGTGATTTCAAACAACCTAAAAAACGCCGGCCGCCTTTCGGTTTGCGTTAAAAATTTGCGACACGTCAGCTTCACGTCAGTTTGTCACCGGCCACTCTGCCGGATGACTGCCGAGCGGCATCGCCGGACGGCTCCATTGCGCCGGCGTCTTCGACAGCATCGCTGAATGGCGCACCGCCTTCAACGGGCCGAAGCCAGATGGCATGCTCTCGATGAATGCAGCGTGTACGGCCTCGCCCGTAATATCCGGGGTGTTCAAGCCATTTTCGAGCCGTCCGAGATCCCACAGCCAACGCCCGGTCTGCGCTAGCGATACGCGCACGTGCCAGCTGCCGCCTTCGCGGGCCTGGCGAGCCTTCGCCATCATCGCGCCGAACGCCATCAGATAGCCGGTGGCGTGGTCGAGCATCTGTGCCGGCAATTCCTTCGGTCCATCGATGCCGGCAGCCTGTCCCTCGGCATGGTTGAAGCCGGTCGTGGTCTGCACGAGCGAATCGAAGCCGCGCCGCCCCGCCCAGGGACCGGCATGGCCATAGGCCGACAGCGTCACGTAGACGATGCCGGGATTGATTTTTGCCGCGTCCTCCGGCGTAAAGCCGAGAGCGGCGAGCGAGCGCGGGCGATAGCCTTGTGAGAAGATGTCGGCGTCCTTCAACAGCACGCGCATCTGCGCTCTGCCCGCCTCGCTCTTCAACTCGATGAAGGTGGTGAGCTTGCCGCGGCCGGTGTCGATGGTCAGCCACGGAATGGCCGGCAGTTCGGGGCCTGACACGAGCAGCACATCCGCGCCGTGCGCGGCGAGCGTGCGGCCGGCGACGGGGCCCGCGATGACGCGAGAGAGATCGAGCACGCGCAGGTCTGCGAGCGGGCGATCGCCTTTTGGCGGTCGTTGCGGCCACGGCTTCGGCGGGGCCTCGCCAATCTTCTCGATCGAGACCAGCGGCAATTCGGCGAGCGCGCGGGCCTGCGGCAGCGCCGACCATTCGTCGTAGGAGCGCATCAGGGCAACGACGCCGCCCGCAGCGTAAGCCGCAGTCTCGAAATCCTCGCCCTTCCAATGCATCAATGCAGCCTGCACCTTATCGCGCTCGGGCTCGCAGCCGAGGACCTGGCAGACGACGTCGCGATGATGCGGGAAATTGGTGTGACAGCGGACGAAGCGGTTGTCGCCGGTTCTGTAGACGCCGGCGATGGCGTCCCAGGCGGGCGGCGGCGGCTTGTCGTCGACGCGCAAGTAGCGCTCGGAGCGGCATTCGGCGACGGCATGGCGCAGCTCGACGCTAACGTCCTGCGCCTCGCCGCTGCGCAATCTCCAGATTTCGGCGGCGGCAAGGCCGGCCGCCGCGATCGTCGTCTGGCCGGCAATTGCGACGCGAAACGAGGACGGGATCTGCGGCTCCTCGCCCGTCAGCCGCACGTGCGCGAGCGCGGCGGCGTCACCGCCGGCGGAGGTCCAGATGCCACTGAGAACTTCTGTGGGGCTTTGCATGACCCTTCTCTCCCTTTAGTTTGCGACCATCGCATTAGCACACAAGGACATGCAATGGCCGCCATCGATCCCCTCACCGCAGGCGCCGTGTTCATCGCAACGGCGGCCACCGACGCGGTCTATGTCATGTTCACCTCGGCCGTGATCGCACGCAAGCGCGTGCCCGCGGCGAACTGGAGCGCGGTCTGGTACATGCTCTCCTCCTATGCGGTGATCAGCTACACCGAAAACGCTTTCTATGTGGCTTTCGCGGCGATCGGCTCCTGGGCCGGCGCCTACGTCTCACTGACATTCCTGCACCGCCCGCCCGGCGGCCCGCCGGTGGGGGCGGCACCGGAGTGAGGGCCGCTGTTTCCACACGCTCATTGCGAGCGAAGCGAAGCAATCCAGAGTCTTTCCGCGGTGGCATTCCGGATTGCTTCGTCGCAAGAGCTCCTCGCAATGACGATGTGGAGGCTTTTGGGCGTCTCTCGAAACAGCTACACTCGCTGCGACCAACAAAAAAGGAAACCAAACAATGGATCTCGGTCTCAAGGGCAAGAACGCCGTCGTACTTGGCGGGACGCGCGGCATCGGGCGGGCGATTGCGGCGACGCTGGCCGGCGAAGGCAGCAATGTCGCGGTGTGTGCACGCAACGCGGACCAGGTTGCCGCCACCGTTACGGAGTTGAAGGCCAGCGGGATCCGCGCGACCGGCGGCCCGGTCGACGTCACCGACGGCGCGGCACTGAAATCCTGGATCGAGAATGCTGCAAAGGAGCTTGGCGGCATCGACATGCTGTTCTCCAACGCGGGCGCGATGGCACAAGGCCATGATGCCGCTTCGTGGGAGCAGAATTTTCGGCTCGACCTGCTCGGCGCCGTGCATGCGTTCGACGCCGCGCGGCCGTTCCTCGAGGCCAGCGGTGTAAGCAGCGGCGACGCCGCCTTCGTGATCATCTCATCGATCTCCGCGGCGCAAGCGGATACGGCGAGCTCCTACGGCCCGATCAAGGCTGCGTTGATCCACATGTCCAAGGGGCTGGCACGGCAGTACGCGAAGAAGAAGATCCGCGTCAACGTGGTCTCGCCAGGCACGGTCTATTTCAAGGGCGGTGTCTGGAATACGATCGAGCAGAACATGCCCGAGCGCTACAATGATGCGATGAAGCGCAACCCCACCGGCCGCATGGCGACGCCGCAGGAGATCGCGAGCGCAGCGGTGTTTCTGGCGAGCCCGGTGTCGGGGTTCACCACGGGCTCCAATCTGGTGGTGGACGGCGCGATCTCGAACCGGGTGAATTTTTGAGGCCACGCTGTCATCGCCCGGCTGACCGGGCGATCCAGTATTCCGAGGCGACTGAATCGTGAAGCCGCGGGTACTGGATACCCCGCCTCCGCGGGGTATGACGACCGAGAGTGAGGCGCGCGATCGCTTCAACAAACTCGTCATTGCGAGCGCAGCGAAGCAATCCAGTATCTCTCCGCGGTAACAGTCTGGATTGCTTCGCTGCGCTCGCAATGACGGTGTGGCAGCAGAGTGCTCTACATTCCTCAATGGAAATCCCGCGACGGCGGCAGGATGCGGACGTTGCGGGGGTGGCGAAGTTTTTGCGCGGGCGCATCCGTGTGGGCGCGGGGATCGTCGTTGAGCGGTTCGACCACGGTGGCGCCTGCCGGCACCGGATGCTTGCAGCCGAGGGCGTCGTTGGCGAGGCCGACCAGATCGTGCGAACGGTCGATCATCCGCTGGGCGATCAGATGCGTCACCTTTTCGGGGCTGCTCTGGATATAGCCTTCGACCAGGATGAGGCGTGCGCCCATCACCTCCTTCCGGTACTGCTCCATGATCTTCGGCCACACCACGACATTGGCGATGCCGGTTTCGTCCTCCAGTGTCATGAACACGACGCCGCTGGCGCTGCCCGGCCGCTGCCGTACCAGCACGACGCCGGCACAGCGGACACGGCGCCGCTCGTTGTCATGGTTGATGTCCTTGCAGGCGACGATGCGCTCGCGCGAAAACATCTCGCGCAAAAATTCCATCGGATGCCCCTTCAGCGATAACCGAATGGTCTGATAGTCCGCGACCACCTGTTCGGCCCGCGGCATCACCGGCAACGGCCTGGCATGCTCGTCCGGCTGCTCGCGTGCGGTGGCCACCTCGAATAGCGGCAGCGGCACATCGCCGGGCAGGCGCCGCACCTGCCACAGCGCCTCGCGGCGGTCGAGCCCGAGCGAGCGGAACGCGTCGGCATCGGCGAGCAAGATCAGCGCGCGCTTGGGCAGACCGGTGTCGCGGGCGAAATCTTCCAGCGAGGTGAAGGGCCGGCGGTTGCGCGCGGCGACGATGCGGTCGGCCCAGTCGGGCGCTCTCTCCACATACTCATTCCGAGGGGCGCCTCTTTTCAGCCTTTCCTCATCCTCATCGAGCCAATGAAAACCGTCGATCTGGCGGAAGCCCAGGCGCACGGCGCAATATTTGCCACTTCTTTCTTCCAGCGTGTTCTGCGCAAAGCTGTAGGACACATCGATATCGCGCACCTCGACGCCGTTCTTGCGAGCGTCGCTGACGATCTGCGCCGGGGCGTAAAAGCCCATCGGCTGCGAGTTCAGGAGGCCGCAGCAGAATGCATCAGGGTGATAATGCTTCAGCCATGAGGAGATATAGACAAGCTGCGCGAAGCTTGCGGCATGGCTCTCCGGAAAACCGTAGCTGCCAAAACCCTTGATCTGTTCGAAACAGTTTCTGGCAAAATCCGGCGCATAACCGCGTGCGATCATGTTGCCGATCATCTTGTCTTCGAACTTGCCGATGGTGCCGACATTGCGGAACGTTGCCATCGCACGGCGCAGGCCGTTGGCCTCCTCGGCCGTGAACTTCGCGGCCTCGATCGCGATCCGCATCGCCTGCTCCTGGAACAGGGGCACGCCGAGGGTCTTGTGCAGCACTCTGTAAAGCTCGTCCTTGTCGCCATGCTCCGGTGACGGCGATGGATAGTTCACTTTTTCCAAGCCGTTCCGCCGCCGCAAATACGGATGCACCATGTCACCCTGGATCGGCCCCGGCCGCACGATCGCGACCTCGATGACGAGATCGTAGAAGGTCCGTGGCTTCAGCCGGGGCAGCATGTTCATCTGCGCGCGGCTCTCGACCTGGAATACGCCGAGCGACTCCCCGTCGCACAGCATGTCGTAGACTTTGGAATCATCCTGCGGGACGCTCGCCAGCATCCAGCGTTCGCCCTTGTGCTGCTCGATCAGATCAAAGCACTTGCGGATGCAGGTCAGCATGCCCAGCGCGAGCACGTCGACCTTCATCATGCTGAGCGCGTCGACATCGTCCTTGTCCCATTCGATGAAGGTGCGATCGTCCATCGCGGCATTGCCGATCGGCACATAGGTGTCGAGCCGGTCCTGCGTGAGCACATAGCCGCCGACATGCTGGGACAGATGACGGGGGAATTCGATCAGCTCGGTCGCGAGCTCGACTGCGAGATTGATCATTGAATTTTGCGGATCGAGGCCGGCCTGCCTGACCTGCATGTCGTTGAGGCCCTTGCCCCAGCTTCCCCAAACGGTGTCGGCGAGGGCGGCGGTGACATCCTCGGTCAGGCCCAGCGCCTTGCCGACGTCGCGGATGGCGCTACGCGGGCGATAATGGATGACGGTGGCGATGATCGCGGCGCGATGGCGGCCGTAACGGCGATAGACATATTGCATCACCTCCTCGCGCCGCGAATGCTCGAAATCGACGTCGATGTCGGGCGGCTCCAGCCGCTCCTTGGAGATGAAGCGCTCGAACAGCAGATCGACCTTGGTCGGGTCGACCGAGGTGATGCCGAGCACGTAGCAGACCGCCGAATTCGCCGCCGATCCCCGCCCCTGGCACAAAATGTTCTGGCTGCGGGCGTAATGCACGATGTCGTGCACGGTGAGGAAGTAATGCGCGTATTTCAGATCGGCGATCAGTGCGAGTTCTTTCTTCAGGGTGGCGCGCAGCTTGTCGTCGATCTTGCCGCCGAAATATTTGTCGACACCGGCCCAGGTCAGATCCTCCAGATGCCCCTGCGCGGTCTTTCCCGGCGGCACCGGCTCATCCGGATACTGATATTTGAGCTGATCGAGCGAGAAGGTGATCTTGTCCGCAAAGCGCATGGTCTCCGCGATAGCTTCGGGGAAATCGCGGAACAGCCGCGCCATCTCCCTGGGCGTCTTCAGAAATCGCTCGGCATTGGCTTCCAGCTTCCGGCCGACCGCCTCGATCGTGGTTTTCTCCCGGATGCAGGTCAGCACGTCCTGGAGGGGACGGCGCGCGGGGTGGTGATAGAGCACCTCGTTGGTCGCAAGCAGCGGCACTTTTGCTTTTGCGGCGAGATCATCGAGCTGCGCGAGGCGGCGGCGGTCGTCGCCACGATAGACCAGGCTCGCCGCCAGCCACACGCCCTCGGCACGACTTGCCTTCAGCTTGGCGAGGATGTCCTGCGTCTGCGCCGCATCGAAGCGATACGGCAGCGTCAGGATCAGGAGCTGGCCTTCGGAAAACGCAAGGAGATCGGCGAAGGTGAGATGGCACTCGCCCTTCGCAATCCTCGTGATACCGTCGCCGCGCTTGCCCCGGGTGAGAAGCTGGCACAGCCGGCCATAGGCGGCGCGGTCACGCGGATAGACCAGGATATCGGGCGTGCCGTCGATGAAGACGATGCGGGTGCCAATCAAAAGCTTCGGCTTGTGCAGCACCTCGTCATTGTCGAGCTCCTTGTAGGCGCGCACTACGCCAGCGAGCGTGTTGTGGTCGGCGATGCCGATCACGGGAATGCCGAGCTTGCTGGCCTGCTGCACATAGGCGCGCGGATCCGAGCCGCCGCGCAGGAAGGAGAAATTCGTGGTGATGCCGATCTCGGCATAAGCGGGCGTGTTCATGCGAAGAGACCGTGCACATACCAGCCGGGAGGAACAGGCTTGCCGTCGCCGTCGAAGCACTCCCCCTCGTAAAGACCGTCGCGAAAGATCCAGAAGCGCAAGCCTTCGGCATCTTCGATACGGAAATAATCCCGCGTCAGTTGCTTGCCGTCCTGCCGCCACCATTCCATGGCGATGCGCTCGGGGCCTTCCACCCGCACCACCACATGCTGCGCGCGGCGCCAGGTGAATTGATGCGGCGGCCCGTCGGGCACGGTCGCAAACGGCACATTGATCGGCTCAGGCTTGTCGAACAGCCGCAACGGACGCAGCGGCGGCTCAGTCTCGGTGCGCGCGGGCCATTCGGCCTGCATGGCCACGGCGAGATGATGCTGCGCCGGTGCGGCCAGCACCGCACATTCGGGGATATGGGTATCCTCAGGCAGATGCACGACGACGCGCTTTCCGCCGATGCGCGCGGCGATGCGGTCGATCAGCGCGGCAAGCTCGTCATTGTCGTGGACATGGGCGTCGAGATCGCGCTGCTCCTGCACCACGATCTCGGTGCGGCTTGCCGACAGCCGCACCATGTCAAAGCCGAAGCCGGGATCGAGGGGATCGGCGAGTGCATCGAGACGCTCGCGGAACAGCCGGTCGATGACTTTGCTTTGCGTCACGGGACGTCCGGTCTCGACCATAATCGCGCGCACCGCGCCGTCGGTGCGGAAGAAGGCTGCTTCCAGGCGGCGCGCGCCCTTGCCCTGCTTCTCCATCGACGCAATCAGCGTGTCCGCCAGGCGCGACAGCGTCATCGCGATCATGGTGTCGGTCGCGATCGGCTCGGCAAAGCGTTTCTCCACGATGTAATCGGGCAGCGGCTTTCGTGGATTGATCGGCGCATCGCCCTGCCCCAGCGCATGCGCGAGCAGCGTGGAGAACCGCGCACCGAACCGCGCCGTGATTTCGCTCGGCGTGCGCGAGGCGACATCGCCGATGGTCTTCAGGCCGGCGCGTCGCAGGCCGGTGCTGATGGCCTCACCCGCGCCAAGCGCTGACACCGGAAACCGGCTGATTGCCGCCGCCTCCCCGCCATCGGCAACGATGGTCCTTGAAGATTGCCGCGTCAGCGTGCGCGCGCAGACCGAGGTGCCGGCGATCGCCGCGCTGACGGCAAAGCCCTGGCGATCGAGGGCACGGACAAGGGTTTGCAACAGCGCAGCCTCGCCGCCGAACAGATGCGCGCAGCCGGTGATGTCGAGGAACAGCCCGTGCGGCGGATCGAGTGCCACCAGCGGCGTGAAACGATCGCACCAGTCGGCGATGTCGCCGATCGTCTTGGCATCGGCCACGGCATCGGCGTCGAACACCTTTAAATCAGGACACATCGCCCGGGCATTGGCCAGAGGCTGGCCGATATGCAGACCGAGGCGCTCGGCCGCCTCGTCCAGCGCATGGATCACCAACGCGTTGCTGTCCTTGGCAACGACGATGCTGGGCGCATTATTTTCATGCAGTCCGACGTTGCCGAAGAACCGCTGGATCCGATCGATGGGCAGGCGCGGCAGCCACAGGCTGAGGATACGCCGACGATTCAGAGAACTGGCACTCATCACATTTCCATTCCATGATCCACCGCCCGCACGGGCCATGACGATTGCGCAGGAGCTCGGCATCGAAACGCGGCGCCCCCCAAGCGCTCCACATCGCGCCCGGCGGCGAATGCGCCGCGCGCAGCATCCATCTGGTCTCGGCGGTTGAGGGTAAAGGTTGCGCGGCCATCCGCAGCAACAGGCCGGTGACACCGGAAGATTGCGCAGCCAGCGTCAGCTTGCGGCTCGCCACCAGATCGAACTGCCTCGTCTCGCCCCAGAGCTCGAGCACGACGGCACCCAGCGCGTCGCAGGCGAGCGCATCGGCCGACGTGCGCAACGCACTCTCCACGTCGGCGGCGCGCACCATCACCATGCGGCGCGGATCGAGACCGATCTCGGTGAGCCCGCTCATCGACAGCGCACCGGTTTCAATTTCTGAAAAATCCTGCCGCACCCACAGCAGCGGTTTTCGCGCCGTCATCCGCCCCGCAAGTCCGGTGACAAAGCCCGTCGCGGCCGCGCCCTGACGCCCCTCGCAAAATACCTCGTGGATTGCCGCGCGCGCGAGCCCGCCCTTTAGCGCGTTGTCGGCCTCGCGATGGCCGAGCGCGACACGGTCGCGATGATGCACGACCTCCGCCGTCTCGATGCGCTCGATCTGGCCGCGCAAGGCTGCAAGCGCGCTGATGCGTGCGCCGCTCATGGTCGCCGCTCCTTGAAGGGGTGATTGCCGTGGCTCTCAAAAAGAGAACCAACGGCTGGCTCAATTGTTCATGGTATGTTCTAATATAAAGCTAACGCCGCCTGGAGAGTCAATCGAATTGGCACTCTTCGGGATTCATCAGCTGAATCAAAGGGATTCCAATATGGACGTGCAACGCAAGCTGGAAATCCTGGCGGACGCCGCCAAGTACGACGCGTCCTGCGCCTCCAGCGGCACCGAGAGACGGGATTCCAGCGACGGCAAGGGCATGGGATCGACCGCGCCCGGCATGGGCATTTGCCATTCCTACGCGCCGGACGGCCGCTGCATCTCGCTGCTCAAGGTGCTGCTGACCAACGCCTGCAATTACGACTGCCTCTATTGCGTCAACCGCGCCTCCTCCAACGTGCCGCGTGCCCGCTTCACCATCGACGAAGTCGTCAAGCTGACGCTCGACTTCTACCGGCGCAATTACATCGAAGGACTGTTTCTCTCCTCCGGCATCATCCGCAACCCCGACTACACCATGGAGCAGGTGGTGAGCGTCGCGCGCAAACTGCGCGAGGAGCATCACTTCCGCGGCTACATCCATCTCAAGACGATCCCGGAGGCCGACGATACATTGATCTCCGAGGCCGGCAAATATGCCGACCGTCTCTCCATCAACATCGAGATGCCGCAGGAGACGAGCCTGCAGCAATTCGCGCCCGAGAAAGACGTGCGCGCGATCCGCCGCACCATGGGTCGGCTGCGGCTGAAGCTCGACGAGGCCGAGGAAAGCCGCAACGCGAAGACGAAAGCCAAGCCGCAGCGCTTCGCGCCGGCCGGCCAAAGCACGCAGATGATCGTCGGCGCCGACGCGGCCTCCGACCACACCATCCTCCACACCAGCGCCAATCTCTACGGTTCATACAGACTGAGGCGCGTCTATTATTCCGCGTTCAGCCCGATCCCCGATGCCAGCCGCGCGCTGCCTCTGCGCGCGCCGCCCTTGCTGCGCGAGCACCGACTCTACCAGGCCGACTGGCTGATGCGGTTCTACGGTTTTGATGTCGGCGAGATCGTCGACGACAGTGCGATGCTGCCGCTCGACATCGATCCAAAACTCGCCTGGGCGCTACGTCACCGCGACCGTTTCCCGCTCGACGTCAACCGCGCCAGCCGCGAGGAATTGTTGCGCGTGCCGGGCTTCGGCACCAAGGCGGTCGAGCGCATCATCGCGGCGCGCCGCACGACCACGATCCGCGTCGCCGACCTCGCGCGGCTGCATGTGCCCCGCAACAAGGCGCTGCCGTTCATCGTCCTCAGCGACCACCGTCCCGCGCCGCACCGCCTCGACGAGGCACGGCTGATCGAACGGTTCAAGCCGAAGGCCACACAACTGGGATTTGGCTTCTGATGCAATACATCACCCTCGAGAACGAAACCGATTTCGATGGCTGGCGCAAAGCCGCGCGTAGCCTCGTGCTTCACCAAATGAAACCGGCCGATGTCATCTGGGCCGTGCCGGGCGGCGAAGCGGAGCTGTTCGCGACGCCGTCGTCGTCTCCGCTGCCGGCGGCTGGCGACGGCACCTTCAACGTGCCTGCAAAATTCGTCGAGCTCGCCAAGGCCGCGATCCTGCATCGCGATCCCGAGCGTTTCGCGATCCTCTATCGCCTGCTGTTTCGGCTGAAGGACAATCACGATCTCATCGAGGTCGCGACCGATCTCGATGTCGCGCAAGTCACGGCCATGGCAAAGGCGGTCTATCGCGACGAGCACAAGATGCACGCCTTCGTGCGCTTCCGCGAGATCGGCAGGGAACGCGAAGCACATTACGTTGCCTGGTTCGAGCCAGAGCATCATATCGTCGAGCTCGCCGCGCCGTTCTTCGCCCGGCGCTTTGCCGACATGCCATGGTCGATCCTGACGCCGGACCTCTGCGCACATTGGGATGGCCACGCGCTCTCGTTCACATCAGGCGTCAGCAAGAGCGAGGCGCCGAGCGAAGACCGGCTGGAGGAAACCTGGCGGCGCTACTATGCCAGCATCTTCAATCCGGCCCGCCTGAAGGTGAAGGCGATGCAGGCCGAGATGCCGAAGAAATATTGGAGGAACCTGCCCGAGGCTTCGATCATTAAGCCCTTGATTGAGGACGCCGAGCGCATGACCGGCGCCATGATCGCCAACGCCGCAACCGATCCGCACAAGCCTCAAAAGCGGCCGGAGGCTCCGATGAAACGCAAGACCGCTGCCGACGATCTCGAAGCGCTCCGCGAGGAGGCCGCCCACTGCCGCGCCTGCCATCTCTACAAGGACGCCACCCAGACCGTGTTCGGCGAGGGTCCGAAGTCAGCCAATATCATGCTGGTCGGCGAGCAGCCTGGCGACAAGGAAGACCTCGCGGGCCATCCCTTCGTCGGTCCGGCCGGCCAGATGCTCGACAAGGCACTGCAGGAGGCCGGCGTCGACCGCAAGAAGGTCTATGTCACCAACGCGGTGAAACACTTCAAGTTCGTGCCGCGCGGCAAGATCCGCCTGCATCAGAAGCCGAATACGCCGGAGATAAAAGCCTGCCGGCAGTGGTATGAGCGGGAAGTCTCCGTCATCCAGCCCGATCTCATCGTTGCGATGGGCGCGACCGCCGCGCAGAGCGTGTTCGGCAAGATCACCCCTGTAGGCAAGACCCGCGGCCGGCTGATCGACCTTCCCGACGGTCACAAGGCGCTGGTGACGGTGCACCCGTCCTATCTGCTGCGGTTGCCCGATCCGGAAGCCAAGGTGCTGGAATATCAGCGCTTTGTCGAAGATTTGAAGATCGTCGCCGGTTTGCAGAAGAAAGCCGCGCGCGCCGCCTGAATACGGGCGGGAAAACCCCTTTCATGCGCCGTCTGTCATCCAGCCTTCAAATCCATCGGGGACAATAGCCCTTACAGAAAGTTAAGGGGCGTCCAGACATGACCGATGTTGCATTCGACCGCGCGGTAGCCGATCCCGCGCCGATCCAGCCGGCTTCGCGGCCAAATCTTGACAAGGGCTTCAATCCGCTGACGATGATCCTGTTCTTCGGCATTCTCGCCGCGGGCCTGCTCTATGTGGCCTACAGCATCTATTCGGATGTCGATGCGACCGGCACGCGGGTCACGAGCTACCTGCCCTATATCCTTCTTATCGTCGCCCTCCTGATCGCGCTCGGTTTCGAATTCGTCAACGGCTTCCACGACACCGCCAACGCGGTAGCGACCGTGATCTACACCCATTCGCTGCCGGCCGAGGTCGCGGTGATGTGGTCAGGCTTCTTCAACTTTCTCGGCGTGCTGCTCTCGTCTGGCGCCGTGGCCTTCGGCATCGTCTCGCTGCTGCCCGTCGAGCTGATCCTCCAGGTCGGCTCCAGCGCCGGTTTCGCGATGGTGTTCGCGCTACTGATCGCCGCGATCCTTTGGAACCTCGGCACCTGGTATTTCGGCCTGCCGGCCTCCTCCTCGCATACGCTCATCGGCTCGATCATCGGCGTCGGCGTCGCGAACGCGCTGATGCGCGGCCGCGACGGTACCTCGGGCGTGGACTGGGGCAAGGCCACCGAGATCGGCTATGCGCTGTTGCTGTCGCCGCTGGTCGGCTTCGTCTGCGCCGCCGGCCTGCTGCTGCTGCTCAAGCTGATCGTCAAGAACCCAGCGCTCTATGCCGCCCCTGAGGGTAATAAAGCCCCGCCGATCTGGATTCGCGGCCTGCTGATCCTGACCTGCACCGGCGTCAGCTTCGCCCACGGTTCGAACGACGGCCAGAAGGGCATGGGCCTGATCATGCTGATCCTGATCGGCACCGTGCCCACGGCCTACGCGCTCAACCGCGCATTGCCGGAGTCGCAAGTCGCCCAGTTCGCGAAGGTCTCGGATGCCGCCTCCAAGGTGGTTGCGGCCAAGGGCGCCGGTCATGCGATCATCGGCGATCCCCGTCCTGCGGTGACGCAGTACGTCACCTCGCATCACATCAGCGAAGGCACCTACCCTTCGCTGTCGGTGCTGGTGAAGGATGTCGGCGAGCAGGTCGCGAAATACGGTTCGCTGAACAAGGTGCCGGCGGAAGTCGTCGGCAACACCCGCAACGACATGTACCTGACCTCGGAAGCCATCCGCTTCCTGATGAAGGACAAGGAAAACGACCTTAGCAAGGAAGAGGTCGCGACCTTGAACGCCTACAAGGGCGGCCTCGACAGCGCGACCAAGTTCATCCCGACCTGGGTGAAGGTCGCGGTCGCGATCGCGCTCGGCCTCGGCACCATGATCGGCTGGAAGCGCATCGTCATCACCGTCGGCGAGAAGATCGGCAAGACCCATCTCACCTACGCGCAGGGCGCTTCCGCCGAGCTCGTCGCCGCCGCCACGATCGGCGCCGCCGACGTGTTCGGCCTGCCGGTCTCGACCACCCACGTGCTGTCGTCCGGCGTCGCCGGCACCATGGCCGCGAACGGTTCGGGTCTCCAGGTCGCCACCATCAGGAACATGGTGATGGCCTGGGTGCTGACCTTGCCCGTGGCTATCCTGTTGTCGGGCACGCTGTACGTGATCTTCTCGCGGATCTTCTGAGCCGATCGCGTCACTCGAAGACAAAGGGCCCGTGCGATGCGCGGGCCCTTTTCATGTGTGCCTTCGGCTTGGCCTCACACTTGGCCTTTGTGCCTTCGGCTTGGCCTCACACTTGGCCTTACGCTGCCGCGAGCGATTCTTCGACCAGCTTGACCCAGTACGACGTGCCGTAAACGATCGCCTCGTCGTCGAAATTGTAGGCGGGGTGATGGAGGCCGGCGCTATCGCCGTTACCACAGAAGATGAAGGCGCCGGGGCGCGCTTCCAGCATATAGGCGAAATCCTCGCCGCCCATCAGCGGCGACATCTCGAGCACGTTGGCCTCGCCCGCGACTTGCCCCGCGATGCGACGCGCGATCTCGGTTTCCGCGGCGTGATTGTTCACCACGGGATAATTCCGCTTGTAGTGCAGGTCGATCTTGGCGCCGGTGATCTGCGCCACGCCCGCCACAACCTCGTGCACGCGCTTCTCGACCAGCTTGCGCACCTCCGGCGACAGCGTGCGGATGGTGCCCCTCAGCGTCGCGGTTTGCGGAATGACGTTGCGGGCATTGCCCGCGTGGAACTCGCAAATCGAGATCACGGCCGATTCCAGCGGATCGACGCTGCGCGAGACGATCGACTGCAGCGCCGTGATCACCTGTGCGCCGACCAGAACGGAATCGACACATTTGTGCGGCCGCGCGGCATGGCCGCCGAGGCCCTCGATCATGATATCGACCTCGTCGGTCGCCGCCATGATCGGACCCGGCCGGATCGCGAACGAGCCCACCGGAATGCCCGGGCCGTTGTGCATGCCGTAGACCTGCTCGATGCCGAAGCGCTCCATCATTCCGTCCTTGACCATGGCCAAGCCGCCGGCGCCACCCTCCTCGGCCGGCTGGAAGATCACCACCGCATTGCCGGCGAAGTTGCGGGTCTCGGCGAGATAACGCGCAGCACCGAGCAGCATCGCGGTGTGGCCGTCATGGCCGCAGGCGTGCATCTTGCCCGGGGTCTTCGAAGCGTAGGGCAGGTTGGTCTGTTCCTCGACCGGCAGCGCATCCATGTCGGCACGAAGGCCGATGGCCTTGAGGCCCTCGCCGGCCGGCTTGCTGCCCTTGATCACGCCGACCACGCCGGTCTGGCCGATTCCTGTCACGACCTCATCGCAACCGAATTCGCGCAGGCGGTCCGCGACGAATGCTGCGGTGCGGTGGACGTCATAGAGCAGCTCCGGATGCTGGTGGATGTCCCGGCGCCAGGCCTGAATATCGGGTTGAAGGTCGGCGACGCGGTTCACGATGGGCATGGAGGGTCTCAAGCTTTGTTGAAAATGCAGGCCTGTCTACCATGCAAGCACCAGTCCACCCAACTGGCGGAGGTCTGGGGTAGCTCTGTCCTCTCGTCATGGCCGGGCTTGTCCCGGCCAGCCACGTCTGACTATTAGAACGGAAAGCGCGTGGCTGCCCGGGACAAGCTCGGGCATGACGCCTGTTGGGTGGAAGCAGAATGCCAAGGCGGCTCGAAGGTGAGTTTGACTACATTGTCGTGGGGGCCGGCACGGCGGGCTGCATCGTCGCCAACCGACTGTCCGCCAATTCCAGCAATCGCGTCCTCGTCCTCGAAGCCGGCGGCGACGATAACTGGATCTGGTTCCACATTCCCGTCGGCTATCTCTTCGCCATCGGCAATCCGCGCTCGGACTGGATGTTCAGGACCGAGGCCGAGCCCGGGCTGAACGGCCGCTCGCTCGCCTATCCCCGTGGCAAGGTGATCGGCGGCTCTTCGGCGATCAACGCCATGATCTCGATGCGTGGACAGGCCGCCGATTACGATCACTGGCGCCAGCTCGGCATGAGCGGCTGGGGTTATGACGATGTGCTGCCCCTCTTCAAACGGCTCGAGGATCACTTCCTCGGCGCGAGCGAGCATCACGGCACCGGCGGCGGCTGGCGCATCGAGGCGCCGCGGCTGTCTTGGGACGTCCTCGATGCCGTGGGCGATGCGGCCGAGGAGATGGGCATCAAGCGCATCCCGGATTTCAATACCGGCGACAACGAAGGCACCAGCTATTTCCATGTCAATCAGAAGCGCGGCCGGCGCTGGTCGTCGGCGCGCGGCTTCCTCAAGCCGGTACTGAACCGCCCGAACCTGCGGCTCGAAAAGCATGTGCTGGTCGACCGTCTGATCATCGAACAAGGCCGCGCCGTCGGCGTGCGCTTCATCCAGAATGGCGAGATCATCGAGGCGCGTGCGAAACGCGAGGTGGTCCTCTCGGCAGGCGCGATCGGCTCGGTGCAGGTGCTGCATCGCTCCGGCATCGGACCTGTCGACTGGCTGTCGCCGCTCGGCATCGACATCGTGATGGACAAGCCCGGCGTCGGCCGCAATCTGCAGGATCATCTCCAGCAGCGCGCGATCTACAAGGTCGAAGGCGTGCGCACCCTGAACGAGACCTATTACAACCTGGTCCGCCGCGGCCTGATGGGGCTCGACTACGCCTTCCGCCGCCGCGGGCCGCTGACCATGGCGCCGTCGCAGCTCGGCATCTTCACCCGCTCCGATGCGACGCGCGCACGCGCCAACATCCAGTTCCACGTGCAACCGCTGTCGCTCGACAAGTTCGGCGATCCCTTGCACCGCTTCGCCGCGATCACGGTGAGTGCCTGCAACCTCCAGCCGACATCGCGCGGCACCGTACGTCTGCGTTCGGCGACGCCGGACGAGAAGCCCATCATCGCGCCGAATTACCTTTCAACGGACGACGACCGCCAGGTCGGCGCCGACGCCATCCGCACCACGCGCCGCCTGATGCAGCAGAAGGCGCTGGCAAAATACCGCCCGAGCGAATATCTGCCCGGCCCCGCCGTCGGCGACGACGATGCCTCGCTCGCGAAGGCCGCCGGCGACATCGGCACCACCATCTTCCACCCCGTCGGCACCGCGAAGATGGGCGCGGTGAGCGATCCGATGGCGGTGGTCGACGAACGCCTGCGCTTCTACGGTCTCGACGGACTTCGCATTGTCGATGCCTCGATCATGCCGACCATCACGTCGGGCAACACCAACACGCCGACCGCGATGATCGCCGAGAAGGGCGCAACGATGATTTTGGAGGATGCGAAGTGAATGCGTAGCTCCGTTGGGGCATAACGAAACTCGGGAGAGGACGCTCGATTGGTCCGGTATTTCGCTACGCTCCATACGGGCTACGCTTCCGACTACTTCACGAAAACGTCATCGTCTCCCGCGAATAAACCAACGCCTCCACCCATCACCTCCCCGAAGCCCAATTCCGGGCGAAGTGGAGCTGCGCGATGAGCGGACACGATCACGGCGAGGACGGCTTAAGCCGCCGCAAGGTGTTGGAATGCATGACCTGGGCCGGCACAGGGGTGCTCTGGACCATCACCGGTGGCGTGCCGCGCTCGCTCGGCATCATCGATTCCGCGCAAGCTGCGACCGCGGCCGCGCCCGGAATGACCTTCCTCCAGATCAGCGACAGCCATGTCGGCTTCGACAAGCCGGCCAATCCCAACGCGCTCGGCACGCTCGAGGAAGCCGTCAACAAGATCAACGCGATGCCGGTCAAGCCGTCGTTCATGATCCACACTGGCGACATCACGCATCTCTCCAAGGCCGCCGAATTCGACAACGCCGATCGCATCATCTCGCAGAGCAAGCTCGACGTGCATTACGTGCCCGGCGAGCATGACTTCCTCGACGAGGAGGTGAAGTTCTATCGCGAGCGCTACGGCCGCGGTACCAAGGGCGCAGGCTGGTATTCGTTCGACGCCGGGGGCGCGCACTTCATCGGCCTCGTCAATGTCGTCGACCTCAAGGCCGGCGGCCTCGGCAATCTCGGTGCCGAGCAGCTCGCCTGGCTCGAGGACGATCTGCGCGGCAAGTCGAAATCGACACCGATCGTGCTGTTCGCCCACATCCCGCTCTGGACCGTTTACCCCGAATGGGGCTGGGGCACTGAGGACGGCGCCCGCGCGCTGGAACAGGTGAAAGGCTTTGGTTCGGTCACCGTGCTGAACGGCCACATTCACCAGGTGATGCAGAAGGTCGAGGGCAACGTCACCTTCCACACAGCCCGCTCCACTGCCTTCCCGCAGCCGGCGCCGGGAGCTGCCCCCTCGCCTGGACCGATGAAGGTCGAGGACGCAAAGCTCCGCGCGATGCTCGGTGTTGCCAGCATCAATTTCAAGCAGAACGAGCAGCGGCTCGCGATCATCGACACGCCGCTCCAGGGTTGATGCAGGGCTAACGGAAGCTGACAATGAAGACTCTCAATCGCCGCGACTTCGGTGTCGCCTTCGGTCTCGCTTTGGCCGCGGCCATACTGGTACCCGCCACAACCGCCCGTGCCGACGACATGGAGGTGCATATCGACAATTTCGTCTTCCAGCCGGCCGAGCTCAGGATCAAGGTCGGCACCACCGTGACCTGGACCAACCGGGACGACATCCCCCATACCGTTGTGTCGGCCGGGAAGTTCAGATCCAAGACCCTGGACACTGACGACAAGTTCTCGTTCACCTTCACCAATGCGGGCGACTACAAATATTTTTGTTCTCTGCACCCGCACATGACGGGGATGATCAAGGTTGAGTAACGTCTCGAACCAAGGCATCAACGTCTTGCCCGGCCGGTGGTCCCACGCCGGCCGGGCTCGTGTGCCTTCGGTCACACACAGGGACGAAACGAACAGGGACGAAACGAGCAACGACGAGACGAAGCAACGATCAGAACAAGAGGCAAAGCGAGGAGCGATGCCCGCCAACGACGATTTGCAGAAGGCGCAACGCTTCCGCGAGGCGGCGCTGCCCCATCTCGACGACGTCTACACGCTCGCGCGCTATCTCTTGCGTGACGCCTCCGATGCCGAGGACGCGGTGCAGGAGTGCTATCTGCGCGCGCTGAAGCATTTCGACAGCTATCGCGGGCCGGCGATGAAGCCCTGGTTGTTCGCGATCCTGCGTAACGTCTGCAATGCCGAATATGCACGGCGCGCGCACAAGCACAGCGCGATCGAGGATACGCCCGGCGCTGCCGAGCAGACGCCGATCTGGCAGGAGACCGAGGCTAGCCCCGAAACCGAAGTGCTGCGCAGCCGCGATGCGGGCGCGATCCGCAAGCTGATCGACGCGCTCGCCGAGCCGTTCAAGGAAACATTCGTGCTGCGCGAGATCAACAACCTGTCCTATCGCGAAATCGCCGAGGCCGTCGGTGCCCCCGTCGGCACCGTGATGTCCCGCCTCGCCCGCGCCCGCGCCATGCTGCGCGCGGCCTGGACGGCGGATGAGGAGCAAGCAAGATGACCTGCGACGAAGCAAGAATCCTGCTTCACGCGCTGCTCGACAACGAGCTCGATGCCGGCCATGCGCGCGAGGTCGAAGCCCATATCGCGAGCTGCCCGGCCTGCGCTGCGGAGCTTTCGGCCCAACGTGACATGCAGCGCGTGCTCGCGGACGCCGATTTGCGCTACACCGCACCGGCGAGCCTGCGTGCGCGTATCGAGGCTTCGCTGCCGCAGCCGCAGCCGCAGCGCCAACAGCCGAGCCGCCGCTCCGTGCTGCGCGGCTTTGCGATGGGCTCCGCAGTCTCCGCGCTCGCCGCCTCCGGCGTCGTTGCATTGGTGCTGCGCCAGGACGACCAGCAGCGCATCCTGTCGGAGGTCGTCTCCGCGCATCTGCGCTCGCTCCAGGCCGGCCACCTCATCGACGTGGTCTCGACCGACCAGCACACGGTGAAGCCGTGGTTCAACGGCAAGCTCGACGTCGCCCCGCCCGTGATCGACCTCACCGCACAAGGCTTTACGCTGGTCGGCGGCAGGCTCGATTATATCGACGCCCGCGCCATCGGTGCGGTCGTCTACAAGCGCCGGCAGCACGTGGTGAATTTGTTCGTGTCGCAGACATCGAACGCGGAATACCGCGCGCCCAAGACCGAAACCATGCAGGGCTTCAACTGCCGGCGCTGGGGCAATCGCGGCCTGAACTTCTGGGCCGTCAGCGATCTCGCCCCCGACGAGCTTGCCGAATTCGTCGACAAGTTCGAGGCGGCGATGAAGGGTTAGCCTCTGCGCATCCAGTCATTCGAGCGGAGGAAATCGTTCGAAGACGGGCAGTTCGTGAGCCCGCTTCATCCAGCCAATCCGCTCGGCGACCTGAATGTGCATCGTCGCCGGAACGGCATCGGGGTCATCATAGGTCCCGCTCTGGATATCGATGATATCGGGCATCAGGTTTTCGTTGATGTAGAACAGCCCAGTGCCGCAATCGGCACAGAAGTGACGTCGTCCATGTTCGGATGATTGATAGATCTTCGGCTGACCGCGCACGACTTTGACGGCTTTGAGCGAATACATCGCCCAGCCGACCATCGGTGCCCCGGAGTGGCGGCGGCAATCCGCGCAATGGCAGAGCGCGTGCACCATCATGTCGCCGTTGACTTCGTAGCGGATCGCGCCGCAATGACAGCCGCCAGTCAAAGGCATCGCCCACTCCTCTCCCGGTCAGGTCAATGCCGGAAAATAAGCGTCGATTTGGAATTTCGGGAGACGGACTGCTTCAGCAGGTCGCACGTCGCGACATCAGGCCGCAGCACAGGCCTTACGCCGATCGCCTCACCGCGTTGTCCACCAGCGTCTTGCCGAGCGACCAGATCGCGCCGGGGACCTTGTGGCTGCCGGCGATGACGTCATCGAAGGCGCGCTCGATCCAGCCGCAATCTTCCTCGGTGATGGTGAGCGGCGGCAGAAGCTTGATGGTGTGGCTGCCGTGGCCGGCAACCTGCGTGAGGATCTTGTGGTCCTTGAACAGCGGCACGGTGATGAGCTGGCAGAACAGACCCTTGTTGGCCGCCTCCAGCACGTTCCAGGACGCCCGCAGCCGCAGCGATTTCGGCGGACCGAACTCGACGCCGATCATCAGACCCTTGCCGCGGACTTCCTTCAACAGCTCGTAGCCGGGCACCATGCGCGTGAGCGCGAGGCGCAGCTCGGCACCGCGCTTGGCGGCGGACTCGATCAGCTTCTCGGACTCCATGACGTCGAGCGTGGCGATGCCCGCGGCCATCGCCAGGTCGTTCTTGGAGAAAGTCGAGCCGTGCACGACTGCACGGTCCATCTGGTTGAAGATCTTGTCGAAGATGCTCTTGCGCGTCAGCACCGCGCCGACTGGCACATGGCCGCCGGACAGCGACTTCGACAGCAGCACCATGTCGGGCTCGACATTCCAGTGCTCGACCGCGAGGAAGCGGCCGGTGCGGCCCATGCCGGTCTGGATCTCGTCGGCGACGAACAGCGTGCCGTATTTCTTGCAGAGCGCAGCCGCACCCGGCAGGAACTCGTCGGTGGGCATGTTGACGCCCTTGCCCTGGATCGGCTCGACGACGAAGGCCGCCACCTCGCGCGAGGCCAGCGCCTTTTCGAGCGCGGCGAGATCGTTGAACGGGATCGAGGTGCAGCCCGGCAGCAGCGGCTCGAAGCCGGTGCGGAAATTCGAATCACCGGTCAGCGACAGCGCGCCATAGGTCAGGCCGTGATAGCCGTGGGCACAATAGACGATGCCCGGACGGCCGGTGGCGCCGCGGGCGAACTTGATCGCCGCTTCGACGCATTCGGCGCCGGAATTGGCGAAGAACGCCTTGTCGAGATAGGGGACGTACTTCAAAAGCCGCTCGGCAAGCACGCCGGCAAGCACCGAGACGTCAAACTGGACGAGGTTGGGCAGGTCGGCATCGAGCACGCTCTTGAGCGCCTCGCGCATGACCGGATGATTGCGCCCGATCGCAAACACGCCAAAACCGGACAAGAGGTCGAGATAGCGCGCCCCGTCGCGGTCGTAGAGGTACTGTCCCTGCCCCTTCTGGAAGCCGACATCGTAGCCGATGGTCTTCAGGACCCGAACGAACTGCTCGTTCAGATGCCGATTATGCAGGGCGCTGCGCTGGGCCTGGCGGTCCGCGAACAGCTGAGACATGTCTGGATTTGGGCTGTGCATCCGCTACATACTTCGGTTGAGGGCCGTCTCGTCAACTGAAAACGGAACGTCGCTGAAAACGGTCTGTGCGGCCTTTTGCCCTTTTTCGGACCATCTTCGCAAGCAGAGCTTTAGACCATGTTGCACTGCCAAGGAACTATCATGCGTTTAGCCCTTTACACCGGACTAATACTGGCTGGCGGTTACACCGGCCTGAACCCGGCGCTCGCGGCCGATCCGACCGGCGACTGGCGGGTTGCCGACGGTGTCGCCAACATTCGTGTCGCCCAATGCAATGGCAGCATGTGGGGCGCGGTTTCCTGGGAAAAACAGCCCGGTGGCCGCGACGAGAACAATCCGGACGCGCCGAAAAAGACCCGCCCCACGCTGGGCATGGCGACCCTGATCGACATGAAGAAGAAGCCCGGCGCCGATCAATGGGAAGGTCAGGTCTACAACGCCAAGGACGGCCAGCTCTACAGCGCGACCATCACGCCGGTTGGCACCGACCAACTCGAGATCAAGGGCTGCGTGATGGGGTTCCTGTGCGGTGGCGAGACCTGGACCCGGGTCAGTCCCCCGATTCCCTTGAGCCCCGCCAACGCCATGGCCAAGGGCGCGCCGAAGCCCACCGGCGCAGCGCCGAAAGCCCCGGCAACGACGGGCGCTACAGCGGCGCAGGCTGCGCCCGCAGCCCCGAAGGCCACCGGCACCGCCAAACCCGGTCAGAAGGGCGCCGCCGACCAGGTCGGCGACATCTGCCTACTCCCTGAGATTGCGGGGTTTGCCCATTAGGGCGGGCTGAAACAGCAGCACGGCGGCAAGCGTCGTCACCAGCGACAGCGCGAGCAGCTTGCCCATGCTGGACGTGCCGGGATGGCTCGACAGCCAAAGGCTGCCGAACGCGGTCGCCGTTGTCAGCGCGCTGAAAAAGATCGCGCGCGTCAGGCTGGTCTGGAGCAGGTTTGTCCTGCCCGAGCGCCAGGCCACGACATAGTAGATCTTGAAGGCCACGCCGACGCCGAGCAGCAGCGGGAACGCAACGATATTGGCGAAGTTGAGCGGCAAGCCGATCAGCACGCAGATCTCGAGCGTCACCGCGCCGGCCACCAGCAGCGGCACCAGCGTCATCAGCACGTCGACGAACCGGCGCAGCGTGACCCACAGCAGCAGGCCGATCACCAGCAGCGCATAGATTCCGGCATGGATGAACGCCTTCACCACGGTGTCGCCGGATTTCAGGATCGAGACCGGACCGCCGATCGCGGTCGGCTCGGCAACGAGTACCGCCGCCGCAAATTTGCGCAGCGTGTCGTTGTCGTTGGGATCGCCCTTCGGCAGCGCCTCGACGCGGATGATGCCGTCCTTGCTCTTCCAGGCGCTGACGAGATCTGCCGGCAATGACTTCAGGGTGACCGGCTCGGCCTGCATCGCGTTCCGGAGCTGGTCGAACACAATCTTCATCGGCGCGACGAACACGTCCTGCGCCTTGTTCCGCGTGGCCTCGTCGCCATTGGCGAGCTTTTCCAGCGCGTCCGCGAGCCGACGCGAGGCGACCGCTCCCGGGCCCTTCGCATCGCCTGAGGTCCGGCGCAGATTGTCGACCGAGGATTTCAGCGCATCGACGTTTTCCTTGTCCGACGGCGCGGCGTCGATCTGGTCGGGATTGAGCGCGGGGTTCAGCACCTTGGCGCCCTGCGCGAGCAGCTTCAGCTTCGGCGGCTGGTCTTCAGGAACGAAGCTGTTGAGCGACATCACGCGCAACACCTCCGGCACCTTCTCCAGCTTTGCCTCCACCTGCTTTGCCTGCTCTTCCGACGTGGTCATCACGTTGATGGCATTGGCGCCGGTGTTGGGATCCTTGCGCAAATCGAGGAAGGTCGCGATCGACTCTGCCTTCGGGTTGCGCAGATTCATCGGGTTGAAGTCGAACTTCATGAAATAGAGCAGCGGCAGGCCGGCGACCGCCAGAAACATCGTGCCACCGACGACCAGCACGCGGTGCTTCTCCAGGAAGTGATCGAGCGGCGCCAGGAAGGCATAGCCGACCGGCTCTTTCTCACCGGGCGGGTTCAACAGCTTCAGCATCGCCGGGAGCACGGTGATGCTGGTGAGGAACGCGACCAGCATGCCGACGCCGGCGATCTGGCCGAGTTCGGCGATTCCCTTGTAGTCGGTGGGGATGAAGCAGAGGAAGCCGGCCGCGGTCGCCATTGCCGCCAGCGATAACGGAATAGCCGAGCGCTTGGCAGCGAGGATCAGCGCCCCCGAGAGATCGTTGTGCTTGTAGCGCTCGGAGCGATAGCGGACGCTGTACTGAATGCCGAAATCGACGCCGAGGCCGACGAACAGCACGGCGAACGCGATCGACAGCAAATTGAGCGAGCCCACCATCATCAGGCCGGCGGCGGTTGTCAGCGCAAGACCTACGAAGAGATTGACGAACACCGCGAAGATGATCTTCGCCGAATGCAGCGCCAGCCACAGGATGAGCAGCACGACGAGGACCGTGCCGATGCCGTTGACGACGGCGCCTTCCTGGACGGTTGCATATTCCTCGTTGGCGATCGGGACCGGTCCAGTCAGCCGGACCCGCGCCTGGTATTTGGTGGCGAAATCCAGATCGGCTGCGGCCTTGCGGATCGCATCGGTGGCGCCCTTGCCTGGCTCCAGCGCGTTGTAGTCGAGGATCGGCTTGAACTCGATGAAGGCGCGCTTGTCCGAATCCGTCAGCGGCTCGTCACTGACGAGCTGGCGCCAGGAGAAGGTCGCATTGCCCTTGTTGAGCACGGTCTCGACCGTTTGCGCGATCTGGTTGAAGGGCCGCTCGGTGTTGTCGAGCTTGACCTGCCCGCGCTTGACGCCGGCAAGTCCTGTTTCCAGCGCGCCGGTCAGGCCACGGATCGAGGGATCGCCCGCCATGATCTCGATCAGGGGCGCGGCGGATTCGAACTGGCCGGTGACCTTGGCGACTTCCTCTGTCGGCAGGAACAATAGGCCATTCTTTTCGAAGAACTCGCCGGTGCCGAGCTGCTGCATCGACTGGAAGTCGGTCTTGTTGTCCTTCAGCTTGGCATAGAGCGCGTCCGACGCCGCGGTCGCCATCTCCGGCGTCTTGGCTTCGACCACCGCCGTAATCGTCGCATCGCGGTCGAAGGCGCGATCGAACTGCTGGTCGCGTTGGCGCCAGTCCAGATTTTGGGCAATCAGCGAGTTGATGTCGGTGTTGATGGCGAAATGTTGGGACGTGTAATAGCCCGCCCCCACCGCCAGCAGGAGCCCGAGAACGACGACGAGGGAGGCAAACCGGGTGCAGGCCCTGACGATGGCAACGACGACGCTTTGCAGCACTACTTTTCTTTCTGCGGTTAACAGCTTGCCGGAAACGCCCGCTGTTTAACGGAGTTCCCGGCCGAAACCTATTGCTGTTTTGAGTGGTTATCGCCGTGAGAAGGTTCGAGGTAAACGGCGGAAGACCATGGCAAAATCATGCGGGCCGTCGGTATAGCCGAGGAGTTGAGGCGGGAAAGTGACGAAGCGTGCGCACAAATGTCGCCACTTTGCTGCCACGGGCATTCTCTACTATAATACCGCGAAACTGATCCGGCACGGAACCAAAGTTCATTCCACCTTTCCTTACTGCCGATTTTTTGACACAAAGTACTGCGCCTCCATGCACCGGGGCCCCGGCAGGGGTGGGCGGCTACCGCGTGCGCGAACCGATGGTGCGGATATTGCAACTCATTGGCGCGTATCGGGGTGTCCCCTGAACTTGAGAGCGGATTGGTGCAACTTGCGTGATGGGCGTCCAATGGAAGTTTATCTGGCGCAACCGCGCGGCTTTTGCGCGGGAGTGGTGCGTGCGATCGAGATCGTGGAACGGGCGCTGGAGAAGTACGGCCCGCCCGTCTACGTGCGCCATGAGATCGTGCACAACAAGTACGTCGTCGAGAGCCTGAAAAACAAAGGTGCGATCTTCGTCGAGGAGCTGTCGGAGGTGCCGCCCAAGGCCGTGACGGTCTTCAGCGCCCATGGCGTCGCCCGGAGCGTCGAGGAAGAGGCCGTTGCGCGCGACCTTCCGGTGCTCAATGCCACCTGCCCCCTGGTCACGAAAGTTCACAATCAGGGGAAGCGCTACATCGCCAGGGGCCGCACCCTGATCCTGATCGGCCATGCCGACCACCCCGAGGTCGAGGGTACGATGGGGCAGGTTCCCGCCCCCGTACTGCTGGTCCAAAGCGTTGAAGAGGTTAGGGCCCTTGAGCTGCCGGCGGATACGCCAGTGGCCTATATCACCCAGACCACCCTGTCCGTGGATGACACAAAAGACATCATTTCGGCCCTGCAGGCCCGCTTTACAGATATTCAAGGCCCGGATATCCGGGATATCTGCTATGCGACACAGAACCGCCAATCTGCGGTAAGGGACTTGAGCAAGCTGGTCGACGTGATCTTGGTGGTGGGCGCTGCCAATAGCTCGAATTCGAACCGGCTCCGCGAAATCGGCACTGAGGCCGGTGTCGCGAGTTATCTGATTGCCGACGGCAGCGCGCTCAATCCGGAGTGGTTGAAAGATGCCAGGATCGTCGGCGTGACGGCCGGCGCTTCGGCGCCCGAGGTACTCGTGGATGACGTGATCGAAGCGATGCGGCGGATCGGACCGGTCAAGGTCTCGGTGCTTCCGGGCCGCGAGGAAAACATCGAATTCCGGCTTCCGGCCCAACTGGCTGCGAGCTGACCCACCCGAATTTCAAGCCCAGAAAGAAACTTGTAATGGCTATCCCCTTCTTCAAGGAAATGCGTATCGGCGGCTATTTGATCAAGCAGAAGCTGCTTGGCCGCAAGCGCTATCCGCTCGTGCTGATGCTGGAACCGCTGTTTCGCTGCAACCTCGCCTGCGTCGGCTGCGGCAAGATCGACTATCCGGACGCGATCCTCAACCGCCGCATGACCGCACAGGAGTGCTGGGACGCGGCCGACGAGTGCGGCGCGCCGATGGTCGCCATTCCCGGCGGCGAGCCGCTGATCCACAAGGAGATCGGCGAGATCGTGCGCGGCCTCGTCGCGCGCAAGAAGTTCGTCTCGCTCTGCACCAACGCGCTGTTGCTCGAGAAGAAGCTCGATCTGTTCGAGCCTTCGCCCTATCTGTTCTTCTCCGTGCATCTCGACGGCCTGAAGGAGCACCACGACAAGGCCGTGTCGCAGAAGGGCGTGTTCGACCGCGCCGTCTCCGCGATCAAGGCGGCCAAGGCCCGCGGCTTCACCGTCAACGTCAACGCCACCATCTTCGACGGCCATCCGGCCGAGGAGATCGCGAAGTTCTTGGACCTCACCGTCGAGCTCGGTGTCGGCGTCTCGATGTCGCCGGGCTATGCCTATGAGCGTGCACCGGACCAGGAGCACTTCCTCAACCGCACCAAGACCAAGAAGTTGTTCCGCGACGTCTTCGCGATGGGCAAAGGCAAGAAGTGGAATTTCATGCATTCCGGCCTGTTCCTGGACTTCCTCGCCGGCAACCAGGAATACGAGTGCACGCCCTGGGGCATGCCCGCGCGCAACATCTTCGGCTGGCAGAAGCCCTGCTATCTGCTCGGTGAAGGCTACGCCAAAACCTTCAAGGAGCTGATGGACACCACCGATTGGGAAACCTACGGCACCGGCAAGTACGAGAAGTGCGCCGACTGCATGGCCCATTGCGGCTACGAACCGACGGCGGCGACCGCAGCCATCAACAACCCGCTGAAGGCGATGTGGGTGTCGCTGCGCGGCGTCAGGACCACGGGCCCGATGGCCCCCGAGATCGACATGAGCAAGCAGCGCCCGGCGCAGTACATCTTCTCGGCGGAAGTGCAGAAGCGTCTGTCGGAGATCCGCAAGGACGAAGCCGCCGCCGCGCAGGAGAAGGCCGCAAGGAAGGCTTCGACCGCCGCGTAAGCAGTGCAAACGATCACGAATGAAAAGGGCCGGTTGCCAATGGCGACCGGCCCTTTATCTTTGCCCAGCTCAAGTCCAGGCGAGAGGCAGACGGACTGCGCTCCCTCCCTCATTGCTGGCCCGGACGGGACCGCGCTCTGTAAAAAGTGAAAAGCAACCCCATGCACAGTAGACGCACGCAGGCCGAATGGCGCCGTGTCCGTTCGATTAAGCCACTGCCGCGTCGAGCAAATCGGCGGCAA
Source organism: Bradyrhizobium sp. 76 (assembly GCF_023073025.1). Lineage (NCBI taxonomy): Bacteria > Pseudomonadati > Pseudomonadota > Alphaproteobacteria > Hyphomicrobiales > Nitrobacteraceae > Bradyrhizobium > Bradyrhizobium sp. 76. The sequence continues at coordinate 96,194 of NZ_JADPIS010000035.1, forward strand.
AATCGGCAGTCGTCGGGGATCGCGCAGTGCTGCACCGCAATTCGAGGCGCTGTTTTCGAGCACAATCAAATGCCGGCCACATTTTCGTTTTTTACGAATCACATTTGACGCGTCGGGCAAAACAGTGGCATTATGCCATCATCGCCCATTCGGAAGCGGTACCAGCCAGTCGCGATAGGCGACGAGCGAAATCTCGCCTTCCCCGAAATCCGACGTGCGGGCTAGCCGTGTGATAGGATTGCGTGCCTGTCACCGCAATTAGCGTGCTGGACTATCCAGTCCAGCACTGTCACCGCAACTAAAGCGCAATTGAAGGGCTCTAAAGAATCTTGAATTGAATTTTCGCGCCATCCGGCAGATCGTGAATCTGAGAAGCCAGATTGCCAAGACTTTTCATGACGCGGACAGAGTCTAGAGCCGCGAGATTTTCAATTAAGAACTCGCCACCCAATACAAACGGCCTCTTGGGGATCAGCCGATCGCGCGGACGCAGAGGACCATGGACGGTTTGCCATTGGTGCGCAAGCGGATGGCCCGTCAACTGTCTAAAGTCGAGCAGCACGATCGAAGCCCATTCTTCTAGTGAAGACGCCATCATTTCCAAATTGCCAGTTTCAGGGTCAAACACTGAAATCTTCTCGTCATTGACCACGAACTGCCGTCCGAAGACATCCTCCGCAAAACAGAATATATCGTCCGCAATGCCCCGGTAGGCTGCCTTCCAGAGGCTCGACGAATTCCAATCTGAAGTACCCCAAGAGAAGAACTCTACTGTCGTCGATGGAAAAAACCGCAATGCCGACTCGAAACAGAAAAATCCGTTCTTCTGAGCCTGAATCTCACGTATCGATGCTCCAATCGAACCAAGATGAGTCAATGGATCATCTGCAGAAGTGAGGTCCCGCGCGAATGGAGCCCCGCCCAATTCAACTAGCCTGCCCATTGCTGGCGTCATTCCTACACTCTCGTAACAACTCGACGACGTCCTACTCTATCATAGGGAGCATGTTCTTCCGAAGCTCGTTCACTTCAAACCTTCGAAGTTCGAGGGCTTAGGCCCGACGATGATTTTGACTTGGCCGCCATCGGGAACGTCCCTTATCTGACCGCCGAATGACCCGCCCCAACCTCGATTGTCGGACGAATCAATCGGCCGGACACTCGCGCCGCTTCCGCCTTCAGTGGCAGCCGCCGGCGGATATTCGTCGCGATCGGTGCCTGATTGAGGTGTCGTTCCAGCCAGCGCTTCTTTCCTGCGTCCGGCGGCGCCTCCCCGATCAACTGTCACGACATCGGGCGCGCCAGCGTTCTGTGCATCCTGAACATGACCTGCCGATTCAGGATATTTTTCCGGATCAACGTAAACCGGCTTCGGCTCAGCCGAATTGCTGTTTAGAACGTTTGGCACCATCCGCGTCGTGTCGTTCAGAGCCTTAGCCCCATAATAGGTTGTGCCGGCGCCCACGGCGGCCATTAAGCCATAGTAGACTGGCACGGCGACACACGGACAATAACCGTAGGGGTCGAAAAGATTTAGCGGATCGTTTTTGACATAGGCATACAGATGAGCCCCGCCATTGTAGCCTATCGGATCCGCCTGCAAGAAGCGCCCCCACGCCGGCGAATATTGCCGTGCGCGATAGTAGTAGAGTCCGCCGGTCTCGGTATCGACCCGCTGCCCCGTAAACCCAAACGGTCCCGCGCTGCCGCTCTTGCCATACGGCAGATAGCCGACCTTCGCCAGGCTGGTCGCGCTTGAATCCAGCGAACCGACGATCGAGCCCAGCATGTCCGGAACCAGTGTCGTGCGGGTCGCCGCCGGAACGTTCATCTGGTTCAGCACGGTGTTCGGTCCGAGACCGTACGCGTACCAGCGCTGGATTGCGCCCGTGCTGCCGTTGTATTCCAGCACCTCGCGATTGTCCGCGTCGGTGACGAACACGGTGGTCGTGCCGTTCACGGTCTTGGTCTTGCGCCGGCCCTGCGCGTCGAACGTATAGGTGGCGGTGTTGCCGGCGCCGTTGGCCGAGACCAGTCGGTTCTCCGAGTCATAGCCGAGCGAAAAAGTGCCGTCGGAGGTGAGATTGCTGTTACTGTCGTAAGTGGGCGACATGGCGCCGACAATCGTGTAACGGTTCAATGAGTCGGCGGCGTAGCTGGTGGTGCTCGCCGCGGGTGGATAGTTGAGCCAGCTATTGTCGGTCACCGTCTGCCCGACGCGCTGGTTGGCCTTGTTGTAGCTATGGCCGAAGGTGACGCTGCTGGCGGTGGGCGTGGCCTGCGCCGGCGCCGGTGTCCAGCTCACCGAGATTGGCCGGTTCATCGCGTCATAGCTGTAGCTTGCAACAAATGGCCCTGAAGGCGACGCGGCCGCCGTAATCGCCGCGCTGGTGTCGCTGGCCCTGGTCAGCCGTCCCGCCAGATCATAGCCATAGGTCACCAGGGGAGCTGGTGCGGGCGACGTCTTGGTCTTCACCCGGTTCAGCGTGTCGTAGGTGAAGCTGATGGTCTGGCCTGCCCGCGTCTTGCGCGTGAGCATATTGTTATCGGCGTCGTAGGTGAAGGTTTCCGGGTTGCCGAGCGGATAGGTCGTGGTGGCGAGCCGGTCCAGTCCGTCATAAGCAAAGCTGGTCGTATGACTATTAGCGTCCGTGAGGCTGGCCAGCAGTCCGTCTGGTGTATACGTTTCTTGGAGGAGCGGCGCGCTCTGGATCGCAGGATTGGAGACCGAGATTTGCCGGCTGAGGGCGTCATAGCCGTAGCTTGTCACGCGCCCCATCGGGTCGGTTACGCTCGCTAGCCGATCGACCAGATCATACGACAGATTGGTGGTATTTCCGTTCGCGTCGGTGCTGGCCGCGACTTTTCCAGTCGGCGTGTAAGTGGATTTGGTCGTTCGAAGCGTCACTTGATTCGCAGACTTCTGCGTTTGAATGATTTGCCCATTCTGGTCGTAGCTAAAGACGGTGGTCAGCCCGCTAGGATTCGTTGTCAACGCAAGGCGTCGGTTGGCGTCAAATGCATTCGTCGTCGTGTTTCCTCTGGCGTCGGCTACGTAGATAAGGTCGCCTTTGGTGTTGTACCGAAACGAGGTGATCTGGTTGAGATGGCCGAGGCCCACATCGCGGACAGCGGAGGTTTGATTTCCGAGATTGTCGTAACCAAATGTCGTGACCGTGCCGAGCGGATCGGTGGCACTGACAAGCAGACCTATGGGGCTGTAGGAGTAGACTTGCGTCGCGTTGAAGTGTGGTGATCCGCCGACATCGGAAGTCGAGGAGACAAGGTTTCCGGTCGGCGGGGCATAATTCATAGCGGTGACGAGCCCAAGCGGATCGGTGATACTGGTCGCTTTGTTGAAGACAGGATCGTAAGTGTAGGACGTCACCTGCGGAGAAGGCGAGGGTCCAAACTTGGAATTCAAGGTAGTGGCTAGAACATTGGTGTTACTGTCATAGCTGTAGACAACGCTGCCTCCCTCCGAGGCAACTGTCCGGGTCAGCCGGTCCAGGCCATCGTATTCCTTGGTCGTGACGTTGACGATGCCGTCTTGCTGAGAGGTGTCATTGTAGATGTTTCCAATGGCGCTGTTATTCAGAACAGCAACGTCTTTCAGGATCTTCCCTCTCGGCGATTGATAAGTGACGTGGCGGTTGCCAATTGCGTCGACGAACTCGGTCCGGGTTCCTCCAACGTAGAATGTCGAGAAATTGCCGTTGGCATTTCCTTGTCGATTGATACGACCCAGGGCATCGTAGACATTCGTGAAGAATGGTCCTCCAGTCGCGGGATAATTCGCTTGCGTTAAGCGATTGGCGCCGTCGTAAAGAAAGTTTGTCGTAAGTTGAAGCGGATCGGTGACGCTGCTGAGATTGTTCTTGGTGTCATATGCAAAGCTTACGGCCCGGCCGGTGTCGTCCACTACTGAACTGAGATGGCTTCCTGAGTAATTGAACGTGAGCGTGCGGCCGATGCTATTCGCCACACTGGAAAGGTAGCTCGTGCCGTTAAAGCTATAGGCGTATTGGAAGCCAAGACTCATACCGTTGGGAAACGACCAATTGGCGATCTGGCCCTCGGAGCCAGAGGCCACCGAATTGAACGTCAACAAAGACTGATCCTTGTTGCGATATGCAAACGTTGTGTAGTTGCCGTATTGGTCGGGTACAGAGCCGGTTAAAATCACGGCGGAGCCGCGGGGCGAGTTGTAGAGAGCCGTCTGGCTGCCCTCATCATGTGGCAGCAGAGTGAATTCTTCGCTTGTACCCGGCCAGGAAATGATGACCGAATTATTGGTTAGTCGGTCGGTGAGCCAGCGCGCGATGACCCAGCCGATCGTCAAATTTTGGGCGTTCTTGGAACTGGCCAGCAGATCTTGCGATACATAAATGGCGGCAATGGCCGCAGCAGCGCTGATGGGCGAGCTTTCTCCAAAGCCGGCCAGCGGATTGCTGGTGCGAGTGGCCTGAATGTTGAAGTTGTGTGTCCAGCCGTAGCCGAGTTCAGCATCAACAAGGTTTGCGGCCGAGACATAGGTCCTGCCAAAGGACAAAGCATAAGGGAAGACGCCGCCGCCGGTTCTCAAATCGTCATGCTGATAGATGTAAGCCCCCGTTACTGCGTCCACGGGATCTGAGATTGTCGGCGTGTTGGGCGCTGGATCATTTGCAAATACTGCCGGGGGAATAGCCGGTATGGCGGGAGTGGGAGGGAATTCCGTTTCGACGCTCTCGACATAAGCGGAAGAGCTAATCGGATCCCCGGAAAATCCGCCGCTTAGGCCTCCGCTGATTCTCTGCGTGACTTCGATTGTCGTGCCAGTCTGGCGGCTTATCGTATACCCAGCACCTTGCCACTGGCTCACGGTTATATTACCGTTCGCTGGCAAGAGGAGTTGAGAGCCGGTCGGAGATCCAGACGCCATGCAGGTTGTGGAGACCGCGCAGTCAATCGCTGACAAATCGGCTGGGGAATATCCAACCAAGCTCGCACGGATGCCCGTTCCCGGCTGAAAGTATGCCGCTACTCCTGCGGACGTCGTACCGTCCGCAAAAAACGTTTTCGCGCCCGTCGCGACGTTCATGTCTACGAGGCGTACGGTTGACGCGGCTTGAATGCCCGTTGTCAACGCTTGAGTCTGCTCCAGGACCGCGGACTCCAGCGAACTCATAGCGCCAATGTCTGTATAAAAATGTCCAACGGCATTCCGGGGAAAACCACTGCCGATGTAACTCGTCTGGGGTTGGACCGTTAGGGAATTAAGCGGCAAGTCAACGTACGGACCCACTAGATTCTTGTTATGAATTTGTGCCTGGGCGCTGATGCCTACACCATGATGATATTGTGTGGTTGTTTTCGCGATGGCATCGCCTAACCGTTGCTCGGCGGCCGCCTCTGCAAGCCAAGTATAATGGGTCATTGCAAGAGCTTCACCCAGAACCAGCTCGGACGAGGGGCTGTTTCCCGTGGCGCGCGCCTCTGACAACAACGTCCGATGCTTCTCGATCATCCCGCGACCGACTTGTCCCCAACCCGCTCCAATCAAATACGAGCCGCCCGCCTTAACCGTTAGAGCCTTTGCGTCGGTAACGGGGCTCGTATGACAGACATTGAAGTCGGGCGACGTGTATGGATGCAGAATACAAATAGACAAGTTCCAAGTCGTGCCAGGTGCCGCGGCAGGACCCGTGTTTTGTCCGTTCGGAGGCAGAGCTCCGTCGATCAACAGAGTTGGAATGTAGTTGCTGCCACTAGGGGTCGAAAACACCGTAACCCGATGTCCGTAAGTTTGATCTGCGTATAGTTGGATCGTCTGGGCCGAAGTCGCCCCGCATTGTGTGGGCGTGACGCCGGGCATCGAGATCGTGAAGCAGGTCCTGTACGCATTGGGTACCAAAGCGCCCCAGTTCTGCGGAAAGCCAGACGGTTGAAGCTGCGAAAGATTTGGGAGGGTAGTCTCGCGCTTCGGCGACCCAGTGAGATATTGAATCGTCTTTCCACCAACCACGTCGCTCAAAGTCCAGGCAGGGTTAGTTGCCTTGATATAGTTGATCAGGCTATTGGCGTATTTGGTCAGATCGCTGCGAATGTTCGCTCTACTTAAATTCCAGATCGAGACGCTATCCTGTGATCCGCCGGCGTCGGCCAAAAATTGGCTTTGACTGTATCCGGATTCGCTCAACAACGCGGTAAATAGCTGGGCTTGATCAAGATCGCTTCCGCGCTGGTCGAGTAATGTTCCGAGCGCTCCCTTGTTGCTTCCGAATAGTGGCTCGTATTCGATGTTGTTGTAGACGTATTCGAAAATCAGGTCGATGTCACATTTGAGCGACGCTGCGAGGGTCGCGATCTCCACCGGCTGCGTTGATCCGACAGCGCAACTTGTCGCAGACGGGGATGTCGAGAATTGTTGCGGGGCCGTCGCTGCATGGACCGGCTCGGGCAGGGCTGATGTCCCTGACATCCTGGCGCGCAAGGTCACATCTGCGCTCTCAATTGAACTCTCGATCGGTTTAGCTAATAGAAATGTCGGAAGCGAATTTGCTGTCTGAGCTCTCACTTGCGGTAGCGGACCGGCCAGCAGCGCGACGATGGCAACTGCAACCGACATGGCTCTCCAAAGATGGATGGCGGAGAGTGAGATTAACATTCCGCGAAGTAAGGAGGGACAGCGCGAAGACGCCATTTGCCTGCTCTCACAAAATACGAGTCCTGGTTCGATCAGAAGTTGACCTTTGCGGAAGGAAGTTAGCTGCCCCATTTCGCGCCGCCGCTTGCATTCCAGTTGAAGCAACCCCAGACGCCGGCGGCGCCTGTGGCCGTGACGTTAATCGTTTCAGACAGACGATTGCCGTTGGGATCGTAGGCATAGACAATGCAAACACCCGTGTCGTAGCTCGCGGTCGTCACTCGCCCCAGCGCGTCGTACGTATAGGCGACGGACCCGTTGGCCGCTTCTGCGAATTTCACGACTCCGAAAACCGAAGCGAAGCAAAGCGCGCCCAAAGCAACAATGACGCTACGACCGAACGATGACACCATCGTCTCACTCCACATTCTCATGTTGAGGCTTGCAGGACGCATCCTCTCATGGCTGCATGCCCTTCAGAACGTCACAGAACCTTCAACGCGCTTCAATCAAACCGTGTAGTTTTCTAACATGAAGAAGCTGGCGCGATCAATCTAAAAGTGATACGTTTATAAATACTCGTTTTAATTGACAGGAATAGTCGAATGCTCCGTAGCTTCTTTGGCGCGATTTTTCTTTCGTTGATTTTCGGTGGCAATGCGTTCGCCCAGAATTGCACCGTCCCCAACAACCTGACAAACGGCGCCAATGCCGACGCGACGCAGGTGATGGGTAATTTCAACGCTCTTGTAACTTGTTTGAGCAGCGCGATTTCACCAAGGAGCTATTTAAGCGGCCTCACGCTTTCAACAGCGGGCGGAGCTGCGAGCTTTGGTGTAGCGGTCGGGGTCGCGACGTCCGACGACACGACGACCTTCCTGAAATTGGCGACGCCGTTGTCCAAAAACACTGGGGCTTGGGCAGTCGGATCCGCGGCGGGCTCGTTGGACACGGGCGCGATAGCGAACAACACCTGGTATCATGTCTTTGTGATAGAAAGAACTGACACCGGCGTTGTCGACGTGCTTACGTCGCTATCCGCAACGGTGCCGACTTTACCCGCGAGCTACACAAAGCAGCGTCGCATCGGATCGATGAAGACCGATGGCGCGGCACACTGGTTGTTGTTCACCCAGGTGGGCGATGAATTCATATGGTCGGCAAACGTCGTTGAGTTGGGAGCCGCGCCCATAACCAACGCGACCGGAAACGTGACCGCACTCAATGGCGTGCCTTCTGGTGTTCAGGTGAACGCCTTGTTTCACGGCGCCATAAATCCCAGCACTTCGGCAAACGGTGTTTTGTTCACGTCCCTCGATGAAGCGGACGTCGCTGTTCTCGGGAATACCGGCTCACGAAATGCGTCACTGTGGGCCCAGGCCCCCGGTCAATTCCTGGCGGGAGATTTCAACAAGCGCACCACCACGTCAGCACAGATTCGCTGGCGTGCGTACGGGCCGACGGGTGCTCCAGATATGTCCATCTATACCTACGGCTGGATCGATCATCGCGGTCGAGACCAGTGAGGTTCAGTTTAAAAATCCCGCTCAGACCGTCTCTGCGACCAGCGCCTCGCTGTCGAGGAGCTCGGTCCCGATCAGGAAGTCGCGGCAGCCGCGCAGGCTCCGCAGCGCGCGGTTGAAGTCGAGGCCGGTCGAGACCAGTCCGTGCAGCGCGGTCGGGTTGCGCGCGATGCCGCGCAGCACGGCCAGCACGTCGATCTGGCCGTTCGGCTTGATGGCGGCGCGGGCGAGCGCCGGCAGCGCGCGATGGGCGGGATCGCTGATGACGCGGACCGCGGCGAACGGCAAGCCGGCCTCGGCGGCGTAGGCGGCCGCGATGTGGCTTTCCATGTCGACGGCGGCCGCTCCCGTCTCCGAATGCAGCGCCGCCTTGCAGGACCGCCCCGTGACCACTTCCTCGGCACCGGCGAGGCTGCCGCGCACCACGCGGCGGCGTCCGGACGTCAGGCGGTCGATCAGGTCGTCGCCGAGCGAGAGGCCAGCGGCCCAGCGGGTATCGCCCGCGAGCACCTCGGTCGCCAGCACGACGTCGCCGGAGCGCAGCGTCGGGTCGAGCCCGCCGGCCACGCCAAAGGAGATCACACCGCGAATCGTCTCGGGATCCAGCACCGTCAACAGCGCCCGCAACTGGGTCGGGCTGCTCGATGAGCAAATGACCGCCATGCCGGGCCCGGCCGCGATTCGGGCCTCCTGAACCAGTCCAGTCACGATCAATATCGGCCGCGGATCAACGGTTTGACCCGCGGTAAGATAGTCCCCCGTCCCCAAAGTCACATTCCGACCCCTACCACCCTGCTGTTGGTGTTCCGCAAGTTCCGATACCGCGCCAATGCCCACAGCGGGAAGAACTTCGGATAACCATGGTATCGTAGATAGAATACACGGGGAAAGCCTGTGGCGGTGTACCGCTGTTCGTCCCACAGTCCTTTTTCGTTCTGTGTTGCAATCAGGTACTCCACCCCGCGGGCGACGGCCGGGTGATCAACCTCGCCAGCAGCCATGAGGGCAAGCAAGGCCCATGCCGTTTGCGAGGCGGTCGAGGGGGCGGCCTCCCAGCCCCGGTAGTCCAGCCGGTAGCTGACGGCATCCTCGCCCCAGCCGCCGTCCTGGTTCTGGATCGAGGCCAGCCAGCCGGCCGCCTTGCGCATCATCGGATCGTCGTGGCGGACGCCGGCCATGTTGAGGGCGCACAGCACCGACCAGGTTCCGTAGATGAAGTTCATGCCCCAGCGGCCGTACCAGGACCCTTCGGGGTGCTGGGTCTTGCGGAGGTAGGCGATCCCGTCCGCGACGTGCTTGCTGGTCTTCGCGGTCTCGCCGAGCTGGGCCAGCATCGAGATGCAGCGCGCGGTGACGTCCTCGGTCGGCGGATCGAGCAGCGCGCCATGGTCCGAGAACGGGATGTTGTTCAAATAATATTCGAGATTGTTGACGTCGAAGGCAGCCCAGCCGCCGTCGTCGCTCTGCATGCCTTCGATCCACTCCCGGGCACGGTCGATCGCGGCGTCATAGCCGGTCGCACCGTGCTCCCGGCGCATCCGGTCCATCGACATCACGACCACCGCAGTGTCGTCGAGATCGGGATAATGGGCATTGTTGTACTGGAAGGCCCAGCCGCCCGGGCGCACGTCGGGCCGCTTCACCGCCCAGTCGCCCTTCACCTCAAGCTCCTGCTTCGGGATCAGCCAGTCGAGACCCTGCTTGGCCGCCGGCACCGCCTTGTCACCGCCGGCTTCGAGCAGCGCGTGCGCGATTAGCGTCGTGTCCCACACCGGCGAGACGCAGGGCTGGCAATAGGCTTCGTCGTCCTTGATCACGAGCAGCTTGTCGATACCCCGGCGCGTGATCGCGCGCGGCGGGAAGTTCTCGTCCTTGCCGAGCGCGTCGTACATCATGACGATGTTGGCCATCGGCGGATAGATCGCGCCCATGCCGTCCTCGCCGTTGAGCCGCTCCTCGGTGAAGGCGAGCGCGGCGTCGATGGCGCGCTTGCGCAGGCTCTTGGGAAACACGGGCTCGACCACGCGCAAAATGCCGTCGAGCGCGCGGAACAGCACGAACCACGCCATGCTCTGGTGCGGCGCCTTGGCGGTCATGCCGATCGAGCGCGGATCCTGCAGGAACAGTTCGTCGATGCCGACGCCCTTGGGATTCTTCGCCCGCGGCTTCAGCGCTGCGAGCACCATCAGCGGCACCATGGTGGTCCGCGCCCAGTAGGAAATCTTGTTGATGTGGAACGGCGACCAGAACGGCAGCAGCACGATCTCGATCGGCAGCACCGGTACCGCGCGCCAGGTCACGACGCCAAACATCGCAAGCATGAAGCGCGTGAAGACGTTGCTGTGAATGGCGCCGCCGTGGGAATGGATCGCCTCGCGCGCACGGACCATGTGCGGTGCGTCGATGGAATCCCCGATCATCTTCAGCGCGAAATACGCCTTCACGCTGGCGCTCATGTCGAATTCGCCGTCATGCACCAGCGGCCAGCCGCCATGGGCGCCCTGCACGCGGCGAAGATAATTGGCGATCTTGGCTTCGAGCACGGCATCGACCGGCTCGGCGAGATAGTGGCGCAGCAGGACGTATTCGGCCGGAATCGTGCAATCGGCCTCGAGCTCGAATACCCAATGGCCGTCGGGTTGCTGGAAGCCGAGGACGCCTCCGGTGGCCGACGCAATGCTCGATTCCAAGTTCCTGAATTCTTGGGCTTCGCGGCTGGTCGCGTTCACGGAATCCATCTCGCTCGATTGCTCCGATAGTCGATTGAATGGGCCGAAATTGACCGGGACAAATGCCCGTCAGGGCCGCCTGTCACTATCCCTTGGCGGCCAGAACCAGATCGGCGGCGCGATCACCGGATCGGACCGATCCCTCGATGGTTGCAGGCAATCCCGTAGCAGTCCAATCGCCTGCAAGAAACAGGTTTTTCAGCGCAGTGACCGGCCCTGGACGCAGGGCATTCTGCGCCGGCGTCGCCGCAAATGTGGCGCGGCGCTCGCGCACGATCTGCCAGGGGGGCAGCTCGCCGGAAACACCGCCCGCCTTGCAGACGTCGTTCCAGATCGCCTGCGCGAGTTCCTCGCGCGGCATGTCGACCAGACGATCGCCGTTGCTGATGGTGACGGACAGCCGGTTCGGGAACGCAAACAGCCATTCCACGACGCCGCCGATCACGCCGAGGATCGGAGCCGATCCCGCCGGCGGCTCGACGCGGAAATGCGCATTCACGATGGCGCGGAATTCGGTCGGCGTCTTCAGGCCCGGCAGCAGGTTGGAGGCAGCGCGCGGCGGCACCGCCATCACGACGACATCGCCCGCGCCGATCTGGATCACATCCTCGCCGCCGAAATTCAGCGCGCCGACTTTGCCGTCATGGGTCGCAAACGAGCGCAGCTCATGGCCGAGCTGAACGCTGTGCCCGCGCTCCTGCAGGAACGTCACGGCAGGCTCGATCAGTACCGCGCTGAGCCCGTCGCGCGCAATCAGGGGACGGCAGGCCTGCCCGCCGGCGAGCAGCGTCTCGCGCACGATCGCGCCGGCGAGCCCCGCCGAGCCTTCGGGGGGATCGACGTTGAGCGCCGCGAGCAGCAGCGGCTGCACCAGGCGCTGATAGAGGACGCCTTCGCACGGAATTGACTTGCCGACCAGCGTCTCTTCCGATGCCCAGATCAACGGCGCCAGCTTCAGATAATCGGTCAGCCCAGTGTCGGGGACGCGGCGGCTCTCGTCGAGCACCCAGGTCGGGAGCCGGCCGTCGCCGAGGTCGATCTGCCAGCGCTGCCCGGTCTTGAGATCGACGAAGGGAAACTGCGCGCGCTCCGGACCGACGAGGCCCGCCTCGGTGCCGATCGAACGCGCATAGGCGCGCGCATGGCTATTGCCGGACAGCAGCAGATGGTTGCCGTTGTCGATGGTGAGATTGGTGGCGCCGTCAAAATAGGAACGGCAACGGCCGCCGGCCTGCTGCGTCGCTTCGTGCACGGCGACCTTGAAGCCGGCATTGGCAAGCCGCACAGCGGCGGAAAGGCCGGAGATTCCAGCACCGATGATGTGAGCTGTTTTTTGCATCAGATGAGAGCGTAACGGAGCAGAATGGCGATGCGTGTGACCTTCGACACACGCACCGGTTCGCGCGGCGCGTTGAACCCGCGCGCGATCAGGAGATCCAGAATGGCATGATAGTATTTCGACATCATCCGCGGCGCGCGCACCGCGCGGCGGCGGTTGCGGTTCATGATCTCGTCCGACTTCTCGAAATACACCTTTGCGCGCTGCGCCAGCGGCAGGCAGACCTTCGGCAGCGCGCGCTCGACGATCACGCGGTCCGGATCGTTGGAGGTGATGCCGGCATGCAGCAGCGCTTCGCGCGGCAGATAGAGCCGGCCGAGGCCCGCGTCCTCGTCGATGTCGCGCAGGATGTTGGTGAGCTGGAGCGCGCGGCCGAGATGATGGGCGAGCTCGATGCCGTCTTCTTCCGGCAGGCCGAAGACCCGGACCGACAACCGCCCCACGGCGCTCGCGACGCGATCGCAATAGAGATCCAGCGTCGCCATGTCGGGCGCGCGGATGTCCTGCGGCACGTCCATCTCCATGCCGTCGACGATCGCGAGGAAATCCTCGCGCTTGAGGCCGAAGGTCTTCACCGAGGCGACGTAGTCCTTCAGCCGCGGCGGCGGATTGCCCTGGTAGAGCGCATCGATGTCGTTGCGCCACGCCTGAAGCGCGGCGAGCCGCTCGTCGCGCGGACCGTCGGAATCGGCGATGTCGTCGACCTGCCGGCAGAAGCTGTAGATCTGGAACATCGCTTCGCGCTGGTCGTGCGGCAGGATGCGCATCGCGGCGTAGAACGAACTGCCGGATGCGGTCGAGCCATAATTGGCGCTGGGCGAGGTCGCCTCAAGCGTCATGTGCAGCCCCCGGTCTGGAAATGGCCTTGCGTCCGACCGCGCGGCGGCCGACTTCGCCGATCATGCCGGCGAGGCTGAAGGTGAGGAGCTCGAGCTTGTTCAGGTGCACGCGCTCGCGCAAGGGATCGCGCACCTTCAAGAGGCGCACGATGCGGTCGGCATAGGCCTGGATCACCGAGACCTCGACGCCGAGGCGGAAATCCCTGATTTCCGCGCTGAGCGACCTGCCCTCGTCCAGCAGCGCTTCATTGCGCACGGCGAGAGCCTGAAGGCAGGCCAGCATCGCCGGCGGCGACTGCGCCAGTCCGAGCTGCTCGACCGAGGCGCCACTCGCGGCCAACGCGTCGCGCGGCAGATAGACGCGGTTGAGCTCGCGGAAATCCTTGCCGCAATCCTGAAGGTGGTTGTTGATCTGCAGCGCTGCGCAGAGCGCATCCGACGCGGCCCAGGTGGAGGTGCTCGCACCATGGACGTCGAGCATGAAGCGGCCGACCGGCATCGCCGAGTAGCGGCAATAATGGATGACCTCGTCCCAATTCTCGTAGCGCAACTTGGTCACGTCCATACGGAACGCGATGAGCACGTCGAGCGCGTGGCGCGGCGCCATGCCACGTTCGGCCAGTGCGTGCCGCAATCTGACGGCCTCGGCCTGGGTGTCGCCGGTGCCGAGCAATTCCGCCTCGAGCAGGTCGAGATAAGCGAGCTTCTTATCCGGCGGCAGCGTGGCGTGGTCGGCGATGTCGTCGGCGGTGCGGACGAAATTGTAATACGCCAGGATCAGCGCGCGATGACGCGGATGAATGATCCAGGACGCGACGGGAAAATTCTCGTCGCGCTCACCCTTGCCGGATCGCAATTCGCTCGCAGAGGTCATCGAGGGCTGGTCTACAATCGTTTGGACAGGAAGGGCTTTTTCGCTCGCGCTAGCCCGTGCCGGCGATGCCGCCGCGGCCCCCATATAGGGGAATACGGCCGCAAAACCAATCCTGTCTCTCGATGGCTGCCCTTCGCGGATCAGGTCCGAAAAGGCGGCCCCGGGGCCGCCTTTTTGTGGGCCAGTGGCCGAGCTTACTGGTTGTGGTTCTTCAGGACCTGGTCGCAGGCCTGCGAGATCTTGGCCCGGTTCTCCTTGAGGCAGGCCAGGATGGTGAAATCGCCCTGGTCGATGACCGGACGGCAGAGCTTCTGCACATCGCGCGAGCAGGCCTTCTGCTCGGCGTCGGTGCCGCGCCCTTGCTGGGCGAACGCTGCGGTCGAGAGGGAGGCCGACAGCAAGGTGAGAGCGACGAGAAGCTTACGCATTGTATTCCTTCATTCTGACGGCAGAATCGCACCTATCCCGGGCAGCACTGGGCGACGACCGGAACGGATTGTTCTGATGGCAAGTCGCCGCGGGAGTAGCGGCCTCGGAGAAGGCACAAGCACTGGCAAATGCGGCCAAATTGGCGCCACGTCCACCAAATCAGGTCTTCCCTGCGCCTTCTCTGGCAAATGTAAGAGACTGATACTACGTCATAATCCAGGTGCGCCGCGTTTTGCTGCGCACCTGTTGCAGAGCTGCATCTCTCCATCCCGCCTTGGGCGCCAGAAACATGCCGAAACGCAGAGAATCCGACGCCAACTATGGAAAGTGCGCTTCGCGATGCCGACATGTGGGCGGCCGGCCATTGAACCTGACACAAGCTCGGAACACTAAACCTTCGATGTGGCGAGACGTCCTTGGTGACAAGCGGACGTCGTTCGAAAACGGGATATTTTGAAGATGAAATTCTTTGGGCGATCTGAACTGGCAATCAAGGCGGCCGGCATCGGCGCAGTGCTGCTCTTCTCGGTTTCGACAAGTCAGGCTCAGTCGTCCGGACCGTTTGCAGGTTTCGAGGGCGCGTGGACCGGCACGGGTACGGTGTCGCTGTCCGACGGCTCCACCGAGCGCATCCGCTGCAAGGCCGACTACAAGGTTGCCGGCACCGGTCTCAGCCTCAAGCAGGCGCTGCACTGCGCGTCCGACAGCTACAAGTTCGACCTCACCAGCGACGTGACCAGCCAGGGCGAGCGGATCTCCGGCAATTGGAGCGAGACTAACCGCAACATCTTCGGCAATCTCCAGGGCACCGCCGGTGGCGGCCAGATCGAGGTGTTCGTCGAGGCCAACGGCTTTGCCGCCAATCTGTCGCTGCGCACCAATGGCACCAAGCAGACGGTGCAGATCTCATCCAAGGGCGAGATTCGCGGCGTCAACATCACGATGACAAAGGGCTGACAGCTCTTACCGCTTCGAAAGCAGCAAGCCCCGGTTCTCGCGAACCGGGGCTTTGTTGTTTTTCGGAGACGCGGCGCGATCGTCCGGACCGCGCCGATTTCATGTCTTATGAATGAAGCCGCTCAGATCGCCGGCTTGTCGGTGCCCTGAAGCTTGGCGTGCAAATTGATCAGCCACATCGCCGTCGGCCGCAGGATGAAGAGATCGGCGACGAGCGCCATGACCATCGAGAAGGCGCTGAGCCAGCCGAACAGCCGTAGCGACGGCAGGTCGGAGAACACCGTGACGACGAGACCGCAGGCGAGCACCAGCGTGGTCAGGATCAATGCCGGGCCCACCAGCACGGTCGCGCGCTCCACCGCGAGCGCCGAGCCGACGCCCGGCTTGCTCTCGAGCCTGAGGCGGTTGAGGAAGTGGATGGTGGCGCTTAAGCCCAGGCCGAACGAAACGGTCAGAGCCACGACACTGGCGAATTGCAGTCCCTCACCCATCGCCCACAGCACCGTTCCCGACATCACGACGGGGAAGATGCCCGGCAGGATGCAGGCGAACATCACCACCCAGGACCGGAAGGCCAGGCCGATGAAGATCGCGACCAGCGCGAATTCGACGGTGAGCCCGCGGTTGAGCTTCTCGATCATGCCGGCCGAGTTGCGCGCGGCAATCGCGGCAAGACCCGTGACCGCCACTTCATAGCCGGGATGCTTCTTGCGGACGGCGTCGAGCTCGGAATCGAGCTTGTCGACGATCGGCAGGAGCTGGCTGGAATCCTTGTCCGGCACGCGACCTGCGACCACGACGGCGTCCTGCTCGGCATCGATGAACCGGCGCACCAGATGCTCCGGAATGACGCTGACATATTCCTTCAAGGTCGCGACGTCGGCGCTGCCGGCCTTGTCCGCGAGCCAGCGGCGCAGGGTCTCAACCGACCAGACATTGCCGACACCGGCTGCCTTCTCCACCGTCGCGTGCACGTCAGCGATGGTCTGCAGCGTCTCCGGCGAATAGAGCGATTCACCCTTGGGGAACTGGATCAGAACGTTGACCGGGTTGGCGCCGGTGAGCTTGGCGTCGAGCCGGTCGCTGGCAGCGACCGCCTGGCGCTTGTCCGGTACCTGGTCGGCGAGCCGGTAGCGCGGCTCCAGATTGGCGTAGATGACGCCGAGGCCCGCCACGAACACCACGGCGATCAGGCTGAACAGGCCGGGACGGCCCACCATGCGCACCGCGATCCAGTAGCAGAAATTACGCAGCGCCTGCACGCCGGCATCCGCAGTCTGGAACTTGGTCGCAAAGACCTTCTCGTTGCGCACCAACAGCACGCCGAACACCGGCACCAGCGACAACACCGCGACCAGCGCGATGATGGTGGCGGCGAGACCGGCCTCGCCGAACTTGCGGATCAGATCGGAGTCGGAGAACTGGAGCGCGATAAAGGAAATGCCGGCGGTGCCGTGCGTCAGGACGCAGGCCGGCCCCACCACCAGCACCGCGTTCTTGAATGCGGTGAACTTGTCCTGGCCTGCGATCAGCCGGTCGCGCGCGGCGAAGGTGAGCTGCATCGAGTCCGAGAAGCTGATGACCATGATGAGCGGCGTCATCACGTTCAGGAACATGTTGAGATTGAAATTGGCCCAGCCGAGCGCGCCGAGCGCCAGCAGGATCGCGATCATCGGCGGGAACGCGGCCGCCACCATGAATGAGATCTTGCGGAAGAAGATGATGGCAATGACACAGCCGGCGAGAATGCCGAGGATGTTGTAGGTGAGCCCGTCGCGCTCGACCGCATTGCGGATCTCGAGCTGCATCACCGGCACGCCGGACAGCTGCACGTTGAGCCCGGTGTCGCCGAGGTCTTCCTTCATCAGCGCGCGGATGTCGGCGACGGTCTTGGTCAGCTTATTGGAGGCGACCACCTCCGGATCGAGCGACAGCACGATCAGCGCCAGCGTGCCGTCCTCGGACAACAGCTTGCCGCGGATGATCTCGTTGGCTTTGACGCCCTCGATGAACTTGTCATAGGCCGCGCCCTCGGGCAGCTCGGGCGGGAACAGCGCGGCGGGAAGCTTGCCCGGCGCCGGCGCCTGACGCGCGGAGAACAGCGAGACCAGTCCGCGCGTCCCCTCGACCAGCTGCATGTCGGTGACGAAGTCGCGCAGCTTCTCGAGGTTGTTCCGCGCCAGCAGGGTCTTGCCCTCGACTACGACGAGAACGTCGAATTCCTCGGCCGGGAACTTCTTGGTCACCGCTTCGTACTGGCGGAATTCCGGCGTGTTGGACCGGAACAGCTGCGACAGCGAATCGTCGATCTTGATCCGGTGAATGCCGAACACGGCGCCGACGATCAGGAAGAGCAGGACGATGCAGGAGACGATGGGCGCCCGGACTGCGAACAGCCCAATGCGCTCCAGCCCGAAGGCGATCGAGGACGCAGGTCCCTGCTCGACCTTGTCGACATGAACCTCACTCTCGCTGTGCTTTTCGAGCATGCCTTGTCCAGTTCCTAAATCGGCTCGGGTCTGTGAGCTTGTCGCGCCCCGCGAACGGCTTGAAAATGCCATACCAATGGGAGGCTTGCCCTTTGAAAATGCGCAGAAAATCGCCGCGAGGGGTTTAGCAGGTCAATCACCCTTCTCGCAAGCAGGCGGAGTGTGGCCGAATCGATCAAGATGTGGCGATTTTGCCTTAATGCCCTTCATTCGGGCAAAGCCGTGCCAATTCGACGCGGCGGACGGTCCGCGCTCTCGTCCTTCAGCGCCACACCGCTCACTTCCCGCGCGAGCCCCTCGCGGACCAGCCAGGCGATCTTGAAGGCCGCCTCGTCATAGCTCAACCCGGCCTTGTGGATGTTCGACACGCAATTGCGCTCGGCATCGGTGCGGCCCGGCTTCGGGGCGAAAGTCAGATAGGCGCCGAGACTGTCGGGCGCCGACAGGCCCGGCCGCTCGCCGATCAGCGTCGCGACCATGCGCGCGTCGAGAATGGCGCCGATCTCGTCACCGAGCGCGACGCGCGCGCCTGAGGCGACGACGACATGGCTGATCGCGACACCATCGTCGGCTGCGAGCAACGGCAGCAGGCGCATCACCAGCGCGGCCGCATGGGCGTGGACCGCCGCCGCTGACAGCCCATCGCCAATCACGACCGCGAGTCGGCACGGCTCCGAAGCGCTCCGCGCCAGGGCCTCGATTGATCCGGCATCGAGCCGTCTGCCCAGGTCGGGCCGCCGCAGATAGTCCCTGCGATCGACCGCCCGGCTGTTCGCCTCGGTGACGACGAGGCCAAGCGCGCGGAGATCCGCAACCAGCCGCGGCGCATCGAAGACGGCATGCACGGCATCGCGGGCGCGGGCATGGTCCAGCGTGAAATCGAGCAGTGCCCGCGTCGGCAGGCTCGCGCCGCTGCGCCCGAGCGCGACGCGCGCAGGCGTGAGCGACCGCAGATCGAGGGTCGGGCGACGCGGGGTGGCCGGATCAGACATGTCGCATCATTCGGCGGGGACGGAAGCCTCGCGTAGCCGGATCGAATAGTTCGAGGCGTTCTGCTGGCCGGTCGAGGCCGCCCGCGCAAAGGTGATGAGATGGTGCGCGATCAGGGTGCAGCCGATCAGCCCTTCGAGATCGCCGCGCTTGATGCGGCCCAGCGCGAACTTCCAGAACACGCGCTTGTAGTCGCCGAGCACGCCGACCTTCCAGAAGATGTTTCGCAGCATGACGAGGCCGCGCCTGATGTTGGGCCAGGTCTTCATTTCGTCTGGTGTCGGCATCTTAAGGCGGTGCACGTAAACGTGGTCGCATTGATACTGGAAGCGCGCGTAGACCTTCTCGGGCTCGTAGGCGACGGCCATGGCGTGCTTCCAGGACGCGACGACGTCGTCGTAGGGCAACAGGAAGTTGACATTGGAATCGCGGCCGTCGTCCTCGACCAGGCGCCCCTCGCGCTCCAGACGGTCCCACAGCGGCGTCTTCGGCAGCGCCTGAAGCAGGTTGATCGTGAGCAGCGGAATCCGGGAGTCCTCGACGAAGGCGAGCAGCGCCTCCGACGTGTTGGGCTTGTCGGTGTCGAGCCCCATGATGATGCCGGACACGACCTCCATGCCGTAGGAGTTGATGGTTTGCACGCCCTCGAGGATCGGGACCATCATATTGTGGTCCTTGTGCATCGCCTTCAGCGCATCGGGGTCGGGCGTCTCGATCCCGCAGAAGATGGTGACGAAATAAGCCTCGCGCATCTTCTCGAGGATTTCCGGCCGCTTGGCGATGTTGAGCGTCGCCTCGCAGGCGAGCCGCACCATGTAGCCGGTCCTCTTCTGCCATTCGATCAGATGCGGCAGGAGGTCCAGCGCCGCCTTGCGGTTGCCGATGAAATTGTCGTCGACGAAATAGACCGTGTCGGTCATGCCGCATTCGCGCAGGCGGTCGAGCTCGGCGATGATCTGCTCCGGCGATTTGAGGCGCGGATTGCGGCCGTAGAGGCCGGGGATGTCGCAGAACTCGCACTGATAGGGACAGCCGCTGGAATACTGGATGCTGCCGAGGAAGTACTTCTTCACGTCGGCGAGCTCGTAGGCCGGGATCGGAAACTCCGTCATCGGCACGCGGTCCTTGGTGGTCAGAACCACCTGCGCTTCCGGACGCGAGATGTCCCGCGACAAGATCTCGAGCAGCTGATTGGTGGCGTCGCCGAGCTCGCCGACATGGAGATAGTCGAAGGAGGGATAGTAATCCGGGCAGGCGCTGACGGAGGGACCGCCGAGCGCGACGGGCAGATCGAACTCGTGGGCGCGGCGGCAGATATCGTTCATCTGCTGGCGCTGGATGTGCATGCCGCTGACGAAGACCGCCTCGGCCCACTCGAACTCTTCCCTTGTCGCGCGGCGAAGGTTCTCGTCGACGAATTTGACCTGCCATTCCTTGGGCAAATAGGCCGCGAGCAGCAAAAGTCCCTGCGGCGGCATGAAGGCGCGGACGCCATCGGTCAGGGGGTAGGAATGCTCGAACGTCCCGAACGACGATGTGTATCGCGGAAACACGCAGAGAATCCGCCGGGACGTCCCGTTACTTTCAGCTCGCATCAAAGCTCCCCCGCCACGCTCGACTTAGCCGCGGAAATTGCCAGACAGACACATAGCGTAATGCTGCCGCCGGAATTTCTCAATATTGTGGCATGAGCCTAATTCCCTAGGGCACCAATGGTTTCCTCGGGTCGCCGGGTGCCTCCGCCGAGTCACGCGATCAGCCGTGACGCAAAATCGGGCAGCAGGCCTGCATCGCCGGCAAGACGGAAATCTGGGCCCGCAATGCCGGACCGCACCAGCCAGTCGTCGAATTCCGGTGCGCGGCGCAGTCCGAAGACGTCGCGGACGTAGAGCGCGTCGTGAAAAGACGTGGACTGATAGTTCAGCATGACGTCATCGGCGCCGGGAACACCCATGATGAAGGTGACGCCGGCGGCCGCCAGCAGCGTCAGCAGATTGTCCATGTCGTCCTGGTCCGCCTCGGCGTGATTGGTGTAGCAGATGTCGATGCCGAGCGGCAGGCCGAGCAGCTTGCCGCAAAAGTGATCTTCCAGCCCGGCCCGGATGATTTCCTTGCCGTCGTAGAGATATTCCGGGCCGATGAAGCCGACCACGCTGTTGACCAGGAGGGGCGCAAAGGCGCGGGCGACCGCATAGGCGCGCGCCTCGCAGGTCTGCTGGTCGACGCCGTGATGGGCGTTGGCCGACAGTGCCGAGCCCTGGCCGGTCTCGAAATACATCACGTTCTGGCCAACCGTACCGCGCTTCTGCGACAGCCCGGCCTCCTGCGCCTCCTTCAGAAGCGCGAGGTCGATGCCAAAACTGCGGTTGGCGGCCTCGGTGCCGGCGACCGACTGGAACACGAGGTCGACCGGCGCCCCCTGCCCGATCAGCGAAAGCGTCGTGGTGACATGGGTCAGCACGCAGCCCTGGGTCGGGATCTTCAGCCGCGCGATGACCTCGTCGAGCAGCCGCAGCAATTGGCCGATCATGGCCGGGTCGTCGCTCGCCGGGTTGATGCCGATGCAGGCATCGCCGGCGCCGAGCAGGATGCCGTCGAGGATGGATGCGGTGATGCCCCTGGCGTCGTCGAAGGGATGGTTGGGCTGGAGCCGGGTGCTCATCCGGCCCTTCAGGCCGATGGTGTTGCGGAAAGCGGTGGTGACCTGGCATTTCCGCGCCGCCAGGATCAGATCCTGGTTGCGCATCAGCTTCGAGACCGCGGCGGCCATCTCCGGGGTGATGCCGCCTCCTAACTTCCGCAAGATTTCGGGCGTCGCGGCATCCGACAGCAGCCAGTCGCGAAATGCACCGACCGTCAGCGAAACCACCGGCGCGAAGGCCTTGGCGTCGTGGCTGTCGATGACGAGGCGGGTGACCTCGTCCGTCTCATAGGGGATGACGGCTTCCTGCAAGAACTGCCCGAGCGGGACGTCAGCCAGCGCCATCCGCGCCGCGATCATCTGTTCGGCGCTGGCGGCGGCGATCCCGGCCAGCCGGTCGCCGGAGCGCGGCGGCGTCGCCTTGGCGAGCAGGTCGCGCAAATCCGGGAACGTGTAGGTCGTGGCGTCGATGGTGTGGCGGTAGACCAAAGGTCTCTCCGGGGTTCGTCGGCCAGAGGCCGACTCCAGGCGATCCCAAGACTATACCTTCAGATCAAGACGCTGAAATATCTACCTTTCTTTCGGCCGAGGGCAAAGGGGGCCAAACCCGGCGTTAACGCCGCGTCCATCTTCATTCTGCATAGTTTTGCAATCATTTGCACGACCGCGCTCTCCGGCCGCTCCCGGCCATTCGGGCCCCTGAAAACCATGACAACTGACCGACCTGGGAATGCCACCGGCCTCGCCGGCCGCTTCACGCTTGCCAACAAGCTCTACGCCATCTTCGCGCTGTTCGCGCTGCTCACGGCGGCGATCGCGATGCTGTCCGACTACAACAGCCGCCGCGGTGCCGACCTGACGAGCGCGATCGAGACTGCGAACGCCGCCGCGCTGAACGTCGAGCGGGTCAACTCGCTGGTCTATGCGGTCGTGATGGAATCGCGCGGCGTCTACATGTCGACCGAGCCCGCCGTGGTGAAGAAATACGGCGAGGGCCTGCTCAAGTTCAACGCCCAGATCCTTGACGTCGTGAAGCGCTGGGAGACCATCGTCAAGGCTGACGATG
This sequence comes from Bradyrhizobium sp. 76, assembly GCF_023073025.1. NCBI lineage: Bacteria > Pseudomonadati > Pseudomonadota > Alphaproteobacteria > Hyphomicrobiales > Nitrobacteraceae > Bradyrhizobium > Bradyrhizobium sp. 76. Next base: position 118,698 of record NZ_JADPIS010000035.1, read on the forward strand.
CCGAGCAGTTCGCCACCTTCAAGAAGCGCATCGAGCAGTTCGTCGAGTTTCGCAAGGAGCTGGTGCGCCGCGGCGTCGAGATCAATGCGGCCGCGGGCCGCGAATGGGGCGACAACGACGCCAACCGCACCGTGCGCTCGGCGCTGAACAAGGATCTCGAGGCACTGTCCAAGGTCTATGCCGAGCGCGCCAGGCAAATCGCGCACGAGACCGAGACCAATCGCATCCTGTCCCTCGTCCTGACCTGCCTCGCCGGCGTGGCGCTCGCGCTCGTCGTGATCGGCATCGTCATCATCGCCCGCTCGATCGCACGCCCCCTCTCCGCCATCACCGCGACCATCAAGCAGGTCGCTGACGGCGCCGAGAACGTCGTGGTGCCCCACAGCCACCGCGCCGACGAGATCGGCGCACTGGCACGCGCGATCCAGATCTTCCAGGACGCGATGGCGCGTAACCGCAACCTCGCCTCACAGGTCTCGCAGGACTCCGCCGCGCGCGAAGAGCGCGCCCGCCACATCGAACAATCCGTCGACGCGTTTCGCGAGGCGATCGGCGCGATCATGCGCGGCCTCAGCGACAACGCCTCCGTGATGCGCGAGACAGCGCAGACCATCACCCGCGTCACCGCGGACGCGAGCAGCCGCGCCGGCACGGCGGCGAACGCCACCGCGCAGGCTTCGCACAACGTAACGGCGGTGGCAGGCGCGGCCGAGGAGCTGTCGGCGTCGGTGGTGGAGATCGGCCGGCAGGTGCGGCAATCCGCCAGCGCGGTCGAGCAGACCGGCCAGCGCACCGAGAAATCCATCGCCGAGATCGAGAGCCTGGCCGCTGCCACGCAACGTATCGACGGCGTGCTCAGCCTGATCCAGGCAATCGCCGAGCAGACCAATCTGCTCGCGCTCAATGCCACCATCGAGGCGGCGCGCGCCGGCGATGCCGGTCGCGGCTTCGCCGTCGTCGCACACGAAGTCAAGGCGCTCGCGGGACAGACCGCGAAGGCGACCGCCGACATCAGCGAGAACGTCTCGATGATCCAGTCCTCCACCCGCAACGCAGTTGATGCCGTCCGCGAGATCGGCGGCGCGGTGCGCGAGATCAACGACGTCACCTCGGCGATCGCCGGCGCCATCGGCCAGCAGGATGCCGCCACGCGCGAGATCTCGTCCAACGCGCAATCGGCGGCCCAAGGCAACGAGACCCTCGTCGCCAACATCAGCTCGCTCCGCGACGCCATCGGCGAGACCGATACGGCGGCCTCCTCGGTGCTGACGGCTGCGAGCAGCGTGACCGAGACGGCGGAGACGCTGTCGCGCGAGGTGGAGAAGTTCTTCCAGAACCTGCGCTCGGGCGCAGCGGACGGCCGCATCGCCAAGGCCGGATGACGGGACGTCCACCGGCGGCGCTGGGGTCGCTCTATCAATAAAACGCGAAAACAACCCCATGCACAGTAACCGGGGACAGCGATTTCAATGGCTTGGCCATCGGCGTTACTTTTTGCGGATTTTACGAATCCATTTGCTCCGTCGGGCAAAACAGGGGCATGATGTCAATGTTGGAGCTTTCCGCGCTGGGGGCCGGCAGATCGTGGAAAGCCGAAGGCCGGCTGAGGCCGCCTCTCGTCGCTTGATGCCCCATAGACAATGATCCAGAACTTTTAGCGAAACTATCCAGCCGCCTCTGCGTCGGTATGCGGAGGGAATTACAGCATGTCTGCAGACGGCCAATTCGACGAACAGGAGGTCCTGATCTTGCGCTACCGGGCGTTGGAGCGAGAGGTGACCGATCCGCTTGCCGCCGTTCTGCTCCACGACATCGTCCAGGATCTCGAAGCCGATCTTCATAGAGAGCGCGCGATGGCTCTCTCCGCAATCCCATCTTCCAAGTCATAATCGCCAATTATAGCGAGTTGATCTGTCTTTCGGGCACGGGATGCCTGCGAACAGAGTGGCGGCAGCTGACGATATCTGTTCAGCCATGGAACCATTGGGTTCCCAGTCTATTGCCTCACTGACACATCACATTTTGGAGAAACACCATGAAATTTTTAACAGCCGCTCTGACGGCCGCAGCAAGTGCCCTTCTTGTGACCGCTGCTTCTGCAGCCCCGCTGTCTCCCACCCTGTATGCCGCTCCGGACAGCAATGTTCAAAACGTGCGCATGGTCTGCAATGAAGACGGTCGTTGCTGGCGCGAGCGCAGCGAGCGCCGTGTCATCATCCGCGATGGGCGCGATTCCTACGGATATGCACCTCGCGAGCGCTACATCGAGCGGCGCGGCTATGAAGAGCGCAGCGGCATCGGCTTCCGCGCTCCCGGCGTGAGCGTCGGCATCGGCACTGACCGCTACTGAGATACGAATCCTGTGAATGCAAAAGCCGCGGAGCAATCCGCGGCTTTTTTGAACTACAAACTCGCCGCTTTTCCCGGCCTAGCGAGGAGCTGTGATCAGGCAGCCATTCAAAGCACGAACACCGGAAGAACTGATTTCTCTATTGAGCGCCGTGGCGATGGCCATTCTCGCCGCGATCATTGTCATGGTGCTGTATTATGGTCGCGAGATCATCATTCCGATAGCGCTGGCCGTCTTGCTCAGCTTCGTGCTGGCGCCTCTGGTTCGACTGGTTCAGCGACTGCGCATTCCACGCAGTTTGGCTGTGGTGAGCGTGGTCGTGATCGCCTTCGCGTTCATATCTGCGATGGGCAGTCTGCTCGCTACCCAACTCGCCCAGCTGGCCGGCGATTTGCCGCGATATCAGTCCACAATAAGCGAGAAGATCCAATCCTTCCGTGAGACCACGGCCGGTCGGGGCACGCTCGAGCGGGCTTCCAGCATGTTGAAGGACCTCAGCAAGGAGCTCGACAAGCCGAAGGAGGCCGCGAATTCGTTGGGGACCATAGCAGCCCCGAAAGCGGCCCCGCCGAAACCCGTTCCTGTGGAAGTACTTCAGCCCGATCCCGGCGCGCTGGAGAGCTTGCAAACGCTGATTTCACCATTGCTTCATCCGCTCGCAACGACCGGGATCATCGTCATATTCGTGATCTTCATTCTGCTTCAGCGCGAGGATCTTCGTAATCGTCTGATCAGGCTGGCCGGTTCGGATGACCTGCAGCGCACCACGGCTGCTCTTGATGACGCGGCGAGCCGCCTCAGCCGGCTTTTCCTTATCCAGCTTCTCGTGAACGGGGGCTTCGGCATCATCATCGGAATCGGTCTCTGGCTGATCGGCGTTCCAAGCGCGATCCTGTGGGGCATTCTGGCGGCAGTGCTGCGCTTCGTGCCTTACATTGGGGCGGTCATCGCCGCCGCCTTCCCTCTCGCTCTCGCGGTTGCGGTCGATCCAACCTGGACGATGCTGCTTTGGACGATCGCGCTGTTCGTGGTGGTGGAGCCCGTCGTCGGCCACGTGCTGGAGCCGATGGTCTATGGACACAGCACGGGACTGTCGCCGGTGGCCGTTGTCGCTTCTGCGACATTCTGGACGGCGCTCTGGGGTCCGATCGGCCTCGTTCTCGCAACACCCCTTACGGTGTGTCTGGTCGTCCTGGGCCGCCACGTCGAGCGCCTGGAGTTCCTGGACGTCATGTTTGGAGACCGACCAGCGCTCTCTCCGCCTGAGATATTCTATCAGCGGATGCTCGCCGGCGACCCGACCGAAGCATCTGCAAAAGCCGAGGAGTTCTTGAAGGAGCGATCTCTCAGCTCTTATTACGACGAAGTCGCCTTGCGAGGACTGCAGCTGGCTCAAGCGGATGCCGAGCGCGGCGCTCTGGATCCCGACCGGCTGGCTAAAATCAGGGATGCGGTCCAGGAATTTGCCAATAACATTTCGGAGCAGGATGAGCGTCCGCCGCCGAAGGTCGGCCCGACCACAGATGTCGAAGCTACATCTGCCATAGAAGGCGTGGCTGAGGATGCGCCTTATGAGGGTCTGCGGGTGCTGCGCAAGGAGGACTTGTCCACTGAATGGCAAGGCGAACATCCCGTGCTCTGCGTGGCCGGGCGAAATCCGATCGACGAAGCCGCTGCGATCATGCTGGCTCAACTGACCGGAGCGCATGGCTTGTCGGCCAGAGTCGAGGCAGCGGAAGCGTTGTCGACGGCGAATATCTTCCGCCTGGAGACCGATGGGGTCGCCATTGTCTGCCTCGTCTATATGGATGCAAGCAGCCCGGCCCATATGCGTTACTCGGTGCGACGGCTTCGCCGTAAATTGCCGAAGGCTACAATCATTCTGGGTTGCTGGATGAAGGACATCGACCCATCGGCGCTTGAAAATCTGCGGGAAGGCGCCAAGGCGGATCTGGCTGCTGCAACTCTGGGCGGGGCGCTTAAACTCTGCATAGAGGCGACGGGTGTGGACTCCCTTGGCACAGTCGCTGAAGGCCGGATTTCGAAGATCACGGCCGGCTAGCAGTTTATACGCGGAGACATGGCTGCTGCAGGCGCGCAGCAAACCCGAAAGGCCTTCGTTCCTGCCGACATTGAATCCGGCTCGAGGCCGGTGTGTCCTGGCACTCCCTCAGTCACATACAAAGGACCGTGCTGCGCGACCTTCTGGTGCGACGGTTCAGCCAACCGGCCCGGGGGTCCAATCGCCGCCGGCAAGCGGCCGCACCTTTACATCGGGAATGACCCCGCGCTGCAGGCCCGGATCAAAATGGCGCATCGTCCGCTCGTTGAGGTCGATGATGCGGCCAGGCCTTAGCGGTCCCACGTCATTTATCTTGACGATGACCTTCTTGCCGACGGCCTCTACGAGGGCGTATTTCGGCTTCGCGCCAAACTGGACTCCACCGAATTTCTTACGCAAACTCGTTTTGATGGCGGCCGACCAGACTGAGGGATCATAGCGCTCGCCGGAGGCTGTCTTCGGGCCGCCCTCCTCTTTGCCCGGCTTGAACGGATTGTACGTGGACGCCGCGCCGACGATCGCTTCCCCGGAAGCGACATTGACGACAGCGCTTGAGTGAACTCCAGCGGCTTCGCATCGAGCAACAGTAACGGAAACGGCAAGCGCAACCACGGCGCCGCAAATTGCGGCGCTGGATCGGAACACCATCATATCTCCTGTGATTTTCGATTGTCCGGTTCCGATGCCTCAAAACATCATCAAGCAAACGCGGAAGCGTTCGGGTTCGTGATGTTTACAGGTCGAGCCAACCCCGGCTGCGGAACCATTGCAGGAACCAGAATGGTTCCAAACGGTGTTTTTAGTTGTCGCCGTCTAAGACGGACATTGCGTCAACAGCGTGACAAGAAGAGGCCACGGCGAAATGGCGCGGCCACATGAGTCCCGCGGCGCTCACAATCAGATTGATTGTTCCACTCGCCTGTCCGACCTTCTCTTCTTTCCCATCGACCGTCCTTTCCGCAGAAGCGATCAACGCAGATACACTGCTGCACAGGCGTGCACCCTCTCGAACGAAGAAGAGATCGCCCCTACTCCATCACCCGCTCCGCTTGATCGGATTGTAATCCTTGCCTCGGCAAATCTGCTACGCGCTGTCGCGAGAATGCGGCAAGCGATCATCCGACCTATCTTGCAGGCCGGGAACGCAGCTATCAGGGAGTGGGATCGCGGCCTTGCCCCGCAACGGGCGCGGCTAGAGCGTCCGCGGTTTCTCGTCCGATTGATCGATCGAGAACAGTCCGCTGAGCGCCTTGATGTTAACCGGCTTTTCGACACGTGGCACGGCTGCATAAGCATCCGGAATCGCCCAAGCGTCATAACCGGTGGTGAACACGAACCGCACCCCGCGCGTCCGAAGTGCGTCGGCAACCGGATAGGAGCGTTCGCCGCGAAGATTGATGTCCAGGACGGCGCCATCTATCCGCTGTTCGGCCGCAACCAGATTCAGGGCGTCCTCGACCGACCCCGCCGGCCCAATGACCTCAGCGCCGCGATCTTCCAGCGCACGGGCCAGGTCGGCGGCGATCATGTACTCGTCTTCGACGACGAGGAGCCGCCGGCCTAGTAGTGATTGCGACTCAGTCATCACGCTTCTCCTCGCTCGCGAGCGGCACGGCGATTTCGCAGTGGACGCCGTCAGGTTCGAACCGAAGCTTCGTTTTGGCGCCGAGCTGATAAGGAAGTGCTCGCTCGATCAATTCGCTTCCGTAGCCTTTTCTCGCCGGCCCGCCCTCAGGCATGGCAACCCCGCTTTCGGACCATACCACGGTTGCTTGCCGCCTGGATTGATCGTTCTTGACCTCCCATCGCACCGTCAGCCGGCCTGAGGGTTGGCCGAGGGCGCCGTATTTTACCGCATTCGTGGCGAGCTCATGCAGCGCGAGAGCCATCGATTGCGCCGACATCGCCGGCAACGGTGCCGCCGGCCCCTCGGTCGTCACCTTCTCCACGTCGGCACTGGCGTGCGCCTCCAATTCGGCCCTGACCAGATCACCGAGTTCAATCGGCCGATTGTCGCTTTGCGCGAGCAAACCCTGAGCCCTGGAGAGGGCGCCCAACCTGGCTTCAAAGTCGTCTGCAAAGTCGTCCAGGGACGGGCTCGATCTGATCGTCTGCCGGGCAAGTGATTGGACGACCCCGAGCAGATTGCGCCTGCGGTGCTGCAGTTCGGCCAAGAGAACCTTCTGCCGATCTTGAAGCACGCGCAGTTCGTGGATGTCCGTCATCGTGCCGACCCAATCGACAGCGTCTGCATCCGAACTGACTTTCATCGGTACCGCGCGGGTCTGATGCCACCTGAACTCTCTGTCGGCGGAACGCCTGACGCGGTGCTCGACGTAATACTCGCCCTTGGCGCGCGCTTCGAGCCAGGCCGCCTGGGTCTCTTCGCGATCATCCGGATGGATCGCGTCAAGCCAACCGAAACCGATGCTATCAGCGAAGCTCAGACCGCTGAAGATGGTCCATTGCGGGCTGGCCCAAGTGCGTTCACCATCACTTTTTGAGCGGAAAACCAGCTGGGGTATATTGGTGGCGAGAACGCGGAACAGCTCCTCGCTTTGCGCGAGCTGCTCCGCAGCACGGTGCTGGCTGGTGCGATCGCGCAGCATCTTCACGAAACCCGCGTCGCGCTCCGCCAGCGGCATCAACAGGCCCGAAGCCCAGAGCCGGGTGCCGTCCTTGCGCATCTGCCAGCGTTCGTCCTCGGCGCGGCCCTGAGCTAACGCGCTGCGTCGTTCTTCGGCTGCCGCCTCAAAACCACCCTCCTCGGCGGGAAAAATCACGTCCGCCGATTTTCCGATGATTTCGTCGGTCTTGTACCCGAGTAACCGCTCGGCGCCGGGGTTCCAGCTGGTGGTGATGCCGTTCGGGTCTGTCGTGAAGATAGCAAAGTCCGTCGCGCTCTCGAATACGAGACGCAGCAGCTCATTGTCCGCGGGGACGGCCGGACCGTTTGTCGGGTGATTGCTCTCCTGCACGCGGACGATCTCCAGCGCTCGCGCTGGGCAGCGCGCCAACTGCCAGCGACAATCGCGACAGTCCAAGGACGTTCCTAAGCTGGTTCACGACCCAGGTTCCCGCAGCAACGGGTGACGTCCGGTAACGGTCCTACCCGGCCATCACCCCGCCGCGCTTGATCAGCTCCTTCCCTACCGCGGCCAGATGCACCTGATCCGGCCCGTCGCCGATGCGGATGAAGCGGGCGTAGACGTAGGCACGCGCGAGGAAGGTATCCTGCGAGACGCCGGCGGCGCCGTGGATCTGGATGGCGCGGTCGATCACGCGGGCGGCCATGCTTGGCACCACGATCTTGGCGGCCGCGATCAGGTCGCGCGCGGCCTTGTTGCCTTCGCGGTCCATCCTGTCGGCGGCTTGCAGCGTCAGGAGCCGCGCCTGCGCGATCTCGCAGAATGAGTGCGCGATGTCCTCGCGCACCGAGCCCTGCTCTGCGAGCGGCTTGCCAAAGGCTGTGCGGGAGGCGGCGCGCTGGCACATCAATTCCAGCGCGCGCTGGGCACAGCCGATCAGCCGCATGCAATGATGGATGCGGCCGGGACCGAGCCGGCCTTGCGCGATCTCGAAACCGCGGCCCTCGCCGAGCAGGATGTTCTCGGCGGGCACGCGAACGTTCTCGTAGACGATCTCGGGATGGCCGACCGGCGCGTCGTCATAGCCGTAAGTGAGCATGTCGCGGACGATGCGCACGCCGGGCGTCGCTCTCGGCACCAGGATCATGGATTGCTGGCGGTGGCGGTCAGGATCGTCGGGCGCCGTCTTGCCCATCACGATCAGGATCTCGCAATCCTCGTTCATCGCGCCGGAGGTGAACCATTTGCGGCCGTTGATGACGTAGTCGCCGCCGTCGCGCTTGATCTCGCATTGAATGTTGGTGGCATCGCTGGAGGCGACCTGCGGCTCCGTCATCGAGAAGCCGGAGCGGATGCGCCCCTCCAGCAGCGGCTTCAGCCAGCGCTCCTGCTGTGCCGGCGTGCCGTAATTGGCCAGCACCTCCATGTTGCCGACATCGGGCGCCGAGCAATTGAACACCTCCGGCGCCCAGAGGATGCGGCCCATGATTTCCTTCACCGGCGCGTATTCGAGATTGGTCAAGCCAGTGTTGTTAGGGTCTTGGCCGTGCTCGCCGGAGAGGAACAGGTTCCAGAGCCCCTGCTCGCGCGCCAGCCGTTTCAGGTCCTGAAGGACCTGCGGCGTCTTGTAGCGTGTCGCTTCCGGCTTCACCTGCTCGTAGTAGAGCTCCTCGACCGGCTCGACATGCGTCCGCATCAACCGGCGAACACGCTCCTGCAGCTCGAGCGAACGTTCGGAGTGGTGAAAATCCATGGTGTTCTCCTCTTCCTTCTCCCCTTGTGGGAGAAGGTGGCATAGGCGGCCTTCGGCCGGCGTTCCTAAGAACGCCGAAGCAAAGCTTCGGCTATGGCGCCGGATGAGGGGTTGTATCCGCGAGTTCAAATGTAGAGACGACTCGCGGAGAGACACCCCTCACCCGGCTCGCCGCTTCGCGGCGATCCACCCTCTCCCACAAGGGGAGAGGGTGCACCGTCTCTGCAGCCGCTCGCTTCGCAGTCCCTCACGTGCCGCGCAACAGCTCGCTTGCCACGATCCAGTCGTTGCCGTTGAACTGAAGCATATAGCCGTCCTTGATCGGGCGGAAATCCTGCGGCGTGGTGTTGAGCGTGATGCCAGGCATCAGCAGCGATAGCGGCACGTTCTTCAAATTGGCCGCCTGCGCCATGATGTTCTCACGCGTCAGATTGTCCTTGCACTGCTTCAGCAAGACCACCAATGCCTCGGCGACGGTGTAGCCGTAGAGACCCGCGACGTTGTTGACGTCGGCATTGGGCAGGCGCTTCTTCATGAAGTCGATATAGGCCGTCATCGCCGGATCGTCCTTTGGCGCCTCGACGAACGGCTTGAGCGAGCCGAGCGAGAGCACGCCCTTGCCGGCATCGAGGCCAGCCGGGACCATCACGGTTGCCTTGTTGGCGCAGCCCGAGGCGAGGAAGCGCGTTGCCTGCCAGCCGACCTCATGCGCTTTCCGGATCGCCTGGGCGCAGGCGCGCGGCGTCACCGAATAGATCATGAACACGTCGGCCTTGGTGTTCGCGAGAGTCAGCACCTGGGAATCGACGGTGGGGTCGGCGACCTCGAAGCTCGACGCCATCGCGATCGCCTTGTCGGCGTCGGCACCAAGCGCTTCCTTGACGCCGCGCAGATATTCCTTGCCGGCGTCGTCGTTCTGATAGAGCACCGCGAAGCGTGCATTCGGGTTCTTGGCGCGGGCATAGGCGACGTCGATGGCCGCCTCGCTGGTGTAGTTCGGCGCCCACGGCAGCGCCATCGACCAGGGCATGTTGGCCGGGTCGTTCCACTTCGAGGCCGAGCTGATCAGAAACAGCTGCGGCACCTTGTTGCTGTTGAGATATTTCGCAATCGCCGAGCTCGGCGCGGTGCCCATGGTCGCGAAGATGAAGGCGACGCCATCGCCCTCGACCAGCCGGCGCGCCGCTTCCATGGTCTTCGGCGGCGAGAAGGCGTCGTCGAGCGACAGGAGATTGAGCTTGCGGCCGTTGATCCCGCCCTTCTCGTTGACCTCGTCGAAATAGGCCGAGATCACCCTGCCGGTGATGCCGAGCGGCGATGCGGGGCCGCTATAGGGCATGGTGTTGCCGATCTTGATCTCGGTGTCGCTGACGCCCGGACCGTAGGATTTTTGCGCGGAGACAGGCGTGGACAGGCAGGCAGCCAAGGCTGCAGCCAGGACCAAAGCGGCTTTCATGGTTTCTCCCCGGTGATGATCGCCGCGCGACTCGGAAGGCGCGGCGTGCTGCTCTTGCCAGCACGTCAGATCAGCGGAGTTCCACAAGGCGGTCTTGCGTCGAGTTGCTGATCAGCCGGTGCACAGCCGCCGTCGCCGGCAGCAACATTGACGCCAATCAAGATCGGATGCGGCGCCTCAGCCGCGCGTCCGCTCCATCTCCAGCTCGGCCTTGAGGTTGTCGAGATCCCGATAAATTGAAGCAATCGCAAGGACACGGCCGCCCTTGCGATACTTCAGCAGGCAGTCCTTGCCGGAAATGCTGCCGTCGATTGCGATATCGTCAAAACTATCGGCGTGGCCGACATAGTTGATCGGCACGTCATAGTGCTGCGACCAGAAGAACGGCACGGCCTCGAAGCGCTCGCGCTTGCCGAGCATGTTGCGGGCCGCGGTCTGGCCCTGCCGCTCCGCCACCACCCAGTGCTCGACGCGAATAGTTTGCCGCGAATGCGGATCGGGCCAGCGCGCGATGTCCCCGGCCGCAAAGATACCTGCTATGCTGGTCTCCAGATATTCGCTCACGCTGACGCCCCGGTCGGCCGCAAGCCCTGCCTGCTCGGCGAGCGCGAGGCGCGGCTTGACGCCGATGCCGACCACGACCAGGTCGGCCTCGATCACGCCGCCGCTTTTCAACGTGGCGCGCGTGCCGTCCAGCTTCTCCACCGTGTCCTCGAGGTGGAAGTTGACGCCATTCTCCTCATGCAGCGCGCGCACGAAGTCGCCCATCTCGGGACCGAGCACCCTCTGCATCGGCCGTTCGTCCGGTGCGACCACGTGGACCTCGATCTTGCGTGCCCGCAAGGAGGCCGCAACTTCCAGGCCGATGAAGCTGGCCCCGATCACCAGCGCACGCTTGGCGCTGCCGGCCGCCTCAATGATGGCGCGGCTGTCGGCGACGGAGCGCAGGGTGTGGACATGAGGCTGGTCGGCCCCCGGAATCTGCAATCTGACCGGCTCGGCGCCGGTCGCGAGCAGCAGCCGGTCGAACGGCAGCCTGTCGCCGTTGCCCAGCGTCACGCTGCGCGTCTTCGCCTCGATCGCGGCGACATTCGTGTTGAGCCTGAGATCGATGCCGGCATCCCGATAATAGTCCTCGCCCCGCAGCGGCAGCCAATCCTCCGGCGCGTTGCCCGCGAGGTAATCCTTGGAAAGATTGGGCCGGTCGACCGGCATCGCGTTGTCATTGCTGAGCATGGTGATGGCGCCGCCAAAGCCCTCGCGACGGAGCGTCTGCGCCGCCGCGAAACCCGCCGCGCCGCCGCCGATGATGACGAATTTTTCCGGCGTTGGCGCCGTCCGGTGAGGCGCCGGAGGCTTCGGCATCTCGCGCTTGCGCTGAACGACGATCTTGTCTTGATCGCGCGAGACCTCCCACACCGCCAGCGCATTCAGCGCCGGCGGACGGGTCGCCTCGCCTGACCGCAAGGAGAAGCAGGCATGATGCCAGGGACAGCGGATGGTGTCGCCAACCACCAGTCCTTCTGCAAGCGGTCCGTGATAGTGGCTGCAGGTCGGCTCGATCGCAAAGATCTCGCTGCCGGCCTGCACCAGCAGGACGTCTTCCTCGCCGACATGGCCGAGCAATTTGCTGTCCTTGAACGCGGCGAGCGTCACGCCTCGGCTCAAGTCGGGTCCGCTTGGCTTCTTGTCCTCGGTCATGGCGTTGCCTCCTTGAGCCGTCGCGGATCAATCGTCCGAATTGGCCAGCCCCAGCAGCTCCTGGCGCGTCAACGCATTGTCGCGGAACACGCCGAGCATGCGGCTGGTGACGAGATCTGTCCCGGGCTTGTGCGCGCCGCGCGTGGTCATGCAGTGATGCGTTGCCTTGATGATGACCCCGACGCCTTCGGGCCTCAGCACATCGTTAATCGTGTTGGCGATCTGCGCGGTCATCTTCTCCTGGATCTGAAGCCGCTTGGCGTAGATGTCGACGAGACGCGCGAGCTTGGAAATGCCCACGACGCGTCCTTGCGGGATATAAGCGACCCAGGCGCGGCCGACGATCGGTGCCATGTGGTGCTCGCAATGGCTTTCGAAGCGAACGCCGCGCAGAACGATCATCTCGTCATAGCCTTCGATCTCCTCAAACGTCTTTTGCAGGATTTCGGTCGGATCCTGCGCATAGCCGGAGAAATACTCCTCGAAGGCGCGCGCGACCCGGTCCGGCGTATCGCGCAGACCGTCGCGCGCGGGATCGTCGCCGGCCCAGCGGATCATGGTCCGGATCGCTTGCTCGACCTCCGCCCTCTCAGGCCGCTCGCTTGGCGCCTGCGCGACCGCGACACGTTCCAGCCTGCGCGTTTGCGTCTTCATCTAAAACTCCCCTGCAACGAACCGCATACAGAAGGCGGCCCACAGCTTGGACGGCTGCGATCGGAAAAGGTTCCCGGGATCAGGAAAAATTGGAAGCTGTGAGAGCGGCAAGACAGCGGGACGAGAAATCCGGCGCTATGAGGCCGCTTTCCGTACATCGAGCACGGCCTGGGCCCATTCGGCCGGCCGCTCCTGCGGCAAATTGTGGCCGGCCCCTGCAAAGACGCGCCGCTCGAAAAAGCCCGCGAATTTGCCTGCGTGGTGAGCGGTGCCGGAATTGACCCCGTCGCTGTCACCGTCGATCGCGATGGTCGGCACCCGAACCGGCGGCTGGGCGGCGAGCTTCGCCTCGATCGCGGCATAGGCGGGATCGCCGGCGACCAGCGCGTAACGATGTCGATAGGAGTGGATCACAACATCGACGAAATCAGGATTGTCGAACGACATGGCGCTGGTCTCGAACGTCGCGTCGTCGAAGTCCCATGTCGGCGACCACATCGACCAGAGCTGGCGCGCAAAATCGCGCCGGTTGCGCTCCAGCGCGCGGCGGCCGCGTTCGTTGTGGAAGAGATATTGATACCAGAGCGCCGCCTCCTCGGTTGGCGAAGCCGGCTCCATCGAACGCGCGATGTTCTGGATGTTGTAGGAATTGCCCGAGACGAGGCCGATTACGCGCTCCGGGTGCAGAACCGAGACCACGCAGGCCGCGCGCCCGCCCCAGTCGTAACCGCCGACCACCGCGTGCGAGATTCCAAGCGCATCCATGAAGGCCAGGAGATCGGCGCCAAGCGCCGCCTGCTCGCCGGAGCGCAACGTCGCAGCGGAGCGAAACCGCGTCGGCCCGTAGCCGCGCAGCCAGGGCACCAGCACCCGCGCGCCCGCTTGCGCAATGATCGGCGCGGACTCGGCATAGGCGTTCACGTCGTAGGGAAAGCCGTGGCCCATGATGCAGGGCCAGCCGTCCGGCGCGCCGTATTCGCGATAGGCGATATCGAGGATATCGGTGGCGACAGTTTTTTGTCGCATCACAAAGCGGAGCTATTTTTGCGGCCCGGACAACGTGATGTCACGCTCGGCGCGGAACACGTTGCTGTAGAGGTTGGCGATCCACTGGCGGCCGATCTCGGTCTTGTTGAGATAGCCGATCTCGGTTTGAATGTGCGGTGCGACGCTATTCCAATAGAACTGCGGATAGCGGTTCACGATGTCGGCAGGCGAATCGTAGCCGAGCTGGCGGTTCATGCCGACTTCTTCGAATTCGTAATAGAGCGCGTTGGCCTTGCGCAGATAGTTGGGATCTCCGAGTTGCCCGATGAAATCGGCAGCGCGCAGGATCGAGGCGTCGTCGTCGTATTCCTGGCCCTCGCGGGCCGGGAAGCGGGTGCCCTCGATGGCGCGCGCGATCCGCTCTGGATCAAGTCCGGGAATATGCTGCAGCCGGCGCATGACGTAGAGCTTGGAACGGTCGACGTGATACATCATCAGGCTGGCATCTGATGAGCCGCGGGGCAGCGAGACCTTGCTGCCTGCCGCATCGACCACAAAACCGTCCTCGTCATCTTCCTCGAACAAGCCACGGACATAGCCAATATCGTGCGCAAGGCAGGCGATCAGGACGTGGACGTAATCCTCGGCCGAGAGATGAATATGAAGATACCGGCCGCTCAGGATGGAATGACCCGCGAGCGTGACCAGCATCGTATGTTCGACATTATGATAGAGCGCGTCGCTGTTTCCGATGCATTCCATAGCGGTACGGGTCGCGCTCTCGACGATGTTTGCCGGAGAATCGCCGTACCTGCGGCGCATGAACGAACCTAGCGTCTTCTCAAGGGATTCAGCCGCCAGTCTCGGTAACGTGATCATGGATGCAGCCCCGTCTGTCGGTGGTGTCCCACGCCAACTACCGACGTCTCATTCTCGTCCTCGACGCAAGCGCCAGCATAGCCCATCTTGGGCCGACTGGCCAAACCCGGGAACGAAAATCCGGAAAAATGTTGCGGTTGTGCCCCGCGATATCGCGGTTGCGGTGCCGGCCCGACACACCCGCGCTGGGCGTCGCCGGGACGGCAAAAACGGCAATCATTCCACCAGCAGCACGTCGACGGCGACGTCGAGCTTCTGCTTCGGCGAGCCGACGATGATGCCGTCGACCGGCGAAACGTCGGAAAAGTCGCGGCCGACCGCGAGCACGATATGGTCGCCAGCGACCATAAGATCGTTGGTCGGATCGAAATCGACCCAGCCAAGGTTCTCCCCGCACCACAGCGACACCCAGGCATGAGTGGCATCGGCGCCCTGCAGGCGCGGCTGGCCCGCCGGCGGAATGGTGCGCAAATATCCGCTGACATAGGCCGCGGGCAGTCCCAGCCCGCGCAAGCCCGCAATCATCACATGGGCAAAATCCTGACAGACGCCATGGCGCTTGACGAAGACCTCGTCGAGCGGCGTCGAGATCACCGTCGCCTTGGGGTCGTAGCGAAATTCGGTGCGAATGCGATGCATCAGATCGACCGCCCCGGCGAGGATACCCGCGCCGGCCGCGAAGCTTTCCGCGGCATAGGCGCTGACGGGTCCCAGCACCGGCACCAGCGGGCTCGCAAAGACATAGCCGACCGGCGAGGACGGCTCGAGGCTCGTCGCCTCGAAGGCGATGTCGCGAATGCTCTCCCAGCCCGGGCTGTCAGCGTCACGCGCCGGCGGCTGGCGCGACACCTTCACGCGAGAGCGGGAATCGATGCGCAGAGTGCGATGCGCGGCCTCGATCACCACACTCTCGGTCAGGGTGCCGAAGAAATCGCGCCGGACGCTACGCTCCGCGGGGCGCGGACGAATCTCGACCTTGTGCGAGATCAGCTCCTGGCCATTGCCGCTCCTCGGCTCCAGCCGCAGCGTGCAGCGGGCGAAGCTGACCGGGCTCTCATATTCGTAGGTGGTGACGTGACGGATATCGTAGATCACGCCAGCCCCGTCAGCTTTTCCGGCCGGCTGGCATTGGGGCCGTGCGGGAAGTAGTGCTGCCCGACTGCCTCGGCGAGGCTGAGCAGATCCTGCTCCAGTGCGAACAGCGTCTTGACCTCGATCCTCTCGGCCTCCGCGGTCGCGAGCATCGCCTGCAGCGCGACCGCAAGCCGCTGCGGCTTCTCGATCAGGCCGTGCTCCTTCAGGCTCGGCAGTGCAGCGATATGCTCGTTCAGCGCCGTCACCTGGAACGCCACCGAACGCGGATTGTAACTGTCGAGCACGGCGAGATCGCGCACCGGCGCAAGGATCGGCGCCAGCAGATAACGCGAGCGGTAGGTGATCTGGCAATCCACCAGCGTCAGCAGGATATCGAGATCCTCGTCGCCGGCTTCGTCATAGGCAAACTGCCGGGCAAAGCGCGTGGTGTTGATGGCGCGCTCGGTGCGGCGGCCGATATCGAGGAAGCGCCAGCCGGCGGCGCGGTTCATGTTCTCATGCGCAAGGCCGGCAAAGCTCGCGAGCTCCTGCAAGGTCAGCTCGGCCGCGCTCAGCACGCTGTCGTCGTCCTCGACCTCGACGGCCAGCCGCTCGACCATCTCGGTGATGACTTGCCAGGCATCGGGCGACAGCCGCTCGCGCAAGGAGGTCGCCGTGCGCTGGGCCGCGCGGACCAGCGACAGTGCCGAGCCGAAACGCTCCGGGCTCTGCAGCGCTTCGGCGACGATGCGGCCGGGCGCCGCACGCGACGTCTGTGAGATCGCGCCCCAGGTCACCAGCAGGCGCTGGATACGCTCCGCCGATTGCAGCGAGGCCGCGGTGCCCTTGTTGGGCCCGCTCGGCGAGCCCAGCGCCCGCACCAGCCGCAGCGTCGCCTCGGCGCGTTCGAGATAGCGGCCGAGCCAGAACAGATTGTCGGCGGCGCGACTCGGCAGCACTCCGGCGATACGGCGGATGCGCACCTTGTCAACCGCAGGCAGCAGCGTCGCGGTCGAGACCTGCTTGTCCGAGACCACCACCCAGACGTCGGCGGAACGCGCGCCGTCGCCCATCGACACCGCGCGCGCATCCGGCTGCTCGGCGATCCGGCAGAAGCCGCCGGGCATGATGGCCCAGCCGTCCGGCGTCGCGGCTGCGAACACGCGCAGCACGAAGGGACGGGACGTGATCTGCCCCTGCTCCCATACCGGCATGGTCGAGAGCCGAACCACCTCCTGGCCGACATAGTCCATGCCGCGCGCAGCGATCGCGTCGCTCAGGCGCCGGCGGCCGGCGGCATCGAGCTCGCTCGCGAGCACCGGACCGTTGCTGTCGAAACCGGGAACGCCGCGCCGATAGGCGCCTTCGATCGCGACCTCGTCGAGCCGCGACAGCACCTCGTCGCGCGCCGAGCGCTGGCCGCACCACCAGGTCGCGATGTGCGGCATCTTCAACTCTTCACCGAGCAGGCGGCGGCTCAGCGCCGGCAGGAAGCCGAGCATCGCGCGCGCCTCCAGCACGCCCGAGCCCGGCATGTTGGCGACGACGACGCCGTCCTTGCGCAGCACGTCGATCAGCCCGGGGACGCCAAGCCGCGAGGAGGCTTCGAGCTCGAGCGGGTCGAGCGAATTGGAATCGACACGGCGCAGCAGCACGTCGAGCCGCTTGAGGCCCGCAACCGTGCGGATGTGGATATGGTTGTCGCTGACGGCGAGATCGTCGCCTTCGACCAGCAGGAAGCCGAGATAGCGCGCCAGCGTCGCGTGCTCGAAATAGGTCTCGCTGAAGCTGCCCGGCGTGAGCACGCCGATCCGCGGCTCGTCGCGGTCGGCGCGCGCCCGAAGACTGTCGCGAAACGCCTCGAAGAACGGCGCGACGCGCGGCACGTTCATCGACTTGTAGAGATCGGAGAAGGCGCGCGAGAGCACCAGGCGGTTCTCCAGCGCATAACCCGCGCCGGAAGGTGCCTGCGTGCGGTCGCCGAGCACCCACCAGCGGCCGTCGGGCCCGCGGCCGACATCGGCGGCATAGAGCGAGAGATAGCGCCCGCCCGGCGGCGGCACGCCGCAGACGGGGCGGAGATATTCGGGGCTGCCCGCGATCGCGGCCGCCGGCAGCGCGCCTTCGGCGACGAGGCGACCCTCGCCATAGATGTCGCGCAGCACGAGCTCGAGCAGCTCGGCGCGCTGGATGATGCCATCGGACAGCTGCTTCCAGTCGGCCTCGTCGATCAGCAGCGGCAGATGGCTGATCGACCAGGGCCGGTCGGCGCTCTCGCCGGGCGCGCGATAGGTGACGCCGGCCTCGCGGAGATGACGGTCGGCCATGCCGAACCGCCGCTCGACCTCGTCGGGCGCGAGCGCGCCGAAGGCATCGAAGAAGCGGCTCCAGACCGCGCGGGGCTTGCCGTCCGGGCCGAGAAACTCGTCGGGGATGCCGGGCAGGCGCCTGTAGTCGCGGACCCATTGCGCGAAACGGCGCTGGCCTTCGCGCTGGCCATTGCGTTGACCTTGCGCCTTACCCGCCTTGTCGTCCTCTTCGGCTGCGCCCTCGGCCATGCGCCTCTCCCTGCCCCCCATCATACTCATTGCAGGAGCGGGGTCCGCAAGTCGAGGGTCAGCGGAAACTCATTTGTGCGTTCCTCGGGCGGCGGCTGCATCGGGCCCGGCGTATGGCCGTGGTCCTGGAAGCGCGCCAGCCGCCGCGCCTCGGCCTCGTAGGTGTTGACCGGCTTGGTGTCGTAGCTGCGGCCGCCGGGATGGGCGACGTGATAGACGCAGCCGCCGAGCGAGCGGCCGTTCCAGGTGTCAATAAGATCGAAGGTCAGGGGCGCGTGAACGGGAATGGTCGGATGCAGACCGGAGGCCGGCTGCCAGGCCTTGAAGCGGACGCCGGCCACGGCTTCGCCGGAGCGGCCGGTGGCGGTCATCGGCAGGCGGCGGCCGTTGCAGGTGACGATATGGCGGCCCTCGACGAACCCCTCCGCCTTGACCTGGAGCCGCTCGACCGATGAGTCGACATAGCGCACGGTGCCGCCGGCCGATCCCTCCTCGCCGAGCACGTGCCAGGGCTCCAGCGCCTGCCGCAGCTCCAGCGTCACGCCGCCATGATGGATGCGGCCGAAAGCGGGGAAGCGGAATTCGAGCTGGGCCAGATACCATTCAGGCTCGAACGGATAGCCGGACTGCTTCAACTCGGTCAGCACTTCGAGGAAATCCTCCCAGATGAAGTGAGGCAACATGAAGCGATCATGGAGCGCGGTGCCCCAGCGCACGAACTTGCCTTGTTGCGGCTCGCGCCAGAATTTTGCGATCAGCGCGCGGATCAGCAGCTGCTGCGCCAGCGACATGCGCGGATCCGGCGGCATTTCGAGCGCGCGGAATTCGACCAGGCCAAGGCGGCCGGTCGTGCCGTCCGGTGAATAGAGCTTGTCGATGCAGATCTCGGCGCGATGGGTGTTGCCGGTGATGTCGACGAGGAGATGCCGGAACAAGCGATCCACCAGCCACAGCGGCGCCTGAACGCCCGGCGGCGGCACGTGCGTGAGCGCAACCTCGAGCTCGTAAATGCTGTCGTGGCGGGCTTCGTCGATGCGCGGTGCCTGACTGGTCGGGCCGATGAACAGGCCGGAGAAGAAATAGGACAGCGCCGGATGCCGCTGCCAGTGCAGCACCAGGCTCTTCAACAGATCAGGCCGGCGCAGGAACGGCGAGTCCTGCGGACTCGAGCCGCCGACCACGACGTGATTGCCGCCGCCGGTGCCGGTGTGGCGGCCGTCGACGAGGAAGCGGTTGGCGCCGAGGCGTGTCTTGCCCGCATCTTCATAGAGCCCGACGGTGATATCGACCGCCTCGCGCCAGTTCTTTGCCGGCTGGACGTTGACCTCGATCACGCCGGGATCGGGCGTCACCTTGATGACGTCGACACGCGGATCGAACGGCGGCGGATAACCCTCGACATGGACCTGGAGCTGCATCTCCTCGGCCGTCGCTTCGAGCGCCGCGATCATCTCCAGATAATCCTCGATCTGCTCGACCGGCGGCATGAAGGCGCAGAGCACGCCGTCGCGGACCTCGACCGACATCGCGGTGCGGACCGGCACGGAGGTGTTGAGCTCTTCGGGCTCGAGCCGCTCCGGCGAGTCCGGACGCGCCGGAAGGCTGAACACGGGCAGCTTGCCGCGGGCTTCCATTGGATCCCGCTCGACGATGTAGGGGTATTGATCGGGCGGGACATAGCCGAGCGAGTCCAGCGGCAGGCGCAGGCCAAGCGGCGAGTCCCCCGGCATCAGGAACAGATGACTGCGCCGGAGCTGCCACCGCTCGCTGCGCCAACGTGGCGCCGCATTCCAGCGCTGTACCGGCAGCACGAAGCCGCGAGGATTGTTGAGCCCCTGCTCGAACACCCGCGCCATCCGCGCGCGGGCCTCCGGATCGGATAATTTGGAATCGGAGGGATCGACGTTGACGGGAAGCTCGGATTCCTTCTGCAGCCAGTACGCGGTGTCCTCATAGGCCGGCATGATGTAGCCGGGATCGAGCCCAAGCCGCAGCGCCGTGCCCTCCACGAACGCCTTGACGTCCTTGGCCTGCGCCGGCCGCCGATTTTCGATGCTGGCGATGAGGTCGGCATTCTTCCAGATCGGCACGCCGTCCTTGCGCCAGTACAGGCCAAACGCCCAGCGCGGCAGGCTTTCGCCGGGATACCATTTGCCCTGACCGAAGTGCAGCAGGCCCCCGGGTCCGAAACGCGCGCGCAGGCGGCGGATCAGGTCGTCGGCGAGCCCGCGCTTGGTTGGGCCGACGGCGTCCGTGTTCCACTCGGCGCCTTCGAGATCATCGACGGAGACGAAGGTCGGCTCGCCGCCCATGGTCAGACGCACGTCCTGCGCCGCAAGATCGCCGTCGACCTGCTCGCCGAGATCGTTGAGCCGTATCCAGGATTCGTCGGAGAACGGTTTTGTGATGCGCGGCGCCTCGCGAATGCGCTTGACGCTCATGTCGAAGGCGAATTCGACCTCGGCAAAGCCCGCGCCGCCGGAGATCGGCGCGGCCGAGCGGTAGTGCGGTGTCGCGGCGACCGGGATGTGGCCCTCGCCCGCAAGCATGCCCGAGGTCGCGTCGAAGCCGATCCAGCCCGCGCCCGGCAGGTAGACCTCGGCCCAGGCGTGCAGATCAGTGAAATCGTTCTCGACCTCCGGCGGCCCCTCGATCGGATCGATGTCGGGACGGACCTGGATCAGATAGCCCGAGACGAAACGGGCGGCGAGACCGAGGTGCCGGAAGGTCTGGATCAGAAGCCAGGCGGAGTCGCGGCACGAGCCGGCCGCGGAGGAGAGCGTCTCCTCCGGCGTCTGCACGCCCGCCTCCATGCGGATGACGTAGCCGATCCTTTTCTGCAGCTCCCTGTTGAGATCGACGAGGAAGTTGACGGTGTTCGGGGCTTCGTGCGGGATCGTGTCGAGATATTTCGCGAACAGCCGATCGGGCTTGACGGTCTCGAGATAAGGCGCGAGTTCGGTCTTGAGATCCTGCGTATATTCGAACGGAAAGCTGTCGGCATAGGGTTCGACGAAGAAGTCGAACGGATTGACAGTGGTCATCTGCGCCGTGAAATCGACCTCGATCTTGAGCTCGGTCGTCTTCTCCGGGAAGACGTAACGCGCGATCCAATTGCCCAGCGGATCCTGCTGCCAGTTCACGAAATGATTGGCCGGCGTGACCTTGAGCGAATAGCTCAGGATCGGCGTGCGAGTATGCGGCGCCGGCCGCAGACGGATGGTCTGCGGGCCGAGATCGATCGGGCGGTCGTATTTGTAGTGCGTGACGTGGTGTAATGCGACGTAGATCGACACGGGGTGCGGTACTCCAGCAGCTTTTTTGAGCAGAACACCGCTGGTGACCTCGATCAAGCACTAACAACGGGCAAAGGGTGCCTACGCAAGGTGCGGGCGGTCGCTTTCTTCCTTGTCCCCTTGCGGGAGAAGGTGGCGCGAAGCGCCGGATGAGGGGTACGTCTCCGCGATTCCGGCGTGAGAGGTGCGCGCGGAGAGAGACCCCTCACCCGTCTCGCCGCAAACGCTGCGAGCCACCCTCTCCCACAAGGGGAGAGGGGAAGAATGCGCGTCCTCTCCGCGATGTCCTACGCCGCTGACGTCAGCCGCTGCAAAAACTGCGTCACCTCGCGCCGGAGCGTCTCGACCTCGCCATAGACGCGTTCGGAGGCGCTGTTGACGCGGCTCGCCACACGGCCGGTGTCGGCGGCGGCTTCGCTGATGCCGGTGACGTTGGAGGACATTTGCGAGGTGCCGGCCGAGGCTTCCTGGACGTTGCGGGCGATCTCCCGGGTGGCGAGCCCCTGCTGCTCGATCGAGGTCGCGATCGAGGCGGTGATGCCGTTGATCTCGGTAATGGTCTGCGCGATCGCCTCGACGGCGGTGACCGAATTGGTGGTCGATTGCTGCATCTCGCCGACCTTGGCGCTAATCTCCTCGGTCGCCTTCGCGGTCTGGTTGGCGAGGCTCTTGACCTCGGATGCGACCACGGCGAAGCCGCGGCCGGCCTCGCCTGCGCGCGCGGCCTCGATGGTGGCGTTGAGCGCCAAGAGATTGGTCTGCTCGGCGATCGCGCTGATCAGCTTGACCACGTCGCCGATCCGCATCGCCGCGTCCGCAAGCGTGCGGATCTCGCTGCCGGCACGATTGGCTTCGTTCACCGCCCGCCCCGTGCTCGTGGTCGAGCCGGCCACCTGGCGGCTGATCTCGGCGATCGATGACGCGAGCTGCTCCGCGGCGCCGGCGACGGTGGCGACGTTGCGCGAGGCCTGGTCGGACGCACTGAGCACGCCGGAGGTCTGCCGGCTGGTCTTCTCGGCCGCCGCCGCCATCTGGCCGGCGTCTGATTCGAGATCGGTCGCCGCGCCCATCAGAGTGCCGGCGACCTGGTCGAGATGCGTGCCGAACTGCTTTGCGAGGTCCGCGATCTCGACCACACGACGGCCGAGGCTGTAGGTGCCGGAATTGATGACGGTGGCTGAACGGCGGAACGAGCCGGGTAGTCCGCGCGCGAGAATCTTGCGGAAATATTTGCCGCGGCTCGCATAGTCCATCGACGCCGAGGCTTCCCGCAAATAGGCATCGGTGATGTCGAGCATGTCGTTGACCGACTTCTGAATGGCGCCGATCCGTCCGGGCTGGCGGATGCTGAGGATGCGCGCCTCAAGGTCGCCACGTGCGGCCTTGCGGCATACGTCTGCCATCTCGTCGACGGCCGCCCCCGTGCGATGCTGGCACCAGACGGCATAACCGAGCAGCACGACCGTCGCGCCAAGCAACGCCGCACCGGAAATTCCGGTCGCACCGGCCAGCGAGAGCACGAACGCAACGACGGCAAGAACGGATGCGAGCGCGGTCGCTCCCTGCGCCTTAGAGAGAGAGCACAAATTCATCGTAGCCGACACCCTGTTGCTTGAGCAGCCCGACCATCGCCTCGAAGCTCGCATGCATGCCGTCCTTGGCATTGGCATGCCGCGCCTCTTCCGCGCACAGCGCCTTGTAGATCGGCTTGATGCGCTCGATCTGCGCCGGATCGGGTCTGCGACGGTTGGAGTGATAGCCGACGATATTGCCACGCTCGTCGAATGTCGGCGTGACGTGGGCGAACACCCAGTAATGACTGCCGTCCCTCGCGAGGTTGACGACGTAGGCGAAGATCTCCTGCCTGGACTGAAGCGTGTCCCACAGCAGCTTGAAGACGGAGCGTGGCATCTCAGGGTGGCGGATCAGACTATGGGGGGCGCCCATCAGCTCCTCCCACGAGTACTTCGCCATGCGGATGAAGACATCGTTGGCGTAGGTGATGCGGCCCTTGAGATCGGTCTTCGACACGATCAGCTCCTCCTCACCGAGGAGATGTTCCACGCCGGTCGGCCGTATCGCACGCGTCATCGTCGACGAATCCTCACGAAGGGCGAACGCCCCACATGAGTGGAGTTCGCATCTCCCAAGGGATTACGGCAGAAGATGTTAATCAGGTGTGACCGCGGGAACCCCCGTGTTCACTTGACGGCTCCGTATCATTACTTAGGAGCGTCGCTTGCCGTGCAGGGTTACCGCCGACGCGCGACGAGGAATTACATCGTCGCGCCCAGCACCCACGGCGCGAACTCGGCGCCGCCGAAATCAAAACTCTCGCTCTTGGTCGGCTGTCCGGACGCGGTCTTGAGGATGAGATCGAAAATGCGCTGGCCGCACTGCTGGACGCTCTCCTCGCCTTCGAGGATGGTGCCGCAATTGACGTCCATGTCCTCTTCCATGCGCTTGTACATGGGCGTGTTGGTCGCGAGCTTGATCGAGGGCGCCGGCTTGCAGCCGAACACGCTGCCGCGGCCCGTGGTGAAGCAGACCAGATTGGCGCCGCCGGCGACCTGCCCGGTCGCGGCAACGGGATCGTAGCCGGGCGTGTCCATGAAGACGAAACCCTTCTTGGTGATGGGTTCGGCGTAGCGCAGCACCTCGACGAGATTGGTGGTGCCGGCCTTCGCCATCGCGCCGAGCGACTTCTCCAAAATGGTGGTGAGACCGCCGGCCTTGTTGCCCGGGCTCGGATTGGCGTTCATCTCGGCGCCTTCGCGCGTCGTGTATTCGTCCCACCAGCGCATGAGATCGACCAGCTTCTCGCCGACTTCGCGGCTGACGGCGCGGCGCGTGAGCAGATGCTCGGCGCCATAAGTCTCCGGCGTCTCCGACAGGATCACGGTGCCGCCGTGACGTACGATGAGATCGCTGGCCGCACCCAGCGCCGGATTGGCGGAAACGCCGGAATAGCCATCCGAGCCGCCGCATTGCAGCGCCACGGTCAATTCGCTGACCGGAACGGACTCGCGCCTGACCTTGTTGGACTCCGCGAGTGCCTCGCGCACGAAGGCGATGCCGGCTTCCACCGTCTTGCGGGTGCCGCCGACCTCCTGGATGTCCATCGCGCGCAGGCGGCCGGCGAGCTTCTGCTCCTCCATCAAGCCGCCGATCTGGTTCACCTCGCAGCCGAGGCCGAGCACGATGACGTGAGAGAAGTTCACGTGCCGCGCATAGCCACCGAGCGTGCGGCGGAGCAGCGCCAAGGGCTCGTTCTGCGTCATGCCGCAGCCGGTCTTATGGGTCAGCGCAACCACGCCGTCGACATTGGGGAAGTCGGCCAGCGGATTATCGCCGGTGAACGGATTTTTCTTGAATACGTCGGCGACGAGGCTTGCGACATGCGCGCTGCAATTCACCGAGGTGAGGATGCCGATATAGTTGCGCGTGGCGACGCGGCCGTCCGGGCGGCGGATGCCTTCGAAGCTCGCCGGCAGGTCAAAATTCGGCGTCGGCTTGACGTCGGCGCAATAGGCATAGTCCTTGGCGAAATCGCCCATGCCGCAGTTCTGCACGTGCACGTGCTGGCCCGGCGCGATCGGCACCGTCGCGAAGCCGATGATCTGGCCATAGCGGATCACCGGCTCCCCGACTGCGATCGGCTTGATCGCGACCTTGTGACCGGAAGGAATGCGCTCGACCGTGGTCACGCCGTCGGCCACCAATGTTCCCGGCGGCAAGCTTGCGCGCGCGATCAGCACGCCATCATCGGGATGCAGGCGAATGACGGGGCTGATGGTCATGGGAGTCTCCTTAGGGCGAATAGTGAGTAGCGAGTGGCGAATGGAAAAGGGGAGCAGCTCATTCGCTACTCCCCATTCGCCATTCGCGAGTTCTCAGGCCTTGCCGCCGGAATCCTTCCGCGTGGCATTCACCTGCATCTTAGCGTAGGTCGTCATCAGGCCGACCTCGTTCGAGAGCGTCACCAGCTTGAAGCCCATGTTGATGGCGCGCGCGGCACCTTCGGCGCCGCTGCAATGGATGCCCGGGTTGAGGCCCCGCTTGCCGCACTCCTTGATGATCTTCTCGTAGATCGCGAGGATCTCCGGCTCGGTACGATCGAGCTTCGGCTCGAGGCCGTAGGAGAAGCCGAGGTCGGACGGGCCGATATAGACGCCGTCGATGCCTTCGACGTCGAAGATCGCTTCCATGTTCTCGACCGCGGTTTTGGTCTCCATCATCGGCAGCAGCACGATGTCGTCGTTGGCCGTCTTCTGGTAGGAGCCCGCGGTTCCGTACATGCCGGCGCGGATCGGGCCATTGGAGCGCACGCCTTTTGGCGGGTACTTGGCATAGGAGACGAGATTCCTGGCTTCCTGCGGCGTGTTGACCATCGGGCAGATCACGCCATAGGCACCGCCATCGAGCACCTTCCCGATGATGCCGGGCTCGTTCCAGGGCACGCGGACCATCGGCGTGATCGGATGCTTGTCCATCGCCTGGAAGCACTGCACCATCGACAGATAATCCTGCACGCCGTGCTGCATGTCGACGGTGACGCTGTCGAAGCCGCATTGCGCGATCATCTCGGCCGAGAAGCCGGAGGGAATCGCGAGCCACGCGTTGACCACGGCCTTGCCCGACTTCCAGATTTCCTTGACCTTGTTCGCCACGTTGCCTTCCTTCTTGTTTTGGACCGTTATTGTTTAAGTCGTCGTTGTTTGGACCTTCGTCACCATGACGAGCGCCGCGACAGCACAGCCCCGCTGTTACCGCGAACTGGCGCGCCGCGCTACGCTCGCAATGACGCAAGACCTATGCGGTCGCCCTCTGGATGCTCACTTCGCTGACGCCGACCTCGCGGGCCGTATTCACTATTGCCGCCCAGGTGTCATCCGGCAAGGGGACGCCGTTCTGGGTCCGCTCAGCCCTGGTTTTCCGCTCGGGGTCGCCGGGAATCAGCACCTGATCGACCCCGGCCACCGGCTTGGTGGCACGGATGAAGTCCGCATAGCGCGACACCTCTGCGTCGAAGACATGGGAGGTATCGACCACTTTCGGATCGATGTAGAAAGCCAGCATGCCGTTGGCGAAGCGCCGACCGCCGGACGTGGCCCCGGTTCCGGTCAACGCCCCGCCGAGCAGCTCGCACATGAAGGCAAGGCCCGAGCCCTTGTGCTCGCCGAACGCTCGGATCGCGCCCGTTCCCTTGGTGTGGTCGCGCGGCCCGTCCGGCGTGTAGGGGCCGTAGAGCACGGCCGGCTCCTCGCTCAGTCTGCCGTCGGCATCGACCAGCGCGCCCTTCGGCAGCTTCTTGCCGCCGCGGCTCGCGACCAGCACCTTGCCCTCGGCCACGACCGAGGTTGCGAAGTCCAGCACGATCGGGTCTTGGCCCTCGCGCGGAATGCCGACGCAATAGGGCGCGGTGGAGAGCCGTTTCTCGACGCCGCCGAACGGCGCCACCAGCAGCGAGCCCGCGGCATTGACGAAATGCACCGAGATCAGCCCTTCTGCGGCGGCCATCTCGGCCCAATCGCCGACGCGGCCGATATGGCCCGCATTGCGTAGCGCGACTGCGGCAAGTCCCGCCTTCCTGCACTTCTCGATGCCGATCCGGACCGCTTGCGGCGTCACGGTCTGGCCGTAGCCGAACTTGCCGTCGATCACCGCGAGCGAAGGCGTGTCGAGCACCAATTCGGCGTTCTGGTTGGGCACGACCGCGCCGGACTTCTGCCAGCGAATATAGACGGGGACGCGGATCACGCCGTGGCTGTCATGGCCGGTCAGATTTGCCGTGGTCAGGTAGGTGGCGATGCGCCGGGCTTCGTCGGGCGACGACCGCGCATGCGCGAAGACCTCGGTGACGAAGTCGATCAGCTTCTGAACCTGGATGGTGACCATGGGGGTCTGTTTGCCTCTACCTCGGCGCCGATTTTGCAGTGATCGGCTTGAGCGGCACTTGAGCGAAAAACTGCGGCGATGTCCATGATTGTTGACGCGCGCTTGCGCATATCTGCTTTCACTCCTCGGCACTTGCCTCCTCGCCGGCGCCGAGCCCTGCGAGACTTTGTTCGAGCTCGCCGAGCATCTCCTGCAACTCGACGAGCTTGCGTGCGCCAAAGCGTCGCGTGATCTCCGCATAGATCGCTTCGGAGGACGGCGCCACGGAGGCCATCAGCTTCACGCCCTTTTCCGAGATCGAGACCATGCTGCGGCGCTGGTCCGCCTTGGCGGTCTTGCGCTCGATCAGGTTGCGCGCCTCCAGATCACGCAGGATGCGCGACAGGCTTGGTCCAAGCAGGAACGCGGTGCGCGCCAGTTCCGTGACCTCGACCGTGTCGATCGCCGCGAGCGCGCGCAGAATGCGCCATTGCTGCTCGGTCAGGCCATGCTCACGCAGCGAGGGACGGAATTGCCGCATCACCGCTTCGCGCGCCCGCAGAAGCGACATCGGTAGCGAGCGCGAGAAGTCGCGCATCGGCACCTGCCGGACGGCGGGCTCGCTTCCGTTCGCAGGATCAGCCGGTCTCTTCACCATGACGCCCCTTCAAGCCGCGAAACGTTTGCAGTGCAGCAAGCCAATTTGCGATTGACGCATTCACTTAACATGTTAAGTATCTTCCCCCACCACGATTTGTAAGATCACAAATGGCGCTTTCCAACGACGATATCCGAGCTAGCGCGAACCGTCTGCACCAGGCGGAAAAGACCCGTACGCAGATCCGGCAACTCTCGCAGGACTTTCCCGACATCAGCATCGCTGACGCCTACGCGATTCAGAAGGCTTGGGTCGACGTCAAGATTGCCGAGGGGCGCATCGTTAGGGGACACAAGATCGGCCTGACCTCGAAGGCGATGCAGAGCGCGCTCGGCATCAACGAGCCGGATTCCGGCGTGTTGCTCGACGACATGTTCTTCGCCGATGGTGGCTTGGTCCCGACGGAGCGCTTCATAGCCACGCGGGTGGAAGCCGAGCTCGCCTTCGTCATGAGCAAGCGCCTCGCAGGCCCCGACTGCACGCTGTTCGACGTGCTCAACGCCACCGACTTCGTGGTGCCGGCGTTGGAGATTCTGGACACGCGGATCGAGCGCGTCGATCCCCGGACCAAGGCGACGCGAAAGATCTTCGACACCATCGCCGATAACGCGGCCAATGCCGGCATCGTGCTCGGCGGACGGCCGATCCGCCCGCTTGACGCCGATCTGCGCTGGATCGGTGCGTTGTGTTCCAAGAACGGCCAGCTCGAAGAGACCGGCCTTGCCGCCGGCGTGCTCAATCATCCCGCCACGGCCGTTGCCTGGCTCGCCAACAAGATCGCACCGCTCGGCCTTGCGCTCGAGCCCGGACAAATCGTGCTCGCCGGCTCTTTCATCCGTCCGATCGAGACCCGCAAGGGCGACACAATCCAGGCCGATTATGGCGCCTACGGCTCGGTGAGCTGCTACTTCGCTTAGACGAACAAGAAAACAGGGAGTGAAACCGCGATGCCGCATTTCACGATCGAATATTCGGCCAATCTCGACGACCGCCTCGACATCGGCGCGGCGTGCGAGGTGGTGCGCAAGGCGGCGGTCGAGACCGGCATCTTCCCGCTCGGCGGCATCCGCGTCCGCGCCGTCAGATGCGAGCACTATGCCATCGCCGACGCGCGGCAAGACTACGGCTTTCTCGACATGGTGCTGCGCATCGGCGAAGGCCGCGATCTGCCAACCCGCAAGACGGCCGGCGAGCATGTCTTCCAGGCGCTCTCCCGGCATCTCGATCCCGTCTTCGCAAGCTCGAAATTCGCCCTCTCGTTCGACATGCAGATCAACGACAAGGACACGAGCTGGAAGCGCAACAACATCCACGACGCCCTGAAAGCGGAGGCCGCCCATGGATAAGCCCACGCCGAAAACCGATGTGTTCCAGGCCAACCGAGACCGCGTTGCACCGCTGCTGAAGACGCTGCGTGCCGACGGTATCGGGCACATGATCGACGGCAAGATTGTGCCGTCAATCTCAGGCGAGACGTTCGAGACGAAATCGCCGATCGACGGCGCGACACTCGCAAGCGTCGCCCGCGGCAATGCCGAGGATGTCGATCGCGCCGCCACCGCTGCCGCCCTCGCCTTCAAGTCCTGGCGCGACATGGCACCGGCGATGCGGAAGAAGCTGCTGCATCGCGTGGCCGACGCCATCGAGGACAATGCCGAAGACATCGCGGTGCTCGAATGCATCGACACCGGCCAGGCCTATCGCTTCATGGCCAAGGCCGCGATCCGCGCCGCCGAAAATTTCCGCTTCTTTGCCGATCGATGCGGCGAGGCGCGCGACGGCCAGAACACGCCGAGCGACGAGCATTGGAACGTCTCGACGCGCGTGCCGATCGGCCCGGTCGGCGTGATCACGCCGTGGAATACACCGTTCATGCTCTCGACCTGGAAGATCGCCCCTGCCCTCGCCGCCGGCTGCACCGTCGTGCACAAGCCGGCGGAGTGGTCGCCGGTCACGGCGGCTATTCTGGCAAAGCTCGTCAAGGAAGCCGGCGTGCCCGACGGCGTGCTCAACACCGTGCACGGTTTCGGGGAAGAGGCCGGCAAGGCGCTGACCGAGCATCCCGCCATCAAGGCGATCGGCTTCGTCGGCGAGAGCTCTACCGGCTCGGCGATCATGGTTCAGGGCGCGCCGACCTTGAAGCGCGTGCATTTCGAGCTCGGCGGCAAGAACCCAGTGATCGTGTTCGACGACGCCGATCTCGACCGCGCGCTCGATGCCGTCGTGTTCATGATCTACTCGCTCAACGGCGAGCGCTGCACGTCGTCGAGCCGCCTGCTGATCCAGGCCGGCATCGCCGAGAAGTTCACCGAGAAACTCACGGCGCGCGTAAAAGCCCTGAAGGTCGGCCATCCCCTCGATCCCGTAACCGAGATCGGGCCACTGATCCACGAGCGTCATCTGGCAAAGGTGTGCTCCTATTTCGACGTCGCACGCCAGGACGGCGCGACGATTGCCGTCGGCGGCAAGGCCTATGACGGCCCGGGCGGCGGACATTATGTCGAGCCGACCCTGGTGACCGGCGCGCATGGCAAGATGCGCGTGGCGCAGGAAGAGGTGTTCGGCCCCTTCCTCACCGTGCTGCCCTTCAAGGACGAAGCAGACGCGATCGAGATCGCCAACGACATCCGCTACGGCCTGACTGGCTATGTCTGGACCAACGATGTCGGCCGCGCGTTGCGTGTCGCGGATGCGCTGGAAGCCGGCATGATTTGGCTGAACTCGGAAAACGTCCGGCATCTGCCGACGCCGTTCGGCGGCATGAAGGCATCAGGCATCGGCCGCGACGGCGGCGATTACTCGTTCGATTTCTACATGGAAACCAAGCACGTCTCGCTGGCGCGGGGCACGCACAAGATTCAGAAGTTGGGAATCTAACGCCCGCGGTTCCTCGACGCGCGGAGCGCGGACGGGGAATGGCGGGGTCTAGAGAGGGGAAACGCAATGCCCGTACCGCAACATATCTTCGAGCCGCCGTTCAACATCATCCGCTCCAGCCACGCCGTGCTGGACGTCACCGACCTGAAGCTCAGCCGCGAGTTCTATGAAAGCGTTGTCGGCCTGCATGTGGAGGACGCCGACGACAAGGTCGTCTACTTGCGCGCCGCCGAGGAGCACCAGCATCACTCGCTGGTGTTGCGCAAGGCGGCGGCGCCTGCCTGCAACCGGCTCGGTTTCAAAGTTGGCAACGACGGGGATCTGGACAAGGCCGCGAAGTTCCTGTCCGAGAACGGCCTTGGCTACGCCTTCGTCGATCAGCCCTTCCAGGGCCGCACGCTGCAATTCACCGACCCCTTCGGCTTCCAGATCGAGCTATATGCGTCGATGGACCGGCGGCCGCACCTGCTGCGCCGCTACGATCTCTACAGGGGCTGCCATCCGCAGCGGCTCGACCATTTCAACGTGTTCGCCGCCGAAGTGCAGGACACCGTCGAATTCTATGCCCGGCTCGGCTTTCGCCTCACCGAATACGCCGAGGAGGACGGACCGAACGGGCGCATCGCCGCAGCCTGGATGCATCGCAAGGGCAATGTCCACGACTTCGCCATCACCAATGGCAAGGGCCCGCGGCTGCACCACTTCGCGTACTGGACGCCGACGGCGATGAACATCATCCATCTCTGCGACGTCATGGCCTCGCAAGGCTTCGTCAAGAACATCGAGCGTGGTCCCGGCCGCCACGGCATCTCGAATGCGTTCTTCCTCTACGTCCGCGACCCCGATGGACACCGGCTCGAGCTCTACACCAGCGACTATTTCACCGGCGATCACGACCACGAGCCGCTGCGCTGGTCATTGCGCGATCCCCGTCGCCAGACATTGTGGGGCGCGCCGGCCCCGCGCTCCTGGTTCGAGCAGGGCTCGCCGTTCGCAGGACAAGCCGTGCGTGAGCCGAACTTCGTGGCCGACGTGCTGGTGGCGGACTAAGCGATGAACCTCCCTCGCATCGCCACCTATTCCGTCAAGGGTGCAACGAAGTACGGCGCCGTCGTGGACGGCGGCATTGTCGATCTCTCCGCGCGCCACGCAAAGGACTATCCGACGCTGCGCGAGGTGATCGCGGCAGGAAAGCTCGCGAGCTTCGCGGAAGAGGCCGCCGGCCGCACGCCCGATCACGCGCTCAGTGACATCATCTGGCTGCCGCCGGTGCCCGCGCCGGAAAAGATCATCTGCATCGGCGTCAACTATCCCGACCGCAATGCCGAGTACAAGGACGGCCAGGACGCGCCGAAATATCCGAGCATGTTCATGCGCTCGCCGCGCTCCTTCGTCGGCCACGACACACCGCTGGTGCGCCCGCGCGCCTCCGCGCAGCTCGACTATGAGGGAGAGATCGTGCTGGTGATCGGCAAGGCCGGTCGGCACATTGCGGAAAGTTCGGCGCTCGATCACATCGCCGCGCTGACGCTCTGCAATGAAGGTTCGGTGCGCGACTGGCTGCGCCATGCCAAGTTCAACGTCACGCAGGGCAAGAACTTCGATTCCAGCGGCAGCCTCGGCCCGTGGCTGGTGCCCTACGCACAGGAATCGCAGGTCGCCGACATCCGCCTCACCACGCACGTCAACGGAGAGCTGCGGCAGGACGACCGCACCAGCCGGCTGATGTTTCCGTTCCGCTATCTCATCAGCTATATCTCGACCTTCGCAACGCTCGTTCCCGGCGATATCATCGTCACGGGCACGCCAACCGGCGCCGGTGCGCGGTTCGACCCGCCGCGTTATCTGAAGCCCGGCGATGTTATCGAAGTCGCGGCCGAGGGCATCGGATCTTTACGCAACGGCGTCGTCGACGAAGCCTGAACAATAATCGAAATGGAATAATGCCATGACTACCCTCACCGGCGGCGAAGCCATCGTAAGCGGCCTTGTCGCCCATGGCGTCGATACTGTATTCGGCCTGCCCGGCGCCCAGGTCTACGGCCTGTTCGACGCGTTCCACCAGGCCCAGCTCAAGGTGATCGGCGCGCGGCACGAGCAGGCTTGCGGCTACATGGCGTTCGGCTATGCGCGCTCCAGCGGCAGGCCCGGCGTGTTCAGCGTGGTGCCCGGCCCCGGCGTGCTCAACGCCAGCGCCGCGCTGCTCACCGCCTTCGGCTGCAACGAGCCGGTGCTGTGCGTCACCGGTCAGGTGCCGACGCAGTTTCTGGGCAAGGGCCGCGGCCATCTGCACGAGATGCCGGACCAGCTCGCGACCTTGCGCACCTATGTGAAATGGGCGGATCGGATCGAATATCCCGGCAACGCGCCGACCACCGTCGCGCGCGCCTTCCAGGAGATGACGTCCGGACGGCGTGGCCCCGCTTCGGTCGAGATGCCCTGGGACGTCTTCACCCAGCGCGCCGACACCGCGGCTGCGCAAGTGCTGGAGCCGCTGCCCGCGCCGCAGCCCGACCCTGATATGATCAAGCAGGCGGCCGCGCTGATCAAGAACAGCAAGGCGCCGATGATCTTCGTCGGCAGCGGCGCGATCGAGGCGCGCGAGGAGATTCTCGAACTCGCCGAGATGATCGACGCGCCTGTCGTCGCCTTCCGCAGCGGCCGCGGCATCGTCTCCAACGCGCATGAGCTTGGGCTGACCATGGCGGCAGCTTACAAGCTGTGGCCGACAACCGATTTGATGATCGCAATCGGCACGCGCGCCGAACTGCCGGCATCGGGCTTCCGCTGGCCGTATCAGCCGAAGGGGCTGAAATCCATTCGTGTCGATATCGATCCGGCCGAGATGCGCCGGCTCGCCTCCGATGTCGCTATCGTCGCCGACGCCAAGGCCGGCGCGGCCGATCTGGTCACCGCCGTGACGAAGGCCGGCTATGCCAGGACCAGCGGCCGGCGGGGCGACATCCGCGAGGCTGCTGCGACGGCGCAAGCCGAGATCCAGCGCATCCAGCCGCAGATGGCATATCTCAACATCCTGCGCGAGGTGCTGCCGGCGAACGCGATCGTGACAGATGAATTGTCGCAGTTCGGTTTCGCCTCCTGGTACGGTTTTCCGATCTACGAGCCGCGCACCTTCATCACATCAGGCTATCAGGGCACGCTCGGCTCGGGCTTCCCGACCGCGCTCGGCGCCAAGGTCGCCAATCCCGACAAGCCGGTGGTGGCGATCACCGGCGACGGCGGCTTCATGTTCGGCGTGCAGGAGCTTGCCACCGCCGTGCAGTTCAACATCGGCGTGGTGACGCTGGTGTTCAACAACAACGCCTATGGCAATGTCCGCCGCGACCAGCGCGAGCGCTTCGACGGCCGCGTGGTGGCGTCCGATCTGGTCAACCCGGATTTCGTCAAGCTGGCGGAGTCCTTTGGCGTCGCATCAGCGCGCGTCACTGCGCCGGACCAGTTCAAGGCGGCGATGGAGAAGGCGCTCGCCCATGGCGGGCCGTATCTGATCTCGATCGAAGTGACCAGGGATTCGGAAGTGAGCCCCTGGGCGTTCATCCACCCGCCGAAGCCTTGAGGTGAACGCCGCCCTGTAGCCGCGCCGCCGCGATCACCAGCAGGCCCGCGCCTGCGACCGCCCAGCAGGCGACCGGGGCCCAGTGCAGCAGCGGCGCGTAGTCAGGCACTTTCTGCAAGCCGCCGGCAACCGCCGCCATTCGTGCCAAGGTCCCGAGTGCCAGCGCCGAGAAGACGAGGCCGGTCACCTTTCCCTCCGCGCCGGTCGAGCCGATGGCCAACGCAGCCGAGATCGCGCTCATCAGCATGCAGCCCCACGCTGCTCCGGCGAGAAACTGCGCGACGATCAGCGTGTTGAGGCTGCCGGCGAATTCGGCCGCAGCAATCGCGACCGCTCCAAGCAGTCCGGCCGCGCCCATCACGATCACGCCGCCACGGTGCTTGGCGACGAGGCTTGCCGGAAACATGGCAATGTTGAAACCGATCCAGAACACCGGCATCAGCCATTGCAGCTCATCCGGCTTGGCAAAGCGCAGGTAGAACGGCGCGCTGTTCAGAGCGAAGTGCAACTGATAACCGAGCGCGAGCGCCACCATCGCGACGATGAAGGCGATCGGCACGAGGCCAAGCGGCTTTGCCGCTTCGGGCGGTGTGGGCGGCGCGGTGTCGCGGGCCACCTCGTGCTCGATCCGTGACAGTCCGAGCGCGGTCAACAGCAACACTGCGCTCGATATCACGAAGGGCAGCCGCGCATCGTGCTCGCGCAGCACCACGCCGAGATAGGGCGAGACTGCGCCGGCGACGCCATAGCCGAGCATCGCGAGCGCGGCGAGGAACGGCACCTGCGGCCGGGCGCGGTATTTGCCGAGCAGGGTCAGCGGCGGCGCGCGCAGCGCGGACGAGGTGATCGACCAGACCACGATCAGGGCAATGAACCACCCCTGCGCGGCCACCCCGCGTCCTGCGACGAAGGGCAGCGCGACGAACGCGCCGCAGGAGATCGCGGCCACGAGCCCGACGAACAGGCCTAGCCTGCCGAGATGGGGAGCGATCTTGTCGGCGGCGATCCCCATCGCGGTGTCGGCGATGGTGAAGATCGCCTGGTCCAGCATCAGGATGAGGATGACGGCTGATGGCGCGACGCCGACCTCAGCCGCGAGCTTTGGCAGATAGATGACGTAGGTGGTCCAGCCAAGCGTGAACGCCAGTTGCAGCACGGCCAGATACAAGCCGGTACGGTTGGCCGCGCCAGTGCCGGCCGAGAGCTGTGTGGTCGCCATATCGCCGTCTCCCCTGCCGGAAGCTTAGACGAGCGGCGGCTGCGAGGAAACGCGTCAGCGGACCTTTCGGAACGTCAAATTGATCCGCTTCCGCCCCAGCAACGCATGTTCACCGTCGGCCAGCGGCGCGACGCCGTGATAGGCGAGCCGTGACGGCCCGCCCCAGACCACGACATCGCCATGGACCAAGCGGAAGCGGCGCGGCTTGTCGCTGCGTGCCAGGCCGCCGAACAGGAACGTCGCAGGCAGCCCGAGCGAGACCGAGACGATCGGCGCTGAATAATCCAGCTCGTCCTTGTCCTGATGCAATGACAGCCGCGTGCCGGGCTCGTAGCGGTTGACGAGGCACGCGTCGGGCGCGAAGCCGGCAAAGCCGCCCTGCTCCGCGGCGCGCAACGCCAGATCGCGGAGCACCGGCGGCATCGCCGGCCACGGCGCCCCGGTCCGCGGGTCGATGGGATCATAGCGATAGCCGGTATGATCGGTGATCCAGCCGCGCTCGCCGCAATTGGTCATGGCGACCGACATCAGATGCCCGCCGGGCGTGGTCATGCGGCGGAACGGCGACTGCGCCACGATGGCGCGCACGGCTTCGATCAACTCGCTCTCGATCGGCTTGACGAAGCCGCGCAGCAGAACGGCGCCGTCGGCGATCTCCTCGCGCGACGGCTGGGCTTCGGCAACGCTATCGAACAAATCCGCCATCAGTGGCAGCGTTTATTTCGCATCGTGAAAGATCACACCTAGTGTGTGGCGCTGACCGGACCTGACCCGGCTGACGCCATGGCGGAGATTAACGCGGTAGGTGCCGCGTGTCCCCTGCACCGGGCGGTGATGCACAGCGAAGGCCACGGCGTCGCCCTGCGCGAGCGGAACCACTTCGGCGCGGGACTGCATGCGCGTGCGCTGCTCGGTCAGCACGAACTCGCCGCCGGTGAAATCGCGGCCGGGCTCCGACAAGAGGATCGCGACCTGCAACGGGAACACGTGCTCGCCATAGAGGTCCTGATGCAGACAGTTGAAATCGCCGGCCTCGTATTGCAGCAGCAGCGGCGTCGGTCGCGCTTGGCCTGCCTCGTGGCACCGCTTCAGGAACGCCGCGTGTTCGGCCGGGTAGCGGATGTCGATCCCCATAGCCTCGTTCCAGCGGTTGGCGACGCCCTGGAGATGCGCGTAGAGCGTCGGGCGCAACTGCGCGATCAGGTCAGGCAGCGGGTAGGAGAAATATTTGTACTCGCCGCGACCGAAGCCATGGCGGCCCATGACGATGCGGCTGCGGAAGTTGGCGTCGTGGGGATAGAGCGCGGCGACGGCGCGGCACTGGTCCGGCGTGAGCAGGCCTTTCAGGAGCGCGCAGCCCTGGGTGTCGAGTTCGCCGGTGATCTGGGGCCAGTCGAGGGCATCGACGCGGGCGGCGGGGTCCGTGGCTGACTTATGAGGCGATTTGCGTGCTGTTGCTGTCATGGCTCTGACCTTCGCAAGACCGCCCCGTCCTCTACCACCCGATTTCCGTCTCTCTCCCCGTCATTGCGAGCGGAGCGAAGCAATCCAGAATCCCCCCGCGGAACCAGCCTGGATTGCTTCGTCGCAAGGGCTCCTCGCAATGACGGCGGAGAGAGTTCCGCTCGCAATGACGGCGGAGAGACCTTAGCCCCTCACGGGCAGCGTCACCACGTCATAGCCGTGCTTGATCGTGCGCTTCAGCACCGGGTCTTCCAGCTCGAAATCGAAACGGTCGGCGGAGCGGATACCGCCCTTCGCCGCAAACGTGCCGCCGAACATGGCGCAGCCGTCGGGAAATTTCCCTCCCTCGAAGCCACCCGCGATCAGGTCGGCCACCGGCAGCATCGCATCGAGCGTGCCCTCCTGATAGAGCACGCGCTCGCCCTTGATCGTGGCCCAGGAGCGCAGGATCATCCTGTCCCAGTGGCCGATGACGTCCTCGAGCTCCCACAGCGTGGATGCGATCGGCTTGTCGCACATCTGCTTGGACACCGTGACGTTATAGGCCTCGACCTTGCGGTCGGTGTGGTCGGAACCGCAGCCGACGAAAATGCGACCCTGCCAGCCGATCAGCACGAACTCGACCTCGCCAGAGGAATCGCCTCCGGTGCATTCGATGCTGTCTTCCATCGTCAGCCGTCGTGCCGAGGCGCGATAGTAGATCGGCGTCGAGGCCGGCGGGGCGATACCCATCTCCTGCAGCTCGGCAATGTGCTTGTCGCGCGCGACCGGATCGCGGCCGGTCCAGCCGGCGATGACCATCTGGTCGATCGCCAGCGTCAGCGGCGTGGTGGTGTCCTGGGCGTCAACGGTGAAAGTCAGGTCAAACACGAATTACGGCCTCCATGCCGGCAGCAAGCTCGAAGATACGGCGGTCCGATCCGCCCGCGCCCGCCAGCATCAGGCCGACCGGAATCTCGCCCTCGCGATGCGCAGGCAGCGAGATGGCGCAGCCGTCGATCATGTTGATCAGGGTGCAGTTGCGGAGCGCCCGCAGGTTTTCCCTTGTGAACGCCTTGTCGTCGGCAAGGTCCGAAATTTTCGGCGGCGTGTTGGCGGTGGTCGGCAGCACCAGCGCGTCATAGGGCGCGATGCGCGCATTGACGCGGGCGATCAGCGAGCGGCGCTCATGGAGAAGATCGATGTAGTCCGCCGCGCTCTGCGCCTCGCCACGCATGATGCGCACGGAGACTCGGGGATCGTAGACGTCGCCCTTGGACGTGAGGAGGTAGCGATGCCAGGCATAGCTTTCGGAAGCCGCAAAGCCGCCCTTGGCGTTCATCGGCCCGATGTCGTGGAATTCAGCCATCTCGATGCGCTCGATGATCGCACCATGATCGGCAAGGCTCTTGAGTGCACGCTCGAATGTCGCGGCCACAGCCGCGTCGAGGTCGTCGAGCGCGATCGTGGTCGGGACCGCCAGCCGCATGCCCTTGACGGGCCGGGGCTTCAGCGGGGCGATCGGCTCGTTCGCAAGCACGGCATCGAGAATGGCACAGCAACTGACCGATCGTGCCAGCGGCCCGATGCTGTCGAGCGAGAACGACAGCGGCACAGCCCCGTCGAGCGGCACGCGCCGCTGCGTCGGCTTGTAGCCGACGATGCCGTTATAGGCCGCCGGAATCCGGCAGGAGCCGCCGGTGTCGGTGCCGAGCGCGCCATGCGCCATGCCGTCGAGCACGGAAACCGCGGCGCCCGAGGACGACCCGCCGGGCACGTAGCCCTCGGCCCGGTTCCAGACGCCCTTTGGCGTGCCGTAATGCGGATTGATGCCGATGCCGGAATAGGCGAACTCGGTCATGTTGGTGCGCCCGATCACGACGAAGCCGGCCTTGCGCAGCCGCGCCACCGTGGGGGCATCCTGTTCGGCCGGGGAGGAATCGTCGAGCGCGCGGGAGCCGGCGCGCGTCACCTGGCCCTTGATGTCGAAGAGATCCTTGATCGAGACCGGGATACCGGCGTAGCGCGACGGCGCCGCCTTCACCTTGCGCAAACCGTCCATCGCATCGGCCGCCATAAGCGCGGCATCCTTGTCGACATGGATGAAGGCACGCTGCCCCTCGCCGGCCGGATCGGCGATTTTGGCGATGCAAGCCTCGACCAGCTTGCGGGAGGTGGTGCGGCCGCTTTCGAGGTCTTCGGCGAGCTTCGTCACTGTCGGAAAATCGGGCATGTCTGTCTCACGGAATATTTGCGCGCAATGTATAGCGCTGCCTCACTTCGACACAAGCATTGTGCGCATGATGGCATGCATGCGCATTGCTGGACCGTTGACGCGCCATGGTCGATTGTCGCATCAAGATCGCAACAGCCGGGCTCAGCTTGGCCTTGGGAGGACCTGCCGAGATGGCCGAACCGCAGCGCGCGCGACCGAAACCGACGCCCGAGACCCAGCATTTCTGGGACGGTACCAAGACGGGTGAGTTGCGCCTGCAGCGCTGCGATGCCTGCGCGCATGTCTATTTTCCTCCGCGCCCGTTCTGCCCGTCCTGCGCCTCGCGCAAGGTCAGCATCTTCAAGGCGAGTGGCAAGGGCTTCCTCTACAGCTACGTGATCAACCATCGTCCCGCCGCGCCCGGCTTCACGCCGCCTTACGCGATCGCCGTGGTTGAACTTGCCGAGGGACCGCGGATGATGAGCAACATCATCGACTGCCCGCAGACGCCGGAGGCGCTCGAGCTCGACATGAAGCTCGAGGTCTGCTTCGAGACGCTCGACGACAAGATCACCCTTCCCGTATTCCGTCCGGCGAAGGGGTAAGCCCATGCGCAG
Organism: Bradyrhizobium sp. 76; assembly: GCF_023073025.1. Classification (NCBI taxonomy): domain Bacteria; kingdom Pseudomonadati; phylum Pseudomonadota; class Alphaproteobacteria; order Hyphomicrobiales; family Nitrobacteraceae; genus Bradyrhizobium; species Bradyrhizobium sp. 76. The sequence goes on from NZ_JADPIS010000035.1 coordinate 158,539, forward strand.
CAATCAGGTTGCCGTCGTCGGCGCGGCCGAGACCACCGAGCTCGGTGTCATTCCCAACGCCTCGCAGCTCCAGCTTCACGCGGATGCGGCGCTCAATGCCATTGCCGATGCCGGCCTGAAGCTGTCGGACATCGACGGCTTCGCCACCGCCGTCGAGACACCGCAGCAGGTCTGCCACTATCTCGGCATCAAACCGACCTGGGTGGACGGCACCTCGGTCGGCGGCTGCTCCTTCATGCTGCACGTCCGCCATGCCGCCGCAGCGATCGAGGCCGGCCTGTGCAAGACCGTGCTGATCACCCATGCCGAGAGCGGCAAGTCGATGATCGGCAAGGCGCCGCGCTCGATTCCCGCCGACAGCCTGCAAGGCCAGTTCGAAGCGCCGTTCGGCGTCTACGGCCCGCCCAGCATGTTCCCGATCCCCGTGCTGCGCTTCATGAAGACCTATGGCATCACGCACGAGCAGCTCGCCGCGGTCGCGGTGGTGCAGCGGGAATGGGCGGCGAAGAATCCGCGCGCGATGATGAAGGACCCGATCACGGTCGCCGACGTCCTCAACTCGCGCATGATCGCCTACCCGTTCCGCCTGCTGCAATGCTGCCTCGTCACCGACGGCGGCGGCGCGCTGATCCTGACCTCGGCGGACCGTGCCAAGGATTTTCCGCGCAAGCCGGTCTACATCATGGGCACCGGCGAGAGCGTGGAGACGCCGATGGTCAGCCAGATGGAGACTTTTAATTCCTCGCGCGCGTTCAAGACCGCGGGACCGCTGGCGTTCAGGGAGGCCGGCATTGCACATAAGGACGTCGATCATCTCATGATCTACGACGCGTTTGCGCATCTGCCGCTGTTCGGCCTCGGCGATCTCGGCTTTATGCCGCACGAGGAGACCGGCAAGTTCATCGCGGACGGCAACACGCGGCCTGGGGCCAAGCTTCCGCTCAACACCAATGGCGGCGGCTTGAGCTACATGCATTCCGGCATGTACGGCATGTACGCGCTCCAGGAGAGCGTCCGGCAGATGCGCGGCATTGCGCCGGCGCAGGTCGCCAACGCGAAGATTTCGGTGTGCCACGGCGTCGGCGGCATGTTCGCCGCGTCGGGCACGATCGTGTTTACGAACGAGAGGTAATCCACATGACGAAATCACTGCAAGACAAGGTCATCATCGTCACCGGCGCAGGCCGCGGCATCGGACGGGAGATCGCGCTGCTTTGCGCTGGCGAGGGCGCCAAGGTCGTCGTCAACGATCCAGGCGTCGCCGCGGACGGCGCCGGCACCAGCGCCGCGCCCGCCGAGGAAGTGGTCGAGGAGATCAAGAAGCGCGGCGGCACCGCCGTCGCAAATTTCGAGTCGGTGGCCGAAGCCATCCCCGCCAGCAAGATCGTGAAGACCGCGACCGATCATTTCGGCCGGCTCGACGGCGTGGTCAACAATGCCGGCATCCTGCGCGACATGATCTTCCACAAGATGAGCGTGGAAGCGTTCGAGGCCGTCATCAAGGTGCATTTGATGGGCTCGTTCTACGTCAGCCACGCCGCGGCGCGGATCTTCCGCGAGCAGGAGAGCGGCTCCTTCGTCCACTTCACCTCGACCTCGGGCCTGATCGGCAACTTTGGACAAGCCAATTACGCCGCCGCCAAGCTCGGCATCGTCGGCCTGTCGAAGTCGATTGCGCTCGACATGGGCCGCTTCAACGTCCGTTCCAACTGCGTCTCGCCGTTCGCCTGGACCCGCATGATCGGCACCATCCCGACCGAGACCGAAGCCGAGAAGGCGCGGGTCGAGAAGATCAAGCAGATGGGACCGGAGAAGATCGCGCCGGTCTGCGCCTATCTGCTCTCCGACGCCGCCAAGGACGTCTCCGGGCAGATCTTTGGCGCACGCATGAACGAGCTGTTCCTGTTCAGCCAGAACCGTCCGCTGCGCTCGGTGCACCGGAGCGAAGGTTGGACGCCGCAATCGATCGGGGAACACGGCATGCCGGCGCTGAAGGGATCGTTCTACAAGCTCGACCGCTCCGCCGACATCTTCCCGTGGGATCCCGTGTAAGCGAATTCCACCTTTGCTGCATTGCGATCTCCGGTTGTCCAGCCGGGGATCGCCCGCTTTACGCCCGATTGCAGGCGGACAGTTTTCTCCCAAACAAAAAAATGGGAGGCGACTATGACAAACCCACTGACCATCTCCACCGACGTCAATGAGCCTGTTCTCGCGCGCCGCACCCTGTTGAAGGGTGCGGCAGCGGCAGTTGCGGCGACGGGCGTCACCATGACCGCAGCCCTGGGGGCGTCCGTAACGCCCTTGGGCCAGACGGGTGCACCGACAAGATCGACCGCGCCGCTGCCGTTGGGGCCGCTGCCAGGCAGCCGCTACCCGGACGCCCACTTGGAATCGGCCAAGAAGGGGCCGCCATCGTTTGGGCCCCCCGGCTTTCCCGCCTTTGCCGGCACCATGGCCGTCGAGCGAGTCGCAACGGGCTTCCGCTGGGCCGAGGGGCCAGTATATTTCGCGGCGGGGCGATACCTGCTGTTCAGCGACATTCCGAATAATCGCATCATGCGCTTCTCGGAGGACGACGGCCACGTCAGTGTCTATCGCCAGCCCTCGATGAACTCGAACGGCAACACGATTGATCGCGAAGGACGCCTGATCACGTGCGAGCACAGCGGTCGGCGCGTGACGCGCACCGAACTCGACGGCTCGATCACCATCATCGCCGACAAGTTCAATGGCAAGCGACTGAACTCGCCCAACGATGCGGTCGTGACGGCCGATGGCGCAATCTGGTTCACCGATCCCGCCTACGGCATCGGCGGTTTCTACGAAGGAATCAAGGCCGAGCCCGAGCAGGAGAAGAAGAACGTCTACCGGGTCGATCCGAAGTCCGGAGAGGTCAAGGTCGTCGTCGACGACTTTGTCGAGCCGAACGGGCTTGCCATCTCGCCGGACGAGAAGAAGCTCTACATCTGCGACACCGGCTTCACGGATGGGCCCGACAATCCATCCCATATCCGCGTGTTTGACCTCGACGTCGCCGGGGGCAAGGTCTCGAACAGCAAGGTGTTCGCAGAGATGCCAAAACCGAGCATCACCGATGGTGTCCGCTGTGACACCGAAGGACGCGTCTGGTGCTCGGTGGGCTGGGGGGACGCAAACGAAGACGGCGTACGCTGCTACACGCCCTCCGGCGAGTTGCTGGGCAAGATTCATATTCCGGAAACCGTCGCTAATTTGTGCTTCGGCGGTCAGCAGCGAAATAGGCTCTATATTTGTGGCTCGACATCGCTCTATGCCGTCTACACCAGTGTGCAGGGCGCGATGAAGCCGTAAGCGATTAATAGAGAAGCGAGTAGCGAACCGTACGGTTCGCTACTCGCTTCTCAACCCGTATTCCTCAGCCCCGCCGAGATCCCGTTGATCGTGAGCTGAATCCCGCGCAGCACCTGCTCATCCGGGTTCTGCGCGCGATGCTCTTTCAGCAGCTCGACCTGCACATGGTTGAGCGGGTCGAGATAGGGGAAGCGGTGGCGCACCGAGCGTTCCAGCAGCGGGTTGCCCTGGAGCAGGCGGTCCTGGCCCATGATGTCCAAGAGCGTCTCGATGCAGGAGTGCCATTCGCGGCGGATGCGGCCGAAGATTTTTTCACGCAGAGCTTCGTCGGGCACGAGTTCGGCATAGCGCGAGGCGATCGCGATCGAGCTTTTCGCCAGCACCATGTCCATGTTCGACAGCAGCATGCGGAAGAACGGCCATTCCTTGTAGAGCTCTTTGAGGAACGGCATGCCCTTGTCGGGATGCTCCGCGATCCATTGCTCGACGGCGCTGCCAAAGCCGTACCAACCGGGCAGCATCAGGCGGCATTGCGCCCAGGAGAACACCCAGGGGATGGCGCGAAGGTCCTCGATCGCGCGAGTCTTCTTGCGCGAGGCCGGGCGGCTGCCGATGTTGAGCGTCGCGATCTCGTTGATGACGGTGGACGCCCAGAAATAATCGACAAAGCCGTCGGTCTCGTAGACGAGGCCGCGGTAGGCCTTGAAGGCGAGACTTGAAAGCTCGTCCATCGCGGTCAGATATTCGCGCCGCGGCGCGCTCTGGCGCGGATGCAACAGGCTCGCCTCCAGAGTCGCGGCGGCAAGTATCTCCAGATTGTTGCGGCCAACTTCGGCGTTGGAGTATTTCGACGAGATGATCTCGCCCTGCTCGGTGATGCGAATCTGGCCGTTCACCGCGCCGCCGGGCTGGGCGATGATGGCATCGTAGCTCGGGCCGCCGCCACGGCCGACCGAACCGCCGCGGCCATGGAACAGGCGCAGGCGCACGCCGTGGCGCTCGAACACGTCGACGAGGCCGATCTCGGCCTTGTAGAGCTCCCAGCCCGAGGTGACGAAGCCGCCGTCCTTGTTCGAGTCGGAATAGCCCAGCATGACCTCCTGCACGCTGCCGCGGCTGTCGACCAGCCGGCGGTAATCATGCAGCGACAGCATGCGGTCCATGATGGCGCTGGAAGCCTGCAGATCCTCGATGGTTTCGAACAGCGGCACGACGTTGATCGCGCTGCGCCCGGAGGGATGAACGAGGCCGACCTCCTTGAGCAGCACCGCGACCTCGAGCATGTCGGACATGCCCTTGCACATCGAGATGATGCATTGGGGAATGGCGTCCGAGCCGAACTTCGCATGCGCTTCCGCGGCCGCATGGAAGACGTTGAGCTCGCCCATGGTCTCGTCGCTGTACTTGACGAACGGCGACACCAGCGAACGCGTCGAGCGCAGCTCGTTGGTGAGCAGCGAGATGCGGGCGTCCTCGCCGAGCGCGAGATAGGACATACCGGGGTTGGCGGCGTCCATCAGCTCGGCAATGGTACGCTCGTGCACCGCCGAATTCTGCCGGATGTCCAGCCGCGCCAGATGGAATCCAAAGCAGTCCACCGCACGGCGCAGCAGCCGCAGCCGGCCGCGGGCGATGACGCCGGCGTTGTTGGAGATCAGCGAGCGGTGCAGCACGTCGAGATCGGCCTTGAACTCTCCGACGCTGTCATACGGCGCGCCTTTGCCGACCGGCCGGCGCGTGATCTCGACCTGAAGCATTTCGGCCGTGGCGGTCAGGCGCGCATAGATGCCGGAGACCGCGAGGCGATAGGGCTCGCCGCTCCGATGCGGCGAGGTATCGGGCGAGCGCTCCGCCAGCGTGCGCAGCTCCTCGGAGACGTCGGCGAGATGCGCTGCGATCGACAATTCCGAGCCGAGCACGTGCAACTCATTGAGATAGAACTGCATCACCCGGCTCGACTGCAGCCGCAGCGTGCCGCGCATCACGTCGGCGGTGACGAAGGGATTGCCGTCGCGGTCGCCGCCGATCCAGCTGCCCATGCGCAGGAACGAGGCGAGCTCGCCGGCCGCCTGCTCGCCGCCCTCCTCCAGCCGGTCCTCCAGCGTGTTGACCAGCCGCGGCACCTCGCGCAGAAACGTGTAATCGTAGAACGACAAGCCGTTGGCGACCTCGTCGAGCACGGTGAGCTTGGTCCGGCGCAGCAGATTGGTCTGCCACAGCGTCAGCACCTCGCGGCGGAGCTGCTCGTCGCTTGCGGCAGCCTCCTCCGCCGTCAGCGCGACGCGCTCGCGACGATCGAGCAGGGCGGCGACCTCCATCTCGCGGTCCATCGTGCTCTTGCGGCGCACCTCGGTCGGATGCGCGGTCAGCACCGGGCTGACCAGCGCGGTCTTGAAGAAGTCGCGCAGGGCATCGGCACTGATGCCCGCCGCCTTGGCGTGGGCCAGCGTCTCGGCCAGCACGCCGGAGCCGCCACCCTTGCCGGCGCGCATCTGGCGGATGTTGTTCTGGTCCTCGGCGATGTTGGCGAGGTGGGAGAAATAGCTGAAGGCGCGGACGATCCGCACCGTCTCCGAGGTCGACATGCTGTCGAGGATCTGCTCGAGCTCGCGGCGGGCGAGCCGGTCCTCGTCGCGGTGGAAGCGGATCGAGGTCTGCCGGATGCGCTCGACCAGATCGAACAATTCGGCGCCCTCCTGGTCGCGCACGGTGTCACCGAGGATGCGCCCGAGCAGGCGGATATCGTCCCGCAGCCGCGCATCTGCCTCCAGCGCCAGGACATCCTCGGGGCGGTTGGGGCGTTGGTCGGCGGTGTCGGACGATATGGTCTGGAGGGACATGGCTCGCTCCCCTTGTCGAGCTCGCTTGACTGCCCGGCTCAGCCGAGTGTGCAAGTTTTTTGCCGCAGCGCAAGATGAAGTTGGGGGCGGCGCGGCAACATCACCGATCATGGGTGGGAATGCGCCTTGGTGACGGGCGCAGACATACATTCGCGGTCTCGCGGCGGGGGGCGCCCGAGTTTGCTGTCCGTTTCGCCCTCGTCGAGAAAAAAGGGCGCAGGGAAGGCCGGGCGCCGGCTGGCACCCAGGGTCCGCACGCGAAAAACGCACGCGGGGGTGACCACAGGTGATGCCGGAACATCCGGCCTTCCCTGCGCAATGGTTTTACGGCTTATGGCGCGCTCTCCCCGGGGAGCGATGCACTATTGCCCCCGTCGCCTTGCGGATGATCGATGCGCGCACCCGGTCGGGCCGCACATAACCGCAAGCCTTGACGCACAGACCCCGGGCGTCAGGACCACACGCTTTTGCCGTCCGCGGACGTCCCTCCCCGGACATCCGGAAGCTTGCGCGTGCTCGCTCCCGAAGCCGAAAAGAAACGCTGTGACCGCGCCGGGTCGTTCGCGCAGATCGCGATGGCTCACAGGCGTAGCCCGCCCTGCCACCTCGTCACGCGCCGGCGCTGCCGCGTCCATCGCATCCCGGCTCACGTATCGTGACGATCGCGAAACGCCCTTTTAGCGGGCCGGGATGTCTTGCGGTTTACCCGAAGCCGTGAATTCGGTCAATCAGAATATTTTTCGGTGCCACTCCTTGACCTGCATGTAGTGTGTTTTGGCATCGAAAAACCGTGGGCGTATAGTCACCATGGGAGCCGAATGTTTCTTCAGCCGACCTCTGCAGGTTCGAATGCCAACCAGAGAGCTTCAACTTCGTGACTCTGTCGTGCAGCCGGGCGAAAGAGCCGTATCTCGATCGGGATTACGGACTTGGCATCGCCGGCCGCGACCAGCGAACCCGCCTTGATGTCGTCTTCGGCCAACGTTCGCGGAAGCCAGGCGACACCGTCTCCGGACCTGACCATCGATAGCAGCGTCGCGGCGAGATGCGACGTGAAGATCTTCTTCAGGTCTCTTTTCGCTAACTGACTTGCAACGATACGGCCCAGCCCTGACTGCGGGCTGTAGGCCAAGTAGGGGATGGTCTCGTCGCTCTGCAGCGACCACCGCGGCTTCCGGCCGGTGCCCGCTGCGCTGAGCGGAAGTAGCGTGTCGGTCCCTACGACAATGCTCTTGAATTGCCTGGTATCGAGCCGGCTGCCCATGCTGCGGTGGTAGTGGCACAACAAGAACGACACGTCGCCCCGGAGCATCATCCGCTCGCACGCCAGCATGCTGTCGGAAACCAGATTAAGATTGCCTAAGGCGAGGATCTTCTCGCTGCTCCGGACCCACTTCGGAAAGAACGTGAACGACAATACATGCGTCGCCGCGATCGACAGCGGTCCCACGCCCCGGCCGGCCACTTCGAGGGTCTCGCGGCGCAGTTGGTGAAGCGCTCTGGTCAGGATCTCTGCCTGGCCGTGGAAATGCTCGCCGGCGGGCGTGAGCGTCACGCTGTGCGTCGTGCGAACGAATAGCGGCGCCCCCACCCAGTCCTCCAATGCCCGGATACGCCGGCTGAAGGCCGGCTGGGTGACGTGACGGGCTTCGGCCGCCTTGGAGAAGCTCAAGGTCTCGGAGAGAGCCAGATAGTCCTCAAACCAGATCAGCTCCATCGGTAATGCCAAATCGGCATAACTATTCTCGGCAACAGCATTGGCCTTCTCCCCGCCTGAAGCCTACGGATCACTGCAGGCTATACAACACCGCAGCAGGACGGAAGTCGTTCCGGACATCGGAGCGGCCCTTTCCAAACAGCTACAGAGGCCGATCCACGGCCGGCACAGCGGGGCCATCAGGGGAGAAAACATTGAGAAAAGCGTCATCATTCGGACTTTTGAGCGAACTGTATGTGCAGGTCCTCCTTGCCATCCTGCTCGGCGGTTTGGTGGGCTATCTCTGGCCTCAGGTCGGGACGAGCCTTCAGCCGCTCGCCGACGGCTTCATCAAACTGATCAAGATGCTGCTGTCGCCGATCATCTTCGGTACGGTCGTCGTCGGCATAGCCAAGATGAGCGACATTAAGGAAGTCGGCCGGATCGGTGTCAAGTCGCTGATCTACTTCGAGGTCGTCTCGACACTGGCCTTGGTGATCGGCCTGGTCGTCGTCAACGTGATCAAGCCAGGCGTTGGCATGAACATCGACGCCAGCCACATCGATGCGGGATCGATCTCGGCCTACGTAAAGGCCGCTGACGGCAACCACGGTTTCGTGCAGTTCCTACTCGACATCATCCCGCCACGATCGTGGAGGCCTTCGCCAAGGGAATGATGCTGCAGGTCATCCTGGTTTCGGTGCTGATCGGCATCGCCATGGTTCAACTCGGCGATTACGGCAAGCCGCTGGTGAACGTGATCGACATCCTGCTGCACGCCCTGTTCCGGATCGTGGCCATGGTGATGCGCCTCGCCCCGCTAGGAGCCGGGGCGGGGGTCGCGTTCACGATCGGGAAGTACGGGATCGCGACGCTCTGGTCGCTCGGCTATCTGATGCTCGGTGTCTACGTCACCACCATTCTCTTCGTCGTCGTGGTGCTCGGCGGCATCGCGACGTGGGCCGGTTTTTCGCTGCCGCAGTTCTTCCGTTACTTCAAGGACGAGATCCTCATCGTCCTGGGCACCTGCTCGACCGAAGCGGTGATGCCGCAGATGCTGGTCAAACTCGAACGGCTCGGTTGCGACAAGACCGTCGTCGGCATGGTGCTGCCCACCGGCTACACGTTCAATGCCGACGGAACGTCGATCTACCTTTCCATGGCCGCCATCTTCGTAGCCCAGGCGACGAACACCGATCTTTCCTTCGGCGACCAGATTGTCCTGCTGGGCGTGCTTCTCCTGACGTCGAAGGGATCCGCTGGCGTCGCTGGCGCGGGATTCGTGACGCTCGCCGCGACCCTCTCTTCGATCCACACCGTTCCCGTAGCCGGGCTCGTTCTACTGCTCGGCGTCGATCGCTTCATGAACGAAGCCCGCGCCGTGACCAACCTGATCGGCAACGGGATCGCGACGATCGCGATCGCCAAGTGGGACGGCGCCTTTGACCAGAAGCAGGCAGCGGAGGCCATGCGCCTTCATGGCAAGGAGCCCATCACAGGCGAATACGAACTTCCCGAGACAACCCACTAACCCGAGTCAGCAACTTAAAACGGAGAATGCCGATGCGTATCGTAGATGTCGTCGAGGCGACCAAGCCAATCTCGTCACCGATCCGGAATGCCTACATCGATTTCTCGAAGATGACGTCCAGCCTCGTCGCCGTCGTAACCGACGTCGTCCGCGACGGGCGGCGAGTGATCGGCTACGGCTTCAATTCGAACGGTCGCTACGGTCAGGGCGGACTGATCCGGGAGCGCTTTCGCGACCGCATTCTCGAAGCCGAACCCGTCAGCCTGCTGAACGACGACGGTACCAATCTCGATCCGCATCGCATCTGGGCGAAGATGATGTCGAACGAGAAGCCCGGCGGTCACGGCGAGCGTTCCGTGGCCGTCGGAACGCTCGATATGGCAATCTGGGATGCGACCGCAAAAATCGCCGGCAAGCCACTTTTCCGCCTGCTGGCCGAAATGAAGGGCAAGGAGGCCAACCCCCGGGTCTTCGTCTACGCTGCCGGCGGCTACTACTATCCCGGCAAGGACAACTCCGCATTGCAGGCAGAAATGCGCGGCTATCTACACCGCGGCTACAACGTCGTGAAGATGAAGATCGGTGGCGCGTCGATCGACGAGGACCGCGGCCGCATCGAGGCCGTGCTCAAGGAAATCGGGTCGCAGGCCAAGCTCGCCGTCGATGCCAACGGCCGCTTCGATCTCGAGACCGGCATCGCCTATGCCAAAATGCTGCGCCAGTACCCGCTGTTCTGGTATGAGGAGATTGGCGATCCGCTCGACTACGCCCTCCAGGCCGCCGTCGCCGAATTCTATCCCGGTCCGATGGCCACGGGCGAGAACCTGTTTTCGCATCAAGACGCTCGCAACCTGCTCCGCTACGGCGGCATGCGCCCGGACCGCGACTGGCTGCAGTTCGACTGTGCCTTGTCATACGGTCTCGTCGAATATCTCCGGACCCTGGACGTCCTAGCCCAACACGGTTGGTCGCCGTCGCGCTGCATCCCGCACGGTGGTCACCAGATGTCGTTGAACATCGCCGCCGGTCTAGGGCTCGGCGGCAACGAGAGCTACCCGGACCTCTTCCAGCCCTACGGTGGATTCCCGGATTCGGTCCGGGTTCAGGACGGTCACATCGTCATGCCGGACATTCCGGGCATCGGCTTCGAGGGCAAGTCGGATCTCATCAAGGTCATGCGCGAACTGGCGGATTAGGCCGGCTGCAAAGAGTTGCTCCGGATTGGTTGCGGCGCCCTTACCGCCCATCGCGGTGACCCTGTTGCTGTAGAGTTTGTTCCTCGTCGTCTTCCCGTCAAATCATGCTCGCCATGCCGAGCGCGCGAAGGAGGTCGTTCTGAATCGGGGCGACGGCCTCGTTCAGCCGCTGGACACCGAAATCCATGCCTTCGGGCATCACGACCGTCCGCAGAGGCCGCCGTTCCGTGGCCTCGACCAGCTGCGCGATCGCATTCGCGACTCGCTGGGGCTGTGGTGGATGCTGCGGATCGTTTCCATCGTTGGAGTGCTGCTTGATCTGACCCGGGATCGCCGCAACACCGCCGTAGGTTTTCAGCACGGCTTGGTCGGAGGGTTCAGGGCTGGATGGAAGAAGGTTGCTCGGGAACGGGCCTGGCTCGACGATGACCGAATCCACGCCGAAGCTCGAAAGCTCATAGCGGTAGGCTTCCGCGAGGGCTTCGAGCGCGAACTTGCTGGCGGAATAGACACCGAAGAACGGGAAGACCACCCGACCCATGAGCGACGTGACATGGATGAGGACGCCGCTGCCGGCGGCCCGCATGTGCGGCAGAACGGCGCGATCGGTGCGAACGGCGCCGAAGAAGTTCACGGCGAACTGCGCTTCGATATCCTTGACCGTATAGGCTTCCGTGACGCCCACGGGCATCATTCCCGCGTTGTTGACCAAGGCATCGACCCTGCCGTGCTGCCGGATGACATCCGCTATCGCGGCGTTGACGGATTGCTCGTCGGCAACGTCCATCTCCAGGACCTGGAGCGCACGCCCTTCGGCCTTTTCGACAAGCTCGTCGCGAACACGGCTATTTCTTCCTGCGACGTCGCGCATGGCAGCAACCACCGTGTGACCCCGCCTTGCGAGTTCCGAGACGGTGAGTTTCCCAAAACCACTGCTCGAACCCGTCACAACCACAACTTTTCCGCTCATCTCACGATCTTTCTCTTAAATCCAAGGCACGACGAGCTATAGACAGACCTGTATGTCTTTGCAATCCTTAAATTGACAGAATAGTCTGTCCAGTGACGCAAACGGCTCGGTTAAGGGCGATCGATGGGCACGCTGCTTGATTTCGTGGACGTGGATATTCAACCGCTCGATGCGCTCGCCCCGCGCGAGCGCATTTTGAAGACGGCGTCAGATCTGTTTTACCGGTTCAGCATCAACTCTGTCGGAATCGACCGGATCATCGCCGAAAGCGGCGTGGCCAAGATGACGTTCTACAAGCACTTTCCCTCGAAGGCCGACCTCATCGCCACCTACCTGCGCTACAAGAGCGCCGTCTGGTTTCAGATGCTTTCGACCTCCACCGAGCGAGCCGGTCTCACGCCAGTGGAACGCGTTCTCGCTGTTTTCGACGCACTCGAACAACCGCTCCTTGCGCCCTCATTCCGCGGCTGTCCGTTCGCGAAAGGAATGGCCGAATTCGGCCCGGAGGCAAACTCCCCGGGCGTAGAGGCGACCATCGCAGCGTATTTTACAAAGTTGCACGGCTTCGTTGCGTCACTCATTGAGCCCTTGGCATTGAGCAAACCCGAAAGGGCCGTGATCCAGATCCTGTCGCTGTTCGAAGGCTCGCTCGTGATCGCACAGTCAACGCGTGATCCCGCCATCGTCCAGGCTAACCGCGAGGCAGCCAGAGTGTTGCTGGAAAACGGGATCGCCTCGTCGTTCTGATCCGTAGCCCTTGCGAAACCCATCATGCTTCGTCATCGGCGGACGGTTTGATGGGTTTCGCTGGCGCTCTACTCATCCTACGCGCTCAAGCTAAGCGCCGTCTGAATGCGCTTGGTACAGCCAAAATTTGCAATCTTGGTACTGGTTTCATGACCAGGCGCGACGCATCTAGCTGCTAGTACCGCGACCGAAGCGAACCCGATCGGCAGTCTCAATACGAGTCGGTCAATGCAGACAGCGCAGATCGCGGACACTTTCACACCGCCCGGCAGTTTGTAGATAGCCTTTGTGCTTACGCTGCCAGCAACAGTTGCATCAAGAGACAATGACCGAGGAGGTAATTCCATGAAGGCGATCGTTGTAACGGAACGGGCCGCGGGAACGGCCGGGATGAAGCTGGTGGACCGGCCCGAGCCGCAGGCATCGATAAACGACGTCATTGTTCGGGTTCATGCGTCGGGATTTGTTCCGACCGAGTTGACGTGGCCCTCGACCTGGACAGATCGCCTCGAGCGTGACCGAACGCCGTCGATCCCTGGGCATGAGTTGGCTGGAGTGGTTACCGCTCTCGGATATGGCACTACGGGGTTGTCGGTAGGACAGCGGGTGTTTGGCCTGGCGGACTGGTATCGCGACGGCACGCTTGCCGAGTATGTGGCGATCGAGGCACGCAATCTCGCGCCGCTCCCGGGCGACGTCGACTTCACGGTGGGCGCAAGCCTGCCGGTCTCGGGCCTAACCGCGTGGCAAGGGCTGTTCCAGCATGGCCGTCTCCAGGCGGGGCAGAGCGTCCTCGCACACGGCGCGGCCGGCGCAGTCGGGTCGATGGTGACGCAACTCGCACGAGAGGCCGGCGCCTACGTCATCGGCTCTGGACGCGCCGCCGACCGTCAGACAGTGCTCGACTTCGGCGCGAAGGAGTTCGTCGACCTCGACAACGATGCCCTGGAAGACATCGGCAAAGTCGACCTGGTGTTCGATGTCATCGGCGGTGACATCCAGAAGCGGTCCGCAGGATTGATTGGAGTCGGAGGAACACTGGTCGCCATCGTCGGGCCCGCAGAGGCGCGACCCTCCGACGGCCTGGCGGTCGACTTTGTCGTCGAGGCCGATCGTGCCCAACTGAGTGAGATCGTCCAGCGGGTGCGGGACGGACGATTGCGGACAAACATCGGCAACATCTCGATCTTCGACGATGCGGTCACCGCCTTAAACCCGACCAGGCGACGCAAGGGGAATACGATCATTCGCGTTCGTCCCTGAGGGAGCATGCCCATTGATGCACGCAGCGTGCAGGATGGGCTGAGCCCTTGCGAAACCCATCATGTTTCGTCATTGGCGGACAGTTTGATGGGTTTCGCTCACGCTCTAGCCCATCCTACGAGCTTAGTTGGTCCTCAAGCTCCCGGATGTGCTTCGCGGTCCGCATTAAACGTGATCACCACTCCGATCTCGGGACAATAGTGACGCTTACCAGTGGTGATGGTGCCGCCAGCCATAGTGATGGCCTCGGCCTCTGCCCCAGCCGTAATGATGACCACGGCCGCCGCGATGACCCCAGCCGTGGCCACCGCCATGTCCGTGGCCGCCCTTGACCTCGATGGTGTCAGTCTGAGACGCGCCCAGTGCGTCCGGCTTGGCAACGGGCATCGCCGAAGCAGAGGGTGAGGGTATTAGAGCAACTGACCCCGCCACAAAGCCGATCAAACAAAGCCACTTCATGCAATCGCCTCCCGATAAGAATGAACCAAGGGCCAGCCGCGGCACATTGCGGCCGCGTTCGCGCCCGCTCGTCAACAATGAAGGCGGGAAAAAGTTGCAATGAAATGTGACGCCCTGCGGTTTGGCTGGCGCTCTACCCATCCCACGATTCGAGCAAGCGCCTCGTCCTTCGAGACGACCGCTTCGCGGTCTCCTCAGGATGAGGCTGAGCTGCGTCGGGATTTGTTGCAGGTGCAGCCACGTGTTCCGCCCTCATCCTGAGGGCCCGCCAACGGCGGGCGTCTCGACGGATGTGCCGCGGGGACGCTTACGACTCCCCTAGGCCGGCACGATCACCTTGCCGATCGGCCAGAGCGCGATGCCCGCGAGCTTGAGGTGGGCCCAAGCGAAGGGAATGCCGATGATGGTGATCGCGAGGGCCAGGGCGGTGAGGAGGTGGCCGAGCGCCAGCCACCAGCCGGCCAGCACGAACCAGATGATGTTGCCGATCACCCCGAGCGGCCCGGTGCCGATATCTTCGACACCGGTGACCTCATAGCGGTTGATCGCCCGCGAGCCGAACGGCATCAGCGTGTAGACCGCAATGTTGAACGCGGCCCGCGCCCAGGGCAGGCCGACGATGGTGATCGCCATGATGACCGCGGCGACCAGCCAGCCGAGCGCCATCCAGGCGCCGCCGATGAGAATCCAGAGCAGGTTGAGCAGGATGGAAACGGGAGCCATGGGATGATCCGCGAGACGATGATCCCGCCTATATAGGCTCGGAATCCGTCCCTGCCAGGATGGTATCGACGCACGCAAAGCGTAGATCGACCGCTAGATCTTCCGCCCCGCCTGCTCCCAATAGGGATCGCGCAGGCGGCGCTTGAAGATCTTGCCGGAATCTTCGCGCGGCAGCCCGGTGCGGATCTCGATGTGTTTTGGCACCTTGTAGTCGGCGAGCGACGCCTTCAGCCGCGCGCGGATATCGCCGGCGTCGAGCGCGATGCCCGGCTGGGGCTCGACCACGGCCATCAACGCCTCGCCGAACTCGGCATCGGGGATGCCGAACACCGCGCAATCATGCACGCCGGGCACGGCGTGCAGCACAGACTCGATCTCGGCCGGGTAAATGTTGACGCCGCCCGAGATCACCATGTCGCGCTTGCGGTCGCAGATGAAGACGTAGCCCTCTTCGTCGATATAGCCGACGTCACCCGAGGTGATGAAGCCGTCGCGATCGATCTCGGCGCGCTTCTCCGGCTTGTTGTGGTAGGTGAAATCGGCCATCCCGGCCATGCGCGAATAGATCTCGCCGATCTCGCCTACGCCCAGCACGCGTCCGTCATCGCCGATGAAGCGCAGCTCGGCGCCGGGCGATATTTTGCCGACGGTGCCGGGCTTCCTCAGCGCGTCCTCGGAGGTCGCGAAGGTGACGGCGCTGGATTCGGTCGAGCCGTAGAATTCATAGATCACCGGCCCCCACCATTCGATCATGGCGCGCTTGACGTCCGCCGGACAGGGTGCTGCGGCATGGATGATATGGCGGAGCGAGGAGACGTCGTATTTCTTTCGCACCTCCTCCTGCAGCTTCATCAGCCGGATGAACATGGTCGGCACCATGAAGATGGTGTCGATTTTGTAGCGCTCGATCAGCCCGAGAAATTCCTCGGGCTCGAACCGCGGCATCAGCACCAGTGCGCCGCCGAGCTTGCCGGCGCGAATGCCGAACGAGTTCGGCGCGGAGTGATAGAGCGGACCCGGCAGGATCGTGCGGGCGCCGGGCTTCAGCCCATAGATCATCGCGCGCATGCGCTCGCCGGCAGCCGCCTGCTCCGGCGTCGGCGCATTGCGCCGTACGCCCTTTGGGTGGCCGGTCGTGCCCGAAGTGTAGATCATGTTCATGGGCTGCGGCACGATCGGGCCGCCGTAGGGCTGGTGCTGCGCGAGCCAGGATTCGAAATCGATCGCGAAATCCGGCGTCTTCAGATGATCGGGATCGATCTTGTAGTTGGACAGGATCTCCGGCGGCGTCGGCACGCTGAGCACGGTGACGCCTTTCGGGATCGCGTCGCGCAGAGCATGCAGCATGTCGGCATGGCCAATCAGCACGGATGTGCCGGTGTCGTTCAGGATGTAATTGATCTCCTCCGGCTTGAAGTGCCAGTTGATCGGTACGCCATAGGCGCCCAGCCGCATCGCTGCATAGGCAGCTTCGATGAAGGCGATATCGTTACGCATCAGCATGCAGACGCAATCGCCCTGCCCGACGCCGATCTGGCTGAGGCCGGCGGCGATGCGGTCGGCACGATCAGCGACCTCGGCATGGGAGCGGCTGCGCCCGCCGGAGACGATGCCGAGGAAATTTGAGGTTTCGCTCATTGTTGTTTTTCTTTGTTGTTGACGTTGCCCCCTCATGGTGAGGAGGCGCGAAGCGCCGTCTCGAACCATGAGAGCCCGTGGCCCATCGCTCGAGACGCCGCTTCGCGGCTCCTCGGGATGAGGTCTGCGCTAATCCGCAAACTTGGGC
The DNA here is from genome assembly GCF_023073025.1 of Bradyrhizobium sp. 76. Classification (NCBI taxonomy): domain Bacteria; kingdom Pseudomonadati; phylum Pseudomonadota; class Alphaproteobacteria; order Hyphomicrobiales; family Nitrobacteraceae; genus Bradyrhizobium; species Bradyrhizobium sp. 76. The sequence continues at coordinate 175,083 of NZ_JADPIS010000035.1, forward strand.
GCGCGCTTCTCCAGATTGGCACGCACCGCTTCGGTCTGGTTGGCGCTGCCGATCAACTTCTGCTGCTCGACGGACTCGGCGAGTAGCGCGGGGCCCGGATCGACCGAGAGATTGTTGAGCATGCGTTTCGCGGCGCGGATCGCATCGGGGCTTTTTCCCGCGATCTCGCGCGCGACGTCGAGGGCGCTCGCGCGCGGGTCGTCGCAGATGCGCGTGGCGAGACCGTAAGCCATCGCCTCCTGCGCGGAGAAGATGCGGCCGGTGTAGGTGAGATCGCGCAAGATGTCATCGCGCACGAGCGAGGCCAGGATCGGCGTGCCCGCCATGTCGGGCACCAAGCCCCATTTTATTTCCATCACCGACATCCGCGCATCCGGGGTGAGGAAGCGCATGTCGGCGCCGAGCGCGAGCTGGAAGCCGCCGCCGAAGGCGACGCCCTGGATTGCCGCGATCACGGGGACCGGAAGCTGGCGCCAGCCCCACACCGCCTGTTGCGCGAAATTCGCCTGGCCGTGCGTGCGCTTGGTGAGGTCGCGATTTTCGCCACCCGGAATTCCGTTGCCGCCCTTTTCCTTCATGGCGGCAAAACGCCCCATGTCGAGACCGGCGCAGAAGGCCCGCCCCTCGCCGGACAGCACGACGGCGCGCACACCTTTTTCCTTCGAAAGCCGATCGGTTGCAGCGACAAGGGCCTCGAACATGGCCTGATCCAGCGCATTCATCTTGTCCGCGCGCACCAGGCGCACGTCGGCGACGCCTTCCGAGATCGAGATCGAGACGCGCTCTTCCATGGATGATTCTCCCCTGGTTCCCGGCTGTTCCTGTTCGGTGCCGCTTTACAGGACGACGGCGGCCGGATTTAGTCAATTGATCAATTAACCGAAAATCGCGACAGGGGAAACTGCCATGTTCAAGGAAAATCTTCTGGCGGGACGGCGCATCCTCGTGACCGGCGGCGGCACCGGGCTCGGCAAGTCGATGGCGGCGCGCTTTCTCCAGCTCGGCGCCGAAGTGCACATCTGCGGCCGGCGCAAGATCGTCTGCGACGAGACCGCGACCGAGCTGATGGCCGAGTATGGCGGCCGCGTCACGAGCCACGGCATCGATATCCGCAACGCGCTCGCGGTCGAGGAGATGATCGAAACCATCTTTCGCGACGGACCCCTCACCGACCTCATCAACAACGCCGCCGGGAATTTCATCTCGCGCAGCGAGGAGCTGTCGCCGCGCGGCTTCGACGCGGTCGCCAACATCGTCATGCACGGCACGTTCTACGTGACGCATGCGGTCGGCAAGCGCTGGATCGCGTTGAAGCAGCCCGGCAACGTCGTCTCGATCACCACGACCTGGGTGCGCAACGGCTCGCCTTACGTGGTGCCGTCGGCGATGAGCAAGTCGGCGATCCATGCGATGACGATGTCGCTCGCCACCGAATGGGGCCGCTACGGCATCCGGCTGAACACGATCGCGCCGGGCGAGATCCCGACCGAGGGCATGAGCAAGCGCATCAAGCCGGGCGACGAAGCCGGCGCGCGCACCAAGGCGATGAACCCGATGGGCCGCGTCGGCACCATGGAGGAATTGCAGAACGTCGCCGTATTCCTGATCTCCGGCGGCTGCGACTGGATCTCCGGCGAGACCATCGCCATGGACGGCGCGCAGGCGCTCGCGATGGGCGGCAATTTCTACCAGCTCCGCGACTGGAGCGACGACGACTGGAAAACCGCGCGCGAGAGCATCATGGCGCAGAACGAGAAGGATCGTGCGAAGCGGGGGTAATTGCTGTCGTCCCGGCGAAGGCCGGGACCCATACACACCAAATCTTGTTTGGCGAAGATCGGTCATGACCAGTCTTCGCCAAATTGCGTTTGATGGTTATGGGTCCCGGCCTTCGCCGGGACGACAATGTTGAAGCCATGGCGTACCTTCCCCGTCTTGTCTTCCCCTGCGGATGACGCCACACTCCGCGACATAAGAACAAGACGATATGGGAGAAACATGACCACACAGCCATTGGCCAATCTCGCCGACATGGTGCGCGAGCGCGCGACGAGCCGCGGCAACGCGATCGCCTTCGAGTTCGAGGGGCGCGCCACCAGCTTTGCCGAATTCGACGTCAAGACGAATAAAGTGGCCAATGCGCTGATCGCGATGGGCGTGAGACGCGGCGAGCGCATCGCCTATCTCGGCAAGAACAGCGACATCTATTTCGAGCTGCTGATGGGCGCCATGAAGGCCGGCGTGGTGATGGCGCCGGTGAACTGGCGGCTCGCGGGCCCGGAGGTCGCCTTCATCGTTGGCGACTGCAAGGCGCCGGTGCTGTTCGTGGGACCTGAGTTCATCACCCAGGTCCGCCAGATCAAGGATCAGTTGCCGGGCGTGCGCAGCGTCGTCACCACCGAAGGCGGCGCGCCGGAATGGCCTGATTATACAGCCTGGCGCGATGCACAGAGTGGCGATGATCCCAAGGTGGGGATCGACACGAAGGACATCGCGATCCAGCTCTATACGTCGGGCACGACGGGCAAGCCGAAGGGCGCGATGCTGTCGCATGCGAACTTCCTCAATCTCGTGCAAACCGGCAATGCCGAGGACAAACCCGAGTGGAATCGGTGGTCGACCGACGACGTGTCGCTGGTCGCGATGCCGATCTTCCATATCGGCGGTTCCGGCTGGGGCGTGATGGGGCTCTATCACGGCGCCCGCGGCGTGATCGCGCGTGAGTTCGATCCGACAAAAGTGCTGGATTTTTTCGAACAGTCCGGCATCACCAAGCTGTTCATGGTGCCCGCGGCGATGCAGTTCGTGGTGCGGCAGCCGCGCGCGAAAACGGTCGATTTCTCGCGGTTGAAATACATGCTCTATGGCGCCTCGCCGATCCCGGCGGCGCTACTGAAGGAATGCATCGAGATCTTCAAATGCGGCTTCGTGCAGATGTACGGCATGACCGAGACCACCGGCACCATCGTCGCGCTGCCGCCGGAGGATCATATCGAGGGGCTGGAGCGGATGCGCTCGGCGGGCAAGGCGCTGCCGGGCGTCGAGATCGCGATCCTTGATGTGGACGGCAAGCCGCTGCCGCCGCGCGAGGTCGGCGAGATCGCGACACGCTCGGGCTCCAACATGGCAGGCTACTGGAACCTGCCGGAAGCGACCGTCGCGACGCTGCGCGGCGACGGCTGGCTGCGCACGGGTGATGCCGGCTACATGGACGAAGACGGCTATCTCTATATCCACGACCGCATCAAGGACATGATCATCTCCGGCGGCGAGAACATCTACCCGGCCGAGGTCGAGAGCGCGCTATGCGATCATCCCGACGTCGCGGAAGCTGCCGTGATCGGCATACCCGACGAGAAATGGGGCGAGGCGGTGAAGGCCGTGGTGGTGATGAAGCCCGGCAAGCAGGCGACCGCCATTGACATCATCAACTTCACCCGCGAGCGCATCGCCGGGTTCAAGACGCCGAAGAGCGTGGAGTTCTTGCCGGCATTGCCGCGGAATCCGTCGGGCAAGATCTTGCGGCGGCAGTTGAGGGAGCCGTACTGGGCGGGGAAGAACCGGCGGGTCAATTAGGCTCGCTTTGAGAAGCGATCGTGCAATCGGGAGTTCCGCCCAAGGCGGCATCTCTGGATTGCTTCGCTTCGCTCGCAATGACGGTGTGGAGGCAGATGCGCGCCTCTCTCCTCCGTCATTGCGAGGAGCCCTTGCGACGAAGCAATCCAGACTGTCTCTCTGGAAAGACTTTGGATCGCTCCGCTCGCGACAATCCTCTAATGCTTCCCGGGCCCCATATAACCGAACAAAAATCCCGCCACTTTGCGGATCTGGATCTCCTCGCTGCCCTCGGTGATCCGGTAGCGGCGGTGATGGCGGTAGATGTGCTCGAACGGCTTGTGGCGTGAATAGCCCATGCCGCCGTGGACCTGCATGGCGCGGTCGGCGGATTCGCAACAGAGGCGGTTTGCCCAATAGTTGCACATGGAGACGCGGTCGGAGAGCGTGCGCTCGATCTGCTCCTCGGTGAGCTTGTCCATTTCCCAGGCGGTCTTGCGGATCAACAGGCGCAGCATCTCGGCCTGGGTCGCAAGCTCGACCAGCGGGAACTGGATCGCCTGGTTCTCGGCCAGCGCCTTGCCGAACGGTTTTCGCTCGCGCGCATACTTCACGCTCTCGTTGATGCAATAAACAGCCGCGCCGAGCGAACTCGCCGCCTGCCGGATGCGGTTCTGGTGGACGAAGCACTGTGCCAGCGACAGGCCGCGGCCGACCTCACCGAACAGCGCGTCCTCCGGTACGAACACGTCGGTGAAGCTGACGCGGGGATGATCGGTCGGCATGTTGAAGGTCCACATGTACTCTTCGATCTTCACGCCGTGGCTCTTGGCCGGAACCAAGAAGCAGGTGATGCCGCGCGCATCGCCGTCATTGCCCGAGGTCCGCGCGAACAGCGCGCAATGGGTGGCGACGTGCATGCCGGTGGTCCACATCTTCTCGCCGTTGATGATCCAGCCCTTGACGTTGTCGCGGGTCGCCGGCACCGCGCGCGTTTCCATGTGGGTGGCGTCGGAGCCATGATTTGGCTCGGTCAGGCCGAAGGTGATGCGGTACTTGCCCTTGATGGAGCCATCGATCATCGCCTTCTGGTCGTCGCGCCCATAGCGATCCAGCATGGTCGCGACAGGGAAATTGCCAACGATGGAGTGCTCGTTCTGGAGATCGTTGTGCAGACCGAGCCCCTTGGCTGCAAAGTGCTCGCGGATGACGGCCATCCAGAGGTTGGAGCCATCCTTGCCGCCATATTGCTTCGGCACCGGAAAGCGCAGATGGCCGGCGGCGTCCGCGAGATCCTTGGCCTTGCGCAGCAGCGCTTCCCATTCGTGCCGCGGCAGGCCGCCATTCTCGAAATCGGTGCGCGCCCATTCGCGGCGATGGTCGAAGAAGCGGATGTTGTCGTCGGCTTCCTCCAGCGGCTTGATCTCGCGTTCGATGAAACGGTCGAGCTCCGCGAGATAGGCGACGAGATCGGCAGGCAATGAGAAATCCACGGCTCTCTCCCGGGTGTCTTTTCGTTTTGTGTTAAGGCGCTGGGCGCAGCTTTACTTCGCACGATTAAGGTGAGAAGAGCGCCGCCAAGTCAAGCAATGCGAGGCGTGTGAGAGGCGCAAGGCGCGCCCGCGCAATTCGATGGTGTTGAAACGCGCCTGCGCGCTAGTATGGCCGCAATATTCCTTCACGAGAAAATGCGGAGCGACCATGGAGCTGAAGTTCTCAAAGGTGGAACGCAAGGGGCCGATCACGATCGTCACACTGTCGCGGCCCGAGGTCTACAACGCGCTGCACACCGACGCGCATTTCGAGCTGCAAAAGGTATTTGACGATTTCTCCGCCGATCCCGAGCAGTGGATCGCGGTCGTCACCGGTAGCGGCGACAAGGCGTTCTGCGCCGGCAACGATCTGAAGTGGCAGGCGGCCGGCGGCAAGCGCGGCTGGGACAAGGGTGGCTTTGCCGGCCTCACCGCGCGCTTCGACTGCGACAAGCCGATCATTGCCGCGGTCAACGGCGTCGCCATGGGCGGCGGTTTCGAGATCGCGTTGGCCTGCGACCTCATCATTGCCTCGGAGAACGCGACCTTCGCCCTGCCCGAGCCGCGCGTTGGGCTGGCCGCGCTTGCCGGAGGCCTGCACCGGCTGCCGCGCCAGATCGGGTTGAAGCGCGCCATGGGCATGATCCTCACCGCGCGCCATGTCAGCGCCAAGGAGGGCCACGAGCTCGGCTTCGTCAACGAGGTGGTGCCGCAGGGCGAGGCGCTCACGGCCGCGCTGCGCTGGGCCGAGATGATCACCAAGAATTCGCCGATGTCGATCCGCGCATCGAAGCAGGCGATCCAGAAGGGCCTCGGCGGGTCGCTGGAGCAGGCGATCGAGGAGCAGCGGGAATATCCGGCGGTGAAGGCGATGGTGGCCTCGCAGGACTACATCGAGGGCCCGAAGGCGTTTGCGGAGAAGCGACCTCCGAAATGGGTGGGGAAGTAGGGCGGTCTCTCTCCGCCCGTCACGACTCCCAACACCACCGGTGTCATGCCCCGGCTTGACCGGGGCATCCAGTACGCCGCGGCTTCTCAGCCCAATCACTGCCGTCTCTGGAATACTGGATCGCCCGCCTTCGCGGGCGATGACCGCGGAGAATTAGGCGCCGCTTACCCGTCTCGCCCCAACTCGCGCTTGTACGATGCATAACTCGGCTGGTCGACGGCAAGTTTGTCCATCGTCGTCTGCCACAGATGCTCGGCGAGGCCCGGCGTTGCCAGATCGACCTCGCCTTTGGCGATGCGCTCGGCGAGCGCGCGGTTCAGGTCCGTGACCGAGCCGTCCATGCCAAGCAACCCGCGCAGCCGCGCCACCTCCGCAGCATCGCTCCCCTCTTCCCGCGTCAACTGCCGTGTCACGAGATCGAGGATGTTGATGGCGACGCGCAGCTTGAAGGCCTGGTGGCCGGAGATCAGCGGCCTGATGTCGTTGCGGAGGAAATCGGCGACTGACTTGGTCAGCTCGATCGGGGTCGGCTCGTCCTGCATGGTCAACTCCCCCGCGGCGCGAGCAGCCGCAACAGATCGATCTCGGTCTCGGAAGCGCGACGGCCGATCATGGCGCGTTCCATCGAATGGTCCGGACTTTCGCGAAAGCGCTGCATCATGCCGCCGCACATGATGCCCCAGCGCAGCGTGCCCATCACTTCCCAGAATTTGACACGCGATGGATCGACCTTCCGCCCAGCCGCCTCATAGCCGGCGAACAGCTCCTCACGCGAGCCAAAGCCGCCGACCGGCTTGTCGATCTCGCCAAAGCGCCAGGAGTTGACGCAGACCCAGCCGAGATCCTCCATGGGATCGCCGAGATGGGCGAGCTCCCAGTCCAGCACCGCACGCACGCCGCCGGCACCGATGATGAGATTGCCGTTGCGGAAATCGCCATGCACCAGCGTCGTCTCGCCGGCGGGACCCGGGTCCTGGTCGCGCAGCCAGCGCAGCGCCAATTCGAACACCGGCTTTGGCCAGTCCAGGCTGCGATAATCGCGTTCGAACTCGCCGATCTCCTGGGTCGCGGACCGGCTGCGCAGCTTGGGCAATTTGTCGCCTGATAGCCTGTGCAGCTTCGCGAGCACGCCGCCGATCTGCCGTGCGAGAAGCGGCCGCGCCGCGGCGAACTCGTCGTCGCGCAGGATCTTGCGCGCGATGGTTTCTCCCTCGACGCGCTGCATGATGAAGCCGGTGCCGAGATCGTCGTCCGGCACCAGCACATGCATCACGCGCGGCGACGGCACGCCGGCCTCATAGGCGAGCTGCATCAGTTGCGCTTCGGCGGCAAGACCCGCCGCGCGCGTCGGCGCCGCGCCATAGCCTTTCGGCGAGCGGCGCAAGATCGCACCGATCGGCCCGTCGGGATGCACGATGTCGAAGCGCCAGGTCTCCTGGCTGGCGCCGCCGGACAGCTTGGCCGCGCCCGTCACGCCGGTCGCCCCCTTGCACCAGCGCGCAACGCTGCGGGAGAGCTCGGGCTCGATCATTTGCCCTTGAACTGCGCAGGACGCTTCTCCAGGAACGCGACGACGCCTTCGCGGAAATCATCCGTGTCGCCGGCGCGGAGCTGGCATTGGAATTCGAGATTGAGCTGATCCTCGAAGGAATTTTCCGGGCTGTCCCAATAGAGCTTGCGGATCAGCGACAGCGCGACCGTCGGGCCGCTGGCGAGGTCGCGCGCGAGCTTCATCGCCTCCTCCATCAGCACGCCGTCATCATAGACGCGGTTGACGAGGCCCCATTCCAGCGCCTTCTCGGCGGGAAGCCGCTCGCCCATCAGCGACAATTCGATCGAGCGGGCCTTGCCGATCAGCCGCGGCAAGAGCCAGGTCGAGCCGCAATCCGGCACGAGGCCGATACGGCGGAAGGCTTGCAGGAAATAGGACGAGCGCGCGCATAAAATCATGTCGCCGAGCAGCGCGAAGCTCATGCCGGCGCCGGCCGCCGGGCCGTTGACCGCAGTCACGATCGGGCAATGCAGATTGCGGATGCGGCGCAGGAAGGGATGAAAGCCGGTCTCGAGCGTCAGGCCGGCCTTGGTCTTCTTCGACTGGTTATTGCGGCCCTGCAGATTGGCGCCGGTGCAGAACGCCCGTCCCGCGCCGGTGAGCACGACGCAGCGCACCTCGTCCTTCTTTTCCTCGATCGCGTCGAGCGCTTCCGCGAGACCGCCCAGCATGTCGACGGAGACCGCGTTCATCACCTCCTGATGGTCGAGCTTGAGGATCGCGACCGAACCATCGAGATCGAGCGTGACGTGTTTGAACTGCATGGTTTCCTCGTGAGTTGCGGCCTGCACCAGTTTCGCAGACCGGAATTGCTTTTGCCGGGGCGCATATTTGATTTTTGGCGCGGTCTTGTCCATGGTGATCGGAGCATAGCAAGCAATCTTGCGCGCAGCGGCTGATGCGCGCCAAGCAAAAACAGGAAACGCGCCATGAACCTTTTCGACCTTTCAGGACGGGTCGCCGTGATCACCGGCGGCAATGGCGGGATCGGACTCGGCATCGCGCAGGCGCTCGCCGGCCAGGGCTGCAACGTCTCGATCTGGGGCCGCAATCCTGACAAGAACAGCAGCGCTGCCGCGAGCCTGGCGGGCTTGCCCGGCAAGGTCGACGCGCGGGTCTGCGACGTCACCGACCCGGCCTCGGTCAATGCCGCGATGAAGGCCACGCTGGACACATTCGGCCGCGTCGACGGCTGCTTCGCCAATGCCGGCATCGGCGGCGGCGGCCGGCGCTCCTTCATCGAACGCACCGAAGAGGAATGGCGCACAATGTTTGCGACCAATCTCGACGGCGTGTTCCACGCGTTCCAGACGGCCGCGAAACACATGACCCAGCGCGCCGAGGCGGGCGATCCCTTCGGCCGGCTGGTGGCGACCTCGAGCCTCGCCTCGATCTTCGGCACCGCCCGCAACGAGCACTACGCGGCGACCAAGGCCGCGATCAACGCGCTGGTCCGCGCGCTCGGCGTCGAGCTGGCGCGCCACGGCGTCACCGCGAATGCGATCCTGCCCGGCTGGATCAAGAGCGACATGACGTCGGGCCTGATGGCTAACGAAAAATTCGTGGCCAACGTGATGCCGCGAATTCCGGTGCGGCGCTTCGGCGAGGCCAGCGATTTCGGCGGCATCGCGGTGTATCTGATGAGCAAGGCGTCGTCGTACCACACGGCGGATACGTTCGTGATCGACGGCGGTTATACGGCGTTTTGATTTTCATAATGAGGGGAACGAGCACATGTTTTCACACGTCATGATCGGCACCAACGACCTCGACAAGGCCAAGGGCTTTTACGACAATTTGCTGTCCACGCTCGAGGTGCGGCCGGCGCGCGTCGACGGCCATCGCATCTTCTACATCACCAAGACCGGCGTGTTCTCGGTCACAAAGCCGATCAACGGCGAAGCGGCGACGCCTGCGAATGGCGGCACCATCGGCTTTGCCGCCAACTCGCCGGAGCAGGTCAATGCATGGCATACGGCCGGCATCGCTGCCGGCGGCATTCCCTGCGAAGATCCTCCCGGCATCCGCCAAGGCCCCGGCGTCAATCTCTATATCGCGTATTTGCGCGACCTGGATGGCAACAAAATCTGCGCGATGCATCGGATGGCGAACTGAGCCAGCCGCAAGCACCACTGTCATGCCCCGGCTTGACCGGGGCATCCAGTACGCCGCGGCTTCTTCATGAATCACCGACGTCACGGAGTACTGGATCGTACGATCAAGTCGGGCGATGACAGCGAGAATGCAGCCCCATTCAAACAACATTTCAAACGCCCGCGATATTCCATCGCATGGCAGGGCTCGCGTTGAAAAAATGCGCGCTCGCACTTTGGCGACGCTGCGACTATTCTCGCGTCCAACACGATCTCAGCGCCCCCGGGAGGAACAATGACAAAACACACCTATATTCCCCGCACCACCAACTACACCCTCAATCCCGGCGACGAGCTCAACGACCTCAGGATGTCGGACCAGGTCCGGCCGCTCTATGATCACGTCAGGAAGTTCATCCGCGACACCGTCGAGCCGATGTCGATCGAGTTCGCCAAGGCCGGCGAAGGCAAGCAAGACCGCTGGAGCTTCACGCCGAAGCAGCTCGAGGTGCTGGAGAAGGCCAAGAACAAGGCCAAGCAGGAAGGCCTCTGGAACTTCTTCCTGCCCGACGACGAGACCGGCCAGGGCCTGAAGAATCTCGACTACGCCTATATCGCCTCCGAGCTCGGCAAGAGCCCGCTGGCCTCGGAGAGCATGAACTGCTCGGCGCCTGATACCGGCAACATGGAGGTGCTAGAGCGCGTCGGCACCAAGGAGCAGAAGGAGAAGTGGCTGAAGCCGCTCATGAACGGCGAGATCCGCTCGGCCTATGTCATGACCGAGCCGAACGTCGCCTCCTCCGATGCCAAGAACATCTCGACGAGTGCAAAGCTCGTCGGCGACGAATGGGTCATCAACGGCGAGAAGTATTACATCTCCGGCGTCGGCGATCCCCGTTGCAAGATCCTCATCGTGATGGTGAAGACCAATCCGGATGCGGCGCCGAGCAAGCAGCAGTCGCAGATCCTGGTGCCGCGCGACACGCCCGGCGTCGAGGTGCTCGGCCCCATGTACGTGTTCGGCCAGGACCACGCGCCGCGCGGCCACATGCATATGCGCTTCAACAATGTGCGCGTGCCCAAGGAGAACATTCTGCTCGGCGAAGGCCGCGGCTTCGAGATCTCGCAGCTTCGGCTGGGCCCGGGCCGCATCCATCACTGCATGCGCACCATCGGCAAGGCGGAGAAGGCGCTCGATTTGATGGTGCAGCGTGGCCTCACCCGCGAAGCCTTCGGCAAGAAGATCGCCCATCTCGGCGGCAATATGCAGATCATCGCGCAGGCGCGCTGCGAGATCGAGGCGATGCGGCTGATGGTGCTGAAGGCCGCCAAGGCCATGGACGTGCTCGGCAACAAGGAGGCTCGCGTCTGGGTCTCCATGGTCAAGGCCATGGTGCCGGAGCGAGCTTGCAAGATCATCGATCAGTCGATCCAGATGCACGGCGCCACCGGCATCTCGCACTGGACCCCGCTCGCCGAAATGTACCAGGATGTCCGCCATCTGCGCTTCGCGGACGGTCCGGACGAGGTGCACTGGATGGTGGTGGGACGCCACGAGCTGAGCATGGCGTAAGGCCCAGCCTCTCCCTCTCCTCGTTCTCACGGGGAGAGGGCGCTAACCGCCCTACGACGCGGCGACCTCGCCGATCTTGTCCTGCGTCTTGGTCTCGAAATCGCCGGCATCATGCCGCTCGTGGAGCTGGCTGGCGGGATCGCCGGAGACGCGGTTGACCATGCGGCCGCGCTTGACGGCCGGGCGCTTGGCGATCTGGTCGGTCCAGCGCTGCACGTGCTTGTAGTCCTGCACCGAGAGGAATTCGCCGGCGCCATAGACCAGCCCCTTGGCGAGCGCGCCGTACCAGGGCCATACCGCCATGTCGGCGATGGTGTATTCGCTGCCGGCGAGATATTCGTTGTCGGCGAGCCGGCGGTCGAGCACGTCGAGCTGGCGCTTGGTCTCCATTGCGAAACGGTCGATGGCATATTCGATCTTGGTCGGCGCGTAGGCGTAGAAATGGCCGAAGCCACCGCCGAGATAGGGCGCGCTGCCCATCTGCCAGAACAGCCACGACATCGCCTCGGTGCGGCTCTTGATGTCCTTCGGCAGGAACGCGCCGAACTTTTCCGCGAGGTAGAAGAGGATGGAGCCGGACTCGAACACCCGGATCGGCTCCGGGCCGGAGCGGTCCATCAGCGCCGGGATCTTGGAATTCGGATTGATGTCGACAAAACCGCTGCCGAACTGGTCGCCGTTGCCGATCTTGATGAGCCAGGCGTCGTATTCCGCGCCCTTGTGGCCGAGCGCCAGAAGCTCCTCCAGCATGACCGTGACCTTCACCCCGTTCGGCGTCGCCAGCGAATAGAGCTGGAAGGGATGCTTGCCGACCGGCAGCTCCTTGTCATGGGTGGGACCGGCGATGGGACGGTTGATACTGGCGAACTGTCCGCCGTTCTCCTTGTTCCAGGTCCAGACCTTGGGCGGCACGTAGGCGGGGGCGTCGGTCATGAGAAGGCTCCGGCGAAAAAGATGCGTCTGCATTAATTAGCCCACGGACGGCCGATGGCAAGCCCTGCCGGCCCTGCGTCCGGCGCGGGCCTCGAGGCCGCGTCATGCATCCGACGTTGCCGAGGACGGCCATCACGAGAATCCGCATCTGTCGAGCCGGGCGTACGGCTTCGCGCAATACGGCGTGTGCACGCAAGATGCGCTGCCGAATCCGGATTGGCATGGCGCAAGACGATGGGCTAGCTCGATGAGCCTTCGCTCAAGATTGCAACAACAGCAACGCGGGGCCGCCGGGAGAGAACGATGAAATCGCCGATCTGCGACATGCTGGGCATCGATTTCCCCCTGCTCGCCTTCAGCCATTGCCGCGATGTCGTCGCCGCCGTCAGCCGCGCCGGCGGATTTGGCGTGTTAGGTGCCACCGTGCACACGCCGGATACGCTGGAGCGCGAGCTGAAATGGATCGACGATCACGTCGACGGCAAGCCCTACGGCATCGATGTGCTGATCCCCGAAAACATCTCGACTGCGGGCGAGAAGGACGTCACCTGGAAGAGCCTTGAAGCACGCGTGCCGCAGGCGCATCGCGACTACACGCGCGATCTCCTGAAGAGATACGACATCGAACTCACGACCACCGAGGTCGCCGACAATCAGCCGCAGCCGTTCGATGGTAGGACCGCGTTGGAGCTGCTGGAGGTCTCGTTCAAGCACCCGATCCGCCTGATCGCCAATGCCTTGGGCGTGCCGCCGAAGGCCATGATCGAGATGGGCAGGAAGCACGGCGTGCCGGTCGCTGCGCTGGTCGGGGCCAAGGAGCACGCGCTGCGCCAGGTCGCGGCCGGCGTCGATATCCTCGTGGTCCAGGGTACCGAAGCCGGCGGCCATTGCGGCGAGGTCTCGACCATGGTGCTGGTGCCCGAGGTGATCAAGGCGATCAAGAATATCCGCGACGTGCCGGTGCTGGCGGCCGGCGGCATCATGACCGGACGGCAGATGGCGGCCTGCATGGCGATGGGCGCGGCCGGCGCCTGGACCGGCTCGGTGTGGCTTGCCACCGTCGAGGCCGAGACCACGGAGATCTTTCGTGAGAAGATGATCGCGGCATCGTCGCGCGATGCGGTGCGCTCGAAGGGCCGCACCGGAAAGCCGGCGCGGCAGCTTCGCTCGGTCTGGACCGACGCCTGGGACCGCGCAGCCGAGAGCCCCGGCGCATTGCCGATGCCGCTGCAAAGCATCGTCAGCCGCGACGCCTTCAACGCGATCGACCGCGCGGCGGCGGGCGGCAACGCGAAGGCCCGCGATCTCGTGAGTTACTTCGTCGGCCAGGGCGTCGGGCTGATCGACAGCGTGAAATCGGCCGGCGCGGTGGTGCAGGAGTTCAAGGAAGAGTTTGCCGAAGCCGTCGAGCACATGAATGCGCTGGTGGCGGAGTGATTGCCACATACCGTCATTGCGAGCGCAGCGAAGCAATCCAGACTACCATCGCGGAAAAACCCTGGATTGCTTCGCTGCGCTCGCAATGACGAAACAACTGACATCGTGAATTGAAGCATGACAGATAAGAAACATACCCCCGAAGACCGCATTCCCGTCATCGTCGGCGTCGGCGAGATCGCCGACCGCCCCAAGGAGATCACCGAAGGCCTCGAACCGCTCGACCTGCTCGAACAGGCGCTGCTGCGCGCGGAAGCAGATGCCGGCGCAAGGCTGCTCGGCGAGGTGCAGTCGCTCGACGTCGTCAACTTCCTGAGCTGGCGCTATCGCGATCCGGAAAAGCTGCTGGCGCAACGGCTCGGCATCTCGCCTTCGCATTGCTATTACGGCCCGGTCGGCGGCGAGAGCCCGATCCGCTACATCCACGAGGCAGCAAAGCGCATCGCGCGGGGTGAATGCAGTGTTGCCGCAGTTTGCGGCGCGGAGGCACAGTCGACGGCGACCAAGGCGGAGCGCGCCGGCGCGAAGCTGCCATGGACGCCGTTCGCCCATGACGTCGAGGAGCCGAAACGCGGCGCGGCGTTCCAGAAACCCTTAGCCGTGAAGTTCGGCGTGTTCCGACCCGTGACGGTCTATCCGTTCTATGAAGCGGCATCGTCCGCCCATTGGGGCCAGACACCGCGCGAGGCGATGGCAGAGTCGGGTACACTCTGGTCACGCTATTCCGAGGCCGCTGCGCAAAATCCCAACGCCTGGCTGAAGCGGCGCTATACGCCCGACGAAATCACGACGCCGACGGCAGACAACCGCCTGATCGCCTGGCCCTACAACAAGCTGATGGTTGCCAACCCGAGCGTCAACATGGGCGGCGCACTGCTGCTCACCAGCCTCACCAAGGCGCGTGCGGCAGGCATCGCCGAGGACAAGCTGGTCTATCCACTCGGCGGCGCCTCGGCGGAAGAACCGCGCGACTATCTCCTCCGCGACCAGTTTTACGAGAGCCATCCGCAGAACGCCGTCTTGAAGGCTGCGATGGATCTCGCCGGCGGCGACGGCAAGAAATTCGATGCGATAGAGCTCTATAGCTGCTTCCCGTGCGTGCCCAAGATGGCGCGGCGGACGCTGGGCCTGGGTGCGGACGTGAAGCCGACCGTAACAGGCGGCCTCACCTTCTTCGGTGCGCCGCTCAACACCTACATGACCCATGCCGCCTGCGCGATGGTGCGGCGTGTGCGCGACGGCGCAAAGCTCGGCCTGCTCTACGGCCAGGGGGGCTTCGTCACCAAGCATCATGCGCTGGTGATATCGAAGGTGCCGCCGCGTGAAGCGCTGGCACAGGAGACGAGCGTGCAGGCGGCGGCAGACAGCAACAAGCGCGCCGTGCCGGAGTTCGTCACGGATGTCTCGGGCAAAGGCAAGGTCGAGACCTTTACGGTGCTCTACGGCCGGGGCGGCGATGTCGAGCATGGCGTGGTGATGCTGCGGACCGAAGATGACAGGCGCACACTGGCGCGGATTCCCGCGAGCGACGCGGCGACGCTGGCGCATCTGCTCGACTTGAACAGGACGCCGGTGGGTTCGCTGGGCGAGATCGCGATGGCTGCGGATGGCGTGCCGGAGTGGCGGGTGGCGTAGCTCTCGTAGGGTGGGCAAAGGCGCTCTTGCGCCGTGCCCACCAATCTTTTTAGGACCGCAGAGAGATGGTGGGCACGCTTCGCTTTGCCCACCCTACGAAATCGAGGCTACCCCTTCGGCGCCTGCTTTTCCGACGCGGTCGCCGGCTTGCCCTTGGCGCCGGCGCCTGTCACGCGGACCTGGTCGCCGTCGGAAAGGCCGTCCGGTGGTGCCGTGATGACGCGGTCGTCCGCTGCAATTCCCGAGGCGAGCTCGATTTCCTTGCCAAGATCGCGCGCGATGGTCACCGGCTTGAACAGCACCTTGTCGTCCGGACCGACGGTTGCGACGCGCAGGCCGCTGCCGTTGAAGATCAGCGCGCTGGCGGGAATGCTGAGCGGCGCGGTGTCGCGCTGCAGGCTGAGCTTCACGCTGGCGTAGCCGCCGGGCATCAGCTCGCCTGAGGAATTATCGAGACCGAGTTGCATGCGTGTCGTGCCGGAGGCGACGTCAACCGCCTGTGAGGAAGCCTCCACCGTCGCCTGGAAGGTCCGGTTCGGATACTCCGGCAGCACGATGGCGGCCTTGGCGCCGATCTTGATCGCGGGCACGTAGTTCTGGGGCACGTTGATATAGACGCGCAGCTTGGTGATGTCGGAGACCACGAACATCGCCGGGCCCGAGCCGCCGCCTGAATTGATCAGCGCACCGACGTCAGTGTCTCGCGCCGTGACAACACCGTCAAACGGAGCGGTGATCTTCTTGTAACCGGCCAGCGCCTCGAGGCGCTCGACATTGGCCTGGCCCGAGCGAACCGCCGCGTTCTTGTTGGAGAGATCGGCGGTACGCTCGTCGATCTCCTGCGCGGAGACGAAATTGGAGGCGACCAGCGTCTTGCGGCGGTTGAGGGTGGCTTCCGACAGCCTGGCGCTGGACTGCTGGCTGGCGAGGTCGGCGCGGGCCTGAAGCAGTTGCTGGTCGAGGTCGGGCGCCTCGATCTCTGCGATCACCTGACCGGCCTTCACCCGCGCACCGATATCGGCGCTCCAGCTTTTGAGATAGCCGGGAACGCGGGCGAAGATCGGCGCGCGATAATAGGCTTCGAGACGGCCCGGCAAGTCGATGGTCGAATTGGGAGCCTTGGCATTGGGCAGCGTCACCGCGACGCTGGGAACGGCCTGGTCATCGGTCCATGCCTTCAGCCTGGAGCCCTGCTCCTCGCGGGCACGGATGCCGGTGCCCACGACCAGCCCCGCCGCGATCAGCGCCACCACGCCGAAAAGGCCCAGTTTCCGGTGCGACACCGGCGAGCGGGGTTCAGTGGGCGACATGCGGGGTCTCCAGGGAGGCGGCGGATTTGGCGCCTTGCTTCTTGTGTACCATGCTGAACACCACGGGAACAAACATCAGCGTGGCGAAGGTTGCAAAGATCAGGCCGCCGATCACGGCGCGGCCGAGCGGCGCATTCTGCTCGCCGCCCTCGCCGAGCCCCAGGGCCATGGGCGCCATGCCGATGATCATTGCGAGCGCGGTCATCAGCACCGGGCGGAACCGGACGAAGCCGGCTTCCAGCGCCGCGGCGATGGGATCGCCGAGCTCCTCGTAGCGCTCGCGCGCGAACGAGATCACGAGCACGCTGTTGGCGGTGGCAACGCCCATGCACATGATGGCGCCGGTCAGCGCCGGTACCGACAGCGTCGTCTCCGTGGCGAACAGCATCCAGACGATGCCGGCGAGCGCGGCAGGCAGCGCGGTGATGATCACGAACGGATCGGACCAGGACTGGAAGTTCACGACGATCAGGAAATAGATCAGGACGACCGCCCCGAGCAGGCCGAACAACAAGCCGGTGAAGGCGCTGTTCATGGTCTGCACCTGGCCGAGCAGCACCACGGAAGAGCCTTTCGGCACCTCCTTGGCGGTGTCGGCGATCACCTGCCGGATGTCGGTCGCGACCGCACCGAGATCGCGGCCCGAGGTCGTGGCGAAAATCTGCACCATCGACTGGATGTCGTATTGCGAGACCACCGCGCTCGAGGTCGAGCGCTTGATGTCGGCGATGCCGCCGAGGATCGGCGACTGCGAATTGCCGGCGGCCGTGATCGGCAACGTCTGAAGCGCGCTGAGCGAATCCATCTGATATTGCGGCGTCTGCATCACGATCGAATAGGACACGCCATTATCCGGATTAAGGTAGTAGGTCGGCGCCACCTGCGATGAGCCGGCAAGATTGACCACGAGACTGTTGGTGACGTCGCGCTCGGTCAGGCCGACATATTGCGCGCGGGTGCGGTCGACATCGATGTTGAAGGTCGGATTGTTCGGCGACTGCTGGATCCGCGCATCGGCGACGCCGGGAATCCTGCGGACCTTGGCCAGCAGATTGTTGGCATACGCGAAGTTGGCGCTGAGATTGGCGCCGCGGATCTGCAGGTCGATCGGCGCCGGCGCGCCGAAGTTCAGGATCTGGCTGACGATGTCGGCCGGCAGGAAGGCGAAGCTGACGCCGGGGAACAGCCGCGGCAGTTGCTCACGCAGCACGCGCACATGCTCCTCGGTCGGCTTGTGGCCTTCCTTCAGCTTGATCTGGATGTCGCCATCCTGCGGGCCGATCACGCCGGTGTTGTTGTAGGTCATGTTGATGCCGGAGATCGGCATGCCGATGTTGTCGGTCAGCGTTTCGATCTCGCCCGGGATCAGCTTGCGGATCGCCTTCTGCACGTCGGCGAGCTGGTTCGCGGTCTCCTCGACGCGGGTGCCGACCTGGGTGCGGACGTGCATCAGGATGTTGCCGGCATCGACCGCGGGGAAGAAGTTGCGCCCGAGGAACGGCACCAGCGCGAAGGACGCGCCGACCACGCAGAGGAAGCCGATCACGAACACCGGACGGTGCGCGAGCGCGAGCCCGAGGAAACTGTGGTAGCCGCCGCGAATACGCTCGAAGCGAGCCTCGAAACCGCGCTGGAACCACACCAGGGGATTGCGCGACTTCGGCGGACCGTCCTCGTGATGGACATGTGCCTGCAACAGATAGTTCGCCATGGTCGGCACCAACGTACGCGACAGCAGGAACGACCAGATCATCGCGAACATCACCGCTTCCGCCATCGGCACGAACAGGAAGCGCGCCACGCCGGTGAGGAAGAACATCGGCACGAACACGATGCAGATGCAGAGCAGCGAGACGAAGGCCGGCGTCACGATCTGGTTGGCGCCGTCGAGGATCGACTGCTCGACCGGC
The DNA here is from genome assembly GCF_023073025.1 of Bradyrhizobium sp. 76. Classification (NCBI taxonomy): domain Bacteria; kingdom Pseudomonadati; phylum Pseudomonadota; class Alphaproteobacteria; order Hyphomicrobiales; family Nitrobacteraceae; genus Bradyrhizobium; species Bradyrhizobium sp. 76. The sequence goes on from NZ_JADPIS010000035.1 coordinate 193,562, forward strand.
TTGCCCTGCTCCAGATGATAATTGATGTTCTCGATCGTGACGGTGGCGTCGTCGACGAGGATGCCGACCGCGAGAGCCAGGCCGCCGAGCGTCATGATGTTCAGCGTCTCGCCGATCGCCGACAGCATGATGATGGCGCCGAGCACGGAGAGCGGGATCGAGACCGCGATGATGACGGTCGAGCGCCAGCTGCCGAGGAACAGCAGGATCATGATGCTGGTGAGCAGCGCCGCGATCACGCCTTCGAACGCGACGCCTTCGATGGCGCCGCGGACGAACACCGACTGATCACCGATGAAGCCGATCTTGAGCCCGTCCGGCAGCTGATCCTTGACGTCGATCACCTTCTGCTTGATGCCCGCGATGATGTCGAGCGTCGAGGTCGCGCCCGCCTTCAGCACCATCATGAGCACCGAGCGGTTGCCGTCGACGTGGACGATGTTGGTCTGCGGCGGGTTGCCGTCGCGCACGGTCGCGACGTCGCGCACATAGACCATCGCGCCATTGACGGTCTTGATCGGCAGATTGCCGAGCTCGTCGATCTTCAGCGGCGAGTTGTTGAGCTGAATGATGTATTCGAACTGCCCGATCTTCTGGGTGCCGACCGGCGTGATCAGGTTCTGGGCCGCGAGCGCGTTGGCGACGTCCTGGCCGGACAGGCCCCTCGCCTGGAGCGCGGTCGGGTCGAGGTCGATCTGGACCTGGCGCTGCTTGCCGCCAAACGGGTACGGGATAGCTGCGCCAGGCACGGTGACCAGCGGCGTTCGCAGCTGGTTGATGCCGATATCGGCGAGGTTCTGCTCGGTCAGCCCGTCGCCCGACAGCGCCACCTGGACGATCGGCACGGTGGAGGCGGAGTAGTTCAGGATCAGAGGCGGCGTCGCGCCCGGCGGCATCTGCTTGATCAGCGTCTGCGAGATCGCGGTGACCTGCGCATTGGCGGTGCGAATGTCGACGTTCGGCTGGAAGAAGATCTTGATGATGCCAAAGCCGTTATAGGAATTGGCGGTGATGTGCTCGATGTCGTTGACCGTCGTCGTCAGCGCGCGCTGGAACGGCGTGGTGATGCGGCCCGACATCTGGTCGGGCGGCAGGCCGGTGTATTGCCAGACCACGCCGATCACGGGAATGCGGATGTCCGGAAAGATGTCGGTCGGCGTCCGCAGCGCCGCCAGCGGTCCGATGATCAGAAGCAGGAGCGCGAGCACGACAAACGTGTAGGGCCGGCTCAGGGCAATACGGACCAGAGCAATCATTCGCCGGAAAATTCCAGGTCAAGCGAGGATACGGAATCCGCCCCCACGGGGATCCCTCCCTCCCTTTACCCGAGCACCGCCGGAAACGCCAATTTCCGGCATTCACTTCCGTGCTACCGCACTGCGGAACGCGCACTGCGGCCATGCGGCGGCCTCATGCGGCGCGGACCGAGTCCAGGAACTTGCCGACTTCGAGCTTGAGGCGGCTCGAATCGCGAGACAGCATCTGCGCCGCCGACAACACTTGCGAGGACGCCGACCCGGTTTCGGAGGCACCGTGCTGCACCTCGCCGACATTGGCTGACACCTGCTGGGTGCCTTGGGCAGCCTGCTGCACGTTGCGAGCGATCTCCTGGGTGGCCGCGCCCTGCTCCTCCACCGCCGCCGCGATCGCCGAAGAGATTTCCGACAGGCGGGCGATCGTGCCGCTGATCTCGCCGATGGCACCAACCGATTCCTGCGTCGCCGTCTGGATGCCGCCGATCTGCTGGCCGATTTCGCCGGTGGCCTTGGCCGTCTGCTCGGCGAGCGCCTTCACCTCCGAGGCAACGACCGCAAAGCCGCGGCCGGCCTCGCCGGCACGAGCCGCCTCGATCGTCGCATTCAGCGCCAGCAGATTTGTCTGGCCTGCAATGGCGTTGATGAGCTCGACGACGTCGCCGATCCGGGACGCCGCCCGCGACAATTCGCTGACGCGTTCGGTGGTGGATTGCGCCTGGCTGACGGCCTCCCCTGCGATCCGGGCGGATTCCTGCACCTGCCGGCTGATCTCACGCACCGAGGAGGACATCTCTTCGGCGGCGGACGCCACTGAATGGACGTTGGTGGAGGCTTCTTCCGAGGCGGACGCGACCACCGTCGCCAATTCCTGCGCCCGACCGGCGGTCGAGGTCAGCGTCGAGGCCGACGCCTCGAGCTCGGTCGCAGCCGACGATACGGTCTCGACGATTTCGCCGACCGCGGCCTCGAAGCCGTCGGCAAGCTTTGTCATGTCGGCCTTGCGCTGTCCCTCGGCGCGGCGCTGCACCGCCTGCACCTCGTCGCGGCTGAAGCGGATGATCGTCTGCACCGTCTGCAGATTGCGCAGCGACTCGCCGATCTCGTCGTCACGCTCGATCAGGATGCGGTTGTCCAGCTTGTCCTGGACGAGGTTGACCAAGGTGTCGTTGAGCTGCTGCATTGGCCCCTGGACGGCGCGCATGGTCGTAAGGCCGGCAAAGCCGAGGACGGCAGCGCCGGCGACGGCCAGCAGCGCCAGGCTCAGGCTGGTCGTACCGCCGGTCGAGAGCGCTCCGCCGATGCCAAGCGCGAGCACGAACAGCAACTGGAGCGCCATCGTGGTGGCCAGGCGCGCCTTCAGCGTCCTGGTGAAGACCGCAAAATGGTCGAGCAGCGAGCGGCGGCGGATGATGCCGGCGTCAACGCGATAACCATGCGGCTTCTTCTCGCGGATCGCCGCGTAGACCTCTTCGGCCAGCTTGCGCTGGTCGGCTGGCAGTTTGGTGCGGATCGAAGTAAAGCCCGTGACTTGGCCGTTCTCGCGAATCGGCGACGCCGTCGCCAGCACCCAGTAGAAATCGCCGTTCTTGCGGCGGTTCTTCACCGCGCCGAGCCACGGCTTGCCGGCCTTCAGCGTGTCCCAGAGATTGTCGAACGCCTCCGGCGGCATGTCCGGGTGACGGACGATGTTATGCGGCTGGCCCATCAGCTCCGCAGACGTGAAGCCGGCTGCTGCGAGAAAATCGTCGTTGAAGTAAGTGAGCTTGCCCTTGAGGTCGGTCCGGGAGACGATCAGCGTCTCGTCGCTGACGGGATATTCGACATCGGTGACGGGTAAATTCTTGCGCATGTGAGCCCCAGAAGTTGGATGAAATAAGCGGCTATTCCAATCAGGGCTGCAACCGGCGGTCCTTGAGACCATTCTCGTAAGCCGAATTTAACTATCAATGAAGGAGACCACCCGCCCACTTCCGCGGAACCCCCATGATGGTACCTGCTACCGACATCGGGCTACCGGCGCTCGAAAAAAAGAGCGGCGCTTGCGGCGCCGCTCTTTCGTCAATGGATGTTGACGCGGGGGTTTACGCCGCGCGCCTCGGTCGTTACGCCGCGCGGACGTTGGTCAGGAACTTGCTGACTTCGGTCTTGAGCCGGTTCGAGTCGTGCGACAGCATCTGCGCCGCCGACAGCACCTGCGAGGAGGCCGTGCCGGTCTCGGTCGCGCCGCGCTGCACGTCGGTGATGTTGGAGGAGACCTGCTGGGTGCCCTGCGCCGCCTGCTGGACGTTGCGGGCGATCTCCTGGGTCGCCGCGCCCTGCTCTTCCACGGCCGCCGCGATCGCCGACGAGATCTCCGACAGACGCTCGATGGTCGACGAGATCTCCTTGATGGCGCCGACCGAGTCGTTGGTCGCCGCCTGGATGCCGGAAATCTGCTGGCCGATCTCACCGGTCGCCTTCGCGGTCTGCTCGGCGAGCGCCTTCACCTCGGAGGCGACGACCGCAAAGCCGCGGCCGGCTTCGCCGGCGCGCGCGGCCTCGATGGTCGCGTTCAGCGCCAACAGGTTGGTCTGGCCTGCGATGGTGTTGATGAGCTCGACGACGTCGCCGATGCGCGAGGCTGCCTTGGAGAGCTCGCTGACGCGTTCGGTGGTGGTGCGCGCCTGACCGACGGCATCGCCAGCCATCCGCGCAGATTCCTGCACCTGACGGCTGATCTCGCCGACCGATGAGGCCATCTCCTCGGTGGCCGAGGCCACCGACTGCACGTTGGTCGAGGCTTCCTCCGACGCTCCGGCAACCGTGGTCGCCAGCCGCTGGGAGCGGTCGGCGGTCGAGGTCAGCGTCGAGGCGGAGGCCTCCAACTGGGTCGAGGCCGACGACACGGTCTGAACGATCTCGCCGATCATCGTCTCGAATTCGCGGGTGATGTTGTCGACGCGGCGGCCGCGCTCGATCTTGGCTTCGGCATCGGCGGCGGCAGCCTCGTCGGCGGCCTTCTTGGCGATCAGCGCTTCCTTGAAGATCTGGAGCACGTCGGCCATGGCGCCGATCTCGGTCCTCTCACCGCGATGCGGGACTTCGGCGGAAAGTTCGCCCTTGCCCAGCGCCTGCATCGGCTCGATGATCGAATTGATGCCGCTGGAGACGTCCTGGACGAGGTAGAAGCCGACGCCGATGCCGATGATGACGGCGGCGGCGAGAATGATCGAAACCAACATGAAAGCGAAGGAATAGCTGTCAGCGGCATCCTGCGCGGCCTGGTCGCCACCCTTGGTGTTGAGCTCGATGTCCTTGCGCAGGACCTCGTCGGCCTGAAGCCCGATCTTGTTGACCGTCTTGGTGTTCAGCTCATGCGCCTCGTGCGGGACCTTGCCGGCCTCCTTGCGAGACAGCGCCATGACCTCCTGCGTGCCCTTCTTGTACTCGTCCCAGAGCTTGGACCATTCACCGTAGAGTGCCCGCTCTTCAGGCGAGGTGATCATGTCTTCGTAAGTTTTGCGAAACTTGGTGTTGGCCTCGACCACGGTCGCGAGCGTCTTCTCTGCCGCGAGTTTCTCGTCCAGCGTTTCCGACAGCATGTGCTCCCGGATCACATTGCGGTAGGTGATCACGCCGGCCCGGAGATCCCCGAGCACGCGCACGCTGGGCATCCAGCTCGTGGTGATGTCGACGGTGTTGGCATTCATCGACCGCATCTTCATGACGGCGAGCAGGCCCATGCCGGCCATCGCGACCAGCAGGAACGCCACGACACTGATGATCTTGGCGCGGATGGAAATAGTGGCGAGCATATGGAGTCTCTTTGTGCTGGCGCGGCGGCGCGTCCGGAAGCTTTACGAATCAACCTAAGGGAGCAGCACCGACATCCAACACCAGAGCACCTGAGCGGACGTTAACGACGACTCCGTACGAGTACGGAAGCCTGAAACAAGTGAACACGACGCTAAAAATGCCCTGCGCTCAGCGCATGAGCCCAAGCGCGTCGGAGAAAAACTCCGGCCCGCCGAAGTTTCCGGACTTCAAGGCGAGCAGCATGTCGCCTTTTTCAGCACCGACTGCACGCAGCACCGGGACGCCGGCTGCGATCTCCACCCCCACGAGAAATCCGGGAATCTTCAGCCGGTCGACCACGGCGCCGGATGTTTCCCCGCCGGCAACGACCAGGCGCTTGACGCCGGCCCGCACCAGACCCTCGGCAATGTCGGCCATCGCCTGTTCGATGGCGTGACCGGCCGCGTCGCGGCCATGGCGCGCCTGGAGCGCGGCGACCTGATCCGGCGTCGAGCTCGATGCGATCAGGACCGGACCGTCCGCCAGTCGCGGCTTCGCCCAGGCCAGTGCGCGCTGGGCCTCGTCCTCGCCCGTAGTAATACGGTCCGGATCGAGATGCAGCACGGGCATGACACGCTCGGCATTGGCGATCTGCTGAAGCGTCGCCTGCGAGCAGCTTCCGGCCAGGCACGCCGCCGGTCCGCCGACCGCTGCCCCCGCCGCCTCGCTGCTCGCCGCGGTCGATGTGACCTTGCCTGTAGACACCAGCGCCCGCGCCAGCCCAAGGCCCATGCCGGAGGCGCCGACCGACAACCGATGCTGGGCAGCGACGAGGCCGATGGTTTCGAGGTCGCGATCGAACACGGCGTCGATGATCGCCGCGCCAATGCCCTTGCCGGCGAGTTCGGACAGCCGCGCCCGCACGGCATCCGCGCCGCGCGTGACGGTGGCGAGGTCGACGAGGCCGATTTGCGTCTTGCTCTGGCGCGCCAGCACGCGCACCAGGTTGGAATCGTGCATCGGGTTGAGCGGATGGTCCTTCAGCGGGCTCTCGTTCAGCGGCACGGCGCCGACGAACAGATTGCCCTGGTAGACGGTGCGGCCGGTCTCCGGGAAGGCCGGCGTCACCAGCACGGCCGCCTCGCCGCCATCGGCGCGCAGCGCGTCCATCACCGGGCCGATATTGCCGGCATCGGTGGAATCGAAGGTCGAGCAGATCTTGAACAGCACGTGGCTTGCGCCGCGGCCGCGCAGCCATGTCTCGGCCGCGCGCGAGCGCGACACGGCAAGGCCGGCCTCGATCGAACGGCTCTTCAAGGACACCACAACGGCGTCGACCTCAGGCAGCGCGAGATCGTCCGCCGGCACGCCGATGGTCTGCACGGTGCGCAGGCCGGCGCGCGTCAGCGTGTTGGCGAGGTCGGAGGCGCCGGTGTAGTCGTCGGCAATGCAGCCAAGGGATATTTTCGCTGCAACTGTCACGGCTTCACTCCCGCATAAGGCTTGAACCAGGCAAGGCCGTCGGTGGTCTTGCCGCGCGGATTATATTCGCAGCCGACGAAGCCGGCATAACCGAGCCGGTCGAGTTCGTCGAACAGGAACGGATAGTTCAGCTCCTCGCCATCAGGCTCGTTGCGCGAGGGGATGCTGGCGATCTGGATGTGGCCGATGACCGGCATCATCTCACGCAGCCGCATCGTGACGTCGCCATGGATGATCTGGCAGTGATAGATGTCGAACTGGAGTTTCAGATTCGGAAGCCTTAGCTCCTGGATCAGGTCGCGCGCGAACCCGAAATCGTTGAGGAAATAGCCGGGCACGTTCCGTGCATTGATCGGCTCGAGCACGATGTCGATGCCGTGCGGCGCAAAGAACTCGGCGGCCCACGCCACCGATTTGTAGAACGCCTCGATCGCGACGCGCTCGCCACGGTTGGCGATGCCCGCCATCAAATGCAGCCGCTTGACGCCGGTCGCCTTGGCGTAGGGAAGCGCGGTCTCCAGGCTCGCCTTGAGCTCGGGGAATCGCGACGGGAGTGCCGCAAAGCCCTTCTCGCCGGCATTCCAGTCGCCCGGCGGCAGGTTGAACAGCGCCTGAGTCAAGCCGTTGCGCTTGAGCCGCTCGCCGACCGCCTCGGCCGGATGCTCATAGGGAAAGAGAAACTCGACGGCGGTGAAGCCGGCTGCCGCAGCGGCATCGAAGCGGTCGAGGAACGGCACCTCGGTGAACATCATCGAGAGATTGGCGGCAAAACGGGGCATCGGAATCCTCTTTTCCTTACTTGTCGCCGGGCAGTTTCACGCCGGTGACCCGCGCATACATCCGCGCCACCGACGCATCGTCGTCGCGGCCCATACCGGCGGCGGCTGTCATCAAGAACATCTGAAGTGCTGCGGCGGAGACCGGAACCGGGAATCTGGCACTGCGTGCCATGTCCTGGATGATGCCGAGGTCCTTGACGAAAATCTCGACCGCACTGCGCGGGGTGTAATCGCCGTCGAGCACGTGCGGCATGCGGTTCTCGAACATCCAGGAGTTTCCGGCGGACGCCGTGATCACCTCATAAACCTTGCGGATATCGAGCCCCTGCTTGGCCGCGAACGCGATCGCCTCGCTGGCGGCGGCGATATGCACGCCGGCGAGCAACTGGTTGATCATCTTGAAGGCGGCGCCCTGGCCTGCGGCATCGCCAAGTTCGTAGAGCTTTGCGGCCATGGCATCGAGCGCGGGCCGCGCTTTCTCAAACGCAGTTGGACTGCCGGAGGCGAGGATCGTCAGCTCGCCCTGCGCTGCGCGCTGCGCCCCGCCGGAGATCGGTGCATCCAGATAGTGCCGGCCGGTCGCCTCCAACTGCTTGGCGAGACGCCGCGCCACGTCGGGATCCATGGTCGCCGACGACAGGAAGACGCTGTCCTTGGCCATGGTTTCCGCGACGCCATCCTTGCCGAACAGGATCGTCTCGGTCTGCGCGGCATTGACGACGATGCTGACGACGATGTCGGCGCCCTTGGCAGCTTCGGCCGGCGTCGTGGCGCCCGCGCCGCCCTCCGTCACGAAACGAGCCACCGCATCAGCCGAGACGTCGCAGCCGGTGACGACATGACCGGCGCGCTTCAGCGAGGTCGCCATGCCGAACCCCATCGAGCCGAGCCCGATGACGGCGATGCGCTGATTCTGTGACGTGGAGGCGGACATGCAACTGATCCTTGCGACGTTTCCCGGAGGGCCGCCTTTTGCGGCAGCTTGCCAACCGAATAACACGGCTTGGCCGCGCTGCCAAAGCGTGAGACAAACGGACATGACGGCCATGAGCAACGAGACATTGCTGCGCGAAGACATTTGCCGCTTCGGACGGTCCCTGTTCGAGCGTGGGCTGACGCCCGGCTCCTCCGGCAATATCAGCGTCAGGCTGGACGGCGGCGGCTGGCTGGTGACGCCGACCAATGCCTCGCTCGGCTTCCTCGATCCCGCAAAACTGTCGCGGCTGGACGATCAGGGCCGACTGGTTTCGGGCGATGCGCCGACCAAGGAAGTTCCGCTGCACAATGCACTCTATGCCACGCGCGGGAGCGCAAGGGCGATCGTGCATCTGCACTCCACTCATTCGGTTGCGCTGTCGATGCTGCCGGAGATCGACCCGCGCGCCGCGCTGCCGCCGATGACGGCCTATTATCTGATGAAATGCGGCGCCACCGCGCTCGTGCCCTATTACCGCCCCGGCGATCCCGCGGTCGCGGATGCGATCAGGGGGCTGGCGGGAAAATACTCATCCGTGCTGCTCGCCAATCACGGCCCGGTCGTCGCCGGCGATACGCTGGAAGCAGCGGTGTTCGCGACCGAGGAGTTGGAGGAGACGGCGAAGCTGTATCTACTGCTGCGCGGGATGAACCCGCGGTATTTGTCGCCCGAGCAGGTGACGGATCTGGTGAAGGTGTTTGGGGTGGCGCTGCCGGAGCATGGGCACGAGGAATGACCGATCCAGCACGGCCTACACCAAGTGAGATAGTGGCGGCGGCCCGCGTTCTCCACGAAATTGGCTTACACCATCACTGGTGGTCTCCCTATACGAAGACATACGATGAACTGACCGCAATTGATCCGATCGGAAAGGATGAGTTCGACGCAATCGTCGAAGCGGTGTTGCTGGCCGCGGCTCAAGCAAGGCATGGTCCGCAATCGTAGCCCGCATGAGCGAAGCGACATGCGGGACCACTTGCCCCGGATATCGCTTCGCTCATCCGGGCTACGGCAGTGTGCTTGTAGCTACAGCCCCAGATAGGCCTTGCGCACGTCGGGATTGCCCTTGATCTCGCTTGCCGCGCCCTGCATCAGCACGCGGCCGGTTTGCAGGATATAGGCGCGGTCGGCGATCTCGAGACACTCCGCCATGCGTTGCTCCACGATCAGCACGGTCATGCCGGCGTCGCGGATGCGCTTCACAGCCTGGAAGATCTCGTCGACGAGCTTCGGCATGATGCCCTGCGAGGGCTCGTCCAGCATCAACAGCCGCGGGCGCGTCATCAGCGCGCGGCCGATCGCGAGCATCTGCTGCTCGCCGCCGGATAGCGTCTCGGCCCGCTGCTCGAGGCGCTCGGAGAGGCGCGGAAAGAGCTGGAACACGAGATCGAGCGGGCTCTCGCGATCGGCCTCGCCGCGATAGAGATAGCTGCCGAGGCGTAGATTGTCGCGCACGGAGAGGCGCGGAAACAGGCGGCGGTTCTCCGGCACATAGGCGATGCCGGTCGCCGTGATGTGGTGCTGCGCCATGCCGTCGAGGCGCTTGCCGTCGAACGTCACCGTGCCCGATCGCGGGCGCTCGGCGCCGGCGATGGATTTCAGCAGCGTCGACTTGCCCGCGCCGTTGGCGCCGGCGACGCAGACGATCTCGCCCTTGGCGACTTCGATGCTGACCCCGGAGATCGCGACCAGGCCCTGATAGGCGGTCGTGACTTCACGCACCGACAGCATGACGATCTCCCAGATATGCGCTGATCACCTTGGGATCGCGAACGATTTCAGTGGGCTTGCCCTCGACCAGCACCTTGCCGAGGTCGAGCACGATGGCGCGATCGACCAGCGGCATCACGATCTCCATGACGTGCTCGACCATCAGCACGGTGATGCCGGCGTCACGCACCTTGCGCACCAGGGCGACGCCGGTCTGCGCCTCGGTCGGCGTAAGACCAGTGAGGACTTCGTCGAGCAGCAGCAATTTCGGTTCTGTTGCAAGCGCGCGCGCGACTTCAAGGCGGCGCTTTTCGGCCGGCACGAGGTCGCTCGCGAGCACGTTGGCGCGCGCGGCAAGGCCGGTAAATTCGAGCACCTCATGAGCCTTGCGGCGTGCCTCGCGCATTACGGTGTTGCGCACGAGAGCGCCGACGATGACGTTGTCGATAACGGTCATGGTCTCGAAGCTCTTGACGACCTGGAAGGTGCGACCGACGCCGCGCTGGCAGCGCTCGGCGGCCGGCATGCTGGTGACATCCTCGCCGTCGAACCAGATCGAGCCTTGCGTCGGCGGCAGCACGCCGGCGATGAGATTGAACAGCGTCGACTTGCCGGCTCCATTCGGGCCGATCAGGCCGACGATCTCGCCGCGGCCGACCGAGATCGAGACGTCGCTGTTGGCGACGAGGCCGCCGAAGCGCTGCCAGACGCCGCGGGTTTCAAGCAGCGGGGTCATCGCGTGGCTCCCTTCCGCTTCGCACGAGAGAACAGGCTCACCAGACCCTGTGGCAGGGCGAGCGAAATCAGCACGATCAGCGTGCCGTAGACGATGAGATCGACGCCGCGGCCGGAGCCGCCGATATAGGAGCGCGTCAGCTCCGTCATCGGGATCAGGATGGCCGCTCCTAACACGGGCCCCCAGAGGGTGCCGATGCCGCCGAGCACGGCCGGCAACGCCATCAGCAGCGAGAACTGGAAGCTCATGACGCTTTCAGGATCGATATAGGCGAGAAACTGCGCGTAGAAGGCGCCGCCGATCGCAACGAGGAAAGCGGAGACGGCAGCCGCGCCCATCTTGGAGTTGAACACGACGACGCCGAGGCTCTCGGCCGCTTCCGGATTGTCCTTCACCGCGCGCCACCAGAAGCCCCATTTGGAGTCCTCCAACCACCAGGTGACGAACCAGGCGAGGCTGCATAGCACCAATGCGAAATAGAAGTACGGCAGCTTGCTGCGCATGAACTGGAACTTCAGCCAGCTGTCGCCGCGCACCGGAATGGTGATTCCCATCGCGGCCCCCGCCCATTCCCAGTTCTGGAACAGCAGCAGCCCGATCTCGGCGATAACGATGGTCGCGATCACGAAGTAATGGCCGCGCAGGCGGAAGAAGGGATAGCCGAGCCCCATCGCGATCGCGGCCGCGACTGCGCCGCCGGCGAGCATGCCGAACCATGGCAGCACGCCGAATTTGGTGAACAGGAGCTCGGTGGTGTAGGCGCCGATGCCGAAATAGAGCGCGTGTCCCAGCGAGATCTGCCCGCAATAGCCGGAGAGAATGTTCCAGCTCTGCGACAGCGCCGCATACATCAAGGTCAGGATCAGGATGTTCTGGACGTAGACGTCCTTGATGAACAGCGGCGCGAGCGCCGCCAGGGCGGTCAACACCGCGGCGATTATGAGGTCGCGGCGGCGCCGCGCGGCAAAATCCTTGTCCATCACATCGATCCGAACAGGCCGCGCGGCCGGATGAAGACGACCAGCAGGTAGACGGCGTAAATGCCGACCGATTTCAGCGACGGCGGCAGCACCAGCGCGGTGGTGGCCTCGACGAGGCCGACGATGATCCCGCCGGCGAAAGCGCCGAACACGCTGCCGAAGCCGCCGAGCGCGACCGTGACGTAGGCGATCAGCGCAAAGGACGCGCCGACGTCGGGATAAATATAGAAGAAGCTTGCCATGATCGCTCCGGCGAGGCCTACCAGCGCGGCACCAAGCCCCCAGCCGAGTGCGAACACGCGGTTCTTGTCGATGCCGACGAGGGCCACCGCGCCGGGATCTTCACGGGTGGCCTCCAGCGCGCGACCGAAATCGGTGCGATGGATGAAGAAGTAGAGGCCGGCAAAGGCCAGGATCGAAACCAGCGCACCCATGAGCTGCGGCTCCGGCAGGAAGACGCCGGCGATCGAGATCGTCTTGCCGCCGAGCCAGGACTGCGGAACGCTGCGATAGTCAGGCGTGAAGAAGAATTGCGCGAGGCCGCGCATCACGATGGCGAGGCCGAAGGTGGAGAAGATCTGCACCATCCCGGCATTGGCCTTGGCTCGCATAGCGAAGCGTACGATCAACAAATAGACGACCGCTCCGAATACGAACAGCGCGGCGGCCACCAGCGGCGCCGACAGCAAGGGGTCGATGGCGAAGAACGTGAACAGGAAGAAGCTCACATACATCGCGATCATCAGGAACTCGCCATGGGCGAAGTTCACGACGTCCATCAGGCCGAAGATCAGCGCGAGGCCGACGGCGATCAGTCCGTAGAGCAGGCCCATGAGGAGGCCGCTCGCGAGACTTTGGATAATGGTCTGGGCTGTCACCGGTGGTCCCCTACTCGAAATATCATCGTTTGCTCCGTCATTGCGAGCGAAGCGAAGCAATCCAGAATCTCGTCGCGGAGACAGTCTGGATTGCTTCGTCGCTTCGCTCCTCGCAATGACGAGGCTCTTGCGACGATCTCGATTTGCTTCCTTGCTCCCGCTCGCTGTGTCTTACTTCATCGGCCAGATCGCCTCGGCGATCGCGGCCTGCGGCGGGAAGATGGTGACGAACTTGCCGCCGACATATTGCAGCAGCACCGGGTCGGCGTCGTTGTTCTGGCCCATCTCGTCGAACTTGACGCGCTTCCAGGGCATGATGGTCTGCTCGCCCGGGATGTCGGTGGCGGCCAGCGCGTCGCGGATCTTCTCGCCGTCGGTCGACTTGGCGCGGCTGATGGCGTCGGCGAGGATGATCAGGCCCATGAACTGACGCGAGGTGAGATCGTTGAAATCCTTGCCCGACCGTGTCTTGAACATATCGTTGATCTTGCCGACCATCGGGCGCTTCTGCGCGAGATCGAGCGAGAAGGTGCCGCGCGAGATCACGCCTTCGAGCTTGTCGCCGACGGCGTCGTAAAGCGCCTTCTCGGAGAAGCCGGCGTCCTGCGCCACGATCGCGTTCGGCTTGTAACCGAGCTCGCCCATGGTCTTCACCAGCAGGATGCCATCTGTGGTGTAGCTCGAGGGCATCAGCACGTCGGCGTTCGCGCTCTTGAGCTGCTGCACCTCGGCCGAGAGCGAGGGCGAGTTGGCGCGATACTTGATGTCGGAAACGATCTTGTAACCGCGCTCGCCGGCGATCTTGGCCTGGGCATTACCGGAATCGGTGCCGAAGATGGTGTCCTCGTGGAACAGCGACAGCGTCTCGATCTTGGTGCCCTTCTTCTTCAACGCATCGAAGAAGTCGAACATGGCGGCCGAGTACATCTCGTCATGCGGCGCGGCGCGGAAGTAATATTTCAGGCCGCGACGGTGCAGGCTCGGCGAGGAGTTGTCGGCGGAGACGAACGGGATCTGATAGCGCTCGCAGATCTGGCTGACGGTGACGGCGACCGCGCTCTGATAGGTGCCGATGATGGCGGAGACCTTCTCCTGCGTGATCAGGCGCTCGGCCTCGGCGCGGCCCTTCTGCGGATCGGCCTGGTGGTCGGCGAAGACGAGGCGCACTTTTGCCCCGCCGAGACCCGGCAAGCCTTCGCCCTTCGCCAGCGGCAGGTCGAAATCGGTGTCCTTGTTGATGACCTCGAGCGCGGTCTCATAGGCCTTCTGCGCATCGACGCCCTGCTGCGCGCTGCCGCCGGAGAACGGATAGATCACGCCGATCACGACTTCCGAAGTCTGTGCGCGGGCGGCCAGCGGCACCAGCGCGGCCGTAGCGGTGGCTCCCAACAATACGTCGCGGCGAGTGATCGTCATGGCAAAGTCCCCTGTTACTGAATTTCGGCTGATCGAATGAAGCGATTGATGGATGCGGTAAAGCTCGAAGAAGCAGCAAACGCTGCCCACTAAATCACGGCCATGGTCCTGTTCTTGAGATCCGTCACCAGCATCAGGCCGGGCGAATGCGTGATCGCGAACGGCAGCTTTGCGGCGTTGATGACCGATTGCGGTGTCACGCCGCAGGCCCAGAACACCGGGATCTCGTCGTCGGCGACCGGCACCGGATCGCCGTAATCGGGCTTGGCGATGTCCTTGATACCGATCAGGTGCGGATGGCCGAGATGCACGGGCGCGCCGTGCACGGCCGGATAGCGCGAGGTGATCTGCACCGCGCGGATCGCATCCGCCGGCTTGAACGGACGCATCGACACCACCATGGGACCGGCGAAGGGACCGGACTCGCCGCAAGCGATGTTGGTGCGATACATCGGCACGCGCACATTGTGCTCGATGTGGCGGATCGGCATGCCCTCGTCGAGCAGCGCCTCTTCGAACGAGAACGAGCAGCCGAGCACGAAGGTCACGAGATCGTCGCGCCAATGCTTTGTCACATCGGTCGGCTCGTCCACGACCTCGCCGTCGCGCCAGACGCGGTAGCGCGGCACGTCGGTGCGGATGTCGAGATCGGCGCCCAGCGCCGGGATGTGCGGACTGCCCACATCGGACATGCCGATGATGGGGCACGGCTTGGGATTGAACTGGCAGAAGCGGTGAAAGGCGCCGGCATATTCCGCCGGCAGGATCGCCAGATTGCCCTGGACGAAGCCGGGGGCAACGCCGGCGGTGGAGGCGACCAGCCCCTCGCGGTAGGCAAGCCGCGCCTTGCGGCTCGGGAGCGTGTCGGGCGTTTCAGTTTGCTGCACTGCCACCAAAACAGTCATGGGATCGACCTGCCTATAAACTCGACAAAGACAAGCCAACACCACGCGTGCTATAAAGTCTAATCTTCCTTTCTAATCAATATCGATAAATTTCATTTATCGGATGGGAAAATCCTTCCAATGCTGGACTTCAGATCGATCGAGACGTTCCTTTGGGTTGTGAAGCTCGGCAGCTTTCGCGGCGCCGCAGCACGCCTCAACACGACCCAGCCGGCGATCTCCCAGCGCATCGCCCAGCTCGAGCGCGAGATGGGGGTCAAGCTCCTGAATCGCGACCATCGCGTGGCCTCGCCGACGCCGAGCGGCCGGCAGATGATGGTCTACGCGGAGAAGCTGATCGGCTTACGGGCCGCGATGATCGCCGAGATCGGCGACCGCTCGGCGATGCGTGGCGTGATGCGGCTCGGCGTCGCCGAAACCATCGTGCACACCTGGCTGCCGCGGCTGGTGAAGAGCATGAACGAAGTCTACCCGAACCTGTCGCTGGAGATCGAGGTCGACATCACGCCGAACCTGACCGCGCGCCTGCTTGCGCAGGAGATCGAACTTGCTTTCGTCGTGGGTCCGCTCTCGGCCTCCGGGGTGCACAATCGCGTTCTCGCGGACTATCCGATCGGATTTCTCGCCAGCCCCTCGCTCGGCCTCGGCCATGGGCCGGTCACGCGGGCCGAGCTCGCCCGGTTTCCGATCATTACATTTCCGCGGAAGACGCGGCCCTACGAGGTCGTGCGCGAAGTGTTCGACCGGCCGGAGCTTCCGCCGATCCGGCTGCACGCCTCCGCCTCGCTTGCGACCGTGATTCACATGGCGGTCGAGGGCCTCGGCATCGCCGTGATCCCCGACGCCATCGTCGAGAGCGAGCTCGCAGACGGGCGGCTGCAACTGCTCGACACCGATCTCAAAATCGCGCCGCTGACATTCACCGCCAGCTGGCTCGCCTCGCCCGACGTCGTGGCGGTGGAGCGGGTCGCAGAGCTTGCATGTCAGATTGCGCAGGGCAGCCTTACAGTTGACGCGCCCGCGCCGGCGCGTCATTGAAACAGGCGCCGGACAATTGAGAGACTGACCGCATGAGCCGAGCCGCCACCAATTTGCAAATCGATTCCGCCCGCCTCTGGGGCTCCATCCACGAGACCGCGCAGTTCGGCGCGACGGCCAAGGGCGGCGTGCGGCGGCTGACGCTGAGCGCGGAGGACAAGCTGGTGCGCGACTGGTTCCGCAAGGCCTGCGAGGACGCCGGCTTAGAGGTGCACACCGATGCGCTCGGTTCGCAGTTCGGCCTGCGCAAGGGACGCGACATGTCGAAGCCGCCTGTCGGCATCGGCTCGCATCTCGACACGCAACCCACCGGCGGCAAGTATGACGGCATTCTGGGAACGCTCGGAGCACTGGAAGTGATCCGCACGTTGAACGACGCCGGCATTGAGACCGAGGCGCCGATCTGCGTCGTCAACTGGACCAACGAAGAGGGTTCGCGCTTCGCTCCCGCGATGATGGCCTCCGCCGCCTATGTCGGCGACTTCACCACCGACGACATCCTGTCGCGCAAGGACGCCGACGGCACCACCGTCGGCCAGGCGCTCGACAGCATCGGTTATCGCGGCGACAAGCCGGTCGGTTTCCAGAAGCTCGGCTGTTTCGTCGAGTTGCACATCGAGCAGGGCCCGATCCTGGAAGCCGAAGGCAAGACCATCGGTGTCGTCGATTCCGGCCAGGGCGTACTTTGGTACGACGGCAAGATTTCCGGCTTCGAGAGCCATGCCGGGTCGACGCCGATGCCGCTGCGGCGCGACGCGCTGGCGACGCTGTCCGAGATCGTGCTGGCGATGGAGGCCATTGCGAGCAAGCACGGGCCGAAGGCAGTCGGCACCATCGGCGAGGCCGTGATCGCAAACCCGTCGCGCAACGTCATTCCCGGCGAGATCGCCTTCACGATGGATTGCCGCAGTGCAGATGGCGCGATCATGGATGCGCTCGATCGCGATCTGCGCAGCGCGATTGCCGAGATCGCCGCACGCCGCAAGGTCGAGGTGAAGATCGACCTGGTCTGGCGCAAGCCGCCGACGCATTTCGATCCCAAGTTGATTGCGGCCGTCGAGAACGCGGCGAAGACGCTCGGCTACTCCTCTCGCCGCATCACCTCCGGCGCCGGCCACGACGCCTGCAATCTCAACACAATCATGCCGGCCGCAATGGTGTTCGTGCCCTGCAAGGACGGCATCAGCCACAACGAGCTGGAAGACGCCACGCAGCCCGATTGCGCCGCGGGCACCAATGTCCTCATGCACACGGTGCTGGCGATCGCCGGCGTCGCATCCTGACCGGAGAGAGAGAGTCATGCGCGGAGTTTTCGTCGACGCCAACGAAGCCCTGGCCGTGATCATGGAGCGCCTGGAGCAGCCCGGCGATCCCAAGGTGCGGATCCACAGGGATCCCGACATCAAGCCCGAGCAATATCCTGAAATCCTCGACGGCGCCGAGATCGCGATCGTCGACCATACCGCGCTGCCGACCGAGGTCGCAAAGAAGTGCGCGGGGCTGAAACATGTCGTGTTCCTCGGCACCGGTGCACGCAGTTACATGAACCCGGAGGAGCTCGCTGAGCTCGGCATCTCCGTGCACCTGATCAAGGGCTATGGCGACACGGCGGTCGCGGAATGCGCGATCGCGCTGATGTGGGCTTCGGCCCGCGTCATCGCGATGATGGACCGAGAGATGCGCGGCGGAAACTGGCTGCGCGAAGACGGCATGCAGCTCACCGGCAAGACGCTCGGCCTGATCGGCTTCGGCGGCATTGCCGCGGAAGTCGCGCGCATCGCCTCAGGCAGCGGCATGAAGGTGATCGCCTGGAATCGCTCGCCGAAGAGCTATCCGGGCGTGGAATTCGCGGATCTCGACACGGTGTTGGCGAGAGCAGACGTCGTATCGCTGCATCTGCTGCTCAACGACGAAACGCGCGGCATGATCACCCGCGAGATGATCGCGAAGATGAAGCCGGGAGTCATCCTCATCAACACCGCCCGCGCCGCCGTCGTCGACGAGGCAGCCATGATCGATGCGCTGAAGTCGGGCCACATCCGCCATGCCGGCCTCGACGTCTTCAACATCGAGCCCCTGCCCGGCGATCATCCGCTGACAAAACTGCCGAACGTGACGTTGTCGGCGCATTCGGCGTTCCGGACCCCCGAGGCGAGCGAGAACCTCATTCATGCGGCGTGGGAGCACTGCCGTAGAATCGTAAAGGGATAAGAGCACCGACAATGGCCGACTATCGCACCATCAAGGCACAGCCGCTCATCGAAGCCATCAGTGCCATCGTCAAGGCCGGCGGCTCCACGGACCGCGAGGCCGAGCTCGTATCCACCAATCTGGTCGAGGCCAATCTCAAGGGACACGACTCCCACGGCGTCGGCATGATCCCGCGCTATGTCCAGAGCGTCACCACGGGCGGCCTCGCCGTGAACCAGCACGCCAAGATCGTGCTCGACACCGGTCCGCTTCTCACCCTCGACGGCCTCACCGGCTACGGCCAGGTCATCGGCCATGAAGCGATGGAGCTGGCTGCCGAGCGGGCCAAGCGGAACGGCGTGTGCCTCGTCGGCCTCTCGAACTCGCACCATATCGGCCGGATCGGCCACTGGGCCGAGCAGTGCATCGACCACGGACTGGTCTCGATTCACTTCGTCAACGTGATCTCGCGCCCGATCGTTGCGCCGTGGGGCGGCAGCGATGGGCGCCACGGCACCAACCCGTTCTGCGTCGGCATCCCGCGCGCGGGCAAGGACCCCATCGTGCTCGACTTCGCCACCAGCAGGATCGCGCAGGGCAAGACCCGCGTCGCCCACAACAAGGGCGTCGAGCTCGAGCGCGGCACCATCATCGACAATGAGGGCAAGCCGACCACCAACCCGCGCTACACCGTGATCCCGCCGCACGGCGCCATCTTGCCGTTCGGCGAGCACAAGGGGTCGGGGCTCGCGCTTGTGTGCGAAATCCTCGGCGGCGCGCTCTCCGGCGGGCAGGTGGTCAAGGGCCCGTCCGATGGCAAGTACAACGTCCTCAACGGCATGCTCTCGATCATCATCGATCCGACCAAGCTCGGCACCGCGGAGAATCTCGCGCGCGAAGTCGAGAGCTTCGTCGCCTGGCACACCGGCTCACCGCCCGCCGTCGGCGTCGACAAGGTGAAGATCGCCGGCGAGCCCGAGCGCGAGATGAAACAGAAGCGCCTGGCTGAAGGCATTCCGGTCGATCCGACCACCTGGCAGGAGATCTTGGAGGCCGGGAAGAAGTTCGGGCTGGATCAGGCGGCGATCGAGAAGATCGCGGGGTAGTGAGGCGGAGCACGGTGCTCTTACCTTTTCCCCTTGTGGGAGAAGGTGGCGCGAAGCGCCGGATGAGGGGTCTCTCTCCACGAAGAGAAATGCACAATTGAGAGGCCTGTCTCCGCGGAGACAACCCCTCACCCGTCTTCGATGCTTCGCATCGAAGCCACCCTCCCCCACAAGGGGGGAGGGAAAGCAGCGCTCTAATCCACCATATCCGCAACCGCCTTGCCGCAAGCCGTGGTGTCGGCGTTGCCGCCGAGATCCTTGGTGCGGAGCGTGCGCTCTGCCAGCGTGCGCTCGATCGCTTCGACGATCGACTTGCCGGCTTGCTTCTCGCCGAGATGCTCGAGCATCATCGCGCCTGACCAGATTGCGCCGATCGGATTGGCGATGCCCTGCCCCGCGATATCGGGCGCCGAGCCGTGCACCGGCTCGAACACCGACGGGAAATTGCCCTCGGGGTCGATGTTGCCCGACGGCGCGATGCCGATGGTGCCGGTGCAGGCCGGGCCGAGGTCGGACAGGATGTCGCCGAACAAATTGGAGCCGACCACGACGTCGAACCAATCCGGATGCAGCACGAAATTCGCGGTCAGGATGTCGATGTGGTACTTGTCCCACTTCACACTTGGATACTTCTTCGCCATCGCCTCCACGCGCTCGTCCCAATAGGGCATGGTGATGGAGATGCCGTTCGATTTGGTCGCCGAGGTCAGGTGCTTCTTCGGCCGCGACTGCGCGAGTTCGAACGCGAACTTCAGGATGCGATCGACGCCGATGCGGGTCATCACCGTCTGCTGCGTCACGAACTCACGGTCGGTGTCGGGGAACATGCGACCACCGACGGAGGAATATTCGCCTTCGGTGTTCTCGCGCACCACCCAGAAATCGATGTCGCCGGGCTTGCGGTTGGCCAGCGGCGACGGCACGCCGGGCATCAGCCGCACCGGGCGCAGATTCACATATTGGTCGAACTCACGGCGGAACTTGATCAGCGAACCCCAAAGCGAGACGTGATCCGGAATCTTGGCCGGCCAGCCGACCGCGCCGAAATAGATGGCGTCGTGCTTGCCGATCTTATCCTTCCAATCGTCCGGCATCATCTGCCCGTGCTTCTCGTAATAGTCCCAGGACGAGAAGTCGAAATGATCGAAATGAAGGGACACCCCGTGCTTCTTCGCCGCGGTCTCCAGAACGCGCAGACCTTCGGGCATCACTTCCTTGCCGATGCCGTCGCCAGGAATGACCGCGATCCGGTATTGCTTCTTGCTCATCGAGAACGTCCTTGATTGCTCCGGCGGCCGCCGCCTTTTTGACCGCACTGCAATGGACCAAACGCGGCGGCAGTGCAACGCTGCACTGCAATGTTGACCATGGCGCGGCCGACCGCCTACTGATTTTATTCCCGTTCCTCTCCTGCGAGTAACTCCCATGGATCTGCATCTGCGTGGCAAGCGCGTCCTGATCACGGGCGCGTCCAAGGGCATCGGCGCAGCTGCCGCCGAGGCCTTTGCCGAGGAAGGCTGCCATCTCCTCCTCGCCGCCCGCAACGGCGATCAGCTCAAGGCTCTGGCCGAGCGCTTGCGCTCGGCGCACCAGATCGATGCCGCCACGAGCATCGTCGATTTGCGCAAGAGCGAGGATTTGACGCGGCTCGCCAAGGAAGCCGCCGAAATCGACGTCCTCGTCAACAATGCCGGCGACATTCCCGGCGGCTCCATCGACAAGATCGACGAGGCGACCTGGCGCCACGCCTGGGAATTGAAAGTGTTCGGCTACATCAACCTCACGCGCATGATCTATGCGCAGATGAAGGCGAAGGGCGGCGGCGTGATCGTCAACGACATCGGTGCCGCCGGCGAAAAATTCGACGCCAACTACATTTGCGGCAGCGCCGGCAATGCCGCGCTGATGGCCTTCACCCGCGCGCTCGGGGGCAAGAGCCTCGCCGACAACATCCGCGTGGTCGGAATCAATCCCGGCCCTGTGGGCACCGACCGTCACGTCACCTTGCTGAAGACCCGGGCAAAGCACCAGTTCGGCGACGAAAGCCGCTACAAGGAATTCCAGAAGAGCCTGCCGCTCGGCCGGCCTGCGCATGCGCGCGAGATCGGAGATCTCATGGCGTTCCTGGCGTCGAATCGCGCGGGCTACACGTCAGGCGTGATCTACACGGTGGACGGCGGCATCAGCGCGGGATGGGGTTAAGTCTGTCCACGTCATTGCGAGCGAAGCGACTTGTCCGCCGAAGCTTTAACGAAGGCGGATGCAATCCAGAAATGTATCTGCGGCAAAAGTCTGGATTCTTCGTCGTTTCGTTCCTCGCAATGACGGAGCCTAGAACAAGCACAGGAGTAGAATAATTGTCTCAGGACCTGATCCGCGAAACCGCGTGCACCGTCGTCGACAAGCTGCGGTCCGGCGACGTCTCGCCGCTGGAGCTCTTGGATGTGCTGGAGAAGCGCATCGGTCAAGTCGATGGCAAGGTCAACGCGTTGCCGACGCTGTGCTTCGATCGCGCGCGGGATAGCGCAAAGGCGCTGATGCGGAAGCCGGCCGGTGCGCGCGGGCTGCTAGCAGGCCTGCCGGTGCCGATCAAGGACCTGACCGACGTTGCTGGCGTGCTGAACACCCAGGGCTCGCCGATCTTCAAGGACAACATCCCGGCGACGTCCGACATCCTGGTCGAAAATCTCGAGGCCAACGGCGCCGTCATCTATGCCAAGTCGAACACGCCGGAATTCGGCGCGGGCGCCAACACCTTCAACGAGGTGTTCGGCGCAACTCTCAATCCGTGGGATACGTCCAAGTCGGCAGCCGGCTCGTCAGGCGGCGCGGCCGTTGCGCTCGCCACCGGCATGGCCTGGGTGGCGCAAGGCTCCGACATGGGCGGCAGTCTGCGCAGCCCGGCAGCTTTCTGCGGCGTCGTGGGCATGCGGCCGAGCATCGGCCGGGTCGCACATACTCCAAAATCAGCCATCGATCGTAACCTCGGCGTCGTCGGTCCGATGGCACGCAACGTCGAGGATCTCGCGCTGCTGCTCGATGCCATGAGTGGCGACTATGCAGCCGATCCATTGTCGCTTCCCGCGCCTGCGACCTCATTCCTGTCAGCGGCACAATCAGGCAAGAAACCGAAGCGCATCGCCTACTCGCCCGATCTCGGCATTACGCCGGTCGATCCCGAAGTCAAAGCGATCACACGCAACGCGGCTGAACGCTTTGCCGAAGCCGGCGCCATCGTCGAGGAGGCGCACCCGGACTGGCGCGAGGCGCACGAGTGCTTCCACACGTTGCGCGCCTTCGATTTTGCGATCAGCAAGGCCAATCTGTTGCGCACCAAGCGCGACCTGCTCAAGCCCGAAGTGATCTGGAACATCGAGGAAGGCCTCAAGCTCACGATCGAGCAGCTCGAACGCGCCGAGGCGCAGCGCGTCGGCATGACCGCGCGTGCGGTCGAGTTCTTCAAGAGCTACGATCTGCTGCTGGTACCGACCACGATCGTGCCGCCCTTCCCGATCGAGCATCGCTATGTCGCCGAATGCGCCGGCAAGAAGTTCGACAATTACGTCGAGTGGCTCGGCATCGTCTATGCGATCACGCTCGCCTGCTGTCCCGCGCTGTCGCTGCCGTGCGGCTTCACCGCATCGGGACTTCCGGTCGGCCTGCAGGTCGTCGGGGCTCCGCGCGCGGATGCGCATGTGATCGCCGGCGCCAAGGTGCTGGAGGATATTTTGGGCGTGCGCGGCACGACGCCGATTGATCCGCGCGTGAAGAACTAGCCTCTCGTGTCCCGGACGCGGCGCAGCGCTTCT
This sequence comes from Bradyrhizobium sp. 76, assembly GCF_023073025.1. NCBI lineage: Bacteria > Pseudomonadati > Pseudomonadota > Alphaproteobacteria > Hyphomicrobiales > Nitrobacteraceae > Bradyrhizobium > Bradyrhizobium sp. 76. The sequence continues at coordinate 216,597 of NZ_JADPIS010000035.1, forward strand.
TCAGCGGTGTGCTGCAGAGCCGGGACAAGAGAGATAGTCACCTTCCGCTCGTCGCCTCCAGGCTGCGGCTATACCGCGACATCGCGAAGCAGAAGACAAAATAAATCCCGGCGACGAAGATGTAGACCTCGACGGAGAATTGCTGCCACGCCGGATCGATGATCGCGGTCTTGGCCGTCGTCAGCAAGTCGAAGATACCGATGATCAAGACGAGGCTGGTGTCCTTGAAGAAGGCGATGAAGGTGTTGACCAGCGGCGGGATGACGTGGCGGATCGCCTGCGGCAGGACGATCAGCCGGTTCTTGCGCCAGTAGGACAGGCCGAGCGCGTCGGCGGCCTCGTATTGCCCGCGCGGCACGGCCTGGAGGCCGCCGCGAATCACTTCGGCAAGATAGGCACCCGCGAACAGGATGATCGCGACCTGCGCGCGCAGGAGCTTGTCGATGTTGAATCCGTTCGGCATGAACAGCGGAAACATCACGCTGGCCATGAACAGCAGACTGACCAGCGGCACGCCGCGGATCAGTTCGACATAGAGCACGCTGAGCGAGCGGATCGCCGGCAGCTTTGAGCGCCGGCCGAGTGCGACCAGGATGCCGAGCGGGAAGCCGAAAGCCAGACCAAAGGTCGCCAGGATCAGCGTCACGGGCAAGCCGCCCCACCGGTCCTGCGAGACGAACGACAGGCCGAGTATGCCGCCCCACATCAATATGCTGATCAGCGCGAGAGCAGCGATCCAGAGATAGGCCAGCTCGCGCCGCCATAAGGCGCGGCGGGTGGAGAGATAGAACAGGGCGATGAACAGCAGTACCGCCAGCGCCGGCCGCCACTGCTCGTCGAACGGATAGGTGCCGAACAGGATGAAGCGGTATTTTTCGGGGATGATCGCCCAGCATGCACCGACGCCGCGTACCGCGCGGCAGGCGCTGGAATCGTTCGCGGGGGTGAGCCAGACCGCATTGGCGATGCCCCATTGCGCGAAGCTGAAGATGGCCTTTGCGAGCACCGCCAGCAACACGACGGAAAGGATGCCGTTGGGGATCGACGAGAACAAATTGGTGCGCAGCCAGCGCAGCACCGGATTGCCAATTTGCGGGCGGGCGGTGCGCGGTGCTTCTGGAATGTCGGCGATCGCCGTCATGGTCAGCGCTCCACCAGCGCGATGCGCGAATTGTACCAGTTCATGAAAAAGCTGATGCCGAGGCTGATGGTCAGAAACACCGCCATGATCAAGGCAATGGCCTCGATCGCCTGCCCGGTCTGGTTCAGCGTCGTGTTGGCGACCGAGACGACGTCCTGGTAGCCGATCGCGACCGCGAGCGAGGAGTTCTTGGTGAGGTTGAGGTACTGGCTCGTCATCGGCGGCACGATGACGCGCAGCGCCTGCGGCAGGATGATCTGCCGCAGCATGAAGCTGCGGCGCAGGCCGAGCGCATTGGCGGCGTCCCACTGGCCGCGCGGCACCGACTGGATGCCGCTGCGCACGATCTCGGCGATGAAGGCCGAGGTGTAGGTGACGAGCGCGATCAGCAGCGCGAAATATTCCGGCGCGAGCGTCAGCCCGCCGACGAAGTTGAAGCCGCGCAACCCAGGCCATTCGATCGTCCAGGGCACGCCGAGCAGCACGGACACCGCCGCAGGCAGCCCAACGAGCAACCCGAGTCCAAACGGCCAGGCCGGCCGCGGCTTGCCGTCGCGCATTTGCTGCGCGATGAGCCGCCGCTGGATGACATAGAACACCACAAGCCCGAGCACTGCCGTGCCGAGCACCCAAAGCTGCGGCGTCCCGATCGGAATCGCCGGCAGGATCAGCCCGCGATTAGACAGGAACACGCCCTCGATCGGCCGCCATGCCGCGCGCGCCGCCGGCAGCGCTTGCATCAGCACGTACCAGAACAGGAGCTGGAGCAGCAGCGGGATGTCGCGGAGCGTTTCGACATACACCGCGGCGAGCCGCGACAGCAGCCAGTTGGCCGACAGCCGCGAGATGCCGATCACCGTGCCCAGGATGGTTGCAAGCACGATTCCGATCACGGCGACGCGCAGGGTGTTGGCGATGCCGACAACGAAGGCCCAGAGATATGAGTCTCTCGGATTATAGGCGAGCAGGCTGTCGGCGATGGGCATGCCGGCCTCTCGGCCCAGGAAGGCAAAACCGGTCGTGATGCGGCGCGCGGAGAGATTGGTGACCGTGTTGGACCAGAGGAAGGCGATGACCGCGACTGCGATCCCCACCACCAGGGCCTGCCAGAACAGGCCTTTCAGCTCGCGTTGTCCGAAAGCGCCGAAGAAGCGACGGCGCGGCGGCGGTCTCGGAGCGTCTGACGTCACAGCACAAAAATCCTTCTCAAAACGGCGATTTCCGGCAGCGTACGTCAACTGTTGCACCAAACTCTACTTCGTGCAACAAATGTTTCATGGCCGAGCCCGCCAAATCCTCGCCGCTGAGCGAACTGCGCATTGCATTGCCATCGCTTCCGATGCGGTTGCAGGAGGTCGGGCGTTTCGTCGCGGCCAACGATTACGACGCCACCACGCGTTCGATGCGCGATCTCGCAGCGGTTGCCGGCGCCGATCCCGCCGCCTTCACGCGGCTTGCCAAGGCGATCGGCTATTCGGGCTGGGACGAATTGCGCGCGGCACTGACGGAGGCGCGACGGCCCTCGCAGACAGCGCCCTTCTCCGGCCGCGCCAGGAGCCGCCGCCACGGCCCGAATGCCGATGTCGCGCTCGTCACCGACAAGCTGGAAGCCGAGGCCGCCGGCCTTCCGCGCATCCCGGCCCAGCCGATTGCGGAGGCGGCACGCGCGCTCCACGATGCCAAGCGGGTCTGGATCACCGGCTACCGAAGCTGCCGCAGCGTCGCGGAACTGCTCAACTACGAGCTCCGGCTGTTTCGCCCCGAACAGGTGCAACTCGTCGGCACGTCCGGCCCCGCCGATCTCGACCTCGGCGCGTTCCGGCCCGGCGAAGTCGTCGTCGTCATCGGCTTCATGCCCTACACCCATGCGAGCGTCCGGGTGGCGCAGGCCGCCTATCGTGCCGGCGCCACCCTGATCGCGATCGCCGATAGCCCTTCGGCGCCAATGGCCGAAGGCGCCGACCACGTGCTGCTGTTCGAGGCGGCCTCCTCTCCCGGCTTTTTCCCCAGCCTCACCGGCGCCATTGCGATCGCGCAATCGCTCGCCGCCGTGACGTTTTCGCTCGGCGGCACGGCCGCGAAGAAGCGCCTGGAGAATACGGAGGCGCGGCTGGCCGCGGCCTCAACTTACGTTTCAGAGAAAGGTTGACCCATGGTCGCTCGCACCAGCCGCGTGCTGCATCGCTCGCTGCGCGAAACGCCGCCCAAGGCGATCGGCGGCGAAGGCGTCTACCTCTTCGCCGAGGACGGGCGGCGCATTATCGACGCCTCCGGCGGAGCTGCTGTCTCCTGTCTCGGCCACCAGCATCCGCGCGTGATCGCAGCGATCACGAAGCAGGCTTCGACCCTCGCTTATGCCCATACCGCGTTCTTCTCGTCCGAGCCGGCGGAGGCGCTGGCCGAGAGGCTGGTCGGCCATGAGCCCGGCGGCCTCGCCTACGCCTATTTCGTCAGCGGCGGATCGGAAGCGGTTGAAGCCAGCATCAAGCTCGCGCGGCAATTTTTCATCGAGCGCGGCGAGCCGGAGCGGCAACACTTCATCGCGCGGCGGCAGAGCTATCACGGCAATACGCTCGGCGCGCTCGCGGCGGGCGGCAATGCCTGGCGCCGCGCGCCCTACGCGCCGCTGCTCTCAGACGCCTTCAGCCATGTGACCCCGGCCTTCGCCTATCACGAGAAGCACGAGAGCGAATCCGACGCGCAATTCGTCGCCCGGCTCGCGGCCGAACTCGAAGCCGAGTTTCAGCGCCTCGGTCCCAATACGGTCGCGGCGTTCCTCGCAGAGCCCGTCGTCGGCGCCACCGCAGGTGCCGTGACGGCGCCGGACGGCTACTTCAAGGCGGTGCGCGAGATCTGCGACCGCCACGGCGCGCTGCTCATTCTCGACGAGGTCATGAGCGGCATGGGCCGCACCGGCACCACGCACGCCTGGGAGCAGGAAGGCGTGGCGCCCGACATCCAGGTGATCGCCAAGGGTCTCGGCGGCGGCTACCAGCCGATCGGCGCGATGCTGGCCAGTGGCAGGATCATCGACACAGTCCGCTCAGGTTCGGGCGCCTTCCTGCACGGCCACACTTATCTCGCGCATCCCCTCGCTTGCGCTGCTGCGCTCGCGGTGCAGGACGTGATCCGCGAGGACGGCCTGCTCGACCGGGTCAAGGAGCGCGGCAAGCAGCTCGAGCAGCGGCTCATCGAGCGATTCGGCAATCACCGTCATGTCGGCGATATCAGGGGCCGCGGCCTGTTCTGGGCGATCGAACTCGTCGCCGATCGCGCCAGCCGGACCTCGTTCGATCCCGCGCTGAAGCTGAACCAGAAGATCAAGGCGGAGGCCTTCGCCAACGGTCTCGGCTGCTATCCCGGCGGCGGCACCGTGGACGGCGTCCGTGGCGACCACGTACTGCTGGCGCCGCCCTATATCGCTTCGCCGGAGGAGATCGACCTGATCGTCGACAAGCTCGGCACCGCCGTCGACAACGTATTGCGTCGTGTCAATCACTGAGGAGAGAATAGCATGATGAGGAAAGTGGTTATCGTAGCCGGCGTGCTCGCGGCATCGACGGTGGTCGCGTCGGCGGCAACGCTCGACACGGTGAAGAGCCGCGGCACGCTGATATGCGGCGTTAGCGCCGGTTTTGCCGGCTTCTCCGCGCCGGATTCGCAAGGCAACTACAAGGGTCTCGACGTCGATTATTGCCGCGCGCTCGCCGCCGGCGTGCTCGGCGATGCCAGCAAGGTGCGTTACGTCTCGCTGACCGCGCAGAACCGCTTCACCGCGCTCCAGTCCGGCGAGATCGACGTGCTCTACCGCAACTCGACGCAGACCTATCTGCGCGGTGTCACGCTGGGCCTGCGGCAGGGACCGGTCAACTTCTACGACGGTCAGGGCTTTGTCGTGAAGAAGGACCTCGGCGTGAAGGAGATTAAGGATCTCAAGGGCGCCACCGTCTGCGTCGCGCAGGGCACCACGCATGAGGTCACGCTCGGCGATTACGGCCGCGCCAACGGCATCGACTGGAAGCCGCTGGTGTTCGACCGCGTCGACACCATGTACCAGACCTTCTTCGGCGGCCGTTGCGACGCCATGACCCAGGACGCTTCCGCGCTCGCAGGCGCCGTGACGACCGCGGCGCCGAACGCGGCCGACTACGTCGTGCTGCCGCAGACCATCAGCAAGGAGCCGCTCGGCCCCTTCACCCGCAATGGCGACGAGGTCTGGAGCGACATCATCACCTGGCTGCATTATGGCTTGATCGAGGCCGAAGAGCTCGGCGTCACACAAGGCAATGTCGACGAGATGGCGAAGTCGCAGACGCCCGCGATCCAGCGCCTGCTCGGTGCCTCCGGCGATCTCGGCTCGCGGCTCGGGCTCGACAACAAATGGCTGGTCACAGCCATCAAGGCTACCGGCAATTACGGCGAGATCTATGAGCGCAATGTCGGCAAGGCGAGCCCGCTCAAGCTCGAGCGCGGCCTCAACGGCCTCTGGAGCAAGGGCGGCTTGATGTACGCGGTGCCATTCAAGTAAACGCCTCTCGTGTCCCGGACGCGCTGCGTCCGGGGCACGCGACCTTGCATCAGGTAACGTTCAATGACGTCTCCTCGCATCGCGCTGATCCACGCCCTCAAGCATTCCATCGCCCCGATCGAAGCTGCGTTCGCGAAGGCGTGGCCGGAAGCGCGGTTGATGAACCTGCTCGATGACAGCCTGTCGTCGGATCTGGCGCGTGACGGCAAGCTCAATGATGCCATGACCGAACGCTTCCTTGCGCTCGGCCACTACGCCGCGGCGACAGGCGCGGATGCGATCCTGTTCACCTGCTCGGCCTTCGGTCCCTGCATCGAGGCGGTCGCGCGCGCGCAAGCGCCGATGCCGGTGCTCAAGCCGAACGAGGCCATGATCGAACGGGCGGTGACGATGGGCCAGCGCATCGGCCTGCTCTCGACTTTCGCGCCGACGCTGGCCTCGATGCCGCCGGAGTTTCCTCCCGCTGTCCAGGTCGTGCCGAAACTTGCCGAAGGCGCGCTGGCCGCACTCGACCGCGGCGACCGCGCTAGGCATGACCGGCTGATCGTGGAAGCCTCACATGATTTGCGCGATTGCGACGTCATCGCGCTCGCGCAGTTCAGCATCGCGGCAACGGCGCCCCTCGTGGCAGAAGCCACCGGCCGCCCTGTAGTCACCACGCCCGACAGCGCCGTCGAGAAGCTGATGAAGCTGTTGGCGGCGAAGGCTTAAGCGCCGGCCTTTTTCCGGCGCCGTGCGCCCTTGATTGCCACCGCAAGCGCTGCCTTGGTTTCGCTGACAAAGTCCTCGACCAGGTCTTCGCGCGTGGCATGAGCCGCCTCGCCGGTGAACAGTCCCTGCTCAGCCAGCATCACCACGCCGTGCACCGCCGCCCAGATCTTGAGCGCCTGCCGCTCGCGCAAGTAATCAACAGCCGGAGCTTCCAGTGCCTCGATCACGAGCGCAAACGTTTCGCGGGTCGCTTCGTGCAACTCGCTACCTTTCGCCGCACACGACACCGTGCGAGAGGCGAACATCAAGCGGTAGATGCCATTGCGGCGTAAGCCGAAATCCAGCGTCGCCTGCGCCAACAGCGACAGCTTCGACCGCTTCGACGGCTTTGCCATCGCCGCCCGCAAGATCCCGTTGAGCTGCCGGAACGCCTCCGCCGTCACCGCCGCAAGCAGCGCCTCGCGATCGGCGAAATGCCGGTAGGGCGCCGGCTGCGAGACACCCAGCTGCTTTGCCAGCGCCTTGATGCTGATCGCCTCCGTCCCGCCCTGCTCGGCTTCGCGCAGCGCGGCCTTGATCAAGGCGTCGCGGAGATCGCCATGGTGGTAGGTGTTCTCGGGCTTGCGGGAAAGTTGTGAACGCATGTTGCGCAGAGCCTATAAGTTTGCGCTTGACAGGGGAAGCCCGCCGCGAATGTAATATCCTATAACTTGAATAAGAACTCAGATGGGAGCGCGCGCCGCCTTCAGGGCCGGAGCGCATACGACCGAGGAAGCCGCCATGACAGAGCGACTGAGGGTTCGCGTCGATCCGGACAAATGCCAGGGGCACGCGCGCTGCAAGGCGCTGGCGCCGGAGCTGTTCGAGCTGGACGAATACGGCAACGCCCACGAAGCCGGCGACGGCACCGTCCCATCCGGCCTCGAAGACAGGGCCTGGCTCGCCAAATCCAATTGTCCGGAAATCGCGATCGACGTGATCGAGGAGTAGCGCAGCCGCTGCCCCGCGAGCCTTCCGTGCACACGAGCCCCAAGGGATTTCGAGATGTCCGACGTCAGCCAGCCCGCCGCCCATCCGCCCGTGACCGACTGGGTCCATGATTTCGACCACACCGATCCGCAATGGACGGAAGATCCATTCCCGATCTGGGACGAGCTGCGCGCCGCAAGCCCGGTCGTGCATACCGACCGCTTCCTCGGCTGCTACCTGCCGACGACCTATGAAGCGGTGCGCCAGATCGCCAACGACAGCGAGCATTTCTCCTCGCGCCGCATCATCGTCCGTGACGTTCGGCCGGAGATCACCAGCAGAAACTCCGCCCCGCCGATCACGTCCGATCCGCCGGTGCACAAGCCAGCCAAGCAATTGCTGCTACCGCCGTTCACGCCGGACGCGATGAAGAAGCTGGAACCGCGGGTGCGCGCGATCTGCAACGAGTTGATCGACGGGTTCATCACTGAAGGCGGACTGGACGCGGCAGAGCGCTACACCAAGCACATTCCGGTTCGCGCGATCGCCCACATGCTCGGCATCCCCGAGACAGACAGCGATCTCTTCATCCGCTGGATCCACATGATCCTGGAACTTGGCATCAAGGACGAAAACACGCTGCTCCAGGCGGTGCAAGAGATGACCGTCTATTTCAGCGCCCATATCGAAGCGCGCAAGAACAAGCCGACCGACGACCTCATTTCCTACCTGATGAATGCCAGGGACAAGGAGGGCAATCCGCTCGAGGATTCGCACGTGCTGGGCTCGCTGCGACTGCTCCTGATCGCCGGCATCGACACCACCTGGAGCGCGATCGGCTCCTCGCTCTGGCACCTCGCCCGGACGCCGGCCGACCGCCAGCGCCTGGTCGCCGAGCCCGGACTGGTCCCGACCGCGGTGGAGGAGCTGCTGCGCGCCTATTCGCCGGTGACGATGGCGCGCGAAGTGGTCAAGGAGACCACGATTTCCGGCTGCCCGGTCAAGGCAGGCAACATGGTGCTGCTGTCCTTCCCGGCCGCCAACCGTGACCCGAAAATGTTTCCGGATGCTGACAAGGTCGTGATTGACCGCCGTGAGAACCGCCACGCCGCCTTCGGCCTCGGTATCCACCGCTGCGTCGGCTCGAACCTTGCGCGCATGGAGATGCAGGTTGCGTTGGAGGAATGGCTGAAGCGAATTCCGGACTTCGCCCTCGATCCGGCGGGCACGGTGACCTGGTCACAGGGAACCGTCAGAGGTCCCCGCCAGTTGCCATTTTTGCTTGGAAAGGCGATGTAGACCTCTCCAAACAGCGATGCGGAGAGGCCGGACGTGACTGAGACAAGCAATCAAACCGGCCTCTGAGCATTTTGATATCGCCAGCGCCCAGCGCGGATCAACGCGACCTTCATCGGCTCGATCGGCAACCTCGGCGTAGCATCGGGCATGAGGAGTGGTTCTACTACTATCTCGCTGGTATCATCTGCCTGTCGCTGATCATCTATTCCACCATGCGCGACACCATGCATGCCTCCGCGATGCACCGGCACGAGTAGCTCATGACCGACGAGACGCCATCCGACAGCAAACTGACGCGCACCAAGGAAAAATGGGCGCGCGAAGGCCACTTTTTGACCGGCAAGATCACGCGCCCGGAAGATCAGCGCCTGCCGCCCGGCCAGCATCTGACAAAAGACTGGCCGGTGCTCGATCTCGGCGTCGTGCCGCCGGTTTCGCGCGAGCGCTGGCGGCTCGACGTCTACGGCGCAATCGAGACCCCCGTGTTCTGGACTTTTGCCGAGTTCGCCGCCCAGAAGCAGGCGCGGTTCACCTCCGACATCCACTGCGTCACGACCTGGTCGCGCTACGACAATGAGTGGGAGGGGCTCGCTACGCGCGAGCTGCTCGCGGCCTGCCAGCCGCGCAAGGATGCGCGCTTCGTCGTGCTGCATTCCCATGACGGCTACACCGCCAACCTCGCGCTGGACGACTTTGCAGCCGAGGATGCATTGCTCGCCCATAGCTGGTCCGGTGAGCCATTGTCGGCCGAACATGGCGGCCCGGTGCGGCTGGTGGTGCCGCATCTGTATTTCTGGAAGAGCGCCAAATGGGTTCAGTCGATCGAATTCCTGACCGAGGACGCGCCGGGCTTCTGGGAAGTCCGCGGCTATCATAATCGCGGCGATCCCTGGGCAGAGCAGCGCTATTCGGGCGATTAGGTTCAAGCAAGGACGGGGGAAGCCCATGCCGACAGAGCGCTTTCAATTCACCGGCGAAGGCGGCCATCAACTTTCGGCCGCGCTGGAGCTACCCGACGGCGAGCCCACGGCCTTCGCGCTGTTCGCGCATTGCTTCACTTGCGGCAAGGACACGCTGGCCGCCAAGCGCATCTCGGTCGCGCTCGCCGCCAAGGGCATCGCGGTGCTGCGCTTCGACTTTACCGGGCTCGGCTCCAGTGAAGGGGATTTCGCCAATTCGACGTTTTCCTCCAATGTCGCCGATCTCGTGCGCGCTGCCGGTCATCTGCGTAGCGTCCGCAAGGCGCCGTCCATCCTGATCGGTCACAGCCTCGGCGGCGCCGCGATCCTCGCGGCGGCCGGACGCATCCCGGAGGCCAAGGCGGTTGCGACCATCGCGGCACCATCCGATCCCGCCCACGTCACCGGCCTGTTCAAAGAGCATCTCGACGACATTCGCACCCAAGGTGAGGTCGAAGTCTCGCTTGCGGGACGCCCGTTCCGGATCAAGCGCGAATTCCTCGACGACATCGCCGAGCACGAGCTGATGAAGGACGTCACCGGCCTGCACAAGGCGCTGTTGGTCATGCATTCTCCAGTCGACGATACCGTCGGCATCGACAATGCGACGAAGCTCTTCGTCTCCGCCCGGCATCCCAAGAGTTTCGTCTCGCTCGATCATGCGGATCATCTGCTGACCAAGCCGGCCGATGCGCTCTACGCGGCCGACATGATCGCGGCCTGGGCAAGCCGGTACATCGACACAGTCAAACCGGCGAAGGCAATGGATCTCCCGGAGGCGCCGCGCCGGGTCGTGGTGCAGGAGACCCGCAAGAGCAAGTTCAACCAGGTCATCTCTGTCGGTCCGCATCGCCTGATCGCGGATGAACCGGTCGCCGCCGGCGGCGAGGATGCCGGCCCTGGTCCTTATGATCTTCTGCTCGCTGGCCTCGGGGCCTGCACCTCCATGACCATGCGCCTCTATGCCGACCGCAAGTCGCTGCCGCTCGATCGTGTCACCGTCTCACTGAAGCATTCTAAGATCTATGCGAAAGACTGCGCGGAATGCGAGACGCGCGACGGCATGCTCGACCAGATCGAGCGCGACATCGCGATGGTCGGTGCGCTCGATGCCGAGCAGCGCAAGAAATTGATGGAGATCGCCGACAAATGCCCGGTGCACCGGACGCTGACCTCGGAAATCCGGATCGTGACCAGGGCCGTGGATTAGCGCGCTTGCGCTAGAAGCAGGACGCCATCGTCCGCAACGCCGCGGTGATCTCGCTCTCGCGCCAGGCCGCGAAGCCGAGCAATAGACCGTGATCGCGCGGCCTGCCCAGTGCCAAGCCAGACAGGGCACGCGTTTCAACGCCCGCTTCGACCAGCCGCTTGACCGCCTTCTGATCCGCGCGACCGCGCTTGAGGCGCGCGACGAGCTGAATGCCACCGGGGGGCACTTCGGCAGAGAGCACGTCGCCCAAATGGCGCTCGAGTCCCTCCACGAGGTGATCGCGGCGGGCATGATAGATCCGGCGCACCCGGCGCAGATGCGCCAGGAAATTCCCGTCGGCAATGAACTCGGCCAGCGCTTCCTGGACGTGGCTCGGGGCGATCAGCCCGATGTGCCGCTGTGCGATCTCCAAGGTGTTGACCAGGGCCGGAGGAACAACGAGATAGCCGAGCCGGATGTCCGAGGTCATGGCCTTGGAAAACGTACCGACATAGAACACGCGGCCATGGGCATCGAGTCCCTGCAAGGCCGGCACCGGCCGGCTGTCATAGTGGAATTCACCGTCGTAATCGTCCTCTACGATCCAGGTCTTGCCGGGCCTGCTCAGGCCAAGAAACTCCGTGCGGCGCGAGAGCGACATCAGGCGGCCGGTCGGGTGCTGGTGCGACGGCGTCATGAAGATCAATGTCGGGGTCGCTATCCCCGGAATCCGCTGCATGCCCTGCTCGTCCAACCTCATCCCGATCACGCGCGCACCGGACGCACGGAACGCGGCCGCGGCGCCGGGATAGCCGGGATCCTCGACCCAGACGTCGTCGCCGGGCGTGATGACGGCGGCCGCAATCAAGGTCAGCGCGGCCTGCGCGCTCGGCAGAATCAGGATCTGATCCGCCGTCGCACGCACACCCCTGCTGGTCGCGAGATAATGCGCCAGCGCCTCGCGCAGGCGCGCCCGGTTGACCGGTCCGAGCTCGCGCTTGGCCGCGCGCACGGCGCTGCGGCGCAGGCAGCGCGCCCAGACCTCGTTGGGAAACTCCCGGAAATCGCCGTGCCCGGGACGCAAGGGTCTCAGTCGCGCCTGATAAGACATCGGCCAGTCGGTCTGCGTGAGGCTCGAAGCCCAAGGCGAAAGCCGCGGCTTGCCAAGGCGCATGCGAGATGCGACGGCGCCCGCCTCGGCAATGCGCTCGCCGCCCTCGACCATGACCATCGGACGGCGGCCGTGCGAAGCCTCGAGATATCCCTCGGCGGCGAGCTGCTCGAACGCATAGCTGACGGTGTTGCGCGAGACGCCGAGATCGCTCGCGAGCCGGCGGCTCGACGGCAGCGTGCGGCCTTTGACGAGACGACCGGTCGCGATCAAGCTTCGGAGCTGGCTCGTCAGTTGAGCCACCAGCCCCTCGTCGTCGGCCCGGTTCAGGTCGATCAGGGCGGAGATCATGCTTTCCGGAACTGGCACCTTGATCCTTTCTGATCTGGCACTTTTTTAGGTGCCAAGCGGAATGCTATCCGCCTGATAGAACTGCTTCAAGGATTTTCCGATGAACTCCCTCTCGCCCCGCGCGGCCGTCGGCCTATTCCTCATCGTCGTGCTGGCCTGGGGCGTAAACTGGTCGGTGACGAAGCAACTCGTGCAATTCCTTCCGCCGCTCTGGACCTCGGCGATCCGCAGCTGGATCGCTTTGGCAGCATTGTTCGTGATCCTGGGGCTCAGCAACAATCTGGTGATCCCGAACCGGCGCGACATTCCGGTGGTCCTGAGTGTCGCGCTGCTGCACATGACGATATTCTCTGTCCTGGTGGCGGCCGGCGTGCGCTTCCTGCCCGCGAGCAAGGCCATTGTGCTCGGCTACACCACGCCGCTCTGGGTCGCGATCGCAGCGCCCCTGCTGGGGAAGGATACGCTGACTGCGCCAAAACTGGCCGGCGCCCTGCTCGGGCTGATTGGTCTTGCCGTGATCCTGAATCCCACCTCGATCGACTGGACGAATGCCAACGTCGTCCTTGGCGCCGGCATGGTGATCCTGGCCGCGATCTCATGGGCTGCGAACATCATCTATATTCGGGCCCATCGCTGGATCGCATCCCCACTTCAGCTCCTAATCTGGCAGGTGCTCGTTGCCACGATCGTGCTGTCAGCGGCTGCGATGATCGTGGAGGGGCTGCCGCACGCGGAATGGTCATGGAAACTCGTCCTGCTGTTCCTGTACTCCGGTCTGATCGGGACGGCGCTGGCTTATTGGGCCATGTCGATGGTCAACAAGAGCATCTCGGCTCTGACGACGGCGCTCGGAACCACCGGCACGCCGCTCGTCGGGATCGCCTGCGCTGCGATCCTGCTGGGCGAGCCTATTGATATTAGTCTTGCCGTTGCGGCCGGACTGATCATCGGTGGCATTGGCTTTGCCACGCTCGGCGATCGTATGCTGCGCCGTCAGGCTACCGCGAACGGCTGAACGCGCAGCATCCCGCGCAAGCCCGCCGTCGTGCCGAGCAGGATGCCGGCGATGGCGACGAAGGAGCCCAGCGCGAGCGTCGACGCCCCGGTGAGCCCTTGCCCGATCGAGCAGCCGAACGCCATCACGCCGCCGATACCCATCAGCGCAGCGCCGCTAGTCGAACGCAGCATATGGCGTGGCGAGGAATAGCCTTCGAGATGGAAACGGCCCGTAGCTAGCGCGGTGGCCAGACTGCCAGCGAAGACGCCGGCAACTGTTGCAATGCCGAAATTCGGCATCAGACCGGTCGAGAGCATGGCATATTGCAGACTGTCCGCAATCGGCGCGACGAAGGTGAGCGAGGTCACCGGCACCGGGTTGAAGTCATCCGCGCCGAGATAGCCGGTGACGAACCAGCCGCCGGCGACGAGGAGACCGACGATGACACCGGCCGCGATCTGGCCGGGGGACCGCCGGAACGCCGGGTGCGCGAAAGCAAACAGGATCAGCGCTACAACGACGACAGCAGCAGCCATCGCGCGCGAAACCGCTTCTGCCGGACCGAGCATCGCCAACAGCGACGGCAGCGAATTCACGTTGACCGTGGTTTGCGAGGCCTGGACCAGCGCGATGCGCGCCGGCGCGATCAGGCCCTTGAGCGTCATCTGCGCGGCGATGGCGAGCACGACCACCACGACGAAGGAGCGGAGATTGCCGCGACCGAGCAGCACCAGCGCGCGCGAACCGCAGCCGTTCGACAGCACCATGCCGTATCCAAACAGAAGTCCGCCGAGAAACAGCACTGGCACCGAAAAGGACTGTTGCAGGTAGATCGACTTGCCGAGATCGACCATGCCGTTGCCGGCGAGGAATTGGCTCGCGGCGGTCGCAACCGCGATCGCCGACGCGTAGGTGCGTACCAACCGCCCATCCCCCTTCGCCAGCCAGCCGCGCATGCTGCTCATCAGGCAGAAGCCGCTGAGCAGGCCGACGGCGCCGTAAACCAGGCCGATGCCGAGGCCGGCGAGGATGACGAGCTGGGTGGACGACTCCATGATCAAGGCTTCAGGATCACGCGGTCCCGCGACGAGCCGGCAACGGCGACATAGGCCTCCTTCGCGCGCTCGAGCGAATAGACGGCGTTCGCCTTGATCGGGAACGGTTTCAGGTGCCCGCTCGCAAAGCCGGAGCCGAGTTCGCGCAGCACCGCGCCTGTTGCCGCCGACGACAGGCCGAGCGTGTCGATGCCGACATAGGTGTGTTGCCCGCGGTAGAATTCGAGGATGTTGAACTGCACGATGCGGTCGATCGCGGCGATCAGGATCTGGCGGCCGCGAAGCGCGAGCGACTTGTGCGCCGCCTGGAAATAGGGATCGCCGACCGTGTTGAAGACGATGTCGGCGCCTTTACCTCCGGTCAACTCGCGCACGCGTGTGGCGACGTCGGTCGCGGAAGCGTCGATCACCTCGATGGCCGCGTTGGTATGGCACTCATAAGCTTCCGCCTTGCGCACCACGCCGATGACACGCGCGCCCTGCCAGGTCGCGATCTGCACCGCCGCTTGACCGACCTTGCCGTTGACGCCGAATACCAGCACCGCTTCCCCGGGCTTTGGAATGCTGGCGCGGCGAAAGCCCTCCATTGCGGTGACAAAGGGCACCCCGATGCCGGCGGCCTCCTCCCAGGACACGGTCTTGGGCTTCTCCACCACCGCGTCGGATTCAACGACGAGATGGCTGGCGTGGGTGCCGTCGCGACGGATGCCGAGATCGCCGGAGGAGCCGAACACCTCGCGGCCGATCATACCGGCCGGCCCGTCGATCACCACGCCGGCGTAATCGCGACCCGGCGTGCGCGGGAAGATGGCATAGGGCATCAGCCCGGTCGCGGCCTTGACGTCGGACGGATTGACGGCGGCGGCCCTCACCTCGATCAGGAGATCGCTAGGGCCGCGAGCGAACGTCCGACGCTCAACCACCGGCGCAACCGCAGCCGCGTTCTCGGCCTTCGCGTTGAGGCGCACACAGCGCGCGTCGACGGCTTTGGGATCGGCTGTTGACATGGAAAGACCCGCGATTTCTCGCGGGCCTTGTCGCCCTTGGGGACGGTCAAGTCAATCCGTCAAGTCAATCCTTGGGCCGCTTGTCATAGAGGCGCTTGGCCTTGCCGAGCGAGCGTTCCAGCGTGGCCGGCGCAACCACGCTCACCCTGGAGCTGATGCCGATGGTGTTCTTGATGTGCGTCGAGATCCGGCTCGCATGGTCGAGGAGGCCCCGGCCGTCCCAGCTCTCCGGCCGCGCCTCGGCAATGATGGTCAACTCGTCCATGCGGCCTTCGCGGGTCAGTTCCAGAATGAAATGCCCTCCGCACCAGTCGGTGGCGAGCAGAACCTCCTCGATCTGGGTCGGGAACAGATTGACGCCGCGCAGGATGATCATGTCGTCGGAACGGCCCGTGACCTTCTCCATCCGCCGCATGCCCGGCCGCGCCGTCCCCGGCAACAGCCGCGTCAGGTCACGGGTGCGATAGCGGACCACCGGAAATGCTTCCTTGGTGAGCGAGGTAAAGACAAGTTCGCCCTTCTCACCGTCAGGCAGCACTGCACCGGTGTCGGGGTCGATGACTTCGGGATAGAAATGATCCTCCCAGATGTGCAGACCGTCCTTGGTCTCGATACATTCCTGCGCAACGCCGGGCCCGATCACCTCGGAAAGACCGTAGATGTCGGTCGCGTCCATGTCGAAGGCGTCTTCGATCTCGCCGCGCATGGCATTGGTCCAGGGCTCGGCACCGAAGATGCCGACCTTGAGCGAGCACTGGCGTGGATCGAGCTTCTGGCGCTTGAACTCGTCGAGGATCGCCAGCATGTAGCTCGGCGTCACCGTGATGATGTCGGGCCGGAAGTCGTTGATGAGCTGCACCTGCCGCTCGGTCATGCCCCCGGAGATCGGCACCACGGTGCAGCCGAGTTTTTCGGCGCCATAGTGCACCCCTAACCCGCCGGTGAAGAGACCGTAGCCATAGGCATTGTGGATGATCATGCCGGTGCGGCCGCCGGCGGCGCGGATCGAGCGCGCCATCACGTCCGACCATGTGTCGATGTCGCGTTGCGTATAGCCCACCACGATCGGCTTGCCCGTCGTGCCGGAGGACGCATGCACGCGCACCAGCTTTTCACGGGGCACGGCAAACATGTTGAAGGGATAATTGTCGCGCAGGTCCGTCTTCACCGTGAACGGAAATTTCGCAACATCCGAGAGCTCTCGAAAGTCGGACGGATGCACGCCGGCCGCGTCGAAGGCCTTGCGATAATGCGGGACGTTGTCGTAGGCGTGCTTCAGCGACCAGGCCAGTCGCTCCGTCTGGAGTGCCATGATCTCGTCGCGCGATGCGCGCTCATGCGCATCCATTTCGGCGCGATAGGTGTTACCAACTTCCTTGAGCCTCGTCAGAGCCATCCTCGTTTCCCCGTATCATTGCTTTTTTTATTGATCCCGCGCCGGCAGCCAATTACCGGGAATGACCCGCGAATGCCCGCGAAATTCGGCGATGACTGTATCGCCGGCGGTGACGCGCACGTCATAGATGCCCGAGCGGCCGCCGCGCGTGACCTCGCGCGCTCTTGCGACCAGCCGATCGCCGAGCCTGCCCGGCTTGATGAAGGTGATCTGGCCCTGCGCCGCCACGACGCGGTCGTTGTGCGAGTTGCACGCGAAAGCGAAGGCGGAATCGGCCAGCGTGAAAATGAAACCGCCATGGGCGATGCGCTGGCCGTTGACCATGTCCGGCCGCACAGTCATCGCGAGCGTCGCATAGCCCGGCCCGATCTCGACGATCTCCATGCCGAGTCCTTTGGAGGCATCGTCCTCCGCCCACATCGCATCGGCGCAGGCGCGGGCTACATCCTCGGGCGACAAGGCGGCCTTGACGTTCACGCGCTTCTCCCCTCCGAGTGTTTGGACACGACGTTCTGCTGCCTGGCTAAAACTGTCAAACGTGGTCGTAATCGACCACGACCCGCTCCGACGATGGCTTGGCCTGACAGGTCAGGACAAAGCCGGCTTTCAGCTCCCAGGGTTCCAGCGAGTAGTTGATATCCATCGGCGCCTCACCCTCCAACAGTTTTGCACGGCAGGTCGAGCACATGCCGCCCTTGCAGGCGAAGGGCAGATCGACACCGGCGCGTAGTGCGGCATCGAGGATCGCCTCGTCCTCGGCGACCGGCACGTCGCGGCGCTTGCCGTCGATGATCAGCGACGCGATCGCTTTCGGCGGCGCGTCCGGCGCAACGATCTTCTTCGGTCGCGGCTTGCCGCCGAATTCGGAGACGAAGCGCTCGACATGGATACGCTCGTCCGCGATGCCGAGCCCTCGGCAGGTCGCCTCGATGTCCTCGCTCATGCCGGACGGACCGCAGATGAAGACGTGATCGACGCTTTCCGCCGGCACCAGCGAACGCAGCAGCACTCGCACCTTGTCGCCGTCGAGCCGGCCATGCAGGATCGGGATGTCCTGCTCCTCGCCGGAGATGACGTGGAAGATCGAGAGCCGGTCGATGAAGCGATCCTTGAGCTCTTCGAGCGCCTCGAGGAACATGATGTTGTCGGTCGTGCGATTGCCGTAGAACAGGAAGAACTGACTGTCCGGCTCGCGCGCAAGCGTGCCCTTGACGATCGACAGGATCGGCGTGATGCCGGAGCCGGCGGCAAAGCCGACATGGATGCGGCCAGTGCCGGCCGGCGGGATCACGCCGAAACGTCCCGTGGGCGTCATCACATCCAGCGCGTCGCCACACTTCAAATCGTCCGCTGCCCAGCTCGAAAACGCGCCACCATCGATCTTCTTTACGGCGATGCGTATCTCGCCGTCGTCGGGCCCGGAGCAGATCGAATAGGAGCGGCGCACTTCCTCGCCATCCAGCGTGGTGCGGAGTGTGAGGTATTGGCCGGGCGTGAAGGCGTAGTCGGCCGCAAGCTCCGCCGGGATGGCGAATGTCAGCGATACGGCGTCCGACGCCTCGCGGCGGAGGTCGTTGACGGCCAGGCGATGAAAGCGTGGTGCGGCTGCTGACATGGTCAATGACACTTGAAATAATCGAAGGGTTCGCGGCAGGCCCTGCAGCGCCAGAGCGCCTTGCAGGAGGTGGAGCCGAATTCGGATAGCAGCTCGGTATTCGCCGAGCCGCATTGCGGGCACGTAACAGCTTGCTCACCGAACAGCGCGCGGCGTGAATTCGAATCCTGCGGCGGAGCGATGCCGTAGGCGTGAAGCTTCCGGCGGCCCTCTTCGCTCATCCAGTCGGTGGTCCAGGCCGGCGAGAGCACAGTGCGGACTTTTGGACTGCAAAAACCGGCGCGCTCCAGCGCGACTTCGATTTCCAGCGCGATCATGTTCATGGCTGGGCAGCCCGAATAGGTCGGGGTGATCGCGACCTCGACGTGATCGCCGTCGAGGACGACATCACGGAGCACGCCGAGATCGGCGATGGTCAAGACCGGAATTTCGGGATCGACCACGCTCGCCGCGGCATCCCAGGCCCGTTGGCGCAGTTCGCTATCGGGCTCCAGCACCGTCACCATGTCTGCCCCGGGAAAGTGCGCTGCATCGACTGCAGCTCGGACAGAAGATGGCCAAGATGCTCGCTATGCCGCCCGGAACGACCGCCTTGCTGCATCCAGTCGGTCTGCGGCAGCTCTAGCGTGGCTTCACTAAAGACACCCGAGAGTGTCGTCATCCAGCGACCCCGCAAGCTTCCGGGATCGACGGCGATATCGGCATGGATCAGGGCGCGCTCGCCTTCATCGACGGCAAACATCTCACCGGTGAAAGCCCAGAGATGATTGATCGCGGCCTGCGCGCGGGCATGGCTTTCAGCCGTGCCGTCACCGAGCCGGATGATCCACTCCGAGGCATGACGAAGGTGATAGGCGCTCTCCTTCTCCGACTTGGCGGCAATGGCCGCTAGCGCCGCATCGCGCGAAGTCATCATCGCACGCCAGTAGAGATCAGCGAAGGCGGAATAGAAGAACTGCCGCACCAGCGTCTGGGCAAAATCGCCATTGGGCTGCTCGACCAGCAGCAAATTGCGATACTGCCTGACGTCGCGCAGGTATGCGAAGCTGTCCTCGTCGTTGTCCTTGCCTTCGACCTTGGCGGCGTAAGAGTAGAGTTCGCGGGCCTGGCCAAGGAGGTCGAGCGCGATGTTGGAGAGCGCCATGTCCTCTTCCAGCATCGGCGCATGTCCGCACCATTCCGACAGCCTGTGCCCAAGGATCAGCGCGTCGTCGGCCCGGCGCAGCGCGTAGAGCACCAGTGGTGTTTCTGAGACCTCGATGTTCGCGACGGGCATCACATGTGCCCCACTTCCTCAGGCACTTCATAGAACGTCGGGTGCCGGTAGATCTTCGATTCCACCGGCTCGAACATCATGCCCTTCTCGGCAGGATCGCTTGCGGTGATCGCCGTCGACGGCACGACCCAGATCGAAAGACCTTCGCCGCGACGGGTGTAGATATCGCGGGCGGCCTGCAAGGCCATCGTGGCGTCGCTCGCATGCAGCGATCCCACATGCTTGTGCGCGAGCCCGTTGCGGCTGCGAATGAAGACCTCCCACAGCGGCGTGTTCGGCGTGGCCATTGCGATCTCCCTACTCTGCCGCTTGTGCAGTTCGACGCTGCGCGCGCTTTGCGGCATAGCTAGCTGCCGCCTCGCGCACCCAGGCGCCTTCGTCGTGCGCCTTGCGGCGCGCGGCCATTCGGTCACGATTGCACGGGCCGTTGCCGGCGAGCACCTGCTTGAATTCTGTCCAGTCGATCTCGCTGTAACGCCAGTGCCCGTCCGCATCCTGAATCATGCCGGGATCGGGAATGGTGAGGCCGAGATATTGCGCCTGCGGCACGGTGGCGTCGACGAACTTCTGTCGCAGCTCGTCATTGGAGAAGCGCTTGATCTTCCACTTCGTCGAGATGTCGCTGTGCTGGCTGGTGGCATCGGGCGGGCCGAACATCATCAGCACCGGCCACCACCAGCGGTTCAAGGCATCCTGCGCCATCGCCTTCTGCTCGTCGGAGCCACGGCACAGCGTCAGCATGATTTCATAGCCCTGACGCTGGTGGAACGACTCCTCCTTGCAGACGCGGATCATCGCGCGCGCGTAAGGACCATAGGAGCAGCGACACAGCGGGATCTGGTTCATGATCGCGGCGCCGTCGACCAGCCAGCCGATGGTGCCGATGTCGGCCCAGGTCAGCGTCGGATAGTTGAAGATCGATGAATATTTAGCCTTGCCCGCGAGCATGGCGTCGACCAGCTCTTCGCGCGAAGTGCCGAGCGTCTCGGCCGCGGCATAGAGATAAAGCCCGTGGCCGCACTCGTCCTGCACCTTGGCGAGCAGCGCCGCCTTGCGGCGCAAGGACGGCGCACGCGTGATCCAGTTGCCTTCGGGCAGCATGCCGACGATTTCGGAATGAGCGTGCTGGGAGATCTGGCGCGTCAGCGTCCTGCGATAGGCCGCTGGCATCCAGTCGTTCGGCTCGATGCGCTCCTCGGCATCGATGCGGGCCTGGAACTGCGCAGCCTTGGCCGCGTCCTCAAGACCGCGATCATCGGTCTCGGTCGTGTTCAGCGCCTGGGTATACATGCGCACCCTCCCATTTTATTGAGAGACAATATATAACAAGAATTACCTCATGCAAGATATTTCTGTAACATAACGATCAAGCCTCGAATCTCCGTTCCAAGAGTTTTCGCGCCGGCGGCAAAGGGCCCTTTTCATTGGTTCCATTGCCATCAAGCCATTGTTCCGACGGTGCAAGCAGCGCGCGATAGATGTCGCCGCACAGGGCGCGGGCGGCCTTGCCCGGCCAGTTCGCCGGAAGCAGGCTTTCGGGCAGCAGCGGATCGCGCAGCGCGACGCGACGGTAATGGTGGATCAGGAGGATGCGCGCCGTGAAGGCGTCGGCTTCGGACAAGCCCGTGCCGCGCGCGATCGCGGCGCGCAGCGGCTCGAACGTCTTCATGAACTTGAGATAGGCGTCTGCGGTGCGATCCAACGGCCAGCTCGCGCTGAGCAGCCGTCGGCCGCTGTCATCCTCGGCCGAGACTTCCAGACGGATGGCGCCCGCGGCTTCGTCCGGCACTGGCACGCCCGACGGCGCGACCCACACGCCCGGCAGCGGACTGCCGAAGCCGGCATTGCGGAGCGCCTCGCGCGAGGCGTCGCGATCCTCGCCATTGCCGATCAGCAGCAGCTCGAAGCGCCCGGTCCAGCCCGATGGCGGCGGATCGTAGATATGGCGTGTCGCGGCCTCGAAGATCTGGCGGCCCTTGTCGGCCAGGCGGTAAAAACTGTTACGGCCGACCTTTTCGCGCGTCAGCCAGCCATCGGCGGCAAGCCGCGACATCGCGGTACGCACCACGCCGCTGTCGATGTCCAGACTTTCGAAGAATTCCAGCAGCGTGCCGAGCCATACCGAGCCACCACGCGGCACGATGGCATCGCCGAACACCGTGATGACGATGGAGCCGGTGCGCGACGGTTCGCGTTTGAGCTGCTCGATGATGCGGGACAAGGGATGCGCCATGCGCGAGGCATAGCGCGTTTGGTGCGGGCGCGACAATGGACGGGTGCGACGGTCTTGTTTCTCCATCTCCCCGTTCTTACGGGGAGAGGCAAAGAACTACCGATGCGGATCGGGATAGACCACGCTGCGCCAGCCGCTGCGGTCGAAGGGCCGCCAGCTGCCTTCCTTCTGCGCAAGGCGATCAGCCACCGCGAAGACAGCAGCCGGATGATGGCCCATGCCGCAATGGCTGCTCTCGATCTCGATGCTCTCGGTCTGCGCGCCCGACTTCTCCATGCAGCCCTGCCAGGCGCAGACACCGTCGGTACGGCTGAAGATCGCCGTGGTCGGCACCGGCGGCGGAACGGCGAGATCGCCGCCGAACTGCGGATCGACCTCGTCGGATTTCCGCCCGCTCGCCCATTCATAGACGCGCCAGGCATTGGTCGAATGCGGATCGCCGGCAAAGGGGCTGCCGAGCGTGATCACTTGGCGCACGCGGTCGGGCATCACTTTGGCGAGCTGGCGCGCATAGAGACCGCCGAGGCTCCAGCCGACCAGGCTGATCTTGCGGCCATGCCTGTCGCTGAGCTCCTGAACCAGATCCACCATCGCGTGCTGCACGCCCTCGCGCAGGCCGTAATTGCGGCCTTGGCGCCAGCCGCTCACCGCATAGCCCTTGCCGGACAGAAAGGTGCGCAGTGCACGCGTGGACCCGTCGGAGGCCACGAGGCCCGGCAGAACCAGCACCGGATGCCCATCGCCCCGCGGCGCAAGGCTGAGCAGCGGCAGCGCGCCGAGGAATGCGCCAAACTCGTGGATCGCTCGCCCTTCCAGGAACATCAGGGTGCGAGACGGCGGGCTCAGCGTCTGGGCAGTAGCGGTCATCAATGGATCCCTCGGATGAAATGCTGAAAAGACCACCGGCTGCGAGGCCGGCAAATGGGTATGAACTCCAACACGCCAGCTTTTCGAACGTTCCGCAGCGCACCATGAATCAGCTAGGACGCCGGTTCCCTACATTCAAGCGGGTGAAACCCGAGGCCACAATAGGCCGGCGCGTGAATGCCAGCGTCCGTGACGCAAAAGTCACAACAATCGAAGCAGGAATTCTACGGAGTAAAGCGCAAGACCCGCGAGCCCGCCGATCAGCGAGCCGTTAAAGCGGATGTATTGCAGGTCGCGGCCAATGTTGATTTCGATCAGCGAAATCAGCTGCGCCATGTCCCACGATTTCACCTGGTCGGAGATGAAGGTCGAAACGCCGCTCTTCTGGTCCGCGACGAAACTGCGCAGCACCGCGACCAGACCCTTGTTGATCTCGCCGCGCAGCTCGCCATCGCCGGCAAGCGCTTCGCCCGCCGCGACACACATACCGGCGAGATGATGCTGCAGGACCTGCGTCTCGCCGCTTGCACTACGCTCGATGAAGGACCGCGTGTTGGCCCACACGGTGCGGGCGAGATCGGCGAGCTCGGGACGCGCGAGCAGATCGCGCTTCAAACCGTCGATGCGGTCGATATAGGCATGGTCGGTGCCGAGCCGGTCGACGAAGCTCAGCACCATGCGATCGAACTCGCCGCGGAACGGATGTTTGGGATCGCTGCGCACTTCATTGAAGAAAGCGGTGGCGGAGGCCACGATCTTGTTCACCAGAAATTTGTCGGCCCGATAGAGCCTGAGCAGGGTCGGCAATTCCGCCCGCACCTTCTCACGGATCATCGCCATCGTCTCGGTCTGGTTCAGCGTCTCGTGCATCACGCGCAGGAGATCGTCGAACAGGATCTGGTGACGTCCCTCGGCAACGAAGCCCCGCAGCGTGCCGGCCGCGAGCGGCGCGAGGTCGATCGCCTGGAGCTGCGAGGACATGCGGCGGATGATGAAGGTCATCAGGCCCGAGGTTTCCGTCGCAGAGACAGCCTCCGGCAGCAGGCGCAGCGCAAAGCGCGCAAGGTCGTCACTACGCTTGCGATCACGCAGCCAGTCGGCGACGAACGAGCCGAAATCGATCTCGTTCAGCTTGGCCTCGACAGGAGCAGCCTCTAGGAAATGCACCTGAATGAACTCGCCGAGCTTATCGGCGATACGGGCCTGGTTGCTCTGGATGATCGCGGTGTGCGGAATCGGCAGGCCGAGTGGACGCTTGAACAGCGCGACCACCGCATACCAATCGGCGAGTCCGCCGATCGTCGCGGCTTCCGCGAAGGCCGCGATGAATCCGAACACGGGATGCACAGGCAGCAGCCATTTCGCAAAGACGAACAGGACAAGCGTCGAGGCCAGCACCAGCGTCGCCAGCGCTTTCACGCGGCGTAATTCGGCCGCGCGTTCTGCGTCGCCGGGGGAGTCGAAAGAGAAGGTGCCTGATGGATTCATCACAGCATCACACTATCCGTCATTGCGAACGAAGCGAAGCAATCCAGAGCAAGGAGGCAGACTGGATTGCTTCGCTTCGCTCGCAATGACACCTACGGCGGAATAACAAAAGGCCCGCCGAAGCGGGCCTTAAATTCAGTTTTTACTCAGGGGCCGTATCAGGCGGTCTTGTTGTAGACCTTGGCAAAATTGTCCTGAGCGGACTTCGCACCGTTGGCGGCGAGCTTGCCGAAATAGTCGGTGGTCGCCTTGGCGCGCGAGACGAACGCTTCGCCGCGGGCGCGGAGCAGGCCGGACTGGATCTCGACAGCTTCGCTGAACGACTTGGCGGACGCGAGCTTGTCGATGCCCGCGAAGAATGCCTCGGCGTCCTCGTAGATCGCCTGCTGGATGTTGCGGCTGATCTTGCCGGCTTCGGTGACGGACTCGGTCACCGCGTTCTCGACGGCGGCGGTCACGCGCTCGGAGCCAGCGAACACTTCGGCAGCACGGTCCTTGGCGGTATTGGCGGACTTCTTGACGAACTCCCGGGCGGCCTCGGGAACTTCCAGGTTCTGGATGTTCTTGAACGCGTCCTTGAAGCCTTCGAAAGCGGTGTTGGTTTCGGTGGTCATTGGGGTCTCTCCATCCTCATTGGTTGAGCTATGGGCTCACCCCGTCCGGTTTTGGCCCGGGGCACGGCTTATATGGCATAGTTAATTGTGCGATGCAATATCGATGTTGCAGTGCGATATCACGAAAACGTGAATAGCCTTAATAGGAGGCAATCTGGCGCCTCCCTGACCATCCGGGTTCCCGACCACCCGTCCACCGGTTCTCAATGCTGGACGGCGCCGGGCAGCCCATAGGCCTCCATCTGGGCCTGGACCTGCGCGATGTTGTGCCCGAGCACAACGATATCGTGGGTCTTGCCGTCAACGTCGCGGACATGATCGCGCAACAGTGCCTCGGCCTTGAAGCCGAGGCTCTCGAACAGCGTGATCGCGGCCTGCTGATCGACCGTCATCTGGACCGAGAGCTTTTCGAGGCCGGCGCCGAGCGCGAGTGCGAAGGTCTCCTGCGACAGCGTCCGACCCACCCCCTTTCCGCGCACATCGAGCGAAACCACCATCCGGATCTCGCCGACATGGGGCGACCAGGAGTGCGGATCGCGCACCAGCGTGCCGCAGCCGACGACCGTGCCGCCCCTGACCGCGAGCAGGCTCGTGATCGCGCCGCGCTCGATCTCCTTGACCCAGGCGGAGAGCACCTTCGGCTCACTGATGTTGCGCGGCAGGAACAACAGGTCGTGGGTCGGCAGGCCCTTGCCGAAGGCGAGCACCGCGGCCTCGTCCGCAGGCGACATCAGGCGGATCTCGATATCGCCCGCGTCCGTCTTCACATGACGCGGATAGGAACGCTGCTCACTCATGTCGATCTCTTCCCCAGCCAGGAATCCAATTTCGGCCATAGCCGCTTCACCGCATTGGCGCCGGCCACCAGCGAGACGTGACCGCCCTTCAGCATCACCTCCTCCTTGTCCTCCGATCCGATCTTGGCGATCAGGTGCTTTGCAGCCTCATACGGCACGATGTGGTCATGCTCCGCCACCGCATGCAGGAACGGCACCTTGATGTCCTCGAGCTTCGCAGCACGGCCGCCGACCGACATGGTATCGTTGAACAGCTTGTTGTCCCACATCAGGTCCTTGGTGATGGTGCGGAAATATTCGCCGGCCAGCGGCAGCGTGTCGGTCGCCCAGCGGTCGAACATCCGGTAGGATTTGACGAACTCGTCATTCCAGATGTTTTCCCAGAGCTGGATCTGGCTGACGGTGCGCGAGGCCGGGCGCAGCATCTCGAACGACGACAGGATCATCTCGGGCGGCACGTTGCCGACGCTGTCGACGAGGCGATCGACATCGAAATAGCGACGGTCGGAGAAGTTCGAAAACAATTTCATCTCGCGAAAGTCGATCGGCGTGGTGAAGCAGATCAAATTCTTCATCGGCCCGTCACTGTGGATCGAGCCATAGAGCAGCGACAGCACGCCGCCGAAACAATAGCCGATGACGGAGACGTCCTGTTCGCCGGAATCCTGCTGCACGCGGCGGATGCAATCCGGGATGAAGTCGAGGACATAGTCCTCCATGCGGAGGCTCTTCTCCTCCGGTCGTGGCGCGCTCCAGTCGAGCATGTAGACGTCGTAGCCGCGCTTCAACAGGAACTCGATGAAACTCTGGCCGGGCACGAGGTCGAGAATATAACCGCGGTTGGTGGTCGCCATCACGATCAAGATCGGAATTCGATAGATCTCGTCGGACATCGGACGATAGTGGTAGAGGCTCATCGTGCCGCGCGAATGCAGCACGTCCTTCGGGGTCGAGCCGAGCGTGGGACCGGACGTCGAGAAATATTCGACGCCCTTGATGCTGCGCTGGATGGCGCGCTGCACCTCGGACTGGACGCGCTCCGGGATCCCTGCGAAGTCTAATCCGGCGGGTGCATTCATGTCTGCTCTCCGCCTTCAGATGGCGGGCGCTTGGTGCGCGGCGGACGCATTGCGGTGTCGGAGCCCTGAGAAATGCCGGAACTTGCCGCCATCTGGCTCAGCATCGACTTGATCTCACCGATCTGTCCTTCGATGGACTGCAGCCGTTCCGCAAGGCCGGTGACCTGGTCCCGGCTCGGCAGATTCATGGAGACCAGATATTTCTCCATGAGGTCGCCGAGCTGCTTCTGAGCACCTGCAGCAACGCCGCCGGCCCGGTTCACGGCCTGCGAAAACTCGGGCGACGACATGGCCTGATTGGCGAAGGAGTTGAACCCCTTCTCCATCTCGCCAACCATCTTCTGCCACATGGAAATGGGGTCGTTGCTCTTGTCGGTCATCGGCGTCCTCCTGAATTCGAGAGCTTCGATGCCCTTCCTTTTTCGCCATACCACACCGTTGCGCGGTGCCGGTCAACCGGCAAGCAGCGGGACGGGTGTCGCGGACGCGGCTTCATTGCGAGATCAAACCGTGCGATACAGCATTGATCAAAAGCCGAGGGAACGCGCCCGTGAACGCCTATCAGCCGCCGCAAACCGTCCACGCCAACGGCATCGACATCTGTTACGAGACTTTCGGCGACGACAGTGCCGAGCCGCTGCTGCTGATCATGGGGTTAGGCGCTCAGATGATCCACTGGGACGATGCGTTCTGCGAGCAGCTCGCCGCGCAGGGCTTTCGCGTCGTTCGGTTCGACAATCGCGACATCGGAAAGTCGAGCCATCTCACCGGCGGCAAGCGTCTGACGCCGCTTGAGTTGTTGAAGCTTCGGTTTCTCAGGATTCCCGTGGCCGCAACCTACAAGCTGATCGACATGGCGAAAGACACGGTCGGGCTGATGGACGCACTCGGCATCAAGTCGGCGCATCTGGTCGGGGCGTCCATGGGCGGCATGATTGCGCAGGAAGTGACCTTGTCGTTTCCCGAGCGCGTGCGCTCACTCACCTCGATCATGTCGACGACCGGCAACCCGCGCGTGCCGCCGCCGACACGTGAGGCCGCCGCAATGCTGATGGCGCCGCCGCCGCGCAGCAAGGAGGAATTCATCGTCCGCTACGGCCAGACCTGGAACGTGTTGCGGGCCGGGTCCTTTCCGGAGGAAGAGGCGCTCGATCCCGGTCGTGCCGAGCGCGTGTTCGCGCGCGGGCTCAATCCGGCCGGCGTCGGCCGGCAGCTCCGGGCGGTGCTCGCCTCCGGCAGCCGCAAGGAGCGACTGTACGGCGTCAAGACGCCGGCGCTGGTCATCCATGGCACCGTCGATCCGCTGGTCCGCCCCGAGGGCGGCAAGGACACGGCAGAGTCAATTCCTGGCGCAAAGCTGCTGATGATCGAAGGCATGGGCCACGCGCTGCCAATGCGGTTTTGGCCGGAGATCATCGGCGCCATCGCCCAGCACGCACATGGCGCAGCGGCGCGCGCGGCGTAAACCGACGCAGAAGGTCTCCTCACTGTGACCATGTGAGCTGCCGGTTACTCTCTTAACGCAAGCCGGTTCCAAAGCTATACAGGCCTCCTTCAATCGCCGAGAACCTCAATCGCCAACAAAGAGGCCGCGGCCTCTCGGAGTTCACATGCATTTCATCGTCCGGTCGGCCGCAATCGTCGCTGCTTTAGTCCTTACGCTATCCCTCGCCAGCGGCGCCGCGGTGGCGGGTAGCGCGCAAGAAGAAGCCAATCGCAAAACTGTGCTTGCGTTCTATGAGAAGGGGCTCAACCAAAAGGACGCCGATGCAGCCCTCGCCCATGTCGGCGACCGCTACGTCCAGCACAATCCAAACGCGGCCGATGGTCCGGACGGCTTCCGAAAATTCATCGGCTTCCTGCGCGAGAAATTCCCGAACTCGCACAGCGAGATCAAGCGCAGCTTCGTGGGTGGCGACTACGTCATCCTGCACGTTCACGCGGTTCGCGAGCCCGGCAGCAGGGGCAACGCGATCGTCGACATCTTCAAGCTGGAGAACGGCAAGGTGGTCGAACACTGGGACGTCGTGCAACCGATCCCGGAAAATCCGGCGAACAACAACACGATGTTCTGACGGATTGAACCGGTTGCTGCGCAGACGGCCTAACTCTTCCTGGCCAACCAGATCACGTGACGCGCGCCACCGCCTCTTCCGGTGGCGCGAATGTTGACTTCGTTGACGTCGAAGCCGGCACTCCCGAGCCGCTTGGTGAAGGCCGGGTTGGGTCCCGAGGACCAGACCGCGAGCACGCCTCCCGGCCGCAGCGCCGTCTTCGCCGCCTTCAACCCGCTCGCATTGTAGAGCGCATCGTTGCCCTTCCGGGTCAGCCCTTCCGGCCCGTTGTCGACATCCAGGAGAATGGCGTCGAAGGCCGACCGCTGTGCCCGGATGGTTTCGCCGACGTCGGTTTCCCGGATTCTCACCCTGACGTCATCGAGACTGTCACCGAACACCTGCGCCATCGGGCCCCGCGCCCAGGCGACGACCGCCGGCACGAGCTCGCAAACCACGATCTTGGCCTTGCCTCCCAGCACGGTAAGCGCCGCACGCAGCGTGAAACCCATGCCAAGGCCGCCGATGAGGACGACAGGTTTTGCCACCGTCTCGATCTGCTTCGCCGCGAGTGTGGCGAGCGCGGCCTCCGAGCCTGACAGGCGGTTGTTCATCAGCTCGTTGGTGCCGAGCTTGATGGAAAACTCCTTGCCTCGCCGCATCAGGCGAAGCTCTTCATCGGAGCCGGGGATTTTGGCGGTATCGATCTTTTCCCAGGGAATCATGCGAGAGCTTTAGCACGATCGGCCGCCGGATTATCCACCTGCCCACACGTCCAGCACATACCGGTTCTTCGTGCCCATCTCCTCGATCCAGCGGGCAGCCGTGGCGGCATCGCTGCCGCTCTTCTCGCGATGGATCGCGACCAGCGCCGCCTTCACGTCGGGCTCCATCTTGCTGCCGTCGCCACAGACATAGACGATCGCGCCCTGCTCGATCAGCGGCCAGACCTTGTCTTTCTGCGCGGCGAGGACGTGCTGCACATAAGTCTTCGGGCCTTCCGCTCGTGAGAACGCCGTGAACAGCTCGGTGATGCCGCTTGCCGCCAGCGCCTTCAGCTCGTCCGCGTACAGAAAATCCTGATCGGGATGCCGGCAGCCGAAAAACAGCACGGCCGGACCGAGCGCGGCGCCCTTGACCTTGCGCTCGGCGCGTTCCTGGAGGAAGCCGCGGAACGGCGCCAATCCCGTGCCCGGGCCGATCATGACGATCGGCACGGATGGATCGTCCGGGAGCCGGAAGCCGGCCTTGGTCTCACGCACGGTGGCATGGATCACGTCGCCCGCGCGTCGATTGGCGAGATAGTTCGAGCAGATCCCCTTGTAGGTGCCGCGGCCCGAGGCGGCCGGCCCTTCAACCACTCCGACCGTGACGCTGCAACGAACCGGATCGACCGACGGCGAAGACGAGATCGAATAATAACGCGGCGCCAGCAGCGAGAGCATTTCCAGATAGACGTGGAACGGCAGTTCGCAGGCCGGATATTCGAGCAGCAGATCGAACACCGATTTCCGCCGGGCCAGAATCTCGCTGCGATAGCGCTCGAACGGCTCGGGCTCCTCGCCGACGAAGGCCAGCAGTTTTGGTTTCGTGACCGGACAACGCGTGTGCTCGGCCATGATCTGGATCTGCTTCCGTGTCGCCACTTGCTGGAGCTCGACGAACTCGCTGAGCAGGCGGCCGACCGACACGGCATCGCCGACCGGCAATTGCGCGCGGCGGCCTTCGGCAACCTGAAGCCTGATCTGGTCGGCCGGCAGGAAGCCAAAGCGACGGGCGACCGAATCCACCAGCGTCGGATCGTTGCGCGGGACCACGCTCAGATGATCGCCTACGCGGTAATTGATGTTGGACGGCAACTGCACCTCGATGTGGCGCGTCGAACGCTCTGACGGCTTGGAACCGGCCTTGTTCTGAAGCTCGTCATTGACCAGCACCTTCATTGCCACCGCGCCGCCCTGGGCGACGATGGTGTTGACGGCGGTCACCGCGACCGGCTCGATCGCGTAGAGCGGATCATCCTCCGCGGTACGGGTGAAATTCCAGTCGATGCCGAATTCCTTGGTCGCGACCTGGGCGGCCGACGGGAACCATTTCTGGAACTGGCCGTCGAGATCGCTGCGCGCATCGCCTTCGCCGCGCGGATAGACCGCGCGCGCGCCATGCTTCGACAACTGCTCATCGATGAAGCGCGGCACCGACTGGTAGGTCGCGGCCCAGTCGCTGTTGCCGCAGCCGAACACGGCGTAACGCACATTGGCAAACGCATCCCTCGGCAGCTCGTCACCGAGCCATTTGACGAATTGCGTCGCATTGTCCGGCGGCGCGCCGTTATAGGAAGCGCAGATGATCAGCACGCCACCCTCCCGTGGCAGCTTGCCGACGTAATCGTCGAGCGGCCCCAGATGCACGGCAAAGCCGTTGATCTCGGCAAGATCGGCCATCCGCGTCGCCAGCTCCTCGGCG
This sequence comes from Bradyrhizobium sp. 76, assembly GCF_023073025.1. Lineage (NCBI taxonomy): Bacteria > Pseudomonadati > Pseudomonadota > Alphaproteobacteria > Hyphomicrobiales > Nitrobacteraceae > Bradyrhizobium > Bradyrhizobium sp. 76. Next base: position 247,799 of record NZ_JADPIS010000035.1, read on the forward strand.
GTGCCGAGATTGGAGCCGTAGAGCACCAGCATCGGCGTGTTGTGGCCGGGACGCGCGGTGGGCTGACGCGGGGCCTTCGGCGCCGACGACACCGCCACAGGTCCGCCATAGGCACCGCGCTCGCGATCGGCGCGCGGACGGACCTTGATCTTGAAGCCTTCCGGCTTCATCGTCAGCGTTTCCTTCAGATGGATCTGGTAGCGCTGGTGGTCGATCAGCTTGAATCGCTGGAGGATCATGCCGAGCGCGAGCGCGGCCTCGTGCATGGCGAAGCCGCGGCCGATGCAGGCGCGCTGGCCGTTGCCGAACGGCTTCCAGGCATTGATCGGCCGTTTTGCTTCCGCCTCCCGGCTGAAATTCTCCGGATCGAACGCGTCCGGATTCGGACCCCAGACCGAGGGATCGCGATGCAGCGCGGTCACCAGGATGGTGGTGAACGTACCCTTCTTGAGCTTGTACTTGCCGCCGCCGATGGTCTCGTCGTTCAGCGGCGAGATGCCATAGGCCGGCGCTGGCGGCCATAGCCGCAGCGCCTCCTTCAGGATCTGCGTGATGTAGGTGAGCTGCGTCACCTGCTGATAGGTCGGCCGTACATTGACGTCGGAACCGAAGACGCGGTCGACCTCGTCATAGGCCTTCTTGAGAATCTCGGGATGCTTGAGCAGCGCATAGAGCGTGCAGGACAACAGACCGCTGGTGGTCTCGTGGCCTGCGATCAGGAACGTGTTGATCTGATAGCGGATGTTGACGTCGTCGAGCTGTTCGCCGGTCGAGCGATCGACGCCCGTCATCATCGCCGCAAGCATATCCTTCTTGTCGTCGGTCGCATCGCCTCCCTTGCGGCGCTCCGCAACGATCTCATCGACCATCTTGTTCATGAAGTCGACGTCTTCGGCCATCGTCTTGCGCCGCTTCTGCATCCAGAGCTGCTCGAACGGCAGGCCGCGCGTCATCATGATGGTTTCGAGCGAGCGCACCAGCGACTCGACGAAAGGATGGTAGTCGCGCCGGTAGAACGAATTGAAGCGGTAGTCGAAGCCGCACAGGCCGATCGTATCCAGCGTCAACGCCGTCATATCGTGGACGACGTCGATCTCGTCGTCAGCGTTGAGCCGCTCCCATTTGCCGACGAGCTGCTCGGCGATGTCGACCATGCTCGGGTGATAGGACTGCATGGCGCGGTTGCCGAAGGGCTGGAGCAGGATGTTGTGCGCCTTGCTCCAGTTTGGCTCCCTGGTGTCGGCCGTGAACAGGCCGTCGCCGCCGACTGCGCGCACCCGCCGCAATGCACCGCGCACCGTCTTGTCGAAACGCTTCTCGTCCGAGAGCTCGTCGACGAGATCGTGGCCGGAGACGACCACGATCGGCGAGCCCATCATGTCGAGCCAGAAGATCGGCCCCAGTTCCTTGGCAAGCCGGGTCAGATGCTGCACCGGCGCGGCCGAATCCAGTGACAGCATGTTGCCGACCACCGGCTTGGTCGGCGGCTGCGGGATCGGGTCCAGACGATTCTTGGATGACATCGAAATGTAGTCCCCCTGCTTCAATGTCGTCATTGCGAGCGAAGCGAAGCAATCCAGAAATATGTCGGCGGAGGCAGCCTGGATTGCTTCGTCGCTTCGCTCCTCGCAATGACGAGTTCGCAATGATCAGCTAGCCGAACCGCCTTCTACGCCATTCGATCAGCTTGGCGCTGACCTCCTCCGGCTTCTCTTGTTGCGTCCAATGGCCGCTGTCCTTCACAAGATGTTTCTCCAGATCAGATATCAGCGTCTCCATGCCGTCGGCCGCCGACGGCGGCAGCACGGCATCGTTCTCGGCCATGATCATCAATGACGGCACGTGCACCTGATGGTCCAGGCCTTTCGCGCGCTCCCAATTGCGAGTGAAGTTGCGATACCAGTTGATGCCGCCGGTGAAGCCGGTTTTCGTGAACGTATCGACGAACACCTTCTTCTCGTCGGCCGACAGGATCGGAATCCGGGGATCGTGCTTTGCATCATAGGCCGCGATCATCTGCGGGAACGCCAGATTGGTCTTTGACGAGGCGCCGACACCCGCGATCGGCGGCTCCTCCGGTTTCGCCGCCGGCCGCGCCAGCGGCTTGCGCATGAACGCGTCGAACGTCTGCTCGACGCGGCTGCCGAATATCCTGTCCGGCTCACGCGCGGGATCCTGAAACTGGACGATGTACATCTGATCGCCGAAGCGCTGGCGGAACAGCGCGATCGGATCGATCGGCGCGCGGTCCCAATGCGGCGTGTTGACGCCGACCACACCGGCGACGCGCGCAGGATGCCGCAGCGGCATCTGCCAGACGACGAATCCGCCCCAGTCGTGGCCGACGAAGATTGCCTTGTCGATCCCGAGATGATCGAGCAGCCCGACCAGATCGCCGGTCAAATGCTCCATGTCGTAGTCCTCGACCGGCTCGGGCCGGTCGGTCGCGCCGTAGCCGCGCTGATCCGGCGCGATCACGCGGATACCGGCCTCGCTGAGCGCCTTGATTTGGTGGCGCCAGGAAAATGCGAGTTCGGGCCAGCCATGGCACAGCACCATCGGCGGTTTGTCTGTGACCGGGCCCGCCTCATAGTAGCCCATGCGGATGCCGTTCGTCTGCACGAACTTGAGCGGCGGCATTTCAATCATCGGAACATTCCTACTCAGCGGCGCCCTTGATGTCCGCAGCGGGCAAAGCATAGGACGCCTCCAGCGCGGCGAATTCTTCCGGCAGCATGTCGCACATCACCTGCACGTGCGGAATGATGTTGGCGCCGACGATGAAGCCGAAATCGAGCTGGTCGCGATAGCTCTGCACGGTGATGTTGAGCGCCTGTCCGTGTGTCGAGATCGACACCGGGAAGATGTGCAACAGCTCTGCGCCCGCGGCGTACAGCGTCTGCCGCGGCCCCGGCACGTTGGACACCGTGATGTTCGCAGCCGGCGGCAGCACATTCGACAAATCGGAGCGGCTGTAGAGCAGCGCCATGATCTGCACGACGATCGGCGCGCCCAGCATCGAGATATTGGAGATCTGCGGCATCAGTGCCCGCAGCGGATGCGACATCTCCTTGGACTTGGTCGATTGCGCGATAATGGCTTCCAGGCGCGCCTTGGGATCGTCGATGTTGGTCGCGATCGAGCAGATCATGCCGAACACCTGGTTGTTGGCTTCGGTGTTGCCTTCCTCACGCAGCGAGATCGGCACGGCAGCGGTCAGGGACTTCGCCGGCAGCATTCCGTGTTGCTGCAGGTACCGCCGGACCACGCCGGAGGCGAGCGCCAGCACGACGTCGTTGAGCTTGCCGCCGGCCTGCTTGGCCAGCACCTTGGATCGCGACAGCGAAATCGAGACGCCGGCGAAGCTGCGCTCGGACGAGATCGATTTGTTGAGCATGGTCGGCGGCGACACCATGCTGGCAAGGCTCTCGCGCGATTTTGGATCGGATATCTTGCCGAGCACGTCCGAGACGCTCTTGACCATGGTCGGGATGTTGCCGGCAAAGCGCACCGCGCTCTCGATCTGGTACATCGCATTGTCGAACAGTATCGAGCCGATGTCGCTCTTGCCGGTGCGCGGCAGCTGCAGGTTCTTCGCGGCGGCCGATGCATCGAGCGGCTGGGTGAAGAGCTGCTGGTAGGAATCGACCAGGTTCGCTGCGATGTCGCGCGGCTCCTGCCCGGGCTTCGCTCCCGCGGTCGGCGGATCGACCTTCCGCGGGATCGGCGAGATATCGTAGATCATGTTGGTCAGCGCCGCACCGGCGCCGCCGTCGATGGCGGCATGATGCATCTTCGAATAAAGCCCGACCTCATTGTCCTTCATGCCCTCGAACACGTAGAACTCCCAGAGCGGGCGGGCACGGTTCAAGAGCTTGGCGTGCATCCAGCCCACGATGCGTTCGAGCGTGGCGCGGTCGCGCGGCTGCGGCAGGCTGGCGCGGAAGATGTGACGGTCGATGTCGAATTGGTCGTCCTCCACCCAGGAGGGATGATCGATGTCGAGCGGCGCCTTCTCCAGCCGCGCTTTGAGGATCGGCGCGATGTGCAGGCGCGAGACGATCATCGCCTTGAAATCTTCGAAGAAGTCGCCCTTGTAGTCGTCCGGCAGGCGAAAGATCGCCATGCTCCCGACATGCATCGGCATCTCCGGCGTTTCCAGATAGAGAAACGACGCGTCCAGCGACGACAGCTTCTTACCGTCAGCCATAGTTCCCTCCCGAGTATTTGACGGGCACCTTAGGCGGCGCTTCTCGTCAGGCCGATACTGCCTGTTCCGGCGGGGCATATGCAATGGCAAACGGCCCTGCCCTGTCAAATGGCCAGAACTCCCCCTCCGGTTGCGCAAGGCGGTCCGCCACGGCCCATAGCGCTGCGGGATTCACCCCAAGCCCGATATGGCTCGCCAGGTGCACCTCGATGTTCTCGGCGCGGTCGGAGGGACGCAGCAGGCAGGTTCGCCAGTTCACGATGCCGTCGGCGCGCGAATAGATCGACGTCGTCGGCACCGGAAGATCGCCGGCGATCGCCTCACGCAGCTCGGCGAAATCCTCGACACGCTCGCCGGACATCATCTCGTAGAGCCGCGTCGCATTGGTCGCTCTTATGTCATTGGCAAAAGGGCTGCCGAGCGTGATGACATTGCGGACCAAGTCGGGCGCCTGCAGCGCGAGATCGCGTGCATAGACACCGCCGAGGCTCCAGCCGACCAGGCTGACCTTGCGTCCGCTCGCAGCATGGATTTCGGCGAGACGGGCGCGCAATGAATCCCGCATCCGTCCCAACCCGCCGAAGTTGCGGCCCATCCGCCAGGCATGTGCCTCGTAGCCGAGCTCGCTGAGATAGCGCCGCATCGGCGCCATCGAGAGGTCGCTGGCGAGGAAGCCAGGCAGCGCCAGCACCGGATGGCCATCGCCTTTGGGCGCCCGCATCAGGACCGGCGACAGCAGCAGGCTGGCGTTGAGTTCGAGCAACCCTCGGGCTTCGGCGAGCAGCAAAGCAAGGCCGGGCGGACGAAGCCGGCCTGGGGTCTGCGGCCCGTCCGGACCGGGCGGCATTATTTCTTCTTGTCGCCGCTGCGCGTGCCGCCGAGGCCGGCCATGGTGACGAACATGTCCTGAAACCGCTCGGCAAGCTTGGGATCGAAGGTGAACCAGCTCTGGATCAGCGACTCCGGCGAGACCTTGTCGATGTTGCTCAAGACTTGCTGCTGCAGCTTGTCCATCACCGCCGTCTGCATCGGTGCCAGATCGGGCAATCCGATGAACTGACGGGCTTCGAGGGGGGTGCAGTCGATTTCGATATTAACCTTCATGTCCCCTCCAGATGAGATTCGAGCGCCCGGCCGCAGTATCGCCGCGAGACGGTGTGCAACGCAAGCGACCTGAGGCCGGTCGCGGCGCTCCGGCTTCCGCGATCGGCGGATATGGTCAATCAAAAACGCTGGCGCCCTCGCCCATCGGCCCGTCAATGTCGGTCAGCATTGCTGCACAGCGGTGCAACTTGGCGCGTTCCTTGCTGGAATGGCGCTTGCACGGGTCGAGAACTCTGGGCAACATGGTTCGATCAGCCCCGCCGAACAATCAAAAATGACGGTGCGGGCGAGTGGAGAGGTCAAGAATGTCAGTCGGACGAAGTCTGTTTGCGGCGACGCTCGCCAGTATGCTTGCGTTGGCGGTCTCGCCGGCGTCGAGCCAGACGCTGCGCTATGCCAACCAAGGTGAGCTCAAGTCGCTCGACCCGTACACGCTGAACGAGTCGACCACCAGTGCGCATCTCGGTCATGTCTATGAGGGCCTGGTTGCCCGCGGCAAGGACCTGAAGATCGTCCCGGCACTCGCCGAAAGCTGGGAGACGCCGGAGCCGACACGCTGGCGCTTTCACCTGCGCAAGGACGTCAAATTCCACAACGGCGACCCGTTCACTGCGGACGACGTGGTGTTCTCGGCCGAACGCGTGCGGGCGAAAGGTTCGAATTTCCAGAGCCGCGTTCCCGCCGATGCCAAGGTGGTCAAGATCGACGATTACACCGTCGATTTCATCCTGACCTCGCCCAATCCCATTCTGACGGCGCTGTGGGCGACCTGGTACATCATGGACAAGAAATGGGCAGAGGCGAACGATGCGGTGGCACCGACGCCCGCCGCCGCGACGACCCCGAGCTACGCCTCGCTCCATGAGAACGGCACCGGCGCCTTCACGATCGACAGCCATCAGCCGGGCGTGAAGACCGTCTTCAAGGCCAATCCGAACTGGTGGCGCAAGCCGGAACATAATCTGAAGGAGATCATCTTCACGCCGATCGCCAACCCCGCCACGCGTGTTGCGGCGCTGTTGTCCGGCGAGGTCGACGTGATCGAGCCGGTTCCGGTCCAGGACATCGAGCGCGTGAAAGCGAGTCCGAACGCCACCGTGCTGACGGGACCTGAACTCCGCACCATCTTTGTCGGCATGGATCAGGCGCGTGACGAGCTCTTGTACTCCAACGTCAAGGGCAAGAACCCATTCAAGGACGTTCGCGTCCGCGAAGCCGTCTACCGGGCAATCGACATCGACCTGATCAAGAATCGCGTCATGCGCGGACTGTCTACGCCGTCCGCATTGATGGTCGCACCAGAGATCTTTGCCTCGAAGGATTTCACCCGGCCGAAGCTCGATCCCGACGCCGCCAAGAAGCTCCTGGCTGACGCCGGCTATCCCGAGGGTTTCGAAGTCACGATGGACTGCCCCAACGATCGCTACGTCAATGACGCCGCGATATGTCAGGCGGTCGTCGGCATGCTCGCCCGCATCGGCCTCAAAGTGGAGCTGCTGGCGCAACCCAAGGCCCTGTATTTCGCCAAGGTGCTGAAGCCCGGCGGCTACAAGACTTCGCTGTTCATGCTGGGCTGGACCCCGGATACCCTCGACTCCCACAACGTGCTGCACGACATCATGGGCTGCCGGGACGATCCCAAGGATCCGAACCGCGGCGAAGCCAATCTCGCCGGCTATTGCAACAAGCAGTTCGATGAACTCGCCGACAAGGTTCTCGTGGAACCCGATACGGGCAAGCGCGATCTCCTGATCAAGCAGGCCTTCGAGGTCTCGATGAAGGACTGGGCCTACGTCCCGCTGCACCAGCAGGCGCTCGCCTGGGGCGTCTCGAAGAAGGTGAAGTTGACCCAGCGTGCGGACAACATGGTCATGCTTTACTGGGCGACCAAGCAGGACGAGTAGGCGTCGACAAGTTGTGAAGTCCCGGAAGCCATCGCTTTCAAGATCTGGCTTCCGGGACTTGCTGTTTCGGGCTAACGCAATGATGCGTGCCACTGAAGATATGTGAAAGGAACAGATGCTCGCTTTCACACTGCGCCGGGCCATTCAGGCCATTGGTGTCATGATCGCCGTCGGGATCATCTCCTTCTCGATGTTTCGTTTCGCCGGCGATCCCGTGAACCAGATGGTTGGGATGGACACGTCCGGCGCCGAACGCGCCGCTATCCGCAAATCGCTCGGCCTCGATGATCCCGTGATCGTGCAGTTCGGCCGCTATATCGGCAACGCTGCGCAGTTCAAGTTCGGCGTCTCCTACCAGTTCCGCCTGCCTGTCTCCAATCTTCTGATGGAGCGGATGCCCGCGACCCTGGAGCTCGCGATCTGCGCCACCATCTTCGCGATGCTCTGTGGCATTCTGATGGGCGTCTATTCGGCGCTTCGCCGCGACAGCTGGCTCACACACGCGTTCCAGGCTATCTCGCTGATCGGCATCTCGCTGCCGACCTTCCTGATCGGCATTCTCATGATCTACCTGTTCTCGGTGACGCTGGGTTGGCTGCCCTCGTTCGGGCGCGGCGACGTCGTGCATATCGGCTGGTGGACGACGGGTCTGCTGACGCTGTCAGGACTGAAGGCGCTGATCATGCCCTCGATCACGCTGGGTTTGTTCCAGATGACGCTGATCATGCGGCTGGTCCGCACCGAGATGCTCGAAGTCATGCGCACCGACTACATCCGCTTCGCCCGTGCCCGCGGCCTCACCACCCGCGCCATCCATTACGGTCATGCGCTGCGCAACACGATGATCCCGGTCATCACGGTGGCCGGCCTGCAATTTGGCTCGGTAATTGCATTTGCGATCATCACCGAGACCGTGTTCCAGTGGCCCGGCATGGGGTTGCTGTTCGTGCAGGCCGTGCAGAATGTCGATATCCCGATCATGGCTGCCTATCTGATGATGGTGTCCCTGATCTTCGTCACCATCAATCTCGTGGTTGATATCCTCTACACCATCGTCGATCCGCGGCTGCGCTCGACGATCAGCCGGGCACATTGAATGAGCGAAGCCGTCGTCCCGCACAAGGTCGAAGAACGCGGCCCGCGCGCCGACGCGCCGGGTTGGTTTAAACGCGCGCTCGACAGCGACCTGTTCTATTCATTTCGCCGCTCCAAAATCACCATGGTCGCAGCGGCGGTGACGCTGCTGTTCTTCCTGCTCGCGATCCTCGCCTCGGTGCTATCGGTCCAGAATCCCTTCGACCCGGCGCAGCTCCAGCTGATGAACTCGCGCATCTCGCCATTATGGACCTCAGACGGCCAGAGCCCGTTCCTGCTCGGCACCGACGAACAAGGCCGGGACGTATTGTCCGCGATTCTTTACGGCATGCGCATCTCGCTTCTCGTCGGCGTGCTCGGCGTCGTCTTCTCCGGCGCGATCGGCATCCTGCTCGGACTGACGGCCGGTTATTTCGGCGGTGCCGTCGACGGGCTGATCATGCGCATCGCCGACGTGCAGCTTTCATTCCCGGCGATCCTGATCGCGCTGCTGATCAACGGCATCGCCAAATCTGTTTTCGGCAACAAGCTCGACGAGATGAGCATGCTGGCTGTCCTGGTCTTCGCGATCGGGTTGAGCTTCTGGGTGCAATATGCCCGCACCGTGCGCGGCTCCGTCATGGTCGAGAAGAACAAGGACTATGTCGCCGCCGCCCAGCTCATTGGCCTGCCCGCCCCGGTGATCATGTTGCGCCACGTGCTGCCGAACACGATGGGGCCGATTCTCGTCATCGCCACCATCAATCTCGCGCTCGCTATCATCACCGAAGCGACGCTGTCGTTCCTCGGCTCGGGGATGCCCGAGACCATGCCATCGCTGGGCACGCTGATCCGCATCGGCAACAACTATCTGTTCGCGGGCGAATGGTGGATCGTCGCCTTCCCTGGAATCGCACTCGCGGCGCTGATCCTGTCGATCAATCTGCTCGGCGACTGGCTGCGCGATGCGCTTAACCCGAAACTCCGATGAGTATGCAGCGTTCATGACCGAGCCCGTTCTCTCCGTTCGTAATCTTCAGGTCGAGTTCGCCTCCCGCCGGGGCACGCTGCGCGCGATCGATAATGTCTCCTTCGACATCGCCAAAGGCGAGGTGCTCGGCGTTGTCGGCGAATCCGGCGCCGGTAAATCGGTCACCGGACTCGCGGTCATTGGCCTGATCGATTCCCCGGGCCGCATCTCGGGCGGCGAGATCCGCCTCTCCGGCCTGCGCATCGACAATCTGCCGCCGGAAGAGATGCGCCGCGTGCGTGGAAAACGTATCGGCATGATCTTCCAGGACCCCCTCACCTCGCTCAATCCGCTGTACAAGATCGGCGACCAGCTCATCGAGACGATCAGAACGCATCTGAACCTGTCCGAGACCGCCGCCCGTCGCCGCGCCATCGACCTGCTCGCCGAAGTCGGGATCCCGGCTCCGGAAAAGCGCATCGACGGTTATCCGCATGAATTCTCCGGCGGCATGCGCCAGCGCGTGGTGATTGCGCTCGCGATCTGCGCCGAACCGGAGCTGATCATCGCCGACGAGCCGACCACCGCGCTCGACGTTTCCGTACAGGCGCAAATCATCTCGCTGATCAAGCGTCTCGGCCGCGACCACGGCACTGCGGTGATGCTGGTGACCCACGACATGGGTGTGATCGCCGAGACCTCCGACCGGGTCGCGGTGATGTATGCCGGCCGCGTTGCCGAGATCGGTCCGGTGCAGGATGTCGTGCAGAACGCGCTGCATCCTTACGCCAAGGGCTTGATGGGCGCGATCCCGACGCTCGCGGGCGACGACAAGCGCCTGGTGCAAATTCCCGGCTCGATGCCGCGATTGTCGGCGATTCCGCGCGGGTGCTCGTTCAATCCGCGCTGCGCGTTGGCGTTCGATCGCTGCCGTGTCGAGCGGCCGGAGCCGCTGCCACGGGGCGCGCAATCGGTCGCCTGCCATCTCTATGACAGCGTGCCGGCGGAGAGCGCGGCATGAGCACTCCCTTCGTCCAGGCCACGAATCTGCGCCGCGTCTTCGACGTCTCGAAACCCTGGCTCAACCGCATGCTTGAAGGCGGGCAGCTCGAATATCTCAAGGCCGTCGATGGCGTCACCTTCGATATCAGGAAGGGCGAGACCTTTGCACTGGTCGGCGAATCCGGCTCGGGCAAGACCACGGTGGCGCGGATGGTCGTCGGCTTGCTGCCGCCAAGCTCCGGCAACGTCTTGATCGACGGCATCTCGATGACCGATCCGCGGCAGGCCCAGGCGCGGCGGAAACTGCGCCGCCGCATCCAGATGATCTTTCAGGATCCCTATGCGAGCCTGAACCCACGCTTCCGGGTCGACGCCATCATCTCCGAGCCGATCCGCGCGTTCGACCTGATCGAGGGCGAGCGCGACATCCAGGCCCGGGTCGGCGAGTTGCTCAGCCTTGTCGGCCTGCATCCCGACGACAGGTTGAAATTTCCGCACGAATTCTCGGGCGGCCAGCGCCAGCGAATCGCGATCGCTCGCGCGCTCGCCTCCGACGCGGAGTTCATTGTCTGCGACGAGCCAACCTCCGCGCTTGACGTCTCCGTGCAAGCGCAGATCCTGAACCTGATGCGCGACCTCCAGGATAAGTTCGGCCTGACCTACATGTTCATCAGCCACAACCTCGCCGTCGTTCGCCACATGGCGAGCCGCGTCGGCGTGATGTATCTCGGCCGCATCGTCGAGATCGCGGAAGGGCGCGAGCTGTTTGCCCGTCCGCGCATGCCCTACACCAAGATGCTGCTCGGCGCCGTGCCTGATCTTGCCATGAGCGGCCGCCAGCGCATCCCCGTGAAGGGCGAGATCCCGAACCCGATCAACCCGCCGCCCGGGTGCGCCTTCAATCCGCGCTGCCCGCTGGCGTTCGATCTCTGCCGCAAGGAAGCACCAAGCCTGATCGACGGTGTCGCCTGCCACGCGGTCAACACCGCGCCGGTACCGGCGTGACGCGCGCGTGCCATGCAGCCTGCGCATTTGGCGGCGGCCTGGCCCTGTGATCAATTGCGCGCGCCGCAAATGAGGTAGTCCATGGCCAGCATCGTCAATCCCGATCCCTTCACGACACGCCCCGAGATCGAAGGCACCTTCGGGGTCGTCGCGACCACGCACTGGATCGCGACCGCCATCGGCATGGCCATCCTGGAAAAGGGCGGCAACGCCTTTGACGCCGGCGTCGCCACCGCTTTCACGCTCCAGGTGGTCGAGCCGCATCTGAACGGCCCCGGCGGCGACGTTCCGATCATCGTGCACGACGTAAAGCGCGGCCGCACCGAGGTGATCTGCGGTCAGGGTCCGGCACCGGCTCGCGCCACCATCGCGCATTACAAGAGCGAAGGCCTCGACATGGTGCCCGGCACCGGCCTGCTCGCAGCCTGCGTCCCCGGCACCTTCGAATCCTGGATGATGCTGCTGCGTGACTACGGCACGATGCGCGTGCGCGACGTGCTGGAGCCCGCGATCTCCTATGCGCGCGACGGTTATCCGCTGGTCGAGCGCGCCTGCGCCACGATCCAGACTGTCGAGCAATTATTCCGCAAGCATTGGCCGACGTCAGCCGCCGTCTATCTCCCGAACGGCGAAGTGCCAAAGCCCGGCACGCTCTTCACCAACAAGACACTTGCGGCGACCTATGCGCGAATCCTGAGCGAAGCCGAAAGTGGCGGCGGCGGCCGCGATGCCGAGATCGAGCGCGCACGCAAGGCGTGGTCGCAGGGTTTCGTCGCGGAAGCCATCGACAAATTCTGCCGGACGCAGGACGTGATGGACGTCAGCGGCTCGCCACATCGCGGTGTGCTGACCGCCGATGACATGGCGCGCTGGCAGCCGACGGTCGAGGCCCCGCTCACCTACGATTATGGCCGCTACACTGTCTGCAAGGCCGGGGTCTGGAGCCAGGGTCCCGTGACGCTGCAGCAGCTCGCGCTGCTGAAGGGTTTTTCGCTCGATGGGCTCGACCCGACGGGGCCGGAATTCATCCATCTCCAGGTCGAATGCGCCAAGCTCGCCTTCGCCGACCGCGAGAAATTCTACGGCGACCCTGAGTTCAGCGAGATCCCGATCGGAACGCTGCTGTCGGATGCCTACAACAACGAGCGCCGCAAGCTCGTCACCGACAAGGCCTCGCTCGATCTCCGGCCCGGTGCAATCGAGGGCTTTGGCGGCGTGGTCAAGCTGCGCCGCGCCGAGGGCCAGCGCGAGGCTGTCGGCGCGCTCGGCGCCGGTGAACCGACAGTGGGCCGCTTCGGCGAGGTGCGCGGCGACACCGTGCATTTCGATATCATCGACAAGGCCGGCAACATGGTGTCCTCGACGCCATCAGGCGGCTGGCTGCAATCATCGCCGATCATTCCCGAGCTCGGCTTCTGCCTCGGCAGCCGCGCGCAGATGTTCGATCTGGAGGAGAACCAACCGAGTTCGCTCGCGCCCGGCAAGCGGCCGCGCACCACGCTGTCCCCGACCATGGCATTCCGCGACGGCGAGCCTTATCTCGCCTGGGGCTCGCCCGGCGGCGACCAGCAGGATCAGTGGATCACGCAGTTCTTCCTGCGGCACGTCCATTGCAACCTCAATCTCCAGGAAGCGATCGACGCCCCGGCCTGGCACTCCGAGCATTTCCCGATCTCGTTCTGGCCCCGCACCGCGCGCCCCGGCGTGCTCGTGGTCGAGAACCGCGTGCCGAAGGCGACGATCGAAAATCTTCGCGAACGCGGACATATCGTCGAGGTCGGACCGGACTGGTCGGAAGGCCGTCTCACCGCGGCCTCGCGCGTCGGTCCGCGTCGCCGCGCCGCCGCCAATCCACGCGGCATGCAGGGCTACGCCGCAGGGCGCTAAAGGCAGCACATGACCTGGTCGATCATCGCGCGCGATTCTGCTACCGGCCAGTTTGGCATCGCCGTAGCCACGCGCTTCTTCGCCGTCGGCGCGCGAGTGCCCTACATCGCGGCGGGCCTTGGCGCCATCGCGACGCAGGCCTTCGTCAATCCTTATTACGGCATCGACGGGGTCAAGCTGCTGCGTCAGGGTCTCAACGCGCACGACGCGCTGGCCGCCTTGCTCGCGACCGACGATGGCCGCGAGAGCCGCCAGATCCACATCATGGACGCCAGCGGCGCGATTGCCGCGCATACCGGGCGCGACTGCGTCGATTGGTGCGGACACATCGCGGGCAGCGGCTTCTCGATCGCCGGCAACATGCTCGCGGGCGCCGATGTGCTCGACGAGACCGCAAAGACCTATATCGCCAATGACAGCCTGCCGTTCCCGCGCCGCCTGCTCGCCGCGATGCGCGCGGGCGAAGCCGCCGGCGGCGACAAGCGCGGCAAGCAGTCCGCCGCGCTCCTGATCCACGGCGAGGAGGAATGGCCGGCATTGGACCTGCGCGCCGACGATCATCCCGATCCGCTCGGTGAGCTCGAGCGGCTCGAACGGGTCAGCCACGAGCTCTGGGTCCACTTCCGCGCCTCCATGCCGACGCGGCAGAACCCGGCCGGCAACACCGATCGCAGCGTCATCGACGCCAGCATTGCCGCAGCGCGCGCAAAACGCTCATGAATCCGAGCCCCCTCATCGAGATCAGCGATCTGCGTATTCGTTTTCACGGCGACGACGGCCGCGTCACCCATGCGGTCGACGGCGTCGATCTCAGCGTCGCCAATGGCGCGACGCTCGGCCTCGTCGGCGAATCCGGCTGCGGCAAGAGCGTGACGTCACTGGCGATCATGGGCCTGCTGCCGAAGCAGAGCGCGGAAATCTCCGGCGCGATCCGCTTCGACGGTTTCGACCTCCTTAAGACGTCGGACCAGACGCTGCGCGACCTTCGCGGCAACCGGCTCGCGATGATCTTTCAGGAGCCGATGACCTCGCTCAATCCGAGCTTCACGATCGGCGACCAGATCGTCGAGACGATTTTGCGCCACCGCGGCGGTTCGCGGAAGAGTGCGCGCGAGCGGGCGATCGATCTGCTGCGTCGCGTCCACATCCCCTCGCCCGAGCGGCGGATCGACGAATATCCGCACAAGCTCTCGGGCGGGATGCGCCAGCGCGTCATGATCGCGATGGCGCTCGCCTGCGACCCGCGGCTGCTGATCGCGGACGAGCCGACCACCGCGCTCGATGTCACGCTGCAGGCGCAGATCCTGGAGCTGATGCGCGAGTTGAAGGCGGCGAGCGGCGCGGCCATCATCCTGATCACCCACGATCTCGGCGTCGTCGCGGAAGTCTGCGACGAGGTCGCGGTAATGTATGCCGGTGAGATCGTCGAGCGCGCGGCGGTGGACGAGCTGTTCTCGGCGCCGCAACATCCCTACACCGTCGGCCTGCTCGGCTCGATCCCGCGGCTCGACCACCGCGCCGAACAGCTTGCCACGATCGAAGGCATGGTTCCGAACATGGCGCAGCCGCCCGCCGGCTGTCGCTTCGCCGCGCGCTGCCCCTTCGTGCTGGATGCCTGCACCAAGGCGCCACCGCCGCTGGTCGAGGTCAGTCCCGGCCACCTCTCGCGCTGCATCCGCGCGCCGCTCGAACGTCTGGTGTCGTGATGGCGCTGCTCGAGGTCGATGGCCTGGTCAAGCATTTCGTCGCCGAGCGTTCGCTGTTCGGCCGGGCGCTGGCGCATGTCAAAGCCGTCGATGGCGTTTCCTTCTCGCTCGATGCCGGCAGGACGCTGGCGCTGGTCGGCGAATCCGGCTGCGGCAAATCCACCGTCAGCCGCCTGGTGCTGCGGCTGATCGAGCCGGATGCAGGCACGATCCGGTTCGAAGGCCGCGATCTGCTCTCGCTCGACGCCCGCGCGCTGCGCGCCTTTCGCCGCGAGGCGCAGATCATCTTCCAGGATCCCTACGCCTCGCTCAATCCGCGCATGACCGTCGGCCAGATCCTGACCGAGCCGCTGGCGCTGCACAACCTGGTGCCGCCCGCCCGACGGCGCGAACGCGTCGAGGAGATCTTGCGGCTGGTCGGACTGGAGCCGCGGCTGGCGCGGCGTTACCCGCACGAGTTTTCCGGCGGCCAGCGCCAGCGCATCGCCATCGCCCGCGCGCTCGCGGTCGAGCCGAAACTGATCATCTGCGATGAGCCGGTCTCGGCGCTCGACGTCTCGATCCGCTCGCAGATCCTCAATCTGCTGCGCGAGCTCCAGGACCGGCTCGGGCTGGCCTACATTTTCGTCTCGCACGACCTCGCGGTGGTCAAGCACATCGCCGACCACGTAGCGGTGATGAATCTCGGCCAGATCGTCGAGACGGCGGCGGCGGACGCGCTGTTCGCCGCACCCCGCCATCCCTATAGCCGGGCCCTGCTGTCCGCGATCCCGGTGCCTAAACCGCGGGCAAAGCGCAGCCGGATTGTGCTGCAGGGAGAGATCCCCAGCGCGCTCAATCCGCCGCCGGGATGCCGCTTCCACACCCGCTGCCCCTACGTGGTCGACCGTTGCCGCAGCGAAATGCCTCAGCTCGTGCCGGATGGCATCGGACATGCAACAGCATGCCACCGAACGTCGGAACTGCCGTCGTCCGAGGCGATCGTCCCAACGGACGGCGGCTTCTCCCCGGTTCTCGAAAAATTGGTCGCCGCCTTCAGCGGCGGCCCGGAAGCAGTCCGCGGCAGCGGGGTTAGTTCATTGGGGACGAACCCGGCATAGCCGCAAAACAGAGGTTGAGAGCGATGAGTCCTATGCGTTTGGCACTCCTGGCGTCGGCATTGCTGACGTCGCTCGTGAGCGCGGCCCAAACCCAGGCCCAAGCCCAGACCACGCTTCGCATCGGCATCGCCGAGGATCCTGACATCCTCGATCCCAGCATCGGCCGCACCTATGTCGGCCGCATCGTGTTCTCCGCCTTCTGCGACAAGCTGTTCGACATCGACGAGAAGCTCAACATCGTGCCGCAGCTCGCGCTGTCGCATGAGACCTCGGCCGACGGCAAGGAGATGACGATCAAGCTCCGGCCCAACGTGAAATTCCACGACGGCGAGCCGCTCGACGCGGAAGCAGCAAAGTTCTCGATCGAGCGTCACATGACGTTGCCGACCTCGTTCCGGAAGTCCGAGCTCGCCAGCGTCGACCATGTCGAGGTCGTCGATCCCCTGACCATCAAGCTGGTGCTCAAGACGCCTTACTCCCCGTTGATCGCCCAGCTGACCGACCGCTCCGGCATGATGGTGTCGCCGAAGGCCGCCAAGGAAGCCGGCGACAAGTTCGGCCTGCATCCGGTCTGCGCCGGTCCCTACAAGTTCGTCGAGCGCGTGCAGCAGGACCGCATGGTGTTCGAGAGATTCGCCGACTACTGGAACAAGGACAACATCCATATCGACCGGGTGGTATTCCTGCCAATCGTCGATGCCACGGTGCGCCTTGCCAACCTGAAGTCCGGCGGGCTCGATCTGATCGAGCGCGTGCTCGCCACCGACATCAAGGACGTCCGCGCCGATTCGCGGCTCGTGCTGTCGACGGCACCGGAGCTCGGCTATCTCGGCCTCACGGTCAATATCGGCAACGACAAGAGCAAGGGGCCGCTGAGCCAATCGGCGAAAGTCCGGCAGGCGTTCGATCTGTCGATCGATCGCGAGGCTCTCAACCAGGTCGTGTTCAACGGCGAATTCACCCCGGGCAATCAATGGGTCAGCCCTACCCATCCCTACTACCAGAAGGCATTTCCGGTTCGTGGCCGCGACATCGCGAAGGCCAAGGCGCTTCTGAAGGAAGCCGGAATCACTTCGCCGGTGACCGTCGATTACATGATTCCCAAAGGCGCGGAGAACGAAGCGGTTGCCCAGGTGATCCAGTCGATGGCCGCGGAAGCGGGCTTCGACATCAAGATCCGCGCGGTCGAATTCGCGACCACCTTCAAGCAGGCCCAGGCCGGCGAGTTCCAGATCTTTCAGATCAACTGGAGCGGCCGCATCGACCCAGACGGCAACTCCTACATCTTCATGCGCAGCAAGGCACCGCAGAACGATGGCGTCTATTCGAATCCGGAGGCCGATAAGCTGCTGGAAGAAGGAAGGGCGACGTCCAACGTCGAGGAGCGCAAGGCGATCTACGCCAAGCTGAACAAGATCCTGCTCGACGACCTGCCGATCATCTACATCTATCACCGCACGCTCCTGATCCCGCATACGACCAAGCTCCAGGGCTATAAGCAGATGCCAGATGGCCTCGTGCGCGTGGTCGGGCTTAAGTTTAAGTGACGGCGACATCGTCCGGAACAGGCGTGCGACTATGCTGAACTTCCTCGCCCGCCGCATTGTGCAGATCTTGCCGACACTGTTCTTCGTGTCGCTACTGATCTTCTCGCTCCAGCAATTGTTGCCGGGTGATCCGGCGCTGGTGATGGCAGGCGAGGAGCGCGATCCCGCCGTGATCGAGCAGATTCGCCAGCAATACCGGCTCGATCAGCCGATTCCCGTGCAGTACGTCTACTGGCTCAAGGGAGTCCTGATCGGCAATTTCGGAGAGTCGCTACGCAACAAGATGCCGGTGCGCGAGCTGATCGCGCAGAAGCTGCCGGTGACGCTCCAGCTCGGCTCGATGGCGATGTTGATCGCTCTCCTGATCGGAATTCCCGCCGGCATTGTCTCCGCCGTGAAGAAGGGCACCGTCTGGGACTATTGCGCCAATTTGTTCGCGCTGTGGGGCATCTCGACGCCGAATTTCTGGCTCGGCATCATGCTCATCTTCCTGTTCTCCATCGAACTCGGCTGGCTGCCGGCGTCTGGCTACGTGCCGCTGACCGAGAACTGGCGTGCGAGCCTCGCCGCCACCATCATGCCGGCCTTCGTGCTCGGCAACGCTATTTCCGCAGTCCTGATGCGGCACACCCGGAGCGCCATGCTCCAGGTGCTGGAAAGCGACTACGTCCGCACCGCGCGCGCCAAGGGATTGTCCGAGCGCTCGGTCATCCTCAAGCACGCCATGCGCAACGCACTCACGCCGATCATCACGCTCGGCGCGCTCGAGCTCGGCACGCTGTTGTCGGGGGCGGTTCTGACCGAGCAGATCTTCTCCATTCCCGGCTTCGGCAAACTGATCGTGGATGCCGTGTTCAACCGCGACTACGCCGTCGTACAGGGCGTCGTGCTGGTGACGGCGACGGTCTACATCGCGCTGAACCTGGTTGCCGATGTCGCCTACATCCTCGTCAATCCGCGGCTGCGGGGCTAGACTCATGACCGATGCCGCCCTGCCCGCCGCTCCCATCGCGCAGGCCAACGAGCTGGACAGCCCGGCGCGTCGCGCCCGGCGGCGCTTGTTTAAACGCAAGGCCGCAGTGTTCGGACTTGTGATGATCACGTTGTTCGTTGGGATCGCGCTGCTCGCGCCGTTCGTCGTGCCCTACGATCCCATCGCGACGAGCTGGAGCCTGGTCCGCAAGCCGCCCACTGCGGCGCACTGGTTCGGCACCGACGAGCTCGGTCGCGACATCCTGAGCCGCGTCGTCTACGGCGCCCGCGCGTCGCTGCTCGCGGG
Source organism: Bradyrhizobium sp. 76 (assembly GCF_023073025.1). Lineage (NCBI taxonomy): Bacteria > Pseudomonadati > Pseudomonadota > Alphaproteobacteria > Hyphomicrobiales > Nitrobacteraceae > Bradyrhizobium > Bradyrhizobium sp. 76. Next base: position 266,587 of record NZ_JADPIS010000035.1, read on the forward strand.
CCTCATCTCGGTCGCGATCGCGCTGGGCGTCGGCATCCCGCTCGGCCTGCTTGCCGGCTATCGCGGCGGCTTCGTCGATGCGCTGATCAGCCGGATGACCGACGCGATGCTGGCCTGCCCGTTCCTGATCCTGGCGATCGCGCTCGCCGCATTCCTCGGCCCGAGCCTCGGTAACGCCATGATCGCGATCGGCATCTCGGCAACCCCGATCTTCATCCGCCTGACCCGTGGCCAGGTGTTGAACGTCAAGGCCGAGGATTATGTCGAGGCGGCGCGCGCGCTCGGCAATCCGCCGTGGCGGATCGCGTTCTCGCACATCCTGCCGAACATCCTGCCGGCGCTGCTGGTGCAGGCGACGCTGTCGATTGCGGCCGCCATCATCGCCGAAGCTGCGCTGTCCTTCCTTGGCCTGGGCCAGCAGCCGCCGGCGCCATCCTGGGGCAGCATGCTCAACGCAGCGCAGCGCTTCCTGACCCAGGCGCCCTGGATGGCGCTCTGGCCGGGGCTTGCGATCTTCCTCGTGGTGCTGTCGCTGAACCTGCTCGGCGACGGCCTGCGCGACGCGCTCGATCCGCGCCAGCGCTAGATCACGGTCTCGCGCATCACGCGGCGGCAATCCATCTCGTATTCGAGATCGACCACCGGCGGCCGGGCATAGTGCCAAGTCAGGCCGGACCGCAACGCCCCGCGGCGGACGAGCTCGTCAACTAGCGCGTGGTGGAAATCGTGCACGGAATAGGCCTGCACGCCGGTCGTGTCCTTCCAGCCGAAGCCGAAGGCCGTCATCCTGTTCTCCATTTGGGACGTCGTCGTGAAGCGCACCTTCTCGCGAAGGCCCTCCGGGCTGAGGTCGCGGTAGCGCACGGTGCGCTCGACATAGGTTCCACCGCCCTCGCGCGCCTCCGCGCCGCCGGCAATCACAAAGCTCGGCGTCTTCGAGCTGGTCGGCCGCGTGAAGGAGAATGCGTAGAACGACGGCTCGGCCGGCGGGTCGATCTCGGGACAGACATTGCTGCGCGCCACCGGATTGGTGCTACCATCGAAGATGTTCCATTCGGACAGCGTCTTTACATAGTGCAGGTTGAACGCGCGAAAGCCTTCCTCGCTGAAGGCCGCCGGTGAGCGCAGCTCGCAGGCGCAGAACGCCGTCAGCGGCCGCCCCGCCTCCTGAATATACTTCGCGGCAAGCGCAAACCCTTCCGCAAGCGGCACCAGCCGGTCGAAGCGGACGCGCTCGATCTCATAGCCATCGTCCGCGGCCGCACCGGCCGAATATTGGAATACTGACGGAATGAAACGGTAATTGCCGGCGGAGAATTCACCAATCATGTCGGACTCCTATTCCAGTTGCATGCGAATGCCCTTGGCACCGTTGAGCAGGCGCTTCAGGTGAAAGCCGGCCAGGGAATCGCCGGCATGCATGCCGACCAGCGCGGCGAAGGCCGGCATCGCGGCGGCATCGCCGGCCTCCATCTTGGCAAACGCCTCGGAGTACAGCGCCGTTTCCGGCGCAGCGAATTGGGCCGGCGTCAGTGGCTCGAAAGCGCGCAACGGCTCGCTGCGTCCACGCAGCATCAGCTCCCCGACGGGACGACCCCGAAAATTCTCAGCCGCCTCGGCGATGCCGGCACTGACGCAAATCCGCGTGCCCAGATGCTTGTTCGCGGCTTCCAGTCGCGCCGCGATGTTGATGGAGTCGCCATACGCGGTGTAGTCGAAAAACCGGTTGCCGCCGAAATTTCCGACCAGAGCCGGCCCGGCGTGAATGCCGATGCGGGTGGTGCCGAAATTCACGCCTCTCACCTTCCAGCGCGCGGAAAAATCCTCCGCCCAGGCGTCGAGATCGTGGGCGCAGGCGACAGCGCGCGTCGCGTAATCGGGCTGATCGCCGGGTGCGTTGAAGAGCACCTGGATCGCATCGCCGATGATCTTGGCGACAGTCCCCTCGTGCGCGAAGACGATCTCGGTCATGCCGCCGACATACTCGTTGAGAAGCGCGCCCAGCGTCTCCGGCGGCGCACTCTCGACCAGCGAGGTGAAGCCGGTAATATCCGTGAAGATGGTCGCGACATCGCGCCACTGCACTTCGATTCCCTCGCTCTCACCGCTGGCCGCCAGACGCTTGGCGAGTTCGGGCGAGAAATGACGCGAGAGCGCGGCGTGGGCGCGCTCTGCTTCCGCCTGGCGGCCTCGCACCTCACGCAGCATTTCGATGTGGCGAATGGTCTTCTGGATGGTCATCTCCAGGTCGGCGAAGTCGATCGGTTTGGTCAGGAAGTCGAACGCACCGCGGTTCATCGCAGTGCGGATATTGCTCATGTCGCCATAGGCCGAAACGATGATGGTGGATTTCTTGTCTTCGGCTTCCTGAAGCTTCGCCAGCAGCGACAGCCCGTCCATCCTGGGCATGTTGATGTCGGAGACCACCATGTCGACATGGGGATTCTGCTCTAGCGACTGCAGCGCTTCGAGGCCGTCGCGCGCGAACATGATCGTAACCGACCCGTCGCGAATCTGCCTGCGGAATTTTTGCAGGACCAACGCCTCGAGATCCGGCTCGTCGTCGACGAAAAGGATGGTCGCGGTCATGCAGCTTGCCCGAGCCTCGTGTCGATTTCCTGCCGCAGCAGCGCGAAATCGATCGGCTTGGTGAGAAGTCCGACTGCGCCGCGCTCGATCGCCTTCCGGCGCGTCTCGGCGTCTCCGTAGGCGGTGATCATGATGACGGGAACGTCCGGATGCGCAAGACGCACCTTCGGCAGCATATCGAGCCCGCTCATGCCGGGCATGTTGATGTCGGACAAAATCAGGATCAACGAGGGATCGCGAACCTCGGCGGCCAGTTTCAGCGCATCGGGTGCCGACGACGCGAATTCCATCTGGAAGCGGCCGGCGCGCAAATCGCGCCGAAACTGCTGCCGGAACAGCGCCTCGACGTCGGGCTCGTCATCGACGACTAGGATGTAAACGTTCAAGACTTGCCTCCGGAAGTGCCGCCCGCCGCCATCATGCGCGGCAGGGTGATGATGAATTCGGTGAATACGCCGGGTGCGGTGTTCACGTCGATCGTGCCGCCGTGCTGTTTCACCACGATGTCATGGCTCATGGAAAGGCCGAGCCCGGTGCCCTCGCCGGCCGGCTTGGTGGTGAAGAAGGGATTGAACATCTTCTCCTTCACCTCGGACGGGATGCCGGTGCCGTTGTCGTGAATGCGGATTTCGACCCTGTCGCCGAGAGTTTTTGTGGCCGCGCGCAGGGTGGGCTCGAAGGCATCTGCCGCGCTCTCCTTGCGCTTGGCCGTGGCGTAGAAGCCGTTCGAGATCAGATTGAGGAAGACTCGCGTAATCTCCTGCGGATAGATATCGACCATGCCTGCGGCGGGGTCGAAGCCGCGCTCGATCGTGACGTTGAAGCCGGGCTTCTCGGCGCGCGCGCCATGATAGGCGAGGTTGAGGCTTTCCTCGACGATGGCATTGATGTCGGCCGGACGGTGCTCGCCCGAGCCTTCGCGCGAATGCAAGAGCATGTTCCTGACGATGGAGTCGGCGCGCTTGCCGTGCTGCACCACCTTTTCGAGGTTGCTCCTGAGCATCCCGGTCAGCTCTTCGACCTCCTCCTTTGTCTTGCCGTCGAGCGGGGCCGCTTGCAGGGCCTCGTTGAGCTCGTCGATCAGCTCGGTCGACACCGCCGAGAAATTGTTGACGAAATTGAGCGGGTTCTTGATCTCGTGCGCGATCCCCGCCGTGAGCTGGCCGAGCGACGCCAACTTCTCGGTCTGGACCAGGCGGTCCTGCGCGCTGCGAAGATCGTCGAGGGATTGCGACAGCTCCGTCGTACGCTTGCGCAACTCGTTCAGAAGTCGCGTGTTCTCGATCGCGATGACGGCTTGTTTCGTGAAGTTCTCAACCAACGCGATTTGCTTGTCGGTGAAAGGCCGGACCTCCTTGCGATAAACCGCAACGGTTCCGATCAGCTCGCTTTCCCTCATCATGGGCACGATGACGATCGTCCGGGCGCCGGCGACGTCGGAGATTCCACGAATGGTCGGACCTCCGGCGAGATAGGCCGGAGTTTGCTGCACATCGTGAACGTGGACAACTTGACGTGTCCTGACAACCGCAGCAAGCGCGCTGTCCGGATGAGGACGGATCGCGATATCTTTTCGCGAGGCCGCGAACGCAGGTGGCACATTGTAGTCCGCAGCAATCGTGAAACTCTCACCATCCCACAGATTCATTACGCCGAAACTCGCACCACAGACGCGTGTGGCATTCTCGAGCATCTTGTGGAACACTGGTGTGAGTTCGCCAGGAGACGAACTGATGACCTGCAACACTTCCGACGTAGCCGTCTGTTGCTCGAGCGACTCGGTCAACTCAGCCGTTCTCACCTCGATCTTTTTCTCAAGGTCCGCATAGGATTCCTGCAGGCGCTCGCCCATCTGGTTGAACTGGTCCGCGAGACCCTCGAGCTCGTCACCGGTTCTGATCGAGATGCGTTGCGAGAAATCGCCGCCGCCGATGCGCTCGGCGCCGCTCCGCAGCGCCTGGATCGGCCCGACCATGCGGCGCGCGAGGAATATCCCGGCGAGGACCGCGAAGATCGACGCCGCGAGCAGCACGAATGCAAGCCGCTGCAACGAGGCATAGAGGGCGGCATAGGCCTCCTCGACCGGCAATTCCACGAACATGGTCCAGTGCAGCGGCGCGATCGGGGCCGACGCGGTCAGCACCTTCTGTCCCTGGAGATTGCGCGCTTCGGAAAGTGCGTCGAACGTGGTGCTGCCTCCGTCAAGCGCGGCGCGCACCTGGGTGAGACCAGACAGGTCGGTGTTGCGCAGGACCAGGCTGATATCGGGGTGCGCGATCAGGCGTCCCTCCGGACCGACCACGTAGGCATGTCCGTGCTCGCCGACCTTGATCTGGGACACGACGTCCCAGATCAGCTTGAGATTGACCTCTGCGATGCTGACGCCGGCATCCTTGCGCGCCCCGGCCTGCGCCAGGGTCATGTACGGCTCGGACTCCCTGCGGAAATAGACCGGACCGTAAAAGATCTTGTGAGCGACCGCCTCGGTAAACTTCGGATCCGCCGACAGGTCGATCCCGCTGTCGATCGCGTCCATGGCAAGCCGCGAGACCCGCAGCCGTTCCTTGCCGGTCGCATCGACCTGGGCGAGTTCGGTGATCGCGGGCACCTGACGCAGCAGCCGCAGCGCATCGAACCGGCGCTGCTCGATCGAGCCGGCCGACCAGGGCAGCTGCGTGGTCCAGCCGAGCTGGCTCTCGATCTCCTTGACGAACTGACCGATCTTGGCCGCGGCCGCCTCGGCCTGTTCATGCTGAACCCGGATCAGCGCGGCCTTGTGCTCGCGATAATAGAAGAGGACCTCGAACAGGCCGTTGGCCAGCAGCGCGATCGCGACGACGGCCACGAACAGCGCGACATATTTGGTGAACAGCCGCGTCCTGATCCCCTTCCCCGGCGTCGTACCGGACGCGACGCCATCCGGCGTTGCGCTCGGCAGCGTTCGTGCTTGCGGGGTGTCGGGATGGAGGGAAAGGCTCATCCCGCCGAACCTAGCAAGAAGACCGGACCTTGTCTCTCGCGAGCGCAGGAAAGCCTGATGGCAGCCAGCCCCCGAGGCAAATAGAAAAGAGCGGCAGCCGATTGGCCGCTGCCGCCCTCGGGTTCGCTTTATCCGTGGCCTCAGGTCGGCCGCAGCGCCTTGGCGTTGAGGTCGAGGTCGTTGACCTGCTTGTTCCGCTCGGAATCGGCCGCCGCGCGATGGTCGGTCGCCAGCACCACGTAGACCGCCGGCAGCACGAACAGCGTGAACAACGTGCCGATCGACATGCCGGCCACGACCACCAGACCGATCGAGAAGCGGCTGGCCGCGCCAGCGCCGGTCGCGGTCAGCAGCGGGATCAGGCCCGTCACCATCGCGGCCGTGGTCATCAGGATCGGCCGCAGACGAATACGGGCCGACATTTCGATGGCGGAGCGGCGATCGAGCCGCTCGTTGATCTGGAGCTCGTTGGCGAACTCCACCATCAGGATGCCGTGCTTGGTGATCAGGCCCACCAAGGTCAGCAGGCCGACCTGGGTGTAGATGTTCATGGTCGCCACGCCGAAGAACAGCGGGATCAGCGCACCAACGATCGCCATCGGCACCGAGATCATGATGACCAGCGGATCGCGCAAGCTCTCGAACTGCGCCGCCAGCACCAGGAAGATGATGATCAGCGCGAAGCCGAAGGTGATCGCGAGCTGGTTGCCTTCCTGGACATATTGCCTGCTGTCAGCAAGATAATCATGGCTGAAGCCTTGCGGCAGGTTTTTGGCCTCGCTCTCGAGGAAGTCGACCGCCGCACCCACCGTCACGCCGGGCATCGGCACCGCCGAGAAGGTCGCCGAATTGAGCTGATTGTAATGGGTCAGCGAATTCGGCTCGGTCTTGGTCTCGATCGACACCACCGTCGAGAGCGGAAGCTGCTGGCCGGTGTTGGTCGTCACGTAGTAGCCGGCGAGCGATTCAGGCGAGAGCCGCTGGCCGCGCGGCACCTGCGGGATGACCTGGTAGGAACGGCCCTCGAGGTTGAAGCGGTTGATGTAGTTGCCGCCGAGCAGCACCGCGAGCGTACTGCCGAGGTTCTGCATGCTGATGCCGAGATCCTGCGCCTTGGTGCGGTTGATCGTCACCTTCACGTTCGGCTGGTTGTAAGCAAGGTCGCTATCGGAGACGATGAATATTCCGCTCTTGCGGGCGGCAGCCTTCAGCTTCTCCATCTGCTCATAGACAGTCTGGAAACTGGCGGTGGAGTTGATCACCATCTGCACCGGGAGGCCGCCCGGGCCGCCCGGCAGCGGCGGCAGGTTGAACGCGAACGCCTGCACGCCCTCGATCTTGGAAAGCTCGGCCTGCACCAGCGACTTCAGCTGGATCGACGAGCGCTTGCGCTCTTCCCAAGGCTTGAGCAGCATGCCGGCGATACCGCCCTGCGGGCCGTTGATGCCGTTCAGCACGAAGCGCAGATCGGTCTCGGGAAATTTCTGGAATTCCTTGTCAAGCTTCTCGCCGTAAAAGTCGACGTAGTCGATGTTGGCGTATTTCGGCGCCTTGGTCACCGCGAACACGATGCCCTGGTCCTCCTCAGGCGCCAGCTCCTTCGACGTGTGCATGTAGAGGAAGCCGACGAGCCCGAGGATTGTTACCGCAAACAGGCCGGTGATGGCCTTGTAGTCGAGCGAGCGGTCGAGCCTGCGCCCGTACCACCGCGTCAGCGCGCCAAACACCTTGTTGACGAGCTTGGCGAAACGCCCCTCTTCGGTGTTCTTCAGCAGCACCGAGCACATCATCGGCGACAGCGTGAGCGCGATCACGCCGGACACGATCACCGAGCCCGCAAGCGTGAAGGCGAATTCGCGGAACAGCGAGCCGGTCAGGCCGCCGAGGAAACCGATCGGCGCGTACACGGCCGCGAGCGTGATTGTCATCGAGACCACGGGACCCACGATTTCGCGCGCGCCTTCCAGCGACGCCTGGACCGGCGTTTTCCCTTCCTCCAGATGACGATGGATGTTTTCCACCACGACGATGGCGTCGTCGACCACGAGGCCGATCGCGAGCACCATCGCGAGCAGGGTCAACAGGTTGAAGCTGAAGCCCAGCGCCAGCATCAGCGTGCAGACGCCTATCATCGACAGCGGGATGGTGACGACGGGAATGATCACCGAACGGAACGACGCCAGGAACAGGAAGATCACCACGATCACGATGATCACGGCTTCACCCAGTGTCTTCTCGACCTCGTCGATCGAGGATTGGATGAACTTGGTCGAATCGTAGGCGACCTTCATCTTCATCGACGGTGGCAGATTGCGCTCAAGCTCGGGGAACAGCGCCCGCACGCCCTTGACCAGCGTCAGCGGGTTGCCCTGCGGCGTTGCCTGCACACCGATGAAGATTGCGTGCTCGCCGTTGAAGGCGACGCTCGCGTCCGTGCTTTGGGCCGCAAGTTCGACGGTGGCGATGTCCTCCATCCGCACGAAGCCGCCGTCCTTGGCCTTGACGATCATCTTCTTGAACTGGTTGACGTCGGTCAGGCCCGTATTCGTCGAAACGTTCGAGACGATGAGATATCCCTTGGTCTGCCCCGCCGCGGACTGGAAGTTGTTGGCGGTGATCGCGGTCGCGACATCCGCAGGCGACACGTTGCGGCCAGCCATCTTCAGGGGATCAAGCCACAGCCGCATCGCAAAGGTCTGGCCGCCGAGAATGTCGGCGGAGGCCACGCCGTCGACAGTCGACAGCACCGGTTGCACAACGCGCGTCAGATAGTCCGAGATGGCCGAGCCTGACAGCTCTTCGGACGAGAATCCGAGATACATCACGGCCGTGGTCTGGCCCGTGGTCTTGGTGACAATCGGGTCGTTGGATTCCTTCGGGATCAGGTATTTGACCGAGTTTGTCTTGGCCAGAACCTCGGTCAGCGCCTGGTTCGGATCGAAGTTCAGCTTGATGTAGACCTGGATCGTCGAGGTGCCGAGCACCGAGGACGAGGTGATGTAGTCGACGCCTTCGGCGGAAGCGACCGCCTGCTCGATTGGAGTGGTGATGAAGCCCTGGATCAGGTCCGCGGATGCGCCCGGATAGACGGTCGTGATGTTGATGACCGTGTTCGACAGCTTCGGATATTGCCGGATCGGCAGCGTCGTCGCCGCGCGCAGGCCGATCAGCAGGATCAGCAGGCTGACGACGACCGACAGGACCGGGCGTTTGATGAAGATATCAGTAAAGCGCATCGCGGCGATCTCGATTTCTTTGACTTGCAAAGCGCATGACCCGGCCGTGCCGGATCATGCTGCAACGTGTACGATGTCAGTAGCGCGGCGGCTGCGCCGGGAGCTGCGGAGCCGGGTCGGTCGAAATCGACACCGCCGCGCCCGATTGCAGCTTGAGTTGGCCGACCGCGACGACCTTGTCGCCTGGCTTCACGCCCTTGACGATTTCGACGCGACCTTCGACCCGGTTGCCGGTCTGCACGAAAGTGCGCACCGCGCTCAGGCTGGTCTTGCCGTCGGCTTCCTTCTTCTCGGTGATCACGAACACCGAGTCGCCGTACAGCGTGTAGTCGACTGCCGTCTCCGGCACGGTGACCACGGCCGGCTTGTCCGGGAGCACCACCGTGGTGGTCACGAACATACCGGGCTTCAGGATCTTCTCCGGATTGGAGATGGTCGCCTGCACGCGGATGTTGCGGGTGTCGGCCGAGATCTGCGGCTCGATCGTGGTGATCTTGGCGTCGAAGGTGCGGCCCGGATAGGCGTCGACCTTCAACCGGACTGGCTGACCGACCTTGAGGTTGCCCGAGTCCTTTTCCGTCACCGTGAAGTTGGCCCACAACTCCGACAGATCCGTCAGCGAAACGATGGCCGTGCCGGCGGTCAGATACTGGCCGACCTCGACCTTGCGGACGCCGAGATCGCCGGCGAACGGCGCGCGGACCAGCTTCTGGGAGATCAACGCTTCGGTCTTGGCGATACCCGCCAGCGCCTGATCGTACGCCGCCTGCGCGGTATCGACGGTTGCCTGCGGGCCGAACTGGCGCGACGCCAGTTGCTTGGCGCGGTCCAGCGACAGCTGCGCGACGGTGGACTGCGCCTTGTAATTGGCGAGGTCGCCCTGCTCCGGCGCGTCGAACATCTGCACCAGCGGCGTGCCGGCCTCGACATGCGTGCCCGGCTCGAACTTGATCTCGGTGACGCGGCCGTTGACGTCGGCGCTGACGTCGACCTGGTGCACGGCAGACAGCCCGCCGACGGCCGTCAGCAGGTTCGGCACCACCTCGGACTTCGCCTCGGCGGCGCTGACCGCGACCGGCGGCGGCTTGTTGTTGGCGAAGAACTGCTTGATCATCTGGCCGCGGAAATAATTGAACCAGACGAGGCCACCGACGAGCACGGCCAAAAGCGCGCCGACGATGATGAACCAGAGCACCGGCCGGACCGGACGCTTGGGAGCCTTGTTGTCGATCGGTTCGCCCGAAATCTTGTGTTCGGTGACGATGTTCATGTCATGCACTCTCTGCAATCGCCGTCTTGTCCGCACACGCGGCCTGATCGCGGCCCAAATGCGAAGCAATTGCGGCGTCGTTAAGTCCGATACCCCTCAGGAGAAACTCACAGAGCTGCCGCTCGAGGTCGTTCGCCTTGCCATAAGCGAGACACGGCGTGGCCGGCAGCCTGGTCAGCGCAGCGGTCATCACGGTGTGATGCGCAAACCAGAACAGGTTGAGCGGTTCGCCGTTGTATGGCCGCGCGTCCCTCGCGGCAACCGCACGCTCGAGCGAGGCGACGAAGGCCGCCCCGATCAGCGTCTCGATCTTGGCATATAGCAAACGGGCAAATTCGCCATCATCCAAATGACTCGTGGTCATCAATCGCAGGCGATGGCCCTCTTCCTGGTCGGGCCCGTCGGCGATGTGCATGAAATGCCCGACCATGCCGCGGATCACTTCGACCAGCGTAGCGGTCGACGGCTGACGTTCGAGCAGCTCCATGAGCGCCGGGTCCGCCTCGCATTCGTCGCTGAGGATTTCGGCGTACAGCGCGGCCTTGGACGGGAAATGCTTGAACAGCAGCGCCTCGGAAATGGCAGCGGCGGCCGCCACGCTCTTGGTCGTGGTGCCGGTATAGCCATGTCGGGCAAAGCAACGCTTTGCGGCGCCGAGGATCAATTGACGCCTCAGGTCGCTCGTCATACGCAATGAGCTCATGCTAGTGAGTAAGCACTCACCCACGCAAAAGTCAAGCACTATGCTGCATCGCAACCTGAGTGCGTTGTAATTTCAGTGGAAATTGACCTCGCCCACACGGTCCCCGTGCAGGACGGGAGCGCCTAGATCGGCTGAAAGCCGAGGTCGCCGCGAATCCGGTTGAGAACGTAAGTCCCGTCGCGGCTTGGCAAAATCCGCTCCAGATTGGCGCTGTCGATCTTCACATTGGCAAAGCGCGGCCCGGCGGTGACGTCGTGGACGGCTCTGGCGAAGGCCTCGACCTCGGCCATGGTCGTCACGGACCGGCTATCCCCGATGCCGCAGGCCCTGGCGACGCCGACGAGGTCGGCCGCCGCGGCCGTGTGGCTGGTCTGGCCCCCGGTCTCGCCATAGGCCTCATTGTCGAGCACCGCGATCGAGAGATTGGACGGCTTCTGGAGGCCGATGGTGGCAAGGCTGCCCATGCCCATCAGCATCTCGCCGTCGCCGGTGATCACCAGCACCGGCAATTTTGGCTGCGCCAGAGCGAGGCCCAACCCGATCATCGCCGCCCCGCCCATGCCGCCCCAGAGGTAGAAATTCCGGGCATGATCACCGGCCGCGCACATGTCGTTGGTGGAGGCGCCGAGGCCGCCGATCGCAACCACGTCCCTGCGGTTCGCGAGAAGCTTGGACACCACCTGACGGCGGTCGAGGAGATTGGCCTTGCTCATTTGGTGAAAACCTTGGCGCCGATCAGGCGCTGCGACAGCAGGACGGCGGTGGGCGTGAGGGCGTTGTAGGCCTGCGCGGCCGCCGCCTCGAGCACGGTCGGCACCTCGGCTGCGTTAGACGCCCGCAGCACCTTGACACCCGAGAGCTCGAACACGCCCTGCGTGGTCGATCCCATCGGCACCTGCCACGGATTGAACTCGCCCCACTCCCCTCGCATGGTCACCAGCGTGAGGAAAGGAAAGCGCAGGATCGGGATCAGCGACAGCATGTTGATGCAATTGCCGACCCCGCTCGACTGCATCAACAGCACGCCGCGCTGGCCGCCCGTCCAGGCGCCGGCGAGCAGCGCGACGCCCTCCTCCTCCGTCGTCAGCGGAATGCCGCGCATGGTGGACGAGGCCAGCACGCGCTGGATCAGCCTCGAATGGCCGGCGTCGGGCACGTAGGGCACCTGCCGGACGTCGAAGCGTTGCAGGGCCGCGAAGATATCGTCTGGCCATGAAGGAGCCGTGTCGGCAGCGTCAGAGCGGGCGTGCATTTTCCTGTCCGGTCGGCTTGCAAATCGCGGCTCGACTGTAGACGGTGAACCGAGCCGCTCAAAAGAGCGAATACAGCATATCGGACTCAACCGGCGAGTATGGCGGCATGAACGCAAGTGCGAATGAACTGGCGGCCAGTTTCGATCTGGAGAAGCTGACGCCGGAATTCTACGACGATCCCTACCCGACCTATCGTGCACTGCGGGAGAACGAGCCGGTCAAGCGCCTGCGCAACGGCACCGTGTTCCTGACCCGCTATGACGATCTCGTCACGACCTACAAGAACACAAAGTCGTTCAGCTCGGACAAGAAGCGCGAGTTCGCGCCGAAATACGGCGACACCCCGCTCTACGAGCACCACACCACGAGCCTCGTCTTCAACGATCCGCCGGCGCATACGCGCGTGCGGCGCCTGATCATGGGCGCGCTGTCGCCGCGCGCGATCGCGGGGATGGAGCCCGACATCATCAAGCTGGTCGACGGACTGCTCGACGCCATCGCCGTCAAGGGCAATTGCGAGCTGATCGAGGATTTCGCCGCCTCGATCCCGATCGAGGTGATCGGCAATTTGCTCGACGTGCCCCATGACGAGCGCGCGCCGCTGCGCGAGTGGTCGCTGGCGATCCTGGGCGCCCTCGAACCGGTCGTGTCGCCTGAGGTCGCTGCCCGCGGCAACAAGGCCGTGGCGGATTTTCTCGCCTATCTCGAAACGCTGGTCGCACGCCGACGAGCGAAGCCTGGCAACCCCGAACGCGACGTGCTGACGCGCCTGATCCAGGGCGAGGACAACGGCGATCGGCTGACAGAGAAGGAGCTGCTGCACAATTGCATCTTCCTGCTCAATGCCGGCCACGAGACCACCACCAACCTGATCGGCAACGGCCTCGTGGCGCTCGACCGCAACCCGGATCAGAAGCGGCGGCTGATCGACAATCCCGAGCTGATCAAGACTGCGGTCGAAGAGATGCTGCGCTACGAGAGTTCGAACCAGCTCGGCAACCGCATGACCACGGAGCGGGTCGAGCTCGGCGGCGTCATGCTGGATGCCGGCACGTCGATCACGCTATGCATCGGCGCGGCCAACCGCGATCCGGCGCAGTTTCCGGACCCCGAGAGCTTCGACATCGCGCGCACGCCGAACCGGCATCTCGCCTTCGCCACCGGTGCGCATCAATGCGCCGGCATGGCGCTGGCGCGGCTGGAAGGCGCCATCGCGGTCTCACGCTTCCTGGCGCGCTTCCCGAACTATGCCGTGAGCGGACAGCCGGTCAGGGGCGGACGGGTGCGGTTCCGCGGCTTTTTGAGCGTGCCCTGCGCGATCGGCTGAGGCCTCAAAACAAAAAAGCGCGAAAACAACCCCATGCACAGTAGAAGGTTACCGGCGCGCGATGTGCCGGTGATCCCGCGCAACCAATTGACATCTCAGGCCATCGGCGCCGCCGCGCGCAACAAATTCCGGAAGGCCTAAACCACCGTCTTGTGCCGCGCGATGCAGGTTTGCAGCACCTCGTCCATCGGTTTACTCCACCACTCGTTGGAGAAGATTTCGATCTCCGAATAGCCGGCAAAGCCCTGCGCTTCGACCGCTTCGCGCACCGATTTGATGTCGATCACGCCGTCGCCCATCATGCCGCGGTCGTTGAGAATGTCCCTGGTCGGCACCAGCCAGTCGCAGACATGGAAGGCAAGCAGGCGATCTCGGCCCGCGCGCGCGATCTGCCCCATCAGTTCGGGATCCCACCAGATGTGATAGACGTCGAGCGCGACGCCGAGCATGCCGCTGCGATCAGGGTCGAGTCCGTCGCAGATGTCGAGCGCCTGCTTCGTCGTGTTGACGCAGGCGCGGTCCGCCGCATAGGCCGGATGCAGCGGCTCGATCGCCAGCGGCAGCTTGGCCTGTTTGGCGTAGTCGAGCATTTCGGCGAGCGCCTCCTCGACCTGCGTCCGCGCGCCGGCAATGTCCTTCGACGCCTCGCTGCCAGGCCGCGAATATTGCGGCAGGCCGCCGACGACGAGCACGACGCAGGGCGCGCCAAGCGCCTTGGCTTCATCGACGCAGCGCCGGTTATCGTCGCGCACCTCGACCCGCCGCGATGCGTCAGAGGTGAACATACCGCCACGGCAATAGCCCGACAGGTCGAGACCAGCATCGCGCACCGCGCGCGCGGCGCGGTCGAGACCGACGGCGGCGACCTGATCGCGCCAGGGATCGATGGCGCGGATGCCGTGCCTGGCACAGGCGTCGATGATCTCGACGAGGTCGCCCTGCTTGCGGATTGTCGCCGTGTTGAGCGATAGCCAGCGATGATTAGACGAGAAATCACGCATCAGGATTCGATTCCGTGCGTTGAGAGCACCGCCTTCATCCGCCGCGTCGCCAGCTCCGGATCGGCGAGCAGCCCGGCCTTGTCGGCCAACCGGAACAGCTCGGCCAGATGCAGCGTCGAGCGCGTGCTCTCCTGCCCGCCGACCATGGTGAAGTGGTCCTGGTGACCATTGAGGTATGCCATGAACACCACGCCGGTCTTGTAGAAGCGCGTCGGCGCCTTGAAGATGTGACGCGACAGCGGCACGGTGGGTCCCAGCACGTCGTGGAAGCCCGCTTCGTCACCCGCTGCCAACCGCGACAACGCGTAGGACGCCGCCGGCGCGATCGCGTCAAAAATGCCGAGCAGCGCGTGCGAAAAGCCCTGTTCGTCGCCGGCGATCAGCTCCGCATAATTGAAGTCGTCGCCGGTGTACATCTTGATGCGCTTGTCGAGACGACGGCGCATGTCGATCTCGCGCTGCTTGTCGAGCAGCGAAACCTTGACGCCGTCGACCTTGGCAGCATTGCCGTTGATGATGGCGACCGCAATATCCATCGCCTTGTCGAGATCGCTGGTGCCCCAATATCCCGTCAGCGCCGGATCGAACATGTCGCCGAGCCAGTGGATGATCACGGGCTCGCGAACCTGCGACAGCACGCGGTCATAGACCTTTGCGTAATCGTCGGCGTTACGGCCAAGCTTCGCCAGCGCGCGCGACGCCATCAAGATGATGCGGCCGCCGACCTTCTCGACCGCCGATACCTGCTCCTCATAGGCGCGGATCACGTCGTCGAGATTTTTGGCGTCCTCGACCGGGAGATGGTCCGTGCCCGCGCCGGAAAACACCAGGCCGTTGCGTCGCTTCGCGGCAGACACCGAGCGCGTGATCAGCTCCAGCGAGGTCGGCCAATCCAGCCCCATGCCGCGCTGCGCGGTGTCCATGGCTTCCGCGACGCCGAGCCCGAGGTCCCAGACGTGCTCGCGAAAGGCGATGGTCTTGTCCCAGTCGACGGCAGCGGAGAGCCACGGGTCGTTGTCGGCGAAGGGATCGACCACGGTATGGACGGCCGAGAACGCGATGCGGTTCAGCGGGCCCTCGAGCTTTGCGGGAAACGTTCGCGAGGCCGCGAGCTGGTAGGTTTCGATCGAGCGATCGGCCTTCGGCAATTTGAGCGACAATGACGACGTTGAAGGGACGGGCTCGGGCTGGACGGGCTTGTTCATTGTTCCCTCCTCAGACCTTAATCGGAGCGACGTCGATCCAGCGTCGCTCCTTCCAGCTCTTCAGCGCGCATTCGGCGAGTTGCACGCCCTTGACGCCTTCGAGCAGCGTGAACTTGTAGGGCGCATCTTCATAGACGTGGCGGATGAACATCTCCCACTGCTCCTTAAAGCCGTTGTCGTAGGTGACGTTGTCAGGCAGTTTCTGCCAGTCGCCGTAGAAATCGTGCAGCCGCTTCTCGTCGGGATTCCATACCGGCCGGGGCGTCGCCTGCCGCGCCTGGATCATGCAGTCGGAAAGGCCGGCGACGGCCGAGCCGAGCGTGCCGTCAACCTGGAAGGTGACGAGATCGTCGCGATAGACGCGCGTCACCCAGGACATATTGATGTGGGCGATGGCGCCGCCCTTGAGCTGGAACGTGGCATAGGCGGAGTCGTCCGCGGTCGCCTTGTACTTCTTGCCCTGCTCGTCGAAACGCTCCGGGATGTCGGTGTTGCCGATGCAGCTCACGCTCTCGACCTCGCCGAAGAGATTGTCGAGCACGTAGCGCCAGTGGCAAACCATGTCGAGGATGATGCCGCCGCCGTCCTCGTCGCGATAATTCCATGACGGCCGCTGCGCCTCCTGCCAGCCACCTTCGAACACCCAATAGCCGAACTCGCCGCGCACCGAGAGGATGCGGCCGAAGAAGCCGGAGTCGCGCAGGAAGGCAATCTTCTTCAGGCCGGGCAGGAACAGCTTGTCCTGCACCGTGCCGTGCTTCATGCCCTTGGAATTGGCGAGCTTGACGACCTCGAGCGCCGCCCCGAAGTTCGTCGCGATCGGCTTCTCGCAATAAACGTGCTTGCCGGCATTGATGGCCTGGGTCAGAAGGCCCGGCCGTGCCTGTGTGGTCGCGGCATCGAAGAACATGGTGTCGTTCTTGTCGGCGAGGGCGGCATCGAGATCGGTGGTCCAGCGCGTGATGTTGTAGCGCTTGGCGAGCCCCTCGACCTTCTCGGCGCTGCGGCCGACCAGGATCGGGTCCGGCATCACGCGGTCGCCGTTCTTCAAGCGGACGCCGCCCTGCTCGCGGATCGCGACGATCGAACGGATCAGATGCTGATTGAGCCCCATGCGGCCCGTGACGCCGTTCATGATGAGGCCGAGGCGTTGGGTGGTCATGCCGATTGCTCCCAGAGTGATTTTGGCTGTTCGAGCGGGCGTAGCGCCGACCAGTCCGGATGAACCGACGTCGCAAAGCCCGTTACATTGAGCGATCCCGTGAGGAGATCGCCGTTGTGAATGGAGAGGCGGATGCCCTGCCCGGCATCCGCGTAGAGATCGGGATGCGCGACAGCGAAAGCCTGGGCCTCCGCGGCGGGCGTATCACCGAAGCCATCGACGTAATGGTGGCCGTTACGTTCGGCATGGGTGATGCCGATGAAGGCACCGAGCGCAAGGTCCTGCTGCACGGCGAGGCCCGCCTGGCAGGTCAGGTCCTCGCCGGTCACGAAGAATCTTTCGCCGGCCACGCTCCATTTCGCCGCGCGCGTCGCGTTGACGATGGACTTGTAAAGCCCTTTGCACGATTTCGACGAGATGCCGTGATAGCCAAGCGCCCGTGCCGCAGGAAACGCGTCGTAGGAATCGTCGGCTTCGTCGATGATGAAGCCACGCGCAGCGAGCGAGCCGAGCGGCGACAGCCTCGTAACATCGCGCGGCATTGGCTGCTCGATATAGAGCAGCCTGGATGAAATCGATCGCAGCGCAGTGTCATGGTCGAGCCGGCCGATGAGTTCATGCAAGGCTGCGAGATCGGCATATTGCTCGTTGGCATCGAGCGTCACCTTGTAGTCACGGTCCAGCGCATCGAGCTCCTTTCCAATGCGCGCCAGCCGCGCTGCATCGGCGACGGGGTCCCCCGACAGCTTCAGCTTGAAGTATCTTGCACCGGAGTTCTCGTGGGGATCTGCAACTCCGCCCTCGCCTTCAACGGTGTCGTCGAGACCGACGGTATGCCTGATGGCAACGCGCGCCAGCGGCTTCCGGCCGGATAGAAACGTCTTGAGATCCGTGTCCTTCAGGTCGGGCGAAAGCCGCGCATCGATGCCGGCGATGTTGCCGGCCATGCCGTCGAAAAAATTGGTCTCGGCCGCACGGAGCAGCGCGTCGAGGATCGCTTTGTCGATTTCGGCAGGGCCGTAGGCTGCGGCAAGCGCCGGAATGTTCTTTTTCGCACAGGTCGCGACCTGGGCACCGACGCACGATGCATGCAGATCGAATGCCGTGAGAAATCCGGTTCGCGCAAGATAAAGCCCCCGCGCGATCTCCAGCGAGCGGCGCAAATCGTCGACGGTCTGCGCCGGCGACAGTTCCGGCCGCTTGTCGAACCATTTCGGCACCAGCAGCTCGGCGCTGGCACCGAATGCACTTCCCCTGCCCTCGACCTCGATCTCGACCCGCACGAACAGCTGCGGCGTCGCATTGATGGTGATCGCGCCAAAGCGGAACGGCCGAGCGAACTGCACGGGACGTTCGAAGAACGCGATATCTCGCAGCTTCAGACGCGGCGCCATGGCTTTAGTCCAGCGAACCTTGCGAGAAAAAGTGCTTGCGGATGCGCTGTACGAGTTCGGTGAACACAGGGTCGGCCATCACGTCCAGCGAGCGCGGGCGCGGCAGCGGCACGTCGTAGATGGCGGCGACCGCGCCGGGCCGCTCGGTCATGACCAGCACGCGATCGGCGAGGAACACGGCCTCGGGGATCGAGTGCGTGATCAGCAGGACCGTCTTCCTGGTCTCGCGCTGGATCCGCATCAGCTCGACATTCATGCGCTCGCGCGTCAACGCGTCGAGCGCGCCGAACGGCTCGTCCATCAGCATGATCCGGGGATCATGCACCAGGGCGCGGCAAATCGAGGCGCGCTGCTGCATACCACCGGAGAGCTGCCACGGCAGCTTCTTCTCGAAACCTTCGAGCCCAACCAGCTTCAACAGCGCCTTGGCGCGGTCGAGATATGTCTGCCGCGGCAGCCGCTTCATGTCGATCGGCAGCATCACGTTGGACAGGATGTTGCGCCATGGCAGCAGCAGCGCGTTCTGGAACACGATGCCGACATTGCCGTGCGGCGCCGTCACCTTCTCGCCCTCGACCAGGATATCGCCCGTGGTCGGCGGCAGCAGTCCCGAGATCAGCTTGAGCAGCGTGGACTTGCCGCAGCCGGATGGGCCGACCACGACGAAGAACTCGCCGTCATTAATGTGGAAGTCGAGCGGCCGTAACGACGGCACATCGCCGTCGCGCGTCCGGTAGGTCTTCGACACGCCTGATAGCTTGATGCCCGACGCATCGCCGGCAGCCCGGTCGCTCACCAGTCTTAGATGCGCGGCCGGTTGCAGGGTTTCGCTCATGGTTGTCGCGGGTTTCACGAACCGCTCTTCGGCAGATAGTCGTTGGTATAGAACGCCTTCGGGTTCTCCTTGGCCTTGGCGTCGAGCCCGCCATATTCGACCATCAGATTGACCGAGTCCGTCATGTTCTGGTCGGTGACCTGGAACGGCCGCTTGCTCTTGGTCTCGGGCGTCCGGTAGAGCGGAATGGTCAGCTCAAAACCTTGCGTCAGCGTGTCGATCTTGCCGCCCTTGGGGTTGGCATCGAGGATCGACTGCGCTGCCGCCTTCGGCTCCTTCTCAGCGGCCTCGACCGCCTTGGTCGTGGCCGACATGAAGCGGCGGACGAGATCGGCATTGGCCTTCACATAATCAGTATTGGCAATGATGCCGGAGGAGACCATGTTGATGCCGTAATCGGCGAACTTGATCGGATAGACGTCCTTGCCGGTGGCGTCCTTGATCTTCATCGACTGGTCCATGACGTAGCCGAGCAAGAGGTCAGCCTGGCCGTTGATGACCGCGTTGAGCTTGGTCTGGCCATCGCCCGCCACCGTCTGGAAGTCGCTCTCCTTGAGGCCGGTCTTCTTCAGGAACAGCGGCCAGATCTGCGTCATGGAATCGGCCGGCGTGATCGCCACCGTCTTGCCCTTGATGTCCTCGGGCTTCCTGATGTTCTTGTCGACGAAACCCATGGCGGACATCGGGCTGGTTTGGAGCAGCACGCCGGTCGCAACCACCGGCGCACCCTTGATCGCGGCGCGCATCATGGTGGGCACGTCGACATAGCCGAAATCGGCGGTCTTGGCGGCCACCGCCTGGGTGGTCGCAGCCGAGCCACGGCCTTCCTGAATTTCGAGGTCGATGCCCTCGGTCGCGTAAATGCCCTTGGCTTTGCCGTAATAGAACGGCGCGTGCTCGCCATAGACGTACCAGTTGAGCATCAGCACGACCTTATCGGCCGCTTGCGCCGGCATGGCCGCGAACACCATCAGCGCCGCCGAGACAGCTCCTATCCACCGCTTCATCGTCACACTCCCTTGTCGTTGTTTGCGTCGGCCGTTGGCGGCCGTTCGTTGCTTTGGTTGTTGTTAAGAGGCGAAAATCACGTCCTCGCGCTGGCTGACATGCCAGGGGATGACCAGCTTCTCGATCCGGTCCACGATCCAGAACAGGATGACGCCGAGCAGCGCGAGGATCACGAGGGCCGCGAACATCGTCGGCAGGTCGAAGGTTCCGATCGAGCGCTGCATCACATAGCCGATGCCGGAATTGGAGCCGACGAACTCGCCGACGACGGCGCCGACCACGGCGAGCGTCACCGACACTTTGAGGCCGGAGAAGATCGCGGGCAGCGCATGCGGCAGGTTCACCGCGCAAAACACCTGGAAGCGGCTGCCCTGCATGGCGCGGGCGAGATCGACCATATCCGGATCGACGGATTTGAAGCCTTGCACAGCGGAGACCACCACCGGGAAAAACCCAAGCAGGAATGCCGAGATAACTTTCGGAATGATGCCGAAGCCGAACCACACCACGAACAGCGGCGCGATCGCGATCTTCGGCACGGACTGCGAGAACACCAGCAGCGGATAGACGTAGCTCTCCACGGTCTTGGAGCCCGCGATCAGCATCGCGATGGGGATCCCAAAAAGCGCCGAGAGCGCGAAGCCGCAGACGGTTGCATAAGTCGTCGGCCAGGACTGGCGCAGCAGTTCCGGCCAATCGGTACGCAGCACCGCAATGACATCGCCCGGCGACGGAATCTGGTAGGCGGGAATCTTGAACAGCCGGATCGCGAGATCCCAGGCCACGACGATGAACACCAGGAACAAAAACGGCCGGATCCAGGCCGCATTCAGCATCTTGGACACCGCACTCTGCGGCTTCAGTTCAGCCACGTCTCACTCCCGGCAGTCTTGTTCGTTGGGCGAGAAATTAACCCGTTGGGTAAATACTGTCCAGCGGTTTTCCTGCGACGTTTTGGGCGGGGTTCCGCAAAGGTCGTGCCGTTCCGGCGAAGGCCGGGACCCATACCCACAGGGCAAAATTTGGCGAAGGCTGGTTGGCGGGAACGGCCACCGCGCACTATCGATAGATAACGCGGTATGGGTCCCGGCCTTCGCCGGGACGACGATGGACTACGCCGTCTGCGCCACCGCGGCGCGCGACTTCGGCGCCTTCGTAGCATCTAGCAACGCTGCGGAGCGCCCCGTCAGCGCCGCCAGCACGAGGCCGACCATGTGGTCCAGCCGCTCGTCCTTGGCGTCCTTGGCCAGCAAATCGCGACCGAAGATCACGCTGAGCGTCGCCGAGTTCGACAGATAGAAGAAGCACAGTCCCGCGATCGAGATGTAGAGCTGGACAGGATCGACCGCGACCTTGAAGTCGCCGCCGGACACACCGCGCCGCACCACGGTGCCGATCATCTCGACGAAGGGCGAGTGCATCGACTTGACCTTGGTCGATTTCTTCAGATGCTTCGCGCGCGCGAGATTCTCGGTCTGGAGCAGCGACAGGAATTCGGGATTGCGCAGGAAGTAATTCCAGGTGAACTCGATCAGGCGCCTGATCGCCTCGGGCGGGTCGAGATGTTCGAGATCGAGCCCGCGCTCCTCGCTGCGGATCTTGTCGTAGGCGCCTTCGAGCACCGCGAGATAAAGCTCGTCCTTGTTGCCGACGTGATAATACAGCATCCGCTTGTTGGCGCCGGCGTTGGCCGCGATGCGGTCGACGCGCGCACCGGCAAGCCCGTGCGCCGAGAATTCCTGCTTGGCGGCTTCGAGAATGCGCAGCCGCATCCCCTCGGGATCGCGCTGCCATTTCAGAGTTCGCTTTGCCGCTGCTTTCGCCAAACCGGGTGCTCGCTGGGTGCTATCAGGATGCCGTGTAACACGCGCTCGGCCCGCCGCATAGTTTCGTCATTGCGAGCGTAGCGACCCAATCCAGACTGCCACCACGGAGACAGCTGGATTGCTTCGTCGCAAGAGCTCCTCGCAATGACGAGGGGAGGACTGAACCTCAATCCATCGGCTTCGGCGAGCGCTCCAGCAGGACCGTCTGGATGCCGCAGGTGCCGGTCCGCACCGTCATCACCCGCGTGCCCGGCTTGCGGCCGTTGCGCACGTCGCTGACGTCGAGGCCGGCGGCAATCAGGCGGGCGCGCGTGGCGTCGATGTCGGCCACCCGCCAGCTCAGGCCCCAGAGGCGGTCATGCAGGGAATCGCCGCGCGCAACGGGGCGGCGCACCACCTCGACGACGAGATCGCCGCAGCGGAAAAACATCAGCTGGCCCCAATCCTGATGCGAGCGGTCGAGCGCCAGATCGAGCCCGAGTCGCGCGCCATAGAGCGCGGCAGCGCGATCGGAATCCTCGGTGGTGATCACGACGTGGTCGAGCGCATCGATCGGCCCGATATCAGTCGTCTTCGAAAGCGGGCGCTCATCAGCCAGTTCGAGGAAAAACATGCGCACGCCGCGCGTGAGCTCCGTGGCGGCGCGCGTTCGCTTCCAGTGCAGGACCGCGCCGCTCTCTGCGTCGCTGCTTTCGACCTCGGCAACCGGATCCGGCATGAGTGCCACCCGCTCCAGCCGCCGGTGCGTTTTGCTCATGTCCGCGACACGAAAGCACAGGCTGGCGAGCACGCCTTCCTGGTCGCCAAGCAGCGCGCGCATGCGATCGGCGGTCACGCTGAAGCCGTTCGGCGCCATCAATTCGATCGTCATGTTCGCGAGAGTGAACAGCACACGGTCGGCGCCCTCGCCCGAATTCTGCCAGGCCGGCGCGCGCCCGAGCAGCGTCTGATAGGCCGCCCTGGCCGTACCGATATCCCTGACCAGTGCGACGACGTGATCGAGACCGGTGATCATGTTTCCCCCTGTTGACCGGCCCGGAACCATGGACCGAGAGACGGCGTTTGTCCGGGCTTGGCATTACCCGGTGATGGTCGTATTCCGGCCGCATGCCGACCTCAAGCACTCCGAGCGGCGGTTTTGCGAATAATTTCAGCGGTCCCGCGGCGGAACCGGTGTTACAGTAACCGCGCCGGCCGGGACCACAAAGCGCATCACGGACAAGCAATGCAGGCTCTCTTCATCGGACAGACCTATATCGACGTCGTCTTCATCACCGACCACATGCCGACCGGCGACGAGAAGCACGTGGCCTCCGACTACGCGGTTTCCTTTGGCGGCAATGCGGTGACGGCAGCGTTCTGCTGCGCCAAGCTCGGCATCGTGCCCGATCTGATCGCCACCGCAGCCAATGACTGGCTCGGCCGCATGTTCATGGACATGTGCGCGAAATACGCGATCTCGCTGCATGGGCGGAAGGTCAACCAGTCCTCGCTGTCCTTCATCATGCCAAAGGACGGCAAGCGCGCCATCGTCCGCTGCCGCGACGACGACCACATCCATCCGTTCCCGATGCTCAATCTCGGCGGCTGCCGCGCGCTGCATGTCGACGGCCATCAACCCGATGCCGCGATCCACTACGCGAAAGTCTGCCGCGAGGCCGGCATCTTGACCTCGCTCGACGGTGGCGGCCTTCGCACCAACACGCATGAGCTATTGGAATTCATCGACGTCGCCATCGTTGCCGAGCGCCTGTGCGAGCAGATGGATCTGACGCCGGAGAAGATGCTGGATTACCTCAAGAGCCGCGGCTGCAAGATCGGCGGCATCACCATGGGCGAGAAGGGCCTGCTCTGGTACGACGAGACCGGAACGGTGCAGGTGATGCCGGCGATGCCGATCCCACGCGAGCGCGTGATCGACACCAACGGCGCAGGCGACGTCTTCCACGGCGCCTATGTCTATTCCTATCTTGCCCATCCCGGCAAAAGCTGGCGCGAGCATTTTGATTTTGCCCGGGCAGCCTCGACCTTCAAGATCCAACGCCTTGGCAACGAAGCCGGCCTGCCGACGCTGGTCGACATCGCCAAGGTCAGGCACGAGTTCGAGGTCAGGGTCTAGCGTTCGCAGGGGTCATGATGGGGCGCGTCTTCGTCGCCGGCAGCATCAACATGGATGTGGTGGCGACAGCCGATCGCCATCCGAAGATCGGCGAGACCGTCGCCGGCAAGCAGGTGCTCTATTTTCCGGGTGGCAAGGGCGCCAACCAGGCGGTGGCGGCGTCGCGGCTTGGCGCGGGGACCACGTTGATCGGCCGGCTCGGCAAGGATTCGTTCGGCGGTGAGCTGAGGACGTTCCTCGGCGCGCAAGGCATCGATCTCGGCGCGATCCGCGAGACGGCCGAGGCGCACACCGGCACGGCCATCATCACGGTGGCGGAGGCCGACAACACCATCGTCGTCATTCCCGGCAGCAATGCGCTCGTCGGCATCGATGACGTCGCGACCGTCCCGCTGACGAAAGGCGATGTCGCGGTCAGTCAATTCGAGATCCCGCTGCCGACGATCGCCGCGTTCTTCCAGCGGGCTCGCGACATTGGCGCCACGACGCTGCTCAATCCGGCCCCGGCACAAACCATGTCGGGCGAATTGCTCGCGCTGGTCGACATCCTCGTGCTGAACGAGACCGAGCTCGGCCTCCTCGCCGGCGTCGAGTTGTCCGACAGGGACGAGGCTTCGCGGATCCTCGACGTCGCGCGAAAACTTCAGGCGCGCGAGGACCAGACCATCTGTGTGACCCTCGGCAAGCGCGGCGTGCTGGCGCTCGCGGGACGCGAGGAGATTTCGGTGTCCGGCCGCGTGGTGAAGGCGCTCGACACCACAGGCGCGGGCGATTGTTTTGTGGGAGCGCTCGCGGCGCAACTTGCCGACGGCGTCGACTTGCGCGCGGCACTCGCCTTCGCCAATGCCGCCGCCTCGATCTCCGTGCAGCGCATGGGCGCGGGGCCGTCAATGCCGACGGCCGGGGAAGTCGCCGCCGTCCTCAACGCCGGCTGATCACGCCAGCGCGCCCTTCAGGTCAAAGCTTTCATCGGCGGCCTGCTCCGGCGTGATCGAGCGATCCAGGCCGAACAGGCGGCGGCCGAACATGTGGTCGCCGGCACGGTTGATCGATTCGATGCCGAGCAGGCTGTCGCCCTTGTAGCAGAACGCCGAGAACGCCTTCTTGGCGGGATCGCCGCGTAGCACGACGCGGTCGTAGCCGGTGGTGAGGCCTGCGATCTGGAGCTTGTCCTCGCCCTGGTCGCTCCAGAACCAGGGATGGCTGTCATAGGCCTTGCGGTCGCCGGTCAGCCGCGCCGCGAGGCAGCGCGCGTGATCAGTGGCATTCTGCACCGATTCCAGCCGCTGCGATCCGCCGAAGCGCGGGCTTTTGAACAGCGCGCAATCGCCGATCGCCGAGATATCGGGATCGGCGGTCGAGAGATATTCGTCGACGATGATACCGGCCGCGACCGGCAGCCCCGCCTCCGCCGCGAGCTCGATATTCGGCAGCACGCCGACGCCGACCACGACGAGGTCGGCCGGCAGGTGCCTTCCGTCGCTCAAGGAGACGCCGGTGACCTTGCCGTCTTCCGCCTCGATGGACGTTGCCTGCACGCCGAGGTGAATGCGGATGCCGGCCTCGCGATGCCGCGCCTGAAAATACTCCGAGACCTCCGCCGTCACCGCGCGCGCCATCACGCGCGGGGCGAGTTCGAGCACGTCGACCTCGAGGCCCTTGATGCGCGCGGTGGCCGCGAATTCGAGGCCGATGAAGCCGGCGCCGATCACCACCACCCGCGTCTTCGACGGGATGATCTCTCGCAGAGCCTCGCTCTCGTCGAGAATGCGCAAATATTTCACGTCGGGGAGATTGGCATTGGGCAGATCGAGCAGCCGGTTGCGCGCGCCGGTCGCCAGCACGAGGTGGCCATAGGGCAGCGTCCTGCCCGAGGCGAGCAGCACCTTGCGCCCCGCGCGGTCGATCGACACCGCGCGGCCCGCAACCAGCTCGATGGTCTGGTCCTGGTAGAATTTCTCCGGCCGGAACATCAGGCTCTCCGGCCCGGACGAACCCTTGATGTAGGCCTTGGACAGCGGCGGCCGCTGATAGGGCAGATGCGCCTCGTCATTGACCAGGCAGATGGGCGCGGAAAATCCTGCCTGGCGCAGCGATGCCGCGACCTGGTAGCCGCCATGGCCGGCACCGATAACGACCACCGGACCATCCGTCATTGGACAGCCCATTTCCGCAAGACACGAGCGTCACCCATGTCGTCTCCTCTCTCTGATTTTGGCTTGCTAGCCTAGGAGGAGCCGGCGCTCGTGTCCGTCCCTAAACGAAGGCCTGCCCATTTGAGCCTATCGTTCCGGCTTGCGCAAGAGCACCAGGCGGGGATTGTCACCCCTCGCCTTCTGCGATTTAGTTCGTGCATCGACCTCATGCCGGGGATTTCCGATGACCGCTCCCGTCTCACGACCCGACGATCCCGCCTTGCTGCGAATCGATGGCCCGATCGCGACCATCACGCTCAACCGGCCCGCCGCGTTCAACTCGATCAATCTGGCGATTGCACAAAAGCTCGAACAGCTCGCGGCCTACCTTGAGGGCGCCGACGATATCAGGGTCGTGGTCCTCGAAGGCGAAGGCCGCGCCTTCTCGGCCGGCGGAGATCTGCAGACGATCGGCGCCGCGGCTGAAGCCAATACGGTGACGCCTGTCGTCGGCGAGCTGTTGAAGCACTATCATGCCTTCATCAAGATCATCCGGCGCATGCCGAAGATCTCGCTGTCCAGCGTGCACGGCTCGGCGGCCGGCGCCGGCATGGGCCTCGCCTTCGTCACCGACCTCTGCATCGCCGCGGAGGATGCCAAATTCACGCCTGCCTACGCCAAGATCGGCGTGTCGCCGGATGGCGGATCCACGGTCGGCATCGTCAACACGGTCGGCCCGCGCCGCGCGCTCCAGATTTTCCTCTCCGAGGACAATTTCACCGCGCAGCAGGCCCATGAATGGGGCCTGGTTGCGAAGGTCGTTCCCGCCGCCGAGCTGAAGGCAGCAACGCGAATTCTCGCCGAGCGGCTGGCGCAGAATCCGCGCGCGGCGATTGCCGGCACCAAATCGCTGGTCTACCAGGCCGCCACCACACCGGTGAAACAGCAACTCGACGCCGAGGAGCACAGGATCATCATGGCGATGAACACGGAGGAGTTCCGCGCCGCCGTGAAGAAATTCACGAGCAAGAGCAAGTAGCTCTCACTGCGGACAGATGTACCCCGTCCCTGCGGGGGACTTGAAGCAGCCGACCGACTCGGGGAGCACCTGCCGCGGCAGCCACAGCACCACGCTCGGGAAGTAGATCGCGAACGCGATCGTCCCGAGGAAGACCAGATAGATCGGCAACGCGGCGCGTAGCGCCTTTGCGAAACTGACGCCGACGAATTTCGACGCCATCAGCAGCACCAGGCCATAAGGCGGCGTGATCAGTCCGAAGGCGAGCGTGGCGATCAGCACCACGCCCATGTGAACGGCGTTGATGTCGCCGGCTTCCGTCAGCGTGTTGACCAGCGGCATGAAGATGATGATGGTCGGTACCGGTTCGATGAAATCGCCGACGACCGTGAACAGCAGCACCATCAACAGCATGATCAGGTGTGGATCGTTGCCGGCGAGCGAGGTGATGACTTCGGCGATGTAGCTTGCACCGCGCAAATAGGCGAGCATCCAGCCGAACGCATTGGCGGCGCCGATCGTGATCAGCGGCAGCGAGAAGATCAGGCCTGCGAGACAGAAATCGTACGGAATCTTGCTGATGTGCCCGCGGTTGAGCGCGGGGATCACGACCACGACAATCCAGACCACGGCAACGACGCCGGCTTCCGTCGGCGTGAACCAGCCGGTCAGGATGCCCCCCAACAGGATCACGGGGATCATCAGCGGTAGCGCCGCATCGCCGGCCGCGAACACCACCTGCCGCAGCGGCGCGCGCGGCTTGCGCAGGCCGGACGGACCGAAGAAATAGCAGTAGATCATCAAGCCGAAGCCGATCATCAGGCCCGGCACGACGCCTGCCATGAACAGGCCGGCGATCGAGACGTTGCCGACCGCGCCATAGACCACCGCGGTGATGCTCGGCGGCACCAGTGCCGCAATCGTCGAGGCGGATGCGATGATGGCGGCGATGAAGGCGGGCTCGTAGCCCTCGCGTTTCATCGGGCCGCCCAGCGCGCGGCTCATCACCGCGACGTCGGCGGTGGTCGAGCCCGACATTTCCGAGAAGAACATGCTGAAGACCACCACGACCTGCGACAGGCCGCCTCTGATGTGGCCAACCAGGGAAACCGAGAGGTTGGCTATTCGAACCACCACATTCGCCGAGCTCATGAGCTCGCCGACCAGCAGGAAAAAGGGGATCGCCAGCAGCGCCTCGGAATCGACGCCGTCGAAGACTTTCTGAATGATCGCGGCGAGCGAGACGTCCGACAGGAGCGCGCCGATGAAGACGCCGGCCATCAGCGAGAACGGCACGGGCACGCCGAGATAGCCGAACGACAGGAAGCAGACCGTCATCAACGCCAGAACGATGGGTGCGCTCACGGCTGCGCCCTCATCTGTGCGTCGGTGATGACAGGCGCCCCGTCATCCTCTTCGGGCGGCTCGGGGTGGTCAAAGCCGTTGCGCAGACCGTTGACGAGCTGCTCGATGGTGAACAGGCCGACCAGCACGCCGGAGAGCGGAATGATCGCGTAGAGCGAGGCGATCGGCGTGCCCGACGGCAGGCGAAAACTGCCGAAGCCGCGAAGATAGTTCTGATAACCGTACAAGATCAGGCAGAAGGCGACGCCGAGCACCACGATCCGGATGATGATCTCGACGATCAGACGCGGCGTGCCGTGCATCGCCTCGGAGATCGCGGTGAGATAGAGGTGGTCGTTGCGCCGGGTCGCAGCCGCGGTGCCGACGAAGATCGCGTAGATGAACAGCGTCGACGTGACTTCCTGGAGCCATAGCCAGGGATGGCCGATGGTACGGGTGACGATGTCGGCGGTCACCGACAGCGAGAAGCCGAAGCAGAGCACGCCGCAGAGGATCATCAAGGCGAGCTCGAGCCAGTCGAGCCCGCGCCATTTGAGGTGACGCTGGCGTTGCACCAGCAGTTTGTCGGCGATGGTCATCACTATCCCCGTCGTCCCGGCGAAAGCCGGGACCCATACCCCCAGCTGCGTGTGGTCAAAGCAAGCTGGCGGCTATCCTGCCCCAAGCTCCGCCGCGGCGTATGGGTCCCGGCCTTCGCCGGGACGACGCGGAGGCAACGCTACGCGGCCTAATTGATCGAGCGGATCAAATCCTTGATCTTCTCGGCGTGCGGGCCGAGCTCCTTGGCGAGCTTGCCGAGATAGGGATCGGCGACCGCCGTGAAGGTCTTCTTGTCGACGTTGTCGACGATCTTCACGCCCATCTTCTTCAGCTTCTCTGCGGCGGTGCGTTCGAGGTCGAAGGCCTTCTGCGGCTCCTTGGAGCTGACCTCGTTCCCCGCTGCCTGCACCCAGCCCTTCTGCTCGGCCGACAGGCTCTGCCAGAGCTTGTCGGAGATAAATACCAGCGCGTTGTTGGCCTCGTGCTCGGTGATGTTCAGGACCGGAGCGACCTCGTAGTGCTTGTTGACGAGGTAGACGTTGATGCTGTTCTCGGCGACGTCGACGACGCCGGTCTGCAGGCTCGTGTAGACGCTGCCGAACGGCATGTGCACGGTCTGGGCGCCGTAGGCCGGGAACATGGTGTCCTCGGTCGCGGTCGCCTGCACCCGGATCTTCAGGCCCTTGATGTCGCCGACATTGTGGATCTCCTTCTTGGAGTACATGTGGCGCACGCCCTGCGAGCCGGTCGCGATCACATGCAGGCCCTGTGTGGTCTCGTCGATCATGGTCTTGAGCGCCTCGAACACTTTTGGATCGGCCAGACCCTTGACCACGTGGTTCTCGTCGCGGAACAGGAAGTGCAACGACATCACGCCCGCTTGCGGCGAGATCGTCGCGGTGTTCGCCGAGGAGATGATCGCAAATTCGACGTCGCCCGCCTTCACGAGCTGGAGCACCTGCGGTTCCTGCCCGAG
The DNA here is from genome assembly GCF_023073025.1 of Bradyrhizobium sp. 76. Classification (NCBI taxonomy): domain Bacteria; kingdom Pseudomonadati; phylum Pseudomonadota; class Alphaproteobacteria; order Hyphomicrobiales; family Nitrobacteraceae; genus Bradyrhizobium; species Bradyrhizobium sp. 76. The sequence goes on from NZ_JADPIS010000035.1 coordinate 296,529, forward strand.
CTGCGCACCCGGATATTGATCGATGATCATGGTGCCTTTGCTCAATTCCTTGAGCTTTTCGGCAAAGAGGTCGCCCGCGATGGAATAGCCGGTATTGCGCGGCTGGTCGTAGGCAAAGCGATAATGCTTCACCTCCTGCGCCGATGCGCCCGTGACGAAAAGAACAGCGGCCGTTGCCGCCAGCCCAAACATGGATCGTGCAATCATCGTTTCCCCCTGTTTTAACGCCCGCCGCTTGTGCGGTCTGGGCTACGCTTCGGGTGGTTGATCACCCACTCTTGGTTTTCTGCTCAGTCTTCTTCCCAGTCCTCTGCATGAAATCGAAATCGCAGCCCTCGTCGGCCTGCATGATGGTCTCGTTGAATAGCCAGGCATAGCCGCGCCGCGCCTCGTCCGGCGTAGCCGCGGGTTTCAACGCGCCGCGCCGCCGTTCGAGCTCGGTAGCATCGACGAGAAGCTCGATGCTGCGCTTGGCGACGTCGAGGCGGATCATGTCGCCGTTCTGCACCAGCGCCAGCGGCCCGCCCACGGCGGATTCCGGCGTGATGTGCAGCACGATGGTGCCGAACGCGGTGCCGCTCATGCGCGCATCCGAAATGCGCACCATGTCCTTGGTACCGCCACGCGCGAGCTTCTTCGGGATAGGCAGATAGCCCGCCTCGGGCATGCCGGGCGCCCCCTTGGGGCCGGCGTTGCGCAGCACCAGCACGTCATCGGCGGTGACGTCGAGATCGGGATCGTCAACCCGGAGCGTCATGTCCTCGACGGATTCGAACACCACCGCACGCCCGGTGTGCTGCAACAGTTTCGGGCTTGCAGCCGACTGCTTGATGACCGCGCCGCGCGGGGCGAGATTACCGTGCAGGACGGCGAGGCCGCCTTCCTTCTTGATCGGATTGTCGCGCGGACGGATCGCGTCCTGCCCTGGCACGTCTTCCGCGTTTGCCGCGATATCTCGCAGCGTCTGGCCGGTGATCGTCTTCGCATCGAGATCGACGAGGTCACCAAGCTGCGCCAACAGTTTCGGCACGCCGCCGGCGTGATGAAAATGCTCCATATAATGCTCGCCGGACGGCTTCAGATCGATCAGCACCGGAACCTCGCGGCCGATTTGATCGAACACTTCGAGATCGAGCCGGTGCGGCGAGCGATGCGCCATCGCGGTCAGATGGATCAGGCCGTTGGTCGAGCCGCCGATGGCCTGGAGCACGACCTGGGCATTCTTGAAAGACGCCGGCGTCAGCACCTCGCTCGGCTTTGGACCCTTGGTCTTGGCCATCTCGGCGGCCACCCTGCCGCTCGCCTCGGCAAGCCGAAAGCGCTCCGCATGCGGGGCGGGGATCGTCGCGCTCATTGGCAGCGACAAGCCCATGGCTTCGATCATGCAGGCCATGGTGGAGGCCGTGCCCATCACCATGCAGGTGCCGACCGATGGTGCGAGGCGGCCGTTGACCGCCTCGATCTCGACATCGTCCATTTCGCCGGCGCGATACTTGCCCCAGAGACGGCGGCAATCAGTGCAGGCGCCCAGCACCTCGCCCTTGTGATGACCAACCACCATGGGGCCAACGGGAATGACCACCGTCGGCAGATCGGCGCTGATCGCGGCCATCACCTGCGCCGGCAGTGTCTTGTCGCAGCCGCCAATGACGATCACCGAATCCATCGGCTGGGCCCGGATCATCTCCTCGGTGTCCATCGCCATCAGATTGCGCAGATACATCGAGGTCGGATGCGCAAAGCTCTCGGCGATCGAGATAGTCGGGAACACGAACGGCATCGCGCCCGACAGCATCACGCCGCGCTTGGCGGCCTCGATGATCTGCGGGACGTTGCCGTGGCAGGGATTGTAGTCGCTGTAGGTGTTGGTGATGCCGACGATCGGGCGCTCGAGCGCGTCGTCGGAATAGCCCATGGCCTTGATGAACGCCTTGCGCAGAAACAGCGAGAAGCCGGCATCGCCATAGCTCGTCAGCCCTTTGCGCAACCCACTCGTCATCATACCACTCCCATCATCGGGTCATTGTCGTACAGCCTGCCCCTTGATTGTCAATAAGGCAGACGTCAAACTTGGCATTTTCGCCATTGGCGCCCTCGTAACGACCAAATTATTGACAATCTGAGCCTTGCCTGCTCCACAGTACGGACCGGCCAAGCGCCGGGAGGCCGAGGGCATGTCCGACACTCACACCGAAGAAGCCATGACGGTCCGGCGCGACGATCCGGACGACATCGTCGCGCGGCTCGAGGAGGACATCATCTTCGGCCGGCTCGCGCCAGGCGCGCGCCTCACGGAAGACGCGCTGATGTCGGCTTACGGCACCTCGCGGCACTTCGTGCGCCAGGCGCTGGTGGATGCGGAGCGCCGCGGCATCGTCCGCCGCGAGAAGAATGTCGGCGCCACCGTGCGGTTCTACTCGGCCGAAGAGGTCGGGCAGATCTACGAGGTCCGGGAGATGCTGACCCGGCAGGCGGCGTTGATGATCCCCCTGCCCGCTCCGCAAGGCCTGATCGACGAGCTCTCCGCATTGCAGCGGCAATATTGCGCGAGAGCGGATTTGCAGGACCTGCGCGGCATCCACGAGGCCAACGACGCCTTCCACCTCGCGCTGTTCTCGGCCTGCGGCAATCCCTATCTGGTGCGCTCGCTGCAGGACTACATGAACCTGACGTTGCCGATGCGCGCCAAGAACCTCGCCGACCGAGACGGCCTCGCGCAATCACAGCGCCAGCACGAGCTGATGATCGAGCTGTTGAAGGGCCGTGACAGCTGGGCGCTGGCGCAGCTGTGTGTGGATCACATGCAGTTCAGCAAGAAGGATTACCTGGCGCGGATTGCGGGTGAGCAAGCCGAACAGCAGGGCCCGCGTTCATAGATGGGAGACGTTCGCTTCTCGCGGTGCTGCAGTTTACGCGGTAAGGGCGCGCTGGAGTGCCCGCAATTGCAGGCCGCACGAGCCCATTCGGGCAATAACGCCCGCAGTCCATGACTTCTGGGGAACCTATGGTCGGCTTGGTACTTGGTCTTGCACCAATCCCCCACCATAGGAGCTGCCATGATTTGCCGTTTAGTAGGAGCCGCCGCTGTTGCCGTCGCCGTCCTGCTTCCCGTAACGACCCAGGCCCAGGGCGTTCCCGGAGGCGTCGAACGCGGTGCGCGGGATGGTGAGCGAGCGGCAGGGCCTGTCGGTGCAGTTGTGGGTGGCGTCGTCGGCGGCGTCGTTGGCGGCGTGGCGGGAGTCCTTGGCGTCGATCAACGTCCTCGCTTTCACTCCTACGTCGTGGAACAGCGGCGGCCCTCATATCAGTACCGCGAGGATGTGAGAGTCGGGGCGGTTCTTCCGGAGGAGGGCGTGACCTATTACGAGGTGCCACCCGAGTACGGCGCCCGTGAGTATCGTTACACGGTGGTGAACGGTCGCACGGTTCTGGTCGAACCGCGAACCCACCGGATCGTCGAGATTGTCGAATAACAACCAAGGGCCGTCTTTCGAGACGGCCCTTTCGTTTGCGCAGATCTAAATCCCTCAAGTCCCGGTTCAGTACCGCCTCAGCAGACCGCGATCCACGCTGGCATCGCCATAGTCGACGCAGGCTCTCTTCGGGTTTCTGATCAGATCGGTCCGGACGCGCCTGAACGTTTTGGCGGCCGCGTCGGACACTTCGGGGCGAAATTTACCGGGATCGGAGGTCTCGCCATCGCGGGCCTTGATGGCCGCAGAATAGGCCTCGATCATCGCCATCGCGGCATCCGTGCTGCCGAGAAGTCGGGCGCCGAGCTGGACACTGCCGGCACCATTGACTTCGTAGCCGACACATCGTTGTTCGAGCACCGCGGACGCGGTGACGAGCTGGTCGAGGAACGTCGCCTCGGCGTCGCTGAGCATCGCGGCTCGCGCCGGTCCCGACATAATCAGCGCGAGCAGTACGACGGCTGCCAATTTGCTTTTCATTGTGATCAAGGCACCGAATGCCGAATTGCGATCGCGCAGATCGAGAGCCAGATAACCAGAGCAACGTTGATCTAGATCAATGGGCCGGGACGGCCAAAGCGAAGGCTCGGGACCTTGTATGCGCTCGCCCTGTGGGGAAAACGATTCAGCCGCCGTTTGGCTTGACCAACCGCACCACAGCAAGCGGCGTCGCCAGCTCGCAGGCGCGAGACATCGAAGCGGATCAATGCATGGCGATCATTGGCGAGATCACACACACCACGACCTACCGCTACGCAAAGCCGGTTACGTTCGGCACGCACCGAGCGATGTTCCTGCCGCGGCGCGGCTCCTCGACCCGACTGCTTCGTTGGTCCGCTCGGACCAGCCTGCCATCAAAGGTGCATTGGGTCACCGACTCCCGCTCCAATGCCGTGACGGTGATGGAATTCAGCGAACCCGGCAGCGAACTGACATTCACGTTCAAGGTTCGCGGCATCTATTTCGGCATTAAGGGTCTGGAGACGTTTCCGCTGGAGCCCCGGGCCGAAGAGGTTCCCGTGCAGTATACCCCGGACGAATGGACCGACCTTGCAGGTTACCTGCGTCCGCATGTCGACGATGCAGACGGCAGCCATGCGAGCTGGACCAAGAGCTTTGTCGCCGGCGATCAGGACCGGACCGTCGACGTGCTGCGCCGTATGCTGGGCATGTTCCGCAGCGAGTTCAGCTATCGCGGAAGAGAGTCCGAAGGCACCCAACCCCCGAGCGAAACACTGCGCACGAGATCAGGTACATGCCGGGACTTCGCCTGGTTGATGATCGAGACCTTGCGTCGGCTCGGCTTCGCATCCCGCTTCGTCAGCGGCTATCTCTACGACGCGGCGCTCGATGGCGGCGCCGTCGGCATGACCGGCTCCGGCGCGACCCACGCGTGGGTGCAGGTGTTCCTGCCCGGTGCCGGCTGGCTGGATTACGACCCAACCAACAGCCTGAGCGCCGGCTTCGACCTGATCCCCGTGGCCATTGCGCGGCATCCGGGCCAGGCCGTGCCGCTGGCCGGCTCGTGGTTTGGCGACCCCGGCGACTACCTCGGCATGTCGATCAACGTCGCCGTTAACAAGATCGGCGAAATGCTCGATCCTTCGGAGGGATAGGATGCCGAGAGATAGGCGCGGCGGTCACTTCCTCTCCTGACGCTGCTTGACCACCTCATTTTTCTCGGCGGGCAGACAGCCCGAGCAAGACAATCGGCAATCGCTGACCATGGTGCTTGATCGCAACAACACGAGGGAACGTGCGGCGCTCGACTCTGCCTCCGCCCCATTTGAGCTCCTGAAGAGCAGGATCCGACAACTTTATGAAGGCGACACTTTCGGCTGCATAAGATTCCGATATGGCTTGCTCGTGCTTGATATCGTCACGGTTCTATTCATCATTGCGACGTCGTTCCTGCCTCGCAACAGGGCTATTGAGTCGCTCGATGTTGTGTTCGGTGTCTTGATCCTTGCAGACTTCTCCGCACGGATGATCATCAGCCGTCAGCCGCTGCGTGACCTTGCGCGACTTTCGACCTGGACCGACATCATCGTCATTGTTTCGTTCCTTGCACCACTCACAGGAGAAGCCGGCGGCTTCCTGCGCGCATTTCGAACATTGCGACTGCTGCGCGACTACCAAATGGTGGCACGTCTGCGGGTCGACAGCCCCTTCTTTCGGCGAAATGAGGAAGTCGTCTTTGCGGTCGCCAACCTCGGGGTGTTCATTTTTGTGATGACGGGGATCGTCTACGAGACCCAGAGGTCTCACAACAATCAGATCGCCCACTATGCCGACGCGCTCTACTTCACGGTCACGGCGCTAACGACGACCGGCTTCGGTGACATCACCCTGCCCGGAACTGTCGGACGCCTGATAACCGTCGTCATCATGATCTTTGGCGTGACCCTTTTCCTGAATCTCGCCAAGGCATTGCTCGCGCCCTCCAAGGTACGCTTCCCCTGCGCTGTCTGCGGTCTGCAGCGCCACGATGTCGACGCGGTGCATTGCAAGGCCTGCGGGACCGTGTTGAACATTCCCGATGAAGGCGCGGACTAGGCCCATGCCGGCCCGAGTGCCGGGACAGGCATTAAAACTGTTTGTCAAGCCATCGAAATTTCGCAAAGCCGGAAATAGATAGGGGCCGGGCTCCGGCGCCACGTCCCGCGTCCTCATCCATCTCCCTCCCGAACGAAATGCCATGACGGAACAAACTCTGACGGAGCCGATCGCCGAGCGGCAAGCGCCACCTCGCGGCTTCTCGCGCTACCAGGCGGTCCTCGTCGCGCTGCTGGCGCTGGTCCAGTTCACGATCATCATCGATTTCATGATCATGTCGCCGCTCGGCGCCATCATGATGCCGGCGCTCGATATTTCCGCCGCCCAGTTCGGCGTGGCGGTCTCGGCCTATGCGTTCAGCGCGGGAATTTCCGGCATCCTGGCGGCCGGCTTTGCCGACCGGTTCGATCGCAAGCGGCTGCTGTTGTTCTTCTACGCCGGCTTCACGCTTGGCACGGCGCTTTGCGCGATCGCGCCCAACTATCACCTGTTGCTGCTGGGGCGGATCGTGACCGGCCTGTTCGGCGGCGTGATCGGCTCGGTCGTGCTCGCCATCGTCACCGATCTGTTTGGGCTGCAATTGCGCGGCCGCGTCATGGGTTTCGTGCAAACCGCCTTCGCTGCAAGCCAGGTGCTGGGCATCCCGGCCGGTCTTTTCCTCGCCAACCAGTGGAACTGGCATGTCGCGTTCGGCGCACTGGTCGGCCTGTCGGTGATCGGCATGGCCGCCGTGATGTTCCTGATGAAGCCGGTGAACGGCCATCTCGGGCTGAAGCAGGATCGAAATCCGTTCTGGCATCTGATCGCAACAATCTCGCAGCCGCGTTATTGGATGGCGTTTTCGGTGACGACCCTGCTGGCGACCGGCGGCTACATGCTGATGCCGTTCGGCAGCGCCTACACCGTGCACAATCTCGGCATCGACATCGTGCATCTGCCGACGATCTATCTCGTCTCCGGCCTGTTCAGCATTGTCATCGGCCCCTTGGTGGGACGCGCGAGCGATGCCTTCGGCAAATACCCGACCTTCGTCTTCGGCAGCGCCGTGTCCATCGTCATGGTGCTGATCTACACCCATCTCGGCGAGGTGAGCCTGACGGTCGCGATCCTGGTCAATGTCCTGATGTTCGTCGGCATCTTCTCCCGCATGATCCCGTCGCAGGCGCTGATTTCCGCAATCCCCGAGCCGGCGCAACGCGGCTCCTTCAGCGCGGTCGGCGCGTCGCTGCAACAGCTCTCCGGCGGGCTCGGCTCCGTGCTCGCTGCCGCGCTCATCGCGCAGGACGCCGACGGCACGCTGCGGCATTTCGACCGGCTAGGATACGTCGTCGTGACGACGGCGGTGATTTCCCTGATCCTGATGTACTTTGTTCAGCGACCCATCGCGGCCCAGGCCGGCAAACGCGTTGTCTAGGGCGTCGATTCCGACGCCCTGGATTTGCGAATGCGCTCCTACCGCTTATTCCAATCGATGATGCGACTTTTGTCGCCGTCGAACTCGTTGCTGCAGAACGCGCCGCCCTGATAGTGATCGCCGACCGGGTCGGGCTTCAGCTTGGCTTGCTCGGCCATCGCATGCGCCACGTGGTCCTCGGAGCGCCCCGTGGGGCGGTAGCCGAACTCGTAGGCGCGGTGGTTGTCCCACCACGCGCGTTCGTTCAGGGACACGCCGTAGAAGATCTCGAAATGAATGTCGGGATGCTCGAGCCCGATCTGGCAGAGCTGCACCAGATCTTCCGGCTTCAGCCAGATCGAGATCCGGCGGAGGTCCAGCGGTACGTCGCCGAAATTGCCAATGCGAAGGCAAGTCACCTTCAGGCCATGCTTGTCGGCATAGAGCGCGCCGACCGCTTCGCCGAACACCTTGCTGACGCCATAACGGCCGTCGGGGCGCGGGGTCACGTCGGTGCCGATCTTGTGGTGACGGGGATAGAATCCGACGGCATGGTTCGAGGAGGCGAACACCACGCGCTTGACGCCCTTGCGATACGCCGCCTCGAACAGATTGTAGCCGCCGATGATGTTGGCCTGGAGGATGTCGTCCCAGGGGCCTTCGACCGAATAGCCGCCGAAATGGATGATGCCGTCGACGCCCTCGCAGATCGCCTCGCACTGCGCCATGTCAGAGAGGTCCGCCGCCTTGAATTGTTCGTTGGGGCCGAGATCGGCCGGCGGGCGGATGTCGCTGAGCAGCAGGTCCGGATAGATCGGCGGCAGCAATGTCCGCAGCCGCGTGCCGATTCCACCCGAAGCTCCCGTCATCAAGATGCGCATGTCATTCCTCGTCTTTGGCGACCGATTTGCCGTCACGTGTCTCTAATGATAGCTGGATTGTCCAGAGGGAACGAAACGAGAGAACCAACATGAATGAGGCACCGTCCCACACTCAAGGCTGGCGGCCGGCGACGTATTACCCCGATCCGGCGATAAAAGCACTGGACCCCCGCTTCGAAAAATACTGGTTGAAGCTCTCGGCGGTGGAGCGGCTGACGACCGGCATGCGCTGGGCCGAGGGTCCGGTGTGGTTCGGCGATGGTCGTTATCTCCTGTGCAGCGACATCCCGAACCAGCGCATTATCAAATGGGAGGAGGAGACCGGTGCGGTCTCAGTGTTCCGCAAGCCTTCCAATTTCGCGAACGGCAACACCAGGGATCGCCAGGGCCGGCTCGTCACCTGCGAGCATGGCGGCAGACGCGTCACCCGCACCGAATATGACGGCGATATCACCGTGTTGATGGATCAATTCAACGGCAAGCGGTTAAACTCACCGAACGATGTCATTGTTAAATCGGACGGCTCGATCTGGTTCACCGATCCGACCTTCGGTCTGCTCGGCAATTACGAGGGCTACAAGGCCGAGCCGGAAATTGATCCGAACGTCTATCGGCTCGATCCCGCGACCGGCAAGGCGACCATCGTTGCCGAAGGCGTGCTCGGGCCGAACGGGCTGTGCTTCTCGCCGGACGAGAAAATCCTCTACGTCGTGGAATCACGCGGCGTGCCGAACCGCAAGGTCCTCGCCTATGACGTCTCGGCGGATGGCACCACGATCTCGAACAAGCGCGTCTTAATCGACGCAGGCCCGGGCACGCCGGATGGCATGCGCTGCGACATCGACGGCAATCTCTGGTGCGGCTGGGGCATGGGCGATCCCGAACTCGACGGCGTCGTGGTGTTCGCGCCCGACGGCGTCATGATCGGCCGCATCGCCCTGCCCGAGCGCTGCGCCAATCTCTGCTTCGGTGGCGTCAAGCGCAATCGCCTGTTCATGGCCGCGAGCCAGTCGATCTACGCGTTGTATGTGAACACGCAGGGCGCGGTCGGGGGATAGTTACTCCTCTCTCCATCGTCATTGCGAGCGAAGCGAAGCAATCCAGAGTCTCTCCGCGGAAGGAGGCTGGATTGCTTCGTCGCTGCGCTCCTCGCAATGACCATGGAGCAAAATAAAACGCCGGAGCGGTTTCCCGCTCCGGCGTTTTGTTCACCCAGGCGCTAGAGATTACGCCGCGTTGAAGCCCGCAACGGCCTTCACTTCGAGGAAGTCCTCGAGGCCGTATTTGCCCCATTCGCGGCCGTTGCCGGACTGCTTGTAGCCGCCGAACGGCGCGGTGCGATCGTTGGGCACGCCCTGCAGATTGACGTTGCCGGCGCGGATCTGGCGGCCGACGCGCTTGGCATCCTCGACGGACGCACCCGTGACGTAGCCGGCAAGCCCATAGGGCGTGTCGTTGGCGATGTGCACCGCCTCGGCTTCGTCCTTGGCGCCGATGATGGTCAGCACCGGTCCGAAGATCTCTTCGCGGGCGATCGTCATGTCGGGGGTGACGTCGGCGAAGATGGTCGGTCGGACATAGAAGCCCTTGTTGACGCCCTCGGGCAGGCCCGGGCCGCCCGACACGAGCGTTGCGCCCTCGTCGATACCCTTCTTGATCAGCCCCTGGATCTTGTCCCACTGGCCGCGGTTGACGACCGGGCCGATGGTGGTGCCTTCGGCGCGCGGATCGCCCGCCTTGGTCTTGTCGGCGACGGCCTTCGCGATCGCGGCGACTTCCTTCATCTTCGAGGCCGGCACGATCATGCGCGAGGGCGCGTTGCAGGACTGGCCGGAGTTGTTGAACATGTGCATCACGCCGCCGGTCACCGCCTTTGTGAGGTCGGCGCCTTCGAGGATGACGTTCGGCGACTTGCCACCGAGCTCCTGGCTGACGCGCTTCACGGTCGGTGCCGCACGCTTGGCCACGTCGATGCCGGCGCGGGTCGAGCCGGTGAACGAGATCATGTCGATATCGGGGTGCTCGCTCATGGCGGCGCCGACCTCGGGGCCGAGACCGTTGACGAGGTTGAACACGCCCTTCGGCACGCCGGCTTCATGAAGGATTTCCGCAAAGATCAGCGCCGAGGTCGGGGTGAACTCCGATGGCTTCAGGATCATGGTGCAGCCGGCGGCGAGCGCGGGCGCGACCTTGCAGGCGATCTGGTTGAGCGGCCAGTTCCAGGGCGTGATCATGCCGACCACGCCGACCGGCTCGCGCAGCACCATGGCGGTGCCGACCGGTTCCTCGAAATGATAGTTCTTGAGCACGTCGAGCGTGGTCATGAGGTGGCCGAGGCCGGCGCCGGCCTGGAGCTTTTCGGCCATCGGCAGCGGCGCGCCCATCTCGTCGGAGACGGCGGCACCGATCTCCTTGAGGCGGCCCTTATAAATCTCGATGACTTTCGTCAGCAGCGCGACGCGCTCGTCACGGCTGGTCTGGGAGAACGTCACGAACGCGCGCTTGGCGGCGGCGACGGCTTTGTCAACGTCGGCCTTGGAGCCCAGCGCAACCTCGTACATCGCCTCTTCCGTCGCCGGATTGACCACGGCGGTGGACTTCTTGACGGCGGGATCGACCCAGGCGCCGTCGATGTAGAACTGCATGCGATTGACCATAGTGAACCTCTTCTTGGGGGCTTGGAGGGGGCGTTTCGGCAGGCATCCTTGCACGAAAGCGCCGGCAATTGAACCCGCCATATGCGGGGCCAGCATTGCGGCGGACGGAGGTTATATGAGCCGATGGCGGAAGGGTGGCAAGGTCTCGCCTCACTCACGATGTCATCCCGGCCTAGTGCGCAATTGCGCACTAGGCCGGGATGACGAATTAAACCGCCATCTTCCGATGCAGCACCGGCGCGCCCGTGGTGAGGCTTTCGGCCGCATCGATGATGGCATTGGCGTCGATGCCGTGGTGGCGGTAGAGGTCGGCGATGGTGCCGGTCTGGCCGAACTGCTCGACGCCGAGCGCCTCGACGCGATGGCCGCGGACGCTGCCGAGCCAGCCCAGCGCCGCCGGATGGCCATCGATCACGGTCACGATGCCGCACTCGCGCGGCAGCGGCGCGAGCAGCTTTTCGATGTGGCTGAGATGCTGAACGCCGCGCCGATCACGGCGCAATTTCCGTGCGGCGGTCCACCCCGCATGCAGACGATCCGCGGACGTGATCGCGAGCAGGCCGATGTCGCGCCGGCTCTCGCCGATGAAGCCGGTCGCCTCGATCGCTTCCGGCGCAACTGCGCCGGTATAGGCGATGACGGCTTCGGCATTGGGGCCCGGCTTGCGCAGCCAATAGGCGCCGTCGGTGATGCCCTCTGCAAGCTCGGGTGTCATGATCCGCTGCGCCTGCTCGATGCTGCGCGTCGACAGCCGCAAATAGACCGAGCCGCCCTCGCCCGGATCGCGCTGCATGTGGTTGAAACCCCAACCCATGATCACGGCGAGCTCGTCGACGAAGGCCGGCTCGAACGAGGCGAGCCCATCCTGCGCCATGCCGATCAAAGGCGTTGCGATCGACTGGTGCGCGCCGCCTTCGGGTGCCAGCGTGATGCCCGACGGCGTCGCCGCCACCATGAAGCGGGCATCCTGGTAGCAGGCATAGTTCAGCGCATCGAGACCGCGCTCGATGAAGGGATCGTAGAGCGTACCGACCGGCAGCAACCGCTCGCCGTTGATCTGGTGCGACAGGCCGAGCGCCGAGAGCATGATAAACAGGTTCATCTCGGCGATGCCGAGCTCGAGATGCTGGCCCTTGGGCGAGAAATCCCAGTTGAAGGTGGATGGAATTTTCTCGCTGCGGAATAAGTCGGCCTTCTCGCCGCGCGCGAACAGGCCACGCCGGTTCACCCACGGACCAAGATTTGTTGAGACGGTGACGTCGGGGGATGTCGTGACGATGCGCTTGGCGAGTTCGCTGTCGCCACGCGCGATCTCGTTCAGCACCAGCCCAAACCCCTGCTGGGTCGACATCTGCGGCGCCGGCTTGAAGGCGAGCTGCGACGGCACCTCGATCACAGGCGCGGTGAGCCGGCGGCCGTCCTGGTTGAACGGCACGCGCGCGAGGAAGGCGTCGAGCTCGGCGGCACTTTGCGCGAGACCCTCGTATTTGTCCCATTCGTGTCCGGGCCGGATGTTCTGGCTGTCGCGATATTTCTCCATCTGCGCGACCGTCATCAGGCCGGCGTGATTGTCCTTGTGGCCCTGGAACGGTAGGCCGACGCCCTTGATGGTGTAGGCGATGAAGCAGACCGGGCGATCGTGATCGATGGATTCGAAGGCGTCCAGCATGCTCGCGATGTCATGGCCGCCGAGGTTCGACATCAGCGCCAGCAGCTCGTCGTCGCTCCGCTTGTCGATCAGCTTGGTGATTGGGCCCTGATCGCCGATCTCGTCGTGAAGATATTTGCGGAACGCAGCGCCGCCCTGGAAACACAATGCGGCGTAGAGCGCGTTCGGGCAATTGTCGATCCAGCGCTTCAACGCCTCGCCGCCAGCTTCCGCAAAGGCCTCGCGCATCAGCCGGCCGTATTTCACGATCACCACGTCCCAGCCGAAATTGCGGAATACGGTCTCGAACTTTTCCCAGAGACCTTCGCGGACGACGGCGTCGAGCGACTGCCTGTTGTAGTCGACCACCCACCAGGTGTTGCGCAGGCCGTGCTTCCAGCCCTCCGCGAGCGCCTCGAAAATGTTGCCCTCGTCCATCTCGGCGTCGCCGACGAGCGCAATCATCCGCCCTTCGCGGCGATCCTTCATCCAGCCATGCGCCTTGACGTAGTCCTGCACCAGCGAGGCGAACAGCGTCTGCGCAACGCCGAGGCCGACCGAGCCGGTGGAGAAATCGACGTCGTCGACGTCCTTGGTGCGCGAGGGATAGGACTGCGCGCCCTTGAAGCCGCGGAAATTCTCCAGCTTCTCGCGGCTCTGCCGGCCGAACAGATACTGGATGGCGTGGAACACCGGGCTCGCATGCGGCTTCACCGCGACGCGATCCTCGGGTTTCAGCACGTGGAAATACAGCGCCGACATGATGGTGGCGAGCGAGGCCGACGAGGCCTGATGTCCCCCGACCTTCAGGCCGTCCGCATTCGGGCGGATGTGGTTGGCGTGATGGATGGTCCATGACGACAGCCACAGCGCCTTGCGGGCGAGCGCGGTCAACGTGTCGAGGCGGGCGGTATCAACGGGCATGGCAATGCTCCCGGAAAACAGGTGCCCGATGATACTCCTGCGGGACGCGCCAAACTTCTCAATTTTTCGCGCAATACCGGCCAATATCGGGATAGATTACCAATCAATCGATAAAAACGACAGGTTCATCCCAATGACCGCCCTCGACGCCACCGACCGAAAAATCCTCAGCTACCTCCAGAACGACAGCCGGCTGACTATGCAGGAACTGGCCGACAAGGTCGGGCTGTCGGTGTCGCCCTGCCATCGCCGCGTCAAGCTGCTCGAGGAACGCGGCGTCATCTCGCGCTACATCGCGACCGTCGACCAGAAGGCGCTGGGGCTGCACGTCAGCGTCTTCATCTCGATCAAGCTGGCGCGGCAGAAGGAGGAGGACCTCAACCGCTTCGCGCGCGCGATCTCGAAATGGGACGAGGTGCTGGAATGCTATCTGATGACCGGCAACCGCGACTATCTCTTGCGCGTGGTCGCAGCCGACCTCGCCTCCTACGAGACCTTCCTCAAGACCAAGCTGACCCGGCTCGACGGCATCGCCTCGATCGAGTCCAGCTTTGCGCTCAGCCAGGTGAAGTATTCGATCGCGCTGCCGGTGTAAGGCATCACCGCCACGGCTGCACGATGATCTTGGTGTGCGCCTCAGGATTGGCGAGATCGGCGAAAGCCTTTGCGACTCCGTCGATGCCGATCTTGGCCGTCACCATCGCCGCCGCATCCACCTGCCCTTCGGCGATCAGGCGCAGTGAGGCTGCGAATTCGTCGGGCGTGTAGCCGAGCACATACTGAACGTTGAGCTCCTTCATGATGCCGAGCATGGGCTCGCTCCTGTCGCTCTCCATGCACACACCGACCACGACGATCCTGGCATCGCGCGGCGCGCCTTCGAACACCTGCTGCAACAGCCCGGGCACGCCGACGCATTCGAAGATGATCGCGGGCTTCAGCGCGGGCAGCATCGCCTGCAAAGGCGGCCGCGCCGCCTTCTCCGCATCCGACATTTGCGCATGCTCGGCCCAGGTCGCATAGGGCTGCGACACCCTTGGATCCACGACGATATCGGCGCCGAGTTTTGCCGCAAGCGCGCGCCGCGCCGGCGAATAGTCAGCGGCGACGATCGGATGCAGGCCCTTGAGCTTCAGCGCCGCAATCACCGCGAGCCCGACCGGTCCGCAGCCGATCACGAGCGGGACCTCGCCGCCACGGATGTTGGCCTTGGCGACGGCGTGAACGCCGACCGCGAGCGGCTCGGTGAGCGCGGCATGCTCCGGCGCGAGACCGTTGGGCACCTCGAGCAGCAGCGCTTCGCTCAGCAGCATCGCCGCGGCGTAGCCGCCAATATTGTCGTTGGAATAGCCGATGCCTTCAATGCCCTGCGGCGTCACCAGGGCCGGCAGCGAGCAGACGCGCGTGCCCGGCTTGAGCTTGCGCACAGTCCCCGGGCCGAAGTCGACGATCTCGCAGCAGAACTCATGGCCGAACACGACGTCGCGGGCGAGGTCCATCGGCTTGCGCCCGGTCTTTCGCGCCATCTCCACCATGCGGTGGGCGTGCTGGCGTGCGTGCAGATCGGAGCCACAGATGCCGCAGGCGAGCGTCTTGACCAGCACCTGGCCGGGGCCCGGCTTTGGCTCGGCCATCCGGTCGACGACAATCTCACCGTTCCTGAAAATCGCAGCGCGCATCCGGCTCCTCCCGTCTTGTTGGAGCCGTTGATAGCACGAAGCGGCCGCGTGAACTTGCGTCAGGGGTTCGGGGAACGCTCTTCCATGATCAGGAGCTGGGCGCGACGGATGCGCTCGCGATGGGCGATGTAGAGCCCGCTGGCGACGATGAAGGCTGCACCGGTGACGGTCCAGACATCAGGCACTTCGCCGAACAGGAAGAAGCCCAGAATGCTCACCCACAGCAACTGCGTGTACGAGAACGGCGCCAGCACCGAGGCATCGCCGTAGCGATAGGCCAGCACGATGATCCACTGGCCAACGGTGGAGGCAACGCCGATCACGATGCCGAGCCCGATCGCGGTCCAGGTCGGCGTGACCCAGACGAACGGGACCATCAGAGAGAGGATCGCAACGCCCGTCAGCGCCGAATAGGCCATCGTGGTAAGGACGGCTTCGCGTCCGCTCATCATGCGCGTCAGGATCAGCGCCGCAGCCCAGCAGAACGCCGAGACGATCGGGAAGAACGCGGCGGCGTGAAACGCGCTGGAGCCCGGGCGCAGGATGATCATCACGCCCGTCAAGCCGATCGCGGTGGCGATCCAGCGGCGCATGCCCACCTTCTCGCTCAGGAACACGATCGAGAGCGCGGTGACGAACAGCGGCGAGACGAAGCCGGTCGCGGACGCTTCCGCGATCGGCAGGAAGCTCAGGCCGGTGATGAAGAACAGCGAAGAGCCGAGCAATGCCGCGCCGCGCATCAGCTGCAGGCCGAGGCGCTCGGTGCGCATGGCATGCAGCGGCGAGCCCGGCAGCATCACCGGCGTGAACATCAGCGCGAACGTCACGAAGCGGATCCAGGTGATCTCGATCGACGGCAGGCTCGACGACAAATATTTCGCGGTGACATCGGAGCAACCGAGAAAGATCGTCGACAGCAGCACCAGCGCGATGCCTTTGAAGGGATGATCGACGCGCGCGGGCGCGCGGCGCGCCTGCGGCTTCTTTTCCGGCATAGGCATGGGAATACTGTCGAGCCTTGCGGCTGCGGCGGGCGGCGGGGTCACGGCTGGAACCTAGAAAATGCGAATCGGGAATGATCGTAAAAAACGATAATTGCGCCGCTTTCACAACTTCCGAAAACAGGATGCCGATATGCGCTCACGTCCGCGCGCGTCAAGACTCCCTTAATATTAGGAGTTTGTGCACTACAGCATAGGCAGCCCGCGCGGCTTCGGACCGCGCGGAAACGCCGCATCGAGCGCCGCAATCTCGTCTTTCGTCAGCACGAGATCGCCGGCCGCGGCGTTTTCGCCGGCATGTTCCGCGGACGACGCCTTCGGAATCGCGAACACCGTAGTCGCACGGGTGAGGAAGCTCAGCGCGACCTGACGCGGCGTCGCGCGACGCGCCTCCGCGATGCGCGCCAGCACGGCGCCGGCTTTGCTGGTGCTCGCAGGGAAATCGTCGTGGCCGAACGGCGAATAGGCGACCACGGCGACACCATGCTGTTCGCACCACGGGATCACGGCGTGCTCGATCGCGCGTTCCTTCAGATGATAGAGCACCTGATTGCAGGCGATGCGGTCTTCGCCGGCGGCTTCGAGCATCTCGTCGAGATCATCGGCGTCGAAATTGGAAACGCCCCAGGATTTGATCTTGCCGGCCTTCACCAACTCCTCGAATGCGGCCACGGTATCCTCCAGCGGATACGAACCGCGCCAATGCAGCAGATAGCAATCGAGCCGATCGGTCTTCAGCCGCTTCAGCGAGCGCTCACAGGCGGTGATGGTTCCGCGGCGGGAGGCGTTGCTCGGCAGCACCTTCGACACCAGGAACACCTCGTCGCGGCGGCCCGCGATCGCATCCGCAATGACGAGCTCGGCATCGCCATACATCTCGGCGGTGTCGATGTGGGTCATGCCGAGATCGAGCCCGCGTTGAAGCGCCGCGATGGCCCGCTTGCGATCGCCATGGTCGAGATACCAGGTGCCCTGCCCGATGACGGCGACGCTGGCGCCGGTTTTGCCGAAGGGTTTCGTGTTCATAATTGCTCCGATACCGCTCGTTCGTTCAGCCAACCGCCATCGAGCTCAAGAGTTCAATACGCCGATGTCGGCGACCAATACGCTACCGGTGGCAGACTCCGTGATATAGAGCCGATCTTTGTTCGCGCCACCGATCGCGACATTGGTGCAATTCGGCCCCGCGCACGACTTGACCCGCGCGATCAATTCGCCGTTCGGCGCGAACACGAAGACATGGCCGAGCGAGGCGTGACCCACGAACAGCCGGCCCTTGGCATCCATGGTCAAGCCATCGGGGCCACTGGTACCGAACAGCGAGCAGAAGCGGCCGACCTTCGACACGCTGCCGTCCTTCATGAACGGCAACCGCCACACCGCGTTGTCGCGCGTCATCGCGACGAACAGCACGGTCTCGGTTGGGTCGAGCACCAGACCATTTGGGCTGATACCGGTGTTAACAAGGCAATCCAGCCGGCCGCCTGGCGTCAGGCGATAGACACGGCCGCTGGGGTCATGCAGGCCGGTCTGACCCTGGTCGGTGAAATAGATGTCGCCGTTGGAAGCGAGATGCAAATCGTTGCAGCCGCGGAAGGACTCCGAGTTGCGCGAGGTCAGCACCGGCGCAATGCGGCCTGCCTCGGCGTCAAACGCCATGATGCCGTGCCTGTAATCGGCAACCAGGATGCGACCGTCCGCCGCGATCTTCAGCCCGTTCGGCCAGCCCTCATATTCAATCGCCAGCGACCATTCGCCGTCAGGCGCAATGCGGAAGATGCGGCCGAAGGGAATGTCGACGATGTAGAGATTGCCATCTTTGTCGAACGACGGGCCCTCGATGAAGGAGTCCGTCGGCACGCCCGGCCGATTGGCATCGGCCCAATCCGTCCGCTCGCCCTTGCGGCGGAATTTGTCGGGCATGGCGGAGAAGAGCCTGGTCTCAATCAGGCGCGGCGGCGTTTCCAGGTACATCATTGTTGTTTTGCGCGTTGAGGGCGAGAGCGCGGCACCATAGGGCACAATGGGGCGTGCGTCGATTGGGCTGAGGCGTAGCGCCCCGCCCGCTGTCATTCCCCGCGAAAGCGGGGAATCCAGTACGCCGTGGCCTTACCGCTTGATCACAGGCGTCTCGGCGTACTGGATCGCCCGGTCAAGCCGGGCGATGACGGCGGAGTATGCGGCGACGACCGAGAAATTCGCCTCTACCCCGCCGCGCCTGCGCGCTTGGTCTGCTTCGCCGGCGCAATTTCGGTCGTCGCAATCAGGCGCTTCAGCTCGGGAATGCAGGAGCCGCAATTGGTGCCGGCCTTGAGCTTTACGCCGATCTCGGCGGCCGTGCGCGCGCCTGCGACGATGGTGTCGCAGATGGTGCCGCGGCCGACACCAAAGCAGGCGCAGACGACCGGACCGGTCGAAGCCGCGCCCTCGCTCGACTTACCGGACAACAGCATGCGCCGCTGCTCGTCGGTGACATGGTCGGCGACGAACAGGCTCTTCACCACCTCCCAATCGCCGGCATCATGCGCGGGGCCGACGAACAGGCAGGTTTCGATGCGGTCGCCGGCAAACGACGCCGCGCGATAAACGCCGCCGCCGAAGTCGCGATAGTCGGCGACGTCCTCGCCGGCAACGCCACCGAGCCAGGCCGGCCAGCGCGACAGGTCCGCATTGTCGGCGAAGAGATAGCCGAAGCCGCCGGCAACAGTGACGCGCGTCCACATCAGGTTTGGCGGCAGGTCCAGCTGCTTGCGCGACAACGCAAAGCCCCGGAAGACGTATTCATAAGGCCCGATCGCGGCTGGTGTCGCCTTGGACTCCGGCTGCCCCGAGAACGGATCGGTGAACGGTGCGACCAACGCCCCGACGCGACCGTGCGAGGCGTTCATCGCACTCCAGTGGATCGGCGCGAACAGCGTGCCGCGCTGCTGGCGGTCGCTGACGACGACCTTGAGGGTGCACTGACCGTAGTCGGTGGTGATGCGGGCGTAGCCGTCATGGACGATGTTGTATTTGTTGGCGTCATCGGGATGAATCTCGACGAACGGCTCTGGCAGATGCGCGCCGAGCCGCTGGCTGAGGCCCGTGCGCGTCATGGTGTGCCACTGGTCGCGGATGCGCCCGGTATTGAGCCGCAGCGGCCGCGAAGGCCCGGTCTCGCCACGCAGCGCCGGCACTTCCGGCGCGACGAAGCGGCCCTTGCCGTCATTGGTGAAGAAGCCGCCGGCCGCGAAGAAGCGCTCGCCGGGCGCCCCGCCTTCACGCGCCGGCCACTGCACGGGCTTCAAGGCGTCGAAGCCCTCGTCGGACAGCGAGGTCAGCGCGCCGATATCGAAGTCGCGGCTGCCATCGTTCTCGAACGCCGAGAGCGCGGCGTGCTCGCGAAAGATGTCGGCTGCGGATTTGTAACTGAAACTGTCGCCGAAGCCGAGGCGTTTTGCGGTTTCGCTCAGGATCCACCAGTCCGGCCGCGCCTCGCCGGGCGCCGGCAGGAACGAACGCTGGCGCGAGATGCGGCGCTCGGAATTGGTCACGGTGCCCGACTTCTCGCCCCAGGCGAGCGCGGGCAGCAGCACGTGCGGGCCGGCATCGACCGTGTCGTTGGAGAGCACGTTCTCGGAGACCACGAACAGCTCGAGCTTCTTCAGCGCCTCGCGCACGAAGTCCGCGTCGGGCAGCGACACTGCGGGGTTGGTGCCCATCACCCACAGGGCCTTGACCTCGCCGCGGTTGATGGCTTCGAACAGCTGCACCGCCTTCAACCCTTCATGGGTGGCGATGCGCGGCGCCTTCCAGAACCGCCTGACACGGTCGATGTCCGGCGGCGTGAAGTTCATGTGTGCGGCGAGCTGGTTGGCGAGGCCGCCGACCTCGCGGCCGCCCATCGCGTTGGGCTGGCCGGTGAGCGAGAACGGCGAGGCACCCGGCTTGCCGATGCGCCCCGTGGCAAGATGGCAGTTCAGGATCGCGTTGACCTTGTCGGTGCCCTGCGCCGACTGATTGACGCCTTGCGAGTACAGCGTGACGACGCGGGGCGTGTCACGGAACATCTTGAAAAAGGTGGCAACGTCCTGCTCGGAGAGGCCGGTCGCCAGTGCGGTCGCGGTGACGCTGCCGGCGATGCTGCGTGCGCGCGCCAGCGCGTCGTCAAAGCCCGACGTGTTTTGCGCGATGTAATCCTGATCCAGTGCACCATTGTCGGCGAGGTGAACGAACAGGCCGCAGAACAGTGCCGTGTCGGTGCCGGGCTTGAGGCCCAGGAACAGATCGACGTCGGTCGCGGTGTCGGTGCGGCGCGGATCGATCACGATCATGCGCGCGCCGCGCTCCCCACGGTTCTTCAACATACGCTGGAACAGGACCGGGTGGCACCAGGCGGCATTCGAGCCGACGAACACCAGCAGATCGGCCTGGTCGAGATCCTCGTAGCAGCCGGGCACGGTGTCGGCGCCGAAGGCGCGGCGGTGACCGGCAACCGAGGACGACATGCACAGCCGCGAATTGGTGTCGACGTTGGCCGTGCCGACAAAGCCCTTCATCAGCTTGTTGGCAACGTAATAGTCCTCGGTCAGCAGTTGGCCCGAGAGATAGAATGCGACCGCGTCGGCGCCATCGCGCGCGACGATGTGCTGCATGCGATGGGCGACGTGATCGAGCGCATCGCTCCAGGCGACGCGTTCGAGCACGCCCTTGCAGCGGATCATCGGATAGAGCAGCCGGCTTTCCAGCCCGACCGTCTCGCCGAGCGCCGAGCCCTTGGAGCACAGCCGGCCGAAATTGGCAGGATGATCCGGATCGCCCGCGATCGCCGCGCCGCCCTTGCCGTCCGGCGTCGCCAGCACGCCGCAGCCGACGCCGCAATAGGGGCAGGTCGTCTTGGTGGCGCGGAGCGTGGGATCGATCGCCGTCATATCAAGCCGCCTCTATCAAGCCGCTTTGGAGGGACGCGCGAGCACGCGGCCGAACATCATGTCGGCGCGGATCGCCGCCACCTTTTCGCGGTTGCGGATCAGTTCGAGATACCAGAGCGCATCGACGGTATCGCCGATCAGTAGGGCGCCGGTGAGCCGGCCCTCGGCGATGACGAGCTTTTTGTAAGTGCCGCGCCTGCGGTCTGACAGCACGAGGCTCTCGCTGCCCTCCCCGCCCATGAAGTCGCCGGCGGAGAATACGCTGACCCCCGACACCTTCAGATTGGTCGAGACCACGCTGCCCTCATAGGCCGCGGGACGACC
The DNA here is from genome assembly GCF_023073025.1 of Bradyrhizobium sp. 76. Classification (NCBI taxonomy): domain Bacteria; kingdom Pseudomonadati; phylum Pseudomonadota; class Alphaproteobacteria; order Hyphomicrobiales; family Nitrobacteraceae; genus Bradyrhizobium; species Bradyrhizobium sp. 76. Next base: position 317,975 of record NZ_JADPIS010000035.1, read on the forward strand.
GGAGAGATGCCGCGCCAGCACGCGCGCCTGCTCGTAGGCAGGCTCGACGAGGCCGTAGCAGGTGCCGCGATGCTCGGCGCACTCGCCGAGCGCGTAGATATCGGGTGACGCCGTCTGCATCTCGTCGTTGACGACGATGCCGCGGTTGACTGCGATGCCGGCGTCCTTTGCCAGCGCAATGTTGGGCCTGATGCCGGCGGCGAAGATCACCGCATCGGCCTCGATGCGGCTGCCGTCGGCAAGCTCGACCGCTTCGACATGGCCCTCTCCGTGGATGCGCGCTGTGGATGCATTGAGCAGGATGCGAATGCCCTTGCGCTCGACCAACGTCTTGAGCAGGTCGGCAGCGGGCGCATCGAGCTGGCGCTCCATCAGCCGGTCCATCAGATGCAGCAGCGTCACGGGCGCACCGGCCTTGGCGAGGCCGTAAGCCGCTTCGAGTCCGAGCAGACCGCCGCCGACCACGACGACGCGCTTCCTTGCGGCAGCGAGCGTCAGCAGCAGATCGACGTCGCGGGTGTCGCGGAAGGTGTGCACGCCGGAAAGGTCGGCGCCCGGCACGTTGAGCCGCAGCGGCGTCGAGCCGACGGCGAGCACGAGCTTGGAATATTCCATGCTCTCTTCGCCTTCGATCTTGAGCTCGCGTCGGCCGGTGTCGATCTCGCTGACGCGATAGCCGTAGCGCACCGTGACGCCGCGATGGCGCCACCAGTCGGCGGGACGAAGCTCGATCTCGTGCGAGCCGGTTTCGCCGGCCAGCACGGAGGAGAGCAGAACGCGGTTGTAAGCGAGCCGCGGCTCTTCGCCGATCACAGCAACCGCGTAGCGGCCGAGCGAGGTCTTGGCGAGCTCGTCAACCAGACGCGCGGCCGCCATACCGTTACCGACGATGACCAGCGGTTCACTCACAACGCATCTCCTATTCGGCGGCCTGCGGCTGTGCGCCGTAGGCCTCGGACATCATGTAGCCGGACAACACGCCGTAGGCGTCGGTCCAGGCGGTAGCGAGTTCGGGCGTCCAGGCCTCGCCGAGGCCCTTCTCCAGCGTCCACAGCAAGGTCGCGCCGACCACGGGGTAGTGCTCGGCCTTAGCGCCATAGCCGACGTGACGCTTCGCAAGCGCGGAGGCCGCGGGAAGAATCGAGTCCAGGTTCGACAGACCGCCAACGACGGCGGCGAGCATCCCCATCAGCTTCTTGCGCTGCTCGGTCATGTCCTCGGGAAACATCGCGCGCACGGATGGCGCGACCTCGAACAGACGATCGTAGAACAGCACCGCGGCCTGCGCGGAAATCGGCGCGACCTTAGCAAAGCTCTGTTGCACGAGGGTGATCTGTTCTGGCGTCATGATGTTCTCCTGCCTGTTGGGTTTGCCTTGGTGCGCGCCATTGCGAACCAGGTTCATTGTCAAACTGTCGGGCAATGCTTCTCCCCGCGTACGGGGAGAAGCGAGATTCGTACCAAGTATTAGACACGTGCTCCGGCGAGGCTTGACGCGCCTTCACCCTGCGGGCTGCGACGCAGATAGAACCACCAGGTCAGCGCGAGGCAGGAGGCGTAGAAGCCGAGATAGATCGCGAGCGCGAGCTGCGGCCCGCCGGTCAGCGCGATCGACTTGCCGAAGCCGGTCGGGATCAGATAGCCCCCGACGGCGCCGACCGCGCCGATGAAGCCAACCGCAGCACCGCTCTCGATGCTCGCCGTCTTCAAGGCGCGCGCGCGCTCCGCATCGCCCTTGCCGCGCACCCTGAACAGATTCTGCTCGCGGAAGATCGAGGGGATCATGCGGTAGGTCGAACCGTTGCCGATGCCCGTCGTCACGAACAGGACCAGGAACATCGACAGGAAGCCGATGAAATCCTTGTGCCCGACGAAGTAGAGCACGCCGATCGTCGCGCCTGCCATCACGATGAAATTCCAGAACGTGATGACCGAGCCGCCGATCCTGTCGGCAAGCCAGCCGCCGAGCGGCCGCGACAGCGAACCGACCAGCGGTCCCAGGAATGCGATCGCAATCGTGACTTGCGGGAACTGGGTCTTGATCATCAGCGGAAATGCAGCCGAGTAGCCGATGAAGGAGCCGAACGTGCCGATATAGAGATACGCCATGATCCAGGTGTGCTTGCGCTTGACCACGGCGAGTTGGTTCTTGATCGACGACTTGGCTGTGGTCAGGTTGTTCATGAAGAACACTGCGCCGAACACCGCGATCGCGATCGGCAGCACCCACATCAGGCCGGCGTTTTGAAGGAAGACGCCGTCGACGGGCGTTGCCTGGAACAGGTTGACGACGGCGAGCGTCATCAGGATCGGGGTCAGGAGCTGCACGCTGGAGACGCCGATATTGCCACCGGCCGCATTCAGTCCGAGCGCCCACCCCTTCATCCGGTCGGGGAAGAAGAACGAGATGTTGGTCATGCTGGAGGCAAAATTGCCGCCGCCGAGACCGGCGGTCGAGGCAATCAGCAGCATCAGCCAGAACGGCGTGTCGGGCTGGCCGACGAAATAGGCGAGCGAGAGCGTCGGAATGAACAGGACCGCCGCGCTGAAGATGGTCCAGTTGCGACCGCCGAAGGTGGTCACCGCGAAGGTGTAGGGAAAGCGCATCAACGCGCCGATCAGCCCGGGCACCGCGACGAGCTGGAACAGCTGGTCGGTGGTGTAGTGGAAGCCCGCCTGCGGCAGCTTGGTGGTGACGATGCTCCAGATCAGCCAGACCGAGAAGCCGATATGTTCGGCCACGATCGACCAGATCAGGTTGCGGCGCGCGATAGTCTTGCCAGTTGCATTCCAGAACGCCTCATCTTCGGGGCGCCAGTCTGAGATCCAAGTCTGATTACCAGTCGGACTCTTGGTCATTGCAAATCCCTTCCAGGCTCACCGCTGCGTCGTTGCAGGCTCCGCCTCCGGCCACGGAGGCACGCTCCGAGGCTTCACCCCGGTGGCGAGTTACGATGCTGATTGATGATGTTGAGGGACGTCGTCGTTGGCGTCGCAGTTGGTGTTTCAATTTCCGTGCCAACTGCGCGCATTCCGGAAACGCAGGAAATTCAGAAGCTTGTTCGAAGTGCTCCGAATTTTTGCAAGACTATTTCGCACGCAAATTTTGCGATTCGCTCAATCCCTGTGCGGCGCACAAGGATTGAGCTTGATGATTCAAAAATAGGCGTTGCGTGAGCACCTGTTGGTGACGCGTTTACGCGGCTTCGACGAAACGATGACGCTCATAGAGGAATTCGAGCACGCGCTGCCGGCACTTCAGGTAAGTGGCGTTGGTCGCGAGCTCGAGCCGCTTGCGCGGGCGCGCCAGCGGCACCTCCAGCACCTCACCGATGCGCGCGCTCGGCCCGTTCGTCATCATGACGATGCGATCGGACAGCAGCACCGCCTCGTCGACGTCGTGGGTGATCATCAAAATGGTGTTGCCGAGCTTCTGATGCAGCGCCATCACCGAATCCTGCAAATGCGCGCGGGTCAGTGCGTCGAGCGCGCCGAAAGGCTCGTCGAGCAGCAACACTTTCGGCTCCATGGCAAGCGCGCGGGCAATGCCGACGCGCTGCTTCATGCCGCCGGAGATCTCCGAGGGACGCTTGTCCTTGGCATGAGCCATCTGCACGAGGTTGAGATTGTGCATGACCCAGGCGTCGCGTTCGGCGCGCTTCTTGGTCTTGGCGAAGACCTTGTCGACGCCGAGCCTGACGTTCTCGTACACAGTCAGCCACGGCAACAGGCTGTGGTTCTGGAACACCACTGCACGGTCGGGTCCCGGCGAGTTCACCTCGCGGTTCTCGAGCAGCACGCCGCCGGTGGTGGCGTTGGTCAGGCCTGCGATGATGTTGAGCAGGGTCGACTTGCCGCAACCGGAATGGCCGATGATCGAGACGTATTCGCCCTTCTCGATAGTGAGATTGATATCCTTCAGCACCTCCGTGGAGGCTGCGCCGCGGGTAAAAATCTTGTCGATGTGATCGAGCTTCAAATAAGCGGTCATGTGCTTGTCCTTAGTTCAGCGCGGTGCCGCGGGTGACGATCTTGCCGGCGCCCGCGATCAGGCGGTCGAGCACGAAGCCGATGATGCCGACATAGAACAGTGCCAGGATGATCTCGCTGATATGCGAGGAATTCCAGGCGTCCCAGATGAAGAAGCCGATGCCGACGCCGCCGATCAGCATCTCGGCCGCTACGATGGCGAGCCAGGACAGACCGATGCCGATGCGAAGCCCCGTGAAGATGTAGGGCGCGGCGGCCGGAATCATGATCTTGGCGAAGAATTCGAGCGGGTTGAGCTGCACCACCGCGGCGACGTTGCGATAATCCTGCGGGATGTTGCGGATGCCGACCGCGGTGTTGATGATGATCGGCCAGATCGAGGTGATGAAGATGACGAAGATCGCCGAGGGCTGGCCGTCGCGGAACGCGGCGAGCGACAGCGGCAGCCAGGCGAGCGGCGGAATCGTGCGCAAGACCTGGAACAGCGGATCGAGCCCACGCATCGCCCAGACCGACTGCCCGACCAGCACGCCGAGCGCGATGCCGGCAATCGCCGAGAGCGAATAGCCGAAGGCAACGCGCTGGAGGCTGGCGGACAGGTGCCAGAACAGCCCCTTGTCGATGCCGCCATGATCGAAGAACGGATCGAGGATCAGCTCCTTCGTGTCCTTGAACACCTTCGACGGCGGCGGCAGTGCCGAGCCGGCACGGCGGCAGACCAACTCCCACACCAGAAGCAAGAGCGCGATCACGACCAGCGGCGGGATCACGCGCACGGCGGTCTCCCGCGCCATCCGCGCGTAAGTCTCCGAACGCGGTGGCCGCTTCGGTGTCATCGCGACGACCGGCGCGGCAGCGCTCGCGGGCTTCGCGGTCTCAACCTCGATCTTCGTGGCGGGCATGTTCATCGCAATATCTCTCCGGCTGCAAAAGGCGAGGCGGCCGCCCGGAGGCGGCCGCTGGCTCCATCAGACTTCGACGCGCTTGATCGCGAGCGACTTCAGATAGGCAGCCGGATTTTCCGGATCGAACACCTTGCCGTCGAAGAAGGTCTCCTTGCCGCGCGAGGTGGAGGTCGGGATCTCCGCGCTTGCGATGCCGAGCGTCTTGGCCGCGTCGCGCCACATATCTTCGCGGTTGACCTTGGCAATCAGCGCCTTGGTGTCGAAATTCGCCTCGTACTTGCCCCAGCGAATGTCCTCGGTGAGGAACCAGAGGTCGTGGCTCTGGAAGGGATAAGAGGCGAAGTCGCGCCAGTACTTCATGATGTGCGGCGAATTCTCGACCACCTTGCCGGGAAGGCCGTAGTCGAACTTGCCGGCGGTGCGGTCGAGCACGTCTTCGACCGGGCAGTTCATCCACTGCCGCTTGCCCATGATGGCGGCGAGCTCGGCCTTGTTCTCGGCCTTGTCCGACCATTGCTGCGCTTCCATCACCGCCATCAGCAGCGCCTTCGCGGCCTTCGGATATTTGTCGACGAAGGCGGCGCGCATGCCGAAGGATTTTTCCGGGTGCTTGTTCCAGAGCTCGCCGGTCGTGATCGCGGTGTAGCCGATGTTCTGGTGGATCAGCTGCAGGTTCCAGGGCTCGCCGACGCAGAAGCAGTCCATGGTGCCGACCTTCATGTTGGCCACCATCTGCGCCGGCGGCACCACGATGGTCTCGATGTCCTTGTCCGGATCGATGCCGCCGGCAGCAAGCCAGTAGCGGATCCAGAGGTCATGGGTGCCGCCGGGGAAGGTCATCGCGGCCTTCACGGCCTTGCCCGAGGCCTTCTTCTTCTCGAGCGCCGCCTTGAAGGGCGTGGCGTCGACGCCGAGCTTCAGGTCGGCATATTCGTTGGCGACGGAGATGCACTGGCTATCGAGATTGAGCCGCGCCAGGATGTACATCGGCGTCGGCTGGTTGTTCTGCGTCACCTTGCCCGCCGAGATCAGGTACGGCATCGGGGTCAGGATGTGCGCACCGTCGATGCCGTTGCCTTCTGAGCCGAGCACGAGATTGTCCCGCGTGGTGCCCCAGGAGGCCTGCTTCTGCACGTCGGTGTCCGGCATGCCGTATTTGGCGAACAGGCCCTTGTCCTTGGCGACGAACAAGGGGCCGGCATCGCTCAGCGCGATGAAGCCGAGCTTGGCGCCCTTGACCTCGGGGCCTGCGTCCTGCGCGAAGGCGCCGGCGGGGAAATTCAGTTTTACAGCGGCCAAGAGGGCGGCGGTCGAGCCGGCGGCCTTCAACAATTGACGGCGGCTGAGGCCAGTGTCCGACGGCCGGCGGGTGCGCTTGGTCATAGGCGGTATCGTCCTTTGCGTCGTTGCAGAATGATTGCGTCAGTGCACACGAGCAGCCCGTCCGTCCGGCGACGCCTGAAGCAGCGCATGCGAACGCGCGACGGGGAGACCCCCGTCTGGTGGCGTCGGCAATTCGGATGAGAAGTCTCGCGGGACGGCTTCAATGGCGTCGGCCTGGAACTATTCAAGCTTCGTGCCAAGCGTCACAACGCAGAAAGCAACCCGATATCAGTGTGTTATTGGGGACGCGCCAGTCTGTCGCAGGCCCGTTCCGCTCGCGAAATTTGCGGCTTGCCCAATAATTGTGCGGCGCACAACAGTTGTGCAACAGCTCAAGCAAAAGGCCGCATCAAGCGCAAAAGCCGATGCAGTCCAAGATCTATCTAATTGATATCACTTGATTTTTAGGAGCCTTGTACACGGCACGCAACTTGCTTCTCCATTTACGTCAACGAAGACTGCGGCTTGCCGCATTGATGCAGGCGCTGGCGGCTGCATCCCGGGAGCTCAACTGCTTCGCGGCCCTCCTCGACTCGGTCGTCGTGACGCAATCCCAAGGCTTCCAAACCTCCCCGGCCCACGCGCGGCAGACACCCCGCACGGCCAATAACTTCAGCGGCGCACTCAGGGCGTCTCGATCTCTCTTACGAAGCAAAAGGAACCATCGATGTCGTATCTCGCGCCTTCGGAATTCGTCACCAAGATGGTGGATGCGGGCGAGTCCAAAGTCTTCATGTCCACCCGGGATACCATCATCCGGGCCTACATGGCCGGCGCCATCCTGGCGCTCGCGGCATGGTTCGCCGTCACGATCAACGTGAACACGGGGCAGCCGCTGGTCGGCGCGCTGCTGTTCCCGGTCGGCTTCGTCATGCTGTATCTGCTGGGCTTCGACCTCCTGACCGGCGTGTTCGTGCTCTCCCCGCTCGCCCTGATCGACAAGCGCCCTGGCGTCACTTTCGGCGGCGTGCTGCGTAACTGGGGCCTCGTCTTCGTCGGCAATTTCGCTGGCGCCTTCACCGTGGCCTTCATGATGGCCTTCGTCACGACCTTCGGCTTCACGCAGGATCCCGACAAGGTCGGCGCCGCCATCGGTAACATCGGCGAAGGCCGAACGCTGGGCTACGCCGCGCATGGCGCGGCCGGCATGGCGACGCTGTTCCTGCGCGGGATGCTCTGCAACTGGATGGTCTCGACCGGCGTGGTCGGCGCCATGATCTCGACATCGGTCCCCGGCAAGGTCATCGCGATGTGGATGCCGATCCTGGTGTTCTTCTACATGGTATTCGAGCATTCCGTCGTGAACATGTTCCTGTTCCCCTCCGGCCTGATGCTGCACGCGAAGTTCTCGATCATGGACTATCTGATCTGGAACGAGATCCCGACCGTGCTCGGCAACCTCGTCGGTGGCCTCGCCTTCACCGGCATGACCCTCTACACCACGCACATCATGACCAAGCCGAAGCGCCAGGCCGGCAGGGCCACCTCGCCCCGCATCGCGGCCTGATACGTCTCGACAGGAGAGCCTCGCCCGATCAGGGTGAGGCTCCCCTTTGCCGGTGATGACGATGACCCGCGGACTTCAGATCTCGGTCGGCCAGCATTCCGACAAGGGTCGCAAGCCCATCAATCAGGATTTTCACGGCGTCCTCGTTCCGGACGAGCCGATGCTCAGCCTGAAGGGTATTGCGGCCGTCCTCGCCGACGGCATCTCCAGCAGCACGGTGAGCCAGATCGCCAGCGAGTCGGCGGTCAAGAGCTTCCTGATGGACTATTACTGCACGTCGGAATCCTGGACGGTGAAGACCTCCGCCCGCCGCGTGCTGGACGCGACCAATTCCTGGCTCCACGCGCAGACGCGCAAGAGCCAATATGCCTATGACCGCGACAAGGGTTATGTCTGCACGCTGAGCGCCATGGTCATCAAGGCGACCACCGCGCACATCTTCCACGTCGGCGACTGTCGCGTCTACCGCGTAGCGGGCAAGGCGCTCGAGCAGCTGACCGACGATCACCGGATCATCGTGTCCTCGGAACAGACCTATCTCGGCCGTGCGCTCGGCATCAATCCGCAGCTCGAGATCGACTATCAGAGTTTCGAGATCGAGACTGGAGACACTTTCCTGCTGGCGACCGACGGCGCCTATGAATTCGTCGACGCGCGTTTCATCACCAGTGCGCTCAGCGAGCATGCAGCCGAGCTCGACGGGGCGGCGAAGGCGATCGTCGAGGAAGCCTATCGGCGCGGCAGTGACGACAACATCACGGTCCAGATCCTCCGCGTCGATGCGGTGCCGCAGCGTGAGCCGGCTGGAATATTCAACCAGACCTCCCAGCTGCCGCTTCCCCCGCTGCCGGAGCCGCGGGCCATCTTCGACGGCTACAGGATCGTCCGCGAAATCCACGCCAGCAGCCGCAGCCATATCTACCTTGCCGTCGACGCGGTGACCGAGGAGCCGGTCGCGCTGAAGCTTCCCTCGATCGATCTGCGCGACAATGCCGCATACCTGAAGCGCTTCCTGATGGAAGAGTGGATCGCGCGCCGGATCGACAGCCCGCACGTGCTGAAGCCGTTGTCGCAGTCGAAACGGCGTGGCTATCTCTATGTCGCGACCGAATTCGTCGAAGGTCAGACCTTGCGGCAATGGATGACGGACAATCCGCGCCCCGATCTCGAAACCGTCCGCGGACTGGTCGAGCAGATCGCCGCGGGCTTGCGCGCCTTCCACCGCATGGAAATGCTGCATCAGGACCTCAGGCCCGACAACATCCTGATCGACAAGACCGGCACCGCGAAGATCATCGACTTCGGATCGGTCAAGGTGGCAGGCGTCGCGGAGGCGGCCCCGCAGGACGAGACCGACGAAATTCTGGGAACGGTCCAGTACACGGCGCCGGAATATTTTCTTGGGCAGGGCGGCTCGCCGCGCTCCGACATGTTTTCACTCGCCGTGATCTGTTACCAGATGCTGACGGGAACGCTTCCCTACGGCACCCAAATCGCCAGGATCCGACGCAAGGCGGACGTGCGGAGGCTCAAATACCGCCCGGCCGACGACGACAGCAACGTGCCCGCCTGGGTCGACGGAGCGCTCAGACGTGCGCTCCATCCGGATCCCTACAAGCGGCACGAGGATCTGTCCGAATTCGTGTTCGAGCTTCGCACGCCCAATCCGGCCTATCTCGACACGCGGATCACGCCGCTTTTGGAGCGCAGCCCGCTGATGTTCTGGAAATTGACCACGGCGGCGCTCGCCTGCGTCGTCGTGGTCCTGCTTGCGATGCTGCACGCGCGCTGATCAGGGGTGTCGCCACGCAAAGCATCACCACGTGATCAGCGGAGACCGATGCAGCCAGGTATCGGCGCGCACCTGATCGAGCACGAATGTCGCAAAGTCTTCGCGCGCGATGCTACCGCCATGGAAGCCCGAAAGATCCGTCAGGGTCCGGACCGAGCCGCGGCCGGGCTTGTTGTTCAGGATCGAGGGGCGAACCAGGACCCAGCCCAGCCCGCTGTCTCTGACGATCGCTTCCTGCCGGTCCTTGTCGGCGTACACCTTCTTCAGCAGAAGCGGAAAGATCACATTGTCGGCGATAAGGCCGCCGTGCCCGGCACTGTCGCCGGCGCCCATCCCCGTGATGCAAACCAGCCGAGAGACCTGCTCGGCCTTCATCGCGCTCACGAGCGCGCGCGTCGCGGTCGAGAGAAGCGTCACTTCGCGGAACGGGCTTACCGGTGTACCCAGCGCGCTGACCCGGCGTCACGGCCTTTTAGGGCTTCGCGCAGGGCTGCTTCATCGCGGGCATCTCCGACGATGAGCTTCGTCCCCCTGATGTCACTTGCCTTGTCGGCGGAACGCACCAGCACGGTGACGTCGTAGCCCCGCGCCGCCGCCTGGTTGACGATCAGGCGACCGGTGGCACCGGTCGCTCCAAGCACCAATATCTTCGTTGCGCCTTCCGGATTCACCGGAACAGTGGCGGTTGAAGAGATCATGATAGCATTCCTCGTTGTCGTGATGAGACGTGCCCGTGCCGTCAGGCAGTGGCCGTGATCTCGGAGACGAAGTCGCGATAGGAGCGCAGCGGACGGCCCAACAGGGCGGTCAACCGCTCGACGTCGCCGGACTCGGGGACCATTCCCTCGGTGAGGAAACGCTCGCTCATCAACCGCATGTCGAAAGCCATCCAGCTCGGCATGAACTGCCTGAGGTTCTTCTCGAAGCCGGCGGTATCGTCACCGGGATAGGCGATCGTGCGGCCGAGCACCTCCGACCAGACGGCGGCGGCTTTCGCGCCGGTCAGCGCATCTGGACCGACGAGATTGATGCGCGTGAGCGGAAGCGGGGTTGCGGCGCGCTCACGACGGATCAGCTCGATGGCCGCGATCTCGCCGATGTCGCGTGCATCGATCATGGCGAGCCCCTTGCTCCCGATCGGCATCGGGTAGATGCCGTATCCGGTCACCACGTCCTTGATCGTGACGTCGTTGTTCATGAAGTACGCCGGGCGCAGGATGGTGGCGTTGAAGCCCATCTGCTCGATCATCCGCTCAACGCCGAACTTGCCGGCAAAGTGCGGGACGTTCACGTAGCGATCGCTGTGGATCACCGAGAGGTAGACGACCCGCTCGACGCCAGCTTCGCGGGCCACGTTGAGCGCGATCAGTGCCTGCGTGAATTCATCCGGCACCACTGCGTTGAGCAGGAACAGGGTCGAGACGCCCTTGAATGCGCTACGGATCGAGTCGACGTCGAGCAGGTCGCCCTGCACGACTGTGACGCCTGCCGGGAGGTTTGCCTTGGCAGGTTCGCGGGCGAGAGCACGGACATCGGCACCGCGCTTGACGAGCTGTTCGACGACATGGCGACCGATGGTGCCGGTTGCACCGGTAACGAGGATGGTCATGGGGATCACTCCGGGTTGGGTCAGAAGACATCCGGGAAATTAGTGATCCACAAAAGAACAGATAGTCGCTATATCTGGACGGACTGTCTCACTGGTGGAACAATGGACCTACTCGCACTCGCCGACTTCAATCTCGTCGCCCGGCACGGCGGGTTCGGCCGGGCGGCACGGGCTGCCGGCCGCCCGAAAGCCACCCTGTCCCGGCGGGTCGCGGAGCTGGAAGCCGCGCTCGACCTGCGCCTGTTCGAACGGGGAGCGCGCACCCTGAAACTCACGCAGGAAGGACGCGCCCTTTACGAGCGGACGGGAGCCTTGCTCACCGAGCTCGACGAGACGGCGACAGCGATCGCGTCGGGTGGGGACAGGCCGCGGGGGCGCTTGCGGATCAGCGCGCCTATGCTGTTCTCGCAGACTGCGATGGGAAACCTCGCGGCCGGGTTCGCGCTCAGATACCCGGAGGTCCGTCTCGAGGTCACGACGGAAGATCGCTCCGTCGACATGGTGGAGGAAGGGTATGACCTCGTCATTCGGGTCAATCCCGATCCGGATGACAGCCTTGTCGGACGAATCTTTCTGCGCGATCGGCTGGTGGTGGTGGCGAGCCCGGACCTGAAACGACCGCGGGACGGTATCGCTGTGCCGGCAATCATGCGCGGACCGGGCGACCAGCTGACAAGCTGGGAAGTCACGGTGCCAAGTGGACAATCGCGCATCGCGATTGATCCGGTCCTTCGCCTGTCATCGCTCGTCATGGTCCGCGATGCGGTCCGGGCGGGCGTCGGCGCCGCACGCCTTCCGGTATCACTGGTCAGTCACGACCTGGCTGCCGGCACGCTGGTGCATTGGGGCGACATCGACGGACCAGAGATCGCGTTGTGGACGCTCTATCCATCGCGCCGGCTGTTGAGCGCGCGCGTCTCCGCCTTCCTCGACTTCATGAAAGAAGCCTTTCCGATGGGGACGCCCGACGAACTGGCGGCCTTTATCGGGAGATGAGAGGGCGGCGCGCGCTGCTCGCGCCTGACTGTCAGGCGTGCTCCTCCGCCTTCGTCCCCAGCGGTTTCGGCGCCATGCCGCCGCCCGGCTTGAGGTGGAATTCGTAGCTCATCAGATGCCACTGCCCGTTCGCCTTAGTGCCGTCGGGCATCGCCGCATCGTTGCGCGGCTCGACCTTGGCGACGAGGTCGTCCTTCACGCCGAACACCACGTCGGAATCCAGGTATTTGTCGCCGTCCATGAAAACGTGGGTGATCAGCGGCTCGTAGCCCTTGGCATTGACCAGGAAGTGCACATGCGCCGGGCGCATCGGGTGGCGGTTGGTCTGCACGATCATCTCGCCGACCGGGCCGTCGGTCGGGATCGGATAGCTGCACGGCAGGATGGTGCGGAAGAAGAAGCGGCCATCGCTATCGGTGATGAAGCGCGCCCGCGCCGAGGCGCCGACCTCGTCATAGTTCGGCTTCTGCGAGTCGTAGAAGCCGTCATCGTCAGCGTGCCAGACGTCGACGGGGACATTCGCGAGCGGCTTGCCCTTGAGATCGGTGACACGGCTCTGCACGAACATCCGTTCGCCGCTTTGATTGTTCGGAGAGATGTCGGTGCCGTGCGCCGTCACCTTGTGCTCGCCGACATAGAACGGCCCGAGCACGGTGGTCTGGGTGGCGCCCTCGCGCTCGCGATGGTTGACCGCGTCGACCAGCATGGAGACGCCGAGCACGTCGGACAGGAGGATGAATTCCTGCCGGGTGTCCGTGCATTTCTGGCCGGTGCGGGTCAGGAAATCGATGGCGTATTCCCATTCCGCGAAGGTGAGGCCGGTCTTGCTCACGTAATCGTGCAGCGACTTCACCAATTCCTGGAGCAGGAATTTCGCGCGCGGGTCAGGCGTCTGGTCAAAGCTCCGGACGACGGCTTCGGTGAGTTCGGTCTCGTTGAACTGGGTCATGGTGCGTTTGCCTGCGTTTTCTCATTGGCCCGTTGGGGATCTTTTGGGCTGCTTGGAGGCGTTCCAAAGTGAAGCTTACACCAAACAGCCGGCCGGCGTTAAGCGCGACCGGCTTGGAATGAGACCGCCTTTTCGGCTATCAACGCCGGACAAAACTGCTCGGAGGAACTGATGCTCGCCCCCACCCCCGCCTCGCCCGAATCCGTGGGCATGTCCAAGGCCGCGCTCGACCGTGTCGATGCGCATCTGAAGAGCAGGTACATCGATGCCGGCCGCTTCCCGGGCACGCATCTCCTGGTCTATCGCCGTGGCAAGATCGCCCACAGCTCGGTGCAGGGTTTTGCCGACGTCGAACGCAAGCTGCCCGTCAAGGACGACACCATCTACCGCATCTATTCCATGACCAAGCCGCTCACCAGCGTCGCCTTCATGATGCTGGTAGAGCAAGGCCTCGTCGCGATCGATGAGCCGGTCGCCAAGTACATTCCGGAATGGAAGGATCTCGGCGTGTTCGTCGCCGGCACCGCGCCTTCCTTCCTGACCCGGCCGCCGTCGCGGCCGATGCTGATCGTCGACCTCCTGCGCCACACCTCCGGCCTCACCTACGGCTTCCAGCAGCGCTCGAACGTCGATGCCGCCTACCGCGCTGAAAAGATCGGCGAGGTCGAGAAGTCCGGCACGCTCCAGACCATGATCGAGAGCCTTGCAAAAATCCCGCTGGAGTTCTCACCGGGCGAGGCCTGGAATTACTCGGTCTCGACCGACGTGCTCGGCTACCTCGTCGGCAAGATCTCCGGGATTCCCTTCGAGCAGTTCCTGAAACAACGCATTCTCGATCCACTCGGCATGACCGACACTGATTTCCACGTGCCGGCTTCCAAGGCCCACCGTTTCGCTGCCTGTTACTCGGCCGACCCGGGTGGCGGCATGACCTTCCATGCCGGCCAGCGCCGCGAGGGCCTGACCCTGCAGGATGATCCAACCAAGAGCTCGTTCCTGTCGCCGCCGTCCTTGATCTCGGGTGGCGGCGGGCTGTGCTCGACGACGGCCGACTATCTCACCTTCTGCCGTGCGCTGCTCAATGGCGGCGAGCTCGGCGGCGTCAGGCTGATCGGGCCGAAGACGCTGGCGCTGATGACGACCAACCACATTCCAGGCGGGCGTTTCCTGCCGGAAGTGTCGCGCTCGCTGTTTGCAGAAGCCGCCTACAACGGCATCGGCTTCGGCCTCGGCTTCGCCGTGACCATGCGCCCGGCCGAGACGCTGGTCGCCGGCAGCCCCGGTGAATACAATTGGGGCGGCGCGGCCACGACGTCGTTCTGGATCGATCCGGCCGAGGAGCTGATCACCATCTTCATGACGCAGGTGCTGCCATCCAGCGCCTACCCGCTCCGGCGCGAGCTGCGCAGCATGGTCTACGCTGCGATCACCGAGAGCAATCTCTGAGCAAAATGCACCGATCCCGCGGCATCAGAGCCGCGGGAGCAAGCCCCGCTCATTTCAACATCTCCGGCACGATCAGGCGCGGCAGGAACAGGGAAACGCTGGGCCAAATAATGAGCGCCGCCAGCACGAGCAGCATGGGGATCAGCATGATCACCGTGTCCTTCAGCGCATAGCGCAGCCGCACCCCGGCGATCGAGCAGGCGATCATCAAGCACAGTCCATAAGGCGGCGTCACCAGCCCGAAGGCCAGCGAAACGATCGAGATGATCGCAAACTGCACCGGATGAAGGTCGACCGATTTCGCCAGCGGTTCGAGAACGGTACCGACGATGATGATCGCCGGAATGGCGTCGAGGAAACAGCCCACCACCAGAAAGCAGAACGCGATGAAGAAGCCGGCCCCGATCGCGCCCATGCCCCAGGTCGAAACGTTGGCCAGCAGTTCCTGCGGGATCCTGTAGTAGGCCAGCAGCCAGCCGAACGCGCTGGCGGTGCCCACGCAGAACAGCGCGACACCCGCGAGACGGCCGGTGTCGAGCAAAGCCTTGTAGAGTTCGCGCGCGCCGGTTTCACGGTAAAAGAATGTCGATAGCGCCACGGAATAAAGCACCGCGACGCAGGCGGATTCGGTCGCGGTGAACCACCCCAGCAGGATGCCGCCGACGATGATGAACGGCGTCAGCAGCGCCGGTATCGAGCGCCAGATGGCGCAGCACATCTCCCTCCAAGTGTCCTTCGGATAGGTCGGGTAACCTCGTCGCACGGCATAGATATGCACTGTCGCCATCTGCGCTCCGGCGATCAGCAATCCCGGCACGATGCCCGCGAGATACATCGCGGCGATCGAGGTCGAGATCAGTCCACCCCACACGATCATCAGGATCGAGGGCGGGATGATGACCGCGAGCACGGCCGAGACCGCGGTGATCGCGATGGAGAACGAGAGGTCGTAGCCCTCCTTGGTCTGGGCATCGATGAAGATCTTGGACTGGCTCGCCGCGTCCGCGGTGGAGGAGCCGGAGATGCCGGCAAAGAACACCGACAGCACGACGTTGATCTGCGCCAGCGACCCTGGCCAGTGCCCGACCATCGAGCGCGACAGCGCCACCAGCCGGTCGGTGATGCCGCCGATGCTCATCAAATTGGCGGTGAGCAGGAAGAACGGCACCGCCAGCAGGATGAAAGAATTGTAGGCGTTGAAGGTTTCCTGCGCGAGCGTCATCAGGGACAGATGCGGCTCGATCAGCAGGATCGGCACGCAGGCAAGGCCAAGCGCGAAGGCGACCGGCACGCGTATGATGAGCAGGCCAACGAAAGTCCCGAACAGGACCATCGCGGCCTGTCCGGCAGAAAGAACATTGCCGCTCATTGATTTGCCCCAACCAGAATCCGCATCTCGTCGACAATCTGTTCACCGGCGAACACGATCCAGGTCACGCCGGCAACCGGCCAGGCGACGTGGATCAGCCAAAGCGGCAGATCGGCCAGCTCCGACGTCCTGTTCCAGGCAAAGCGGGTGAACTCGATGCCGGCGGATACGAACACCACCGCCAACGCCAGCACGCCGAGCCGCGCGAGAATCCGCACCAGGGCTTCGCTTCGGCGTGACAGGTCAGGCCAGACGTCGACTTCAAAATGCTGCGACTCTCTGATGCCGACCATGGCGCCGATCATGATCGTCCAGATGAACATGAACCGTGCCATTTCCTCGGTCCAGATGTAGGACGGAATCAAGGGCGTGTAGCGCGAGATGATCTGCAACGTGACGGGAATGACCAGAAGGCCGACAGAGGCGGCGAGCAGGATTTCCAGCAGTTTTGCATAGGCCGCCGTTGCTCGGCGCCATAGCGACGGGTTCGGTGGCATCGATATTTCGGTCATTACGACTCCGGGGGATCACAATCACGCAATGGGGCAAGCCGTCCGGCTTGCCCCGACGTCCTGTTGCGTGGGCGGCGACAGTTCTCAGACGACGTTGATCTTCTCGAAAATGCCTTCCGCGCCGATTTCCTTGGCGTAGGTGGCCATCACGGGGTCGGCGAGCTTCTTCATGGCGTCCCGCTCCTCGAAGGGAACGCGCTTGAGCTTGCCGGCCTTCTCCAGCGTGTCGAGCTTGACGACCTCCTCGCTCGACTCCAGTTGTCGGCCATAGTCGCCGGCCTCCTTGCCCGCCTTCATGATCGCGTCCTGCAACTCCTTCGGCAGGGTCTTCAACGTCTTCACGGAGAAGCAGATCGGCCGGATCGACACGGCGTGCTGGGTCAGGTTGAGATGCGGGGCCACTTCGTAGAACTTCATCGCCTCGACGCCGGCCGCCTCGTTCTCGCCGGCCGATATCACGCCGTTCTGGATCGCATTGTAGATCTCGTTATAGGCGATCACCGTCGGGCTCATGCCCACGGCCGCAAAGGTCTTCGACCAGATCGGCGCGCCCTGTACGCGCACCTTGAGGCTCTTGAGGTCGGCGAGAGTCTTGAGCGGCTTGTTGGCGAAAATGTTGCGGATGCCACCGCCGGAATAGCCGATCAGAACGACCTCGGCCTTGGCCGCGACTTCGTCGGCGATCGGCGCCAGGATGTTGGCTTCGACGACCTTGTTCATGTGCTCGATGCCCTTGAACACGAAGGGGGCGTCGATGAACGGGGCCGCCTTGGCGAAGGTCGACATGTGAGCCGGCGAGACGATGCCGTAATCGACGGCTTTGCCCTGCGACATGTACTCGAAATACTGCTTTTCGAGGCCGAGCGAGGAATTCCTGTGCAGCGTGAAGTTGACTGGCTTGCCGTAGTACTTCTTCACCAGCTCTTCGAACCGGAGCAGGGCCCGGTTGAAGGCGTGGTCGTCGTTGAACTGGACCGCGCCGTTCAGCGTGATCGGCGACTGCGCCCGGATGATCGTCGGCATGCCAATCGCAGCCGCCGCAGTGGTCGCGCCGAGCCCCGCGAGAAATGACCTTCGCTTCATCGTCTCCCCTCCCTTTTGATGCTCCGGCCCTGTCGCCGGGCCGTGAGCGCAGCCGGTATGCGGCTTGCGAGAGGGAAGCGTATGGAAAACGTCGGCGGGACGAAAGTCATTTCGCGTGCGTGGGAGGCCCTCTTCGTCGCAGGGCCACCCTTTTTCGCGAACTGCTGCACTGCAACTTGCGCTCCTGCCGATGCGTGGCAGGCCGAGGGGCGGCTTTCCACAGGCGACAGACGGCTTGCGGACCTGTGCGCTGCACGCACAGATCCGCTCGCCTTCCACTCCCGTTTAGTGCATGTGACCGATCAGATAGATGCCGCCGCCGATCACCAGCACGGCCGGCACGGCCCAGAGAATCAGAACTGGCATTTGTCATCCTCCTCAGTTCGACGTGCAGACCTTGACGGTCTTCATGCCGGTTTCAGCTTCGGTGCGCGACTTGTAGATCGTGCCCGAGGGGCTGACGACGGTCATAGACGTGTCCGTCGGCTTCTTGTCGACGATCGTGCACTTCTTGGTCTTGACGTCCTGCACGACGTAAAACTCGTCGGCCGCGAACGCCGGCAGGGATATTGCGGCAAGCATCAGTGTTGCAGTTACGATCTTCAACTTCATTTGTCGTCCTCCTCCAGAGCCCGAGCCGTTCAGCTCGGTCAGCTACAAACGGGAAAAAACGGCAATTTGTTCCCTGAGCCGGGAACGCTGTCGGCGATGAGGGGTTGTTGCGGCGCATATTCAAACGAGGAGAACGAGATGAAGAAGTTGTTCCTGCTTTCCGCCGCGGCGGTCCTCATGTCGACCGGCGCTTTCGCGCAATCGACCGTCGTGACGACGACCGGGACCGGCCACGCGGCGGCGGTTCAGATCGAGCCGCAATACCGAACCAAGATCAAATCCTACGTCACCGAGCATCGCATTCGCCCGGTGACGACGAAGGAAAAGATCGTTGTCGGCGCGGCCGTGCCGAGCGATGTCGAGCTCGAGGCCGTTCCCGCAGACTGGGGTCCGTCGCTGACCAAGTATCGCTACGTCTACTCCGGCGATCGCGTGATGCTCGTCGATCCCGGCTCGCGCACGGTCGTTCAGGAAATTGATTGATCCAGATGTAAGGGGGGCCGCCTCGAAGGCGGCCTCCCTCTCTGGGAGTTGACGTTATGAAATCTTATCGAGAGGCCCGGATCGCCGGGCTCAGCCTGGCTGCCGTCTACGCCATGTGCCTGCTGCTGACCGCAATCAGCATGAGCTGAGGCGCTGCCGCGGACTGCGCTGCAAAAATCTTGTCCCTGGGCGGCTCGTCCGGACGCGAAAAATTATGGCGCGCCGCAAATCCCGCCCCTATGGTCTCCCAAAATCATAAATCCGGCGCTCCCTTGCGCTGGAACCGGGACGCCTGCGTTTGTCAAAGCTCACTTTGCCGGTCCGGCTCGCTCTTCTGGTCACGGGAACGATGTTGCCGCTGATCGTCTTCGCGGTCGGTATTGCCGTCTACAATTACAAGCAGGACCGCAACGACGCGACCCGCCGCGTGCTGGAGAACGTGCGCAGCATGCGCCTCGTGCTGGACTCCGAGGTGCAGCGGATGACCGGCGGCCTGCAAGTGCTTGCGCTGACGAATTCGCTGCGCGACGACGACTTCCAGAATTTTCGCCGCATCGCCCTCGGCTTCGTCGATCAGTATGGCAAGGGCGGCCTGGTGCTGATCTCCGATCGCAAGGGCCGACTGCTGTTCTCCTCCGCGACGGAGGACACCGCAAGCCTGCCGCCACGCGGCCACCTGGAGATCATCGAAAAGGTGTTTGCGACCAGATCGCCGCAATATTCCGACCTGTTCACCGGCGCGATCAACGGCCGGCAGGTGCTTACGGTCGAGGTTCCGGTGCTCCGCGACGGCGAAGTGATCTACGACCTCTGCTTCAGCCCGCCGGTCAGCATCTTTCAGGACCTGGTCGAAAAGCAACGGCCCGACCGGGATTGGACGGTCTCCCTGCTCGACACCAAGGCCATCGTGTTCGCGCGCACGCCGAACCCTACGGAGATCTTCGGCAAGCGGGCTACCGGCACGCTGTACGAAAGTATGTTGCGCACGCCGGAAGCCGCACTCTCGACGGTTTCGCTCGACGGTGTTGCGTTGTCCACCGTCTATACGAGGTCACGGCTGACCGGCTGGACCATCGTGGCCGGCGTCGCCGAGAGCTCGCTGATCGCTCCGCTCTGGCGCAACATCGCGATCACCAGTTTTATCGGCGGCATCCTGCTGCTGACCGGCTTGACCTTCGCGGTCAGGATGGCAACCACGATCGCGCGCGGCGAGATGCTGCACGATCTCCTGATCGACGAGCTCAACCATCGCGTCAAGAACACGCTCGCGTTGATGCAGGCGATCGCGGTGCAGACCTTCCGCAGCGCCAGCCGGGACGAGCGGGCAAAATTCGAGGGCCGGCTCGGCGCGCTGGCCGAGGCGCATAATTTGCTGAGCCAGGAGAAATGGGCGGGCTCCGAGCTGCGGGACGTGATCACCCGCGCGCTCCAGCCGTTCCTGCTGAATAATCCGGCGCGCATCCGCATGGCCGGACCCGCGGTGCCGCTGTCGCCGCGGCTCGCCGTGGTGCTGTCGATGATCGTGCACGAGATCGCCACCAACGCCGCAAAGTACGGCGCGCTGTCCAACGAGACCGGACGGGTGGCGCTGGAGTGGGAGGTCCTTGCCGAGGCGCCGAAGCCGCGGCTGCGCCTGATCTGGACCGAGAGCGGCGGACCGCCGGTGACGGCGCCGGTGCAGCGCGGCTTCGGCTCGCGCCTGATCGAGCGCAGTGCGCGCGACCAGCTCGGCGGCGAGGCCACCGTCGACTTCCTGCCCCGGGGCGTGGTCTGCACGGTGATTTGCGCGCTGGACGAGGCGCGATGAACGGAGGCCGGCAATGAAGATCACTAGGGTTCGCACGCACATTCTCGAAGCAAAGCTGTCGCAGCCCTTTGCCTATTCGCGCGCCTGGTACGACACGCGCACCGCAATGCTGGTCGAGATCGAGACCGACAATGGTCTTGTCGGATGGGGTGAATGCTACGGCCCGGCGCGCATCACGGCGGCGGTGGTGCAGAGTATCGCTCCGTGGCTGATCGGCGAGGATCCGTTGCGCACCGACGTGCTGTGGCAGATGGTCTATGCGCGCCTGCGGGATCACGGCCAGAAGGGCGTCGTGATCCAGGGGATGAGCGGCATCGACATCGCGCTATGGGACATCAAGGGCAAGCATTTCGGCGTACCCGTGCATCAGCTTCTCGGCGGCGGCGCGCGCAAGCAGGTTGCGGCCTACGCGACCGGTCTCTACCGGCGCAAGTCAGGCGATCCGCTGAACTATCTGGCGGAGGAAGCGGCGGGTTATGCCGCCGAAGGATTCCGCGCCGTGAAGCTGAAGGTCGGTTTCGGCATCGCGGAGGATGCCGCGGTCACCCGCGCGGTGCGCGAGGCGATCGGCCCCGATGTCGCGCTGATGGTCGATGCGAACCACGCCTATGACGCGGTCGCGGCGATCCGGCTCGGCCGCCTGATCGAGCGCCATGACATCGGATGGTTCGAGGAGCCGGTGCCGCCGGAGGACATCGCGGGCTATCGCGCGGTGAAATCCGCGCTCACGATTCCGGTCGCCGGCGGCGAGTGCGAATTCACGCGCTTCGGCTTCCGCGAGCTGTTCGTCTCGCATGCGCTCGACATCGCCCAGCCCGACACCTGCGCGGCGGGTGGCTTGAGCGAATGCAAGAAGATCGCCGACATGAGCGAGGCGTTCGGCATCCGCTACAATCCGCACGTCTGGGGCACCGGGATTGCGATCGCCGCCTCGCTTCAGCTCCTCGCCGTGCTGCCGTCGCACACGCCGACCTCGCTGGCTCCGCTCGAACCGATGCTCGAGTTCGACCGCACCGAGCATCCGATCCGGCAGGCGGTTTTGAAGGAGCCGATCGAGCATGCGAGGGGCGTCGTGCGGGTGCCCGAGGGGCCGGGCCTCGGCATCGAGATCGACCGCGAGGCGCTGGCGCGCTTTGCGGCGGAGGCCTAACCGATCGTCTGCAACGCCGGGAACGTCTCAAGCAGCCAGATGCTCACATTCGACACCGCGCCGGTGAGGAAGCCGACGCCGGTGATCACCATCAGGACGCCCATGGCGCGCTCGACATTGACGAGATGGCCCTTCATGCGCGCGAACAGGGTGGAAAACTGCTCGATCATCAGGGCGGCGATCAGGAAGGGAATGCCGAGGCCAGCCGAATAGACCGCGAGCAGGCCGGCGCCCTTCGTGACTGTCGCTTCGGCGGCCGCGACCGAGAGGATCGCCGCGAGGATCGGGCCGATGCAGGGCGTCCAGCCAAAGGCAAACGCGAGCCCCATCACATAAGCACCCCAGAGGCCGACGGGCTTGGGCGCGGTCAATCGTCCCTCGCGCATCAAGAGGCCGATGCGCGTCAGGCCGAGGAAATGCAGGCCCATGACGATGATGACGATGCCGGCGAGGATCGAGAGTTCGGCCGACCAAGCGCGGATCAGCCCGCCGATCAGCGAGGCGCTGGCGCCGAGCGCCACGAACACAGTGGAGAAGCCGAGCACGAACAGGAGCGCCGACATCATAATCGCGCGTTTGGAGACTGATGCGGGCTCGTTGCTTTCGACATGCTCGATCGTCGCGCCCGTCAGATAGATCAGGTAGGGCGGGACCAGCGGCAGGACGCAAGGGGAGAGGAAGCTGACGAGGCCGGCAATCAGCGCCGCCGGGATTGAAACATTTTGCATGATGCAGTCGAAGCCATCTCAGGCGCCGGCGCGGCGCGCGGGGGGTGCGCGCGGCCCGGAGCCGAACCGGCTCTGGTGTAGCCGATGCCAGCGAATGCGCAACAGAGGCGCACAAAACCAGGGCTCCTCCCGATGCCGTCTGTGATCACAGATGCGGCATCGGGACACGCACAAATCTCGCCAAAAAGCGAGACTTGGCGGCGCGGCTACTTCACCACGCGGAGCAGCGGACGCCGGGGCTGGTCCTGCGTCTGCTTGGAGGGGGGCTGCGGTTCGTTGGTCGCGGTCCGCAGCATTTCGTCGCACAGTGCCTTGAGGTCGGCACTGTCAATTCCTTTGAGTTTCATCCGCACGTCCAGGATGACAATGGACAGCAGCTCGGCCGACTCGCGGCTGTTGCTCTCGTTGAGCACCCTGCGGCACTCTTCGAGCGTTTCCAGCACCGACTGCAACTGTTCGTCTGAATGCGACACCGGCGTTCTTCCCGCTAATTCGGCCTGTGAGACGTGGTTGTGACGACCTCTTTGGCCCCCATGGAGCGTCGAGGATAACACGAGGCCGCTGCGCCCCCGAATATGATTTCAGTGTGTTGCTGCCTTGAAACCGCGGTTCCGGCGAGTATTGCTTCGCGCCGGCCAGCGTCGACTCGCTCAGTTGCAAATCGCTCGATCTTAAAACGGCTGGCGTGCTGCAATTGATCCATCGCGGAAGGCGGCACCGGCTCTTGCGCAAGGACGTTCATTGCGGACAGCGCCGACGATCCCGCAGCCATGTCACGGCCCACAACGGAACTCACGCCACACCCCTCATACGGGCGAATGGTTTGCCCGATTCCCAGCCCTTGTTCCCGCCCTGGCAGCACCCGAATACCACCTGCGGTGTAGTAAGGATGACGTTCAAAACTCGTCGTTCCCCAACCCGCCGTGGTTGTGGTTTGCGCCAGATTCTGCCAGTTTAGCGACCCGAAGGGACTTGTATGCACTCCTTGGCGGAAAGGGGCGTTCCTCTGGAGGAACGCCCAAAGACAAACATCAGCGGCCTGTCGGACTGGGATGCGGCGCGCATTTTCCTGGAAGTCGTCCGATGCGGAAGTTTCCGCTCGGCGGCTGAGCGCCTGTCGCTGTCGATCAACGCCGTCCGCCGTCGGATCGATGATTTCGAACGCCAGACCGGCACCACTCTGTTCACCCGCGACGTCCACGGCACCCGCCTGACCGACGAAGGCGCGCTGGTGGTCTCCGCCGTCGAGCAAATGGAGGCGGCCGCGTTCGACGTGCTGCGCACCAGCGATTCGACGACGAACGCCCTGGCCGGCGAGGTCCGCGTCGCCATTACCGAGGGACTTGGCACATTCTGGCTCGCCCCGCGACTGGTCGAATTCCAGCAGGCGTATCCGAAGATCCTGGTCGACCTGCATTGCGCGATGCGTTCGGCCGACGTCTCTCGCCACGAGGCCGACGTCGCCATTCACTTGTCGCGGCCTGCGGCGCTCGACGTCAAGCTGGTGCGGCTCGGCCGCATGCATCTGATGTTCTGGGCCTCCGAGAAATACATTTCGAAACATGGCGCGCCGCGTTCGGCGATGGAGTTGATCAAGCACCGCCTGGTGCTGCAGTTCGCCGACCAGCTCGATGCCAAGCAAACTTTCGAGAGCTTCTTCCCCGGCGTTCCGGAGCGTGACCTTCTGGTCATGAAGACCAACGTCTCGAGCGCCAATTACTGGGCGGTCGCGAATGGCGCCGGAATCGGCGTATTCCCGAGCTACGCCGTGGCGCTTGGCGGGAAGTTGATTCCACTGGAAGTCGAGCTGAACAGATCGCTGGATATCTGGTTGTCCTACCATCCTGGTAGCGGCCGGATTCCGCGCGTGCGGCACATGATTGACTGGCTGATCGAAGCCTTCAATCCGGCGCGTTTCCCGTGGTTTAAGGAAGAGTTCGTGCACCCGCATGAATTCAAGGACGAGTATATGGGCGAACCCCTGACCCAGCTCTTCGGGGGGTTTTCAACCGAAGACCGATGAGAAAAAAGATGAAGACAGCGGCGAAGAGAATGAAGCAGCGCAGTGCCGGCAAGCCGGACATTGAGCTGGGCAAGCGAATCCGTCTGCGACGCGTCGAGATGAAGGTCTCGCAGGCCGAGCTCGGCGAGAAGCTCGGCGTCAGTTTCCAGCAGGTCCAGAAGTACGAGAAGGGCGTCAATCGCGTCGGCGCGGCCCGGCTTCAGCAGATCGCCACCGCCCTCGATGTGCCCGTGACCTTCTTCTATGACGGCGACAACAAGGCGCGCGAAGTCGAGAGCCTGCTGTTCCTGGACTCGGCCTTCAGCCTCCGCCTGCTGCGCGCCTACAGCAAGATCAAGGACCAGACGGTGCAGCGTCAGCTCGTCTCGCTGATGGAATCGATCGCAGCGAACGAAGCCTGAGCCGGTCGGCGTTCGCGCCTTCCGCCCGATGTTCAATCCGCCGCGTCACGGGGCGCGGCTGGATTGAACGAGACCCGGACGAGATATATCCGGCCCGCGCTTGCGCGGACTTCTCGGGGCGGCATGACCGCCCCTTTTTGTTGACCATTTTTCCCGCCGTCGCCCGCGGTTTTCGCGAACCCATTCCTGCCCTGTCGCGACCCAATCCAGAGACCGCCGTCCGACGTGCCGGGCTCGTGATGCGCCGTGCTTAAGGGAGCCGCAACCGGGAGGCGCTAGCCTCCCGCCGATTTCTCGAATCAGCACGACGAACCGGGGAATTGCCGATGCGAGCGCCCGCCCGGGCCTCGCTCTCATGGGAAGATGGGACACATGTCGAAACGCCATGCGATGATCATTGCCGTCGGCATGCTTGCGAGCGCCTCTGCGCTTGCTCAGACCGAGACGATTGGACAGGCCGGGCCCAAGCCTGCGACTGCGGCTGGCACGGTGCCGGCCACCGCCAATCCGGCCCACGCAGCCGCACCGAAAACTGCCGCGCCAGCGTCCGCTTCGACGGCAGAGAGCCGCTCGGCCGCGGCGCTCGCGCTGACGCACGAGCCGACCTATGACGAGGGCTCCGCCCAGCGCATCAAGGATGCGGCGCTGAGCTATTCCGATCTTGCCGTGCGCGGCGGCTGGCCGGCGATCCCGGCAGACGCCAAATTCGCGCCCGGCGCCCAGGGCGCCAACGACGATATCCTGCGGAAGCGGCTGATCGTCTCCGGCGATCTTGCCGCCGACAAGGCGAGCGGCGCCTTCGACCAGGATCTCGCCGACGCCGTGAAACGCTTCCAGGCCCGCCACGGCCTCGCGCCGACCGGAACGATGACGCCGCGCACGATTGCGGCGATGAACGTGCCGGTGCAGAATCGCATCCGGCAGCTGGAGGCTTCGCTGCAGCGGCTCGAGAACATGAATTTCGGCTTCGGCCAGCGCTATGTCGTCGTCAACATCCCCGCCGCCTTCGCCGAAGCGGTCGAGAACGACGTCGTGGTAAGGCGTTATCGCGTGATCGTCGGCAAGACCGAAAAGCCCTCGCCGACGCTGACGGCCCAGATCAGCAGCGTCGTCCTCAATCCGACCTGGACGGTGCCCTCCTCGATCGCCAAGACCGAGATCTCCGCGCATATGCGCAAGGATCCCAGCTATCTGTCGCGCATGCACATGGAGGTGCTCGACGCCCACGACAATCCGATCGACCCGAATTCGGTCGACTGGTCGGGCACGCATACGCCGAACTTCACCGTGCGCCAGCACAACGGCACGTTCAACGCGCTCGGCGCGGTCAAGATCGACATGCCGAATTCCTATTCGGTTTACATGCACGACACCAACCAGCGCAATCTGTTCAGCGATGATTACCGCTTCGATTCCCATGGCTGCTCGCGCGTCGACAATGTGCGCGATCTCGCCGCCTGGCTCTTGAAGGACCAGCCGAAATGGAGCCGCGCCGCGATCGACGCGGAAATCGCCAGCGGCCAGCATCTCGACGTCGCCATGGTGAAGAAGGTCCCGGTGGCCTGGATCTATCTCACGGCGTGGATGACCAAGGACCAGACCGTCCAGTTCCGCAACGACGTCTATCACCAGGACGAGCAGCTGCTGGAGGCGACCGCCGAAGAGGCGGCCTTCTTCAGCAACGCCGGCAGCCATCCGCTGACCGCGCACATGACGAGATAGATGGCGCCATGCAATCGCGGCACAGGTGACTGCAAAGCCACGTCCGTTGCCGCGGTTGACCCTGGCCTCGCCCCGGCCGAACATTGCGCCTCGCCAACGAAAATGAGCGCGATGTCCGATATGTCCAGCACGACCGAAATTCCCTACGCCGACGGCAAGATCCTCAAGCACACAGCCGGTGGCGTCGGCGTGATCACCTTCAACAATCCCGACAAGCGCAACGCGATGTCGCTGGAGATGTGGGAGGGATTTGGCGAGGCGCTGACATCCTTGCGCGACGACGCTGCCGTGCGCGTCGTGATCCTGCGCGGCGGCGGCGGCAAGGCCTTCGTATCGGGCGCCGACATCAGCCAATTCGAGAAGACGCGCCATAACGCCGCCGCTTCCGAGGAATATGGCAAGCGCAGCGCCGCCCAGCGCGCGCTGCTTGCCGATTATCCCAAGCCGACCATTGCCTGCATCCAGGGCTTTTGTCTTGGCGGCGGCATGCAGGTGGCGATGCTTGCCGACATCCGCATCGCCTCCCATGACAGCCAGTTCGGCATTCCCGCGGCGAAGCTCGGCATTGCCTATGGCTACGACGGCCTGAAGCACCTGGTGTCGCTGGTCGGACCGTCCTGGGCCCGACTCCTGATGTATACGGGCATGCGCATCGATGCGTCGGAAGCACTGCGCATCGGGTTGGTCGAGCGCGTGGTTCCGGAGGATCAGCTCTGGGGCGAGACCATGGGCATCGCCGAGACGATCTCGCAAAATGCGCCGCTCGCGATCAAGGCCGCCAAGCTCACCATTGCTCAGGTGCTGAAGGACGAAAGCGGGCGCGACATGGACGCGATCAGGGCGGCCGGCACGGCCTGCATGGACAGCGCGGATTTTCGCGAGGGCCGTCAGGCCTTCATGGAGAAGCGCAAGCCGCAGTTCCAGGGACGGTGATTCCGTTATTGCCACGAAGCGCAGCAACGACGGCAGCCAACGTGAACATGCATTCAGGAAGATTAAATTCCCACGCCCCTGCAACACCATAGCAACCAGCTGATTTGCTGGAGGTTCTCTCGCCATCAAACGAGGGAGATTGCGATGAAACTCAAATTAGCTGTTGTTGGTCTGGCTGCCCTGGGCGGCGCAGCGCTCATATCGGGACAGGCGCTCGCAGCGATGCCGAACGGCATTCCGCAGGCCGACCGTATCGCGAGCGGCCCGGCAGCCACCGTCGATCAGGTGCGCTGGGTGTGTAACCCGTGGGGTCGCTGCTTCTGGCGTCCGAACTATTATGGGGCCTACGGCTTTTACGGCGGTCCGCGACGCTTCTACGGTCCGCGTCCGTGGGGCTGGGGCGGCCACCGCCACTGGCGTCGCTGGTGAATTGCGAGGGGCCGCGAGGCCCCTCTTCCTTGACTACAGCGCCGCGAGCACCGCCTTCGTGATGTCGGCGGTGCCGTTGCTGCCGCCGAACTCCATCGGCTTGAGGCCGCCGGCGTAGACCTTGTCCACAGCACGCTCGATTTGCTCGCCGGCCTCGGCCGCGCCCTCGACACCGTGCTTGTCGGCGAGCCAGTCCAGCATCATTGCAGCCGACAAGATCATCCCGGTGGGATTGGCCTTGCCCTGCCCCATGATGTCGGGCGCGGTGCCGTGGCACGGCTGGAATACGGCGTACTTGTCGCCGATGTCGGCCGACGGCGCCATGCCGAGGCCGCCGATCAGGCTCGCGGTGATGTCTGAGACGATGTCGCCGAACATGTTCTCCATCACCATCACGTCGAAATCCCAGGGACGCTTCACCAGCATCGCCGAGCAGGCATCGACATAGAGCCTGTCGGTCTTCACCTCCGGATGACGCTTGGCGATCTCGTCGAAGATGCCGCGGAAGAACGCAAAGGCCTTGAACACGTTCGCCTTGTCGACGCAGGCCAGCGCGCCGGGCTTGCCGCGCGCCTTGCGCCGCTCGGCGAGGCGAAACGAGAACTCGAACAGGCGCTCGGACGTCTTTCGCGTGATCACCATGGTCTCGCGCGCCTCCTCATGGGTGACGACGCCCTTGCCCATCGAGGCGAACAGGCCTTCGGTGGACTCCCTGATCACGACGAGATCGATGCCGCGCTGGTCGGCGCCGACGATCGGGCTCGGCACGCCCGGAATGAGCCGCGCGGGGCGCACACCGGCATAGAGGTCGAAGATGAAGCGCAGCTCGATCTGCGGCGCGATCTCGGTGTTGTCAGGATAGCGCACCGACGGCAGGCCGCAGGCGCCGAGCAGGATCGCGTCCGCCTCCTCGCACAGCCTGATCGTGGTATCGGGCATCGACTTGCCGGTGGCGAGATAATGATTGGCGCCCGCCGGCGCCTCGGTGAAGCGGAAGCTCAGGCCGGATTTCGTCTCGATCTTGCGCAGGACCTCGATAGCCGGCGCCATGACTTCGGGACCGATGCCGTCACCGGCGAGCACGGCAATGTGGAAGGCGTTATTTGCGGACATGGGGAAGCCTCGGGAAAGAGCGAGCCAAGTCGTCATTGCGAGCGAAGCGAAGCAATCCGAACTGCATCTGCGGAGACATTCTGGATTGCTTCGTCGCTTCGCTCCTCGCAATGACGGAGGATAGAGCGTTCGTTACGGCGTCAGCACCGTGCGGCCGACCACCGCGCCCTGCTGCAACTGCACCAGCGCATCGTTGGCCTTGGCGAGCGGCTGTCGCGTCACCGGGATCGGCGCTATGTTCTTCGCGCGCACGAGATCGAGCAGCTCCTGCGTCTCGCGCAAATTGCCGACATAGCTGCCCTGGATCGTCACCGCCTTGATCGGGATCAGCGGCAGCGCCCAGGTCGCCCCGCCGCCGAACAGGCCGACGATGACGAGCTTGCCGCCCTTGGTCAGGCAGTCGAAGCCGAGTTGCGTGGTGGCGGCGTTGCCGACCAGATCGAGCACAGCGCGGATGGGGCCACCGGCTTTCTTGGCAAGCTGCTCCAGCGCGTCGGGCGCCTTGGGATCGACGGTCGCGAGCGCGCCGGCTTGCTCCGCGGCTTCGCGTTTCTTCGCGTCGATGTCGACCATGATCGCGCCCTTGCCGCCCATCGCCTTCAGCAGCGACAGCGCCATCAGGCCAAGTCCGCCGGCACCGAACATCACGATCGGCGTGTCGAAGTGCTGCTCGAGCTTCTTCAGCGCGCTGTAGGTCGTGACGCCCGAGCAGGCGTAGGGTGCGGCCGACGCGGGATCGAGGCCTCTCAGATTGAGCAAATAGCGCGGATGCGGCACCAGCATGTGGTCGGAATAACCACCGTCGCAATAGACGCCGAGCGAGCGCGGCGTCAGGCACATGTTCTCGTCGCCGGCGAGACAGGTCGCGCATTTGCCGCAACCGATCCAGGGATAGACCAGCCCGACATCGCCGATCTTCACGTCGTCCTGATCCGACGACTTCACGTCCGGGCCGAAGGCGAGGACCTCGCCGACTGTCTCGTGTCCCATGGTCAGCGGCAAATTGATGCCGCGGTCCTTCAGCGACAGTGGCTTGCGGCCGTGGCCGAGATCGTAGCCGCCTTCCCAGATGTGAAGGTCGCTGTGGCAGACGCCGGCGGCCTTCACCTTGATCAACACCTGCGTGCCGGACGGCTGCGGCGTGGCCTCGTCGAACTCCTGCAGCGGCGCCTTGAAATCGGCGACCTTGAAACTTTTCATTGGCGTCCTCCCGGATACTTTTCTTGTCGTCGCCACCATGGCATGGGCGGCAGGACGAGACAAACTCGGACCTGTCTAGTTGAGGCCGACGGATGATGGCAAGCCGGCCACGCGCAACGCCGCATTGCTCGCTGCACGAAGCTGTCCGTCAACCTTGCCGTCAGGTTTGCGCAGCTGTTTTGGCTAACGGAGTTGGTCCACCGTCCGTGAGCCCGATCTCCGCGCGCAGCCGGTCGGTGTGCTCGCCAAGCACGGCCATCGTCTTGCCCGGTGTCGTGTCGGCACCCGTCATCCGGAACGGCAGATTGAGGACCTGGAACGAACCGCCTTCGTCCTCCACGGACGAGAGCGCCTGACGATGCGCGAGCTGCGGATCGGCCAGTGCCTCGGACACAGTGCGGTAGGCCGAGGCCGGCACGCCGGCCGCACCTAACGCGACAAGACAGACATCGGTCGAGAGCTGCCGCGACCAGACCTCGACACCGTCCATCAAGTCGGCCCAATGGTCCCGACGCGCGGCGTAGGTGGAGAAGCGCGGATCGGAGATCCATTCGGGGCGGCCGATCACGCCCATCAGTCCCTGAAACGTCTTCTCGCTGGCCACCGTGATCATGACATAACCGCTCGCCGTCTCGGTCGGCCCGAACATCGGGCGCGGCGGCGGCTTCACGGTGAACTGCGAGTTCTGCAACTCGATCAATGTCAGCGTCAGCATCGATTCCAGCATGGAGACGTCGATGTGCTGGCCGAGCCCAGTCAGGGTGCGCTGGTAGAGCGCCGACGCAATCGCGCCGAACCCGTAGGTGCCGGTGACGACGTCGGCATGGTAGATGCCGCAATAATCCGGGCGGCTGCGGCCGGGCTGGTAGGCGAGATGCGCCATGTCGTAGCCGGATGCCGCATGGATCACCGGTGCGTAGGCCGGCAGCTCGGCCGACGGGCCGCTCTGGCCGTAGCCGGAGATCGAGCAGTAGATCAGCTTCGGGTTGACGGCACGCATTCTGTCATAGTCGAGCCGCAGCCGGTGCATCACGCCGGGGCGAAAGTTCTCGACCAGGATGTCGGCCGTCGCGGCCAGCCGGCGGACCGCCTCCTTGCCCTCTTCGGACTTGAGGTCGAGCACGACGCTCTTCTTCCCGACGTTGAGCTGGCCGAACACGGTGCTGCAGCCCTTGCGCAGCGGCGGCCGGGTTCGCATCGTCTCGCCGCCGTCGGTCTCGATCTTGATGACCTCGGCGCCCATGTCGGCGAGCATCCGCGCACAATGGGGACCGGCAATGGTGGTCGAAAAATCCAGGACCCGGAGGCCGGCGAAGGCCTTTGTCGTCGTCCCATCATGCTTATCTGATAGCTGCATGCCTGCTTGCGTCCTCGGGTCAGTTAGGAACTTATCGAAGTTCTCTGTTGTTCGTGCGCCGACCCTAAAGGGCGGCGGCTGAGTAGGAAAGTCTTTACCGAACGGACGCGTCTGGCGGGCGGCTTTGGGAATTCCGGGGCAACTGGACCCGTTCTTGCATAGCAGCAATCGGGCTCCGGCAGAGGGCAGCAGTTCTTGAGGGTCTTGTTCGTTACGACAGAGATGGACGACTTTGTCCGCGTCGGCGGACTCGGAGCCGTTTCCGCTGCACTCCCCCGAGCCCTCCGTCCTTTCGCCGACATCCGGGTCATGCTGCCCGGCTATCGCGATATCATCGAACAACTCACGCATATTCAGATCGTTGGCCGCTGTCCGGCGTTCGCGGAGATGCCGGCCTGCTCGCTCGGCCGCGCCGCGACCAAGGACGGCCTGCCGGTCTATGTGCTGTTATGCTCGCAACTCTACGACCGGCCCGGCAACCCCTATGGCGACGAGTCCGGGCGCGACTGGCCCGACAACGACATCCGTTTCGCGCGCTTTGCCTCGGCCGCCGCTGAGCTCGCGATGGGCACGCTGGACAAGGATTGGGCAGCCGACCTGATCCATGCCAATGACTGGCAGGCCTCGCTCGTGCCGGCCTACCTCGCGTGGCGCGGCTCCAAGCTGCCGTCGATCCTGACCATTCACAACCTCGCCTATCAGGGCCTCTTCCCGAAGGACTCGCTGCGGCGAATTGGCGTACCGGAGAGCTCCTTCCACATCGACGGCGTCGAGTTCTACGACCAGCTCTCCTTCCTCAAGGCCGGGCTGGTCTACGCCTCGCATCTCACGACAGTCAGCGGCACCTATGCGCGGGAGATCACCACGGATGAATTCGGCTGCGGTCTCGAAGGCCTGCTTCGAGTCCGTTCCGACGCGGCCGAGCTCACCGGCATCCTCAACGGCATCGACGAGAGCTGGGACCCGCGTTCCTGCGCCCAGCTTGCCCAGCAGTTCGGCGCCGGCGACTGGGTCGGCAAGAAGGCCAATGCGGATTATGTGCGCAAGCAGTTCGGGCTTGCGGTATCGCGCGGCCCCATGTTCGGCATCGTCGCCCGGCTGGTGCACCAGAAGGGCATCGACCTCGTGCTGGCGGCGGCCGATGAGATCGTCGATGCCGGCGGGCAGATCGTGGTCACCGGCTCCGGCGAGCCGGCGCTCGAGCAGGCGCTGATCGACGCGCATCGCCGGCGGCCTGACGCGATCGGGGTCGTGATCGGCTTCAACGAGGCCCAGGCGCGCCGCATCTTCGCCGGCAGCGACTTCACCTTGATGCCGTCACGCTTCGAGCCCTGCGGGCTTAGCCAGATGTACGCCCAGCGCTTCGGCTCGCTGCCGATCGGCCACCAGACCGGCGGCCTCGCCGAGACCATTACCGACGGCGAAACCGGCTTCCTGTTCTCAAAACCCTCGCACGAATCCTTCCTCGGCGGCGTCCGCCGCGCCTTCTCCGCCTTCATGGCGCAAGACCAGCTCGACACCATGCGTCGCAGTGCGATGGGGCGCTCGTTCTCCTGGAGCATCCCGGCCGGCAGCTACAACGCGCTGTACCGGAAGCTGGCGTCGGTGTGAGGCCTGCGTTTCCTCGTCATTGCGAGCGTAGCGAAGCAATCCAGACTGTTTCCGTGGCAGCAGCCTGGATTGCTTCGTCGCAAGAGCTCCTCGCAATGACGGTGGTTTGTGGCAACGGCGGAGGACTTCACCCCCTCCCGCGCACATCCATCTGCGGGCGGCCGATCCAGGCACGGTTGAGGCACCGCGTCATCCAGTCGGGCTGCGGCTCGCCGCGCAGCCGCGCTTGCGCTTCCTGGTAGGGACCGACATAGCGCAAGCGATCCGGCAATTTCGGATAGACGCGCCTGGTCCAGCGGAGCGCATTCTCGGCTGCCCTCTTGTCGCGTTCGTCAAGCTCGAACCCAAACCCCACACGCAGGCGTTCCGGCAGCAGGTTCGCGGTGAGCGCGCGATACCAGCGCGGCGGACGCAACCACGGACGGGCGCCGCCAAAGATCTGCCCCGCAATCTCGCGCGCGGCCGGGCTGACGGTCAGCGTGTCCGACTGCGTCATTGCCGCGGTGTAGGCCGCAAAGCCCGACCAGTCCGCCGGCAGATCGTGCACCGTCAATCCGAACAGAGCACCGAACAAACGACTCTCGGTCCAGTAGCGTTCGCGTTCCTCCGCAGAGAGCGGTGGCAAAACCAGATCATGCGCCATCAGCGCGGTCTCGACCAGCGTGGCATGAACCCAGCGCAGCGACGGGATGTCGTTGGCACAGTAGCGCGAGCCTGCCGCGAACGGACCGACGGTCTCCGGCATCTCGCCGCCGATCATGCTGTGGCGCCGGTGCAGTTGCCGCGACGACGACAGCGCGCGGTCATGCGAGCCGAACACCATCGCAAAGACAATGTCGAAGGTGCGGTGAAATCGTCCGATCGGATCAGCAAAGGTTTTCGAATGCTCGGCGATAGCGGCGGCGACCCAGGGATGCGCCAGCTGCAGCAACAACGCACGACCGGCACCGAGAAAGATCACGGCTTCCCGGTCGATACGCCAGGTCACCGTGTCAGGACCGAACACGCCGGCAATCGGTCCCGCCATATCCGCGCGGACGTGATCGAGCGCCAGTTCCAGATCGCTTCCCGACACCACTTGCATGCCCTTTCAGCTGCGGACAAAGAGCGACGATCCGCAAGGCCTGTGGCATTTCGATGATGGCGGACGATCTCTTGCGGTTCTACTCCGCCGCCATCGGCATCTCGTCCAAATGCTCGTGCAGCACCACGCCGGCAAGTGGATCGAATTCGCCGATCCACGGTTTTCGCGCGAGCACCGACCTCGTGTGGGCATAGCCGGCATGCCAGCGCCGCGTGATCCCCGACGGGCTGAAGTCGATATCCTTGGTGTGGGTCTCACGATCTAGTTGCGGCGCCAGCAGCCGCACGACATGCATACGGGTCGGACAGCCGTAGCTCCTCAGCTCCCTCACCGCGGCATCGCCGCGCTCGCTCTCAGGCAGGCGTTCCGCAAGCTGGTTGATGACATGGCGCAGGCGATGGGCCTGCTGCTGGCGTTCGATCTGGCTCGCGATCCGACTCGAATACATCACATCCTTGTGCCGGTTCAGCACCTCCGCCATCGTGGTCGGCTCGGCGCCGACGGGATTCCACAGATGCACGGAGAAGATCAGCGAATTCTTGCGCGGATTGTCGTCGAACACCGCTCCCGTCGGCGTATTCGAGAGGATGCCTCCGTCCCAATAGAGTTCGCCATCGATCCGCACCGCCGGGAATGCCGGCGGCAATGCGCCCGAAGCCAAGACATGCTTCACCGTCAGCTCACCGTCGCGGCTGTCGAAATAGCGCATCTGGCTGGTGCCGACATGCGCCGCACCGACCGTCAGCCGCGGCGCGCAGCGATTGGCCAGATCGAAATCGACCAGCTCGCGCAGCGTCTCCTCCAGCGGCGCAGTGGAATAGAATCCGGCGTGATCGGCGCCGAGCGGATAGGAATCGCCGGCATGCGCCAGCGGATTGGGCCGGAAGAACCCTGGAATGCCGTGGGTCACGGCCGACCAATAGGCAAGCTTCTCGTTGAAGCCGGGCAATGAGGTGTGCCAGTCCCAGACCGGCTTCTGCTCCATCCGCTTCCAGAACTCCCTCAACTGCGCGAGCCGGTGCTCCGGCGCATTACCCGCAATGAGGCTGGCATTGATGGCACCGATCGAGGTGCCGATGATCCAGTCCGGCTCGATACCGGCCTCGTGCAGCGCCTGATAGACGCCCGCCTGGTAGGAGCCTAACGCACCGCCGCCTTGAAGCACGAGGACGACCTGCCCGGGCAGGTCCTTGCGCTGGATGTTACTCTGCGTGCCGTCCATGGTTCGCTCCTGATCAGCCTGCACTGCTCCGAGATTCGCTGCCGGCCACCACTTGTTACGCCGGCTCATGTTAATGCGCGGTCCAGCCGCCGTCGACCGGCAGCGCGACGCCGGTGATCGAAGCCGCCGCGTCAGTCGAGAGGAATACCGCGAGCGCGCCGAGCTCCTCGACCGCAGCAAAGCGCTTGTTGGGCTGTTGCGCCAGCAGCACGTCGCGGATCACCTGGTCGCGCGAGATCCCGTGCGCCTTGGCCTGTCCATCGATCTGTGCCTCGACCAGCGGCGTATAGACATAGCCGGGACAGATCGCGTTGCAGGTAATGCCCTCTTCTGCGGTCTCCAGCGCGGTCACCTTGGTGAGCCCGACGATGCCGTGCTTGGCCGCGACGTAGGCCGCCTTGAACGGCGAGCCGACGAGACCATGCGCGGAGGCGATGTTGATGATCCGGCCGAACCCGTTCTGTCGCATTGCGGGCAGCGTGAGCCGCGTGGTGTGGAAGGCCGACGACAGATTGATCGCGAGGATCTGGTCCCATTTCTCGACCGGAAACTGCTCCAGCGGCGCGACGTGCTGGATGCCGGCATTGTTGATCAGGATATCCAGCCGGCCGGCCTGCGCGACCGTCGCCGCGATCATCTCGGCGATCGAATTCGGCCTCGTCATGTCGCCCGGCGAAAAGCTTGCCTTTACGCCGAACTCCGCCGCGATCTGCTCGCGCGTCCGGTCGAGCTCGGCCGCCACACCAAGGCCGTTCAGCACGATGTCGGCGCCGGCCGCGGCAAGTGCCCGCGCGATACCGAGCCGATGCCACTGGTTGAGCCCGTGACGAGGGCAACCTTGCCCGCGAGCGCCCGGGCGGCGGACGTCTGCGGCTTCACGGACATATTCATTGGCAAAATGCTCCGACACGATGACTGATGTTGAGCCGACTCTGAGGGATCGCCTGGTTTGACGGAAATGCCCGTTGGCTTCCGAAACCATGCCCGTGCGCTATTGCGGCCGGGATGTCATTCTCCGCCCCGATCGGCTAGCTTCCGCCAGGTCTTGCTGGAGAGCCGATCCATGGAAATGCACCAGGTCCGCTATTTCCTCGCGGTGGCGCAGCTCTTGAACTTCACGCGCGCCGCCGAGGACTGCAACGTGACGCAGCCTTCGCTGACACGCGCGATCAAGCAGCTCGAGGCCGAGCTCGGCGGCGATCTGTTTCGCCGCGAACGGCCCGCAGCGCAATTGACCGAGCTCGGACAGCGCATGCATCCTCTGCTGAAGCAGTGTTTCGAAGCGGCCACCGGCGCCCGATCGCTGGCCTCCTCGTTCCGGAGCGGCGAGATCGGCGCGCTCCGCGTCGCGCTGACGCATTCGATCGACCTGTCGCTCCTCATTCCGCATCTCAACCAGATCAAGCGGCAGTTCAACCGGCTCGAATTCCGCTTCCTGCGCGGCTCGAGTCGTGAAGTGGCCGAGTTCCTGAAGAAGGGCGAGGCCGAGTTAGGGATTGCCGCGGACATCGACGAGGCCTGGGAGCGGCTCGATGTCTGGCCGCTGTTCACCGAGAGCTTCGAGCTCGTGGTGAGCGACGGGCACCGCCTGGCCGGCCGCAGCAGCATCGCACTGGACGACCTGCGCGCGGAGCAGCTGCTGAGCCGGACGTTTTGCGAGCATTCCGCCCGTATCTCGGCGAGCCTGCGCGAGCACGGCATCGCGGTCGAGCAGGGTCACGAAATCTCGAACGAGCGCGATTTGATCGAGCTGGTCGAGGCCGACATCGGCGTCGCCATGCTGCCGCACACCTCGCCCGTTCCGGAGACGCTGACGCGCGCTGCGGTCGCCGGGCTGGATGCCCGTCGCACCGTCAGCCTCTACGGGGTGGCCGGCCGGCAGCGCACGGCGGTGGCCAATGCCGTTATGCGCATGTTGCGCGGTGCGGATTGGCGGGAGATTGCGGGGTAGCAGCCACGCTCGCTCCTCACTCTTTTAGGCCTCCCTGCTCGCGCCTTCCAACGCTTCAAGCAGATCATCGATCTCCATGCGCTTGCGGAAATCCGGATCGACGAAGCGGGCTTTCACGAGACCGTCGCGACCAACCACAAACACGGCCGGGATCGGCAGCATCCAGCCATCACTGCCGTGGAATTTCGCCATGTCCTGATAGGACAACAGGTGCTGGATCTCGGCACCGAGCCAAATCGCGAGATTGAGCGACAACGCATAGCCGTTGTCGAGGTCGGTCAGGATCGGAAATGGGGCACCAGCTTCCGCCTTGAGCTGCTGGGTGTATTCCTGCGTCTCCGGCATGATCGCGACAATCCGCGCACCCATGGACTCGATGCTATCAAGCGCCTGGACCACCGCGCGGACATTGAGCCGGCAGTAGGGGCACCAATGGCCGCGGAAAAACATCACGGCGACTGGGCCGCTCTCGAGCAGTGAGGACAGCGCGACGAGACGCCCGCTCTCGTCAGGCAACATGAACGACGGCATTGCGTCGCCCGGACGCGGCGCGGTCTCGCCGCCGCCGCCTCCATTCAATCTGGTCACCAGACGATCGACTGCCTCGCCATAGGCCGGGAACACGTCGCGGCTGGCGTTGGCATAGGCGCGGAGTTGCTCGTTCAGCGTGCCATCCATGTCACGGCAGCGCTGGAAGGCGAGTTTGAGCCGCTCGGCATCGGCCGGCGAGAGAGAGGTCATCTTGCGCTCCAGCGTTCAGGGGACGAATATTAGGTGCCCGATCCGGCCGCCCGCAAGGGGCGGCCGTCATGCGCGCGCGATCAGTTGACGTAGAAATTGCCGGTCGGATCCAGCCGCCCCGAGGTGGAATACAGCGATCCGTTGTTCATGAAGAAGACGGTGTTGTCGGGGACCTTCTTGGCGCTCTTCATCATGGCCTCGTGGTTCTTCTCCGCCGGGGCCATAGCCATCGCCGACATCTTGCCGGGTCCGCCATACATGTAGGCCATGCCGGCTTTGAAATCCCATGCGGCCTCCGAGAAGGCCGATGTGGCGATGACCGCGAACGCAGCCGTGGCAATCAAGGTCTTGGATAATTTCGTCATGAGATGCTCCTCCGGATTGACGTGAACGCCCGCCAATCGGGCGCCCCGCCATCGAACGCCAAGCGCTCGGGAAGCGGAAATGCCGATCCCCAATCGGTTCGATAGCGAGCGCGTATCGGGCCCGATAGCGCCGGTCTATCGCAGCGAGAGCGAAAGAGCATTTCAGAACGAGCGCTCTCTCGACGAAAGTCCCGACATAAGCCGGCGACCATCGCGGTTGCGGCCAACACAGGAGACGTCCCGATGTTCAGGCATCACACATTGTCGCGCGCGGTCTGGCCCGGCCTTGCCATCCCTCGGCGTATTGACACTCTCGGCGCAGCCGGTCTCCGCCGGTGAATGCCCGGCCGACAAGATCAAGCCGAACGCGCAGCAGATGGTCGACTACAAGCCGGTCGGCGTCACCGACGTCACGCTCGGCGCCATCGACCTCGGCAAGCAGCCGGCACACATCGAGGGCCGCGAGTTGCGCTTCCGCAAGCTGACCATCGAGCCCGGCGGCGTCGTGCCCTGGCACAGCCATGACGACCGCCCCGCCCTGATCTTCGTGCAGCAGGGCCAGATCGTCGAACACGCCTCCAACTGCGTCGATCCGATCGTGCACAAGGCCGGCGACATCCGCCCCGAGGTGTCCGGCACCTCGCACTGGTGGAAGAACCTCGGCAAGGAAACGGTCATTCTCTATGTCGGCGACGTCCGCAAGGACCCGCATGACCACAACATGTAACGGGTGCGCGACCCCAGCGCACGCGTGACGGAATGTGGCGCCCGTGATCCCCATGCTGCCCCGCATGCGGGCTCCACATTCATCACAGGGGAGGCCTGCCATGACCGATCTTTCCGCGTCGATCAAACCGACCGCGATGACGATGGACGCGCATTCACCAGGTCTCGCGCTTCGCTCCCTCGTGATCGGCCTCACTGCCTTCCTCACGGTCGTCGACCTGTTCGCGACACAGGCGATCCTGCCTTCGCTGACGCGCCATTACGGCGTCACACCGGCGGCGATGGGCTTTGCCGTCAATGCAAGCACCTTCGGCATGGCGATAGCCAGCCTCGTCGTCGGCTTCTTCAGCCGCGCATCAACCGGCGGACCGGCATCCTGCTCAGCCTCGCGCTGCTGGCAGTCCCCACCAGCCTGCTGGCGACCGCGCCAAATCTCGCGGTTTTCACCGCTTTGCGGATCGCGCAGGGCCTGTGCATGGCATCCGCCTTCGCGCTAACCCTCGCCTATCTCGGCGAACAATGCAGCACGATGGATGCCGGCGGCGCCTTTGCCGCCTACATCACCGGCAATGTCGCCAGCAACCTGGTCGGCCGGCTGATCTCGGCGGCGGTCGCCGACGGCTTGGGCCTCGCCTGGAATTTTTATTTCTTCGCAGCCCTCAATCTGGCCGGCGCAGTGCTGGTCTATTTCACCATCGGGCGCGTGCGGCCGATGCACGCGATGATGCCTGCGGGATCTCCCCTCGCCGCCACGATCGCGCACTGGCGCAATCCGCAGTTGCGCGCGGCCTTCGGCATCGGATTTTGCATCCTGTTCGCCTTCATCGGCATCTTCACCTTCGTGAATTTTGTGCTGGTCCAGCCGCCGCTCTCGCTCGGCATGATGGACCTTGGCCTTGTCTATTTCGTCTTCCTGCCGTCGGTCGTCACGACCTTGCTGGCCGGCAAGGTGGCCACGCGGCTGGGAGCGCGGCCGACGATCTGGGGTTCGCTGGCCGTCGCCGGGCTGGGCCTGCCGCTGCTGCTGGCCCCGCATCTGGGCGAAGTCGTCACCGGCATGGTCCTGGTTGGCGTCGGCACCTTCTTCGCGCAAGCGGCTGCGACAGGATTCGTAGGACAGGCGGCGACCGACAGCCGCGGCATCGCCAGCGGGACCTATCTTGCCTGCTACTTCTGCGGCGGCCTGGTCGGGACGGCCGTGCTCGGCCGGCTGTTCGACGGGTTCGGCTGGCAGGCGTGCGTCGTCGGTGTCGGCGCTGCCCTTGCTGCGGCTGCCCTGCTGACGCTCGCCTTGAAGCGCTAGCGCTTGGCCGGGGCCTCCTGCGGCGGCTCGTCGTCGGCGATGGCGCGCCAGGCTGCGCCGTCGAGGTCGTCGTACTGGCCGCTCCGGAGCGACCAGAGGAAGGCGACGAGACCGGCGAGACCGAGCATCAGCGCCAGCGGCACCAGGATGACGAGGATCTCCATCACACGATCTCCCGCGAGGCGCTGCGCGCACGCAACGAATTCAGCATCACCAGGATCGACGATCCACTCATGGCGGCAGCCGCGATCAGGGGAGTCACGACGCCGCTGATCGCGACCGGCACCGCGAGGACATTGTAGCCGATCGCAAGCCAGAGATTCTGCCGCATCAGGTGCAGCGCCTTGCTCGACGCGTCGATGGCGGCGACGACCGGGGCCAGCGGTCGGCCGAGGAAGACGAGATCGGCGGTCGCCTGGCTCAAATGCGCGGCCGAGATCG
This sequence comes from Bradyrhizobium sp. 76, assembly GCF_023073025.1. Taxonomy (NCBI): domain Bacteria; kingdom Pseudomonadati; phylum Pseudomonadota; class Alphaproteobacteria; order Hyphomicrobiales; family Nitrobacteraceae; genus Bradyrhizobium; species Bradyrhizobium sp. 76. Next base: position 358,918 of record NZ_JADPIS010000035.1, read on the forward strand.
GCGACATCGAGACGTGCGCTGCCGCCAGCGACGGCGCATCGTTCATGCCGTCGCCGACCATCAGGACCTTCATGCCCCGCTGCTTCAAGACCTCGATCCGCACGATCTTGTCGGCCGGGGTCACACCGGCCCGCCATTCCGAGATGCCCAGCGCGTGGGCCGCCGCGATCACCGCCGGTTCACGGTCGCCGGAGAGAATCTCGATGCCGATATTGCGCGCCTTCAGCGCCGCGATCACAGCCTGCGCATCGGGACGGAGGCCCTGGCGCACGGAGAGGATGAATTTTTCGCTGCCCTTGCTGAAAGCCACGACGGAGGCTTCGGGATCGAGATGTGTCACGTCGGAGACCAGCGTCTCGGCGCCGCAGAAGGACGGACGGCCGAGGCGAATCTCGATGCCATCGACCACAGCACGCACGCCCTGGCCGGCCTCCTCGACCGCGCTAACGATCGGCGATCTGGCGTCGGAGGCCTGCGCGACCGCAGCGGCGACCGGATGATGGCTCGACAGCGCAAGCCGCCCGGCAAGCTCGAAGATATCAGCGGGGATATCGGCCGCATTCATCACTTCGAGATCGGGCAGCGTCAGCGTGCCGGTCTTGTCGAAGATGACGTGATCGGCTTCCGCGAGACGCTCGATGGCATCGCCGGAATTCAGCAGCACACCCGCCTTGAACATCGCGCCCGAAGCCACCGTCTGCACCGTTGGAATGGCGAGCCCGAGCGCGCAGGGACAGGTAATGATCAGCACCGCCACGCCGGTCACGATCGCATCATGCCAGCCGGCGCCCGCGATGACCCAGCCGAGGATGGTGACGAGCGCGGTGGCATGCACCACCGGCGCGTAGAGACGCGAGGCGCGGTCGGCGAGCCGCATGTAGCGCGAGCGCGCCTGCAGCGCATTGTCGAGCAGCCGCGTGATCTCGGCAAGCAGCGTCGCCTCCGAGGCCGCAGAGACCCGCACCCGCAAGGTCCCTGAGATGTTCATCGATCCCGCATAGACCGGCGTGCCCTGTTCGGCGGTGACATAGAGCGTCTCGCCGGTGATCAGGCTCTGGTCGATCTCGGAACGGCCCTCGATCACGGTGCCGTCGACCGCGCAGCGCTCGCCGGGGCGCAGCAGCACGATGTCGCCGGGATAGATCGCGGCCACCGGCACTTGGGATATCTCGTCGGGCCCGACGAACTTGGCCGCGGTCTCCGCCTTGAGCGCAGCGAGATTGCCGGCGACCGCGCGGGTCCGCCGCCGCATGTTCTGGTCGAGGAAGCGACCGACCAGGAGGAACGTGAGCAGCATGATCGCCGCGTCGAAATAGGCGTGCTCGGCGTGATTGATAGTCTCGACCACGGACATGCCGAGCGCCAGCGTCACGCCGATCGAGATCGGCACGTCCATGTTGGTGGTCCTGGCCGACAGCGCACGCCAGGCCGAGCGGAAGAACGGCTGGCCGGCATAGGCCGCCGCCGGCAATGCGATCAGCGCCGACAGCCAGTGGAAGAAATCGCGCTGTTCCGGCAGCATGTCCGAGACGTTGCCGGACCACACCGGGATCGACAGCATCATCACGTTCATGGTGGCGAACGCGGCGACGCCGAGGCAGCGCAGCAGGAAGCGCGATTCGGCGACCTCGGTCGCCTCCGCGCTCTCGGTTTCGTAAGGATAGGCCTTGTAGCCGAGCTCCTCGAGGCGATCGATGAAGCGGCCCGGATCGAGCGTGCCCGCCTTCCATTCCAGGGCAACGCGCCGATCGGTGAGGTTCACGCGTGCCAGCGTGACGTCGGGAATCGCGGACAGACCGCGCTCGATCTTGGCCATGCAGCCGGCGCAGTGAACGCCCTCGACCGCGAGGTCGATGTGCTGGACGCCCTCGGCCGCAGTCCGGACGTAATGCGAAAAGTCCCGCGAGACGTGCATGAGAAAATCCTTCAGTTCAGGATCACGCGGTTGCGCGACATGAACACGCGCGTTCCCCGCGCCTCGCCCTCGATCACCAGATCCCACTGGCCCGGCGCGACCGATGCGGCATTGCCGCGATAGAGCCCGATGCCGGCCTCCGGGAGCTCGACGGCGAGATCGGCGCGCTTGTCGGTCGGCCGCTCCAGGCGGCCGCCGAATTTCAGTCCGGCGATCGGCTGTCCGCTCGCATCGCGCGCCTCGACCTGAAGCACGGCGCCGCCATCGGCGCGGCGCTCGACATGGGCGTTGACCTTCCATTTTCGCGCAGCCTGGTCCTGCGCCGCCGAAATTTCGCGGTCATAGGTAAGGCCCGCGGCATAGGGGCTGTCGACGTCTGTCCCTGGCAGCGTCGCGATCGCGAGCTTCATCATGGTCGCGTTGACGCCGATCACGACGCCGAAGAAGGCGACCAGCATCAGAAACACCTTGGTTCCGGTCAGCGGCTTGGTTGCCATGGCGAACTCCTGATCCTAGGGCGCGACGAAATTGTCGGTGGCGCTGGCGACTTCGCCGAGGCCGATATCGGTGACGTGAAAGCGAACCGGGATCGACTTTTCCGGATTGCCCTCCACCGGCGCGGTCACGAGCACCCGCAGCTCGCTGGTGGAGTCGCGCGGAACCACGATCATCGGCCGGTCCTGCGTCACTGAATCGATCCCGATGACATGGATCGTCGCATTGACGGGACCGTTCGCGTCGATCGCGATGACCCGGTCGTAGCCGCTCTTGTTGAGCAGCCGCACCGTGTAGGCGTTGCGGATCGATCCGTCGCTGAGCCTGACAGCGACCGGGTTGCGGTCGTGCAGCACGTTGATGTCGAGCAGGCTGCGGGTCGCAAGCGTATAGATCATGATGCCGCCGACCGCCGCGATGATCGCGCTGTAGGCGACGGTGCGAGCCCGGACAATGCGGTAGACCGGCGCCTTGCCTTCCTGGCGGCGCTGGATGTTGACGTCGTTGTCATAGCCGATCAGCCGCTTCGGCCGGCCGATTTTCGTCATCACGTTGTCGCAAGCGTCGATGCAGAGCCCGCACTGGATGCATTCGAGCTGCGGCCCATTGCGGATGTCGATGCCGGTCGGGCACACGGCGACGCATTGATAGCAGTCGACGCAGTCGCCGACATGCTCGCCGAGCGCGCGCAGCTCAGCTGCCTTCTTCACCGACGTACGCTTCTCGCCGCGATCGTAACGATAGGTCACGTTGAGCGCCCATTCGTCGGTGAGCGCGGCCTGGATCCGCGGCCACGGACACATATAGGTGCAGACCTGCTCGCGCATGAAGCCGGCGAGCACGTAAGTCGTCGCGGTGAGAATGCCGATCCAGATATAGGCGATCATCGGCGCCTGGAAGGTGACGAGTTCCCTAACCAGCGTCGGTGCGTCGTTGAAATAGAGCACCCAGGCGCCACCGGTCCACCACCCAATCAAAAGCCAGATCGAATGCTTGAGCACGATCTCGGAGATGCGCTCCAGCTTCATCGGGTCGGACGATTTGTCCTTCTTCATCCGCTCGCGCCGGTCGCCCTCGATCAGGCGCTCGACCGCATAGAACAGGTCGGTCCACACCGTCTGCGGACAGAGATAACCGCACCAGATGCGGCCGCCGATCGAGTTCATCAGGAATAGTGCCACCGCGGCGACGATCAGCAGGCCGGTGAAGTAGTAGACCTCCTGCGGCCACAGCTCGATGAAGAAGAAATAAAAGCGACTGTTGGGAAGATCGATCAGCACCGCCTGGCTCGGAGCACCGAGGCCGCGGTTCCAGCGCACGAACGGCAGGAAATAATAGACGCCGAGGCAGAACGCCATCAGGCCCCATTTGATCCGGCGGAAGGTGCCGGAGATGCTCTGGGGATAGACTTTCTTCTGGGCCACATAGAGCGGCCCGTTGTCATCGTCTAATGGGAGCTCTTTTGGGTTCACGGTCCTGTTCATCGCCTGGAGCTTTTCGAGAGGTGCGATAAAACCTAGACCCGACGCCGCCGCGTCAGTTGATCCAGCGCAAGCGGGGGCTTTTTTTATTCGCCCCCGCCTGTGCCGGATTGGCTATTTTCCGCCGCCCAGCGAGTGGACGTAAACTGCCATTGCCTTGATGGTGGCGGGATCGAGCCGCCCTTCCCAGGCCGGCATCACGCCCGCGCGGCCCTGGCTGATGGTCTCGATCAGCGACGCCTCGTCCGAACCATAGAGCCAAATCTTGTCGGTCAGGTTGGGAGCGCCCATCTCCGGGTTGCCCTTGCCGCCGTCGCCATGGCAGGCGACGCAATTCTCCGTGAAGATCTTCTCGCCCTTGGCCGCGTCATAGCCCTTGCGAGTCGGAAGGCCCGACAGTGCCCGAACATAATTGGCGGCCGTGACGATCTCGTCCGGCTTCAGCACGCCGTCCTTGCCGAAGGCGAGCATCTGGCCTTCGTGCCCCTTGGCGTGACCGGAACGTGCGCCGAACTGGATGGTCTGCATGATCTGGTCGAGCGATCCGCCCCACAGCCAGTCGTCGTCGTTGAGGTTCGGATAGCCCTTGGCGCCGGCGCCGCCTGAGCCATGGCACGGCGCGCAATTGTCGCCGAACACGGTCTTGCCCTTGGCTCGCGCGAGCGCCAGCAGGGCTGGATCCTTCTCGATGTCGGCGAGTGAGGCCGCGCCCAGCGCAACCATCTTGGCCCCGCGGATCTTCTCGAGATTGGCGAGCTCGACCGCGACGTCGGCGCGTGTCGAGTAGCCGAACAGGCCGGTGGTATTGCTGGAGATCAGCGGCCAGGCCGGATACACGATCCAGTAGCCGATCGACCAGACGATGGTGAGGTAGAAGCTGATCACCCACCAGCGCGGCAGCGGCGTGTTGAGCTCCTTGATGCCGTCCCACTCATGTCCGGTCGTGGACCTGCCGGAGACGGGATCGATGTCGCTATGATGATCGGTCATGATCTCTTACTCCTCCCGCAACGGCAGGTGTGCCGCTTCGTCGAAAGCTGCCTTGTTACGGGGCCAGAATGCGTAGGCGATGATCGCGACAAAGATCGCGACGAACACCGGCGTCCAGATCGTGGTCACGAGACCGGACGCGAGATTGTCGAGGGTCAGGATGGCTTTCATCGTTGGTGCCTTCTCAGCGAAGATTGGCTTTCTCGTTGTAGATCTTGAAGTCGACCAGCGTGCCGAGCATCTGGAGATACGCGATCAGCGCGTCCATCTCGGTCGGCGTGCCGGCCTTGCCGTCGAAGTTGCGCACCACGGCCTTGGCGTAGCGCTTGGTGAAAGCGTCGGAGCCTGCATTGTCAGGATCGGCCTGGGCCTTCATGTCGGCGCCCGCATTGGCGATCTGGTCGTCGGTGTAGGGCGTGCCGACGGTCCGCAGCGTGCGCATGTGGTCGGCGATCGTGTCCGGATCGACCTCGGTCTGGCTGAGGAACGGATAGCCGGGCATTACCGACTGCGGCACGATTGCGCGCGGGTTGGTCAGATGAGTGACGTGCCAGTCGTCGGAATATTTGGCGCCGACGCGGGCAAGATCGGGACCGGTGCGCTTCGAGCCCCACTGGAACGGATGGTCGTACATGCTCTCGGCGGCCAGCGAGAAATGGCCGTAGCGCTCGACCTCGTCGCGCAAGGGCCGGATCATCTGCGAATGGCAGAGATAGCAGCCCTCGCGAATGTAGACGTTGCGCCCGGCGAGCTCCAGCGGCGTATACGGCCGGATCCCGTCGACCGCCTCGATCGTGCTCTTGAGGTAGAACAGCGGGGTGATCTCGACGAGCCCCCCGATCGCGATCACCAGCAGGATGCCGACGATCAGGATGATCGAGTTCTTTTCGAAGATTTGGTGGCGTGTCCAGAACGACATGGAAAACTCCTCATTCCGCCGGCTGGAGAGCGACGGGCATCTGGACTTCCTGTTCGCCGACGCGAACCGTCATCCAGAGATTATAGGCCATGATCAACGCGCCGATCAGGAACAGCCCGCCGCCGGCAGCGCGGATGATGTAGAAGGGATGCATCGCCTCGACGGTCTCGATGAAGGAATATTCGAGGAAGCCGAGCGAGGTGTAAGCGCGCCACATCAGGCCCTGGAGGATGCCGGACACCCACATCGCCGAGATGTAGAGGACGATGCCGAGCGTCGCGATCCAGAAGTGCCAGTTGACGAGCTTGAGGCTGTAGAGGCCCTTGCGATTCCAGATCCAGGGCACGAGGCAGTAGAGCGCGCCAAAGGAGACGAAGCCGACCCAACCGAGCGCGCCGGAGTGCACGTGGCCGATGGTCCAGTCGGTGTAGTGGCTGAGCGAGTTGACCACCTTGATCGACATCATCGGGCCTTCGAAGGTCGACATGCCGTAAAAGGCGACGGAGACCACGAGCATGCGCAGCACGGGATCGGTGCGCAGCTTGTCCCAGGCGCCCGACAGCGTCATCAGGCCGTTGATCATGCCGCCCCAGGAGGGCATCCACAGCATGATGGAGAAGGTCATGCCGAGCGTCTGGGTCCAGTCCGGCAGCGCCGTGTAGTGCAGATGGTGCGGGCCGGCCCAGATGTAGAGGAAGATCAGCGCCCAGAAGTGGATGATCGAGAGACGGTAGGAGTAAATCGGCCGCTCGGCCCGCTTCGGGATGAAGTAGTACATGATGGCGAGGAAGCCGGCGGTCAGGAAGAAGCCGACCGCGTTGTGGCCGTACCACCACTGGAACATGGCATCCTGGATGCCGCCCCAGGCGATGTAGGATTTCGAGCCGAACACCGAGACCGGCAGCGCCGGGTTGTTGCCGAGATGCAAGACCGCAATCGTCACGATGAAGGCGAGATAGAACCAGTTCGCGACGAAGATGTGCGGCTCCTTGCGCTTGATGATCGTGGCAAGGAAGACCAGCAGATAGGTGACCCAGACGATGGTCAGCCACAGATCGGCGTACCATTCCGGCTCGGCATATTCCTTCGATTGGGTGACGCCGAGCAGATAGCCCGTGCCGGCGATCAGGATGAAGAAGTTGTAGCCTACGACGACGAACCAGGGCGCGAGATCGCCTGCAAGGCGAACGCGGCAGCTCTTCTGCACGACGTAGAAGGAGGTCGCGATCAGGACGTTGCCGCCAAAGGCGAAGATCACTGCGGACGTGTGCAGCGGACGCAGGCGCCCGAAGCTGGTCCAGGGCAGATCGAAGTTCAGCGCCGGCCACGCCAGTTGCGAGGCGATGATGAGGCCGACGAGAAAGCCGGCAATGCCCCAGAACATCGCCATGACGGAGGAGAACTTGATGGGCCCCATGTTGTAATTGGGGCGCCCATTGATCTCCGCAGGCGGCAGCGCCGCCGGCCGGTCGAGGTAGCGGTTGATGATGCAGAAGACCGCGGCGAGGCTCGCTGCCGCGCTCAGCGCGGCGTGGAAGGCGAAGGGCGCATCGAGCGCCTTGGCCGAGGCAATCACGCAGAGGAAGGCGGTGACCGCGAACACGACAGCCAGGCCGCTTTCACCTGACGTCATGGACTTGGAGATGGAGGGCTGGCTCATGCGGATTCTCTCTGAAAGAACACAGGGCCAGAAACCACATTCATCCTCGCGGGGAATTGATTGAAATCAAGCTATGTGGATTTCTGTTAATGTGAGAGTTGCGCCACCGCCAGTTGATGTGCCCTCTCCCCTTGCGGGAGAGGGCGGCGAGGACCGTGCCGCGGACTCACTTGGGTGAGGGGTCGCCTCCTCGGCAAAAGTCTGTCCGAGGAAAGAGAGCCCTCTCCGGCGCCATAGCCGAAGCTTCGCTTCGGCGTTCTTAAGAACGGCGGCCGAAGGCCGCCTATGCCACCTTCTCCCACAAGGGGAGAAGGGGAAACGTCACTCGCGTGCCGTCGCCTTGAGCGCCGCGATGACGTCCTCGCGGGCGATGATTCCGACCAGCTTCTGCGCTCCGTCGAGCACGATGATGCTCCTGATGCGGTGCTCGACCATGATCTGGAGCACGCGCGTCAGCCGCGTGTCGCGGCTGACATAGATAAAGTCGGGCGTCATGACGTCGCCGATTTTGCGGCTCATCAGGTCGTGGTAGCGCGGCAACATCTGGCTCGGCGTGAAGGCGAAGCACTTCAGGATGTCGAACTTGGTGACGATGCCGACGACCTGCCCGTCGTCCTCGACCGGATAGGAATTGAAATCGTCGCGTTCGAACATCTCGCTGAGCGCGAGCAGGTCGAGGTCGCGCCTCACCGTCCTGACGTCGTGCGTCATGTAGCCGTCGACGGTCTGCTCAAGGAATCTGTACACGGCGCGTCCTCTTTGATTCGTCTTGCACCGCTCCCGCGTCAGTGCGACAGCAGCACACAGCGGGCAGATTGAGTGACCAGATATTGGGTGACGCCGCCGAGGATCAGCTCGCGGAAGCGCGAATGACCGTAGGCACCGGCGACGATCAGGCTGGCGCCGACATCGCCGGCAATCTTCTCCAGTTGCCCGGCGACAGTTTCGTTGCGGGCCGCTTCGGAAACGCGCGCGATCGCGGTCACGCCATGGCGGGCAAGCCACGCTGTCACGTCGGTCACGCCAGCGACCGCGGCGGGGCGATCGTCGTCGCCTTCGGGAATTGCAAGGACGGTGACATCCCTGGCCTTGCGCAGGATCGGCAGTGCATCGGCCAGCGCCCGCCGGGCTTCCGGCGTATCCTTCCACGCCACCAGGACGCTGCGCAGGTCGAGCCAGTTGACGCCGTCAGGCACGACCAGGATCGGCCGGCCGGCTTGCATCACCAGATCCTTTGGGCTCGCGAGCGCGAAGGCGTCGGAGAAGGCCGGGCTCTGCCCGCCGGTAACGACGATGTCGGCGCAACGCGCCTGGGTGAACGTAAAGCGCGCCGGGAAATCCATGGCGCTGCGCCATTCCACATGTCCGCCGCGATTCCTGATCGCGGCGCGGAATTGCGCCTCGAGCTCGCCCAGGCGTCGCTTGACCGAGGCTTCTCCCTCATCGATCAGTCCCTGCGCTGCGGCGCCATCGCTGAAGTAGAGCGGCGGCGCGAACTGCGCCGCAGCAACGCCGATGATCGACGCCTCAAATCGTTCGGCAAGCTCGCCCGCGACCTGAAGCCGCGCCTCGTTGGGCTGATCGAGCGCCAGGCTGACCATCACGGTCGCGTATGTCATCGGAGTCTCCGGGGCAATGAGCTTTGATCCGATCGTAAGCCGGCCGCCGGCTGGCAGGATGAGATAGATCAAAACCTTGGATCACCGCGCGCGCCCGAAATCTGCCAATGGTATAAGACATCGGAACTTGCCTCTGGCCCCTCCTTGGGTACATTGCCGACGGCAACGCTGTGCGGTTCCCCGCATCAGAATGGGAGTGATCGTGTGGCGCCGACCCGTGTGATTCATCCGCAAGATGACGGCCGGGGCGAACATTTCCGCGTTCGAATCGAGGGATTTGGCGTCGGGACCTGGGATCTCGATCTCAAGACACTGGAATTGGAGTGGTCGGAGACGGCCAGAATCCTGTTCGGAATCGAATCCGGCCAATCGGTGAGTTACGCGCTGTTCCTGTCCCGGCTGGAGCCGAACGACCGCGAGCGGATCGAGAGTGCGATCCGGCGCGTCTCCGAACGGGGCGGCAGCTTCGACGTGTCGTTCAGGGTCACGGGGGCGTCGGGCAGAGCGCAGTGGATCCGCGCCCGCGCGGGGCTAATTCGGGACGACGCCGGCGCCGCCCGACATCTCAGCGGCATCTTTCTTGACGTCGATGAGGAAAAGCAGGTCGAGGAGACCCTGCGCACCCGCGAGAGTCACCTCCGCTCGATTCTCCAGACGATTCCCGACGCCATGATCGTCATCGACGGCCACGGCATCATCCAGTTCTTCAGCACGGCGGCCGAGCGCCTGTTCGGCTGGGTCGAGTCGGAGGCGATCGGCCAGAACGTCCGCATCCTGATGCCGGAGCCCGACAGCTCACGTCACGACGGCTACATCGCGCGCTACCGCACCACCGGCGACCCGCACATCATCGGCATCGGCCGGATCGTGACCGGCAAGCGCCGCGACGGCACGACCTTTCCGATGCACCTGTCGATCGGCGAGATGCAGTCGGGCGGCGAGCCCTATTTTACCGGTTTCGTCCGCGATCTTACCGAGCATCAGAAAACCCAGGCGCGGCTCCAGGAACTGCAGTCCGAACTTGTCCACGTCTCGCGGCTGAGCGCGATGGGCGAAATGGCGTCCGCGCTCGCTCACGAGCTCAACCAGCCGCTGGCAGCGATCAGCAACTACATGAAGGGGTCGCGGCGGCTGCTCGCCGGAAGCCAGGATCCGAATACGCCGAAGATCGAGAGCGCGCTGGACCGCGCCGCCGAGCAGGCACTGCGCGCCGGCCAGATCATCCGCCGCTTGCGCGACTTCGTCTCCCGCGGCGAATCGGAGAAAAGGATCGAGAGCCTGTCCAAGCTGATCGAAGAGGCCGGCGCCCTCGGGCTGGCAGGCGCGCGCGAGCAGGACGTGCAGCTTCGCTTCAGCCTCAATCCCAATGCCGATCTCGTGCTCGCCGACCGGGTGCAAATCCAGCAGGTGCTGGTCAACCTCTTCCGCAACGCGCTGGAAGCGATGGCGCAGTCGCCTCGGCGCGAGCTCGTCGTCACCAACACCCGCGTCGCCGACGACATGATCGAGATCGAGGTCTCCGATTCCGGCTCCGGCTTCCAGGACGACGTCATGCCGAACCTGTTTCAGACTTTTTTCACCACCAAGGACACCGGCATGGGCGTGGGACTATCCATCAGCCGCTCGATCATCGAGGCTCACGGCGGCCGGATGTGGGCCGAGAGCAACGCATCGGGTGGAGCGACATTCCGCTTCACGTTGCCGGCAGCCGACGAGAACTGATCCATGACGACCAAGGGAATCATCTACGTCATTGACGACGACGAGGCGATGCGGGATTCGCTGAATTTCCTGCTGGATTCGGCTGGCTTCGGCGTCACACTGTTCGACAACGCGCAGGGTTTTCTCGACGCCCTGCCCGGCCTCGCCTTCGGTTGCGTCGTCTCCGACGTGCGCATGCCCGGCATCGACGGGATCGAGCTTCTCAAGCGCCTCAAGGCGCAGCGCAGCCGGTTTCCAATCCTGATCATGACCGGCCATGGCGACGTGCCGCTCGCGGTCGAGGCGATGAAGCTCGGTGCCATGGATTTCCTGGAAAAGCCGTTCGAAGATGACCGCCTCGTCGCCATGATCGAATCAGCGATCCGCGAGGGCGAGCCGGCGGCCAAGAACGACGCCATCGCCCAGGATGTCGCCGCTCGCGTCGCTTCCCTGAGCCCCAGGGAACGCCAGGTCATGGAGGGGCTGATCGCGGGCCTCTCCAACAAGCTGATCGCCCGCGAGTACGACATCAGCCCACGCACCATCGAGGTCTACCGGGCCAATGTGATGACCAAGATGCAGGCCAACAGCCTGTCGGAACTGGTGCGGCTGGCAATGCGGGCCGGAATGCTCAACGATTGAAGTCACCAGGATTGAGGCAAGTCAAAACCGTCCGCCCGCCCTGTGCTACCAGATCGGAATGATTGCGATCAGCTCCCATCCTGAGCGGCTCCCGATGTCGTCACCCGCGAAATTAACCGTCTATGTGGTGGACGACGACGCCGCCGTGCTGGGCTCCCTGCGCTTCCTGTTGGAAACCGACGGTTTTGCCGTGCGGACCTTCAGGAATGCCACGGCGCTGCTCAATGCGGCGAGCCCGTCCGGTGCAGACTGTTACCTGATCGACTACAAGATGCCCGACATCAACGGCATCGAGCTGGCCGGGCGACTGCGCCAGTCCGAGGGCGACACCCCGGTGATCCTGATCACCGGCTATCCCGACTCGAATATCTCGGCCCGGGCGGCGGCCGCAGGCGTGAATGAAGTGATTCTGAAGCCGCTTCTGGACGAAAACCTGATCAAACGCATTCGCCACGCCATCCAGAACCGGGTCCACGCTGACCTACGGGATTCTACGTAAGGCACCCCCCTTAAGATATCTCGCGAAATTTTCGAGGCACCCGATACCGCGTACCAAAGCGTCATCACAACGGAGATGGCGCAGATGCTGACGCAGACGATCAACACCCAGGCGATCAAGACCCAGATCAACGGCAGCAAGATCGCCCCGGGCCATCCCGTCTCCGACCAGTTCGGTGCGATCGCTGGCCATGTCGGCCTCGTTGCCACCGAGTTCTCCTACCGCAAGGAAGAGGAGATCTATGGCGAGGACGAGCCGGCCGAGTACGTCTATCAGGTCGTCACCGGCGCCGTGCGCAGCTACAAGCTTCTCTCCGACGGCCGTCGCCAGATCGGCTCCTTCCACCTTCCCGGCGACGTGTTCGGCCTAGAATCCGGCACCACCCATCGCCTCGCTGCTGAAGCCATCATCGACACCACGGTGCGCCTCGTGAAGCGCGCGAGCCTCGAGAAGGCCGCAGCCACCGACGTCCAGGTCGCCCGCAAGCTCTGGGCCATGACCGCTGGTGAGCTTCGCCATGCCGAAGACCACATGCTGCTGCTGGGCCGCAAGACCGCGATGGAGCGCGTCGCAACCTTCCTGCTCGAAATGGACCGCCGCCTCGCGGTTGCCGGCATGATGGCGCTGCCGATGTGCCGCCGCGACATCGGCGACTATCTCGGTCTCACGCTCGAGACCGTCTCGCGCGCGCTGTCGCAGCTTCACGCCCAGGGCATTCTCGGCTTCTCCGGCGCCCGGCAGATCGTGTTGCGCAACCGGGCACGCCTGCACAATCTGGACGCCTGATCTCCCCTCGCCCACCCCCTCATGGCCGGCTGATTGATTCAGCCGGCCATTTCTTTTGCTGCGATCATGCCCTTGCGCCGCGTCTCCGGCATCACAAGCAGAATGAGCAGAAGTCCCGTCGCCGCGACGCCGGACAGTCCGGTGAACGCCATGGCATTGCCGAATTTATCGCTGACATAGCCGCCGAGCGCGGTGCTCAGCGACGCGCCGATGCCCATGGCCGTGCCGACGATGCCCTGCGCAAGGTTGAAATGGCCGCTGCCGAAGGCGACGTCGGCCACGATCAGCGGGATCATCACCGCGAACACCGCCGCGGTGAGGCCGTCGAACACCTGCACGAGCACCAGCAGATACGGATCGCGCACGGTCGCGAACAGTAGACCGCGAATCGTCAGCGCCGCGAATCCGATCAGCAGTAGCGGCCTGCGACCCCATGCTTGCGCCTTCCGCCCGACGCTCGGCGACAGCAGTGCCACGATCGCCTGCGGCACGACGATGCAAAAAGCGACGAGCACCGTCGCCCACTCGCTCGATCGCGCCGTCACCGCGCTTGCCATCAGCGGCATCATCGACGCGTTCGCGAGCTGTAACAAGAGCACGCTGACCGCGAAGACAACGAGCGGCCGCTGCCGGATCAGATGCCAGATATTGGTGTCGCCGCGATCCTCCGCCTCGCGCGGCATCTCGCCGTGACAGCGCGCGATGTCGACCTCGTGCTCGCGGATGCGAGAGAGCGCGATCAAAGTGGGGATTGCGAGAAGGAAGGTCACCAGGAATACCGAGCGGCTCGACAGCAGATAGCCGGCCGTTCCCATCACCGCGGCCGCAACGCCGTTACCAAGCGAAGCAAATCGCGCATTGCGGCCGAGACGCTCGCCGATCGCGAGCGGGCCGACCAGACCGAGGCTGATCGCCGCGATCGCCGGACCGAGCACGCAGCTCGCTGCCGCATGCAAGGTGGCCGCAGCCACCACCACGGGGAAGATCGGCATCGCCGCATAGGCGAGCGCGCAGCAGCCGATGGTGGCGATCGCGAGGCCGGCGACCAGCCGCTCGGATTTCGCGGCATCGATGATGGCGCCGCCTGGCATCTGGCCGATCAGGGCAACGATGCCCCCGATCGACAGCACGAGGCCGATCTCGACCTGGGTCCATTTCTGGGTCGTCAGATAGACCGCGATGAACGGCCCGAACCCGGTCTGCACGTCGGCGAGGAAGAAGATGAACCAGTCGAGGCCGCGCAGGCTCTGGCGCGACGGCGCCGGAATGCCGGCCGGCGACGGCGCCGAGACGTTATCCTGCTCAACGCGGCCCTCGCGATCCGCATGATTCGACTTCCTCGACAACAGCACCGGCGGCCATCCCTCCCCGCGCCTCACTGAACAGCTTGCAGCGGCTGCAGGCTGCCGGACGCGCCGAGCACCACCATCGGCGTGTCCTCCTTGTATTCTGGCGCGGCTGCGACCTGTGCCTTGGTCAATTCCAGCGTGATGCTGTCCTTCCTGTTGACGATCTTGCCGAACCGCATCGCGTTCCAGTCCACCACGATCTTGCGGCTGCCGACGCCGAGGAAGCCGCCGAAATCGATCACGGCAGCGCGCACGTGCCCGCTCCGATCGACGATGACGTCGACGATGCGGCCCATGTCCTCGTTCGCCGCGCTGAGCACGTCACGGCCAAGCACACCGTGCGCATCGCTCGCGCCGATGATCGTGACCGATGGCGGTGGCGCGGCATTCTTTGGCGTGACGGGGACCGATGACGCCGGCGGCTGCACCGTCGGCGGCGGTGCATTCGCTTCAGTCGCGGGGGCAGGCGACTCCTCCGCGGCACGTGACACGGCGAGCGTCATTCCGCCGACCATCATGACGCCCAAGGCCAACCATCCGGCGGTACGCATGCACCCTCCTTCCGGCGCGCCGCTAGCGCGCCAGCACGATCGAGACCTGAATCTGGCCACGCGTGCGCAACACCTCCAGCGCCACGTCGTCGCCATGGCGGCTGACGCGCAGGTCCACGCTGGACTCGCCAAGACGCAGATCGCGCAAGATCACCTCATGCAGAAACGCCGGCAGATGCGGATTGCGCAGCCGGATCTCGCCGCGCGCCACGTCGAACTCGATGCCCAGCGCCGCCTCCAATAGCGTGAACGCCGTTGCACTGGCCCAGGCCTGCGGCGCGCAGGCGACCGGATAGAGCGTCGGGCCGCGCCGCTTTTCGCGCCGGAAGCCGCAGAACAATTCGGGCAACCGGCGCAGGTCCATGTAGGTCGCGGCGTCGAACAGTCCCTTGAAGACATGCGCGACCGAATGCTTGAGCCCGTAGCGCGCGAGCCCGAGCGCGATCAGCGCATTGTCGTGCGGCCAGATCGACCCGTCATGATAGGACATCGGGTTGTAACGCACCTCGCCGACAGCGACGGTGCGGATGCCCCAGCCCGAGAAGAAATGCGGCCGCATCAAATCGGCGGCGACGAGGCGCGCGCGGTCCTCGCGGATCATGCCGCTGAACAGGACCTGGCCGGCGTTGGAGGTCCGCACCTTGCAGGGCCGCTTCTTGCCGTCGAGTGCAAGCGCATAGGTGCCGAGCTCCTCGCACCAGAACGCGGCCTCGAAACGCTCGGCCAGCGTCTTGGCCTCGGCCTCGAGCTTCTTGGCGAGATCGGGCTTGCCGAGCCGGAGCGCGCAGCGCGCGGCGAGCCGCTTGGCGGCAAAGACGTAACCTTGCACCTCGGCCAGCGCGAGATTGCCTTCCGCAAGCTGGCCATCGGCATGGAAGATCGCGTCGTAGGAATCCTTCCAGCCCTGGTTGGCGAGGCCCTTTTCCGTAGCGCGCTGATATTCGACGAAGCCGTCCTTGTCGGGGTCACCGGGGCCGTCGATCCAGGCCAACCCCGCCTCGATGGCCGGCCACAGCTCGGTCAACGTCGTCTCGTCGCCGGTGCGCTCGAAATAGCTTCCCGCCAGCAGGACGAACAAGGCCGTGGAATCGACGCTGCCGTAATATTGCGCGAACGGTACCTCGCGCAGCGCCGCCATCTCGCCGCCGCGCATCTCGTGCAGGATCTTGCCCGGCGCGGCATCGGCGAGCGGATCGACCGCCTTGGCCTGGAAATGGGCGAGCCGCCGCAGCACGCCCTTGGCGATCCGCGGATCGACCCACAGCATCTGCAGCGCGGTGATCAGCCCGTCGCGGCCGAACGTCGTCGAGTACCAGGGAATGCCCGCATAGGGATAGCGGCCCTGCGGCGTCTCCGTCATCAACATGTTGAGGTCGGCCATGGCCTGGCACAGCACCTCATTGAAGATGTTGTTGGAGGTCTCGATGCTGGTGGCACCCATCGTCGATTGCCGCATCTCGCGGCGATGGGCGAGCAAACTCTGGAAAAAGCGCTCCGGCTTCTCCGCGATCGGCCGATTGCAGGACACGGCCACGAACAGGGATTTCGACTCGTGAGGGTCGAGTTCGAGCTGCCAGGTCGCGGCATTCACCGACAGCTTCGTCGGGCGCGGGTCGAAATGCAGGCCCGTGGTGCGCTCGGCGTCATCGAGACCGCGGTAGTCGAACAGCACGTCGGTTGGTCCCAACAGCCGGCTCGAGCCGATGCCGCGGCGCGGGCGCCGCTCGCCGCGGACTTCGAACAGATCGGCGAAATCGTTGTCGAACAGCAGCGTCAGCGCGAAGCCGGCCGGGCGGTCGCCGTGGTTCTGCACGCCGATGCGCTGATAAGCGGTGCCGCGCCACAGGAAGATCGTGCGCACGATGTGCAGCAGATCCTTTTGCAGCACGAGGCTGCCCTGCCGGTAGATGTCCGGATTGGTGAGATCGACGGTCAGGGCGGAATTGTCGTCGCGCAGGTTCGAGCCCAGCAGCAACGGCTGGAGATCGTCGAGCACGAGCTCGAGCCTCGCGAGGTAGCGCGTGTCGTGATGAAACAGCCCATCGGGCCCGCCGGCCGAAGCGCCGATGTCGCCATGGCTGTCGAGCACGATAAAGGTGTCGTCGTGCTTGAGCGAACGCCGCGGCCGCGCCGACGGTCCCGTCATCGGAATATAGAAAGGCTGCTCCGCGACCTGGTCCACGGTCCGCGTCACGGAGACGAATTGGGTAACGGCTTCAGCCGACATCAGCAGCTCCCCTGCGCTTGTTTCGACAACGCAACCGACTCGAACGCGACTGTTGGTTTACGCGGCGGCCTGGGCGAGCCGGCTCATTTCCTGCGTGACCAGCTCACGATAGGGCCCGTGGCCCTGCATCAGACGCTCGGGCGACCCGTCCTCGATGATCTTACCACCCCTCAACACGACCACGCGATCGAAATTGCGCAGGGTAGCGAGACGATGCGCGATCGCGATGACCGTGCGGCCGCGCATCAGCCGCGACAACGCCTCGCGGATCGCCTCCTCGGATTCGCTGTCGAGCGCGGCGGTCGCCTCGTCCAGCAGCAGGATCGGCGCGTCCTTCAGGAAGGCGCGCGCAATTGCGATGCGCTGGCGCTGACCGCCGGACATCTTGACGCCGCGGTCGCCGACCATGGTGTCCAAACCTTCCGGCAAGCTGTCGATGAAGTCGCAGCGCGCCGCAATCGCCGCCCGCAGCACCTCGTCGTCGGTCGCGTTCGGGCGACCATAGCGGATGTTCTCGCGAATCGAGCGGTGGAATAACGAGATGTCCTGCGGCACGACCGAGATCGCCTCGCGCAGGCTCAGCTGCGTCACCTTGGAAATATCCTGGCCGTCGATGGTGATGCTGCCCTCGTCGGTATCGTAGAAGCGCTGCAGCAGCGTGAACAACGTCGACTTGCCGCCGCCGGACTGGCCCACCAGGCCGACGCGCTGGCCGGGTTGCAGGCGCAGGCTGAAGCGCTCGAAGATCTTTTCAGCCCCGGGATATCCGAAGGTGACATTGTTGAAAGCGATCGCGGCGCCGCTCTTCACCAGCGGCTCGGCCTCGGGGTGGTCGCGCAATTCATGCGGCACCAGCAGCGTGGCAATCGCCTCTGTCAGACGGGCAACGTGCTGGGTGACGTCGACCAGCGCCACCGCGAGATCGCGCGTCGCATTCAAAATGGAGAGACCGAGGGTGCAGACCAGCACGACGTCGCCGGTGGTCGCCCGGCCATCCTGCCAGAGCATGATCGCCCAGGCCATCAGGGCGATCGTGAGCACGACAGTGACGCCGGCATGGATAAGCCGCAGCTTCTCCAGATAGCGCAGGCTGCGGCCGCGTGCGGTGAGCTCCCGGTTCACAGTCGCGTCGAACCGCTCATGCTCGTGCCCGATGCCGCAGAAGGCGCGCACCAGCGGCATGTTGCTGATGACGTCGATCATCTCACCGTCGACGACGGCGGCCTTGTCGGCGAAGTCGTCATGCAGCGGTTTTCCTGCGGCGGCGAGGCGGAACATCGCAAGCACCATGCCACCGGCGATCACGATCAGGCCGAGCGCCATGTAGGGACTGACGGTTCCAATCAGCGCGATGGCCGCAACCGTTGCGATGCACGGCGGCAGCACATTCCATACGAACATGTTCTCGACCGTGAACACCGCATTCGACGTCGCGGTGATGCGGCTCGTCAGCATGCCGGGCATGCGGTCGGAGAAGTAGCTCGGCGCGTGGCCGGTCAGATGACGAAAGATGTCACGGCGCAGATCACCCGTGACACGCACGAAGGTGAAGCTGGCCGTCCAGCTCGCGATCCGCCAAAGGAAATTGTCGGCGGCGATCAGCGTCATGAGGAAAATGAATGCCAGCCATACGCTCCCACCATGCGCAGCGCCGGCCGACAGACTGTCGACAAGGGATTTGACCCCATACTGCGTGCCTACGGAGCAGGCAACGGCCGCGACGACTGCGGTCAGGATCACGAGATGCGACGCGAGCCGACGCCGAAGATAGCGCAAAACAAAGGCAAACGGCCGGTGCGCATACCCAGAAAGATGATCCATGTGATTATCGACCCCGTCGTGATGTTTTCAATTTTTCTGTTAGTCGACTGAACATCGACCACTTCGCCTCGGTTCCCGGGCACACTGATCACGACATCCGGATGCGGGCGTTCTGCGATGATGTGATGGCAGCATCGCGACGAGCATCCGACGTGTCGAATAAGTAACGTTCGGAAGGAGGAACTTCGCAAGTGCGGGAACGTTCCCTTGATTGGCATGCCGGTGCTGAACAGGCGGGGGCTTTCTACAATCATGATCGCACAGAGGAGATGGTGAGATGCGCATCGCGCAGGTTGCTCCGTTGACGGAGGCAGTTCCACCCAAGCTTTATGGCGGCACCGAGCGGGTGGTGCACTGGTTGACGGAAGAGCTGGTGGCTCTTGGCCACGACGTGACGCTGTTCGCCAGCGGCGATTCGCAAACCTCGGCGAAGCTGGACGCGTTATGGCCGCGGGCGCTCCGCCTCGACGGTTCCGTGCGCGATCCCAATGCTCTGCACATGGTGATGCTGGAGCGGGTGCGGCAGAAATGTGACGACGAGGAGTTCGACTTCCTCCATTTCCATCTCGATTATTATCCGTGGTCGCTGTTCTACCGGCAGCCGACGCCGTTCCTGACCACGCTGCACGGCCGGCTCGATCTGCCGGAGCATCAACCGGTTTTCAATACCTTCTCGAAGGTCCCCGTCGTCTCGATTTCGAACGCGCAGCGCCGGCCGGTGCCGCAGGCGAACTGGGTGAGGACGATCCACCACGGCCTGCCCGAGAATCTGCTGACGCCGAAGCAGGCGAAGCAGGAATACCTCGCCGTGCTCGGCCGTATCGCGCCGGAAAAGGGCGTCGATCGCGCCATCAAGATCGCGACGCATTGCGGCATTCCGCTCAAGATCGCAGCCAAGGTCGATCGTGCCGACCAGGATTACTATGACGAGCTGATCCGGCCGATGATCGAGAACAATCCGCTGGTGGAATTCATCGGCGAGATCAGCGATCACGAGAAGTCGGACTTCTTGAGCGGCGCGCTGGGCCTTTTGCTGCCGATCGACTGGCCGGAGCCGTTTGGCCTTGTGATGATCGAAGCGATGGCCTGCGGAACGCCGGTCATCGCCTTCAACCGCGGCTCGGTGCCGGAGATCATTGACGAGGGCCTCACCGGCTTCGTCGTCGAGGACGTCCTCAGCGCAGCCGGCGTCGTCGGCCGCCTGCCGCAACTCGACCGCTCCGTCATCCGCAAGCAGTTCGAGACGCGCTTCACGGCGCGGCGCATGGCGCTGGATTATCTCGCGGCCTATCGCAGCCTTGGCGAGGAACAGGCGCCGCGGATCAAGCTGGTGAGCAGCGCGGAGTAGCAGGAGCACGCGCCCATCCGATCGCGACCGTCATGGCCGGGGCATGTCCCGGCCATCGACATTTGTGGGGCGCGCTCCTCTCTATCAACCGTCATTGCGAGCGCAGCGAAGCAATCCAGACCGTCCCCGCGGAGAGATTCTGGATTGCTTCGCTGCGCTCGCGATGACGGAAGAAGGCTTAGCGCTACCTCACCACCGCCCCCTTCGGCTCGACGATCTCGAACATGCGCGGGAATTCGTCCATCAGGCCCATCAGCTCGGCGAGGCGCATCGGGTTGCCGGCGAATTTGACCTTGCCGGCGGCCACGGCCTCCGGGAAGCTGGTCAGTTTTGCGATCACCTCGTCGAGCGTCGAGCGCGCCAGCGTGAAGCTGGCATCGGCGCTGTCCGCCTGCATGCCCTCTGTGTAAGTCAGCGCGCAGTTCTCCAGATTGAGCACGAAGGTCTCGCCGGTGTCGGAAAAGCTCCAGTTCAGCACGATGTGCTTTCCTTCCGCCTTCGGTCCGTTGAGGCGGATGCCGAGCACGTCCCAGAGCTGTGAGGTGCGCAACGCCGCCAGCGTCTCGCGCGGCATCGGCGGCCGCGCCGGCACTTTCGGCATGCCCTGGCGCAATTCCTGCGCGCCGAACAGATAGGCATTGCGCCAGGTCGCGCTTTCAGCCGCGTAGCCGAGCTGCTCCAGCGTATCCGCGAGCAACGCACGCGCAGCCTGATTGTCCGGCTCGGCAAAGACGAGATGGCCGAGCGCCTGCGCCACGAAGCGGAATTCGCCCTTGTCGAAATCGGCACGCGCCCGCGCGAGGATGGCGTCGGCGCCGCCCATGTACTCCATATATTTCTTGCCCGACTCAACCGGCGGCAGCGGATCGAGATTGACCGGATTGGCGTCGTACCAGCCCAGGTACTTTTGATAGATCGCCTTCACATTGTGCCGAATGTGGCCGTAATAGCCGCGGCCGTGCCAGGCGCCCTCCAGGCTCTCGGGCAGCTGGATCGTCTCGGCGATCTCGGCCGCGGTGAGACCGTGGTTCATCAGGCGGATGGTTTGGTCATGCGCGAACTTATAGAGGTCGCGCTGCTGCCGGATCATCGTGCCGATGCGTTCGCGTCCCCACACCGGCCAGTGATGCTGGCCGCACATCGCCTCCGCCTTGCCATCCCAGAGCTGCAAGGCCTCGCCCAGATATTTCGACCAGGCCAGCGCGTCGCGCACGTCGGCGCCGCGGAACGGCAGCAGATTATGGAAGTTGTGGGTGCAGTTCTCGGCGAGGTTCAACAGCTTGTAGCGCGGGATGAAGAAATGCATTTCCGCGGGCGCTTCGCTGTTCGGCGCCATCTGGAATTCGAATTCGACGCCGTCGATCACGCGCCGGTCGCCGGTCGCCATGATCAAATCGGTCGGCCGCAGCAGCGCCACCGAACCTGCCGCCATCGACTTGCCGAGGCCGCAGTCGACCTGCCCGCGCGCGCCCTTGGCGAGGAGCGGCCCGAACTGGTACTGCGCCCGGCGTAACATCGCAGGTCCCGCGATGATGTTCTCGGAGACGGCATGCTCAATGAACAAGTTCGGCGCGATGACCGGCACGCGGCCGGTCGCGCGTGCATCCTCCTCCAGCACGCCGCGCGCGCCGCCCCAATGGTCGGTGTGGGTATGGGTGAAGATCACGGCCGCAACCGGTCGCTGGCCGCGATGCTTGTAGTAGAGTTCGAGCGCGGCGCGCGCGCCCTCGATCGAGGTCAGGGTGTCGACGACGATGACGCCGCTGTCGCCTTCGATCAGCGTCATGTTGGCGATGTCGAGCCCGCGCACCTGGTAGATTCCGGGCACGACCTCGAACAGGCCGTGCTGCATGTTGAGCCGCGACTGCCGCCACAGGCTCGGATTGACCGTGGCCGGCGCCTCTTCAGTCGACAGGAAGCCGTAAGGCTTGAGGCTCCAGACCGTCCGCCCTTGCGGATTGGTGATCTCCGCGTTCTCGACCGTGCCGAGGAAGCCGCGCGCGGAATCGTCGAAATCCCGCGTGTCGGTGAACGGCAACGCATTCAGCATCGCCGTTTGCTGCGCGATAACGGACGGTGTTGCGCCCTTCGGCTCGTAGCTGGACGTGTCCGTCATCTTGATCTCCTCCCCGCCTGCGTGCGGCATCTAACCGCATCTCGCGGTCGATTGCCATGGTGGGGACGGAGTGATGCGTTTCCCCGCGCCCACAGGTGGAGAGGATGCAGCGTGTTCGCGGGCTACATGCCCAGCAATCTTGGCAGCCACAGCGACAGACCCGGCCAGTAGGTCACGAGCACCAGGAATCCCAGCATCGTCAGCAGCCACGGCCACACCGCGACCGTGAGCTCGGTGATACCCATCTTGGCGATGCCCGAGGCGACGTAGAGATTGAGGCCGACCGGCGGATGGCACAGCCCGACCTCCATGTTCACCGTCATCAGGATGCCGAAATGGATCGGATCGATGCCGAGCTTGATCGCAACCGGAAACAGGATCGGCGCCATGATCAGGATGATCGAGGACGGCTCCATCACGTTGCCGGCCAACAGCAGCAGGAGATTGACGACGAGGAGGAAGCCGATCCAGCCGAGGCCCTGGTCGATCATCCACTGCGCGAGCGCTTGCGGCACGTTCTCGTAAGTCATCAGGAACGAGAACAGGACGGCGTTGGTGATGATGTAGAGCAGCATCGCCGAAAGATTTGCCGACGACAGCAGCACCCGCGGCACGTCTCGCAGCTTCAGATCCTTGTAGATGAACACGGCGACGATGAAGGCGTACACCGCGCTGACGGCGGCAGCTTCGGTCGGTGTGAACAGGCCGCTGTAGATGCCGCCGATCACGATCACGATCAGCAGGATACCCCAGATCGACTTGCGGAACGCATCGAAGCGCTCGTAGAGGGTTGCTTTCGGCATCCTCGGATAGTCGTTACGCCAGGCCCGATAGAACGTCGTGGCGCCGAGCAGCATGGCGAGCACGAGTCCCGGCACGATGCCGGCGATGAACAGCTTGCCGACGGAGGTGTTGGTGGAGACGGCAAAAAGAACCATCGGAATCGACGGTGGAATGAGAATTCCCAGCGAGCCGGAGGTCGTGATCACGCCCGCCCCGAACCTCTTCGGAAATCCCTGCGCGACCATCGCGGGCAGGATCACCGATCCGATCGCCACCACGGTGGCCGGCGACGAGCCGGAAATCGCGGCGAACAGCGCACAGGCGACCACGCCCGAGAGCGCAAGGCCGCCGTACCAATGACCGACCAGCGAAGTCGCGAATGTGATCATCCGGCGCGCCACGCCGCCATGGGTCAGGAAGTTGCCGGCAAGGATGAAGAACGGGATCGCCATGATCTCGAAGCTCTCGATGCCGGTGAACAGCTTCAGCGCCACCGATTCCGTTCGCACGTCGGTCAGCGTGAACATGAAGCTGAGCACGGTCAGGCCGAGCGCGATCGAGATCGGCATGCCCGTGAGCATCAACGACAGCAGAAGGCCGAAAACCACGGCGACACGCAGGCCCTGCGGCAGCGTGATCACGTGCGCCGAATGGGCGAAGCACACGGCCACGATCAGGACCGGCAACAACATCAGGACCCAGCCAAGCGGGCTGCGTTCGTCGCGGACGACCTGACTGCGCGTGACCGGGGCCGGATGGACCGGGTCTATTTCGACGCCCTCGACGCCGGCCATGTCGTGATGCGGCAACTCGCCGGTGCGATAGAACGACCATGCGACCTGCAGGAAGCGGAAGCACATCAGCCCGGAGCCGAGCGGGATGGTGAGATACACCAGCCACATCGGCGCTTCCAAATCGTTGGATTGCTGGCCGGTCTGCCACATCTGGCTGACGAACGCGGCCCCGAAATAGCACACGATGGCGGTAAAAAGGGCGCCGCACATCAGGCCGAACGTGATGACGCGGCGGCGCGATCCGCCGGGAAGGACATTGACCAGGACGTCGACGCCGACATGAATGCCGGTGCGCACGCCGTAGGCCGCACCGAACTTCGCCATCCAGATGAACATGTAGATGCAGAGTTCCTGCGCCCAGGACAGGTCGAGAGCGGCAA
This sequence comes from Bradyrhizobium sp. 76, assembly GCF_023073025.1. Lineage (NCBI taxonomy): Bacteria > Pseudomonadati > Pseudomonadota > Alphaproteobacteria > Hyphomicrobiales > Nitrobacteraceae > Bradyrhizobium > Bradyrhizobium sp. 76. Next base: position 382,994 of record NZ_JADPIS010000035.1, read on the forward strand.
GCCAGACGAACGCGGCTCGCGCGGGGACGGCCAGCAAGGTCAGGTTGCGCGCCTCCGCCCATTTGGCGATGTCGATCGACAGCCCGGCGCCATATCGGTGCAGCACGGCAACGAAGATGAGCGATGTCGCGGCCGCGATCATCGTCGCGATTAGCCATTCCTCGAGATGATCGAGCACACGATTCAATGCACGCAGCAACTTGGTCCCCTCAGCTTGGCTCATCATTCAAGAGCAACGGCCGGGAGTGCGATCACCCCCGACCGTTCATGGTTGTTCTCAAAGCGCGCCGGCGTCAGTTCATCTTGACGTCGAGTTCCTTGGCGACGAGATCGAGCACCTCCTGCCCAACCCGCCCCTTTGCCCATTTGTAGGTCGGCTGCATCGCTTCCTGCCACGCCTTGCGATCGGCGTCAGTCAGATAATGCAGCGTGGTCTTGCCCGTCTTCTTGATCTCGGCCAGCGCGTCCTCGTTTTCCTGGTGCGCGATCTGGTTGGTGTAGTCGGTCGCCTCGTTCATCGCCTTCTCGAGCTGGGCGCGGATATCGGGCGGCAGGCCGGACCAGAATTTCGAGTTGACGATGACGGCATATTGCAGGTGCGCGTGATAGGACACGGTGATGTCCTTCTGCACCTCGTAGAATTTCTGCGTCAGGTAGTTGGACGCGGTGTTCTCGCAGCCGTCGACTACGCCCGTCTGCAAAGCCTGGTAGACTTCGGAAAACGCCATGATCTGGGGGATCGAACCCATGATCCGGAGATATTGGTCGGCGACCTTCGATCCGGAGATGCGGAATTTGAGACCCTGGAAATCGGCCGGCTTCATCAGGGCACGGTTGGCGGAGAGCATGTGGAAGCCGTTGTCCCAATAAGCGAGCCCGGTGATGCCCTTGGTCTCCAGCTTATCGAACAGCCACTTGCCGATCGTGCCCTTCATCGCGTTGGAATAGGTCTGGTCGTCCTTGAACAGCCAGGGCAGGTCGAGCGCCTCGAACTCCTTGATACCGAGCGGGGCGAACTTCGCGGTCGAAGGGGCGAGCATGTGCACCGAGCCGAGCTGCAGCGCCTCGATCTCCTCCTTGTCCTTGTACAGCGTGGAGTTCGGGTAGATTTCGACCTTGACCTTGCCGTCGGTGTACTTCTCCGCAAGTTCCTTGAACTTCAGGGCGCCCTTGCCCTTGGGAGTGTCGTTGGCGACGACGTGGCTGAATTTGATGACGATCGGGCTCTGGGCCTCGACAACGGTGGGCATCACGAGAATGGCTGCGGCCGCGACCGCAAGAAGCAGCTTGCGCATGAACGAACCTCCCAACAACCTCTAAAACCGGGTCTTTTTTGTTTTCCGATTTCAGTACTGACAGCAATCCGCCACCCGAACAACTAGACCTAAGCCCAATTTGCCGCAGCCAAGCTATCTTGCGCAACCCGGCTCCTGCTGCCGTTCCCGAAGCGAGCGCTTATGTCGCATTGCGGCAGTGCGATCAGCCGTTGCGCTGGACAACCATGAACAGACGCCGGAACGGAAACAGCGTCTGTCCCGCGGCGTTCTTCGGATAGGCTTTCGCCACCCGCATCCCATAGGCGGCTTCGAACGCGGCCTTCTCGTCGCCCTGCAAGATGTCGAGATAGCGCGTCAGCCAGGTCCCCTTGGTCCATTCCTTCACGGGATTCTCGCCTTCCAGCACCTGCAGATATTCGGTCTCCCAGATGTCGATATTGGCCGACATCGGAGCAAGAAGACCGTGATAATAGGCCGGCGCTTCGACCGGCGGCGGCGTGACGAGATGCTCGACCTTGGAACGCCAGGGACCGTTCAGCGCGGTCTCGCCGATCAGCACATGCGACGGAGCCAGAAAGTTGCGCGGCATCTGCACAGCGAGCATTCCGCCGGGCGTCACCTTCTCCATGATCGATGGAAACAGGGCCGCATGATTGGGCAGCCAGTGCAGTGCGGCATTGGAATAGACGACGTCATACTGCTTCGTCGGGCGCCAGTGGCCGAGATCCTCGTGTGACCATTCCACATCCGGCGCCGCCTTGCGGCCGGCGGCGACCATCTCGGCCGAACCCTCGACACCGGTCACCGTCGCGTCCGGCCAACGCTCCTTGATCAGCTTGGTGACGTTGCCGGCGCCGGCGCCGAGATCGGCAACCGCACGCGGACCAGAATCCGGAATCCGCATCAAGAGGTCGACGGCGGGCCGGAGCCGGTGGCCGGAGAATTTCAGATATTGCTGCGGATCCCAGACCATCGCTCGGCGCCTTTTCTTTTTCGTGTTTCCTTCAACGCGGCTCTTGGTTACCACTGCTCGTCCCGGTCGGGCAAATCAGGCTAACGGGGACAGGGCAGGAAACGAACAGAAAAACGAACGGCCCAGCGACAAGCAGAAAAGCGAACAAGAGGGCGTGTCACCATGGATCTTGGGCTCACATCGAAAACCGCCGTCGTCACCGGAGCCAGCGTCGGCATCGGCCGTGCCATCGCCAAGGGCTTGGCTGCCGAAGGCGTGCGCGTCGTCGGCGTGGCACGGCGGACCGACCTGCTCGCCGAGCTGGTGAAAGAAGTCGGCTCCGGTCTGATCACGCCCTTCGAGCAGGACGTGATGGCCAAGGACGCGGCCGAGAAGATTTCGGCCTTCGCGCTCAAAGAGCTCGGCCATGTCGACATCCTCATCAACAATGCCGGTGGCAGTCGCCCCCTCCCCGTCGATGCCCCCGACAGCCAATGGGACGAGGCGATCGCGCTGAATTTCACCAGCTATCGCCGCATCGCGCATGCGCTGCTGCCGCAGATGATCGAGCGCAAATGGGGCCGCATCGTCAACATCACCGGCAAGTCAGAGCCGGAAGGCCTCAACGCCGCGTTCGCCGCCAAAGCCGCCGTGCACGCCTGGGCCAAGGGCCTGTCGCGCGAGATCGGCGAGCACGGCATCACCATCAACTGCATCCCGCCCGGCCGCATCATGAGCGAACAGATCCGCCGCAACTACGCGCCTGATTATCGCGAGCGGTTCGCAGAGGAAGAGATTCCCGTTGGCTATTGGGGCGAGCCAGAGGACCTAGCGGCGTTGGCGGTGTTCTTGGCGTCACCGGTGGCGCGGTACATCACGGGCACGGTGATCCCGGTGGATGGGGGGCTGCGGAGGTATCAGTTCTAGAACCGATTGGACTTCGTAGGATGGGTAGAGCGCAGCGAAACCCATCGACAGCATACGACGTGAAACCTGATGGGTTTCGCAAATGCTCTACCCATCCTACGGCCTACCGCCTTACTCATGCAGCAGCGTTTGCCAGTCTGGAGGCACCGCGCCGTCCGGTCCGGGCACCGGCTGATCCAACGGATGCGCGTGAGGACCTTGAAGCTTCGGGCCGGCGAAAGCCTCTCCCGTGCGATAGTCGTAAAACCATCGTTCGCCCGGCTCGAAGCTCGTGATGATCGGATGACCTGTCGCCGCGCTGTGTTTCGTTGCGTGCTGATTTGGTGACGCATCACAGCAGCCGATGTGACCGCATTCGACACATCTGCGAAGGTGAAACCACCACCCGCCCGCAGCCGAGCATTCCACGCACCCCGTTTTGCTTGGTTTGGCCGCGAGATTGATGCCACCCCTCTCAGACTTCATAGGTCAGCTCACCGAAATTGCCCGCGGCCACCACCGATGCATTCACGCCGCGATCTCCGCCACGATCGCATTTTGCCAGTGTTTTGCCCGACGGGTCAACGTCATGGCGGCGGCGAATGTCGTCGTGACGCGGTTCGAAAATCCCTTATTGATCAAGGGGCGCTCTACTTTGCATGGGGTTGTTTTCGCGTTTTTTGTTTCGGGCCCTCAAAAAAACCTCGCAAGCCCCCGCGTGACCACTCACCCCGCCTGCAGGATCTCCGCGATCGCGGCCCCCGCTGCGATCGTGCCGAGCTTGCCGCCGACGTCGCGTGTCGCCCTGCCCTCGCCGATCGCCTTCGCGACCGCCGCCTCGATCGCACGTGCGGCTTCCTCGTAACGCACCGCGCCGCTGTTCTCGCCGTGCCATCCGAGCAGCAGCGCCGTGGACAGGATCAGCGAGACCGGATTGGCAACGTCCTGTCCGGCTATGTCAGGCGCCGAGCCATGCGCGGCCTGCGCCATGGCGTGGCTGTCGCCGACATTGAGCGAGCCGCCGAGCCCGAGGCTGCCGGAGAGCTCGGCGGTGAGATCGGACAGGATGTCGCCAAACAATGTTGGTGGCGACGATGACGTCGAAGCGGTCGGGGTTGCGCACCACATGCGCCATCATCGCGTCGACGAGGATGTCGTCGACCCCAAGGCCGGGATAGGCCTTCGCCGCCTCGCGGCAGATATCGAGGAACATGCCGTCACCGAGCTTGAGCACATTGGCCTTGTGCACGATGGTGAGATGCTTGCGCCGCTTCATTGCCAGCCGGCACGCCGCATGCGCTATGCGCTCGCAGCAAAGGCGCGTGATCCGGCGCAGCGCGATCACGACGTCCGATGTGACCAGCATCTCGCCATTGCCCTGCTCCATGTTGCGGTCGGCGTAAAACCCTTCCGTGTTCTCGCGCACCACGACGAGGTCGAAATCGCCGACCCGGCCGGACAGCCCCGCATAGGTGCGTGCCGGCCGGACATTGGCGTAGAGGTCGAGGTTCTTGCGAAAATGCCGCGACGGGTTGATCTCGCCATGGGCCTCGTCCTTGAAGTCGAAAGTCGCGGTCGGCCCGAGCACCAGGCCGTCGGCGGCGCGGACGATGTCGAGCAGCTCGGGGCGCACGGTCGTGCCAAATTGTTTCAGGCTCGCATGCCCGACTGCGTGCTCCTCCAGGCGCAGATCGAGCTGGAAGCGTTCGGAGGCCGCGCGCAACACGCCTGATGTCGCGGTCGTGATCTCGGGCCCGATGCCGTCACCGGGCAAAACGACGATGTGCATGGCGGTCCCCCGAGATTGCAGCAGTTCGCGCGATCATACGCCGGCGCCCGATATCATCGCCCAGCCTTCGCGCATACACAGCATGCAAGCATATGCCTGTGGAAGGCGGCCGCGCCGTAGTACATGCCAAGTCCCCTGTAGCCGGCCGCCGGAGCCACGCGCCCACGCAATGACAATCACGTTACCTGCCGGCGCGCGCGAGCCCGACCACACCATTTCCGACGGCCTTCCAGCCGCACAGCGGCGCTGGGCCATTGCGGCGATCTTCACCGCGCTGGCGATGGCCTCGCTCGACACCGCGATCGCCAACATCGCGCTGCCCGCCATTGCCGGCGACCTGCATGTCAGCCCGGAGCAATCGGTGTGGGTGGTCAACGTCTACCAGATCGCGCTGGTGGCGACGCTGCTGCCGCTGGGAGCACTCGGCGAGATCGTCGGGCACCAGCGCATCTATCTTGGCGGCCTGATCCTGTTCACCATCGCCTCGCTGTTCTGCGCGGTGGCCTGGTCGCTGGAGAGCCTGCTGGTTGCGCGCACGCTGCAAGGGCTGGGTGCGAGCGGCATCATGAGCGTCAACACGGCGCTGGTGCGCTTCGTCTATCCCGGCCGGATGCTCGGCCGCGGCTTCGGCCATAACGCGCTGGTGGTCGCGACCGCCTTCACCTTCGGTCCCTCGATCGCCTCCGCCATCCTCGCGGTCGGCCCGTGGCCTTGGTTGTTCGCCGTCAACATCCCGTTCGGCCTCGTCGCGATCGGCATCGGATTTGCGATGCTGCCGAAGACGCCGCGCGCCGATCACGGCTTTGACTTTCTCGGCGCGGCCCTGGCGTCGGCCTGTCTCGGGCTGTTCATCACGGGCATCGGCAGTGCTGCGCATAATCTCTCACCGGTGGTCGTGGGCATCGAGCTGGTCACGGCCCTTGCGCTTGGCTTCATCCTGACGCGCCGGCACGCCGACCATCCGGCGCCGATGCTGCCGATCGACCTGTTCAGCCGGCCGATGTTCGCGCTGTCGGCGGCGACGGCGGTGTGTTCCTTTGCGGTGCAGGGCCTCGCCTTCGTCTCGCTGCCGTTCTATTTCGAGGACGTGCTGGGGCGTTCGCAGGTCGAGACCGGATTCTTCATGACGCCGTGGCCGCTGGTGGTCGGCATCATGGCGCCGATCGCCGGGCGCCTCTCCGACCGGCACGCGGTCGGACTGCTCGGCGGCATCGGCCTCGTGCTGCTCGGCCTCGGCATGGCGCTGCTCGCGATGCTGCCGGCCAATCCTGCGATTCCCGACATCATCTGGCGGATGGTGATCTGCGGCATGGGCTTCGGCTTCTTCCAGGCACCGAACATGAAGGCGGTGATGTCGAGCGCGCCACCGCATCGCAGCGGCAGCGCCTCGGGCATCGTCGCCACCGCGCGCCTGACGGGGCAGACGACGGGGGCGGCGCTCGCCGCAGCCTGCTTCTCGCTCGCCGGTCACGACGGCGCGGTCGTGGCCTTGGCACTCGGCGCCGGGTTCGCGGCACTCGGCAGCGTGATGAGCTTTTTGCGGCTGACGGTGAAGTAGACCGTCAGGCCAGATATCGGGCCACCGTCACCTCGACGGTCGCGACCGGAATGACCGTCTCCTCGTCGAGTGCGGCGAGGCGCGTATCGATGGCAGCGATGACCTTGCGCGAGAACGGCCCGAGATGCGCATAGGCGGCGATCATCTGCACGGCAATCCGCGCCGACGTGGTGTCGCGCTTGGCGCAGTTCATGAAGGTCTGCCACAGCGGCCCGCGCGCCTCGGGAAGGGCTGTGACGACCTTGTGCACCGTTTCCATCGCGCCGATCCGGGCGCGGATATCGCCTTCCGCGAGCTCCTGGCGCTGGCGAGAGCGGTCGAGCAGCGTCATCAGACGGTCGATGCGCCTTGCATAGGCCGCCGGGCTGTAGATGTGCTCCAGCACGCGCTTGTAGTCCGTCAGGATGTCGCGCAATGGACGCACCGGATCGAAGTTGATCCCGGCGGTGCACTGATCCGCGCCGATGGTCGGCGCCAGGTCATGGCCCGGATGCAGCCGGCCTTCGCGCTCCAGGCGGCGCGTCAGCTGGGTGTTCGGCAAGGCATAGAGCAGGCCGACCATGCTGACCGGGATCGCCGCCTCTTCGATGAAGTCGATCATGGCATCAGCCATCGAGAGCTTCTCATTGTCGAAGCCGACGATGAAACCCGCGGTGACAAGCATGCCCGCGGCGTAGATCTTGTGGATGCTCTCGGCGATGTTGCGCCGCGTGTTCTGCTTCTTCCGCATCGCGACCAGCGTCGCGGGATCCGGACTTTCGATACCGACGAAGATGGCGAAGAAATTCGCCTGGCCCATCAGGTCCAATAGCTCGGGATCGTCGGCCAAATTGACAGAGGCTTCAGTGGACAATTCGAAGGGATAGCCGTGGGCACGCTGCCATTCGGCCAGCTGGGGCAGGAACAGCCGGAGCGACTTCTTGTTGCCGATGAAGTTGTCGTCGACGAAGTCGAGATGGCCGCGGTAGCCCATGGCGTAGAGCCTGTCGAGCTCGACCAACATCTGCTCGTTCGTCTTGGTTCGCGGCACCCGGCCATAGAGCTCGATGATGTCGCAGAACTCGCAGGTGAACGGGCAGCCGCGGGAATACTGCACACCGAGATAAAGGTAGTCCTCGAACTTGAGCAGGTCGAAGCGCGGCACCGGCGTCTTGGTGACGTCGGCCTGGAATTTCGGCGCGATGAAGACGCCGGAGCGTGCGCCACTGTCCCAGGCCGCGACGAATTCGTGGAGAACGCTTTCGGCCTCTCCGAGCACCTGGTAGTCGGCCCTCTCATAGATATGGGGGCTCGAGGTGGGATCGGGACCGCCGACGACCACCGGCTTGCCCGCGGCACGGCAAATTTCGATCAGGCGCAGCGTGTCGGCCTGCTGCGGCATCATTCCGCCGGTGAAGACGACGTCGGCCCAGGAAAGATCCTCGTCGCTGAAGGATTCCGTGTTGCAATCGATCAGCCGGACCGTCCAGCTCTCGGGCAGCATCGCGGCAACGGTGATCAGCCCCAAAGGGGCTGCGGGGCGCTTCACGCCCAACACTTTGCAGGATTCGCCAAAGCTCCAGAAGGACTCTGCCGAGAACAGCGGATAGAGCATCAGGACTTTGCAAGGCTGCGATACGTTCATGGAACCCCTTTTTGGCTGATTCCACTGTAGCAGAGCATTGTCGACTTGCACCCCGGCAAAAGGGACAAACTGTCGCTCTCGGTTCCAATGGGGCGGCGCAGAAGCCGGTAAACGTCGCCCCAAGCCGTGCCCAGAGCCGGCCGGGAGGAAATCTCCGGCGGCTACCCCTCGGACTATTGATTTGAACGTTTCCAATTTGCCGGACACATTGCGCCGCTGAGTCCAGTCGGTGGATCGGACCAATCAGGGGACTGCGATGGCAAACCTAACAATCAACGGAAAAACCTTCACGCTCGACGTCGAGCCGGATACGCCCCTGCTGTGGGCGATCCGCGAGAATGCCGGCCTGACCGGCACGAAATATGGCTGCGGCATTGCACAATGCGGCGCCTGCACCGTTCACATCGACGGCGTCGCCACCCGCTCCTGCGGCGTTTCAGTTGGCGAGGCCGCAGGCAAGAAGATCACGACCATCGAAGGGCTCGCCTCCGGCAACGCACTGCACAAGGTGCAGGAAGCCTGGATCGCCCAGGATGTTCCGCAATGCGGCTATTGCCAGAGCGGCATGATCATGGCGGTGGCGGCGCTGCTGAGCGAGAAGCCGAAGCCGACCGACGCCGACATCGACGAGGCCATCACCAATATCTGCCGCTGCGGCACCTTCCAGCAGGTGCGCGAAGCGATCCACACGATCGCAAGCGCGTAAGGAGCCGCCACATGAACAAGCATGTCTCTCCCAGGATGAACCGCCGTTCCTTCGTCGTCGGCACCGCCGCGGTCGGCGCGGGTCTCGCAATCGGCCTCGATTTCCCCTTCGGCGGCCCCGCCGTGGTCCGCGCGGCCGACGGCTCCCCCGAGATCGGCGCCTGGGTCGTGGTCAGGCCCGACGACACCGTCGTCATCCGCATCGCCCGCTCCGAAATGGGCCAGGGCTCGCTCACCGGCCTTGCCCAGCTGGTCGCCGAGGAACTCGAATGCGACTGGTCGAAGGTCTCGACCGAATATCCGACACCGGGCCAGAGCGTCGCCCGCAAGCGCGTCTGGGGCGATTTCTCGACCGGCGGCAGCCGCGGCATCCGCTCTTCGCAAGACTATGTCCGCAAGGGCGGTGCCACCGCGCGCGTGATGCTGATCCAGGCTGCCGCCGAGGCGTGGAAAGTGCCGGCGTCCGAATGCACGGTCGCGAACAGCGTCATCACCCACACGCCGTCCGGCAAGACCACCACCTACGGCAAGGTGGCCGAGGCCGCGGCCAAGTTGACGCCACCGGCCGACGTCAAGCTTAAGGACCCCAAGGACTGGAAGCTGATCGGCAAGGGCGTGAAGCGGCTGGACACCGCCGAGAAGACCACCGGCACCATGATCTACGGCATCGACGTCAAGCTGCCGGGCATGCTGAACGCCGCGATCAAGGACTGCCCGGTGTTCGGCGGCAAGCTGAAGAGCTATGACGAAGCCAAGATCACCGGCATGAAAGGCGTCAAAAAGGTCGTCAAGGTCGGCGACACCGCGGTCGCGGTCGTTGCCGACACCTGGTGGCACGCCAAGACCGCGCTGGAGGCGCTGCCGATCGTCTGGGACGAGGGCGACAACGCCAAGGTCTCGAGCGAGTCGATCGCGAAATGGCTGACCGAGGGTCTCGACAACGGGCAGCCGGCCTATGTCGGCAACAAGAACGGCGACGCGAAGGCGGCGATTGCCGGTGCCGCCAAGAAGATCGAGGCCGTCTACAGCTATCCCTACCAGAACCACGCCACCATGGAGCCGATGAACGCCACGGCGCTCTACACGGCGGACAAATGCGAGGTCTGGTGCGGCACGCAGAATGGCGAGGCGGCCTTCGCGGCCACGTTGGAAGCGTCGGGCCTGCCGGCGGAGAAGTGCGACGTGCACAAGGTGATGCCCGGCGGCGGCTTCGGCCGGCGCGGCCAGACCGACTATGTCCGCCAAGCCGTGTTGATCGCCAAGGAGATGCCGGGCACGCCGATCAAGCTGTTGTGGTCGCGCGAAGAGGACATGGCGCACGGCCGATATCACCCGATCACCCAGTGCAAAATGACCGGCGCGTTCGATGCGGACAACAATCTGGTCGCGCTGCACTATCGCCTATCCGGGCAATCGATCCTGTTCTCGCTCCGCCCCGAAGCGCTGCAGAACGGCATGGATCCGGCCGCGTTCCAGGGCGTCGCCCAGTCCGGCGAAGCCGCGTTCGGTTACTCCGTGCCAAACCTCCTGGTCGAGCATGCGATGCGCAACCCGCACGTTCCGCCGGGCTTCTGGCGCGGCGTCAACGTCAATCACAACGCGATCTACATGGAATGCTTCATGGACGAGCTGGCCCAGGCCGCAGGCCAGGACCCGCTCGAATTCCGCCGCAAGCTGATGGGCAATCATCCCAAGCATCTGGCGGTGCTCAACGCCGTGGCCGAGAAGATCGGCTGGAGCACCCCGGCGCCGCAGGGCATCTATCGCGGCATCGCGCAGGTGATGGGCTATGGCAGCTATGTCGCCGGCGCCGCCGAAATCTCGGTGACCGACGGCAACAAGATCAAGGTGCATCGTATCGTCGCATCCACCGATCCCGGCTACGTCGTCAATCCGGCGCAGGTGGACCGACAGATCGCAGGCTCCTTCGTCTATGGCCTTAGTGCCTTGTTCTACGGCGGCTGCACCGTCAAGGACGGCAAGATCGAGCAGACCAACTTCGACACCTACAATTCGATGCGCATCAACGAGATGCCGAAGGTCGAATCGGTGATGGTGCCGAGCGGCGGGTTCTGGGGCGGTGTCGGCGAGCCGACCATCGGCGTCGCGGCACCGGCGGTGCTCAACGCATACTTCGCGGCGACGGGCAAACGCATCCGCTCGGTGCCGTTACGCGATCAGAACATCACCTTCGCCTGAGAAACGCCGGGGCGGTCGTAACTGCCGCCCCGGCCCACTTTCCGGATAATATCCATGAATAGGCCGGTGACACGGCGGAATGCCGTCATCGGCATCACCGCCGCGGCAACATCGCTCGCCGTCCCCTCCGTCCTGCGCGCGCAATCGACGGGGCGCGTTGTCGTGGTCGGCGGCGGCTTTGGCGGCGCCGCTTGCGCCCGCGCGCTGAAGCGCGCGCAGGCAAACTTGCAAGTCATCCTGATCGAACCCAATGCGGTCTTCACCTCCTGCCCCTTCAGCAACGAGGTAATTGCCGGCCTGCGCGACATCGAAGCTCAGCAATTTGGCTATGACAGGCTCGGTGCCGAAGGCGTCACCGTGATCAGCCAGGCCGTGACCACAATCGAGCCGCAACTGCGCAGCGTGGTGACGGCCGATGGCGTTGCGTTGCCCTATGATCGTCTCGTCCTCTCCCCCGGCATCGACTTCCATTTCGACGCTCTGCCTGGCTACGACGAAGCCGCATCGGAAAAAATGCCGCACGCCTGGAAGGCCGGCGCGCAGACGCTGCTATTGCGCCGGCAGCTGGAAGCCATGCCGGACGGCGGCACCGTCGCGATTGCGATCCCCGCGAATCCCTCGCGCTGTCCGCCGGCACCTTACGAGCGCGCCAGCCAGATCGCGCATTACTTGAAAACCAAGAAGCCGCGCTCGAAAGTGTTGATCCTCGATGCCAAGGACAATTTCTCCCAGCAGCGACTGTTCGAGAAGGCGTGGAAGGAGCTTTACGGCGACATGATCGAACGCATCGGGCTGTCGCAAGGCGGCCGTGTGACCTCGGTCGATCCCGCGACAAGGACTATCGTCACCGAATTCGGCAACTACACGCCTGATGTCGCCAACGTCATCCCGCCGCAGCGAGCGGGACGCATCGCCGAGATCGCGGGGGCTACAGATGCCACCGGCTGGTGCCCGATCGATCCCGTCACCTTCGAATCGAAACTTGTCCAGAACATCCACGTCATCGGCGATGCCTGCCTCGGCGGGGGCATTCCCAAATCGGCATCCGCGGCAAGCGCACAGGGCAAGGCCTGCGCTTCCGCGATCGTGAGCCTCCTTGCCGGCCGCGCACCAGAAACGCCGCGATTGACAGGCGTCTGCTACAACATTGTCGCACCCGGCTACGGCTTTTCACTCGCGGGCAATTACCAGCCCAGGGGCGACATCTTCGCCGAGGTCGAGGGCGGCGCGACCAGCCCGGTGGATGCGCCGCGCGAATTGCGCGCCCGCGAGGCAACCGAAGCCGAGCGCTGGTTTCAAACCATCACGGCGGACACCTTTGGCTAGAACATCGGCCCATATCGCAGCGCTGACCGCCGCCAGTATCGCCTTCGCCTGCTATGCAGGAGCCGAGCAACTCCGGCCCTACAACGTCGTCGGCGACGGCATCGCGGAATCGCTCACCGGCGCGCCCGGCGATGCCGCGCGCGGGCGCGCTCTGGTGCTCGCGCGCACGACGACTTGTATCCTGTGCCATTCCGGCCCCTTTCCGGAGACCCGGTTCCAGGGCAACCTCGCGCCTGACCTCTCGGGTGCAGGGAACCGCTGGACGGTGAGCCAGTTGCGGCTTCGACTGGTCGATGCGACGCGCTTCAACCCGGAGACCATCATGCCGTCCTATTATCGCACCGATCACCTCGTGCGGGTCGGGCGAAATTTCGTCGGCAAACCGATCTTGTCCGCCGCCGAGATCGAGGACATCGTGGCTTTTATTGCAACGCTTCGGGACTAGGGCTGTTCATGCCGACCACGCGACGACAATTCCTGAACCTTGCTGGAAGCGTGACGGTCGCCGGGACGATACCGATCGTCACCCTGCGACCGCTCGAAGCGACACCGGCGATGCTCACCGCCGCGATCCGCAACGTCGTCGGCGAAGCACCTGTACGCACCGGCAAGGTGAAGCTCGACATTCCGCCGCTGGTCGAGAACGGCAACACGGTGCCGCTGACCGTGAGCGTCGCGAGTCCGATGACGGCGAACGACTACGTCAAGAGCATCCACGTCTTCAACGAGAAGAACCCGCAGCCGAACATCGGCAACTTCCATCTCGGCCCCTCCTCCGGCCGCGCCCAAATCTCGACCCGGATTCGGCTCGCGGATACCCAGAAGGTGGTGGCGATCGCGCGCCTTTCCGACGACACGTTCTGGCAGGTCACGACCGAAATCGTCGTGACGCTGGCCGCCTGCACCGAGGAGATGAATTGATGGCCGCGCTCATCAACGTTCCGTCGAAAGCCAGACGCGGCGAAATCGTCGAGATCCGCACGTTGACCTCGCACATCATGGAGACCGGCTTCCGCCATACCGCGGACGGCGCGCTGGTCCCGCGCGACATCATCACGAGCTTCACGTGCCGCTACAACGGCACCGAGATTTTTCGCGCCGATCTCTTCCCGGCGATCGCAGCCAATCCCTATCTGTCGTTCTTCACGGTCGCGAAGGAGAGCGGCGAGTTCGAGTTCGAATGGATCGGCGACAACGGCTATTCGTCCAGCGCATCCGCGTCGATCACGGTCGAATGAGTTTTTGGCGCGCGATATCGGCCGCGGCGCTCCTCGCCACGGCCCCTGCCCTGTTCGCCGGCGAGATCCCATTGGACGCGCGCCGCTCCGGTTATTCGTTCATGGGGCCCGACACGCGCGCGATGCAGGATGACGACACCTCAAATCCCGGCATGCTGTTCGTGATCGACGGTGAGGCGTTGTGGACGAAGAAGACCGGCAGCGCCGACAAGGCCTGTGCGGATTGCCATGGCGATGCACGCGGCAGCATGAAAGGCGTCGCCGCGCGCTATCCGGCCTTCGACAAGGCGCTGGCGCGGCCCGTAACGCTCGACCAGCGCATCAATCTCTGCCGCAGCAATCATCAGCAGGCACCGGCGCTCCCCTACGAGAGCCGCGACCTGCTGGCCCTGTCCGCCTTCGTCGCGCATCAATCGCGCGGGGTCGCGATCACGGCCGGCGACGATCCGCAACTGAAGCCATTCGTCGAACAGGGCCGCGACCTCTTCATGCAGCGCGAAGGCCAGCTCAACCTTGCCTGCACCAATTGCCACGACGACAATTTCAGCAACCGGCTTGCCGGCGCGCCGATCACGCAGGGACAGCCAACCGGCTATCCGCTTTATCGCCTGGAATGGCAGACGCTGGGATCGCTGGAGCGGCGGCTACGCAGTTGCATGACGGGTGTCCGCGCCCAAGCCTATGATTTCGGCGCGCCCAAGCTGGTCGCGCTCGAACTCTATCTGATGTCGCGGGCGCATGGCTTGCCGATGGAAACGCCGGCCGTGCGGCCCTGAATTCCACAGATTAGGGCTAGGCAGACGCGGAACGGCCGCTAGTATCCGCCCAAATTGAGTCACAGGGAGGGACCTCAAGTGGTCAACCACAAAATCTCGCGTCGTACGCTCTTGACCGGCACTGCCGCAGCTGGCGCGCTCAGCCTGACGGGATTGCCGGCGCGCGCCGAGGTGAACTGGAAGAAACACGCAGGGACCAAGCTCGAGGTGATCCTCGCCAAGGGGCCCCGCGGCGACAACCTGCAAAAATACGTCAAGGAGTTCACCGAGCTCACCGGCATCCAGGTCGAAGCGGAGCAGATTCCCGAGCAGCAGCAGCGCCAGAAGGTGGTGATCGAGTTCACCTCGGGCCGTCCGAGCTTCGACGTCGTCCATCTCAGCTATCACGTGCAGAAGCGGCAGTTCGAGAAGGCCGGCTGGCTCGCCGACTTGACACCCTTCATGAAGGATCCGGCGCTCACCGCGCCCGATCTCGTCGAGAGCGATTTTTCGGCCGCGGGCCTGCAATATGCCAGGAACGACAAGGGCCAGATGCTGTCGCTGCCCTGGTCGGTCGATTATTTCATCCTCTACTACAACAAGGAGCTGTTCGAGAAGAAGGGCGTCGCCGTTCCCAAGACCCTCGACGAGATGGCCGCGGCGGCCGAGAAGCTCACCGATACCAAGGAAGGCATCTACGGCTTTGTCGGGCGCGGCTTGCGCAACGCCAACATGGCGATGTGGAGCAACTTCTTCCTCAATTATGGCGGGGAATTCCTCGACGCCAAGGGCAACATCCTGACCGATGGTCCGGAAGCCATTGCCGCGACCAAGCTGTATCAGACGCTCCTGACAAAGTCGGCACCTCCAGGCGTCGCCGGCTTCAACTGGATGGAGTCGATGGCCTCGTTCACGCAAGGCCGATCCGCGATGTGGATCGACGGCGTCGGCTGGGCGCCGCCGTTGGAAGACCCGGCCGCCTCGCGCGTTGTCGGCAAGGTCGGCTACACCGTCGTGCCCGCCGGCCCCAAGGGCCAATATTCCTCGACCTATGGCGACGGCATCGGCGTTGCCGCTGCGAGCAAGAACAAGGAAGCTGCCTATCTGCTCTGCCAATGGGTGGTCTCGAAAACCCAGGGAGCGCGGCTGCTGCAGGCCGGCGGCGGCGTACCGTTCCGCAACTCGATCCTCGGCGATCCCGAGGTCCAGAAGGGCGTCAAGACCAAGGAGTGGCTGCAATCGGTGATCGATTCCGGCAAGATCAGCAAGCTGGGCCTGCCCGTCGTGATTCCGGTCGCCGAATTCCGCGACATCGTCGGCGCCGCGGTCACTGCGACCTTGTCCGGCGCCGATCCTGCCGCCGAGCTGAAGAAGGCCAACGATCAGTACCGGCCGATCCTGGAGCGTAGCGAGAAGGCGTGAGTGCGTTGACACAATCGACTCCGGGCGCGGCACAGTCTGATGCCGCGCCGGAGAAGGAGTTGCGGCCGCCGTCCTACTGGCCGTTCGTGGTGCCGGCGCTGGTCGTCGTGATCGCGATCATCATCTTCCCGTGGGTCTTCACGATCTGGATGAGCCTGAACGAGTGGAAGGTTGGCTCGTCGACCACCTTCGTGGGATTGTCCAACTATCTGCGGCTGACGAGCGATCCCCGCTTCATTGAGGCCATCGGACATACGCTGGTCTACACCGCACTCTCCGTGCTGCTGCCGCTCGTGCTCGGCACGTTCGCGGCCGTGGTGTTTCACCAGAAATTCCCCGGCCGCGGCTTTCTGCGCGGCGTCTTCATCATGCCGATGATGGCGACGCCGGTGGCGATCGCGCTGGTCTGGACCATGATGTTCCACCCGCAGCTCGGCGTACTGAACTATCTGCTGTCACTGGTCGGAATCCCTGCGCAGCTCTGGGTATTCCATCCCGCGACCGTCATTCCCTCACTGGTGCTGGTCGAGACCTGGCAATGGACGCCGCTGGTCATGCTGATCGTGCTCGGCGGCCTGGCCGCGATCCCGACCGAGCCTTATGAAAGTGCACAGATCGACGGCGCCAGCATCTGGCAGGTGTTCCGCTTCATCACCCTGCCGCTGATCATGCCGTTCCTGTTCATCGCCGGCATGATCCGCATGATCGACGCCGTGAAGAGCTTCGACATCATTTTCGCAATCACCCAAGGCGGACCGGGATCGGCGTCGGAGACGATCAACATCTATCTCTACAGCGTCGCCTTCTCCTATTACGACCTCGGCTACGGCTCGGCGATCGCGGTCGTGTTCTTCCTGCTGATCGTTCTGCTCGCGGCGGTGATGCTTTATGCGCGCCAACGCATGCTGTGGACCGAGATCGCGAGCGGCACATGAGTCCAAGGCAAATCATCGGCAAGATCGGCCTGTGGTTCTCGGTGTTCCTTATCGTGTCGCCGGCGATCCTGTTCTTTCTCTGGATGCTGTCGCTGTCGCTCAAATTCGAGATCGACAACGCCGCCTACCCGCCGGTGTTCATTCCCGAGCATGTCGCCTGGAAAAACTATGCCGACGTGCTCGCCTCCAACCGCTTCCTGACCTATTTCATCAACAGCCTGATCGTGACAGGCAGCGCGACGCTGCTTGCGTTGCTCGTCGGCGTTCCCGCCGGTTACGGGATTGCGCGGATGGCTGCGCACAAATCGGCGATCGTGATCCTGATCGCCCGCATCACGCCGGGCCTGTCCTATCTGATTCCGCTGTTTCTCATGTTCCAGTGGCTGGGACTGCTCGGCACGCTGGTGCCGCAGATCATCATCCACCTCGTGGTGACGGTGCCGATCGTGATCTGGATCATGATCGGCTATTTCGAAACGACGCCGATGGAGCTGGAAGAAGCAGCCCTGATCGACGGCGCCACGCGCTGGCAGGTCTTCCACCATGTCGCGCTGCCGATCGCCAAGCCCGGCATCGCGGTCGCCTTCATCCTGGCCGTGATCTTCTCCTGGAATAATTTTGTGTTCGGCATCGTGCTGGCCGGACGCGAGACCCGCACCCTGCCGGTTGCCGTCTACAACATGATCTCGTTCGACCAGTTGAGCTGGGGGCCGCTCGCGGCCGCCGCGCTGATCGTCACCCTCCCGGTGCTGCTGCTGACGGTGTTCGCCCAGCGACAGATCGTCGCCGGGCTCACCGCGGGTGCCGTCAAAGGCGGGTAGCTACTCCGCCGGTGCCGCGTGCATGTCCGCATGCGGCATGTAGGGCTCGCTCGCGCCGAGCCTGCTGGCCGCGAATAGACCGGCGGCCATCACGGCATAGGCGAACGCGACCGCGGGCGTGACGCCAAAGCCGCCGCCGATGCCGACGGCTTCGCCGTGCATGAAGCCGAAGTAGGTCAGAACCGCACCAACTAGCGCAAACGCCGAGGCTTTCTCGAAGTCGCGCTCGATGATGAAGACACCGATCGCACCCAGGATCAGGCCGCCGAGGATGGAGCCGCCGCCCATGATCTCGAGCCCGTGATAGAACACGCCCTGCTGCGGCAAGGCGGCGATCGCGGCCGCCTTGACCGCGTCGGCCTTGTCGGCGGCCATTCCGCCGACCGTCGCAGCCGCGTTCATGGTCGAGCCCAACATCGTGTCGATCTGGAGCTTGGCCCACGCAGCCAGATGCGGCGTCAGTGCCAGCACGATGGCGGGCGCGTGCTTGACCGGCGTGGTCTGGAATGCCTGCGCGCCGATCAGCATGCCGATATAGAGCAGGATCGGCGAGATCGCGACGACCGGCACCAGCGCCAGCAGCACCGAGATGATGCCGAACCAGGCCAGCACCACCACCATGACGCCGGTCGCGGCCGAATAGCCGATCCGGCCGCCCATCGCCTTCCAGCCGGGATGGCCGATATAGACGGCATTGATGAAGGGATTTCCCATCAGGCAGCCGATCAGGCTGACGATTCCGTCGGCGGTGAGCACGCGCGTGGTCGGATATTCGTCGCCGGCGGCTTCCGCGCTCTCGACATTGTCCATGGCCTCGACGAGATCATAGATGCCGAACGGAATGGCCGTGACCAGGATGATTCCGAGGAATTCGAAGCCGGAGAAGACGTAGCCCACCGCCGGGATCGGCACCGAGAAGCCGAAATTCGCGAAGGCATCACCGACGCCCTTGACACTCAGTCCACCGAGACCGAGGCCGAACAGGTTCGATCCCCATGCGATGACCATGCCCACCGCAATCGCAACGAGACCGGCGGGAATGCCGCGCCAATATTTCACGCCGCCGAACCAGCTCACCAGGATGATGGCGAAGCAGACCAGGCCGATCTGCGGCGTCATGTACATTTCGAGTGCCGGTCGCATCGAGATGAAGGTGACGGATACGCCGGCGAGCGTGCCGAGCAGCGCCGCACGCGGCGTGATCTTTCGAATGAAAGGCGCAATGAAGCCACCGATCATTAGGATAAAACTCTGGAAGAACACCCAGACCAGGCCCGCCGACCAACCCTTGAGCGGATCACCGGTCTTGATCGTGATCGGCAGCATGATCACGAAGGTGACGATGAACATGTGCGGCACGCTGACGCCCGATGGCAGCGCGCAGACGTCGGTGCGGCCGGTCTTCTGCGCAAGGCGATAAGCGAGAAATGCGTAGTAGAAGGTGGAAAGACACATCATCAAGCCGAGTGCGGGAAGGATGCGGCCGAACACCAGTGAGTCGGGCATCTTCAAAACGAAGCGTAACAGGCCTGTGAGCACCAGCATGTTGACGAGGATGTTGGTGCCGAAGCCGAAAAACGCATTCCAGTCGCCCGGTGTCCATAGTGCCGGCTTGAACTCGGAGGTGCCGGCCGTCCCTGTCGTGCCTGTGCTCATGGTGATGCCCCTACGCTGATGTGGAAATCTTCATCGCCTCCAGAACCGCGGCTGAGCTTGCGACCCAACCGAAGATGCCGCCCTGGGCCTTGATCATCTTCAGGCCCATCTCGTGAAACTCAGGAAAGTAGGACGCGCAGCCGTCCGAGATGACGACGCAGCGATAGCCGCGGTCGTTGGCCTCGCGCACGGTGGTGTTGACGCACACTTCGGTGGTGACGCCACACACCAGCAGATTTTCGATGCCGTATTTCTCCAGCACGTCGGTGAGCTCGGTGGCGTAGAACGCGCCCTTGCCGGGCTTGTCGATCACGATCTCGCTGTCGAGCGGATAGAGCTCCGGGATGATGTCGTGGCCCGCCTCGCCGCGAATGAGAATGCGGCCCATGGGACCGGGATCGCCGATGCGAAGGGATGGCGCGCCGCGCTCGACTTTCGCCGGCGGCGCGTCGGAGAGATCGGGCAGATGGCCCTCGCGCGTGTGGATCACCAGCATGCCGGTATCCCGCGCGGCCTTCAGCACCGCACCGATCGGCTTCACCGCGCGCGCGAGCTGGCTGACGTCGTTGCCGAGCGTCTCGCCGAAGCCGCCGGGCTCCATGAAGTCGCGCTGCATGTCGATGATGAGGAGCGCGGTGGCCGACAAGTCGAGTGCGATCGGCCCGGGTTCGGCGCTGATCGCGCCCAAAGTCGGCTTGCTTGAGTTCAACATGACGCCCGCCCCTCGCGAGAACTCTCTGTGCCAGGAGTTCTGCAAGCGCCGTGCCATTGTGTACAATGACGATCGGGCGGACAGCGCGGGAAAATTTGCTGCACTGTCAGAACGTTATCAGGCTGCCTCGCGTCTGCTTATTCGCTGTGCGACGACTTTGCGACGTGCATTTGCCTAGAGGATGAGCGACAACGAAGCTCGCTTTTAGCGGGCAGTATCTCCGTACAGCCGTCGATATTCTTCCTCATACGGCGCGTAGGAATCCTTCAGCGTGGCCATGTTCAGCAGCATGGTCGCGACCACAATGTTTGTCTTGTCGAACACGCGCGTCTTCACCCAGGCGCTCTCGGTGCGGCGGCTGCCGGAGAGCGCGACAACCTCGCGCTCGACTTCGTACTCCTCGTCAACAAACAGCGGGCCCTTCACCAGCCTGATCTCCTGGTCGGCGAACAGACCGACGGCCGGTCCCTTGGCCGGGAGAGGATCGTCCTTGGAGCGGTACTGGAACAGCACGCTCAGCATCTCCATCGGGATGATCGCCCTGCCCCACGAATTCGAAGAAGGATTGCCGGCGCCTGAATAATACGGCGAGGTCTCGGTGATGGCGGCGAGCTTCTGCCGCAGCGAGAACGGATAGAGGTCGCCCATGATCTGATCGAACGCCATCCGCACCGCCTGGCGCCGGCTCGTCTGCGCGACCTTCACGTCGCGCAGGATCACGGGATCAGTGAGCGGCTTGAGTTCGCCAAGACGCGCCTCCAGCGCGGTCGCGGCGTGCGGTTCTCCGACCGAGGCCGTGCCGCGCAGCACCTCCGTGCCGTCGCGCTTGACCATCTGGATCTGGCACTGGCTAGTGCCGGGCAACGGTTTCGACAGGGTCGCCTGCACCTCCTCGCCTTCGTAACAGACGCCGCGGTAATGCGCGGAGAGACAGCCGCTCTCGAACCAGGCCGGTCCCCACAAACGCGCACCCAGCGGTGCGAACTGGCTGAAATGGGTCGGACCCTCGATGGTGCCGCCCTTGAACCCGAGCTTCTGCGCGGTGGCGTCGTCGTGGATCGAGGCGTGCGCGTCGTAGGTTTGGGCTTGCAGCATTTGACGCGGCTGACGCCACGGCCCGATCAGAGCTCCGTCGGTCTCCGTGATCTCGGTATCGAACGCTTGTGCCGTCATGATGTCCTCCGCAAGCAAGCCATGACTAGCAGGAGCGCCACGGATGCGGCCAGCGATATTGACTTCGTCTGCGCATCCCTTTGACTGTCACAATTCGCGTCGCGCAGCCGCTCCTCCCTCCCGCAGCGCAAACCCCAAGTCGAATACCAAGTCGAATAAAAGCCGAACAAGAGACGAGGACTCCTGAAATGACGCTGATGCAGGTCGAGCTGGACGACAAATACCGGCTCGAATCGAAGCGGATCTTCCTGTCCGGCACGCAGGCGCTGGTCCGGCTGCCCATGTTGCAGCGCGAACGCGACCGGCTTCAGGGCCTCAACACCGGCGGCTTCATCTCGGGCTACCGCGGTTCCCCACTCGGCATGTACGACCACGCGCTGTGGCGCGCGAAGTCACACCTCCAGCAGCACGACATCGCCTTCGTCCCCGGCCTGAACGAGGACCTCGCGGCGACCGCCGTCTGGGGCAGCCAGCAGGTCGGTCTCTTTCCCGGCGCCAAGGTCGATGGCGTGTTCGGAATCTGGTACGGCAAGGGCCCCGGCGTCGATCGCTCGGTGGATGCGCTCAAGCATGCGAATGCCGCCGGTACCTCGCTCAATGGCGGCGTGCTCGCGCTTGCCGGCGACGACCACGGCTGCCAATCCTCGACACTGGCGCACCAGAGCGAACAGGTATTTGCAGCGGCGCTGATCCCCGTGATCAACCCGGCGACACTGCAGGATTATCTCGACCTCGGCCTCTACGGTTTTGCGCTATCGCGCTTCTCCGGCTGCTGGGTCGGCTTCAAGGCGATCAGCGAAACGGTGGAAAGCTCAGCCTCGATCTATAGTGACCCCGAACGCATCCAGATCAAGCTCCCCGACGATTTCGAGATGCCGCCCGGCGGCCTCAACATCCGCTGGCCCGACCCGCCGCTGGACGCGGAGAAGCGCCTGTTCGGCCCCAAGATGGCGGCGGTGCAGGCGTTTGCCCGTGCCAACCAGCTCGACCGCATTGTACTCGACTCCAGGCCGGCACGGCTCGGCATCGTCGCGACCGGCAAGGCTTATCTCGATCTGCGGCAGGCGCTGGCCGATCTGGGCATTACCGACAAGGACGCGCAGGATTTGGGCTTGCGCATCTACAAGGTCGCACTGACCTGGCCGCTGGAGGAAAGCGGGGCCAGGCGCTTCGCCGAAGGACTTCAGGACGTGCTGGTCGTCGAGGAGAAGCGCGGCTTCATCGAAGACCAGCTGATGCGCATCCTCTACAATATCGATGCGTCCAGGCGCCCGACCGTGACGGGAAAACGCGACGAGCGCGGCGCGCCGCTATTGCCAAGCGAGGGCGAGCTGACGCCGACTCTCGTTGCATCCGCGCTGGTGGCCCGGCTGCGCAAGCTCGGCCACCACAGCCCGGTGCTGGAGCAGCGCCTCGCCCGGCTCGAGGCCTTCGACACTCCTGTTCCGGCCTCCGCGCAAATCAAGCTCGCGCGCACGCCGTTCTTCTGCTCGGGCTGCCCGCACAACACCTCGACGCGCGTGCCCGAGGGCAGCCGCGCCATGGCCGGCATCGGTTGCCACGGCATGGCTTTGAGCATGCCGACCCGCCGCACCGATTTGATCTCGCATATGGGCGCCGAGGGCGTGAACTGGATCGGACAAGCGCCCTTCACCACCGAGAAGCACATCTTCCAGAACCTCGGCGACGGCACCTACACCCATTCCGGACTGCTTGCCCTCCGCGCGGCGTCGGCCGCTGGCATCAGCATCACCTACAAGATCCTCTACAACGACGCCGTCGCGATGACCGGCGGTCAGCCGGCCGAGGGCGCCTTCAACGTCGCCCAGATCGCGCATCAGGTCTGGGCCGAGGGCGTCAAGCGCCTCGCGATCGTCTCGGACGATCCAACCAAATACCCTGACGGCAATTACTTCCCGCAAGGTGCGACCGTCCATCACCGCCGCGAGCTCGACGCCGTGCAGCGCGAGCTGCGCGACATCAAGGGCCTTACGGTCATCGTCTACGATCAGACCTGCGCCGCGGAAAAGCGCCGCCGCCGCAAGCGCGGGCTGTATCCGGATCCCGCCAAGCGCGCCTTCATCAACGAGCTCGTCTGCGAAGGCTGCGGCGATTGCTCGCAAGCCTCGAACTGCGTCTCGGTGCAGCCGCTCGAGACCGAGTTCGGCCGCAAGCGGCAGATCGACCAGTCGAACTGCAACAAGGACTTCTCCTGCGTGGAGGGTTTTTGCCCGAGTTTCGTCACCGTGCATGGCGGCACGCTCAAGCGGATCAAGACCTCGGCGGTGGACTCAGGCCAGTTGTTCGCCGACCTGCCGCTGCCCCCCGCGCGTGAGCTCGACGCCCCCTACAACATCCTCGTGACCGGCATCGGCGGCACCGGTGTCATCACCATCGGCGCGCTGCTCGGCATGGCCGCCCATGTCGACGGCCGCGGCTGCTCGGCTCTGGATTTCACCGGCCTGTCGCAGAAGAACGGCGCCGTGATGAGCCATGTGCGCATCGCCGCGAAGCCGGAAGACATCTCCGCGGTCCGCATCACCACAGGCGGCGCCGACGTCATCCTCGGCTGCGACATGATCGTCTCGGCAGGTCCCTCCGCGCTCAGCCGCGCCGAACGCGGCGTGACCAAGGCCTATGTCAACGCTGACCTGCAGCCGACCGCGAGCTTCGTGCAAAACCCCGACCTCGATTTCGAGGCGGGCACGATGCAGACGGTGCTGCGGGACGCTGTCGGCGACAAGAACCTCGACATCATCGACGCCACCGGCATTGCCTCGGCGCTGATGGGCGATTCGATCGCGACCAACCCGTTCATGCTCGGCTTCGCCTTCCAGAAGGGCGCGATCCCGTTGTCGTTGGAGGCGCTCTTGCGCGCCATCGAGATCAACGGGGCCGCGATCGAAATGAACAAGCTCGCCTTCAGCTGGGGACGACTCGCCGCCCACGACATGTCGCGGGTGCGTAGCGTGCTGCAATTCAGGAGCCGGGCCTCCGCGCCGACGAAGTCGCTCGACGACATCATCGCGACGCGCGCGGAGTTTTTGACCGGCTATCAGGACAGGGCCTACGCGGACCGCTACCTCGCCGCTGTCGCCAAGGCGCGCAAGGCGGAAGCGGCTGCCTCGCCAGCGTCCACGGAGCTGACCGAGGCTGTCGCGAAAAACCTGTTCAAGCTGATGTCCTACAAGGACGAGTACGAGGTCGCGCGCCTCTATACCGACGGCAGCTTCTCAAAGAAGGTCTCGGAGAAATTCGACGGCGACTTCAAGCTGAAATTCTATCTGGCCCCGCCGATCTTCGCGCAGCGCGACAAGACGACGGGACACCTCCAGAAGAAGGAATTCGGCGGCTGGATGATCCATGCGTTTCGCGTGCTCGCCAGGCTGAAGTTCCTGCGCGGCGGCGCGTTCGATCCGTTCGGCCGCACCGAGGAGCGCCGGACCGAGCGGAAGCTGGTCGCGGATTATCTCGACATGATCGATCAGCGGATCGCCGGGCTGAAAGCGGAGCAGATCCCGCTGCTGGCGAGGCTCGCGCGGCTGCCGGAGACCATCCGCGGCTTCGGGCATGTCAAGGAAGCCAATATCAAACTGGCGGCGGCGGAGAAGGCGCGGCTGGAAGCGGAACTGGAGAACAGCCGCTTTGCGGCGGCTGCGGAGTAGCGGTAGGCCCGAACCCTCTCGCCGTCATTGCGAGGAGCCCTTGCGACGAAGCAATCCAGAATCTTTCCGCAGAGACAGTCTGGATTGCTTCGCTGCGCTCGCAATGACTGCAGTGGAGATGGTTAGACCGACGTCGTAGCGGCGATCGGCGCCGCTGCCACACTCCCCTCCGCCAGATGGCGCCCTGCGATGTACCCGAATGTCAGTGCCGGTCCCAACGCGATCCCCGGCCCGGGACAATTGCCGTTCATGATCGAGCCCATGTCGTTGCCGCACGCATAGAGCCCGGCAACCGGCGTGCCGTCCTCGCGCAACACGCGCGCCTGGGCATCCACCTTCAGGCCAATCGCCGTGCCGAGATCGGCCGAATAAATCCGCATCGCAAAGTAAGGCGCACAGAGGATGGGCGCGACGCACGGGTTGGGCTTGTGAGCTGCGTCTCCGAGATGGCGTTGATAGATCGTGCTTCCGCGTCCGAATTCGGGATCGCGGCCCTCCTTTGCGCC
This sequence comes from Bradyrhizobium sp. 76, assembly GCF_023073025.1. Classification (NCBI taxonomy): domain Bacteria; kingdom Pseudomonadati; phylum Pseudomonadota; class Alphaproteobacteria; order Hyphomicrobiales; family Nitrobacteraceae; genus Bradyrhizobium; species Bradyrhizobium sp. 76. Next base: position 408,213 of record NZ_JADPIS010000035.1, read on the forward strand.
TTCGTTGTAGCTCGCGATGGTCGCCGCGAGTGTCGACGGCTTGATGCCGATCTTCGCGGCGAGCTGCGCGATATCAGCGGCCTCGACCAACTCCCCGCTCGCCATATAGCGCCGGACACTGCGCGTGAACGGCTTGATGCGGCCAAGGCCGTAGCTCCACAGGAACGGACGGTCGCAGATCAGATAGAACGGCCGGTCCGGTTCGCCGTCGCCATCGCGCAGCATGGCGAGCACGAACTCGTGGTAGGAGAGTGCCTCGTTGACGAAGCGCCGGCCGGCCGCATTGACCGCGATCACGCCGGGCTTGGCGCGGTCGGTCACCATGTGCGGGAAAACGCCGCGGCTGCCATCGGCGCGCCGAAACAGCGAGGCCGGCACCCAATAGGCCGGGCCCGTCGCATCCGTATTGAGCGCTGCGCCGGTTGCGGTCGCGAGGCGGAGCCCGTCGCCCGTACCGGACGTGTGGGCCGCCGAGATAAATCCGGCCGCGGGTGGGAGGAAGCGTTTTCGCAAGGTCGCGTCGTGTGAAAAGCCGCCGGTCGCCAGCACCACACCACGTCGCGCGGCAATCAGCCGATCGCGCGCCCCATGACGGATAATTACGCCGCCGACGCGCTCGCCCTGCGTCGACAGGCCTTCGACGTCCGCACTAAAGAGGATCTCGACCTGCCGGGCCAGCAGCGAGGCATACAGCCGCGCGGCGAGCGCATTTCCGAGATGCAGCGTCGTGCCGCGCGGGCTGCGCAGGCGCTGCCACGCATACTCCGAAACCAGCCGCGCCGCGCGAAGAGCCGAGCGCAGCGATTTTCCGACCCGCCGCAGATGCGGGATGTCGAGGCGGTTGACCATCATCCCGCCGAACAACGTGAACTCCGGCAGCGGCGCGCGCACCCGCGCGAAATGCGCGCCCAGCTGCGTGCCGTCGAAGACGACCGGCTCGAGCACGCGCCCACCCGGCGTCGCGCCCAATCGCTCCGGATAATAGTCCGGACAGGCCTTGACCGGCTGGAGCCGCACTTGCGTGTTGGCTTGGAGATAGGCGACTGCCTCCGGTCCGCGCGCGAGGAAAGCGGCGCGGAGGCCCGCATTGGCGGGCTCCGGCACCGTGTTCGACAAATATCGCACGGCGTCCGTGACGCTATCGGAGAGCCCCGCCTCTTTCATTTTGGCATTGGCGGGAATCCAGATCATGCCGTCGGACCATGCGGTCGTGCCGCCGACGAAAGCGGTCTTCTCGATCACGAGCACGCGCAGGCCCTCGGCGGCGGCGACGGCCGCAGCCGTCATGCCACCGGCGCCGGCGCCGACGACGATGACATCGTAGGTCTCATGTGCCGGCATCATGCGGCGGGGTTCCCGAAGCGAGGCATGACACCGTCATACCCCGCTTGGGCGCCCACACGCTAGCGGGCCGGCTTGCGCTCGACCGGATCGATATCGATCGCCCGCAGGCGGCCGAGCCGCAGCACGTCCATCGCCAGCCGCCGGCCGATCCGGTCGCGATCGAGCACACGGATCAGATCGTCGACGCCGTTGATCTCGACGCCGTCGAGGCCGATCACGACATCGCCGGACAACAGGCCCGCCTTCGCGGCCGGCCCGTCCGGCTCGATCTGCGCCAGCAGCGCGCCCATCTTGTTCTCGACGCCGGCCAGCACCGCGTGCCGCCGCGGGATCGGCGCGGTCTGGCCGGCCACGCCGATATAGGCGCGGCGGACATAGCCGTGGCGGATGATCTCCGACAGCACGAATTGCGCGGTGTTACTGGCGACCGCAAAGCAGATGCCTTGCGCGCCATTGATTATCGCGGTGTTGATGCCGATCACCTCGGCATTCGACGACACCAGCGGCCCGCCCGAATTGCCGGGGTTGAGCGCAGCATCAGTCTGGATCACGTCCTCTATGGTGCGGCCACTGACCGAGCGGATCGAGCGCCCGAGCGCCGAGACCACTCCGGCGGTAACGGTCGATTCAAAGCCGAGCGGGTTGCCGATCGCGATCACGAGCTGACCGCGCCGCAAGGTCTTGGAGTTGCCGAGCGCCGCATAGGGCAAGTCCCGCACGCCGTTGGCGCGGAGCAGCGCAAGGTCAGTGTCGGGATCGACGCCGAGCACTCGGGCGTCGCCGACATGGCCCTCGACGTCGCGCAGCCGGATCTCCTTCGACGAGCCGACCACGTGGCTATTGGTGAGCACGAGTCCGTCCGGCGAGATCACGATGCCCGAGCCGAGCCCGCCGCGCTCGCGGCCGTTCGGCACCTTTGGTCCGGTCTCGACGCGCACGACGGCCGGACCGACGCGGTCGGTCACGTCGATGACGGCATTGGAATAGGCGTCCAGCAGGGCCCGGTCATCGACCGGGACAGCCGTTTCCGTTCGCGATGACGCGGCGTCATCGACGGTATCTGAGGTGAAATCCAGCATGATAGGAGTCCTTGAGGCTCACACAGATGGTGGCCTGCTCCGTGAGGCGCAAGGGACCCGTCCGGGGCGCAAGGCTGGACTGCCCGGGTGGCTAGGGCGCCCGTCGCAGCGTGCCCGCCCTTGCCTTGACCGGATCCAGCAACGACCAGTCGCCATCCGGCAGCACGTAACCCAGGGGGAACGGCGCGCGTAGCTCAAGGCCGAGCGAGCGCAGCACACGGTCGTCGCGGTAGTAGCATTGCAGCACCACGCGGACGAGCGTCGCGGCAGCCGCGCCGCCGGAACTGCGAAACTCCTGCGCCACCGCATCGCGCCTGGCCGCATCGAGCTCGGCGAACGGTCGGCCCGCGAGCCGCCCCAGATGGTCGAGCGCCGCCGCCACCAATTTGGCGTCACGCCCCAGCGTCGCCAGCATGTCAGCCTGGATCGCGGGGTCGTCGGCGCCGGGCACCTTGTACTCATCGCTCGCGGGAACGATCATCGCGGCGATAGCGCGGAGGTCGTCGCACTGGCTGCGTGTCAGTTGATTGTCTGCGGACATGGCGGCCTCAGTCGAAGAGATTGGCGAGGCGCTGCTTCATCTGGTCGGCGATGTAGAGCGCAAGGGCCTGAATGGTGGACGTCGGGTTCACCCCGCCCGAGGTGACGAAGATGCTGCCATCGACGATGAAGAGATTCTTGACGTCGTGCGAGCGGCCCCATTCATTCACGACGGAGCGTTCCGGGTCGGTGCCCATGCGTGCCGTGCCGAGCAGATGCCAGCCGCCCCACGGGATCGGCGAATTGACGCAGATGTCGCTCGCCCCCGCGGTTTCGAGAATCTCCCGCCCGCGCGCCAGCGCATGCTCCATCATCTTCCGGCTGTTCTCGCTGATCGTGTAGTCGATCTTCGGCGCGGGAATGCCGTGGCCGTCCTTCAAGACCGGATCGAGCGTGACTTGGTTATGCTCCTCCGGCAGGTCCTCGCAGATCGCGGAAAAGCCGAGCCGGTGGCCGTTGAGCTTGCGGAAGATGCGGTGATGATCGGCGCCCCACGGCAATATCCCCTTCTGCTCGCTGACGACAGCCTCGAACACCGGCCCCGCGCCGCGCACGAACTGAACGCCATAGCCGCGCACGAAGCCGCGCGAGAGGTCCGTGTCATACCATTCCTTGCTCCACAGGCAGGTCGGCGGCGCGCGGTTGCTATCGGTCGGCTCTTTTACGTAGCCGTAGATCTGCGCATAAGGATGGAACATCAGGTTCTTGCCGACGAGGCCGGACGAATTGGCAAGGCCGTTCGGAAAGCGATTCGATGCCGAGTTCAAAAGCAGCCGCGGCGTGCCGACACCGTTGCAGGCGATGATGACGACATGCGCCGGCTGGAATTGCTCGACGCCGTCCTTGTCGTAATAGACCACACCGGTGGCCATGCCGTTCTCGTCGGTGGTGATCTCGCGCACCCGGCAGTGCGTCCGCAGCTCGACGCCGGCGCGGACCGCGTGCGGCCAATAGGTGATGTCGGTCGAGGACTTGGCGCCTTGCGCGCAGGCTGGCGTGCAATGGCCGAGATTGATGCAGCGCGCGCGGCCCTCGTAGTCCATGGTCGCGACTGTCGTATCCGACGGCCACCAGTGCCAGCCGAGCTTGTTCATGGTCTTGCCGATGATCGCACTGGACAACCCCATTGGCTGTTGCGGCATCGGCGGATGCGTCAGCGGTGAGAGCGGATCGCCCGACAGGCCGGACGTGCCCATCATCCGGTCGTTCTCTTCGAAGAACGGGGTCAGCGCGTCGTAGTCGATCGGCCAGTCTTCGGCGACGCCGTCGAGCGTCCTCACCTTGAAATCGGAGGGATGCAGCCGCGGCCAGTGCGCGGTGTACATCACCGTCGAGCCACCGACCGCATTGTAGTTGACGACCTTGATCGGCGAATCGTCGTCGTTGATCGGATAGTCCTCGGGCCGCCCGCGGACGTTGGGGCTAGACGACCACTCGCCGTAGAACTTGGCCTCCCAGTCCCGGCCCGTGCTGGGATATTCCGCCGGGTTCATCCAGCCGCCCTGCTCCAGGCAGAGAATATGCATCTTGGTCTCGGCCAGCGACCACGCCACCGCCGCGCCGGAAGCGCCGGCACCGATGATCAGGACGTCCACGGGGTCTTTCATCGCAAATTTTTCCTCCCTTCGCCGCTTCTCGGGCGATTCGGCCTCCGCTCCGCAAGGCCCGCGAACGATAGGATCAGAGCTACGGCTGAGTAAAGCCGCGAGGTCGGAATGTCGCACTTCGCGGGGCGCAGACCATTGGTATCGCCACATCCGGATGCTAGGAACAAGGCGCACGAGCCATCGATAGCGAGACCTTATGTCCTTCCGAAAGTCCTTTGCCAGCGCCCGCGCTTTTGCGCTCGTTTCCTTTATTGCCCTGTCCGGATTTCTGGGCACCTCCGGCCCGGCCTCGGCGCTGACCGCCGCCGCGACGGTCCGCGACGGCAACGCCATCCAGCTCGGCGACGTCACCTACCGCCTCGACGGCGTCGACGCACCCGAGCTGGACCAGGTCTGCATCGACGATCACGCCGATCCCTGGACCTGCGGCATCGAGGCCCGCGACCAGCTCGCCAAGCTGATTGGCAAGCGATCGGTGCGTTGCGACGATGTCGGACCGGAAAAGAGTTTTGGCAAGCGGCACCGCGCGATCTGCACGGCCGAAGGCGACAAGACCAGCTTGAACGAGCAGCTCGTCAAGCTGGGCTTTGCCATCGCCCGCGAGCCGGTCAAGGCGAACGTCAAGTCGGCCGCGACCGACGCCAAATCAACCTCGGCCGGAATCTGGAAGGGCTGCTTTGTTGCACCGCAAGAATTCCGCACCGGCAAGAAGGACGGCGCGCTCCTGGGCGCAGCCTGCCGCGCCGATCGCGACAAGGAGATTCGCGCGGTGTTGTTTCCCGAGGATCTGACGATGCCGCCGAGCTGTGGCATCAAAGGCAAGCTTGCGGTCCGCGCGCGCGTGACCGGCAACATCGGCATCTACCATTTACGGGGCTGCCCGAGCTACCCCGCGACCACCAAACCGGACCGCTGGTTCTGCTCGGAGGACGACGCCCAGGCTGCGGGCTTCCGCAAGGCCTACAATTGCCGGCGGCCGAAATAACGAAGCCCATCACGCACCCGTGAGCGGCAACCGGAGACAGTATTCATCCGGAATTGAACTCTATCGGGAGTTGCTGCATTTGTAAGCGTACGCAAGCGCTTTGCGCGAGCGTTTCCTTGGCGGCAATCCGGCTCCAGCCCGATTGCTTTGCTCGGGCGTTTCCTCCCTAGACTTGGGCCGCTTGTCGCAACAAGCGGCTCTTCTTTTTTGTGCGCCCTTAGCGGCGCATCGGCATGATCTGATCCATGGCCGGCATGTTCGCATTCAGATGCGCCATGATCCAGACAGTGCCACCGACCACCAGGAAGACCACCAACAGTCCGAAAGCCAGCGCCAGCACGTTGTTGGTGTTGTCGGGGCCGGTGGTGATGTGCAGGAAGAACACGAGGTGCACGCCCATCTGCGCGATCGCCAGCACGATCAGCGCGACGGGAATGGAAGGCTGCCAGACCAGATCCGTGCCGGCGATGAAGAACGAGGTCGCCGTCAGCAGCAGCGCCAGAACAAGTCCGACCACGTAGCCGAGGATACGCGTGCCGACACTGTGTTGCTCCTCGTCGCCCGGCGCAAGGTCATAACCGGCCGGCATATGCGTCTGATCGCTCATACGCCACTCCCAAGCAAATAGACGACGGAGAAGACTCCGACCCAGACGATGTCGAGCGCATGCCAGAACAGCGCGAAGCACATCATCCGGCGCAGCACGTCGGCACGAAAACCCTTTGCGAAGACCTGGGCCATCATGGTGAGCAGCCACAATATGCCGGCCGAGACGTGGAGGCCGTGGCAGCCGACCAGCGAGAAGAACGAGGTCAGGAAAGCGCTGCGCGATGGGCCATAGCCGCGGGCAACGAGATCAGCAAATTCGCGAAACTCAATGACGAGAAAGATGAGGCCGAGCAAACATGTCACCGCCATCCCGAGATAGAACCAGAACCGGTTTCGCACATCGGCTGCGATGCTCGCCATGCCGCACGTGAAACTCGACAGCAGCAGGCAGACCGTCTCGATCGCGACGTTCCGCTGCTCGAATATCTCCGAACCCTTCGGACCGCCGGCGGTCTGGTCGGCCAGCACCGCATAGGCCGCAAAGAAGCAGGAGAACATCACGATGTCGGAGAGCAGGAAGACCCAGAAGCCATAGGCGGTCACGATGCGCTTCGGCGCCGGGCCGGGATGCTCGATGACGAGCCCGATGTGATGGGGATCGGCGTGCGCACGGCCGGCGGTCGCGGTCATTGACATCAGACTGTCCCCGCCATGCTGACGAGGCTACGCCGCTCCTCGAGGTTGACGCGGTCTATCGCCGCGACCTCCTCGGCCGGAATGACGTATTCGTCATGGTCGCGCCAGGCGAACACGACGAATGTCGCGAACGCTCCGATACCGCCCAAGATCACCATCCACCAGATGTGCCAGATCAGCGCAAAGCCCATGACCGTGGCGAAGAACGCGCAGACGAACCCGGTCGGCGAGTTCCTGGGCATCTCGATGTCATGATACTCGGGCGCATCATGATCGAGGGATTGCTGCTTGGCATGGGTCTTCAGATCCCAGTAGGCATCCTCGCCGCGCACATCGGGGTTGAAAGCGAAGTTGAAAACCGGCGGCGGCGACGACGTCGCCCATTCCAGCGAACGGCCGTCCCAGGGATCACCGGTGCGGTCGCGCAGGGCTTCGCGGTTGCGGATGCTGACCACGAGCTGCACGATCTGGCAGATCACGCCAATCGTCAGCACGGCCATGCCGACGGCTGCAACCAGCATCCAGGGCCGCCACGCCGCGACGTCATAGTGCTGCATGCGCCGTGTCATGCCGAGCATGCCGGCGACGTAGAGCGGGATGAAGGTGACGTAGAAGCCGAGGAAAGTGAACCAGAACGCGAGCTTGCCCCAGCGGTCGTTGAGGCGAAAGCCGAACGCCTTTGGGAACCAGTACTCAAAGCCGGCGAAGGCTCCGAACAGCACGCCGCCGATGATGACGTTGTGGAAGTGCGCGACCAGGAACATGCTGTTGTGGAGGATGAAATCGGCCGGCGGCACCGCGACCAATACGCCCGTCAATCCGCCGATGATGAAGGTGACCATGAAGCCTATCGACCACAGCATCGGCGTCTCGAAGCGGATGCGGCCGCCATACATCGTGAACAGCCAGTTGTAGATCTTCACCCCGGTCGGTATCGCGATGATCATGCTGGCAATGCCGAAGATAGCGTTGACGTCGGGGCCCGCTCCCATCGTGAAGAAGTGATGCAGCCAGACCATGAAGGAGATGACGCAGATCGCCATGGTCGCCAGCACCATCGAGCGATAGCCAAACAGCGCCTTGCCGGAGAAGGTCGAGACCACCTCGGAGAAGATGCCGAAGGCCGGCAGCACCAGGATGTAGACCTCGGGATGCCCCCAGGCCCAGATCAGATTCATGAACATCATGACATTGCCGCCGGCCTCATTGGTGAAGAAGTGGAAGCCGAGATAGCGGTCGAGCAGCAGCATCGCGAGGGTGGCGGTCAAAATCGGGAAAGCCGCGACGATCAGGAGGTTCGAGGCCAGCGTGGTCCAGCAGAACATCGGCATGCGCAGATAGTTCATGCCCTTAGTGCGCAGCTTCAGCACTGTCGTCACGAGATTGATGCCGGCAACCAACGTGCCGACGCCGGAGATCTGCAGCGACCACGCGTAATAATCGACGCCGACGCCCGGCGAGTAGGACAGCTCCGACAGCGGCGGAAACGCGAGCCAGCCGGTCCGGGCGAATTCGCCGATCACGAGCGAGAGATTGACCAGCAGCGCACCGGTCGCGGTCAGCCAGAAGCCGACCGAATTGAGCGTCGGGAAAGCGACATCTCGTACGCCAAGCTGGAGCGGCACGATGAGATTCATCAGTCCGATCACGAACGGCATCGCCACGAAGAAGATCATGATGGTGCCGTGCGCGGAGAATATCTGGTTGTAGTGCTCCGGCGGCAGATAGCCTTGCGACTGGTAGGCCACCGCCTGCTGGATCCTCATCATGATGGCGTCGCTGCCGCCGCGCAGTAGCATCACCGAGGCCAGCAGGATGTACATCACGCCGATCCGCTTGTGGTCGACGCTGGTGATCCACTCGTGCCAGAGATACGGCAGATGCCCCTTCACCACGACCCAGGCCAGCTCGGCGAGAATCCCAATCAGCACCACGGCGCCAGCGATCAGCGGGATGGGTTGATCGAACGGAATGGCCGACCAATCGAGCTTACCGAGCATCATGGCCTCCACTGTGCGACCGACCGGCCTCGGATGCGAGTTCCGGACCCGGTCCCGGCGGAATGTGCTGGGTCGCGATCAGATCAAACAGCCTGGGGTCATCCAGCCGGTAGGTCGGCTTGCCCTTTTCGATGCCTTGCTGCATCAGCTTCTTGTAGCTGTCCTCATTGAGGACAGCATCGCTCTTCGCCGTGGTCGCCACCCAATCCGGAAAGGCGAGCGGCGAGACCACGTTGACGTCGAACATCATGTCCGGAAACCCGTCGCCGGAGAAATGTGCCGACAACCCCTGGAGCTTGCCCTCATTGTCGGCGCGCAGGTTCAGCTTCGTCACCATGCCGTTCATGGTGTAGATCATGCTGCCGAGTTGCGGGATGAAGAAGGTGTTCATCACGCTCGAGGACGTCAGCTGGAAATTCAGCTCGGCGCCTGCCGGCACCGTCAGCGTATTGACGGTGGCGATGCGCTGGTCCGGATAGATGAAGAGCCATTTCCAATCGAGCGAGACGGCCTGGATGCGAACCGGGCTGCCGGTGCCGGGCACGGGTGCCGCGGGATCGAGCTGGTGCGAGCCGATCCAGGCGACGCCGCCGAGCAGGATCACGGTGAGCGCGGGGATCGCCCACACCACCATCTCCACCCGCCCGGAATAGACGAAGTCGGGCTGAAACTTTGCTTTGGGATTCGAGGCGCGAAACCAGAATGCAAAGGCCAGGATGGCGATGATGGTCGGCACCACGATCGCGAGCATGATGAAGACGGAATCGACCAGGATGGTGCTGTTGGCCGCAGCCACAGGCCCTTGTGGATCGAGCAGATTCATCGGCAAGCCACTGGCGGTTGGGAAGCCCCGGGACAGAGCCTAGCGCGGGAAAGGCTCCGCAACAAACGCGATCTCGTGAGGTCGGTTCCTAACGGCGCGGGTCGATCGTTCGCCCTTCTCGTGCGGCGGCATGCAATTCCATGCGATGTCAATGACATGAAAGCGGGAGCCCGGCCCTTCTCTCCGCTCGGGGCGATTGCTAGAGTGCACGAAAATAATCGGGATGAAACGACATGCAGGGGCCCGAGGACGATCCCGGTCTCGCCGGCAAGGTGGCGCTGGTCAGCGGCGGCGGCGCTGCCGGCGACGGCATCGGGAACGGCCGCGCCGCCGCAATTCTACTGGCTCGCGCCGGCGCCAAAGTGCTGGTGGCCGATCGCGACCTCAAGCTCGCCGAACGCACCGCGGAGATGATCGCAGCCGAAGGCGGCATGGCCGCGGCGCATGGCGGCGACGTCACCAGCGAGAGCGATTGCAGGACGCTGGTCGAAGCCGCGCTCGACCGCTGGGGCCAGCTCGATTTCCTCGACAACAATGTCGGCATCGGCAGCCGCGGCAGCGTGGTCGACGAAGCGCCCGAGCAATATCGCCGCGTCATGCAGGTCAATGTCGAGAGCATGTTCCTGCTCTCCAAGCACGCGATCCCTGCCATGATCAAGACCGCGCGGGGCGGCGCGATCGTCAACATCTCCTCGATCTCGGCGCTGCGGCCGCGCGGCCTGACGACCTATTCGACCTCGAAAGCCGCGATCATCGGCCTGACCCGCGCAATGGCGGTCGATCACGGCCGCGACAACATCCGCGTCAATTGCATCTGCCCCGGGCCGATGTACACGCCGATGGTCTATGCCCGCGGCATGAGCGAACAGGCGCGCGCCCAACGGGCCAAGGCGTCTTTGCTGAAAACGGAAGGCACCGGCTGGGACGTTGGCCATGCCGTCAAATTCCTGCTCAGCAATTTTGCGCGCTATATCACCGGACAGGTGCTGGTGGTGGACGGCGGGGTGACGCTGCAAGCGCCCGAACGTGAATCACAAGAACACTGAAAGGAATATCAGGGATGGCTCGCCTGCCCTATCTCGAGGCCGACCAGGTCGCGCCCGAATATCGCGACATGCTCAAGCGCAACACCAATCTGCACAAGCTGCTGGTCAATTCGCCGGAGATGGCGCGCGCCTTCAACGGCATCGGCGGCTACATCCGCTTCAAGAGCAAGCTCGACCCGCGCCTGCGCGAGCTTGCGATCCTCCAGGTCGGCTGGATGGAGAAATCGGAATACGAGTTCACTCACCACGTGAAGATCGGCAGGGAATTCGGCGTCACCGACGATGACATCGCCGGCCTGATGGCGGAGACCGACGGCCGGCCCTCGACGCTCGAGCCACAGGCCAAGGCGATCCTGAAAGGTGCCCGCGAGATGGTGCGCGAGCTCGCGATGTCGGATGCGACCTTTGCCGAGATCAAGCAGCATCTCTCGGACGAGCACATGGTCGACCTCGTGCTGACTATCGCCTTCTATTGCGGTGTGGTGCGCGTGCTCGCCACCATGATGATCGACAACGAGCCATATTACAAAGAGGTACTCCAGCAGTACCCGATCCCGGGAGTGAACTGACATGCGCTTGAAGGACAAGGTTGCGATCGTCGTGGGCGCCGGCCAGAGCCCCGGCGAAGGCATGGGCAACGGCCGCGCCACTGCGCTGACCTTCGCGCGAGAGGGCGCCAAGGTGCTGTGCGTCGATCATCATCTGGAATCGGCGCAGGAAACCGCCGCCATGATCGCCGCGAAGCATGGCACCGCCGCGGCGTTCAGGGCCGACGTCACAAAGTCCGCCGACATCAAGGCGATGGTCGCGGAGGCGCAGGCGCGCTGGGGCCGGATCGACGTACTGCACAACAATGTCGGCGTAAGCCTGGCCGGCGGCGACGCCGAGCTGTTGCAAATCACTGAGGAGGCGTTCGACCGCGTCGTCGCCATCAATCTGAAGAGCTGCATTCTGGCGGCGAAAGAGGTGATCCCGATCATGCGCGCGCAGAACAGCGGCGTGATCATCAACATCTCCTCGATGGCGGCGATCACCACCTATCCTTACGTCGCCTACAAGGCGACGAAGTCGGCGATGATCGCCTTCACCGAACAGCTCGCCTACCAGAACGCCGAATACGGCATCCGCGCCAACGTCATCCTGCCGGGCCTGATGAACACACCGATGGCCGTCGACACCCGCGCCCGCGAATGGCACAAGACCCGCGCCGAAGTCGAAGCCGAACGCGACAGCAAGGTGCCGCTGCGCAGGAAGATGGGAACGGGGTGGGACGTCGCGAATGCCGCGCTGTTCCTGGCCACGGACGAGGCGAATTTCATCACGGGTGTGACGTTGCCGGTGGATGGCGGAGCCAGTGTGCGACGGGGGTAGACATCCCAGGCACGCTGCTCTTCCTTCTCCCCTTGCGGGAGAAGGTGGCGCGAAGCGCCGGATGAGGGGTTTCTCTCGGCATACGCAGAGGAGTTCGCCCGATGGACCCCTCACCCGTCTCGCCGCTTTGTGGCGAACCACCCTCTCCCGCAAGGGGCGAGGGTACACCTTCATCGAGGCACGCTTGTCACCCGCCAGATCGTCCCGTTGCCGTCCTCCGACACCAGCAGCGCCCCATCCTTTGCCACGGCAACACCGACCGGCCGCCCCCATACCTCGGTATCGCTCACCACGAATCCCGTGACAAAATCCTCATACTCGCCGGTCGGCTTGCCGTCCTTCATCCGGATGCGGATCACCTTGTAGCCGGTGCGCTTCGACCGGTTCCAGGAGCCGTGCTCGGCCGCGAAAGCATCGCCCTGGTACTCGGACGGAAACTGCGTGCCCTGATAGAAGGTCATGCCGAGCGAGGCCGAGTGCGGCTGCACCAGCACGTCGGGCACCGTCACCTTGTCCTTGAGGTCCGGCCGCGCGCCGGCGTGGCGCGGGTCTTCGTTGCCGCCGACATAGAACCATGGCCAGCCGTAGAACGCGCCCTCCTTCACGCTCGTCACATAGTCAGGCACGAGATCGTCGCCGAGCCCGTCGCGCTCGTTGGTCGAGCACCAGGGCAGCCCGGTCTGCGGCTGGATCGCAAGACCGACACAGTTGCGGATGCCGGTGGCGTAGATCGTCCGCTCCTTGCCCTCGGGGGTGAAGGCGAGCACCGTGGCGCGCTCGGTCTCGCTCGCCCAGGCCGCACCGAGCGGCTGCGCTTTCGACCAGGCTTCCACTCCACCCGGCGGCGTGCCCATGCCCTCGGCGACGTTGCTGAGCGAGCCGACCGACACCAGCATGCGCCTGTTGTCGGGCGTGAAGACGACGTCGCGGGTGGAATGACCGCCGTCATGCGGCAGGCTCGCGACGATCGTCTCCGCCTTGCCACGCGCCTTGAGATCGCCGGCCTGATAGGGAAAGCGGACGACGCTGTCGGTGTTGGCGACATAGACCCATTGCGGATTGTCGCCGTTCGGAAAGAAGGCGATGCCGAACGGCTGCCGCAGTCCGGCAGCGAAGACCTCGTTGGTCGCGGCCTTGCCGCCTTCGCCGGCGCGCAACACGCGGATGGTGCCCGCGCGCGTCTCCGCGGCGAAGACATCGCCGTTCGGCGCCACGCGCACGATGCGCGGAGCGCGCAGACCCTCGGCGAACAGCTCGATCTTGAAGCCGGCCGGGACCTGAAGCGCCCCCTCCGGCGGACGCGGCACCACGCGCGACGAGCTCGCAACCGACCGCGTGGCGCCGGGCCGCACCAGATCCTGCGGCCGGATCAACCTGACCGTGCCAGGCTTGTCGGCCTGCCAATCGCCGTAGGCGTCCTTGCCCTGCAGCACCGGCTCCGCCTGTGCGCAACTCGCGACCGCGACCAGCCACCCCGCGGACATCGCCACGAACGAAATCCTGTTCCTCACGTCGTTTCCTCCTGGCCGTCACGTCTGGCGCATCAACGCCGATCGACACGCAAGCGTTCTGCGACAAGTCAAATGCCTGCCGAATCCCACGTCAGCTCATGCCCGCACGATGTGCATCAGCCGTAGCCCATCGTACTGGAAAATGCGGCTGATCGGTGCGACACATTGTAAGGGCGAGGCCGCCGGTTGCGGTCATCAAGGCTGCGGCATCGGGGTCGCATCTATTGGGGTGATCATGTGGGGATCCATTATATCGGAATGGGCGAGCCTGCTGCTCCGCTGGCTGCACGTGGTCGCCGCGATCGCCTGGATCGGCAGTTCCTTCTATTTCATCGCCCTCGATCTCAGCCTTAGGCCCCGGTCCGATCTGCCGGACGGCGTGCAAGGCGAGGCCTGGCAAGTCCATGGCGGCGGCTTCTACCGCATCATGAAATATCTGGTCGCGCCCGCCCAGATGCCGGACGAGCTGACCTGGTTCAAATGGGAGGCCTACACCACCTGGCTGTCCGGCTTCGCGCTGATGGTGGTGGTGTATTATCTCGAGGCCGATTTGTTCCTTGTCGACAGGTCGATCCTCGACCTCACGCCATTCCAGGCCGGCCTATTCAGCCTCTGCAGCCTCGCGCTGGCGTGGCTGCTCTATGAAGGCGCCTGCCGTACCGGGCTCGCGCAGCGCGAGCTGCCCTTCGCCATCGGCGGCTATCTGTTCCTGGTCGCATTGACCTATGCCTTCACCCATGTGCTGAGCGGGCGCGGCGCCTTCAATCAGATCGGGGCGATCATTGGCACCATCATGGTCGCCAACGTCTTCACGCTGATCATCCCGAACCAGAAGAAGATCGTCGCCGCCCTGCTCGCGGGACAGGCGCCCAATCCAAAGCTCGGCAAGTCAAGCAAGGAGCGCTCGGTTCACAACAACTATCTGACGCTGCCTGTCGTCGTGCTGATGATCAGCAACCACTATCCCCTGCTCTATGCCACCCGCTTCAACTGGATTATCGTCGCCATCATCCTGGCGCTCGGCCCCGTGATCCGTCATTTCTTCAACGAGGGTCATGCCGGACGCCGATCGCCGTGGTGGGTGTGGGGTGTCGCAGCCGTCGGCGTGATCGCGATCCTCTTCCTCTCGGCGGCCGGCCCGCGCGAGGTCAAGACAAGCGCGCTGGGGGCGCAGCCGACGCTTGCCCATGTCGAGGAGATCGTGATGTCCCGCTGCAGCATGTGCCACGCGACCGAGCCGGTCTGGGCCGGCATCGTGACCGCGCCGAAGGGCATATTGCTCGACGCGCCCGAGCACATCCATCGCAACATCCGCCTGATCGGCCGCGTCGCCGCCTGGTCCAATGCGATGCCGCCGGGCAACATCACCGAAATGACCAGCGAGGAGCGCGCCATCCTCGCCGGCTATATCGAGCAGGCGCGCTGACGCCATCGCGCGTCGATATCGCCTTTCGCGGAATGAAATTTCCGCATGTCCCGCCGATTTGAAAATGACTTGACCGCCTATCCGGCGTAGACAGGACCTGCGGCCGCCAGCGGCGGTCCAGTCAGTTTGCATGCGGGGAAAGAACAGTGGCTCTCAAGAACGTCATCGGTATCGACCACGCCGTGGTCATGGTTCAGGACCTCGACAAAGCCGCCGAGAACTACCGGCAGCTCGGCTTCACCATCTCGCCGCGCGGCACTCACAGCGCACATATGGGCACCGGCAACTACACCATCATGTTCGACCCGGATTATATGGAGCTGCTCGGCGTGCTCGCGGCGACCGAGCACAACGCGCCGGCGCGTGCCTTCCTCGACAAGCGCGGCGAAGGCATCGAGCGCATCGCCTTCACCGCGGTCGATTCCACCGCCGGCGCGGAGGAGATCCGCGCGCGCGGCCTGGAGCCGATCGGCCCGACCGATTTCGAACGGCCCGTGACGCTGCCTGACGGCACGGTCTCGGCGGCGAAATTCCGCACCTTCATGTGGCCGACCGCGGAAGCGCCCGGCGGCGTGCGCATTTTCGCCTGCCAGCACAAGACGCCCGACACCGTGTGGATTCCCGAGCTGATGAAGCACGCCAATGCGGCCAGGCGGATCAAGCAGACATTGATCGCGACGCCCGAGCCCGCGAAGGAAGCCGCGCATCTGGGACGACTGATCGACCGCGAGCCGAAGGCCGAGGCCGACGGCGCGGTGACCGTACCCTCCGGTGGCGATCGGGCCGACTTCGTCTACTTGACGCTGGAGCAGCTCGGCAAACGCTATCCCGGCGTGCCGCTCGCGGGTCTTTCCGAACGCGGAGGCGCTGCCCTGGTGCTCGTGAGCGGCGATCTCGCGGCCACCGAGAAGGCGCTTGGTTCGGCAGCGGTGCGCAGCGGGTCTGCGATCTGCGCGCCGCCGGCCAAAGCGAACGGCACCCTGCTCGCCTTTGTTACCGGCTGATTTGAACTAATTCTTTAACAAGCGTTTTACCGGGCCGCCCTAGGCTTCCGGGCTATCCGCGCCTTCAGGGGCCAAAGCGCATGCTTAAAGAGAAATCGCCGATCGCCTATGACGCGCCGGCCGAACTGAAAAAGTGGCCGTCGCTGAAAGGCGAGAGGCAGAAGGATCGAGGTCCGCCCTATCTCGTCTACAACGGCACACTCGCCGACTGCGTCCGCGAGCTCATGGGCAAGCCGATCAAGGGCATCTCGCTTTACGATATCATGACGAGGCCGCAAGCAGCGTTCGACCAGGCCGTGCTATCGCCCGGCGATGCCGCCGAGATCGCGATGCGCAAGGACTTTCCTAAAGACTAGTTCGAGGCGCGCCTGCCGCCGGACTTCCGCCGCTGCTCGGACGAGGAGTCCGTCGGCGCATCCAGGAAGACCACCGGTGTGCCGCGCTTGACGTGCTCGCCCAGCGCTCGCACGTCCCAATTGGTCAGCCTGACGCAGCCATGCGACGCGGACTTGCTGACCCTGTCAGGCTCCGCCGTTCCGTGGATGCCGTAACCCTGAGCGGATAAGCCGATCCAGTATGCTCCCACCGGATTGTTCGGGCCCGGCTGAACATCGAACGGCTTTTTCGATTTGACGCTTCTGAACTTGTAGTCGGGGTTGTAGTGATAGACCGGATTCTCGTGAGTGCTGGTGACCTTGAGCGTACCGCTCGGCGTCGGACGATCCGGACTTCCGATTGACGCGGGATAGAATGCGATCAGGGTGCCGCCCCCGTCGAATGCTTTCAGCGTGCCGTTCTTCTTGTCGATCTCGAGCCGCGCAACGGCTGGCAGCTCGCTTCGTGCAGAGACATTCGCAACGGTAATCGTCTCTCCAGCCTTGTCGAAGGACTTGCCGGGATTGAGCGTCCGAAGCAGGTCTCCGCTCATGTGGAATTTCTCGGCAAGCCCTTCGAGCGGACTGGTGTAGCTCAGCGCCTTCAGCGGCTTCATGTCATCGAGCTTGCCGGGCAGTTCCTTCAGAAACGGGCCCTTCACATCCGCGTCCGTGATCTTGTATTCGACGAGGACAGGCCCTTCGTTCGCTGCATTCAACTTATCCCAAAGCTCCGGTACGATCGTTTTGTCGGATGCAACGCCGTTCTGCTCAGCGAACGCCTTCAGCGCCTTGTGCGCGTTCTCGCCGAGCTTGCCGTCGATCTCCCCGGGCGAGAACCGCGCATGGTCGAGCAGAATCTGAAGCTTCACGATCGATGCGTTGAGCTTGTCGCTAGCAGGTTGCTTTGCGGGACGCGCAGCGTCGTTTACCGCTGCTGCATCGAGATTGCCCGCAAGCGCCGGAGAGATCACCGACAGCGAAATCACCGCGCCAAGCATCCACCGCATCATCTCGCTCGTCCCAATTCGCCATGCCCGCAAAATCGCGGAGCAGAGAGTTTCCTGTCGGGAACACCGTAGTAACACCGGCGGAACCGACGAGACCGCAGCTTTGCCGCAATCCCTCGGTTAATAACTCCTTATCGCCGGCGCACCGCTGGCCGTTCACCCACAGTTCGAGGTTGCTCCAGCAAATGCGATTTGTCGTCGCGGCTTGCGCCGCGTTCATGATTCTGATGTGCGACTTCGATCCGTCGGCGTCCCGCCAAACATCAGCTTTCGATCACACCGTTCTTCAAAACACTCAGGCCGCGCCACTTGTTCCGGTGGTCGAGCTGTTCCTTGCAAGCGTGCAGGCCCTCGAGCTCGCCAATGCGCGTGCGGCCTATGAGGAGACACCCGAGCCGCAGCGAGCGGTCGAACCCGTCGCGCAGGCGCCGGTTTCGCCGATGGAGCGCTTCTGCCACGCGCTTCGTGGCGCTGCCGAAGCCAGCGGCATTCCCGTGCCGTTCTTCGCGCGTTTGATCTGGCAGGAGAGCCGCTTCAAGTCCAACGAGGTCAGCCAGGCCGGCGCGCAAGGCGTCGCACAGTTCATGCCGGAAACGGCAGCCGAGGTCGGGCTGGATGATCCGTTCGATGCGATGAAGGCGCTGCCGGCATCGGCCAAATTCCTGCGCAAGCTGCGCGACGATTTCGGCAATCTCGGACTTGCCGCAGCCGCCTACAACGCAGGCCCCGGCCGGATCCAGAAATGGCTCGCCAAAGAGAGCGAGCTGCCGCGCGAGACACGCGACTATGTCCGCATCATCACCGGCACCAAGGCCGAGGACTGGACCGAACGTGCGGAAGCCCTCGCGATCCGGATCGACCTGCCGCGCGAGGCGCCATGCGAAGGCATCGGCAGCCTGTCCAAGACCAAAGACGTCGCCTGGGTTCCGGTGAACCTGACGCCCTCGGTCACGACCATCATTCGCAAGGCAGAGCAACTGGCGGCGCGATTGACCGCCAGCCGCGCACGCAAGCGGCTCGCGTCCCTGATCCGAAAGAGCACCCCGGGCAAGGCACGCAGCATGATCGCCGCGCGCGCGGCGGGAAAGAGCGCGAAGGCCCGCGCCATCCGTTTTGCAGCGCGCGAACGATCTTCGGGCTGATGCGCAAATCCGGAAGCCGCTCGATGGAGCGGCTTCCGATGGTTCGTGGACTAGTCGATCTCCTCGATGATGCGGCGTTCGCCGGGCTCGACGACATAGGTCCGCGTATCGCGGTGAATGTAGCGGTACTCGCGCAGGTCGGGCGCGTCCCGGTAGACGGTGCTCGGGAATTCCTCGACCTCGACACTCTCGGGAACGCGGTCACCAACGTGAATCTCGGACCGCGCAGTGCTGCCGGTGGTCTGTCGTTCGCTCCGTCCCTCGGTGCGGGTCTTCGCATGCTTGCGGATCACTTCGCGGTCGCGATCCGAAAACTTGCTGGCGCTGCGCTCGCGCGTCGTCGTCGTTGTCGCCGTGGATTGTCCAGAGTACGGCAGCACCGTCACGATCTTGTATGTCGCCGGATCGACCACGACGATCTCATCCTTCACCAGCGCGAAGCTGTAGCCGCGATATTGCGGCACGATCTCGACCACATCGGGCGGCAGCGTCGATAGCTGGACATCGCGCGGCACCACCGTGCCGACGTTGAGCGAGAAATTGACGCTGGTCAGCGGCCGCACGTTGAGATGGGAGATGGACGCGCTGATCTTGGTCTCCTGCTGTTTGTTGAGGTTGACGTCAGTGCGGGCGGCGGCCTGTGAATTGGCACCGGTCCGCTGGTCTTGCGCCTGATTGCTGCTCGGCGTGTTTGGCGATTGCTGGGCCTGGTTGGTTCCAGATGCACTGGGCGCCTGCTGCGCCTGATTGGTAGTGTTCGCCGGAGGATTGGAGCGATCCTGTGTCTGGTTCGAGTTTGCCGCCGGCGGATTGGCGCTCTGCTGCGAGGCGGGCTGGTTGCCGGCCGTGTTCGAGTTTGCCGTACCGCTCGGCGGCCGGGAGGACGTGTCCGCGCTGTTGGTGGCGTTGGTCCCGGAGCCGGAATTGGCCGACCCGGAAGACGGGGTCGTCGCCTGGGTATTCTGTGTCGACGCTCCCGGCGTTGACGATTGCTGCGGTTGCGACGTGGTCTGCTGCGTTTGTGCTGCGCCAGACGGCGACGTGTTGGACGGAGCTGTGGAATTGGACTGGGATTGCGGCGTCTGCTCGGACTTGGTGTTGCTGCTTGGCGATTGCGCAAAGGCGGCGTTCGCCAGCACCAGCCCTAAGGCGGTCGTTGCCAACAGGCGGATCATGGTTCACTCCCTTGTTCGGTTAAAGCGTTGGCTATTAACCTGCGCTAAAACCGTCTGTTCCACTTTTTCCCGAGCGAATGCGCCGCCTGCACGGAACCTGCGATGCCATCGAAAAGTGCCGGGATCGTTGCCTATCGGAAGCGCGGGGAGATCGAGGTCCTGCTCGTTCATTCCGGCGGGCCGTTCTGGCGCAACAAGGACCTCGGCGCCTGGTCGATCCCGAAGGGCGAGTATGCCGACGAAGAAGACGCAGAAACCACCGCGCGACGGGAGTTTGCCGAGGAGCTTGGACTTGAGCTGTCCACGCCGTTGACTTCGCTTGGCCAGGTCAAGCAGCGCGGCGGAAAGGTCGTCACCGCGTTCGCGGCCGAGTTCGACCTCGACGTGCGCAGCATTCGCAGCAACACTTTCGAGATGGAATGGCCGCCACGCAGCGGCAAACGCCAGACCTTCCCTGAGGTCGACCGTGCAGAATGGTTCACGCTCGCAGAAGCGCACGAGAAGATCAACGCAGGACAACGCCCGCTGCTCGAGCGGCTGGATCAGGTGGCCGGCATCACGTCAAGCAGACGCGCTACTCCGCCTTGATGTTCGCCGCCGCCACCACTTCGGCGAGCTCCCTGGTCTCCTCGGCGATCTTCGCAGCATACTCAGCCGGACTGAGCACGCTGACCACGCCCTGCGTCTCCAGCCGCTCGCGTAACACCGGATCGTTGGCGGCGGCGATGATCTCCCGGTGCAGCATCTCGAGGGTCGGCGCGGGCGTTGCCTTCGGCATGAAGAAGCCGACCCAGAACGAGATGTCGAAACCGGGATAGCCGGCTTCAGCGACGGTCGGCACATCAGGCAGCGCCGGCAGCCGCTCGGCTGAGGACACCGCGAGCGCGCGCAGCTTGCCGGCCTTCACCAGCGGCACGGCGGACAAGGGATCGAACACCGCCAGGACCTCCTGCGCGAGGATGCCGACCTCGGACGCAGCACCACCGCGATAGGGCACGTGGATCATCTTGACGCCGGCCTTCTGGCTGAGCAACTCCATGGCGAGATGAGCGAGGTTGCCGTTGCCGCCCGAGCCGTAGGCAAGCGCGCCGGGCGCAGCCTTTGCCGCGGCGACGAGATCGGCGACGGTGTTGATGTTGGCCGTCTTGGGATTGTCCGGATTGACCACGAGCACGAGCGGCGCCGACACGACGGTGGTGAGCGGCGCGAAGTCCTTTTCCGGATCGTAGCGGATGTCCTTGAAGAGCGTTTTGTTGAGCGTGATCGTGGAGGAGTTGCAGGCCAGCATCGTGTAGCCGTCGCCTTCCGCATGCGCGACGCCTTCAGCCGCGATCATGCCGTTGGCGCCGGCGCGATTCTCGACCACGAAGGCTTGTCCGAGCTTGTTGCTCAATCGATCGGCGACGATGCGCGCGACGACGTCGACCGGGCCGCCCGCGCTGAAGCCGACCATGATCTTGACCGGCCGCGCCGGATATTTCTGCGCGAAGGCCTCCGTCGTCACGCACAATCCGGCGACGATCGCCAGCAGGCGAAGCGTTCGTTGCATTCGTTTTCTCCCCAGACGCTCGCGGCGCTTTGGCATGACGCAGCGCATTCGCACATCATGATGAGCGGGCGCGCCGGATTTCGCAATCGCGTTTGCGCGCCGGCATTCCGTCGCGCGGCAAGTCAGGGCCGCTCCGAAACAAAAAATGCGAAAACAACCCCATGCACAGTAGCCGGCAACTGCAAGAACAAGGACTTGCACGAACGCGGATTGGCACGAACGAGGATTGCGCGCTTCGTAATGCCGTTTGACTCGTCGGGCAAAACACTGGCAGAATGCCATCATCGCAACAATCGCCAGCGTCCACGCCGCCCGACCACGGGGGGCTCGCGGCGATTGCGCGTAAGCCCTTCATCGACATCTCAAAAATCCCACAGGCGCGCAGCGAGCGATTGATTTCGCGCGCAATGAGCCCGCGCGAGCAAAGGACACAGCACATGACGACATCTGCGAAACACCACAGCACGCTGCCGGTTGCGGCAAACGATCGCAGCGGCCCCGACGCAAGCCCGCGGATCAAGCTCTACAAGCGGGGGATTGCGATCCTCCATGCCGACCCGCAAGCCGGCGAACGGCTGCTGGCCGAGGCGCTCGGCGCCGCCGACCGCGACGCGCTGCATGGCCTCCTCAAGCAATTGGTGAAGGCCAGCATGACTGGACGCAAGCCCGATGAAGCCAATCTCGCATTCATGATCTCGCTGGTGAAGAGCATCGCGCCGAAGGACTCGATCGAGGCCATGCTCGCGGTGCAGATGGCGTCGGTTCACGCGGCAGCGATGCGCTCCGCCTGCCGCCTCGCTCTCACCGATGACATTCCGCAGCAGGAGAGCCTCACACGCGCGCTGACCCGGCTGGCCCGCACCTTCGCAAGCCAGATCGAGGCACTCAGCCGCCACCGCAACAACGGCGAGCGTGCGATCACGGTCCGGAACTTGTCGGTGCAGGATGGCGGCAGGGCGATTGTGGGCAACGTGACGCAACACGCGAGCCTGATCGTCGCAGAGCCGAACGTTGCGACAGCCGCAGGACTGGTCCCGCCGCGTGAGGCCGGCGCGTGCGAACACGCCGAATCCAGGCAAGGCAGCAATGCATGAGCGGCGACCACATTCGCAACACGCGTGCGATGTGGACGAGCCCGCGCTGTGGCGCCGAAACGCGAAACGGCACCACCTGCCGCGCGCCGGCCGTGCACGGCAAGGTCCGCTGCCGCATGCACGGCGGCGCACGGAGAACAGGCGCGCCGAAGGGAAATCAGAATGCGCGAACGCATGGCGCATTCACGCGTGATGCGGTCGCTGAACGAACGCTGGACCAGGCCGTGCTGGATGATGCGTTGAAGCTCCTTGCGGAGCTGTCGCGAGTTGCCGAATAGACGTTGCGGGCGACCAGCGTAGATCGCAATCGTTGTTGACGAACACGCTTGCAGAGACCCGCAACAGATGCCCTGCAGACTTCCACCGTGGGTCATTTCCTTAAGTCTGTAAGGGCTTTGGTCGGCTACGCCGTCATGAGCGACAAGCTCGGCGCCAGCCTGGAGGTCGGCTAAGGGCAGGCTAGGCCAAAGAAGCAGCTGCACTGACCTTTAGTTGAAGCGTTGTCGTATTTGAACCTTCGCTCGAATTTCCGGACTCACGTCAGTGGGGATGGGAATGAACTGTCCCATCACAGCGTCGAGCGATCGTAGCTATCGTCACTCGTCAGCGGCAGTTGCAACGGACTTGGTTTCCGGGTTGCCAGCCTAAGCCGCACCAAGCCAGCGGATCGGCGGGCGAATATCGCGGAGGCAAACAGATGTTTCCAGCGAAACTTGCGGCATCGTTGCTGGGTTCAGCGTTGCTACTGACGCCGGTCCTTGCACGCGACGATGGCCGATACGACCACTCTCCGCTGAAGTCTTGGTTTGAAAGCTTGCAGAGCGAATTTGGAAAGTGCTGTACTGATGCCGACGGATACATAGTGTCCGATGCCGATTGGGAGTCCAGTCGGGGCCGTTACCGCGTCCTCATCGACGGCGAATGGGTGCTCGTACCTGACGGTGCCGTTGTCACAGAACCAAACCGCTTCGGCCGTACAATGGTCTGGAGGCATTACATAGACGGCCATCCGCGCGTCCGATGCTTCATGCCCGGAATCATGACTTGACTTCACTTTCAAGGTGCTCCGCTTCGGGTCATTCGCGTCGATCTGCCCGCGTATTCTCGATGCCCGCTATGGCCCTAGCTGCCGGCGTGCCGGACACTTAGCCTTCGGGCCACAAGCAGACATCAGCACCTGATCGATGGCCTCGCTAGCAGCAAGAACGACCCGAGCGCGTCGTTGACGATGTAAAGTGCATCCGCGCGACCGGCGACGGTGAAGCCCCGCTCGCCCGCGGGTGCGGCAACTCCTGCTAACCACTCAACGGACATTCACTGGCGCCTGCGCCCGCTCGGCGTCGGCGGTCGCGGTGCCCATGTATTTCGATTGGAAATGAGCAACCCGCTCGCGCCACATTCCGACGAACGCTTCCGACGTCAGCTTCTCCACGGATTTCCACGCCTCTTTGACGGCCGGAAGCGTATTGCCCCAGATCGCGCGCCTGCACCATTTTTCGCCCTTCTCCCTGCCTTCGCCAGTGGCGCACATCGATTTCCAGGCGATGCGATTGGGTTGGCTGAGGTGCTCCGCGGCGCCTTCCCAGCCCTGTTGATGGATCAGGTAGAGATCGTTCAAGTCCGGCTTCCTGTGCGTCACCCACTGGAATAGAATGCCTTCCGTGATGACCTTGTAGGCTGCCGCAACGGCATTATCGCGGGGATTAAGAATATCTCCGGAGCCGAATTTTCTGAACTCGTATTTGCTCAGCTGGAACAGCCCGATATACGACCCGGTGCGCTGCTTGGGGTCGAAACCGGACTCGACCTTGGCCACGGCCTTCATGAAAGTGAAATCCAGACCGAAAGCGTCGGACGCGCGCTTGATCTCTTCCACCGGCGTCCCGACCGGGATGTCCTTGAACGAACGCAAGACGATCGCCGCCGGCTTCTCGGCAGGCGGCAGTTCGGACCAGACATAACAAATGAGATACCGGAAATCCCGCGGCCCCGTGCTGGAGGCACCGCCGGATGCACCGCACGTGGTCGGCGCCGGCTGGGCGACATCGTGGTGGCCCAAGTCCACCGACTCCTGCGCAGGCGGTAAATCGGCCGACAGCGTTTGCGACGGACCGGGCAACGCGGCCACGACGATCGATCCCGATTTATCCGAGGCCGCCGTCGTGTCGGTGGCCGTCCCCGCCGCGGGCTCAGCGGCTGTCGCCACTTCGGCGCTAGCGACAGCGGCGTCCGCGGGTCCGGTGTTGCCCATTGCGATTGCCTGCGGTTCATCCGCGAGCCTCGCGGTGGCGGCGAGAGATGCTGCGCGGTCCTGGACTGTCACTGCGCGGGCGTTCTCGGAGCCGGCCGGACCGAAGCCGGCCAGCCAGCCAACGATCCACCCCGCGAGAGCGACCGTTCCGCAAAACGTCGGCGCCACTATCGTAAGTCGCCGCGGGTTCATGATGCCGTCGCCCCCATAGGCTCCACCGGAGCCGTGTAGAAAAGCCAAGCATGCGAAGAGGCTCATTCTTGGGATCAATGTGGGTCGCGCAATGGCACAAACGGCCACTCGTCGATTTTTCTAAAACGTGTTGCCCCATTGCAACGCGTCGATCACAAGCAATCGCGCCCGTCTCCAGCGGAAACTCCCACGCTAATTGTGAGCTCGGTCCAATTTTCGACCCACTGCGACCGGATTTGGAGGAGAGGCTTGGTGCGCTGTCAGAATGACGCATCAGGCTTCGGCTTCGCGCATCGTCTCGAAACGATGGAACCGCGCCTATGGGACCGGGCGATGTTCGTTAAGGAATTACCAGCAATGCAGCGTGCGATATCAATCGCTGTATTCGCCATTTTCATGCTCCCTGCGGGGATCGCACACGCTCAATTTCTGTTTGGACCCCAACACACGTTCTGGCGAAGCCAATACGCTCCGTACAAAGACAAGCACCACCATCGGCAGACAAACTCTGAAACGGCGAAGAGCGTTCGGCCCGAGCCCCTTCCGAAGGGCCCGCTCCAGATCATCATCTCGATAGCAGACCAACGGGTCTCGCTTTTTGACAACGGGGCGCTAATTGCACGCTCTTCGGTGTCCACGGGAATGGAAGGGCATCCGACGCCCCTCGGCGTCTTCAGCGTCATCAGCAAACAACGATGGCACCGTTCAAATATTTATAGCGCCGCCCCCATGCCCTACATGCAACGCATCACCTGGTCAGGGATAGCGTTGCACGCCGGTGTCGTGCCCGGGCATCCAGCGTCACACGGCTGCATCCGTTTGAAAGATGATTTTGCCGTTCGACTCTGGCATCTCGCGAAGCGCGGCACGCGCGTGATCATTGCGCATGGTGATGCCCAGCCGGTCGAGATAACCAATCCGCATCTTTTTCAACCGAAAGCCGCGTCCGGTTCGTCCGAATTCCAGAGTGCCACCGTCGCAACCAAGAGCATCGGTGCAGCCACGGCAACGCAGGGATCAGTGGTGTCAAACGCCGAGACTCCAGAAGCCGCCAGTCTCCAGGAGCCGGGCTCGGCTCCCGCTGCAAGCGTGCCTAAAAAGATCGTCCCGATCTCCATCTTCGTCAGTCGCAAGTTGAGCAAGCTGTTCGTGCGTCAGGGCTTCACGCCGTTGTTTGATGTCCCGGTCAAGATCGAAGATCCGGAGGAGCCGCTGGGAACGCACGTGTTTACCGCAATGGAATTCCAGAACGAGGGAACGGCTATTCGCTGGAACGTCGTGTCGATTCCAGAGGAATTGCCCCGTATGTCCGAAGCTGCCACGAAACGGCGAGAAGCGCCCGCGAAGCAAACCGCGCCGGAACCGTTACCCGACAAAGCCAACGCTGCGCTCAATCGTATCGAAATGCCCCAGGATACGGTTGAGAAGATCTCTGAACTCCTGACGCCGGCCTCTTCGTTGATTGTTTCCGACAACGGAATTAGCCAGGAGACGGGAAAAGACACGGATTTCATCGTGGTAACGCATTGACGCGGCGGCGCAACCCACCAACACACGATGTCGCTGCGCAATCCGGTGGAATTGTCCGACGACAGCTTGATGTCCGCACCTGAGCCAAAGCGGCGCGAGGTCCGCTAAGGGTCACAAGCGATCATGGATCGGCTGCGCGGGACAGGTCAGCTATGGGCCATGACGAGACATCGCCAATGGCGATCTTGCTCTTCGGCAGCGCTGCCACGCGCTTCCCCAGCAAGTACCATTCCGGCGCAAATGTTCTTATTCGCGTACTGAACTTTCAGATATCTTCCTCATTGCTCGCGAACGCCAGCCTTCCTCAGGCCCTCTAAGAAGAGGTTGTCATACTCACGGAGATACTGCGGATTGTTCGAACGTGCGTGGCCCATTTGACGGAACCACTGGACCGTGAAGTCCGGCCTTATTGCATTCAATTCGGCGAGCGTTTGCTGGGCTAATTCCAATTGACCTGTGGCTCCATAAGCTGAGACCAGATCCGAATATGGCAACCAATTTAATTTGTTCAGATTGATCGAGCGTCTGCATTCCTCGATGGCTTCGGTGTATTGGTGTACATGCATATGAGCATGGCAGAGGAAGAAGCGCCAAGTGCCAGCGAACGGATCTTTGGGGCTTAGTCGCAGAGCGACCTGAATCAATGGGAACGCTTCGCGCGCGCGTCCCGCCGTGATAAGCGCCATCCCCTTTAATGCGTAAGCAACCGGTGAATTGGGATCGATTTCCAAAGCCGCGTCGAATTCGGGCAGCGCTCCCTCCGGATTTCCGTAGATCAAAATGTTGCCCTTGACTATGTGCGCGTTTGCGGTCGCTGGGCGTTTTGCAAGAATTTGATCGATTATCTTGGTCACCGTTTTTTTGTCCTCGACCACGGACGTTGACCATTCGTTGACCACGTCCCGGCTTATGCACCAAGCTTTCCCGAGCATTGCGTCGATGTTCTCCGGATCGAGGCGCAGCGCGCTGTCGAACAAGCTCTTTGCCTGCGCGTTCGTGGCCTTGTTCGAAAATTCATATAACTTAGACCAGCCGCGCATGGTAAAATCCACGGCATCGGGATTCGTTGACTGCTCCAATTGGCTGCGTCGGCTTTCCGCCTCGACGAGTTGGACGTTGAGAGAGCGGGCGAGCCGCGCCGTGACCTGCTCCTGCAAGGCCGGAAGATTCGTCCGATCCCCGTCAAATCGATCGGACCAGACATCGCGGCCAGTTGAAGTGTCGCCGAGCGATACATTGATGCGGACCTGATCTCCAGCCCGTCGCACTGCACCCTGTACGGCCCAGCGTATGCCAAGGTCTTTGCCGAGCGTCTTGAGATCGACCTGTTTGTTCTTATACGTAAAGGCTGTCCCGCGCCCGACCACAAACGCGCCAGGCATTTGCGCAATATCGGTCGTCAGGTCAGTCGCAATACTGTCAGCGAAATAGTCCTGCTCCGGATCATTGTTGAGGTTCGCAAATGGCAGCACGACAAGAGATAGGCGAGGAACGATGTCGGGCCGAGCCCTGGCTTCGCTCTGTATCTTTTGCCTTTCCGGAAAAACGTCAGCGCGGACCGTTTTCCAGACATTCCAATATCCAACGAGGCCGCCGGCCACCGCACCCACCGCCGCAAACGAAGCTAGCGCCGCGCCGATAGGCGTCAAACGCGCTCGGATGCGAATAATTAACCCGACAGATGCCGGCTCTTTCTGTTCCTCCTCAGGCACGTTCGAGTCGGCCACTGTTGCCCCCCGCGTCCCCACTTTTGGGTGTCTATCCTATGAATTCACGCAAAGTGTAACTCATTTTGCTCACCGGTTCACGCGGTTGATGTCTCATATGGGTCAAAATGCGAAGAACTCAACCTGAGCAAACCCCGTCCGACATCGCTGCTGAGCGGACCTCAATGACAAGGGCAGTCACTTCGCTGATACGCCCTAGGTAACAAAAACATTTGTCCGGACGTGAACGAGTTCACATATGGCGCGGCCGCTAGGCTCCAGTGTGAAAGCAGTGAGCTTTAAAAGTGCGGGGGGCCGGAGCGATGATCTACGTTTTTGCTGTACTCGCGGTTTTGTGTGGCGCCGCGACTACAGCCGTCGCCGAGACGCCAATCGAGCGCGGCAGTTACCTTGTCAACGCGGTCATGGCCTGCGATGGCTGCCATACGCCACGCGGCCCCGGCGGTCTCATCATGGAGCGGCGGTTTTCCGGCGGATCTATTGTCTGGGATGGACCGGCCTACACTGTCCAAGGGTCAAACATCACGCCCGACCGCGACACAGGCATTGGAGCTTGGAGCGACGACGATCTCAAGCGACTGCTGATAAGCGGTGTGCGACCGAACGGGGTCTCGGTTGCGCCGCAGATGCCTTACGGCTTCTACAGAATTCTGACGCCAGGTGATCTCGATGCAATCGCGGCCTACCTGAAGACCGCCAAGCCGGTAAGCAACGAGATGCCGCCGCCGGTCTATAAGGCCGCGGCGTATCCCGTGCCACTGCCGGGCGCCGAAACATCAATCGGTGACTCGGTCCCTCAAGATCAGGTCAAGCGCGGCTTCTATCTCGCCACCCTCGCGCATTGCATGGAATGCCACTCCCGCAAGCCCGATGGCACTCAAGACTTTAAGAACTGGTGGGGCAAGGGCGGTCACGAGATGAAAGGCCCCTTCGGTTCAGTTGTAGTCGCCAACATCTCCTCCAACAAAGAGAAGGGTGTGGGCGCGTGGACCGACCCCGAGCTCAAGCGCGCCCTGACCGAGGGCATCAGCCGCGACGGCCGCGTGCTCAAGCTGCCTATGGCCCGGCAGCGCTATTTCAGCAAGATGACTGAGCAGGATCTCGACGCTATCGTCGCGTGGGTCCGCACCATTCCACCGATCGAATAGGTCAGGATCATTCTTCCAATCGTCAAATGTCGCATATGGGTCACGGCTGACTTCCGCGCGGACTTGACCTAGGGTCGGTTTTTCTCCTGAAGGCAGACATAGCGGCTTTGTAAGCGGAGGTCTGCAACGGGCCGATAGCGGACTAACGGTCGTTCAATGGAATGCCCGTGCTAATGCCACGCGATCATTAGCCATACGGCTGCAAGCGGTAGCGAAGCGAAGACACCTAATACGAAAGTACCCTTCTTTGCGAGAGTGCCGATGATAGTGAAAGCCGCAAACCACGCGAGATAACTTCCGAGCAGGATGTTTCTTTCAACCTCGCCGCTCGCGTCCTCAAGCCGGAACAGATACATAATCATCACCATCCAACCGGCTACTGGAAACAACATCAAGAAGCAGCCAATGCCCCCGACGACGAGCCCGGCGACAAGTCCGAGCTTATAGCGGCCCGCAGGAGACCATTCGGAAAATGCCATCGAAGCCCCGATGATGACGCGCCAACTAAAGGTAGTGTCGTTTCGTCGTATGAATAAAAGGTTTAGCGCTGTACCGCTTCCCACCTGGGCGCACTTCGAACAGCGGAGACGGCTGGCTGATCGTGAATACGTGCCGTGTCGAAGTGAGGGATCATCTATCCCGCGTTCCGCTGTTGGCACAGAGCGGATGCCGCTTCCTGAAAGGTCAACGTCCGCTCCGGGTCACAAGCTGCCCTTGGCAGGCTACTTCACATTGGTCGGCTCATCTCCCAGAAGCAGACATTTCGGCTTTCCGAGCGAAGGTCGGCATCGGGCCCAGAGCCGACGTTAGCGGGCGCGTTGCTAGGACTAGTTCGGGTTCTGGCTTTCCGACCAGCTTCGTTATCGGCACCGCGAGCGAGGCAATCAGTTGGAGCGCCGGGAACGGGAAAACTTGAAGGCAGCAGAAACCCTGTCGTAGGCTTCGAGGGCAGCGTCGGTCGACAGTTCGATCATTTCTCGGAACCGTCCATCGCTCACCTGCGTGAAGCTTTGGCGTATGGCTTCGGTGAGTTCACCATCGCTGACAGATGGTCCCTTGGGGGTCGTTCGCCCCGTAAGCTGATTGAATAAATTTAGCCGGTAGGTGTCTGCCGCGACTTGCAAGGCCCGGTCGTGCAGGTCGTCCGCCTTGCGCATCTTTATCGGCTGCTTGGAGAGGTTAACCATTTCGGTCAGAATATCCGCAAACTTCCCAATATCAAGTACGTGAGGTTCTCATCGTTCCTGAGAGCCGGCTACGCAAAGGCGTGCCTCGTTAGGTCCGCTGAGGGTCACAAGCTGAACTGGTGCATTGAAAGCCAGGGGCCCGCTTCGTGTCGAAAAGCGGACGTCGGCTGGTCGAGCCTGCGACTATGATGAGAGACGGGATTTGAACCTACGACCTCATGATCATGAGCCTAACGAGAGAGCGGTCGACCCAGCCCCGGTCAAACGCTGCATGCCGAGCTAGCACCACGCCACGCAAGCCGGCCAGCGCCGCACCCGGCGCCGGCCGTCTTCCGCCTGCTACTGCGAGCGGTCCGAGGTCCAGCCCTTGTACTCGCCGACATTGTCGCGCGTCACGAGTTTCGACGGCAGCAGCTCGACGGTGGACGCCGGCTTCTGGCCGTTGAGAATGTTGACGCCGACCTGCACGGCGCGGCGGGCCATGAAGAACGGGTCCTGCGAGGCGGAGGCCTGGATCTGCGTCGCCTGCGGGTCCTTGAGCGCTGCCTCGATATCGGGTGCGCCGTCGACCGCGGTGATGATGATGCCGGTGCGCTGTTGCTGGCGCGCCGCAAGGTCGGTGCCGATCGCCTGCGGATCGTTGATGGCGAAGATGGCGTCGATCTTGGCGAAGCGGGTCAGATAGCCCTGCGCCACCGTGAGGCCGCCTTCGCGCGAGCCCTTGCCGTCCTGGTCGTTGGACAGGACCTTGATGCCGGGATTCTTGCCGAGCACGTTCTTGCAGCCGACGACGCGGTCGATCACCGCGGAAACTTGCGGGCCGTTCTCGATGATGACGTCGCCCTTGCCCCCGAGCTTGTCGACGATGTACTGGCAGGAGATCTCGCCGGCCTGGACGTTGTTGGTGGTCACCGTGGCGTCGGCGCCTTCGGCCGCGGTGTCGACGGCGACCACGACGATGCCGGCGGCCTGCGCCTTCTTGATCGCCGGGCCGACCGCCTTGGGATCGCCGGGATTGAGCAGGATCAGGTCGACGCCCGCGGCAATGAAATTGTCGATCTGGGTGACCTGCTTGCCGAGATCATATTCGAAGCCGACGGTGGTGATCTTCACGTTGGGGTTGGTCTTCTTGGCCTCGAACTCGGCGCCCTTCGACAACGCGACGAAGAACGGATTGCCGAGCGAACCCAGCGAAACGCCGATCGACTTGAGCTCCTTGGCGCCGGACGGCGCGGAGCTCAGGACGAGCGCCATCGCGGCGCCGGCAAACGAGATCGACTTCAACATTGGCTTCCTCCCTGGTCTGTTTGAAGCTCCGGCACGGCGACCAGTTGCCGTGACGGAATGAACATGAGGGCGCAGCGCCCGCTGCATTTCTTGCTCTCAAGTGCGCGCCGAGCCCTGCAGCCGATAGCGGTCCAGTGCGACCGCGCCGATGATCACCAGACCCTTGATCACATATTGCCAGACGTCGGACACGCCGATCAGGATCAGGCCGTTCGACAACACCGCAATGATCAGCGCGCCGACCAGCGTTCCCCAGATCGAGCCGATGCCGCCGACAAAGGAGGTGCCCCCCAGGATCACGGCGGTGATGGCGTCGAGCTCGTAGGATTGGCCGAGTTGCAGGCCATTGGCGGCATAGAGCCGCGCCGCCTGCATCGCGCCGCCGAGACCGGCGAGCAGGCCCGACACGCCGTAGACGAAGATCAGCACGGCCCAGACCTTGATGCCGGCGAGTCGCGCGGCGCTCTCGTTGCCACCGACCGCGTAGATGTGCACCCCGAGCACGGTGCGCTTGAGCACCAGCCACGACACCAGGATGACCAGCAACGCGATCACCCAGAGCCACGGAATTGACAGCACGCCCGGAATGAGGGTCAAGGCGCCGTTGCCGATGAAGGCATAGGGGATCGACGGATTGAACACGGTGGTGTCGGCGCCGAGCAGGCGCGCCGCGCCGCGCACGGCGGTCAATGATCCCAGCGTGACGATGAAGGGCGGCAGGCGCATCAGCGCGATCAAGCCGCCATTGAGAATGCCGAAGACCGCACCGGTGAGCACCGCGGCCGGCAACCACAGCCCCCCGAGATCGGGGAATTTGGAGATGATCAGCCCGGCCATCGCCGACGCCGCCAGGATGGAGCCGACCGACAGGTCGATGCCGCCGGTGAGGATGACGAAGGTCATGCCTGCGGCCAGCACGGTATTGACCGCGGACTGCTGCACCACGATGCCGATGTTCTGGCCGGTGAAGAAGCGGCCGTCCGACAGCACGTGAAAGCCGACGCACAGCAACAGCAGCACCGGCAGCATGCCGACCGCGCGAATGATCATCCGCGTCCGCTGCCGCTTCGTCTCCTGCGCGGCGGCAAGACCGGACGCCACGGGGGCCGCTTTCGCGGAAGCGCCGTTCTCAGGCATCGAGCTGCTCCGTTCCGGTGGCGAGGGCCATGATCTCCTCCTGACTGAGCGGCGATGTCGCGTCGCGCCGGATCTGCCCGGCGATATGTCCCGCGCGCATCACGATGACGCGGTCGCAGATGCCGATGATCTCGGGCAGGTCGGACGAAATGACGAGAACCGCGGTGCCCGACTTCGCGAGATTGTCGATGATCGAATAGATCTCGGACTTGGCCCCGACGTCGACGCCGCGCGTCGGCTCGTCGAGGATCAGGATCTTCGGGCCGATCGCGAGCAGCCGCGACAGCAGCACTTTCTGCTGATTGCCGCCGGAGAGCCCGCCGGCGGGAACACCGACATTCGCAGCGCGGATGCCGAGGCCCGCAAAAGCGCGCTTGGCGCGGTCGCGGGCCTTGTCGCGGTCGAGGATGCCGCCGAATTTCGCATCGCGGCCGAGTACCGCGAGATTGATGTTGTCGAGGCAGGACATGTCGAGGAACAGGCCGAGCGCCTTCCTGTCCTCGGTGAGATAGGCAATGCCGGCGTCCAGCGCCTCGCCCGGCGTGCGGATCGAGAACGCGCGCCCCTCGATCTCGACATGGCCGGAGACCATCGGCGCGGCGCCGATGATGAGATGCGCAAGCTCGGTGCGGCCGGCGCCAACCAGGCCGGCAAGACCGACGACCTCGCCCGCATGCACCGTCAGCGAACATCCCTTGACGCGCCTGCCGTCGGCGATGTCGACGGCCGCGAGCACGGGAGCTCCCGATCGCGCCTCATTCCTGGGATCATGCTCCTTCTTGTAGAAGGACGAGACGTCGCGTCCCACCATCATCCGGACGATGGTGTCGGCGCGGATGTCTGCCTTGTCGAGCGAACCCACCAGCGTGCCGTCGCGCAGCACCGTGACGCGATCGCCGAGCGCATAGACCTCGTCCATGCGATGCGAGATATAGATGATGGCGAGACCTTCGGCGCGCAGCTGGCGGATCAGCGCGAACAGCTTTTCGCTCTCACCGGCCGACAGCGCGGTGGTCGGCTCGTCCATGATCAGGATCCTGGAGCGGGCGTGCAGCGCGCGCGCGATCTCGACCAATTGGCGTTGGCCCATCGAGAGATTGGCGACCAGCGTCTGCGGCGTGAAATCCGCGCCGAGCCGCGCCAGGATCGGACCGACGCCGGCCTGCATCGCCTCGCGCGCCAGCAAGCCGCCGCGGGAGACCTCGCGACCGAGATAGATATTCTCCGCAACGCTCAGATTGGGGGCGAGCGAGAGCTCCTGATAGATGATCGCGATGCCGGCCGCGCGGCCGCCGAGCGGGCCGCTGATCTGCACGGGCTGACCGTCGATGCGGATTTCGCTGCCCGGGTCCGGCCGGTAGGCGCCGGACAGGATCTTCATCAGGGTGGATTTGCCGGCGCCGTTCTCGCCCATCAAAGCGTGGATCTCGCTGGCGTAGACGGTGAGGTCGACGTCGCGCAGCGCCTTGATGCTGAAGAACGATTTAGAGACCCGGCGCATCTCGAGGATGGGCTCGCTCATCACACCTCCCCGATGCGCCGACGGCGGCATCGCAATCTCACCCGCGTCTCGTTGGTCCCCGGCGCGGGTGCGAGCATTAAACAAAAGGTTGTGGCGCAGGGCAATACCTCCCGCATGCCGACCAACGGTCCGGCGCTGCTTTTATCTTTTGCAGACGGAACCGATCTCGCGCGTGATGCCTTTTCTTCGCCACATCATCGCGTATCGCGATCAGCGCCGCGGACGGTACAGGCGGCGCCATTGCGGCAGCCGCTCTGCATAGGCCTGCGCAAGCGCGGGCTCAGGCTCGAACGTCTCAACGCGCCGTGGCGCGGTGCAGACGGCGTCGATAGCCTCACCGGTGACGGCGAGGCGGCCGAGCCGCGCCGCACCGAATGCCGCGCCCGTCTCGCCGTCGGCAAAGCGATGCATGGGGATGTTGAGGACATTGGCCAGCACCGACAACCAGAACCGCGACCGCGAACCGCCGCCGATGACATCGGCCTCCGCGATCGCCAGTCCTGTCTCGGCAAGCACGTCCCGGCAGTCCGCAAGCGCGAAGGCGACGCCTTCGAGTACGGCTTGCACGATCGCGTCACGATCGGTGGCGTGACTGAGCCCATCGAGCATGCCGCGCACATCCGGGTCATCGTGCGGGGTGCGTTCGCCGGAGAGGTACGGCAGGAAGCTGACCGGCGACGGCGCCCTCGGGCGCAACCCGAGCGGCGCCAACAGGTCGGCCTCGGAAGTCCCCAACAGCCGCGCGATCCAGGCCAGGCACGAAGCCGCCGAGAGGATCGCGCCGGCCTGAATCCATCGGTCGGGGACGGCGTGACAGAAGGTGTGCACGACCCGCTCCGGGTCGGCCGCGATCGTCTTGGTCGGCACCAGCAATGCGCCGGAGGTTCCGAGCGAAATGAAGGCTGCGCCGGGATTGACGGCGCCGATGCCGACGGCTCCCGCCGGATTGTCGCCGGCCCCGCCGGCGATCATCGGCCGCCCGGTCATGCCCCAGCGCTGCGCCAACTCGCTCCGCAGCCGTGCCGCCGGCGCGCAGCCCTCGACCAGGCGCGGCATCTGCCGGCGCGACAGCGCGGTCGCGGCGAGCCCCTCGTCCGACCAATCGCGGCTGACAACATCGAGCCACAGCGAACCCGAGGCGTCCGAAACATCCTCGATCGCCTCGCCCGTCAGCACCAGGCGCAGATAGGCCTTGGGTTGCAGCACGAGTTTTGTCGCCGCGAAGATCTCCGGTTCGTGCCTGGCGACCCACAGCAATTTTGGCGCGGTGAATCCCGGCATCGCCTTGTTGCCCGTCGTCGTCCGCAAGGCGGGCCAGCGTCGCTCCAGCTCGGTGCATTCCGCAAAGGACCGTCCGTCATTCCAGAGAATGCAGGGCCGCAACGGCGTGTGACTGGCGTCGAGCAGCGTCGCGCCGTGCATCTGGCCGGATAGGCCGATGCCCTCGACCTCGGCCAGCTCGCGCGCCTGGTCCGCCCTCAGCGCGTCCAGCGTCGCGAAAGTCGCCTCGATCCACTGTGCCGGCTCCTGCTCGCAATGGCCGGGACGCGGCGAGGAGACCGTAAGCGACCGGCTGCGGCTCGCCACCACGCGCTGCGCGTCGTCGACCAGAACGATTTTAACGGCGGAGGTGCCGAGATCGATGCCGAGATACATGATGCTACTTGCCTTGCGCGTCCAGTCCGCTGCGCGTCCATTCCCTTGTGCGTCCATGACATCGCGGCCATGGCGGTCCCGATGTTGGCATGCACCCGCCAATCATGTAACCCCACCCGAAACCTTCTCGGGACGCAACGCCCATGACCACCGCCGCCACCCACGACGCGGGAGCCACCCGCGCGCTGATCTTTGCGCTGCTTGCGCTGGCCTGCGGGCACATGCTCTCGACCTTGCTGCGTACCATTCCCGCCGTCAGCCTCGACCTGATGGCGGCGGATTTCGGCATCGAACCCCAGGCGCTGGCGAGCCTCACCTCGGTCTACCCGTTCGCGTTTGCGGCTGCGCAGATCCCGGTCGGTGCGGCGATGGACCGCTTTGGCGTGCGGCCGGTGTCGCTGAGCCTGCTCGCGGGAACCGTGGTCGGCGCCATCGCGTCGGGGTTCGCAACGGGACCCGAAAGCTTCGCCGTCGGACAGGTGCTGCTGGGCGTTGCCACCTCCGGCATGCTGATGTGCCCGATGACGTTGGCGGCCAAGCAATTGTCGGCCGCGCGCTTCGGGCTGTGGTCGGGCGCGATCCTCTCGATCGGCAATATCGGCATGCTGTTGTCGTCGAGCCCGCTCGCCTTCATGGTCGACACTTACGGCTGGCGCGCCGGGTTCTGGATCTCGGCGCTCGGCGGCGTCGCCGTGGCGCTCGCGGTGTTCCTGCTGGTGCCGAGCCAGCCGGCCGAGCACAAGGACGAATCCTCGCCGCTGTCGCAGATGATCGAGGTGCTCAGGTTGGGACTGTCGCGGCCCTTGCGCGGCCTGATCGCGCTGGCGCTGGTGTCGCTTGCGACCTCGCTGGTGCTGCGCGGCCTGTGGGGCGGGCCGTGGCTGATGCAGGTCAAGGGATTGTCGCGGGTCGAGGCCGGCAACCAGCTCGGCGCGTTCACGCTGGCGATGATCGCAGGCCCGCTTCTCGTCGGCATGATCGACCGCAGGATCGGCCGCCGCCGCGCGCTGGTGGCGGGAACGCACCTGGTTGGCGCATTGCTGCTGGCGCTGATGGCGCTAGGGGCGCCGCACTACGCGATCTCCGTGTTGTTCGGCGTGCCCGTGATGCCGCCGCAATACGACCTGGTGCTGTTCGTGCTCATTGGCTTGGCGACCTCGGCGCAGCCATTGCTGTTCGGCATGTCGCGGCAGCTGGTCGACGCGCAAGTGGCAGGCAAGGCGCTCGCGGCGATCAATCTCGCCTTCTTCCTCGGCGCGGCGCTGATGCAGTCGATCACCGGTGCGGTGGCGGCGTTCGCGGGGCTGCCGGCGGTGCTGCTTTTCATGGCTGCCATGCTTGGCATCGGCGCTCTGATCTTTTTGGTCTACACCTCGCCAAGACCGGCGATAGAGTAGAGTCCTGCATCAAGGGGATATCTCATGCCTGTCGACACCAAAGCCGCGACCGACCGCCTCATGCGCTTTCTCGCCGTCGAGGGCGTCACCGGACAGGAGGCCGCGATCGGGCGTGAGCTCACGGCCGCGCTGAAGGAGAGCGGCGTGCCGGCCAAGGCGATCCTGCTCGACGACGCCAATACCCGCATTCCGGTGCCGACCGAGACCGGCAACCTCATCGTCGACCTGCCCGGCCGCGGCGCGCTGCACAACCAGCCGCGCATCATGTTCATGACCCACATGGATACCGTGCCGCTATGCGCCGGCGCCAAGCCGAAGAAGTCGGGTCGCAAGATCGTCAATGACGCCAAGACCGCCCTCGGCGGCGACAACCGGTGCGGCTGCGGCGTGCTGGTGACGCTGGCCGCCGAGCTCGAAAAGCAGCAACTCGATCATCCGCCGATCACGCTGCTGTTCTGCGTGCGCGAGGAGAGCGGGCTCTATGGCGCGCGCCACGTCAAGCTGGACGAGCTCGGCTCGCCGGTGATGGCCTTCAACTATGACGGCGGCTCGGCCTCCAACGTCGTCATCGGCGCCGTGGGTGCCGACCGCTGGACCGTGGAAATCTTCGGCCGCGCCTCGCATGCCGGCGTCGCGCCGGAGCGCGGCATCTCCTCGACCATGATCATGGCCCTCGCGCTCGCCGATGTGAAGGCCGGCGGCTGGTTCGGCAAGGTGGTCAAGCGCAAGCAGCAAGGCACCAGCAATGTCGGCCCCGTCACCGGCGGCGAAGGGCGGCCTGCGGGCGATGCCACCAATGTCGTCACCGACTACGTGCATGTGCGCGGGGAAAGCCGCAGCCATGACGGAAAATTCTTCAAGGAGATCACGAAAGCCTACAAGGCCGCGTTCGAGAAGGCGGCCAAGAAGGTCACCAACGCGCAAGGCAAGTCCGGCAAGGTCAAGTTCAAGGCCGAGACCGATTACTTCCCGTTCCGCATGAAGGACAACCTTCCCGTCGTCAAACGCGCAGTGGACGCCGTGTCCGCCGTCGGCGGCACGCCGAACGTGCGCACCGCCAATGGCGGCCTCGATGCCAACTGGATGGTCCGCCACGGTGTTCCGACCGTGACCTTCGGCGCCGGCCAGAATGAGGTGCACACGGTCGACGAGTGGATCAATCTGGACGAATACGATCGCGCCTGCGCGCTGGCCGTGCAGCTCGCAACGATGCGGTGATCTGCCTTGCACGGCGCGCGCTTGCCGGACGGTGCGCGCCGGCCTAGCCTGCAAAGAAAACGCAGGGAGGCCGCATGGCACGCATTTCAAACATCGAGACCGGATTCTACCGGATCCCCCTCCCCGTCATGCTCTCCGACTCAACCCATGGCGATATCGCGGCGTTCGAGCTGATCACCTGCCGCATCCACGATGCCGATGGCGCCGAAGGCGTCGGCTACACCTACACAGTCGGGCGCAATGGCGGCGCCGTCGCCGACATCCTCAAGCGCGAAATCCCGCCGCTGGTCGAGGGCCGCGAGGCCGATGACAGCGAGGCGATCTGGCATCAGGTCTGGTGGGCGCTGCATTACGGCGGCCGCGGCGGGCCGGCGGTGCTGGCGCTTTCGGCACTCGACATCGCGCTGTGGGATTTGAAGGCGCGGCGCGCGAAATTGCCGCTGTATCGATTGCTCGGCGGGTTCGATGCGCGCGTGCCCTGCTATGCCGGCGGCATCGACCTCGATCTCTCGGTCGAGGCGCTGCTGGAGCAGACCGACGGCAATCTCGCCAAAGGCTTTCGCGCCATCAAGATGAAGGTCGGCCGGCCCGATCTCAAAACCGACATAGCGAAGGTCTCCGCGATGCGACAGCATCTCGGCGACGGCTTTCCGCTGATGGTGGATGCCAACATGAAATGGACGGTCGAGGAAGCGATCCGCGCCGCCCGCGCGTTCCAACCCTACGACCTCACCTGGCTCGAGGAGCCGATCATTCCCGACGACGTCGCGGGCCATGTCCGCATCATGCAGGCCGGTGGCGTGCCGATCGCGGCGGGCGAGAATTTGCGTTCGCTGTGGGAGTTCAAGAACTACATCGTCGCGGGCGCGGTGTCCTATCCTGAGCCTGACGTCACCAATTGCGGCGGCGTCTCCGCCTTCATGAAGATCGCGCGGCTGGCGGAGGCGTTCAACCTGCCCGTCACCAGCCATGGCGCGCACGACATCACCGTGCACCTGCTCGCGGCCTGTCCGAACCGTTCGTATCTGGAGGCGCACGGTTTTGGGCTCGACAAATATATCGAGCATCCGCTGGTGCTGGTGGACGGGCTTGCGCTCGCGCCGGACCGTCTCGGCCACGGCATCAGCTTCGACTGGGACGGGCTGGCGAAGCTGTCGGCGTAGGCGGGACGCGTTGCTGCACGCGAGGCATTCGCTGACGCCTGATGCAAGCTGCGGTTATTCGGCTATGGTGTTGAGGCCGACACACAAGCTGTGAGATTCCCGCCTTGACACCCGAGCTGCACCAGAAACTGACCGCGTGGCGCCGGCATTTGCATGCGCATCCCGAACTGTCCCTCCAGGAGAAAGCTACCGCCGCCTTCGTGCAGGACAAGCTCACCGAGCTCGGCATTTCCTTCGAGGCCGGGGTTGGCGGCCACGGCATCGTCGCGACCCTGACGCGCGGGCACGCCCAGGGCCGCGTCGGCCTGCGCGCCGACATGGATGCGCTGCCGATCACCGAAGATACGGGGCTCGCCTACGCTTCGCAAAATCCCGGTGTGATGCATGCCTGCGGCCATGACGGGCATACCGCTTCGCTGCTCGGCGCCGCCGCGCTGCTCGCCGCCGACACTAGCTGGAGCGGGACGGTCGATTTCATCTTCCAGCCGGCCGAGGAAGGTTATGGCGGCTCGCGCGCGATGGTCGCGGCCGGGCTGTTCAAGCGCTTTCCGATGCAGCGGGTGTTCGGATTTCACAACTGGCCGGGCCTTGCTGCCGGCACCATCGCGGTCCATGACGGCGTCGTCATGGCCTCCGGCGGGCGTGTCACCATCACCATCGACGGCCATGCCGGACACGCCGGCATGCCGCATCTGACCCGCGATCCCGTGATGACGGCCGGCCATTTGATCGTGGCGCTGCAATCGATCGTGTCGCGCAGCGTCGATCCGCTCGACACCGCCGTGCTCTCGCTCTGCACGCTCGAAGGCGGCACGGCACGCAACCAGATCGCCGGACGCGTTTCAATCGGCGGCACGCTGCGTTACCATAGCGATGCGGTGAAGGACACGGTCGTGGCGCGGATCGAACAGATCTGCGCCGGGATCGCCACGAGCTTCGGCGTCAAGGTGACCCCCGAGATCGTCATTGGCGTCGGCGTCGTGATCAACACGCCGGCCGAGGCGGATCTCGCGCGCCTCGCCGCGGACAAGGTGCAGGCCGAGCTGCGGCGCGACCTCGCGCCCAGCATGGCCGGCGAGGATTTCGCCCACTTTCTCTCGCGGCGCCCCGGCGCCTTCGTCTGGATCGGCAACGGCGAATTGCGGGACGGCGCCGAACTGCACGGCCCGCGCTATGATTTCAACGACGCGATCCTGCCGGTGGCATCAGGCTGGATGGCAGAAGTCGCCAAGGCGGCGCTGGCCTCGAACTAGGCCCGCTCAGGAGATCTCGCGCGGCAGCTTCCAGCCCGGCTTCGGCTCGAACGTCTCCTCGACCTGCGCGACGTGATAGCCGGCAGGCAGAAGCCTGCCGCCCTCCTCGTCCGCGACCGGCACGTCGGTCACCAGCCCCTCGATCAAGGCGGCTTCCCACACCTCCTTCTCGGAGGGAAAGAGATCGCCGATCTGCTTGTTGCCTTCGAACAGCGCGTACATCGGTTCCGGTCCTGCGTTGATCAAGCTCACGAGCAACGTATCGGCCGCACGGACGTTCCCATCCGGCAAATGCAACGGATGGACACTGCAAACATGGCGCGCGTTCTGATCGGAACTTCCGGCTGGCATTACGCCTCCTGGCGAGGCCCGTTCTTTCCCGAGGGCGTGACGCTGAAGCAGCAGCTGAGCTATTACGCCGGGCAGTTCGACACCACCGAGCTGAACGGAGTGTTCTACCGCACCCCGACGCCCGAGGCCGTCAAGGGATGGCGAGACCAGACCGGCCGCGATTTCGTCTTCGCCTGGAAGGCCTCGAAATTCATCACGCATTGGAAGCGCCTGTCGGATCGCTCGGTGAACAGCCTCGAGCTGCTCGAGGATCGCATCTCACGGCTCGGCGGCAAGGCCGGCCCGATCCTGTTCCAGCTGCCGCCGCAATTCGAAGCCGACGCGGACCGCCTCGCCGGGTTCTTCAAGCTGTTGTCGCGGAAGCGGCGTTACAGTTTCGAATTCCGTCATCCGAGCTGGTATCAGCCGCGCATCTTGCGGATGCTGGCCGACGAGAACATCTCGCTGTGCCTGTCCGACCATCACGACGCACCCGCGCCGTGGAAGCGCACGGCGGATTTCGTCTATGTGCGCGGACACGGACCAAGCGGGCGCTATCACGGGCACTATACGAAACCCACGCTCGCGCAATGGGCGCGGCGCATCAAGTCCTGGAAGCGACAGGGTTGCGACGTCTACGTCTATTTCGACAACGACCAGAAGAGCGCGGCGCCCGCCGATGCCCGGGCGTTGAAGCAATTGCTCAACTTGCGGCAAAGCGCGGCGATCACAACGGCAAGCCGCCATGCAGGTGCCATTGTTCACCGCTAGACGATGCCGCCTTGCCGGAGCGCCGCGATCGCGGCCTTGTCGTAGCCGAGCTCGGTCAGGATAACATCGGTATGCTCGCCGAGCGTGGGCGGGCGCGTCGCGATTTTGCCGGGCGTTTCCGACAGGCGGACGGCGGCCCGCGCCACCGGTGCGGGCTTCGGCAGACCTGGATAGTCGACGTCCTGCATGAATCCGGCGGCGCGGACGTGCGGATGATCCAGCGCCTGCTGCGGGCTCAGCACGGGGCCGGTCGGAATCATGGCCTTGCCCAGGGTGTCGACGGCTTCCTGCGTGGTGCGCTCGGCGCACCAGCGCGCCATCCGCTCGCTGATGACAGGGCCGTTGTTGCCGCGGCTGATGTCGTCGGCAAAGCGCGGATCGTTCAGCCAGACTTCCTCCTCGCCCATCAGTTTCGCCCAGCGCTTGAACAGCGGATGCCCCGTGACCTGGCACAGCACCCAGCCGTCCCTGGTGCGGTAGATGTCGGCGGGCGCCGCGGTCTGGCCGAGATTGCCTGTCGGCACCCGATTGACGTTGATGACGGCCTGCTCGATCAGCGTCGCGTTGGTGAAGGACAAGGCGGTTGCCAGCAATGCGCCCTCGACGAT
This sequence comes from Bradyrhizobium sp. 76, assembly GCF_023073025.1. Taxonomy (NCBI): domain Bacteria; kingdom Pseudomonadati; phylum Pseudomonadota; class Alphaproteobacteria; order Hyphomicrobiales; family Nitrobacteraceae; genus Bradyrhizobium; species Bradyrhizobium sp. 76. The sequence continues at coordinate 450,915 of NZ_JADPIS010000035.1, forward strand.
CTGCCCGCGCCCGGATTTGCCGCGCTCGATCAGCGCGGCGAGCGTGCCGAACGCGCAATGCAGCGCGGTCCCGAAATCGACCCAGTTGACCGCGGCCCGGTAGGGCGGATCCCCGGCGCCCGTCATGTACACCGAGCCCGACATGACCTGGCCGACGCCGTCGAAGCCGACGCGGTCGGACCAGGGCCCCGGCCCGCCGAACGCGGTGGCCGTCGTCAGGATGATGTCCGGCTTGATCGCTTTGAGCGAGTCGTAGTCGAGCTTCATCGCGCGCAAGGTCTGCGGCGGCAGATTGGCGACGACCACGTCCGCGGTCGCAATCAGGCGGCGCATCACCTCCTGCCCTTCCGGCTTCATCGGATCGAGCGTGAGGCACTTCTTGTTGCGGTTGACCTGAAGGAACAGCGCACCTTCGCCGTTTTCGCCGACCGGCGCCACGAAGCGATCCTCGCTGCCGTCGCGCTTCTCCACGCGAATGACCTCGGCACCGAATTCGGCCAGCAAGGTCGCGCAATAGGGCCCCGCGATATAGCGCCCGAAATCGAGAACCCGGACGCCGTCCAGAACCCCTCCCATCGATCTCTTTCCTTTGTGCTTTTCGTCAGCTTACAGGGATTGGCATTTGCGGCAAGGTGGCAACGGAGACCATGTCCACCCTCGAGAGTGATCGGGCAAATCATTTCGACTGGCGGAAATTGTGCTCTAATATGGACCTGTCCCTCCCCGATCAGAGCCTTGTCCATGCCGCAGCAATTCGATCGATCCAAAGAAGATCTCGGCAACGCGATCCATTTCGAGCACGTCAACATCCAGGTCCCGGACCAGCGGCTTGCCACGCTGTTCTATGTCGCAGGCCTTGGGCTCACCCGCGATCCCTATCTGATGGTGTCCGACACCAATATGTGGATCAACGCCGGACGAAGTCAGTTTCATTTGCCGAGCGGCCGGCCGCAGGTGCTGCGCGGTCATGTCGGGCTGGTCATCGCGGGCCGCGAGGCGCTGCTGGCGCGATTGGCGTCGGTCGCGAAGAAGCTCGAGGGCACCGCGTTCGCCTTCACCGAGCACAACGACCATGTCGAGGCGATTTGTCCGTGGGGCAACCGCTTGCGCTGCTACGAGCCCGACGCCGCGCGCTTCGGCCGCGTCGCGCTCGGCATTCCCTATGTCGAGTTCGACGTGCCGGTGGGATCCGCCCCGCGCATCTGTGCCTTCTACCCCGAGATCATGGGCATGCCATCCGAGTTGCGGAACGGCGACGGCACGGTTGCCGCCGTGAAGACCGGCCGCGACCAGCATTTGTTGTTTCGCGAGACCGATCGGCCGCAAGGCGACTATGACGGCCACCATGTGCAGATGTACATCACCGATTTCTCCGGTCCTTATCGCAAGCTGCTGGCGCGCGATCTGATCTCGCGCGAGGACAATCAATATCAGTACCGCTTCTGCGACATCGTCGATCTCGACAGTGGCGAGCCGCTGTTCACGGTCGAGCACGAGGTTCGCAGCGCCACCCATCCGATGTTCATGCGGCCGATGGTCAATCGCAATCCGGCGCTGAACAATCGCAACTACGCATCCGGCCACGATCAATCTCTTTGGGCGATGGGACCGGACCAGTACGAGGGATAGGTGATCACCAAGTCCCGCGCCTGGCCGCAGCAACGTCGTAATGACCGAAGTCGCGGCCGGGCGGCTCCGCTGAGTGGAGCCGCCACATGTTGCGTGCGCTCCGGTGGGACGGGCATGCCCCACCTTTCGCATCAGACGGGTGAGCGTCCCGTCAGAAGTGGACCTCGGTGCGCATGCCAAGAACCACGGCGTTATCGGTCTTCACGCCCACCGCGTTATAGCCGCGCCCACCGGGATTGATGACATACTGGGCGTCGAACTTGAGGTTCAGCCAGCCGGTTGCCTGCCATCCGTACCAGACTTCGAGCGGCACTTCGTTGCCGCCGGCGTTGGGACTGAGGGCAGCCGTGTTCACGTGGGTCGTGCCGACCGCGAAGCCGACTTCGTCCTGGGGACGCCAGGAGAACGTTCCGGTATGCCTGAAGCCCAGGGCGATCTGGTAATCCTGGTATGACGTCCGGTGGTCGGCGACGGTGGTATTGAGGAAGGTATACCAACCCTGCGCGCCCGGACCCTCGACGGTCAACCGCTGCAGGATCGACTCGTAAACGCCGAAGCGGCCGCGTTGATCGCTGATATTTTGATCGGGGACACCACCGACGCCCGGGATGGTGCTGATGACACCCGGAAGTCCGCCATCAATGGAGGAGGCGCTGTCGTACCAGCCGCCAAGTCTCCAGGTCCCGGTCAAGGGGCCCTTCGGCGCCCAGACCAACTCCACCGGCACCATCACGCCACTGGCGCGATTCGAGGCGGGAATGCCGGGCAGGAAGTAGACGCCCGGGTCCGACGTCGTCAGGTAACCTGGATTGGCATCGTAGACACCGACCGACACCGTGAATTCCGGCGCGATCTTATAATGCACGACACCGGCCCACTGGCTCACCGGCCAATTGTAGATGTAGCCGCCCTGGATGTTGCCGGGCTGGCCGCCGCAGAAGGTCAGGTTGATGAACTCGCAGAGACCGAAGAAGAAGTCGGAGCCGACCGGAAGACGGCCGCCCTTGAGTTCAAGGCGGTCATCGAAAAGCTTCTGCGAGTAATAGAGCTGCGTCAGGCGCAGAATATTGCCGCGGCCGAACACTTCGTTGGTCAGCTGCAAGGCGGGAATGTCCGCTTCGGTATTCAGGTTCTTGCCGAAGCGGTCGACCAGCGTGAGACCGACGGTGCCGCCGGGGATGCCGGCGAGTTTTCCCATATCCAGCTTCGCGCCGAACCACAACTGACCGGCGTTGGCTGCGGTGTTCCTGCTTCCACCCGAGACGTTGCCGACGGATTCGTTGCCGAGCGTCAGGCCCAGCTCGATGCCCTGTTCCTTCAGCTTGGTCCTGCCGAGATCGCCGAACAGATACGGCCGCGTCCAGAAATCGTCAGCCGTACCATACGGAACAGGTGCAGCTTTCGTCGAAAAATCGGCCGCATATACTCCACCGCAAAACAGCGATGAGAAAGCAATCCCCACACCGCACACCCCTGCGGTGTTTATAAACCTGCGCAACATTTTACTCGTCCTCCCGCCGTCTCAGGCTTTGCTTGTTTCGCCTCACGTCCCTGCCCAAAGCCCTCGAGCCTGGAACGCACTCCCTCCCCAGCGGCCGCCGACCAGGCAGCCTTGTATCAACTGGAGCCTGGATCCGTCATGCCCGATCACCCGTTCTCGCCGGCAACGCATCCGCGGCGCGCGGTGACGCGCCCTGGACTTGATCGGCCAATGTCGATTTCGGCGCGGCGCGGGCGACGCCGGCCAGTGCCTGCTTGCGCCGCCGTCGCGCCTGCAATTGCTGATCCGCCAACACGCCGATCAGAATGACCGTGCCCATCACCGCGAAATTCAGCGAATTGGGAATGCCCAGGATGTTCACCAGGTTCTGCAACACCTGCAGCAGCGCCGTGCCCAGCACGATGCCGAGAATAGACCCCTCGCCGCCGCGCAAGCTGCACCCGCCCAGGACGGCGGCCGCGATCGCGTAGAGCTCGTAGAAATTGCCGAAGGAGCTCGGCGAGACCGAGTTCGTGTAGAACACGAACAAGACCGTCGAAACTCCGGCGAGCCCGCCGCTGATGATATAGGCGGTTGCGATCACGAAGTTTGTGTTGATGCCCGAGAAGCGCGCGGCTTCCTCGTTCTTGCCGACGGCATAAAGCCAGCGCCCGTAGACCGAGCGGTGCAGCAGTACGCCGAGGATCAGTGCAAGGATGATCAGGAGGATGAAGGTGTTCGGGATTCCCGCCACATTGCCCGAGGCGATGTTGCTCAGTGTCGCCGCCTCGTCGCCGTAACCGAAGCCGCGGGTCGAATCGCTCGTGTAGTAGCGGGCGGCGCCGCGATAGATCAGCAAGCCACACAGCGTCACGATGAAGGGCTGCATTTTCAGCCGGGTGATCAGGAAACCCTGGATGCCGCCAAGCACCAGCCCGCCCAGCAGCACGGCCACGAGCGCCAGGGGCCACGGCACCTCGTAGGTCGTCAGAAGGTCGACGAACACGACGCCAAGCAGCGCAAACATCGAGCCGAGCGACAGGTCGATGCCGCCGGTGATGATCACGAGCCCCTCGCCAAGCGCGAACACACCGAACAGGCCGATCAGATTGGCCATGTTCAAGAGGTTCACCAGCGACAGGAAGGCGGGATTGATCGCGCCCGTGATGGCGGCGATCACCACCAGCAGCAATCCCAGACCGAGCTCTTTCCTGATCATGGCGCGGCCGCTTCCGGGGTTTCGAGCGCCTGGCCCATGGCCAGTCGCAATACGTTGTATTCGCTGAACTGCTCCCGCTCGAGCACGCCGCTGACGCTGCCTTCATGCATGACCGCCACGCGGTCGGAGACGCCGATAACCTCCTCCATGTCCGAGGAAATCATCACGATCGCGACGCCTTGGTCGGCAAGCTCGCGCATCAACGCGTAGATCTCGCCCTTGGCGCCGACGTCGATGCCGCGGGTCGGCTCGTCGAAGAACATCACGCGCGGCTGCATGGACAGCCATTTGCCGAGCACGACCTTCTGCTGGTTGCCGCCGGAGAGCGTCACCACCTCCATGTCGATGCTCGGCGCCTTGATGGAGAGGCGCCTGACCTGCTCTTTCGCAACCTTGCGCTCGGCTGCGCCGCTGACCAGCCACATCCGCGCATGATCCAACAGGCTCGCCAGCGTCATGTTCTCGCGGATCGGCAATTCCAGCACGAGCCCGGATTTCTTGCGGTCCTCCGGCACCAGATAGATGCCTTGGCTGATCGCGTCGCGCGGCGATGCGACAGCGACCGGTGCGTTGTCGATCCTGATCTCGCCGCCCAGCAGCGGGTCAATGCCAAACGCTGCGCGGGCAAGAGAAGTGCGGCCGGCGCCCACGAGCCCCGCCAGGCCCAGGATCTCGCCATGCCGCACGGAAAGATCAACCTGCCGGTCGGGGAAGGCTGATGTCACGACGCCGACGATATCGCAGCCGCCCGGCTGCGGCGCCTGTTTCGGCGGGGTATGCAGCGCTTTCAGGTCGCGGCCGATCATCAGCCGGATCATTGCGGCGTGGCTCAGCTGGTCCCGCGCCAACTCGCCAACAGTGCGTCCGTCGCGCAGAACCACGACGCGGTCAGCGCAGGTCATGATCTCGCCGAGCCGGTGAGAGATATAGATCACCGAAATGCCGTGCGCCTTCAGATCGGCAATCACTTCCAGCAGCCGTTCCGTCTCCGAAATCGTCAGGCTGGAGGTCGGCTCGTCCATGATGATCACGCGGGCGTCGATCGAGAGCGCCTTGGCGATCTCCACCATTTGACGCTCGGCGATGGAGAGGTCTTCGACCAGCGTATCCGGCGCGAAATCGGCACCCAGCCGCTCCAGCAGCGGCGTCACGCGATCACGCATCTCGGCATTGTCCACCAGCTTCAGCGGCCCGCCCATCAGCTTCTCGCGCCCGATAAACACGTTGGCTGCGACGTCGAGATTTTCGAACAGGTTCAGTTCCTGGTGCACGAAGGCGATGCCGGCCTGCGTCGCCTCGGTCACCGTCACACGTGCGTGGTCGGTGCCGCCGATGCGGATCACGCCCTCGCTCGGCGCGATCACGCCGCCCAGCACGCGCATCAGCGTCGACTTGCCGGCGCCGTTCTCGCCGATCAGGCCCACGACCTCACCGCGATTCACGTGCAAACTGACGTCATCGAGGGCCATGACCCCGGGATAGGATTTGCTGATCCCGGCGAGTTCGAACAGGATTTCCGCCATTCATTTCCTCCCGCACGACGCCCGGCGGCCGTGCCGCCGGGCGCCTGATACTCACTTCTTGAGGAGGTTCTTCATGTCTGCGGTGAACGCCGCGACGTTGGCCTTGCTGATCACCTTGGTCGGCACGATCAGCTTGCCGCCCGCCGGGATCCAGGACTTGTCGCCGTTCAGCGTCTTGATGATGTTGGTGGCGGAGAGATAGCCGAACTCGTAGGGCTGCTGCACCACCGTCGACTCGATCGTGCCGTCGGAAACACCCCGCAGCGTGCGCTGGTCCTCGTCGAAGCCGACGATCTTCACCTTGCCGGCCTTGCCCGCCGCCTTGACCGCGTCATAGATCAGCGGTGTCTCGTAGCTCCAAAGCCCGGACAACAGCGCGATGTCGGGATATTTGACCAGCACGTTCTCCATGTTCGCCTTGGCCTTGGCGAAGTCCACCTGATCGGTGAACACGTCGACCAGCTCGACCTTGGTGCCGGCGATCGCGTCCTTGATGCCCTGCACCCGCTCGCGGGCATTGTCCGCGTCCATCGTGCCGACGAACAGCGCGATCTTTCCGCCGTTCGGCAGCGCCTTCTTGATTTCTTCGCCAGCCTGCCGCCCGGCCGCGACGTTGTCGGTACCGATATAGGCGAGACGATTACTCTGCGGCGCGTCGCTGTCCGTCGTGATCAACACGGTCTTGGCCGCAACCTTGTTGAGCTCTTCGGTTGCGTGCGGCGCATCGTCGACCGAGATCGAGATACCGGCGACGCCGCGCACCAGCAGGTCGTCCAGCTCGCGCCGCTGACCCGCCGCGGTTGCTTCGTTCGTGACGATCAACTGGATGTCGTATTCCGGGTGCTCCTTCTGAGCCTTTTCGAGCCCGCGGCCGGCGATGGTCCAGAAATCGGCCGCGGCATTGGTCACCAGCGCGATGGCCTTTTTCTGCTGGGCCTGCGCCGCCCCCGTGGCAAGCGCCAGCGCAGCTGCGGTCGCAAACAGCGACACCATGAGTTTCTTGATCGATCCGTTCATGTACACCTCCCTTGGTCACCCCGGTTCAGGGGTTTCACAGCGCTTATGCGCCATCTTTTATTTACGTCGCGAACAAATGCCGCAGGGCAAACCAGCCGGATCAGGATGTACTTGCCCCTTCTTCAAGTCTAAATAGTACAGATGGTACGATAATAGTAAATATGGCTGCTGAAAACCGAATCCGATTGTGCTTTTCCGGTCACACGGGCATCTCATCCTCTCCATTAAATTTACGTGATGAATTAAAGAGGCAGCATGGTTGACCAAATTGAGCCGTCCAGACGCGCGTCGAACACCGCCCGTGAATCCAACCGCGGCCGTCTCGTCGACGTCTTGCGACGCCAGGGGCCGCTGCCACGCGTGGCGCTCGCCCGGAGTACAGGCCTGAGCTTCCCGGCTGTTTCCGGCCTGACGTCGCGGCTGATCGCGGAAGAGTTGCTGTGCGAGACCGAGACGGCGGCAACGCCGTGGTCCGAGGACGGCGAGGAAGAGGATGCGGACGGGCCGAATGGCCGTCGCCGCGGCCGGCCGGCCGTGCTGCTGACCCTGAACCCGGAGTTCGGGCGCATCGTCGCGATCTCCGTGCGCATGAACCTGATCGAGACGCTGATCGCGGATTTCCGGGGCTCCGGCGTGGCGCAGTCGCGACTTGCACTGTCGACCCGCGCGCTCGATGCAGGCGCGCTGCGCGATCTCGTGATCGCGCAGATCAATGCGCTGCTCGATGCGACGGAGACGCCGCGCCATCGGCTGTTGGGAATCGGGATCGCGCTGCAAGGCATCGTGAACGTCGACACCGGCACGACGCTGTGGAGTCCCGCGCTATCGATCACCGAAGTCGATCTGGCGACGCCGATACGTCAGGCGTTCGGGGTCGAGGTCGTGATGGCGAACGACGCTGTCGCGGTCGCGCTCGCCCTCACGGCCGCCGAACCGGCATTGGCGGAAGGCCTCTCGGCCACGATCATGGTCGGTCACGGCATCGGGATGGGCGTCGTTGCCGATGGTGAAGCACGCTGGGGCGCCGGCAGCGAGATCGGCCATGTCAAGCTGGCGCCGGACGGCCCGCAATGCCGCTGCGGCCAGCGCGGCTGTATCGAGGCTTATCTTGCTGATTATGCGCTCTACCGCGACGCCCGCACCTTTCTCGATCTGCCGCCGGCGGACTCGCAGCAGCCATCCGAGGGACAGATGGCTCTGTTGCGCGAGCGCGCACTGGGCGGCGATCCACGTCTCGAGCACCTGTTCCTGCAGGCGGGCCGCGCACTCGCCGAGGCCGTCGCAGCAACGATATCGGTGCTGCGCCCGCACCACGTCATCCTGGCGGGTCCAGGCTTGATGGCCTTCGACATGATGCGCCACGCCTATGAGGAGCGGCTCGAGCAGGCGGTGTTGCCATGGCTGCTCAGGTCCACGGCGATCCATCTGCGTCCAAGCGAGTCGGCGGTCATTGTCGAGGGCATGGTGCGGCGGACGCTGCGGGTCGTCGACCAAAACCACATGGAAGCGACCGAGTAAGCGCCGCGAGCTAAGCGCTGGCTGGGGCGGGAGGGATCGAACCTCCGAATGGCGGAATCAAAATCCGCTGCCTTACCACTTGGCTACGCCCCATCAGGCCCTTTGGGAACGGCGGCGACACGAGCGTCCGCGGATTCCCTCGAGTGGTGCCGGTCTATAGGGAGCGGCGCGGCATTTCAACCGCCCGGAGGGGCAAAATACCACAGGCGCCGGTGGCGCCGCGCCATGCCTCATATGAGCGCTACGCCAGCCCGTTCCCGACAGGCGTTCCGCCACCCCTCCCGACAGTTGAGACCTCCGCCGTTTCATGGGAATACGACGCCAAGACCTGTCTCTCCGGGAGTGAGCCATGACCTACCGCGCGCCGATCTCTGACATGCTGCTGTCGCTCAACCACGGCGCCGGCCTGAAGGCTGCCATGGAGGCCGGCCATTACGGCGATTTCGACGGCGATATCGTGAGCGCCGTGCTGGAGGAAGCCGGCAAGTTCGCAACCGACGTGCTGGCGCCGCTCAACAAGGTCGGCGACGAGCACGGCATCGAGCTCAGCGACGGCAAGGTCACGACCGCGCCGGGCTGGCCGGATGCCTACAAGCGCTGGACCGAGGGCGGCTGGAACGCGGTCTCCGGCCCCGAGGATTTCGGCGGCCAGGGCCTGCCGCTCGCCATCAACGCCGCCTGCACCGAGATCTGGAGTGCCGCCAACGTCGCCTTCGGCCTCTGCCCGCTGCTGACGGCGTCGGCGATGGAGGCGCTGGACGCGCACGGCAGCGACGCATTGAAGAAAATCTATCTTGAGAAGCTCGTCTCCGGCGAATGGACCGGCACGATGCAGCTGACCGAGCCGCAGGCCGGCTCCGATGTCGGCGCGCTGCGCACCCGCGCCGAGAAGCAGGCCGACGGCACCTATCGCATCAAGGGGACGAAGATCTTCATCACCTATGGCGAGCACGACATGACCGACAACATCGTGCATTTCGTGCTGGCGCGACTGCCGGACGCGCCGGCCGGCACCAAGGGGATATCGCTGTTCCTCGTTCCCAAATTCATGGTGAACGAAGACGGCTCGCTCGGTGCGCGCAACGACATTTTCGCAAGCGGCGTCGAGCACAAGCTCGGCATGCATGCCTCCCCCACGTGCACCATGACCATGGGCGACCATGGCGGCGCGATCGGCTTCCTGGTCGGCGAAGAGAACCAGGGCATGCGCTGCATGTTCACGATGATGAACCAGGCCCGCCTCGGCGTCGGCCTCGAAGGCGTCGGTGTCGCCGACCGCGCCTATCAGCAGGCATTATCGTACGCACAAGAGCGCAAGCAGGGCCGCGCCCTCGGCAACAAGGGTGACGGCTCCGATCCGATCTTCGTGCATCCCGACGTCAAGCGCATGCTGATGCGGATGCGGGCGCAGACCGCGGCGGCGCGCACCATCTGCTATGCGACCGCGGTCGCGATCGACGTCTCAACACGCGCCAGGGATCCGAAGGTCCGCGCCGACGCTGCCGCGCGCGCGGCGCTGCTGACGCCGATGGCCAAGGGCTATTCCACCGACATCGGCAACGAGGTCGCCTATCTCGGCGTGCAGGTGCATGGCGGCATGGGCTTCATCGAGGAGACCGGCGCGGCGCAGCACTATCGCGATGCCCGCATCACCGCGATCTACGAGGGCACCAACGGCATCCAGGCCATCGACCTCGTCACGCGAAAGCTCGCGGCCAACGGCGGCGCATCGGTGTGGGCGCTGCTCGACGAGCTCTCGGCCATCGTGAAGCAGGTCGAAGCCTCCAACGATCCCGCCTTCGGCACCACCGGCGTGAAATTGCGCGAGGCACTGGAGGCGCTGACCCGCACCAGCAAATGGCTGCTGGAGCGGGTTGCGTCCGCGCCGAACGAGGCGCTGGCCGGCGCGACGCCGTATCTGCAGCAGTTCGGCGCCACGCTCGGCGGCTGCATGCTGGCATCCGAAGCGCTCGCCGCGAAATCCGATGGCATCACGGACGCCGCGCGCTACGTCTCGCTGGCGCGCTTCTTCGCCGAGAACATCGCCGTACAGGCTGGCGCGCTCGAGCGCACCGTGACGGAGAGCGCGGAGTCGGTCGCGGCGGCGGATGCGGTGCTGCTGGGATAGCTGCGATGCGTAGCCTGGATTGAGCGCAGCGCAATCCAGGATTCGTGCCACGAGCGATGACGGCCCCGGATTGCGCTGCGCTCCATCCGGGCTACGAAGCCGCGAGCTTCGTGCGTCTCCCCGGCCGCCACAGCACAACGGCCGTCGCCACCAGATCTAGCACCACGCACATCGCAAACGCGCTCGTGTAATCGCCGGTTACGCTGCGCACAAGACCGACGATGCCGGGGCCGAAGGCACTGACGATGCCGCTGATCGAGGTGCCCAGTCCCATCGCGGCGGCGAAGGCGCTGGCGCCGATCTCGCGCTGGATGATCAAAGGCGGGAACGTGATCATGTTGCCGATCGAGAAACCGTAGACGGCGCAGCACGCGAGCAGCACGGTCGGGTTCGTGGTTTGCAGAAGCACGAACAGAGCCGCCGCCTGGCTCGTCATCGATGCCGCGCAGGCGAGCCGCGGATCGAGCCGGTCCACGAACAGGCCGAGCGACAGGCGCCCGACCACCGCCATCGCCGCCATGATGGTGACGGCAAGGCCCGCACTGGCGCGGCCGATCAGCGGTTCGAGGAACGTCACCTGGTGGATGATGAATCCCATCTGCGCCAGCAGCGCGATCGCGATCGGCAGCACCATGGTCCAGAACGCCGCGTTGGCGAGCAGCGTCTTGCGCGAGTGAACCGCAGGCACCGCGGTGCCGCCATCGAATGAATCCCCGCCCGGCGTCGGCGGCATTTCCGTCGGCCAGCCTGTGAAGATGACCACCACCGGCAGCACCAGCACCATCATCGCCAGCGTGGCTGCCAGCATCGCGGAACGGAAGCCGATGCTGCCGCTCAGCGTCAGCAGCAGCGGCACGAGCACGATGCCGCCGCAGGTCGCGCCGTTGTAGGCGAGGCTGAGCGCGAGCCCGCGGCGCCGTTCGAACCAGGAGTTCAGCACGGTCGCGATCACCACCGTGCCCATGCCGGTCCACCCGACCGACATCAGCGCATAGGCGAGGTAGAGCTGCCAGGGCGTCTGCAGCAGCGCCAGCAGCACCGTCGAAGCGCCGAGCGCCGACAGGCCGCACAGGATCAGCGACCGCAGCCCGATGCGGGCGAGCAGATCGTCGGTGAAGATGACGAGCACGGCAGTCAGGAGAAAGGAAAAGGTGCTGGCTGCGGAGACCAGCGTGCCCGGCCAGCCATGGGCGCGCTGCAGTTCGGCGAGATAGACGCCCTGGCCGTACAGGCCGAAGCCGAACATGAAGAAAGCCATCAGGAAGCAGGCCAGTACGACGCGCCAGCCGCGATAGTGCAGCGAGGATTCGTCAATACGCGTGGCGGCAATCATCAATCGGGCAATCGGCCAAATGGAACGGAGCGAGGCGATCGTGCACCACAACCAGGGGTTTTTCAAATGAAAAAGGTAGCCGATTGTTGCAACGCGCAGCACGGCGGGGAGCGTGATGCGCCCGTCTCACGCGAATTCGGTCTCCAAAAGGTCGAGCCAGCGTATTGGCACGCCTGCAAGATGATGTAGGCTCACGTTTCGCGAGTCTAGCCAATGTCAGTGTCGCGGCGACCGCAAGGGCCCCCTTCATGCCGAATGGCAACATCATCGTCACCGAAGAGCGCGGAACGCGCGTGATCACCCTGCGTCGCCCGAGCAAGAAGAACGCGATCACGCAGGACATGTATCGGGAGATGAGCCGCGCGATCGACACCGCGCAGAACAATCCCGACATCCGCTGCATGATCATCACCGGCGGCTCCGGCGTGTTCACCGCCGGCGACGACATCGACGATTTCATGCACGCCGATACGTCGCGCCCGGAGACGCTGTCCGACGGCGCCAAGTTTCTCTATTCGCTCGCACTCAACGCCAAGCCAGTGATCGCGGCCGTGGACGGCGCGTCGATCGGCATGGGCACCGTGATGCTGTTCCATTGCGACTATGTGCTGGCCTCGAACGCGGCGACCTTCTCCGCGCCCTACATCCATCTCGGGCTGGTGCCGGTCGGCGCGTCCAGCCTTTTGATGCCGAACACGATGGGCTACCAGCGCGCCTTCGCCATGCTGGTGATGGGACGGACTTTTACGGCCGCGGAAGCGCATGCCGCCGGCTTCGTCAACACCGTGGTCTCGCCGGGGCATACCGAGGTCGAGGCGCGCAAGGTGGCGCGCGATATCTGCAGGCTCCCCGCCGAAGCGGTCGCGACCTCGCGCAAACTGCTACGCGTCGCATCCGAGGAGCTCACCCGCCGCATCGACCAGGAGGCCCATTTGTTCGGCGAGCGGTTGAAGTCGGAAGAAGCCACCGCCGCATTCAACGCGTTTGCGAACAGGAAGAAGAAAAAATAGGCTGCCGTCCGGCGCATCGCCGCGGAATGACGGCGAGAACTTTCGTGAAATCTTTGTGCGGAACGACTAGTCTGGTTCCATGCGACATGTTTTCCGCCTGACCGTCTTCTCGCTCGCGCTCGCCGCCCTGCCCGCGTCCGCCCAAACCGCCGCACCCGTTGAGCTGCGCATCCTCGCGATCAACGATTTCCACGGCAATCTGCGCCCGCCGCCGGGTGGCATCCGGATCAGCGATCCCGAGGACAAGTCCAGGAAGGTGATGGTGGCCGCCGGCGGTGCCGAATACATGGCGACGCTGATGAAGCAGCTGCGCGAGGGCCACAAGAACACGATCTTCGTCGCCGCCGGCGACCTGATCGGCGCGAGCCCGTTCCTGTCGGCAATGTTCCACGACGAGCCTTCGATCGAGTCGCTCTCGATGATGGGGCTTGCGATCAGTTCGGTCGGCAATCACGAATTCGACGAGGGCAAGACCGAGCTGTTGCGGATGCAGAACGGGGGTTGTCATCCCGTCGACGGCTGTCAGGGGCCGCATCCCTTTACGGGCGCCAAATTCCACTATCTCGCGGCGTCCACCATCGAGACCGCGACCGGCAGGAGCGTGCTGCCGCCTTACGAGATCAGGGAGTTCGAGGGCATCCCCATCGCCTTCATCGGGCTCACCTTGAAGGAGACCGCGGGCATCGTCTCGCCATCGGGCGTCACGGGCCTCGAATTCCGCGACGAAGCCGAGACGGTGAACGCGCTGGTGCCGCAGCTGAAGGCGCGCGGGGTCGAGGCGATCGTGGTGCTGATCCACCAGGGCGGCGAGCCGGCCGGTGACTACAATGAATGCCCTGCCATCACCGGGCCGATCGTCGACATCGTGAAGAAATTCGATCGCGCCGTCGACGTCGTGGTCAGTGGCCACACCCATCGTGCTTATGTCTGCGATATTGACGGGCGGCTCGTCACCAGCGGCGACAAATACGGTACGCTGGTCACCGCGATCGATCTCAAGCTCGATCCTGTAACCCGCGACGTCGTCAGCGCCAAGGCCGAGAACGTCCTCGTCGCCAATGCCTCGCTGCCTAGGGATCCCGAGCAGACCGCACTGATCGATGCCTACGACAGACTTTCGGCGCCGATCGCCAATCGCCCGGCTGGATCGGTGACGCAGACGCTGTCACGCGTGCCGAACGAGGCCGGCGAAAGCGCGCTCGGCGACGTCATTGCGGACGCGCAGCTCGCCGCGACCCGGGACTCCAGGGACGGCGGTGCCGTCATCGCACTCACCAATCCCGGCGGCATCCGCACCGACATCGTTCCAAAGGAGAACGGCGCGATCACCTTCGGCGACGTTTTCGCCAGCCAGCCGTTCCGCAACCGGCTCGTCACCATGACGCTCACGGGCAGCCAGCTCAAGGACATGCTGGAGCAGCAATGGCTCGATCCGAAGCGGCCGCGGATTCTCCAGGTCTCGAACGGGTTCAGTTACGCCTGGGATGCGGCGAAGCCGTACGGCGAGCGCGTGATCAACGAGAAGATGACACTCAACGGCAGACCGATCGAAGCCGGAAGCGGCTACCGCGTCACCCTCAACGATTACCTCGCAGTCGGTGGCGACGGCTTCACTGTCGTCAAACAGGGCACGGGGCCGCAATATGGCGGCTACGACGCCGACGCGCTGTTCGCGTTCTTCAGGGCGCACGGACCGATCGGGCCGCTGCCGCTGCCGCTGAGCCGCATCCTGCGCGTGAATTGATCCGGATCAAACGGACCGGTCCGGGACCACCCTTTGCCATTCCCGGGGGAACGCATAGATTGGGTTTTGCATTTGCGTTTTGGCGCCGGATGCGCCAAGCGACGTCGAGAGCCCGCATCCCATGAGGCCGACTGATGAGTACGCTTCTCCTCTCCCACAAGGCCTGCCTCGACCACGTCACGCCGCCGGGACACCCTGAAAGGCCGGACCGCCTGCGTGCGGTGGAGGAGGCGCTGTCGCATGAGCGCTTCCAGTTCCTGGTGCGCGACCAGGCACCGGAGGGCGATCTCGACCTCGTCACGCTCTGCCACAACGAGCACTACGTCACGGAGCTGCGCCACATCGCGCCGACCAGCGGACAGGTCTATATCGATGGCGACACCTCGATGTCGCCGGGCACGTGGGAAGCGGTGATGCGCGGCGTCGGCGGCGCGGTCGCGGCGACCGAAGCGGTGATGGCCGGCGAGCATCGCAATGCCTTCGTCGCGGTGCGCCCGCCCGGCCACCACGCCGAGATCGGCAAGCCGATGGGCTTCTGCTTCTTCGACAACGTCGCCATCGCCGCGCGCCACGCGCAGCGCAAATACGGCATCAAGCGCGCGGCCATCGTTGATTTCGACGTGCATCACGGCAACGGCACACAGGACATCTTCTGGTCGGACCCGACCGTGATGTACTGCTCGACGCACCAGATGCCGCTGTTTCCGGGCACCGGTGCCAAGAGCGAGCGCGGCGACCACGACACCATCGTCAACGCGCCGCTCGCCTCCGAGGACGGCGGGCCGGAATTCCGCATCGCGTTCGAGAATTTGATCCTGCCGCAGCTCGAAAAATTCAGCCCGGAGCTGCTCGTCATCTCTGCCGGTTTCGACGCGCATTATCGCGATCCGCTGGCGTCGCTGAATTTGCGCGCGGAGGATTATGCCTGGGTGACGCGCAAGCTGATGGACCTCGCCGACAAGACCGCCGGGGGGCGCGTTGTTTCTGTGCTCGAAGGCGGCTACGACCTGCAAGGACTGAAAGAATCTGTTACGGCGCATGTCGGCGCCCTGATGGGCGCCTGACGCACCCGCCACATTGCGCCCGCAAAACTTTGCTTTCTCCGACGTGAAGCGAATCGGGCAATCGGAAACTTATATGGCCGAAAATACCCAAATCGACGTCTCCAGGCTGACCTTCGAACGCGCCATCGAGGAGCTCGAAACGATCGTGAAGCGGCTCGAGGACGGCAAGGTGCCCCTCGAGGAATCCGTGACGATCTACGAGCGCGGCGAGGCCCTGAAGCGCCGCTGCGAGGAGTTGCTGCGCCAGGCTGAGGCGCGCGTCGACAAGATCACCACCGATGCCAGCGCCCAGGCCACCGGCACCGCGCCGCTCGACGTCCAGTAAGGGCCGCCTTCAAAACCGCCCATCCCACGCATCGGCCACCCGCAATTTTTCATGATCGCACGCCCGTGTCGGGCCGCTGCTGCTGCTTTGATCCAGGGAACCGGGCCCGGGGAGATCATGGAACTCCCTCACGCGGGCCCATCGTCTCCGAAAATCCCGTCTAAAGCAGCTTCTCACACCCCAAAAACCTGCCGAGGAACCGAGCAAGCTTGGAACTCTTGAGCTGGCGCCGGGATTAACCACTCTGGCCCGGGGGTTGCAGGTGCATGCCCGTAATCGGCCCAGCGGGTTGGCTTTGGCCCAAGCTTTGGTGTAAAGCTGCGCGGAGTGTGGCTTTTTGTAAGCCTTGCGTAGGCACTGATTGCCGACGACAAGCGCTTCAAACTGCTGATGAATTGGCTGGGATGGACGAAGCCGATCTAAGTGACAGGGATCACAGAGACTGAACCGGAGAGCACTTAAGCTCACCTAAGCTTGAAGACGGGGCTTTGCCCCATGCAGGTGGCTCCGACGGTTTAAGGACTCGCGCTGCGCCGATATTGAGCAAACCCATCGCGCACCGGAACGATCTTCCGGCGCTGACAAATTGGAAATCGCCGTGAACGCATATAGTAAAACGCCGCTTCTCGACACCATCCGGACGCCCGACGACCTGCGCAAGCTCAAGGTCGAGCAGGTTCGCCAGGTCGCCGACGAGCTGCGTCAGGAGACCATCGATGCCGTCTCGGTGACCGGCGGTCATTTCGGCGCGGGCCTCGGCGTGGTCGAGCTCACCACTGCGATCCATTACGTCTTCGACACCCCGCGCGACCGGCTGATCTGGGACGTCGGCCACCAGGCCTATCCGCACAAGATCCTCACCGGCCGGCGCGATCGCATCCGCACGCTGCGCACCGGCGGCGGCCTGTCCGGCTTCACCAAGCGCAGCGAGAGCGATTACGATCCGTTCGGCGCCGCGCATTCCTCGACCTCGATCTCCGCCGGCCTCGGCATGGCGGTCGCGCGCGACCTCGCTGGCGGCAAGAACAACGTTATCGCCGTCATCGGTGACGGCGCGATGTCGGCGGGCATGGCCTATGAGGCCATGAACAATGCGGGTGCGATGAACTCGCGCCTGATCGTCATCCTCAACGACAACGACATGTCGATCGCGCCGCCGGTCGGCGCGATGAGCGCCTACCTGTCGCGGCTCTACTCGGGCAAGACCTACCGCACGCTGCGCGATGCGGCCAAGCAGATCAACAAGCGCTTGCCCAAGATCATCGCCAGCCGCGCCAACCGCGTCGAGGAATATTCCCGCGGCTTCATGATGGACGGCGGCACGCTGTTCGAGGAGCTCGGCTTCTACTATGTCGGCCCGATCGACGGTCATAACCTCGACCATCTCCTGCCCGTGCTGAAGAACGTGCGCGACATGGAGACCGGCCCGATCCTGGTTCACGTCGTGACGCAGAAGGGCAAGGGCTACGGCCCGGCGGAAGCCTCCGCCGACAAGTACCACGCCGTGGTCAAGTTCGACGTTGCGACCGGCACCCAGGCCAAGTCCAAGCCGAATGCACCGGCCTATCAGAACGTGTTCGGCCAGAGCCTCGTCAAGGAAGCGGAGAAGGACGACAAGATCGTCGCCATCACCGCGGCGATGCCCTCCGGCACCGGCGTCGACATCTTCAACAAGGCGTTCCCGGACCGCACCTTCGACGTCGGCATTGCCGAGCAGCACGCAGTGACGTTCGCCGCCGGCCTCGCCACCGAAGGCTACAAGCCCTTCTGCGCGATCTACTCGACCTTCCTGCAGCGCGGCTACGACCAGATCGTGCATGACGTCGCGATCCAGAGCCTGCCCGTGCGCTTCGCCATCGACCGCGCCGGCCTCGTCGGCGCCGACGGCGCCACCCATGCCGGCTCGTTCGACAACGCCTATCTCGGCTGTCTGCCGAACATGGTGATCATGGCCGCGGCCGACGAAGCCGAGCTGGTGCACATGGTTGCAACGCAGGTCGCGATCAACGATCGTCCGAGCTCGCTGCGCTATCCGCGCGGCGAAGGCCGCGGCATCGAGATGCCCGAAGTCGGCATTCCGCTCGAGATCGGCAAGGGCCGCATCGTCCGCCAGGGCAGCAAGATTGCCCTGCTCTCCTTCGGCACGCGCCTTGCCGAATGCGAGAAGGCCGCCGACGAGCTCGCAGCCCACGGCCTTTCGACCACGATCGCGGATGCGCGCTTCATGAAGCCGCTGGACACCGAGCTAGTGCTCAAGCTCGCGCGCGACCACGAGATCCTCATCACCATCGAGGAAGGCTCGGTCGGCGGTTTCGGCTCGCATGTCGCGCAGTACCTGAGCGATCAGGGCGCGCTCGACAGCGGCCTGGTGCGGTTCCGCACCATGGTGCTGCCCGACGTGTTCCAGGACCACGACACCCCGGCGGCGATGTACGGTCGTGCCGGTCTCGACGCCAAGGGCATCGTCTCCAAGGTGTTCGAGGCGCTCGGCAAGGACGTCAAGGCCGAGACGGTCAAGCTCGCCTGACAGCGAGCTTCGACCTTCCGCGAAGCAGCTCGATGAAAATCTATCTGGCAGGCCCCGACGTGTTCCTGCCAGATGCGGTCGCGATCGGCCGGCAGAAGGCCGCGATCTGTGCTGCGCACGGCCTCACCGGCCTCTATCCCCTCGACAACGAGATCGACCTCGCCGCTCCCGACGCCTCGCGGCAGATCTTTTGCGGCAACGAGGCGATGATGGACTCGGCCGATGCGATCATCGCCAACCTCACGCCGTTCCGCGGCGCGGGCGCCGATCCCGGCACCGTCTACGAGCTCGGCTACATGGCCGGCCGCCGCAAGTTCTGCCTCGCCTATTCCAATGACGGCGCCGCCTATGCCGACCGCCTCAGTCGCTTCATGGTCGTGACGTCCGAGGACGGGCGACTAGTCGACGCGCAGGGGCTGACGGTCGAGGATTTTGGCCTCGTCGACAATCTCATGATGATCCATGCGCTGGAGCTGCATGGCTGCCCGCTGGTGACGCCGGCGCAGATGCCGATCGACGTCTGGCACGATTTGGCCGCGTTCGAGGCTTGCGTCCGGATGGCGGCCGCGCGATTGATCGCTACATAAGCGCCTCAGGCGTCTTCGGAGAGATGATGTCCCCTGCCCGCAAGCGCGCGGATGTTCTGCTGGTTGAGCGCGGCCTGTTCGAGAGCCGGGCGCGGGCGCGCGCGGCGATCGAGGCCGGGCTCGTCACGGCCGACGACAAGCAGGTCGCAAAGCCGTCGGAGACGATCGCCGAGGACGCCGTGATCCAGGCCGAGCCCGTACATCCTTACGTCTCTCGCGGCGGCGTCAAGCTCGCCGGCGCGCTGGAGCGCTACCCGATCGAGATCGAGGACCATGTCTGCCTCGACGTCGGCGCGTCCACCGGCGGATTCACCGAGGTGCTGCTGGCGAATGGCGCAAGTCTCGTCTTTGCCGTCGATGTCGGCACCAGTCAGCTGCATCCCTCGCTGCGCGGTCACTCCAAGATCGTGTCGATGGAAGAGACCGACATCCGCGCCTATGACGGCAAGCGTTTGCCGGCGCGGCCCGATGTCGTCGTGATCGACGTCAGCTTCATCTCGCTCAAGACGGTGCTGCCCGTGGCGCTGTCGCTGGCGGCCGCGCCGATGAGCCTGCTGGCGCTGATCAAGCCGCAGTTCGAGGCGGACCGGAAGCACAACAAGAAGGGCATCGTCCGCGACGCCGCCGTGCACCGTGAGATCTGCGACGACATCGCCGCCTTTGCGGCCTCGCTCGGCTGCACCGATATCGAGGTGTTCCCGTCGGCGATCACCGGCGGCGACGGCAACATCGAATTCTTCCTGGGCGCGCGCCGTGGTTGAGCGCGTGACGATCGATCAC
This sequence comes from Bradyrhizobium sp. 76, assembly GCF_023073025.1. Classification (NCBI taxonomy): domain Bacteria; kingdom Pseudomonadati; phylum Pseudomonadota; class Alphaproteobacteria; order Hyphomicrobiales; family Nitrobacteraceae; genus Bradyrhizobium; species Bradyrhizobium sp. 76. The sequence goes on from NZ_JADPIS010000035.1 coordinate 470,799, forward strand.
GTCGGCCATCGCGGCGACGGCGTCTCGCTCGACGCTGGGGAAGCCATCTATGTGCCTTACACGCTCGGCGGTGAGGTCGTCGAAGTCGATCATGTCGTCGGCAATCATCCCGACCGCCGCAAGCTGCTGGCGGTGGACGTCGCCAGCCCCGAGCGCGTCACGCCGTTCTGTCCGCATTTCGGCGTCTGTGGCGGCTGCGCGATCCAGCACTGGGCGGCTGAACCGTATCACGCCTGGAAGCGCGGCATCGTGGTCGAGACCCTGGCCCAGGCCGGCATCGACTGCGAGGTGGCGTCGCTGGTCGATGCCCACGGTGCGGGACGCAGGCGCATCACGCTGCACGGGCGGTTCGGCACCCATGACATCCTCAAGGTCGGCTTCTCGGCTGCCAGCTCGCACGACGTCATCCCGATCGATCGCTGCCCGATCCTCGATCCCGGGCTCGCGGGTGCACTCGATGCCGGCTGGGCGCTCGCCGAGCTGCTGACGTCCAGAATGCCGGTGACGAAACCGCTGGACATCCAGGTCACCGCGACCGCCAACGGTCTCGACATCGACGTGCGCGGCTCCGGCCCGCTGCCAACGCCGCTCGTGACGGCGCTCTCGCGCGTCGCCGAGCAGCATCGCCTGGCGCGGCTGACACGGCACGGCGAGCTGGTGCTGCAACGCCTGCCGCCGACCCTGCAGATGGGCCGCGCCGAAGTGACGCTGCCGCCGGGCTCGTTCCTGCAGGCAACCGTCGCCGGCGAAGAGACGCTTGCGTCGCTGGTGGCCGAGCGCATCGGCAAGGCGAAGAACGTTCTCGACCTCTTCTGCGGCGTCGGTCCGTTCGCGTTGCGCCTCGCCGAGAAGGCCCGCGTCACCGCCCATGACAATAACGCCGGCGCCATTGCAGCGCTCGAAAAAGCCGCGCGGACGCCGGGGCTCAAGCCGATCAAGGCCGAGCCGCGCGATCTGTTTCGCCGTCCCCTGGTGGCGCCGGAGCTGCGCGATTTCGACGCCGTCGTGTTCGACCCGCCGCGCCAGGGCGCGCAGGCGCAGGCCTTGAAGCTCGCCGCGAGCAAGGTGCCTGTGGTGGTCGCGGTCTCCTGCAACGTCGCGACATTTGCCCGCGACGCGCGGCTGCTGATCGACGGCGGCTACAAGATGGATGCCGTGGTGCCGATCGACCAGTTCCGGCATACGCCGCATGTCGAACTGGTGGCGAAGTTCACGCGCTAACGGCGAAGACCGCCCAGCGCCGGTGACTCGCCGGGCAATATCGACGAGTTGATGTCGCTGTCCATGCGCCCGGATTGCTGCTGAGTGAAGCCGGCGCCGAACGACAGGCTGAGGTTGGAGGTCGGCTTGAACTCGACACCCGCAAATGCGCCATAGCCGGGCGAGGCGCTGGAGGTGAGCGGCGCAAGCGAGCTACCAATGCCGCCGCCGTATTTCAGCGTGTCGAAACCGGCAAAGAACGTGACGGGCATGCCGCCCGCGGTCTTGGTGTTGTAACCAAATTGCGTGCCATCGTAGGAGAGCGCGCTGAAATTGCCGACGGGCCCGCTCTGGCTGAAACCGTTCAAACCGAGATTGCCGCGCTCGCTTCCGACAAAGAACCCGGGACGAAAACTGTAGCTTCCGTCGGCATCGCCGGCCTTCAAGCTTGGAAAGTTGCCGTAGGTGTCGGCACTCTGGCCGGCATTGCCGCCCCAGCCGAAAGGACCACCCGGTATCCAATACCTCACGGGCGCCACCTGCGCATGAGCCGATGCTCCGCCGAGGCAAAGCACGGCGAAGAGAATTGCGAAGGCGCGGCAATCTGTGAGGCTGGACATTGAGATGACCGTCATGGAAGTGCGGAAATTATACGCGACGGATGCCCCGAAGGCCAGTGGAGCCGACCGGGAGCGTCGTTTCGATCAACTCCCGCACGCGTTTCCGAGGTCTTGCACGGTTCCCGCGGCGACAAGAAGGTCGAGAGCGTTCGGCCGCCGCCACCGCTCGTGCCAGGTAACTCGAAGCGTTCGATTGCGGTACCGTGGCGGCGCCGACATCAGGCCGCGGCAAACGACAGCGCGACGTTATGCCGTCCTGTCCACCGAGGACGATGTATCCGACGGCGGATATTTCGTCACGGGCACGACGAAGGACTTGTTGCGGACCTGGTAGATGATCTTGCCGTTCTGCCCGTCGTCGGTCGCAATCTGGGCCTGCCCGAACATGATGACGTTCTTGTAGACGGTGCCGGTGCCCTGACGGGTGACGCCATCGGTGGTGACGCTGACCTGCGCTTCGTTGCCGTTGACAGCGAGCACCCTGAAGCTCGCGCTCTTGCCATTGTCACTGGAATAGCCGCCCCAGCTTCCCATCAGGCGGCTGTCGGAGGCCGGCGGCGCCTGCTTCTCGAGAGTCGCGGTCTGCTTGCCCGCGCCCGCAGATGACAACAGCACCAGACTCTTGCCGTCCTTGGTGCCGACCGTGACCGTGCCGAAGGTGAGAAGCGAACCGGCGACCTCGCCAAAACCGCGCTCCGTGCGCCCGTTATGGGTGTACTCGACCTGCGCCCGGGCACCGCGGATGTTCACGACCTTGAAGCTGACGGGCTGGTTGTTGCCAGCCCAATTGCCTTTCCACTCACCGAGCAGGGAGCTCTGGTGATACACCCGCTCGAGAGCGGGAGAAATCTGGCTGGTGCTCGATGAGACGATGGCCATTGGATTGCTCGGCGGATTTGTCTGACGGGCCCGCTTGGTTTGCGCCCCGACAGGAACGTCAGAACATATCCGGAAACAATTGGAAGCAGCCGATTAGGGCCACGCAACAGTTAACGCATGGTTAAAATTCCATCGCGGGCAAATAGGGCAAAAGGTCTCGTTCGGGTGCAGCGCTCAGCGACCCCAGCGGTCCGACCAGATCTTCTCGCCGATCATGCAGTTCACACGCGGCTCCTTGTCCTTGTCCGCAACCCGCATCACGGGGCGCTCCGGCATACGGCCCGCAACCTCCATCAAGAGCTTGGTGCGGATGGCTTCCTTGAACTTGTCGCGGTCCTTGATCGTGATGACGAAGGAACCGGGACCGCCGATGACGCAATCCTCATAGTAGAAATCGAGATTGTCGATATCCATGGTCGAATAGGAGGGCTCCTTGACCATGATCGGCAGGCCGTTGATAACGATGCCCTTCTCGATCGCCGCGTCGCGCGCGATGGTGACCGGAGTGCCATTGTTGTTGGGACCGTCGCCAGAAATGTCGATCACGCGGCGCAGCCCCCGATAGGGATCCTCATCGAACAGCGGCATCGCGAAACTGATCGCGCCGGAGATCGAGGTGCGCGAGGCGCGCCGGATCGGCGTCTTCATGATTTCGGCGGCGACGGCATCGGCGGTCTCCGGTCCGTCGATCAGGCGCCAGGGAATGATGATCTTCTGGTCGGTCGAGGCGGCCCACTCGAAATAGGTCACCGCGATGCGGCCGTTCGGACCCAGCTTCAGCGCCTGCAGGAATTCCTTCGACTGGATCGCCTGCGCATAGCCTTCGCGCTGGATCGCGAGCTCGTCCATGTCCATGGAGTAGGAGACGTCGACAGCGAGGACCAGCTCGACATCGACCGTCTGCGCGTCCCTGTCGGCTGCTTGCCGCTGCGGCTGATTTTTGAGCAGCGCCAGTCTAGGCGACTCAAATTTGGGTCCTGGTGCCGCGATGCCCGCGACGTCCCCTCCGGCGAACATGCCGGTCACCAGCACAGCCCCGATCGAGAACAGCAAGCGCATCGCAGCCTCCCGTCGTATGACGTGATGGTGACATGCAATCGCCTTGCCGCAAAGTCCGAAGATCGCTCGCGCTTCACATTCCAGTTAGGCATTTGCCAGTCAGGCATTTGCGGGCGGGAATTGCGAAGCATTGCGCAAAGCTGCCGCGATGTTGCCGCGCTCGCGCCGCTGGACTGGCGCCGTCACGCGCGGTGCGCTCCCGGACCGACGGGCCACTGGACAGTGCACCCTCGCCCACTTGTCCGGCGCGATTTCCATGTTAGGCTGGCCGGACAGATGGGGATGGAGTCCCCCGACAACCGCCCGGCGGCCTGTGACCGTAGTGGGCTGATGACTCCTGCTTGAGGAGGGGCAATTTTCAGGCCTCTGCCTTCGGCGGGAGCATGGACAAACCCGCCGCTGGCGGGTTTTTTGTTGCCTGGATGCGAAGGCCGAGGAGAGGTCAAGCAGAGATCAAGCAGAGGCCGAGGAGAAGTCCTGGACGTGACGACGACAACACCGAATGCTGCACGTGCGGGCCTGCCCAGGGGGATCTGGGTGCTCGGCTTCGTCTCGATGCTGATGGACGTCTCTTCCGAGATGATCCACGCGCTGCTGCCGGTCTATCTCGTCACCGTTCTCGGCGCCTCCACGCTCACCGTCGGCTTCATCGAGGGCATTGCCGAGGCGACCGCCTCGATCACGAAAATCTTCTCCGGCGCGTTGTCCGACTGGCTCGGCCGGCGCAAATTGCTCGCCGCGCTCGGCTACGGGCTGGCCGCGCTGACAAAACCGCTGTTCCCGCTTGCCCCCAGCGTCGGATGGCTGGTTGCCGCGCGCTTCATCGACCGCGTCGGCAAGGGCATTCGCGGCGCGCCGCGCGATGCACTGATCGCCGATATCGCGCCCATCGGCCTGCGCGGCGCGAGCTTCGGCCTGCGGCAGTCGCTCGACACCATCGGTGCGTTCGTCGGGCCGCTCATCGCGATCGGCCTGATGTGGTGGACGGTGGACAATTTTACGCTGGTGTTCTGGGTGGCGGTGCTGCCGGCGTTCCTGTCGTTCGGACTGATCGTGTTCGCGGTGAGCGAGCCGGAGCCTGACCCAGGCCGGGAGCCGTCAAAGAATCCGCTCAACATGGCCGCGATGCGCCAGCTTGGATCCGTGTACTGGCGTGTCGTCGCGGTTGGCGTCGTGTTCACGCTAGCGCGTTTCAGCGAGGCCTTCCTGATTCTGCGCGCGCAGAACATCGGGCTCAATGCGATGTGGGTGCCGGCCGTGCTGGTGCTGATGAACATCGTCTATGCGTTGTCGGCCTATCCGGCCGGCGTGCTCTCGGACCGGATCAACCGCACCGGCCTGCTCGCGCTCGGCCTCGTCTTCCTCGCCGGCGCCGATCTCGCGCTCGCACTGCTGCCAAACCTTGGCGGCCTCGCCCTCGGCGTCGCGCTGTGGGGACTGCATATGGGATTGACGCAAGGCCTGCTCTCGGCCCTCGTCGCTGACGCAGCGCCACCGAGCCTGCGCGGCACCGCGTTCGGCTATTTCAACCTGTTCACCGGCCTTGCCTTGCTGGCCGCAAGCGTGATCGCCGGCGCGCTGTGGGATAGCTATGGTCCGGCCGGCACCTTCCTGGCCGGGCTCGGCTATGCGCTGATCGCGCTGATGGGACTATTTGCCGTCGGCGGCGGGCTGGTAACGGAGGATACATGATGGAAATGGCAAACGGGGGAACGAGACGTTGAACGTCCAATTCATTCTGGCGGTCGCCGCTGGTGGAGCGCTTGGCGCAGTCGTGCGCTATCTCGTTGCGATCGGTTCAGGCCGAGCGTTCGGCACCGATTTCCCTTGGGGCACCCTGATCATTAACGTGACGGGATCGTTCCTGATCGGGGTTTTCACCGCGATGTTCGCGACGAGGTGGAACCTGCCGCAGGCCGTCCGGATATTTCTGACGGTGGGGATTTGTGGCGGATACACCACATTCTCGACGTTCTCGCTGGATGCCTGGTCTCTGGTCGAGCGTGGACAGACATGGGCCTCGGCCGCCTACATGATTGGATCGGTAGTGTTGTCCGTTGCAGCCCTCATAGGCGCAATGCAACTCGTCCGCGCGCTTCCGTAAGAGCCGAGCGCAGCGGCGCATTCCTGCTCATCCGGAGCCGCATATGACAAGCGCGCCTAGCATCTTGGAGAAGGACGGCGTCCTGCAATATGATCGGTTGGCTGGAAGCTCAACTGCACCAAGGCGTTTCAGAAGCGATGGCCGACACTGTTGCCAAACCGAAAACCAGGACGAAGACCAAGGTCGAGCGACCGAAGCTGCATAAGGTCATCCTGATCAACGACGACTTTACGCCCCGCGAATTCGTCACGATGATCCTCAAAGTCGAATTCCGCATGACCGAGGATCAGGCCTACAAGGTGATGATCACCGCCCACAAGCTCGGCGCCTGCGTGGTCGCGGTTTTCACCAAGGACGTCGCCGAGACCAAGGCCACCCGCGCCACCGACGCCGGCCGCACCAAGGGCTATCCGCTGCTGTTCACGACGGAGCCGGAGGAGTAGCGGCACCGGTCCGGCTTTGGTGCTTTGGCGCCCTCTTTCGGCGCCGAATCTGCCCTGCCGAATAATGTATCTATTGGCCGTCAACAGGCGCATGGTAAGCCATCACCGGCCCGTCACGGCATCCGTCGGTGACTGAGAGAGTCTTTGCGCTCCCGCCCAATGCGGAGCGTCCTATGCAAGACACCACCAAGAGAACCATCCCGCTGAGCAATCGCCTTGCCCAATTGGCAGCCGAGGCTCGTCGTCGCGCAGAGATTGCCCCGCCCGGCGTCCAGCGGGAAGCGCTGCTCAGAGCGGCCCGATTGAGCGAAACGGCCTCGCACATTCATGACTGGATAAGCCTGCCTGGTCCCAAAACACCGAGGTAGTGGCAAGCCAACCTCTTCGGCGGCCTGTTCACGTCGAGTGACGTCCGGGCCGAGGGCGGCATCCGCCTGCAAATCACACCTCAAATATAAGTTGTATGAAATGAACTATATTTCATTTTGGTTGTTGTAACAGCGTCCCCAAACGAAACGGGGCGGTCAACAGCCAAAGCAGCCCCCATGATGAAATCTTTTATCGCGTTCGCGATGTTCGCGCTCCTCGGAGTGTCCGTAATGGTGTTGCCCGGCTTCGCTCCGCAAGTGAAAGCGCGCGAAACCGTTGCTTTGGCGAAGGCGGACCGGCTGGCGAGCCACCCGGTGACCCGGAACTGCCTGGGCCAGGTCTGGCCGGACTTCGAAGCGTCGTGTCTGCGCCGAGGTGAATCCGATGTCAGGGTTCATGAAGCTCGTTTGGTGACGGCGCGCCGCTAGACCAACAATCGCAAAGCGCCGGCCGAGCTTGTCGGACGATCCAGGAAAGTGTCGTGCACAGATGTCAACACCTCCAACCTCCTTGCCGAATGTTCTCGTCGTCGAAGACGAGATGATCCTGCGCATGCGCGCGGTCGATATCGTGGAGGATGCAGGCTTCTGCCCTGTGCAGGCCGTCAACGCCGACGAAGCCATCGCGATCCTCGAGTCGCGGTCAGACATCTCGCTTCTGTTCAGCGACATCCAGATGCCCGGGACCATGGACGGCTTGAAGCTGGCCCACGCGGTGCACGATCGCTGGCCTGCCATCAAGATCGTGCTGGTTTCCGGTCAGGTAAAGCCGTCTGAAAACGAAACGCCGGCCGACAGCCGCTTCTTTCGCAAGCCGCTCGCCGTCGACGAAATGATCTCGCAGTTGCAAACCATGATCGGAGCGGGCGCGCTAAAAATCCTTCCGACCACAACGACGGATCCTGGGGACAACCTTGAGGTTGCTCGATCGCCACAGGAATCGGTTCTGGTAGCGGAAAACGACAATCTGCGCCTGTTGCTGGAACAGGCCGACACCGACGCCAAGGTCCTGCTCGCTCAAGCCGGCATCGAAGCCCACGAACGCGAGGCTGCCGACAAGTTGCAAAAGCTCATCCTCGGAGAGCTGCATCATCGCATCAAGAATACGCTTGCGACGGTGAGCGCAATCGCAGCCCAGAGCTTCCGGACCGCAATCAGTCTGGAGCAAGGCCAAAAAGCCATGGATGGCCGCTTGCTGGCGTTAGGGCGTGCCCACGACCTGTTGATACAGGTCAGCTGGTCAAATGCGAGCCTCACTCATACCCTGAGCGGCGCCACCGATCCCTATGACAGTCAGGGGGGCCGACGATTCCATTTCAATGGGCCGGACCTCAGGATCACATCCGGTGCCGTGATAGCGCTCGCGATGACATTCAACGAGCTCTGCACCAACACGACGAAGTTCGGCGCGCTGTCCAGTTCCTCCGGCCATGTCGAGATCGTATGGACGGTCGACGAGATCGAGCAAAGGCTGCGCCTGAAGTGGAGCGAAAGCGGCGGCCCTGCGGTGGCGCCGCCGACACGACGGAGCTACGGCACCCGGATGATCGAGTCGCTCGGCCAGCAACTTAACGGACAGGTGCGGCTGGCCTACGAACCGTCCGGATTTGTCTATCAGCTGGATGTACCGCTGAAGTCGGTGATGGCGTCGAACGCCTGAATTCTGCTCACCGGGTTGGCGGCGGCGGACCTCCGAGGACGACCTCAGGCCATCGCCACCGGCCTCTCCTCCGTCAGCCCGTACACGCGCTGCGCCTTTGAAAAGCCCGCGATCGGGAATTCGCCGAGCTCGTGCCAGTCGTGGCGGCAGACATTGGCGAACATTTCCGAGGCCACGACGGTCCGCCCCAGGCGACCCGTTATCTTCTCGAGCCTGGCGGCAAGGTTCACGGCCGGGCCGATGCAGGTGAAGTCGAGGCGGTTGCCGCCACCGATATTACCGTAGAGGATATTCCCGACGTGGAGCGCCACGCCGAAACGGAAGCGCTCGATGACGTCGCCGACAGGATACGCGAGCGCCTCGACGCTGGCGCGGGATTCGCGCGCCGCCTCCAGCACCCGCGTGCAGACATGCGCGGCATCGCCGACATATTCGTCGATCGGGAACACCGCGAGCAGGCCATCGCCCATGAATTTCAGCACCTCGCCGCCATGGCCGCGGATCGCGGCGACCTGGCAGTCGAAATAATGGTTGAGGATCTCGACCACGGTCTCGGCCGGCAGCCGGTCCGACAGTGCGGTGAAGCCGCGCAGATCGGAGAGCCAGATCGCAGCCTGCATGGTGTCGTTGTGGCCGCGGCGGATCTGACCGCCAAGGATGCGCGCGCCGGCACGATTGCCGACATAGGTGTCGAGCAGCATCTCGGCGGTGCGGCGCAGGCTGATGATCTCGGTGATGCGCGCGAGCGGCTTGACGATGGCGTGAATCGCCGCGATGTGGTCATCGGTGAAGCCGCCTGGATGGCGCGTGGTCCAGCTCGTCGCGTGGACCGAGCCGTCGAGAAACGGCATTGGCATCGCGACGTAGTCGGTTACGCCTTCGGCACGCATGTCGTCGAGAAACGGAAAATACTTGCTGCCGGGATCGTCCATGCGTCCCCGCACCTCAAGTCCCTGCTCGAACACGACCCGTAGCGGACTTCTGGCGAATTCCGGCGTCTCCAGTATCTCGAAATCGACCGTGCCGATCTCGACCTCCTCGCCCTCCCGCCAGATGAAGTTGCGACCGAAAATTTCGGGATGCAGCGTGCGGATGAAGATGCCGAACCGCCATAGCGGCAGACCGGCTGCGACCATCCGTTCGCAGGCTTCCGCCGTCATCTCGGCCGGGGCCTTGGACGACCAGGCGCCGTCGATCAGCCAGCTGGTGATACGTTGGAGATCGGAGCTTTCCATGGCTGCATTTGCCGACGAAGTTGTGGGATCGTCAAGCTGCGCGGTGGGCTAGTAGCGCGGTACAAGCGCCTCGCGCAACGCTAGCGCCCGACTTGGCCGCGGTCGCGCAGGAAATGATCCGCCAGCACACAGGCCATCATGGCTTCGCCGACGGGGACGGCGCGGATGCCGACGCAGGGATCGTGGCGGCCCTTGGTCATGATCTCGGTGTCGGCACCGTTGCGATCGACGGTGAGGCGCGGCTGCAGGATCGACGAGGTCGGCTTGACCGCGAAACGCACCACCACCGGCTGCCCCGTGGAGATGCCGCCCAGCACGCCGCCGGCGTGGTTGGACAGAAAACGCGTGCCGTCATTGCCGGTGCGCATCTCGTCGGCGTTCTCTTCGCCGGTGAGTTCGGCCGCGGCAAAGCCGGCGCCGATCTCGACGCCCTTCACCGCATTGATGCTCATCATTGCGGCGGCGAGCTCGGCGTCGAGCTTGGCGTAGATCGGCGCGCCAAGGCCTGCCGGCACACCTTCGGCGACGACCTCGATCACCGCGCCGATCGAGGAGCCGCTCTTGCGGATGCCGTCGAGATAGATCTCGAAGAACGCGGCCTTGTCCTTGTCGGGACAGAAGAACGGATTTTTCGCAATCTCGTCCCAGTCCCACTTCGCGCGGTCGATCTTGTGCGGGCCCATCTGCACCAGCGCGCCGCGCACCTTCACGTCGGGCAGCACCTTTCGCGCGATCGCGCCGGCGGCGACGCGCGTGGCGGTCTCGCGCGCCGACGAGCGGCCGCCGCCGCGATAGTCGCGCAGGCCGTACTTCGCTTCATAGGTGAAGTCGGCATGACCAGGGCGAAACTTGTCCTTGATCTCGGAATAGTCCTTCGAGCGCTGGTCGGTGTTCTCGATCAGGAGCCCGATCGGCGTGCCCGTCGTCACCTGCACGCCGGTCTCCGGATGCGCCATCACGCCGGAGAGGATCTTGACCTGGTCCGGCTCCTGACGCTGGGTCGTGAAGCGCGACTGGCCGGGCCGGCGGCGATCAAGATCACCCTGGATGTCGGCTTCGACGAGCGGGATCATGGGCGGGCAGCCGTCGACCACGCAGCCAATCGCCACCCCATGGCTCTCGCCGAAGGTCGTGACGCGGAACATGTGGCCGAAGGTGTTGAAGGACATCGCTGCTCGCAGGCTCGGTTCCCGCGTGTGGTAACGCGCGGGGCGCCGGGGGTCAAACCCGCAGCCGCCACGGAGACGGCGAGCCGGCTTAACTAACCTTCTCCAGCCGCCCGTCGCGGAACACGTAGACGGCGCCCTGCTCGATGTAGAGTTCGGCGGCGCTCGCCGGCGTCTCCAGGCCGAGTGAAACCATCAGGGCACGGCAGGTCCCGCCATGGGCGACCGCGACGGTGTCGGTCCGAAGCTGGTCGTACCAGGCGCGCACGCGGACCTGGACATCGGCGTAGGTCTCCCCGCCCGCAGGGCCCACCGTCCATTTGTCGGCGAGGCGCCGGGCGTAGATGTCGGGATCGGAGGCCTCGCTCTCGGCCAGCGTCAGTCCCTCCCAGGTGCCGTAGCCGATCTCACGCAGGCGATCGTCGAGCGTATAGTCCGCAGTCGGCAGTTCGAGCTTGCTCCGCGCCAGTTCCATGGTCTCTCGCGCGCGGCCAAGCGGACTCGACACGTAGGGTAATGCAGCCTTGTCGCGGCCCTCGCGCTTGAACAGATCGGCGAGAATGCCGCCGGCCTGCACGGCCTGACCGCGACCGCGCGCGTTCAGCGGAATGTCCTTGATGCCCTGAAGCCTCCCGAGCGCGTTCCACTCGGTCTCGCCGTGGCGCAGATAATAGATAGTGGGCACGGGCATTGCTGGCTGAAAAGTTAGTCCTTCCCGCCGAACGAAATGTCCGGCGCGTCCGGGCGCTTCATGCCGAGCACGTGATAGCCGGAATCGACGTGGTGCACCTCGCCGGTGACGCCGCGCGAGAGGTCGGAGAGGAAATACAGCGCGCTGCCGCCGACGTCTTCCGTGGAGACGTTGCGCCGCAGCGGTGCGTTGGCTTCGTTCCACTTCAGGATATATCTGAAATCGCCGATGCCGGACGCCGCGAGGGTCTTGATCGGCCCCGCCGAGATCGCGTTGACGCGGATGTTCTTCTCGCCGAGATCGGCGGCGAGATAACGCACGCTTGCTTCGAGCGCCGCTTTCGCGACGCCCATGACGTTGTAATGCGGCATCCACTTCTCGGCGCCGTAATAGCTGAGCGTGATGAGCGAGCCGCCGTCGGTCATCAGCTTCTCGGCGCGCTGCGCCACGGCCGTGAACGAATAGCAGGAGATCAGCAGGGACTTCGAAAAATTCTCCTGCGTGGTGTCGACGTAGCGGCCGTCGAGTTGCTCGCCATAGGCGATCGCATGCACCAGGAAGTCGATCTTGCCCCACTTCTCCTTCAGCACCGCGAAGGCCGCATCGATGGTTGCGGCATCGGTGACGTCGCAATGGCCGAGCACGAGCCCGCCGATCTCGGCGGCGAGCGGCTCGACGCGCTTCTTCAGCGCATCGCCCTGGTAGGTGAAGGCAAGCTCGGCGCCGGCCGCGTGGCATGCCTTGGCAATGCCCCAGGCGATCGAGCGGTTGTTGGCAACGCCGAGGACCACGCCCCGCTTGCCCTGCATCAGACCTGAATTCTGCGCCATTTTGCTAACGTCCCGTCGAGCTCCCGGTGAGGTTTGGAGGTACACCAGCCCTCCGTTGCGGTACAGTCCTAATACGCGGCGTTAACGCTGTTTCAAGCGCCGGAATAGCCGTTCCGCTCGGGTGTTATGATCGTTGTGGCGCTCGTGCCGAACATCAGGACGTCAAGACCGCAATGAGTGCGTTTCGCCAGAGTGTTGAAGCCATGATCCCGGCGTTGCGCCGCTACGCCCGCGCGCTCACGCGCGAGGCGGATGCGGCCGACGATCTGGTGCAGGATACGCTGGTGCGAGCGCTGCGTTCGGAGCGCCTGTTTCTCGGGGGCGACGTCAGGAGCTGGCTTTATACGATCCTGACCAACCTCAACAAGAACCGGCGGCGCTCGCTGGCACGGCGGCCGCAATTCATGCAGCTGACGGAGAACAATCCGGATGCCAGCGGGACCGAAGCCGAAGGGCGCGATATCGAGAGGGCGCTGGCGACGCTCGTCGAGGAGCAACGCTCGGTGCTGCTCCTGGTGATGCTGGAGGGCATGAGCTACCGCGAGGTCGCCGACATCCAGGGGGTGCCGATCGGCACCGTGATGTCGCGCCTGGCACGCGCCCGCGCCCACGTCAAAGCCTCGCTGGAGGGTGAGCGCCCGGCGCTCAGGCGGGTGAAATGATGGCAGGATTGATGCATCGCGCCGGTCGTTCCTCCTGCATGGCATGGGAAGCGGCGCAGTTGAACCACGAAGAACATTTTGGGCCGCAGAGCCAGAGACGATCGATATGAACGACCGCAAGATCCCAGTGACCGAGGACGAACTGCACGCCTATGTCGACGGCGAGCTGCCGGCCGAACGCCGCGCCGACGTCGAGGCCTGGCTTGCCGCGCAGCCTGAGGATGGCGAGCGCGTGCAGTCCTGGCGCGCCATGGCCGAGATGCTGCACGCCCGCTACGATTCGGTCGCCCAGGAGCCGGTGCCGGCGCGGCTTGAGTTGGAACGGCTGGAGCGCCGCCCGCGGCACTGGCTCTATGGCGCAGCCGCGGCCGTGCTGGTGGCCTTCGTCGCCGGCGGCGCCGCCGGCTGGCTGGGGCATGGCGCCGCCAACGCGCCGTCGACCTTCCAGAGTTTTACGACGGACGCGCTCGACGCCCACCGGCTCTATGTCGTCGAGGTCCGCCATCCGGTCGAGGTCGGCGGCAACGAGCGCGACCACCTCCAGGCCTGGCTGACCAGACGCTGCGGCTGGACCGTGTTTGCACCGAACCTGGAGGCGAGTGGACTGAAGCTCGTCGGTGGCCGGCTTTTGCCGGGGCCGAACGGGCCGGCGTCGTTCCTGATGTATGAGGGCGCCTCGGGCGAGCGGTACACGATCTACACCGCCAAGACCGAGAATGGCGCGACGCAGATGCGCTACGCCAGAACGGACAAGGACGGGGCGCTGTTCTGGTCGGAGCGCGGGGTCGGTTACGTCGTCAGCGGTGGCGGCGACCGGGATCGGCTGACCAAAGTGGCGCAGGCGGTCTACGACCAGGCAGAGAAAAGCGGCACCTAGACAACCACGCAAACGCGGTGCCTCGATTCCGACATTGAAAATTTGGAATGAAGACATCGGCGCGTCTCATTATCGCACCGGATGATCACGCGAAAATGAGCAGCGTTCGATCCGCCGATCGACGCGGGCGGCCTCGATTGGGGTTTTTGGTACCGCGCTGGTCCCCCTCTCGAGGCCGCACCTTTTTATCGGCTGCCCCGCCGGACAGCCGACACGTCGAGCACGTGAGCCAAGAAGGGCTACCACGCCTCGGGCATATGATGAGCATCATCTCGACGGACGACGCTCTCAGTCTTTAGGAGAACCCCTTCACACTTTCCGGATCACGCTTAGCCAAACCCGCTACGTGGATTGTAGGGGTGCTGGTCCCGCCACTTCTCCATCAATGCTTCAAGCTCGGCGTCGTTCCCGTCCGGTAACATAATCCTGATAGTGACGAAGAGATCCCCGGTTCCGCCAGCTTTTGGCAGTCCCTTGCCCTTAAGGCGGAAGGTCCGACCGCTGGAGGTGTTTTGCGGGACGGACAGTTCCACGGCATTGCCGAGGGTGGGCACGCGGACCTTGCCGCCAAGCACCGCCTCGTAAAGCGTGACCGGCAGGTCGATCCTGAGATCGGCGCCCTCGATCTTGAAGAACGGATGCTGGGCGATGCCGATCGTGATCAGGAGATCGCCCGGCGGATGGCCCTGGGCGCTCTCGCCCTGTCCCCGCAACCGGATCTGCTGGCCCTCGGTGACGCCGGCCGGAATCTTGACGTTGAGTTCCTTGCCATTCGGCAGCCGAACGCGCTTCTCGCCGCCCTTGACCGCCTCCTCCAGCGAGACGGTCATGGCGACATTAACGTCGAGATCGAGCCCGATCCCGCCGGTGTCGAATTCGAACTGGGCACCGTCGCCGGCGCCGGGCCGCGGACGCGGCCCACCGCCGAACATGCTGTTGAGGATGTCCTCGAACGCGCCGCTGCCCGGACCAGGGCCCGCGCCGCCGCCGCGGAACGTATAGCTCTCGAACCCGCCGGGACCCGCGCGCCCGCGCGGCCCACCGCCGCCGCCCGGAAAACCCTGGAAGCGCGGCTTGCCGTCGGCGTCGATCTCGCCACGGTCAAATTGCTTGCGCTTGTCCTCGTCGCCGAGGATCTCGTTGGCCGTATTGAGCTCAGCGAAGCGCTCGGCCGCCTTCGGGTCGTTCTTGTTGCTGTCGGGATGGTGCTTCTTGGCAAGCTTGCGATAGGCGCTCTTGATCGCGGCAGCGTTGGCGCTCCGCGGCACCCCCAAGACCTCATAGGGGTCGCGCATCCGTCACGTCTCCTTCAAGAAATCGAATTGTTCAAAGGGCTCCCCGCCCCACTTGAGCCTCATGTGGGGGGCGAGTGGTATTTCTGCAACTAGCCTGGTGAAGCGATTCCTAGCTCCGCCACGGCTTTAGCGTATGAATCTCCCAACTGCCACGGCTGCTTTGGCAGCCCGCACCCTGGAGCCAACTTTCGGTGCTGCCATTGACGTAGCTCGCCAGGAAGTCGCGGCACTTGCGGCCGTCTTCAGCGGCATAGGATTGCGCGATCGGCGTGACCGAACCGCGCGCCCCGGTTTCCGGATTCTCCCAATGCTGGCTGGAATCCTTGTCGTTCTTGCTGAGGACGTCGGAGGCAGCGTTGCGGGCGAAGGCGAGATCGGTGTCGGTCGGCGCCTTGGCCGGCATTGCGATCGAGCCGGTGAGGTCGCTGTCGTCGGCCTTGGCGTAGGCACTCTTGTCATTGCGGGAAAAGCTGCAACCGCCGGTGCCGAGCCCGATCAGAATGATCGTCATGACGAAGCCGGACGGCCGGATCGCCGATAGGCCAACGCGTCTCCATACCCTATATAGGGCGGTAGCAGACAACGACGCGTTTTGGACCGCAGGACGCAACTCGGACCCCAGACATGACCGACACGACCTCGATGAAACACCAGACACCCTTAACATCCGGTGATTTCACCGCCGCCGACGAGCCCTTTGCGCTGTTCGAGGCCTGGCTGAACGAAGCCATCAAGAGCGAGCCGAACGATCCGAACGCCATGGCGCTCGCCACCGTCGATGCCGACGGCCTGCCGGACGTGCGAATGGTGCTGATGAAGGGCTTCGATACCGATGGTTTCGTCTTCTACAGCCACATCGCCAGCCAGAAGGGCCGCGAACTCGCCGCAAATCCTAAGGCGGCGTTACTTTTTCACTGGAAGTCGCTGCGCCGTCAGGTCCGCATCCGCGGCAACGTGACGCCGGTGACCGAGGCCGAGGCCGACGCCTATTTCGCCACCCGCCCGAAGCAGGCGCAGATCGGCGCCTGGGCGAGCAAGCAGTCGCAGGAGCTCGAGAGCCGCTTCGCCTTCGAGCAGGCGATCGCCAAGGTCGCCGCCAAGCACATCATCGGCGAGGTGCCGCGTCCGCCGGGCTGGAGCGGCTGGCGTATCACGCCGTCTCGTATCGAGTTCTGGCACGACCGCCCATTCCGCCTGCACGACCGCATCGAATTTCGCCGTGACGCGGCCGGCCAGAAATGGTCCAAGACGCGGATGTATCCCTAGTGTTTTGTTCGAGCATGATCCTTTCGGAAAGCCCCTCCGGGTCCGGATCATGCTCCAACCTGAAAGACCTTCATGCCGCAGCCTTCCAATGCGCCGCGCCGCACGCTGCTCCTGACCGGGGCTAGCCGCGGCATCGGCCATGCCACCGTGATCCGTTTCTCCTCGGCCGGCTGGCGCGTGATCACCTGCTCGCGACATCCGTTCCCGGAGGATTGTCCGTGGGACGCAGGCCCTGAGGACCATATCCAGGTCGATCTTGCCACGCCCGCCGATACCACCCGCGCGATCTCCGACATCCGCGACCGGCTCGAAGGCGGCATGCTGCATGCGCTGGTCAACAACGCCGCGATCTCACCGAAGGGCGCCGGCGGCTCCAGGCTCGGCTCGATCGACACCGACCTCGACACCTGGACGCACGTGTTCAACGTCAACTTCTTCGCCCCGATCATGATGGCGCGCGGACTGATCGAGGAACTGAAGACGGCCAAGGGCTCTGTCGTGAACGTCACCTCGATCGCGGGCTCGCGCGTGCATCCTTTCGCGGGCGCGGCCTACGCCACCTCGAAGGCCGCGCTCGCATCCCTGACGCGCGAGATGGCCTCCGATTTCGGCCGCGTCGGCGTGCGCGTCAACGCGATCGCACCCGGCGAGATCGACACCTCGATCCTGTCGCCGGGCACCGAGAAGATCGTCGACCAGCAGATCCCGATGCACCGGCTCGGCACGCCCGACGAGGTCGCCAAGATCATCTACGTGCTGTGCACGGACACCAGTTCTTACGTCAACGGCGCCGAGATCCACATCAACGGCGGCCAGCACGTGTAGGCTACCTCGTCATTGCGATCGCAAGCGCTCCTCGCAATGAGATGTTGGAAACAACGCCGGGGAAGCAAGGCGATCCAGACAACGCCGCCGCAAGACCTGGATCGCCCTTAGCTTCCGTTGCTCAATCGAGTCGAATCCGACGTGACCTCTCGCGTGGCTGCGGAGCGGCCGTGCTGATTGCAGTCGAGCAATCGTCGTCGTTCTCGCCGTCGAGCAGCGGAGCACCACAGTGCCGGCACATGCGCGCCGACATCGACGACGCCTTGCCGCTCGCCAGGACCTGACGATAGTTCGCCAGATTGATGACGTTGCGGGGCGACGTTATTTGTTTTTCAACCATGGCTGTTCCTCGCGGCTAACACTCTGCTTATCGCAGACAAGTTTCGCGCAAACGTTCAGCCCACCGCTCAAATTTTACCGGAGGAATTGGGGCGGCGAGCATACATCGCCGTGCGGCCGCAATCCCGCTCTATTCTGCGACACCAGACACGGTGTCTCTGCGTCCGGCGTAAGGTCTCGGTAGCTATTACAGCCACTTCTTCCACTTGAAGATCCAGTAGGGAACGATCGCCGCGATCAGCATCAAGACCAGCGCGAACGGATAGCCGTGCGCCCATTCGAGTTCCGGCATCGACTTGAAGTTCATGCCGTAGATCGAGGCGATCAGCGTCGGCGGCATCAGGACGACCGCCATGACCGAAAACAGCTTGATGATGTTGTTCTGCTCGAGATTGACGACGCCGAGCATGGCGTCGAGCACGAAGGTGATCTTGCTGGAGAGGTAGGAGGCGTGGTCGGTCAGCGAGACGACGTCGCGCTGCATGGTCTTGAGCTGCTCACGCATGTCCTTCGACCATTTCACGCCCTCCACCACCGCCGAGAGGAAGGCGACGACGCGGCCGATCGAGACCAGGCTCTCGCGAACCTTGGAGGTCAGATCGCCCTTGCGGCCGATCGAGATCAGGATTTGCGAATATTGCTTGGCGTGACCGTGGCGCTCGCTCTCCGGCTCAAAGATGTCATGCGAGACCTGATCGATCTCGGCGCCGCAGCGCTCCAGGATGTCGGCGCAGCGGTCGATCACGGCATCGAGCAGTTCCATCAGCACCATCTCGCCGGTGATGGCCGGCGTGCAGGAACGCGCCAGCTTGGCCTCGACCAGCGCAAAGGGCTTGGGCTGGTCATAGCGCACCGTTACCAGGCGGTGGTCGCCGAGAATGAAGGTCACCGCCGTGGTCCGGGGCATATCGGTGTCGGAGTGGCACATCAGCGTCGCGGTCATGTAGCGCGCGCCGTTCTCCATATAGAGGCGGCTGGAGATCTCGATCTCCTGCATGTCTTCCCGGGTCGGGATCGCAATCCCCGAGAGCCTCTCGACGGCTTTGTCCTCGGCGGCGGTCGGGTTGACGAGGTCGATCCAGACCGCATGCTCCGGGACTGCCGCGAGATCCTCGACGATGGCCTTCTTGAGGGAGGACTCGGAGGGAACAAATACAGAAAACATGCACAACTCCAGCAGGGCCTGCGACAGACTGACAGCCCTTAGCGCGATTCTGACAAGCTGATGATGACAAGCACATTAACGGAGCGTTTGCATTTGTGGCGACGCCGTGGCCCAACTGTGGCACGGAATCGACACTTACGACCGTTTTGCCTAGAAACCGACTCTGGCCCGCAAAACTTGCGGCAGAAAAGCCACAGGTAAGGTCTTGCAGCGCGGGAGAAGCTTCGAAAGGCTGGAATTGTGGCAGATTTCAACGATAATGGAGCCAACGGAATCGTGGAATTGGGCTTGCTCAAGCCCTGCGAAAGCTTGTTGTTGTTGATTGGAACCAAATCATGTCGTCGCTGAAAGTTACGCTTGGTATTTTGGCCGCTGGCCTGATGCTGTCGGGCTGCATGCAGGCCACACATTACGAGGCGACAGACACCAAGGCGTTCAAGCCGAAAGACAAGGAACTCCTCGCCAAGGTCAGGTATGAGAAAACTGCGGTCGCAGAGCCGTTCCGCCGCGCTATCGTCGATTACCACCGCAAGGAATCGCCGGGCTCGATCGTGGTCGATTCCGACAACCATTACCTCTACTACGTCATGGATGGCGGCAAGGCGATCCGCTACGGCATCACCGTCGGTGAAGAAGCCATGGCCTGGTCGGGCATCGCCAAGGTAGGCAGCAAGACCGAGTGGCCGGCCTGGCACCCCACCCCCGGCGAAATTTCGCGCCTGGGCGTGCCCACCTTCGTCGCCCCCGGTCCGGACAATCCGATGGGCTCCCGCGCGATGTATCTCTACTCCGGCGGCAAGGACACATTGTTCCGCATTCACGGCACCAACCAGCCGGAATATATCGGCGCCTCGATCTCGTCGGGCTGCATCCGCCTGACCAACGAGGACGCGATCGACCTCTATGATCGCGTCAAGGTCGGCACCCTCGTTGTGGTGCTCGAGCCCAAGCACGGCGACTCGCCCTACAATTCGCGTCTCGCACTCGGCGGCAGCCAAACCGGCCAGGCTGGCAGCTACTGATCAGGTACCTGATCTCAGACATTCAAAAGCGCCGGTTTCACCGGCGCTTTTTTGTTGCCGGCTTGTGCGGCTGGGTTTTATTGCCATCGGCCGCGGGCTTGTCCCCAGGCGCAGGAGATTTCTCCGCCGCCTCGTCATCAACTCCCTGCTTGGCTTCGGGTTTGGCCGCGACCTCACGCGGCGGCGCCTCCTCGGGCCGTTCCGCCGGCAGGAGCGGGGCAACCTGCGGCAGAGGATCCCAGACGTTCCACTGACATATCCGATAGTCGTTGCGCCGCTGCGCGAGGTCGAGATGGATATGGTCCTCGTGGTACCAATCCGAGCCGGGGCCGAGCACGGTCGAAAAGCGCGAGCAGACCGAATGCAGCACGCGCTCGCGCACCTCGCGCGGCATGGTGCGGTCGGTCAGGCCGATCGACTGCCCGTTGGCGAGCTTGATGGCGCGGACATCGATCGCATTGGCCTTGCCGTGCTCGGACAGCATGGCGCCAACAACGCGGTTGCGGCCGCGGCATTCGAAGCTGTCGAAATTGTCGAGATCGCTGATGGTCGAGCCGAGGCTCGCGGCCAGCGGCACCACGTCCTTGCGCACCCAATCGGCGATTGCGGACGCCATGGTGCAGCGGAGGATCGCCGCCGGCTTGACCGCCACCTTGCGCTTGTCCGGCAGCACGATGGCTTCGAGCCGCACCAGATCCTCACCGCCGCAGGCGCCCGGCCCGCGGATATCCGGAATCGAGGGCGCGATCGCGATCTCCTCGGTCAGCGCGAGGCGACAGGCGGAGGCCTGCTTCTCGGGCGGCGGCGCCGCCTCGGCGGGCTTGGGGGCGCCAGGTTTGTCCGCGGAAGGCTTGTCGTCGGTCTCTGAGGCCTTGGGGGCCTCCTCGGGGCGAGGCCTCGGGAGCGGGATCTTGCCAGAGACATTGGCGGAATGAACCGTCGCGCGCGGCCGTGGTGCAGCAATACCAAAGATGTCCAGCGGGGACCCATATTTGCGCGCCTCCGCCCGATCCGCGAGTCCGAGCACGACGGTAACCATTGCCGCGCCGAGGGACATATAGCCGCGACAAGACCATTTGCGGCGAAAGGCGGGCAGGCTAAGACTCATGACAATTCTTTGGCCCAACGCTGAGAGCGACAATCCGCCCAGCGGCTTCTCGGAGGAACGACGGAATGCTTGGTTTGATGCAAGACTGGCCCCTGCTCTGCCACCGGATCATCGAACACGCCGCCAAGATTCATGGCAAGCAGGAGGTCGTGACGCGATCGGTCGAGGGACCGATCCATCGCACCACCTATGCCGATATCCACAAGCGGGCGCTCAAGGTCTCGCAGATGCTGGAGCGCGACGGCATCAAGCTCGGTGACCGTGTCGCAACGATCGCCTGGAACACCTGGCGCCATCTCGAGGTCTGGTACGGCATCATGGGGATCGGCGCCATCTGCCATACCGTCAATCCCCGCCTTTTCCCCGAGCAGATTGCCTGGATCATCAACCATGCGCAGGACCGCATCGTGATGACCGACATCACGTTCATTCCGGTCCTGGAGAAGATCGCCGACAAGCTGACAAGCGTGGAACGCTACGTCGTGCTCACCGACAAGGCGCACATGCCGCAGACGACGCTGAAGAACGTGGTCGCCTACGAGGACTGGATTGCGGAGGCCGACGGCAAGTTTAAATGGAAGGACTTTGACGAGAACACGGCGGCCGCGATGTGCTACACATCGGGCACCACCGGCGACCCCAAGGGCGTGCTGTATTCGCATCGCTCCAACGTGCTGCACGCGCTGATGGCCAACAATGTCGACGCGCTCGGTACCAGCGCCTCCGAGACCATGCTCCCCGTGGTGCCGCTCTTCCACGCCAACAGCTGGGGCATCGCCTTCTCCGCGCCCTCCCAGGGCACCAAGCTCGTGATGCCCGGCGCCAAGCTCGACGGCGCCTCGGTCTATGAGCTGCTCTCGACCGAGAGGGTGACGCATACCGCCGGCGTACCCACGGTGTGGCTGATGCTGCTCCAGCACATGAACGCCAACAATCTGAAGCTGCCGGACCTGAAGATGGTGATCTGCGGCGGCTCGGCGATGCCGCGCTCGATGATCAAGGCCTTCCTCGACATGGGCTCGAACGTCCGCCACGCCTGGGGCATGACCGAGATGAGCCCGATCGGCAGCGTCGCGGCGCTGAAGCCGCCGTTCCAGAACGCGACCGGCGAGGCCCGGCTCGACGTGCTCCAGATGCAGGGCTACGCGCCGTTCGCCGTCGAGATGAAGATCACCGACGATGCCGGCAAGGAATTGCCGTGGGACGGCACGACCTTCGGCCGCCTCAAGGTCGCCGGCCCGGCCGTCGCCAAGGCCTATTACCGGGTCGACACTGATATTCTCGACGAGGACGGCTTCTTCGACACCGGAGACGTCGCGACCATCGACGAAGCCGGCTACATGCGGATCACCGATCGCTCCAAGGACGTGATCAAGTCCGGGGGCGAGTGGATCTCCTCGATCGAGCTGGAAAACCTCGCCGTCGGCCATCCAGCCGTGGCGGAAGCCGCCGTGATCGGCGTGTTCCATCCCAAATGGGACGAGCGTCCGCTGCTGATCGTGCAGCTCAAGCAGGGCCAGCAGGCCAGCCGCGAGGACATCCTGAAGTTCATGGACGGCAAGATCGCCAAATGGTGGATGCCCGACGACGTTGCCTTCGTCGAAGGCATACCCCACACGGCGACGGGCAAGATCCTGAAGACCGCGCTGCGCGACCAGTTCAAAGAATACCGCTTCCCGAACGCGGCGGCGTAGGCGGCCAAACCAAACACCGTCATTCCGGGCGATGCCAACGTCATCGAACCCGGAATGACAGGCCGTAACATCCCGGGAACCCTTGAATTTGCCTCGGGGCCGTGGTCTCAACGGCCCATCGTCGTGCCCGATCGGCCGGCATCGCCCTCAAGACCCCGGCAGAGCTCACCCGATGGCCCGCAGGTTTTCCGCTCCCTATCAGTCGGAGCCCGTGTCCAGTCTCGCGAGCTGGGCGCGCAATCTGGCCGTGTTCGCGGTGGTGGCGGTGGTGGTCTCGATCATCATCGTCCGGTTCGGCTTCCTGGAGATGAAGCCGGCACTCGCGACCTTCTTCGGCGGGCTCGGGATTGCGGCGCTCTCGATCCTGTTCGGGCTCGCCGGCTTTGCCGCGATCTGGCAGAACGGCTCGCGCGGCATGGCGCGCATCCTGCTTGCCTTCCTGATCGACGGCGCGATCCTCGCCTATCCCGCTTATCTCGGCCTGCAATACCGCAAGCAGCCGGCGATCCACGACATCACCACCGACCCGATCGACCCGCCGCGCTTCGACGCGCTGGCCCGCCTGCGCACCGGCGATGGTGCCAATACCGCTGTGTATGCCGGCCTCTATTCGGCCGAGCAGCAGCGTCAGTTCTATCCCGATATCGAGCCGATCGAGCTCGAGATTTCAGTCGACCGCGCCTATGCGATCGCGCTTCAGCTGGTCAACAAGCGCAAATGGCTTGTCATCGACGAGCGCGCGCCGCAGCCGCCGCGCCGCATCGGCCGCATCGAGGCGGTGGCGCGCTCGCCGATCATGGGGTTCCGCGAGGACATCGCGATCCGCGTCGTGCCCGACGGCGAGGATTCCCGCGTCGATATCCGCTCCGCCTCGCGCTATTTCGAGAGCGACCTCGGCAGCAACGCCGCGCGCGTGAAGAAATTCATCGACGATCTCAACACCGCCGCCGATGCCGACGCACTCAAGCCGGTGAAGAAGACGCCGGTGGCGCCGCCGAAGGCGCCGGCGAAAACTGTGAAGAAGTGACGGAACGCTAGGCGTTCGCCATCCGATAGGTCCCGCCGATCACGGGATCGCCATCCGTCGCCACCACGCCGCGGGCGACCAGATCCTCCAGATGCGCCAGCACGGAGTAGCCTGCCGCGGTGGTGAGCCTCGGGTCGATGCCGATATAGATTGCCCGGACCATGGTCGGGATGTCGGTCTCGCCCTTGGCGAGGCGGTGCAGGATGGAGGCTTCGCGCGCCTTGCGGTGACGGATCAGGAAGCGCACGAAGCGCGGACCGTCCGGAATTTCGGGGCCGTGGCCGGAGAAATACACATCCTCCTCGCGCGCGGCGAGACGATCCAGCGATTCCATGTAGTCGATCATCGAGCCGTCGGGCGGCGCCACGATCGAGGTCGACCACCCCATCACGTGATCGCCGACGAAGTTGAATTTCCGCTCGGGCCAGGCAAACGCAAGGTGATTGGCGGTATGGCCAGGTGTCGCCACGGCCTCGAGCCGCCAGCCGTCGCCTTCGACCACGTCGCCATGGGCGATCCTGATATCGGGCGCGAAGTCGCGATCGGCGCCGGATTCCGGGTTGTGCTTCTCGCTCTCGAAACGCGGGCGCGAGGCGCGGTGCGGGCCTTCGGCGTAAACAGCCGCGCCGGTCGCCCGCTTGATCCGCGCCGTGTTCGGCGAATGGTCGCGGTGGGTGTGGGTGACGAAGATATGGCTCACCGTCTCGCCGCTGACAGCATCGAGCAGCGCCGCCGCATGCGCCTCGTCATCCGGACCGGGATCGATGATCGCGACATTGCCTCGGCCCACGATGTAGCTGACCGTGCCGGTGAAAGTGAACGGGCTCGGATTGTTACAGAGCACGCGCCGCACACCGGGGCGGACCTCCTCGACGATGCCGGGCTTCAGCGGAAAGTCGCGGTTGAACGGGACGTCGTCGTTGTCGGACATGGGACTTCCTGTGCACTGCAGCCCCAACCCTCGCCGTCATACCCCGCGAAGGCGGGGTATCCAGTACGCCGTGGCGCCCGTGGCGAAGGCGAGGTCTCTGGGATACTGGATCGTCCGCTTTCGCGGACGATGACAGCTGAGCAAAACGACGGCCACGGAATACGTACCTAGAAAAACGCCTGAATGCCCGTGATCGCGCGGCCCAGGATCAGGGCGTGGACGTCGTGGGTGCCCTCGTATGTGTTGACGGTCTCGAGGTTATGGACGTGGCGCATCACGTGATACTCGATCGAGATGCCGTTGCCGCCGTGCATGTCGCGCGCGACGCGGGCGATGTCGAGCGCCTTGCCGCAATTGTTGCGCTTCATGATCGAGATCATCTCGGGCGCGAACTTGCCCTCGTCCATCAGGCGGCCGACGCGGAGCGAGCCCTGAAGGCCCAGCGCGATCTCGGTCTGCATGTCCGCGAGCTTCTTCTGCACGAGCTGGGTCGCAGCGAGCGGCTTGCCGAACTGCTTGCGGTCGAGCGTGTACTGGCGGGCACGGTGCATGCAGTCCTCGGCCGCGCCGAGCACGCCCCAGGAAATACCGTAGCGGGCGCGGTTGAGGCAGCCGAACGGGCCCTTCAGGCCGGAGACGTTGGGCAGCAGCGCGTCTTCCGGAACCACGACGCCGTCCATCACGACCTCGCCGGTGATGGAGGCGCGAAGCGACAGCTTGCCGCCGATTTTCGGTGCCGACAGGCCCTTCATGCCCTTCTCCAGCACGAAGCCGCGGATCTGGTTGTCGTGCGCGGCCGACTTGGCCCAGACCACGAACACGTCGGCGATCGGCGCGTTCGAGATCCACATCTTGCTGCCGGTCAGGCGATAGCCGTCCGAAACCTTCTCCGCGCGGGTTTTCATGCCGGCCGGATCGGAGCCGGCGTCAGGCTCGGTCAGCCCGAAGCAGCCGACCCACTCGCCACTGGCGAGCTTCGGCAGGTACTTCTTGCGCTGGTTCTCGTCGCCATAGGCGTAGATCGGATACATCACCAGCGAGGACTGCACCGAGTTCATCGAGCGGTAGCCGGAATCGACCCGTTCGATCTCGCGTGCGACGAGACCATAGGCGACATAGCCGGCGTTGGCGCAGCCATATTCCTCCGGCAACGTGATGCCGATCAGGCCGAGTTCGCCCATCTCATTGAAGATCTCGCGATCCGTCTTCTCTTCTAGGTAGGCCTTGGCGACGCGCGGCAGCAGCTTGTCCTGGGCGTAGGCGCGCGCGGTGTCGCGCACCATGCGCTCGTCTTCGGTGAGCTGCTCGTCGAGCAGGAACGGATCGTCCCACTGGAAAGAAGCCGAAGCCGGCTTGTCCTTGGCCTGAGGGCGCGCGGTCATGAAACGTCCTTTCGTCTGGTTCCGTCAAAATTTGCCCGACAACGTAAAGCGCCGCGGCAACAAGTGCAATTGCGTTGCAGATGATCGGGTCTGCGTGAATCCCGGGGACCTGCGAGGCGCGCCTCGGGGGATGCGCTTCGCGCACCCCGGGATGACAGCGCTAGCTTTCGAGCAGCTCGTTGGCGACGATCTCGATGCCGAAGCCCGAAAGACCCTTGTAGTCGTGCACGGAGGAGGTGAGATGCCGGATCGAGGTGACGCCGAGATCGCGCAGGATTTGTGCACCGACGCCGACTTCACGCCACTGCCGGTTGCGGTCAGCCTCGGTCGCGCTCTCATCGGGCAGCGGCGCCACGGGGACACCGGCGGCACCGTCGCGCAGATAGACCAGAACGCCACGGCCCGATGTCTTGAAGTGCTCGAGCACCGCCGCCATGCGCTTGTGGCCGGTGAAGATGTCCTTGACGATGTTCGGCTTGTGGAAGCGTGTCAGGACGTTCTTGCCGTCGCCGACGCCGTTATAGACGAAGGCGACGTGGGCGATGGAATCGAACGGCGAGCGGTAGGCATAGCCCTGAAGCGGCCCGATCGGGCTTTCGGTGACGAAGGTCGAGACCCGCTCGATCAGCTTCTCGCGCACCTGGCGGTAGGCGATCATGTCGGCGATGGTGACGTGCTTGAGCTTGTGCTGGGCGGCGAAGCGGGCGACCTGCTCGCCCTTCATTACGCTGCCGTCGTCATTCATCAACTCGCTGATGACGCCGACCGGCGGCAGGCCGGAGAGCTTGCACAGATCGACCGCGGCCTCGGTATGACCGGAGCGCAGCAGCACGCCGCCGTCCTTGGCGATCAGCGGGAAGATGTGGCCGGGACGGGCGAAATCGTTGGCACCAGCGTTGGGATTGGACAGCGCGCGGCAGCACGAGGCGCGCTCCTCGGCCGAGATGCCGGTGCCGCCGTCGGGCTTGTAGTCGATCGAGACCGTGAATGCGGTGGTGTGCGCGGAATCGTTGTGGGCCACCATCGGATCGAGCCGCAGGCGGCGCGCATCTTCGGTGGTGATCGGCGCGCAAACGATGCCGGAGGTGTGGCGGATGATGAATGCCATCTTCTCCGCGGTGCAGAACGAGGCGGCGACGATCAGATCGCCCTCGCCCTCGCGGTCATCGTCGTCGGTGACGACCACGAGCTCACCCCGGGCAAAGGCCTGCAAGACTTCCTGGACGTTATCCGGCATTTCCCAATCTCTATCGGTTATGGCCCGGAGGCTTAGCCGGACTTGGGCCGGGGCGCTAGTGTCCCCGGCGCAACCACATATGCCGGACCGCAGCCCTGCCCGACGGGCGGCTTGCACCGGGCAGATCAGGGATATGGGCGCGGAAAAGCCCCGGTGAGAAGCGGGCCTGGCGCGGTCAGGGCAGCACCTCGCGCCGCTCGCCAAGCCGCTGATCGAGTTCGGCACGCTTGTCGGCCAACAGGCCGGCTTGGGCGGCCTCGATCACCGTGAACAACTCGTGGGCGTCGCTGAGCCGGGTCACGGTGACATAGCTGGCGCCAGCCGCGTAGAGTTCGTCCACATCCGACAACAGATCGGCCGTGGCAATGATCATGGCGGTCGGGTTGAGGGTGCGGACGTGGCGGACCAGCTTCTCGTTGCTGGCCCCCTTCAGAAGCGCATCCGGTACGCTGAGGATGATCATCTCGGACTTGCCGACGCCGGCATGGAGCAGCGTGTCGGCGCTGCTGATATCGCCATAGATCACATGCAGGCCGCGCGAAAGCAGCGTCTGGTACACATTGGGGTTGAAGTCGATCACGGTGATCTGCTCGAGCAGCACCGGTGCCTGCCGTTCGATCTCGGCCAGCAGCGCGCTCGCCGCACGGAAAAAGCCGAGGATGACGATGCGGCGCGCCTCGCCATGGCCTTCGTGCCCTTCCTCGCCTTGGCCATTGCCGTGGTCGAGATCGCGCAGGCCGATCCGCTTCAGGGGACCGATCGCCCAGCGGGTGATCTCGTCGCTGCGGGTCATCACGAAGGTCGAGAGCACCGCCAGCACCACGAAGGCGAAGGAGGCCGCATTCGCAGTCTCCGCCGCGATGTGATGGTCGGCGACGCCGGTCTGGATCACCACCAGCGAAAATTCGGAGATCTGCGCGAGATTCAGGGCCGGCAACAGGCTGGCGCGCAGGCCCTGCTTCATCAGATAGAGCGGGGCGAAGGTGGTGACGAGGCGGCTCACCACCGTGAACGCCGCGATCATCAGGGCAAGCCCGATCACGGAGAGGCCGGGCACGGGAATGGTCATGCCGAGCGCGACGAAGAACAGCGTGATGAAGAAATCGCGAAGCGTCGTGACCTTGGCCGTGACGTCGAGCGCGTAGGGAAAGGTCGAGAGCGAGACGCCGGCGATCAGGGCGCCCATCTCGCGCGACAGCGACAGCCGCTCGGCGGTCTCGGCGACCAGGAAACACCAGGCGAGCGCGCCGAGCAGGATCAGCTCGGGGCGGCGGGCGATCTGGTGAAACAGGCGCGGCAGCACGTAGCGGCTCACCAGCAGTGCCGCGGCGACCAGCACCGCGACGCGGCCGATCGAGAGCAGGATGACGCTGATTTCCAGATTGGCGAGGCTCGGCTGCACCGCCAGGAACAGGATCGCGAAGATGTCCTGGAGCACCAGCACGCCGAGGGTGATGCGGCCCGGCAGGGTGTCGAGCTCGCGCTTCTCGTAGAGCACCTTGACGATGATGACGGTGCTCGACAGCGCGCAGGCGACACAGAGATAAACCGCGTCGAACTGGCCCCCACCGAGCGACAGGCCGATGCCGACGAAGAACAGCACCCCGAGCAGGCAGCCGCCGAGGAGCTGGCCGCCCGCCGCGAACAGGATGACTTTTCCGGCCCGCACGATCTTCTTCAGGTCGATCTCCAGGCCGATCATGAACAGCATGAAGATCAGGCCGAGCTCGGAGATGACGCTGATCGATTCCTGCGACTTGACCCAGCCGGCGCCAAATGGACCAATGCAGAAGCCGGCGATAAGGTAGGCCAGGATCAGCGGTTGCCTGGAGAAGTGGGCAAGCAGGCCCAGCATCCAGGCAAACAGGATACAGAGAGTGATGTCGCGAATGAGCTCGTGCATGCCAGATTGGTCCGTTTTGCCGCACCCTAGTGATCGAGTGCGGCGCGGCAAGCGAGCAATTCGTCACATGCGGATGGGGCGCGCCATTGCAATGCTGCTATGCCCCCTCGCCTGCTCCGTCCCCGCGGCCGCTCAATCCAAGGTCAATATCGAACAAAGCTTTGCCGATTGCCTCACCGCACTGCCAAAAGAAGAACTCGCCGTCTCCGGCGGGTTCTACGTGCCCGCCTATTCCAGCGTCGCGATGAGCCAGGGCAAGCTGCGCGTCGACTTCTCGGTGACCCTGAGCGTGCACAACGCCTCCGAGACGCAAGCACTGGTGGTCAAACGCATCGCCTATTTCGACACCGCGGGCAAGCAGGTCGAGAGCTATCTGAAGGCACCCGTCGCGTTGAAGCCCCTCGCCACCGTCTCGATCTTCATTCCGACCGACGACGTACGCGGCGGGACCGGAGCCAATTTCCTCGTCGATTGGGCCGCAACAAGCGAGATCGCCGAGCCTGCCGTCGAGGCCTTGATGGTTGGCGGCGTCGCCAATGCGCATTACGCTTTCATCAGCCAGGGCCGTCCGACCCGGACGGTCGGCAAGAAATAAGCAAGAAGCACGACTGACCGGCGCAAAGCCGGCAGCCTGACAAGAATGGAACGAGGAACGCTCCCATGACGTCCAGCTTCGATTTTGCGCCCCTGTTTCCCGCAGGGCTGCCGGCCCCCTCTGCGCGCTGGACGGGCCTCGCCAAATACAGTTTTGTCGGCGGCAATAACGACTCCGAGCAGGTGCCGCTCGATCATCTGATCGAGGCGGCCAACCTGGCTCTGCAACGCGAAGGCCGCTCGCTCGCCACTTACGGGCTTGCACATGGTCCCCAGGGCTATCTGCCCTTGCGCGAATTCCTGGTGACAAAACTCAAGCGCGATGCCGGCATCAACTGCACGGTCGACGATCTCCTGATCGTCTCCGGCTCGCTGCAGGCGCTCGACCTCGTCAACGCCACGCTGCTGACGCGCGGCGATACCGTGATCTTCGAGCAGGATAGCTATCAGGGCTCGCTGACCCGCCTGGCGCGGCTCGGGGTCAACGTGGTTGGCATTCCCCTCGATAAGGACGGCATGCGCATGGACGTGCTGGCCACGACGCTGGCCGACCTCAAGGGCCGCGGCATCCGGCCGAAATACATTTACACCATTCCGACGGTGCAGAACCCGACCGGCAGCATCATGCCGGAGGGCCGCCGCACCGAGCTGTTGCGGCTGTCAGCGGACTACGGCGTGCCGATCTTCGAGGACGATTGCTATGCCGATCTGGTCTGGTCAGGACAGCGGCCGCCGGCGATTTATGCGATGAGCCCGAACGGCGCCGTGATCCATATCGGCTCGTTCTCGAAGTCGATCGCGCCCGCGCTGCGCGTCGGCTTCATCGTCGCGCCCTGGGATGTGATGTCGCGGATGCTGGCGCTGAAGACGGACGCCGGCTCCGGCGCGTTGGAGCAGATGGTGCTCGCTGCCTATTGCAAGCCGTATTTCTCGACCCACGTGCCGGCGCTGACCAAGGCGCTACGCACCAAGCTCGACACGCTGATGGAGGCCGTCAACGAGCAGTTCGGGACGGCAGCCGAGTTCGAGGAGCCCAAGGGCGGCATCTTCCTGTGGGTGAAGCTGCCCGATCAGGTGGATACGCTAAAGCTGTATCAGGCCGCGCTTGCCGCCGGCGTCTCGATCAATCCGGGGCCGGAATGGTCGACCGACAAAACCCACTCCAGATCGCGACTGCGGCTGTGCTTTGCGAGCCCCTCGCATCAGCAGATCCGCGAGGGCGTCGCCGTGCTAGCCGAGATCTGCCGCAAGGAGTTCGGCGTGCCGGCCCGCAGCGCCAATGTGGAGAAGCGAGCCTGAGCCTTCAGACGATCTGAGGCTGGCTGCCGTGGATCGCGGAGGCCAGCCGCAGCAGCAGCACGATCGAGACGTTGCCCTTGCCGGCCTCGATCTGGGCGATGTAGCGCTCGGAAATCCCGGAGCGGCGGGCGAGCTCCCGCCGCGACAGGACGCAGCGCATGCGCGAGGACTTCAAGCGGTCGCCCAGCTCGGCCAGAAACGCGCTCTCGGAATAAGGCGGCACGGCGCAGCTCCCGGGCAGCACCTCGCCTGCGAAATCCCTGACTTGATTCAGCATCGGTCTATCCAATTTCGCCTTCGGGAGCGCCATCCTACCCCGGAAGCGGCCGGCCTCATTGACGCGGATCAAATTCGCGCGCGAATGGCGGTCAGCGTGGACGATCGCGTGCGGAATGCTACACTTCGGAATCATTCGGAGGTGGGGCTTTTCAGAACATGAGGCGTTGTTTGAACCGCTGGATCGCGGCAGCAGTGCTGTGGGTTGCGTTCGAGCCGGCGGCTGGTGCCGAGTCGCTCGCGGCGACCGTCGAGCAATGGGGTCTGCTCGGCTCATGGGCGATCGACTGCGCGGTCCGGCCCGACCGCGACAAGGGCGCGCTCTTGATTTACGAGATCCGCAAGGACGGAAGGGTGATGTACCAGCGCAATTTCGGCGAGACCAAGGACGAAAACGAAGTGGTATCGGCGACGGTCAGCGCCGACGGCATGCTCAATGTGATGGTGTACTTCCCATCGCTGCAGCAGACGCGCGAGTTTGGCCTGCTCCTTTCGAAGCAAGGCAGCTTGCGCGCAATCTACAATCGCAGCGAGCGCGGCGAGTACACGATCAGGGACGGCAAATACGTCGCGACCGGCGCGTCAACACCTGCACAACAGCGCTGCGATTAACCCACCTGAACAGGCGTTCAGAAATCTCCTGCGATTCCTCCGGAACGTTCCCGCGAATGCGCCGTTTAGATTTGCATTCCATTGGAGGAGGACATCATGAAGAAGTTTGGTTATGTGCTTGCCGCTGTCGGCGCGCTCGCGGTTGCACTGCCGACGCTCGCCAGCGCGGAGACGGTGGTGATCAAGCGCGGAGGTCATCATCACGGCATGTATGGCGCCCGCGCCGAATACGGCATGCATCGCGATCACGGCTGGCATCGCGGCTGGCGCCATCGCGACCGCGTCGTCGTGATCAAGCGTGGTCACCGCCATCATTGGGACTAATGCGCAACGCAATATGGAAATGGCCCCTCGCGGGGCCATTTCTTTGCTTGCACGAAACGTTCGGCGAGGTCAGTCCCATGCCGGCGCGAAGCCGGGATTGACGCAGCGCCTGTCCTTCGGCAGCGCGGCGATCTTGTTGCGGTCGGCATCATCGAGGGTGATCTTCAGCGCGTCGAGATTGGCCTGCTGGCTCTCTCGGCGTGAGGCTTTCGGGATCGCGGCGACACCGTCCTGGTCGAGCAGCCATTTCAGCGCGACCTGCGCGGCGGTTGCATTGTGCCTCGCGCCGATCTCGGCCAGCACCGGATCGGAGGCGGCGCGCCCCTGTGCCAACGGGCAATAGGCAACCAGCGGGATCGATTTGGCGTTGAGATAGGCCAGCACCTTCGATTGATCGAGCATGGCGTGGTATTCGATCTGATTGCACGCGATCGGCGCCTTGATGTCCTCGACCGCGATCTTCAGCAGCGCTGTGGTGAAGTTGGCGACGCCGATCGCCCGCGTGCGCCCCTCCTCCTTCAGCTTCATCAAGGTCTCGAACACCGCGCCCCAGTTCGCCGCCTTGGACGGCCAGTGCACGAGATAGAGATCGACATGGTCGAGCCGCAGCTTCTCCAGGCTGGCGTCGAAAGCGCGGCGAATGGCGTCGGGGCTGAGGTTCTCGTGCCAGACTTTCGTCGTGACGTGCAGCTCGCCCCGCGGCAGCCGGGCCGCGGCGAGCGCCGCGCCAATCGATTCTTCGTTGCCGTACATCTCGGCGGTATCGATATGGCGATAGCCGATCGATAGCGCGCTCTCGACTGCCGCGCGGCAGGCATCGCCCTGCATGCGGAAGGTCCCGAGGCCAAGCTTGGGCATGCTGATGCCCTGTGTCTTGAGAGTATCCATGAAAAGGCTCCTGACATCGTTCAGCCCGCCGAGGCCAGCAGCGATGCTGCGTGAGCAGACTCTTTGGGGATGGAAAAGAGGTGGCGGGAATGGACAGCATAGCGCGGCAGGCGCAATGCGGCCAATCAAGATCGGGTTAGCGTCCCTCAGGAATGCTGCGCCACGACGGCTGGACGCGCCTGCGGCTGCGGCTCGATATCGACCGACCAGAGGTCCCGGTTGTCGACGTCCTTCAGCGTCACTGTCATCACGCCGGTCCGGCCATCGATGTCGACCTTGCCGAAGAACTGCAGTCCGAAACAGGGCGCGAGGTTTTCCCCCTGCGCCTCGCTGCACCCGTTCTGGTACATCGCGACGGGACCAAAGGTATCGTCGAGCTCGCCCGGCCCCCAGGTGCCGGCATGCAAGGGCCCCGAGACGAACTCCCAGAACGGTTCGAACTCCTGGAATTGCGCCCTGTTCGGATCGTAATAATGCGCGGCGGTGTAATGCATGTCGGCGGTGAGCCAGACGATGTTGCGGAGTCCGGCGTGCTTGATGGACGCGAGAAGATCGGCGATCTCGTGCTCGCGCCGGTCGGGCGGCCCACTACCCAGCGCGACCGCATCGAGACTGACCAGCCCGATCGGCAGGTCGGCCGCGATCATCTTCCAGGTCGCGCGCGACGCCGCGAGCTCACGCTTCAGCCAGGCGAGCTGTTCTGCGCCCAGGATCCAGCCGCGGTGATCGTCGCCCTTGTTCCAGCTCTCGTCGCGATAGCTGCGCATGTCGATCATGAAGACGTCGAGCAGCGGGCCATAGGCGATCTTGCGATAGACCCGCCCCTTTCGCGCGCCGATGTCGTGGATCGGCATGAAGTCGAAGAACGCGCGGCGGGCGCGCGCGACCAGGCGCGGGGTGCCGTCATCCTCATGGCCGGCGGCGTCATAGCTGCCGGTCGGCGACCAGTCGTTGGTGACCTCGTGGTCGTCCCATTGCGCGAACATCGGCACCTCGGCATGGAAGGCGCGGAAGTGCTCGTCGAGATGGTTGTATTTGTAGTTGCCGCGGAACTGCGCCAGCGTGTGCGCGACCTCGGATTTCTCCTCGGTTACGACATTGCGCCAGATCTCGCCGTTCGGCATCTTCTGCTCGGAGGGGATCGTGCAGTCGGCATAGATGTGATCGCCGGAGTGGATGAAGAAGTCGGGGCGATTGTCGAGCATGGTGCGATAGCTGCGGTAGCCGCCGCGCGATGTGTCGATGCCCCAGCCCTGCCCCGCAGTATCACCGGACCACAGGAACGAGATCGACCGGCCGGCAACCGGCGCAGTGCGGAAATGGCCGATGCGGCTTTCGCCGGCGATGCCGGTCGCGATGTCGTCGAAGCGCACACGATAGAAGATGTCCTGCCCGGGCGGCAGATCTTCCAGCAGCAGTTTCGAGGTGAAGTCGGCATCGGGCGACGCATCGCGCAAAGCCGACGCGATGACGGTCTTGAAGCGTTCCACGGACGAATAATCCACCCGCATCCGCGCCGGCCTGTCGGCACGCGCCCAGATCACGGCGGAGCCATCCGAGACGTCGCCGGACTGGATGCCGCCTGCGATCTGCGGACGATCCGCGGCGCGGCTGAGATGCGGCGTTGCGAGCGCGGCAACGGCGAGGCTCGAGGTGGAACGGACCAGGAATTGCCGCCGGGTCCAGGCGCGCGAGGCGCGGAGCGCTACCATTCAGGAAACCTTCGTCGACTAGCGACGGAAGGTGCCTGCGTCGTTTGACCCCCGGCTTACGGTTTCTTGACCGCGGGCCTACGGTTTTACGACGTGCGGATGACGGCTCGGAGCTGAACCTAATGCTTCCAGTTGCAGATGCCGCCGCTGCGGCACGGCCAGGTCTGGATACGGGTGTCCATCGCCTGCGCGTCGAGCGGATTGCCATGGCGATGCGCGAGCTTGGTGCGTGCCGCGCCGCGTGGCTGCGCGGGCTTGGCGTGCGCGACCTTCGGCTCCGACACGCGCACGCGTTCGGCGGCCACCTTCTTCGGCACGTCGACCGGCTCGGCGCGCGCCTGCGCCTCGTTGCCGCCGCGCGCCTCCAGCGCGACCGGCGCGAACTGGGTTTCGGGCCCGAGCCGCTTCGGCGACAACACCGCCTTCGAAAGATCGAGGCCGAGATATTCGTCGGGCTTGTAGTCGTCAGCGCGCGCGACGCCGCCCCATGCGAGCACGAGGGCAACGGCCATTGCAAAAGGAGCGCTCTTTGGAATCACGGACGCCTCCTGAAATTGATTGTTAAGAGGTAATTTATCTCTATTTAAGAGGCGTCGCGCGCAATTCCAGCGGTCAACTGGCGCCGTGGTTAAGAAGTTTGGCGGTGTCAGGCGACCTTTCGCGGTGCACCCGTCTCTTCAAGAAACCCCATCAGACGGGTGCGGATGATGGTTTCCGCCTCAGCCATGATCCTGTCGACGAGTTCCTTGCAGGTGGGGATGTCATGGATGAGGCCCGCGACCATGCCGCAGCTCCACGCGCCTGCGTCCATCTGCCCATCCAGCATGATCCTGGGATAGACGCCCGCGACCTGGTCGTGGATGTCGTCGATCTTCAGCTTGTCGCCCTTCTCGCGTTCGATCTCGAGCAGGCGGTCGACATTGGCGTTCTTCAGGACGCGCTCGGTGTTGCGCAGGCTGCGCATGATCAGGCGGGTGTCGAGCTCGGTCGCCGCGACCAGCGCATTCTTGACGTTCTGATGCACCGGGGCTTCCTTGGTGGCGATGAAGCGCGTGCCCATGTTCATGCCGGCCGCCCCCAGCGACAGCGCCGCGACGAGGCTGCGGCCGTCGGCCATGCCGCCGGATGCGACGAACGGAATCTTCAATTCCTCCGCCGCGCGCGGCAGCAAAATCATGTTGGGAATGTCGTCCTCGCCGGGATGGCCGCCACACTCAAAGCCGTCGACGCTGACGGCATCGCATCCAATGCGCTCGGCTTTCAGGGAGTGGCGCACCGAGGTGCATTTGTGGATGACCTTGATCCCGGCGGCCTTCAGCGCGGGCATGTAGGCTTCCGGGCTGCGGCCGGCGGTCTCCACGGACTTGATGCCGCCTTCGACGATCGCCGCGATGTATTCCGGATAAGGCGGCGCGGCGAAGGTCGGCAGGAAGGTGAGGTTCACGCCGAACGGCTTGTCGGTCATATCGCGACAGCGTGCGATCTCTTTTGCCAGCAGTTCCGGCGTCTTCTGTGTGAGACCGGTGATGATGCCGAGCCCGCCGGCATTGGAGACGGCAGCCGCCAGCTCGGCAAAGCCGACGAAATGCATGCCGCCCTGGATGATGGGGTGCTCGATGCCGAACAGTTCGGTGATCGCGGTCTTCACTTAAATTACCTCCCGGGCTTTTGCTTGACGCTCGGAGCAGTCTAGCCGGACTTTTGCGCCGCGGTCACCATTTCTCTCCGAACGGCCGTTGGCTCAATGCCCCCGCGCGGGAGCGCCCAGCTTGATCGGGCGCAGCACCGCGGCGGTCGGGATCATCAGCACCGCGATGATCGCGAGCGTCCAGAACACGTCGATATAAGCGAGCAAATCGACTTGGTGCTGCAAAGTGCGGCCGACCCAGGCGACCGCCTGCGCGGCCGCATCGCTGGCATTCGAGCCCTGAGCCTGAAAGAAGCGGGTCATCGTCTCGATGGTCTGCTGATAGCCGAGATCCGACGGCGCGGCGTGCTCGATCAGGCGGCTCTGGTGGAATTGCTGGCGCTGCGCCAGAATTGTCTGCGCCAGCGCGACGCCCATGGAGCCGCCGATATTGCGTGCGACGTTGATCAGCGCCGAGGCCTGGTTGGTCTTGTCGGGCGGCACGCCGTCATAGGACGCGGTCGTGACCGGCAGGAACAGGAAAGGCAGACCGAGGGCGAGAAAGATGCGCGACATCGCGGCGTAGCCATAGGTGATGTCGCCGGTGAGACCTGTGAGATGCCACATCGAGAACGCGACGATGGTAGCGCCGAGCATGATGAGGTATTTCGGCTGCACGCTGCTGACGAGACGCCCCACCACCGGCATCAGCACCAGGGTCGCGATTCCGCCCGGTGACAGTGCGAGACCGGCCAGCATGGCGGTGTAGTTCAAATCGCTCTGGAGCAGTTGCGGCAAAAGCTGCGTCGTCGAGATCAGCACCGCGCCGGTCGCAAGCATGACCAGGAAGCAGGCGGCGAACTGGCGGCGGCCGAGCAGGCGGAGATCGACGATGGGATCCTCGCGCGTCAGCTCCCACGGGATCAGCGCAAGCAGGGAGACGGCCGAAAGCACCGCGAAGAACACGATCATGTTCGAGCCGAACCAGTCGCTGCGCTGGCCTTCGTCGAGCACGTATTCGAGCGAGCCGAGCCCGATCGCGACCAGCAGGAAGCCGACATAGTCGATGCGCAGGCCCTTGCTCAGCAGCTTCTCCCTCTCCTCCTCCGCGCCCGACGGCTCCTTGACCAGCGTGCCGACCAGGAACAGCGACAGCAATCCCATGGGAACGTTGATCAGGAACACCCAGTGCCAGGTGTAGGTGTCGGTGATCCAGCCACCGAGCGTCGGACCGACCACGGGCGCGACCACGACCGCGACGCCATAGATTGCGAAGGCCTGGCCGCGCTTGTGCGGCGGGAAGGAGTCGGCGAGGATCGCCTGCTCGCTGGTCGCCATGCCGCCGCCGCCAAGGCCCTGAAGGATGCGGAACAGCACCAGCGCCTGCAAATTCCAGGCGAAGCCGCACAAAAACGAGGAGACCGTGAAGATCGCAACGCAGATCATGTAGAAGCGCTTGCGGCCGATCACGGTCGACAGCCAGCCCGAGATCGACAGCACGATGGCGTTGGCGACGAGATAGCTGGTGATGACATAGGTGCTCTCGTCGATGCCGACGGCAAGCCCACCGGCGATGTGGCGCAAGGCGACGTTGGCGATGGTGGTGTCGAGCACCTCCATGAAGGTCGCGATCGAGACGACGAACGCGATGAGATAGGGATTATGACCGCCCGCCGCCGAGCGCTCCGGCGACCAGCCGCCCGCGGACGCGCCGCCTTGCGCCGTGTCCGTCATCGCACCCTGGTCCAGGGCACGACCGACATGCCGGGACCAACGGGCAAATCGGCCGGCCAGCTGTCGACCACGATCTTCACCGGCACGCGCTGCACCACCTTGACGTAATTGCCAGTGGCGTTCTCTGCAGGCAGCAGGCTGAACGCGGTGCCGGAGCCCGGCTGCACGGACTCGACATGGCCGGTGAGCTTGCGCCCGGGATAGGCGTCGATGCGGATTTCGACCGGCTGGCCCGGCCGCATGTCGTTGAGCTGGGTCTCCTTGTAGTTGGCGACGATCCAGACCTCGTCGGGCACGAACATCATCAGGCTCTGGCCCGCGTTGACGAAGGTGCCGTTGGCGCCGCTGAGTTTGACGACGCGGCCGGACTGCGCCGCAACGACACTGGTGTATTGCAGGTTCAGCTTGGCCTGATCGAGCTGCGCTTGCGACTGCTGGAGCTGCGCCCGGGCGCCCTCGAGCTGCGCCTGCAGCGTCTTGATGCCGACCTGCGCGGCCGTCACAGCGGTCTTCGCGCGTTCAGTGTTGGCCTGCTGCGCCTGAAGATCGGAGCGGGTCTGCTGCTGGCGCTGCACGGTGCCGGCGCCCTTCTCGACCAGATCCTGGGCGCGCGCGAATTCCTCCTGCGAGAACTGGAGCTGGGCCTGGGCCTGTTCGAGCTGCGCCTCCGCCTGCTTGATCTGCTCCTGCTGCGAGACGATCTGTGCCTCGACATTGGCGATGTTCGCCCTGGCGACCGCGACCTGCGCATTGGCCTGATCGATGGCGATGCGATAGTCGCGCTCGTCGATCTTGGCGAGAAGGTCCCCGACGTTGACATGCTGGTTGTCCGTGACCGGGATGTCGGTCACGTAGCCGCCGACCTTGGAGGCCACGGAAAAGCTGCGCGCAGCGACGAAGGCATCGTCGGTGGATTCATAGTGGCGCACCTCGAGCCAGTAGAGCAATCCGACGATTAGAGCTGCCAGCAAGACGATGGCGCCGACGCTTGCCAGCAACCAATGCTCGCGAATCCGGTCTCGCAGCGACGGTGCCTGCGCCGGCTTCGCGTCCTCGGCGTCGGGGGCCTGATCAGGAGATGTCTTCGGAGCTTGCTTTGCCCTCTGCGGCTGCTCCGCGGACGGTCCACGCTCCCGTGTTTGAGCATCCACGGTGAACACCTTTCTTGGGGATCAAACTGGCGGCAGAGCCGCCAAAGCCCGCACACGCGCCGCGAGCCCAACTGCAACTCCTGATCATGGTTCCGCTTGTGTTGCGAGCACCATCGCGTTCGTGAACGCCTGCCCAAAAAGCGAGCGCGGCACACTGGGTGCCGCGCACGCCTCTCACCGGAAATGCACCAGGAGTCAGTGCGTCTTCGTCGCGTGCCACTTCTCGAGATCGGGCTTCACCTCGTCCGATCCCTGCTCCTTTTCCGGAGTGCCCTTCCAGGGCTTGTCCGTCTGCTTGTGCGAACCCCAGTCGCTCTGCTGCCGAGGATCGTCGTTAGGCCGTTCCTTGCTCATCGAGCTTCCTTTCGGTGGAAACGCTTACGCGAAGGGGACGCCGTAATAGGAGTTGATGCCGCGAACCGCGGCGTCATCACCCCAGTTCCAATCACTCCGTTCGCCGTATTTCGGCGCGCCTTCCAGTTCCTTGGTGGTGATGCCCGTGACGTAACCGCCGAGCTCCGTGTCGTATTTCAGCGACTGCCACGGCAAGGGATAATGGTCGTTGCCGAGGCCCAGAAATCCGCCGAAGCCGAGCACGGCGTAGGACACCTTGCCGCTGACCTTGTCGATCATCACGCGTTCGATCGAGCCGATTTTGTTGCGATCGGCGCCGTAGACCGATGTTCCCTCGACCTTGTCGCTACCGATCAACCGACCCATCTCGTCTTGGTCCAGTTCACCCTGATTCAACATCTCAATTCTCCACTCAGCCAGTGTGGAGACAACCCGAAGAGGTGCGCGATCGTTCCGGCATGTTCCGTCAGACTTGAGGAACATCGCCGGAAACGGGCGGTTCTCTCAACTTCCAATCCCGGAATCCAAATACCGGAAAACCAAGGGCCGCCCTCGATGTCCCAGACCGTCTCCGACTTCATCGTTCAACGTCTGCATCAATGGGGCGTGCGCCACCTCTTTGGCTATCCCGGCGACGGCATCAACGGCGTATTCGGCGCCCTCCAGCGCGCTGAGGGCAAGATCAGTTTCGTCCAGGCGCGGCACGAGGAAATGGCCGCCTTCATGGCGACGGCCTATGCGAAGTTCTCGGGCCAGATCGGGGTCTGCATCGCAACTTCGGGCCCCGGCGCCTCGCATCTGATCACCGGGCTCTATGATGCCCTGCTGGATCACCAGCCGGTGCTCGCGATCGTCGGTCAGCAGGCACGCAGTGCACTGGGCGGACATTATCAGCAGGAACTCGATCTGGTCTCGATGTTCAAGGACGTGGCTGGCGCCTACGTCATGCAAGCATCCTCGCCGGCGCAGATCCGGCATCTGATCGATCGGTCGATCCGGATCGCGTTGGCTCGGCGGACGCCAACAGTGATCATCCTGCCCAACGATATCCAGGAGGAGCCCTACGAGGATCCGCCGCGCGCTCACGGCACCCTACACTCCGGCATCGGCTATAGCGCGCCAAGCATCAAGCCTCGTGACGCTGACCTCGACCGCGCCGCCGAGGTGCTCAACGCCGGCAAGAAGGTCGCGATGCTCATCGGCGCCGGCGCGCTCCACGCCACCGAGGAGGTGATCGCGGTCGCCGACCGCTTGTCCGCCGGCTGCGCCAAGGCGCTGCTCGGCAAGGCAGCGCTCCCCGACGATCTGCCGTGGGTCACCGGCTCGATCGGCCTGCTCGGCACCGAGCCCAGCTACAACATGATGATGGAATGCGACACGCTGCTGATGGTCGGCTCCGCCTTTCCCTATGCCGAATTCCTGCCGAAGGAAGGCGCGGCGCGCGGCGTGCAGATCGACATCGACGCCAGCATGATGTCGATCCGCTTTCCCATGGAGGTCGGTCTCGTCGGCGATGCCGCCGAGACGCTGCGCGCCCTGCTGCCGCGACTGAAACCGAAGAGTGACGGTGCCTGGCGTCAGGGGATCCAGGACGACGTCGGGAAATGGTGGAAGACGCTGGATGATCGTGCACATCAGCCTGCGGCACCGGTCAATCCGCAGCTCGTCGCCTGGGAGCTGTCTCCGCGCCTGCCGGACCGTGCCGTCATCACCAGCGATTCCGGCTCCTGCGCCAACTGGTTCGCGCGCGACCTGAAGATGCGCCGCGGCATGACGGCCTCGCTCTCAGGCGGCCTCGCCTCGATGGGTGCCGCGGTGCCCTATGCGCTCGCCGCGAAATACGCCCATTCCGACCGGCCGGTGATTGCCCTCGTCGGCGACGGCGCGATGCAGATGAACAACATGGCGGAGCTGATTACCGCCGCCAAGTATTGGCGCGACTGGACGGATCCGCGCTTCATCGTCTGCGTCTTCAACAACGAAGACCTCAACCAGGTGACTTGGGAGCAACGCATCATCAACGGCGATCCGAAATTCGAGGCATCGCAGCGCATCCCGAACGTGTCCTATTCGCGGTTTGCCGAGCTGATCGGCCTCTCCGGCATCTACGTCGACAGCCCGCAGCTGCTAGGCTCGGCTTGGGACCAAGCGCTCGCGAGCGAGATGCCGGTGGTGCTGGAGGTGAAGACCGACCCCGAAGTGCCGCCGCTGCCGCCGCACATCACCTTGCAGCAGGCCAAGAACTTCTCTCTTGCGCTGATGAAGGGCGATCCCAACGAGAGCGGAGTGATCAAGGGCGCGGCGCGGCAGGTGCTGGCAAAGATCCTGCCTGGAAGTGAATGAGGTGAAGCATGAGCGATTTCCGCGATATCCAGCACGGCGTCAACGATCCCGTCGATGGTCTCGACGTGAAGCGACAGATCAACGACAACCGGACGCCGCATGAACGGGCACAAAGCCATGCAGACGTACGTGCCGAGGCCACCGCCACGCCGACCGAGCCGTTTCTGCCCGAACGACTTCGGCGCAAGCCGACGGACCCAATCAACCCACGGAGCGGGAGGAGACCGACGGATTAGCCGTTAGGAACTCCGGCCGATGCAGCGTGTTGGTGGGCGCAACGTCGCGCGGCCAGAGGCTGCGCGCCCATTCAAAGGGATCGGACCATGAAACGTACCATCATCGCAGCTGCCTGCGTGCTGCTCGCAGGCCCCGCACTCGCCCAGTCGCTCGGCGAGAAAACCGGCGTCAACTCGGCGCTCGGCGTCGCGCCTGCCACCGCCGACTTCGTCAAGGAAGTCGCCATCAGCGACATGTTCGAGATCGAATCGAGCAAACTTGCCGAGCAGAAGGGCAACGCGCAGGAGAAGACTTTTGCGCAGCAGATGGTGACTGACCACACCAAGACCAGCAGCGAACTTAAGGGCCTGGTCAGCGGCGGCAAGGTGCAGGCGACCCTGCCGACAGCGCT
Organism: Bradyrhizobium sp. 76; assembly: GCF_023073025.1. Classification (NCBI taxonomy): domain Bacteria; kingdom Pseudomonadati; phylum Pseudomonadota; class Alphaproteobacteria; order Hyphomicrobiales; family Nitrobacteraceae; genus Bradyrhizobium; species Bradyrhizobium sp. 76. The sequence goes on from NZ_JADPIS010000035.1 coordinate 513,329, forward strand.
CGACAGCTCGCATCAGAGCAAGCTCGACAAGCTCAAGAGCGCGAATGGCAAGGACTTCAGCTCGGATTACAACTCGTACCAGGTCAGTGCCCACGAGGACGCGGTCTCGCTGTTCGAGCGTTACGCCAAGGGCGGCGACAATTCCGACCTGAAGGATTGGGCCGGCAAGACGCTGCCCGCGCTCAAGCACCATCTCGACATGGCCAAGGAGCTCGGCAAGGCGCCGAGCGTCGGCCAGACCAAGTAAACATCTTCCGAGGACGCCGGCCTCCTGGTCGGCGTCCTCCCGTTTGCAACGATGCCTCTCTCCGTGCATTGAGATCGCGATATCGCGGAGACCGTCATGACGCATCCAGACAAGACTTCAGTATCCCGCCGGCACGTCGTCCAAGCGGCGAGCGCAACGCTTGCTGCTGCTTCGCTGGCCTCTTCGACAGCGAAAGGAGACGCCTCCGTGGCCGAGCAGAAAATGGCCGAGCAGAAACTGGTCGATCCCGTCACCCGCTTTCCAAAGCCGCCGTTCAAAAAACAATCGCAGCCCTGGCCTGGCCTCGCCGGCAAGATGGAGCCGCCTCCGGATCACGGCGAGACCAGCTACAAGGGCTCCGGCCGGCTCGCTGGCCGTAAAGCGCTGATCACCGGTGGTGATTCAGGTATGGGCCGCGCCGCTGCGATAGCCTACGCGCGCGAAGGCGCCGACGTCGCCATCAACTATCTACCGGCGGAAGAGCCCGATGCGCAGGACGTTATCGCGCTGATCAAGAAGGAAGGGCGTATCGGGCTCGCGATCCCCGGCGACCTCAAGGATGAGGCTTTCTGCAAGAAGCTGGTCGAGCAGGCCACGCAGGGGCTGGGCGGCCTCGATATCATCGTCTGCAACGCCGCACGCCAGCAGAGCCGCGAATCGATCCTCGACGTCTCCTCCGAAGATTTCGATGCGACGATGAAGACCAACATCTATGCGCCGTTCTGGATCATCAAGGCGGCGCTGCCGCATTTGAAGCCCGGTTCGTGCATCATCGGCACGACATCGGAGCAGGCGTACGACCCGTCGCCGGAGCTCTACGACTACGCGCAGACCAAGGCAGCGACGATGAACTATGTCAAATCGCTGGCAAAGCAGTTGGGTCCGAAGGGCATCCGCGTCAATGGCGTCGCACCGGGACCGATCTGGACGCCGCTCCAGGTCTCCGGCGGCGCCACTATGGAGAAGCTCGAAAAATTCGGCGGCATGACGCCGCTCGGCCGTCCCGGCCAGCCCGCCGAACTGGCCTCGATTTACGTGCAGCTTGCCGCAGCCGACGCGAGCTATGCGACCGGCCAGGTGTATGGGTCCGCGGGTGGATCGGGACAGCCGTAGTCCGGCGCTGCAGGTTGATACCACGAGGCAAAGCCCAGGAACCTTCTTTGTCTCCCGGCTTTACAAAACTGTCACAAAGGACATCACGCTTGCAGACCGATGGCATTGGTAGAGGTCAAACCCAGCCGGATCGACACCGCGATCGCGGATACGATCGCTGATCACACCAATTCAGGCGTCGAGCACACGGCGCAGACATTGACCTGGGCCGCCGACGAGCACGTGCTGCTCGCGCTGGCCGCAACAGGGTGGCTGTACACTCACATTCGGCAGCCGCAACAGCGGCCCGTGGCAAATCACATTCTGGCCGTGTCGCTGGCGACGGCCGTCCTGCCGCATGTCCTGAAATGCGTATTCGATCAGACCAGGCCAGACCGGCTGACCATACGCGGACACCGACATGGAGTACCCATCTCAGGACAGGCGCGCGACGCCTTCCCGTCCGGTCACGCGGTCCATATGGGCGCACTTGCCTCGGCGGCGGGCTTGCTGCCGAAGACGCCGGGCCGATTGCTGCGCACGGCAGCGATCGCGCTGTCGCTGACACGGATTGCGGTGCTCGCGCGCTGGGCAAGCGACGTGGTCGCAGGCTTTGCGCTGGGCGCGGCCGTAGAGAGACTCGTGCGACCATGGACACTGACGCAATCGTTTCGCAAGCAAGTCAATCGACGAGAAAAGCCGTGACCGAATATATCGTGCGCTTCATCGCCGGTGGCATCATCGTCTCGGCTTTTGCGATCTTGGGGGATATGCTCAAACCCAAAAGCTTTGCGGGGTTGCTCGGCGCGGCACCGTCGGTCGCACTGGCGACGCTCAGCATCGCCGTTGTCCAGCACGGCCCGCAATATGCCGCGGCCGAAAGCTGGACGATGATCTATGGCGCGGTCGCGCTCGGCTGCTACAGCGTCGTCGTCTGCCATCTGCTGATCAGATACCGTGTGTCCGCGCTGCCCGCGACCGTCCTCGCTGTGATCGTGTGGCTGGCGGTTGCCTTCGGCCTGCTCGCCGGCTTTGGAGGTGCGGCCTGATGCCGGTCAAGCTGTCGCTCTCCGCGCTGAAGCAGACACGCTGGTACGAATACGGCATTCGTTTCCTGCTCGGCGGCTTGGCGACCGTGCTCACGGGGGTTCTGGGAGCGCGCTTCGGTGTGTCCGTCGGCGGACTGTTCCTTGCGCTTCCCGCCATCTTCTGCGCGAGCGCGACGCTGGTCGAAAGCCATGAGCGCCGCACCAAGGAGAAGGCCGGCCTCAGCGGCACGCGCCGCGGGCAAGAGGCTGCCGCGCTCGACGCAGCTGGCGCCGCCTGGGGAAGCATCGGCCTCGTCGCATTCGCCGCCGTCTTTCATTGCACCGTGGCCGCGAGCGTTCCGGGCGCTTTCGCTGCCGCGTTGATAGCCTGGGCCGTCGTTTCGGTATTGGCCTGGTGGCTCAGGCGCAAGCTGCGGATCGTCTCCCGCAGACCGCACCGATCAGCCCATTCGTTATCGGCCAAGGGCTCTTCCCTTGCGAAGCGCTAGCCCGCCTTGGCATGCGTTGACGGCTGCAATCTCGGCGGTTGAAGGCCCGGGCTGTTGGCCCAGCGCTCGACCTGCTCGATGACCTTCTGGTGGCTGAGGCGCACCGGCTTGGGTGCCTCGCTGTCTTCGATATGTATGCGGGGCAATCTGACTTCGCTCGTCATGACGTCTCTCCCATTTGCCGGGAGCATACCCCTGCCCAATGGCTTTTGCATCATATAACTTATTGATTCTGTTATATTTTTTTGCTAACTTGGCGCCATAGCCGCATCTTGTGGAACCGCGGGCGAATGAGTTCGTTGAGTAAACTACTCAACTTGCTCATTTTGGGTGATTGATCATGAACGACCTTCGCGCCGAGCGGCTTCAGGTCATGCTATCACCGGAAGAACTGGCCGCGGTGGATGACTTCCGGTTCAAACATCGCATGCCGACGCGAGCCGCAGCCGTGCGCGAGCTCCTGAAGCTCGGACTCGCCACCGCAGCGGTCGATGCAGGGGCGAATGTCAAATCGAGCAGGTTCGGAGTTTTCGGCCGCGGCCCGGACGGCCATACGCAACCCCATTCGCAGCGCGATGCCGAGGATTAGTCCAGCCTGATGCTCAAGCAAACGGCCCCGGCACGGGGTGCCGGGGCCGTCCTTGGAGATTACTTCCGGATCACCGGGGGCATGACAACCGGAAGCAATCTCTCGACTCTTTGCGAGCGGTTTCGTTCCTATGGATTAGCCGCTCGGCGCGTCGCCGGAATCATCCGGCGCCATGCCGGAGCCGGGCGTCTTGCTATTGTCGTTCAGCTTGGGATCGCGCGTGGCCTCACGAGAGGGCGAGCCCTTTGGCTCCGACTTGTGTACGGTCTGCGCGCGCTGCTTGTCCCGCGGCTGCTGTTCACCGCGCTGATCTCTGATGATGCCTTGGTCGGAATGGGCCATGATAGCTCTCGCCTCTTTGCTGTCTCGAAGCGCTTACGCGCCGGAGCGTCGAAGGTTCCGACCCGCGAGATCAGACTGCTAACTGTGCGCCGAGTGCACCGGGCCCGATGCATTTTCATGATGCACCTGCCGCACCGTCGTCACGGTGGCGAACGCGACCGACACGCCAAAGGCGAGAATGAGCGAGAGAAGAGCCAGACGTGGAGCCATTGCAAAAACCTCCCGGAATAGGAAATCAACGCGATCGACTATTATGAATGATCCTGCTTGCCGTCCGTGAGCAGTCTCACACGCAGATCCACGAAACGAGAGCGTTACGCATCCTGCTTTTGACGGATGCGGGCTGGAACGGGCGGCACCTCGCCATCGAGCCAATCCTGCTCGTTGGCGAGTGCCGTCCACGCGTTCGCCATGCGCAAAAAACGATTGTGTGACGGCTGTCCTTCAGCTCGCTCAGCGAGCTGGAGGCAGTTATCGGCGTTATCTCTGAAGATCTCGGACTGTTTCATCAATATGAATTGGGGACGGAACCGTCGCGTCGCAACCGCCCTTACCGGATCGTAACATCTGCGGAACTTCGCCCGCCATCCGCCATTGGATATCCATGCGGATTCTTCTCGCGGTAGTTTTGGCGTTCATCAGCACTGCAGCGCTTGCCGACAGCACCGGGGAGCGAAGGCCGGCCGGCCGCACGCCGACCGCAACCGAGACCATCAGCGACCTCTACAGCTTCAGCCGCTTCCAGCAGGGTCTGCTGGAGAGCACCGACCTCAAGGGTAATGCCGAGGTCAAGAACCTCGCCGCCCTGCGCGCCGAAGAAGCGGCCCGGCGGGACAAGGCCCTGAAGGAGATTCAGGAGGCGATCGGCACCGAACCGCGCGTCACAAAGACAACCCCGGCGAGCGCGAGCCTGGTCGAGCCCGAAACCTCGGACGGACCGACTTTCGTCAGAAGCTTCTATGCCGCGCAAATTCCCGAGTATGAATCTGTGATCGAGCTGCTCGAACGCTATCTCAAGGCGCCCGACAATGCCGCGCTTGCAGCCTTCGCGCGGGAGCAGCTCCCGATGTTGCGTTCACAGGTCAGGGACGCCGAGCGCACCATGGCAGACAAGTAGGACTGCCAAGTAGCCCCTTACTTTTGCCGGCTCTCCGGCTGCGCGCTGCGGTTACCCTCCAGCATCTTGTCTCGGCCGGCATCCCCATTGTCATCCTTGCCGCCCGAACTCGACGTGCCGCTACCGCTAGGATTGGACCGGCTCGACGTACCCGTGGTTGGTGTGTCCGCGCGTGGGGTGGCGGAGCTAGCGGCTGGATCGCCGGTCACGGCACCACGGCCGCTGGGCGCGCCGCCCTGCGCCAACGCCGATCCAGCCAACAACATCACTGTGCCGATGACGGCGAATCCTGCTTTCATGTGCGCTCTCCCTGTATCTGCGGGCTAACGGCACGCCCGGCGCTCCGTTCCGGAAGGCAGATGACGGTGGCCCAAAAGCGGCCTCGTATCTTCTCTTCCGCCCGGAAAAACTGGGAACCGGATGGAACCATTCCGAGGGATCGCACTTGTGTTAATCGGGCTGAGCAAAGCAGGTTCCACTTCCTGGCGCCGTCACGTTGGCGCTTGATTTCGAATTTGGCTGACGCTCTATTTTGACAATCGCGTCTTGCCTGGGAATCGGCCGACGCCTGCGGGGGACAAATTATGAGCGACCTCGATCCCGGATCTGCATCACGTTCCGGTCGTCGCGTTCCAAAGCCAAAAACCAACGGCATGTCGGAGCCCGATTCCCGGGCAGAATTGCTGCTCGCCCTGCAGGCCATGCGCAACGGCGATTTCTCCGTGCGCATGAGCGGCGACTATCTCGGCATCGACGGCAAGCTCGCCGACACTTTCAACGACATCATCGCCGCCAATCAGCGCATGGCGCAGCAGCTCGAGCTGGTCGGCCAGGTGGTGGGCCGCGAGGGCAAGACGCGCCAGCGCGTGAAGTTCGGGCTGGCCTCCGGCTCCTGGGCCGACATGGAAGGCTCGGTCAACACGCTGATCGACGATTTGCTGTGGCCGACCCGCGAGGTGACGCGCGCGGTCGCAGCCGTGGCACAGGGCGACCTGCTCCAGACCGTCAAGCTCGACGTCGATGGGCGTCCCCTGCGCGGCGAATTCCTGCAGTCGGCGACCATCGTCAACACCATGATCAAGCAGCTCGGCGTGTTCACCTCCGAAGTGACGCGCGTGGCGCGCGAGGTCGGCACCGAAGGCAAGCTCGGCGGCCAGGCCCAGGTGCCGGAAGTGACCGGCGTCTGGAAGGATCTGACCGAGAGCGTCAACTCGATGGCGAACAATTTGACCAACCAGGTTCGCAACATCGCCGAGGTGACGATCGCAGTTGCGAACGGCGACCTCTCGAAGAAGATCACGGTCGACGTCCGCGGCGAGATCCTTCAGCTCAAGGAAGCCATCAACACGATGGTGGACCAGCTCCGTTCCTTTGCATCGGAAGTGACGCGCGTGGCGCGCGAGGTCGGCACCGACGGCAAGCTTGGCGGCCAGGCCATCGTGCCAGGCGTCGCCGGCACCTGGAAGGATCTCACCGACAGCGTCAACGCCATGTGCGGCAACCTCACCGCGCAGGTGCGCAACATCGCCAACGTCACCACCGCCGTGGCGCGCGGCGACCTGTCGCGCAAGATCACGGTGGACGTACGAGGCGAAATCCTGGAGCTGAAAGACACCATCAACACCATGGTGGACCAGCTCAACTCGTTCGCCTCGGAAGTGACGCGCGTCGCGCGCGAGGTCGGCACCGAAGGCAAGCTCGGCGGCCAGGCCCAGGTGCCGGGCGTGGCCGGTACCTGGAAGGACCTCACCGACAACGTCAACTTCATGGCGTCGAACCTCACCGCGCAGGTCCGCAACATCGCCGACGTTGCCACCGCCATCGCGAGCGGCGATCTGTCGAAGAAGATCACGGTGAACGTCTCGGGCGAAATCCTTCAGTTGAAGGAAACGCTCAACACCATGGTCGACCAGCTCAACGCCTTCGCCGGCGAAGTCACGCGCGTCGCGCGCGAGGTCGGCACCGAGGGCCGGCTCGGCGGTCAGGCCAACGTGCTCGGCGTCGCCGGCACCTGGAAGGACTTGACCGAGAGCGTCAACTCGATGGCCTCGAACCTGACCGCGCAGGTCCGCAACATCGCCGAGGTGACGACCGCGGTTGCGGGCGGCGATTTGTCGAAAAAGATCACCGTCGATGTCCGCGGCGAGATCCTGGAGCTGAAAGACACCATCAACACCATGGTGGACCAGCTCAACGCCTTTGCCGGCGAAGTCACGCGCGTCGCCCGCGAGGTCGGCACCGAAGGCAAGCTCGGCGGCCAGGCCCAGGTGCGCGGCGTCGCCGGCACCTGGAAGGATCTCACCGACAGCGTCAACTCGATGGCCTCGAACCTGACCGGCCAGGTCCGCAACATCGCCGAAGTCGCGACCGCGGTCGCCAAGGGCGATTTGTCGAAGAAGATCACCGTCAACGTGTCGGGCGAAATCCTTCAGCTGAAGGAAACGCTCAACACCATGGTCGACCAGCTCAACGCCTTCGCCGGCGAAGTCACACGCGTCGCGCGCGAGGTCGGCACCGAAGGCAAGCTCGGCGGCCAGGCCGAAGTCCCCGGCGTCGCCGGCACCTGGAAAGACCTCACCGACAGCGTCAACTCGATGGCGGGCAACCTCACCGCCCAGGTCCGCAACATCGCCGAAGTCGCGACTGCGATCGCCGGTGGCGACTTGTCGCGCAAGATCACCGTGGACGTGCGCGGCGAGATCCTTCAGCTCAAGGACACGCTGAACACGATGGTCGACCAGCTCAACCGCTTCGCGGGCGAGGTGACGCGCGTCGCGCGCGAGGTCGGCACCGAAGGCCGGCTCGGCGGCCAGGCCAACGTGCCCGGCGTCGCCGGCACCTGGAAAGACCTCACCGACAGCGTCAACTCGATGGCGGGCAACCTCACCGCCCAGGTCCGCAACATCGCCGAAGTCACCACTGCCGTGGCGCGCGGCGACCTCTCGCGCAAGATCACCGTCGACGTCCGTGGTGAGATTTTGGAGCTGAAGAACACCATCAACACCATGGTGGACCAGCTCAACGGCTTTGCCGGTGAAGTCACGCGCGTCGCCCGCGAGGTCGGCACCGAAGGCAAGCTTGGCGGCCAGGCCGAAGTGCCCGGCGTCGCCGGCACCTGGAAGGATCTCACCGACAACGTCAACTTCATGGCATCGAACCTCACCGCGCAGGTCCGCAACATCGCCGAGGTCGCAACCGCGATCGCCGGCGGCGACCTGTCGAAGAAGATCACGGTGGACGTGCGCGGCGAAATTCTGCTGCTCAAGGATACCTTGAACACCATGGTCGAGCAGCTCCGCTCCTTCGCCGCGGAAGTGACGCGCGTCGCACGTGAGGTCGGCACCGAGGGCCGGCTCGGCGGCCAGGCCGTCGTGCCCGGCGTCGGCGGTACCTGGAAGGACCTCACCGATAACGTCAACCTGCTGGCCGCGAACCTCACCACCCAGGTCCGCAACATCGCCGAAGTCACCACCGCCGTCGCGCGCGGCGACCTGTCGCGCAAGATCACCGTCGACGTGAAGGGCGAAATTCTCGAGCTCAAGAACACCATCAACACCATGGTGGACCAGCTCAATGCGTTCGCCGGCGAAGTCACGCGCGTTGCCCGCGAGGTCGGCACCGAAGGCGAACTCGGTGGCCAGGCCCAGGTGCCCGGCGTCGCCGGCACCTGGAAGGATCTCACCGACACCGTCAACTTCATGGCGGCGAACCTGACCGAGCAGGTCCGCGGCATCGTCAAGGTGGTGACCGCTGTCGCCAATGGCGACCTCAAGCAGAACCTCACCGTGAAATCGAAGGGCGAGGTCGCGGCGCTCGCCGATACCATCAACAACATGACCGAGACGCTCGCGACCTTCGCCGACCAGGTGACGTCGGTGGCGCGCGAGGTCGGCGTCGAGGGCCGGCTCGGCGGTCAGGCTGACGTGCCCGGCGCCGCGGGCACCTGGAAGGATCTCACCGGCAACGTCAATTTGCTGGCGGCCAACCTCACCTCGCAGGTGCGCGCGATCGCGGAAGTGGCGACCGCCGTGACCAAGGGCGACCTGACGCGGTCGATCCAGGTCGACGCCCGCGGCGAGGTCGCGGAGCTGAAAGACAACATCAACACGATGATCACGAACCTCCGTCTCACGACGGACGTGAACACCGAGCAGGATTGGCTGAAGACCAATCTGGCGAAATTCACCAACATGCTTCAGGGCCAGCGCGACCTCACCACCGTCGGTCGCCTGCTGCTGACCGAATTGTCGCCGCTGGTGAATGCGCATACCGGCGTGATCTATCAGGTCGAGAACGAAGACAGTCCGCGGCTACTGCTGCTTGCCTCCTACGCCGGCGATGGCGTCTATCCGTATCCGCGCGTGCTGCCATTAGGCGACGGCCTGATCGGCCAATGCGCGCTCGACCGGCGCCCGCGCGTGATTGCGGACATTCCGCCCGACGTGGTGCCGATCAATTCGGCATTGCTTCGCGTCGCGCCGAAGAACCTCGTGGTGCTGCCGGTGCTGTTCGAAGGCCAGGTCAAGGCGGTCATCGAGCTCGCCTCGCTGACCTCCTTCACGACCTCACAGATGACCTTCCTGGAGCAGCTCACGGACTCGATCGGCATCGTGCTCAACTCGATCGAGGCGACGATGCAGACCGAAGGCCTGCTCAAGCAGTCGCAGCAGCTCGCTGGCGAGCTCCAGACCCAGCAGCGCGAATTGCAGCAGACCAACGATCAGCTCGAACAGAAGGCGCAGCAGCTCGCCGAGCGCAACGTCGAAGTCGAGCGCAAGAACCAGGAGATCGAGCAGGCCCGCCGCGCACTGGAGGAAAAGGCGACCGAGCTCGCGCTGACCTCGAAGTACAAGTCCGAATTCCTGGCCAATATGAGCCACGAGCTGCGCACGCCGCTGAACTCGATCCTGATCCTCGGCCAGCAGCTCACCGACAATCCGGACGGCAATCTTACCGGCAAGCAGGTCGAATTCGCCCGCACCATCCACGGCGCCGGCACCGACCTGCTCAATCTCATCAGCGACATTCTCGATCTCTCCAAGATCGAGTCCGGTACGGTGACGGTCGACGCCGAGGAAATCCTGACCGCGAACCTGCTCGAGACGGTCGGGCGGCCGTTCCGTCACGAGGCGGAGAACCGCAACCTTTCGTTCAAGATCGACGTCGATCCGAATCTCGCGCGCAGCCTCGTCACCGACTCCAAGCGCCTGCAGCAGGTTTTGAAGAACCTGCTCTCCAACGCCTTCAAGTTCACCGCGGAAGGCGAGGTGCGCCTGAAGGTCGCCGCAGCGGTCGGCGGCTGGGGCACGGATCATCCCGTGCTGAACTCGGCGCCGGCCGTGATCGCATTCGAAGTGTCGGACACCGGCATCGGCATTCCCCTGGAGAAGCAGAAGCTGATCTTCGAGGCGTTCCAGCAAGCGGATGCCGGCACCAGCCGCAAATATGGCGGCACCGGCCTCGGCCTTGCGATCAGTCGCGAGCTCGCAAGCCTGCTCGGCGGCGAGATCCACCTGCGCAGCTTGCCGGGCAAGGGCTCGTGCTTCACGCTTTACCTGCCGCTGAAATATTCCGGCCCGACGCTCGCGCCCCGCGCGGCGCCCCAGCAACACAGCCAGCCGCCCGCGCTGCAGCCGGCTACAGCCGAACCGCAGCGCGTGATCGAGCAGCTTCCCGACGACCGGCTCAACCTCGAACCAGGCGACAGCATCCTCCTGATCGTCGAGGACGACCCGCATTACGCGCGTGTGCTGGTCGATCTCGCGCGCGACAAGGGCTTCAAGGTGCTGGTCGCCGCCCGCGGCGCGGAGGCGCTGGAGCTTGCAAAGCAATACCAGCCGAGGGCCGTCTCCCTCGACGTATTCCTGCCTGATATGCTCGGCTGGACCGTGCTGAGCCAGCTCAAGCACAATCCGCTGACCCGCCACATCCCCGTGCAGATCATCACGCTCGACGAGGACCGCCAGCATGCGCTGGCGCGCGGCGCCTTCTCCTTCGTCAACAAGCCGACGACGACCGAGGGCGTCTCGGCCGCGCTGACGCAGATCAAGGAATATGCGCGGCCGCGGCGCAAGCGGCTGCTGATCGTCGAGGACAACGAGGCCGAGCAGCTCTCGATCCGCGAGCTCCTGCACCACGACGACATCGAGATCGTGACGACCGGCACCGGTGCCGACGCGCTCTCGATGCTGCGTGAGAACCCCTGTGATTGCGTCGTGCTCGACCTGCGGCTGCCCGACATGACCGGCTTCGAGGTGCTGGACCAGATCCGCAACGACGAGGCGCTGTCGAATGTCCCGGTCGTCGTTTTCACCGGCCGCGAGTTGTCGGCCGAGGAAGATGCGGAGCTCCACACCATGGCGCGAAGCATCGTGGTCAAGGGTGTGGAATCGCCGGAGCGCCTTCTTGACGAGACCGCGCTGTTCCTGCACCGCGTCATCACGGAGTTGCCGGTCGAGAAGCAGCGCATGCTCGAGAAGCTGAACAGTTCCGACGAAGACCTGATTGGCAAGACCGCCCTGCTCGTCGACGACGACGCCCGCAACATCTTCGCGCTGTCGAGCGTGCTGGAGCGACGCGGCATGAAGGTGCTGACGGCCACGACCGGCAACGAGGCGGTGGCCCTGGTTGAATCCAATCCGGAGATCGCCATCGTGCTGATGGACATCATGATGCCGCAGATGGATGGCTATCAAACCATCGGCGTCATTCGTGAAAATCCGACCTTCGCCCGTCTTCCGATCATTGCGTTGACGGCCAAGGCCATGAAAGGCGACCGCGAGAAATGCCTCGAGGCCGGCGCGTCCGACTACCTCGCCAAACCCGTCAACACCGATCAATTGCTGCTTGCAATCCGCATGTGGCTGCACCGCTGAGTTGGATGCCCGTATGGACCACGAAAAGGTCAACATCCTCCTCGTCGACGACCAGCCGGCCAAGCTGCTCGCCTATGAGGTGATCCTGAAGGATCTCGGCCAGAACCTCGTGATCGCCTCGTCCGGTCGCGAGGCTCTGGAGGTGCTGCTCAAGACCGAGATCGCGGTGATCCTGGTCGACGTCTGCATGCCCGAGCTCGACGGCTTCGAGCTCGCCGCGATGATCCGCGAGCACCCGCGCTTCCAGAAGACCGCGATGATCTTCATCTCGGCCATTCAAGTCAGCGACATCGACCGCCTGCGCGGCTACGAGATGGGCGCTGTCGACTACGTCCCGGTGCCGGTCGTGCCGGAGGTGCTGCGCGCCAAGGTCAAGGTGTTTGCAGAGCTCTATCGCAAGACGCGCGAACTCGAACGGCTGAACCAGGATCTCGAGGACCGCGTGCGTGCACGCACCGCCGAGCTGGAGAATTCCACCGCAAAGCTCCGCGAGAGCGAAGAGCGGCGCAGCATGGCGATCGCCGCCGGCAAGATGGGTTCGTGGGACTGGGACTGGATCACCGGCGACTGGATGTGGGACGAGGGGCAATACCGCATCTTTGGTGTTGGCCCGGAGAGCTTCGAGGTGAATCCGGCCAACGTTCAGGCGCTGTTGCATCCGGATGACGTCGATCGGTTGCGCAAGGCGATCGCCGAATTCAACAAGGGCACACGCTCCTATGAAACTGAGTTCCGCATCGTGCGGCCCGACGGCGACGTGCGCTGGTGTGTCGGCACGGCCGCCGCCACGGTTGACGAGAGCGGTCGGGTGATGCGCGTCAGTGGCGTGACGGTGGACATCACCGAACGCAAGCGCGCCGAGGAACGGCAGACTCTCCTGGCGCGGGAAGTCGATCATCGCGCCAAGAATGCGCTTGCGCTGGCGCAATCGATCGTGCGCCTCACCCGCGCCGACGAAGTCAAAGCCTATGTCAGCGCCGTCGAGGGACGCATCAATGCACTGGCGCGCGTGCATACGATCCTGTCGCTGTCGAGCTGGCAGGGTGCCGAACTCTCGAAGCTGATCGACGAGGAGCTTGCGCCCTATTCCCTCGGCGGCCAGATCAAATTGGCGGGGTCCGAAGTTCAGTTGCTGCCGGCAACCGCCCAGACGCTGGCGCTGGCCCTGCATGAGCTTTTCACCAACTCGGCGAAGTATGGCGCGCTCTCGACGCGGACGGGACGGCTCGCGATCGGTTGGCAGGTCGAGGATGAGCTGCTCACGCTGACCTGGGAGGAGTCCGGCGGCCCGCTCGTCATGACGCCGAAATCCCGCGGCTTTGGTACGCGGAGCCTGCTTGCGAGCGTCGAGTCCCAGCTCGGCGGGCAAGCGCGATTCGATTGGCGCGCCGAGGGTCTGTTGTGCCGGCTCGAGGTGCCGTTGGTCCGCAAGACTGCCGCGACGACCGCGCCCGGCAACTTCGAAGCCGCGAGCTCCGCCGAATTGCAGCGCGCGTCCGGTTAACCGGAGGCCGCACTCTTCCTGCGCTGCGTCGTTTGCGGCTCGCGCGCGACCCGTCCTTCGAGCCAGGCTTCCGTTTGGGCGAGATCGCGCAGCGCCTTGGCATAGCGGCACGCCGCGCTTCGCTCCGCGCCGCGGGGCAGCTTGCGCGCTTTGCGGAGGATGTCCGCGGCGGCGTTGCGATAAGCCAGAGAGCGATAGAGAAAGACCACCTTACCCATATCGAATGTTCCCGTGTTGCGCGGTCATTCTCGCCCAACCGGCATGAACGTCGGATGAAGCGGGCGATAATGATTCCTTCATGCGGGTGGAACCAGCGCGTGTCGCAGGCGTTGCTTGCGAGATCGGGATAGAGTTCCATGCGCGCGAAAAAGTCGTCGGACCTGATCTCTCCGAGCGGGCTCGTCAAGCTGATGACGCACGCCATGATGGGCGCAGCCTTAGGGCTCGCTTTCAGCCTCTTGCTCGTGCTGTCCAATCCAGCCGTCGCCAATTTGCTGAATCACGGCGGAAGCCAGGCCGTTGTCGTTTTCGCCCTCACATTGGTGACGACGTTCGCGATCGGGGCGACACTCACCGGCGTCGTATTCATCCTCGCAGAGGACAAGCAATCTTGAAGGATGCGAGATTTACCGGAACTTCTTTGTTCGGAACTCCTGCGACGAATGGCAGTTGGCTGCCTGCGTCAATTCAACTCAGGGAGTTCCCGCACATGAAGACCACCAAGCTCGCTCTTGCCGTGATGTTGGCCACCGGCCTCGCCGCCGCACCGTTCGCCGTGCAGGCCAAGTCGCACAAGGCAAAACACGGATCCTCGATGTCATCGTCGCAAACCACCACAGGCGCCAACACCAAGTCCTCCAAGGGTGCTGATCCCTCCGGTCAGGGCGGCTCCGGTCCCGGCTCCGATCAGGGCGGCACCATGACGAACAACAAGGGCGGCATGAGCAACACCAAGTAGCTTTTTGTTCGTCCAACTCATAGAGGCCCCGCGATCGCGGGGCCTTTTTGCTTATGGTGTTCGAACGAACTTTTTCTCGGGCCGCGTTGCGCGCAGGCTTCAGCTACGATGGCTTCCCAGGATGTCAGGATGGACGCTGGCGGGATCAGCTCTCACCAGATGATCGAGTCGTGCGCGCTTGCGCGCGATCAAGAGCTGGGCCGCGGCGTCGTCGAGCCCCTCCCGTTGCAGCTGCCGGATCGCAGAGCCCAGTTCGAGAATCTCGGCGCGCAGCTTTAGAATCCGGTACGCATCCGGGTCTTCCTCCACCGTGCGCTCCCAAAGCTCTCAGCGGCGCGCGATCACGCGCAGAGGACTACCTGATGTCTTCGCGGAACGAAGGCGCATCCTATCGCGGACATTCGGCAGGACATCGCCGCCACCTGCAGCCTTCCATTCGCCGATCAGCAGATTGATTTTCCGGCGCAGATCCATCTGCGCCAGGGCCTTCTCTGTGCAGTCGCGATCGCGGTCGACGAGCTCACGCACGGACGCCTCGATATCGGCCATTTCCAGCCTCAAGGCGCTGATTTTACGTCGAATTTCATTAATTCTGTTGTCCATGACTTGTTAGAACAAAATAAGAACATATAGTCAAGTCACGATTTCAGAAGGGAGAAGCGACATGCAGGTTCAGGGTAAATACGACGCCAAGACTCTCCTCACCGCCAAGACTTTCCTCACCGAGCAGATGACGCGGGCGCAGGGCCTCCGGCTGAAACGGCTGAGCGAAGAGGCGTATCAGCCCGCGCAATATGCGCGGGATCTGTCCTCCAGCGAGGCAGCACGGCGCATTCAGGTGCTGGAAGCCGAGATCGAGCTGGCGGATTCGTTCTAGACTAAGCCGCGTATCCGGGACGTGCATGCGCGCTTTCGGAACCATGCCTGTCTCGGATTGTTTTCCAGGCCAAGGGAGAACATGCATGGCACGCAAGGCAAAGAAGCGCCGCTACTCGCGCAGCTCCGGCAGCGACGTCGAAGGCGAGATGAAGCGCTACAAGAAGGGTACCGCGAAAAGCGGACCGGGCGGTCGAGGCGGACGCGTGAAGAGCCGCAAGCAGGCAATCGCGATCGGCCTGTCGAAAGCGCGCAAGAAGGGCAAGAAGGTCCCGAAGAAAGCCGCGAAGCGAAAGACGTCCAAGAAGACGTCAAAGAAGACATCTCGGAAAACATCCAAGAAGACTTCGAGAAAGACTTCGAAGAAGACGTCGAAGCGCAAATCCTCCAAACGGTCGCGCTGACCTCCGTCAGATCATGCTGCCCGGCATGAAGCAGCGGATCGAAACGCCGAACGCGGTCTTCACCGGCCACACCATGGTGCGGCCGGCCCGGTTCGGCTCGGTGATCACGGCTTCGTCCGGGACGTCGACCCACTCGCCGTCGAGCCGCACGCGATAATGTCCATTGTGCGAGTCCCAATCGGGATCGGCGACGGCAAACCCATCCGCATCTGAGCAGCACGGACCGAGATGGCTGCGCAGACCGTCGAACCATGGCTTGAGGGGAGAGTCCGCGTAGCGGCCGTCGTCACGCCCGAGAGCGATTCCGCCCCACAGCACGAATGGCGCCACGAGCAGCGCAGTCCTCAGCGAGAGCTTCAATCGATCCATGTCGGCACCGATCAAATACGAATTGCCGACCGGTCCAGCTCAGCGGCGGCAAGTTCGAAGTTCCACGCTTGCAATCGTCCCGGCGGCTTCATTGCCGCCGAGTCCCTACCTGACCCGGAATTGTGATGAGCGAACACGGCTTTTTCGGACGAACCGGGTCATCCTCACTGCCGTTAACGAGAATGTTATCGGCGGACATCCGGAATCCTGAAGGCGAACAGGAAAGGCGGCCCGTGAGCCGCCCTTTTGGAGTTGCGCCGATCGACGTTCGCCTTATGCGAGCGGCACCGCGACGAAACGGGTCGCCTGCGCGCTTCTGACCTGCAGCAGCACGCTGCGCTTGCCGGACGATTTCGCCTGCGCCAGCTCCGAACGGACATCGCCGATATTGGCGACAGCCTTGCCGCCCACATTGAGGATGACGTCGCCGGTCTGGATGCCGCGTTGCGCGGCCGGCCCTTGCGGATCGACTTCAGTGACGACGACGCCCTTCTGGCCGGCGCCCTGCACGTCGCCGGCCGGAGCCAGGCTGAGCCCGAGACGCGGCGGCATGCCGGCATCCGGCTGCGACTTGCCCTCGTCGGCTCTGGCCTGCCGCTCGTTCGGCAACTCGCCGAGCGCCAGTGTCACCGTCTTGCTGTCGCCCTTGTGGACGACGTCGAGCTTCACAGACGTGCCCGGCGCCAGGGTGGCGATGGTGCGGGCGAGATCGCGGGAATCCTTGATCGCGGTGCCATTGACGGCGGTGATGACGTCGCCCGCCTCGATGCCCGCCTTCGCCGCCGGGCTGCCGTCCTGCGGATTGTCGACGATCGCGCCGCGCGCCTCCTTGAGGCCGAGGCTGTCGGCGATATCCGATGTCACCGGCTGCACCTGCACGCCGAGCCAGCCGCGAGTGACCGCGCCCTTGTCCTTCAACTGTGCGACAACGAGCTTTGCAGTCGAGGCCGGAATGTCGAAGCCGATGCCGACAGAGCCACCGGAGGGCGAGAAGATCGCGGTGTTCACGCCGATCACGTTGCCGTTCATGTCGAAGGCCGGGCCGCCGGAATTGCCCTTGTTGATCGGCGCGTCGATCTGGATGAAGTCGTCATAGGGACCGTTGCCGATGTCGCGGCCGCTGGCCGAGACGATGCCGGCGGTCACGGTGCCGCCGAGGCCGAAGGGATTGCCGACCGCGACGACCCAGTCGCCGATACGCGGCTTCTGGTCCGAGAATTTGACGAACGGAAAATCCTTCTTACCCTCGACCTTGATCAGCGCGAGATCGGTCTTCGGATCGGTGCCGACCACTTTCGCGCTGTAGATCGTGCCGTCGTCCATCGTCACTTGCACCGACTCGGCGTGATCGACGACGTGGTTGTTGGTCACGGCATAGCCGTCGGCGGAGATGAAGAAGCCGGAGCCCTCACCCGTGATCATCTGGCGGTGATGGCGCGGCATGCCCTCCATGCCACCCGGGCCGCGGAAGCCGAACTGCCGCGAGAACTGGTCGAACGGCGTCGCCTCGTCCGAATCCATCCGGTTCTGTTGCAGCATCGCGCTCTTGTCGTTGTCCTGGTCGATCCTGACCCGCACCGAGATGACGGCGGGTTTGACCTTGCTGACGAGGTCGCCGAAGCCCGGCGGTGTCGCGGTGGGCTCCGCGGCCTGGGCGGGCGCGATGAAGGAGCTCGCGCTGAACGGCGAAGAGCCGGGTGCAGTCGCCAGCACGGCCACGCCAAGCGCGGCCACGGTGCCGAGCAGCGCGAGCCGGCGTGGCCTCAGGACCTTGCGGGACGTTGTGGTGTCGGAATTGGCGTGATCGCTCATGTCGATATGTCCATGTTGGGTAAGTCGCCTTGCACCCAACATGGTGGTCGCCACCTTACAGCGTCCCGTCCGCGCGGTTAAATCTTGGCAAAGTAGCCGGGGCCGGCGAAGGTCCAAAACTCGAGGCTGCACGTTTGATGCAGCTCAACGCGGCCCCTGCGCACCGTGAAAGACTGCAGCCACCGGATGATGTCCGTCGGAGGCGCGTCATGTACAAAGACATTCTCGTCCACATCCCCACCGAGCGCCCGGTGCGCCCGGTGATCGATGGCTCGATCTCGCTCGCGGCGGGCCTCGACGCCCATCTCGATGCAGTCGCGGTTGGCTATGTGGCAACCAGCGCGGCCTATATCATGGAGGGCGGCGCCGCGGTGGCGGCGGTGTTCGAGCTGGAGCGCGAGAGCGCAGTGGAGCGGGCCGAGGCGGCGCTCGCGGTATTCAAGAACGAAGCGATGAACGCCGGCATTTCCTACACATGCCACCCGCTCGGGACGATGCCGGGGGATGCGGTCGGCTTGCTCGGCGAGATGGCGCGGCTGCACGATCTCAGCATCGTGCTCCAGCCGGACCCGGCGCAAGCCTCACTCGACAACGATGTGCCCCGCGAGATCCTGTTCCAGGCGGGCGGCCCGGTGCTTTTCCTGCCCTACACCTTCCATGGAGCCTTCAAGGCGAAACGGATCGGCATCTGCTGGGACGGCAGCCGCCTCGCCGCGCGCGCCATGCGCGACGCCGCACCATTCCTGGCCCGTGCCGAGGAGATCGTGATCATTGCTATCAACGAAACAGACATGGTTCCCGACGAGGTCTCGACGCGCAATCTGGCAAGGCACCTCGGCCGGCGCGGACTATCCACCCGCACCGTCAACCTGTCGGCCACGCGCTCTGACATTCAGCCGACCATGCTGTCGCTTGCAGCCGATGAGCGCCTCGATCTTCTGGTCATGGGCGGCTACGGCCATTCGCGATTGCAGGAGCGGTTCCTCGGCGGCGTCACCCGCGCCATGCTGGAAGCCATGACCGTCCCGACGCTGATGTCGCATTAATCGAGGGCTGATCCAGGACGGGCCGGTCACAAGCCTTGTCGTTCGGGCTGACAACCGCGTCCTTGAGCGGTGCCGGCATCGGCAAGTTCGGGTCATGTTCGAACAAGTTGGACGGTCACGCCGCGGCGGGTCTCTCCCACGCCGTGGCCTCGACGCCGTCCTCGTCGTGTGGCGCATTGCACGCGTCGAAATGCGCCTTGAGTTCGACTTCGGCGAGATATTCGAAATGTTCGGCCTGGCCGAGCAGTTCCCAGCTCTGGAGCGGCCGGTAGGCGGCCTGCTGACGACAGAGGGACGCCAGCGCGCGGTAACGACGTACGTTATCCATGAGACCCTCCCTCGCATTCACACAGAGCTTATCGCCCTTATTTGCGTCAGGGCGATGGCGGTTGTGCAAAAGATTTGCTGCGCCCGCCGCGCGCTAGACGCGCTTGATTCTAGGCAAACGCGCATTTAGGCGAAAGTTCCAACCAGCGCGGACTCAACGCTTCGGAACCTTACCGCGGGCCAATGTGTACCGGGTAGTCTACCGGATGAGCGCGGGCTCACCGGCTCGGATCGTCTGCGCCGAACTATGTTGCAGCTTCGGAACCCTGCCGGCTTCCGCAGCGGCGCGGATAGCCGCGATGTTGCCGGCATAGTCCGCGCTGCTCTTGCCGCGAAACACGGCGGAGCCCGCTACAAGCGTATCGGCGCCCGCAGCGGCCACGGCAGCAGCATTGTCGCGCGTGATGCCGCCGTCAACCTCGAGCCGGATCGGCCGGTCGCCGATCATGCTTCGGATGCGCGCGATCTTCTCGAGCTGGGACTCGAGGAAGGACTGGCCGCCAAAACCCGGATTGACCGTCATCACCAGGACGAGATCGAGACGATCGAGCACATACTCGATCGCGCTTTCGGGAGTGGCGGGACACAGGCTGACGCCGGCTTTCTTGCCGAGCGCGCGGATGGCCTGGAGCGAGCGATCGAGGTGCGGACCCGCTTCGGCATGCACCGTAATGAGATCCGCGCCGGCCTTCGCGAACGCCTCGAGATAGGGATCGGCCGGCGCGATCATGAGATGCACATCGAATATTTTCTTCGTCAGCGGCCGGATCGCCTTGATGACGTCCGCGCCATAACTGATGTTCGGGACGAAATGCCCGTCCATGACGTCGCAATGAATCCAGTCGGCGCCCGCAGCGTCGATCGCTGCGATCTCCTCGCCGAGGCGCGCGAAATCCGCAGCCAGGATCGACGGCGCGATGAGGATTTCTCTGGTCATGGCTTCGCACTCCCCTGCGCGTCGGCACCGCCGCTGAAGACGCGGCTCGCCAGGACGTCCATGGGATCGATCGTTTCGAGGTCGGCGATGTCGAGCATGCGATCGAGATCGGATACCAGGCGATCGGCCTGCCGCAGGCGGATGCGGTCGACGGCGTTGCGGATAGATCGCGCATTGGAGAAGAACGGTTGGGTCCGACGCAGCGCAATATATTTCTCGAACGCCTCACGCGCCGCCGCCGAGAGGCGATAACCCCGTTCCTTCAGCATCAGCTCGGCGATGACGAGCAGCTCGGCTTCCGCATAGTCCGGAAAGTCGATGTGGTGGGCGATGCGCGAACGGAAGCCGGGATTGGAGGCGAAGAAGCTCGTCATCCGCTCGCCATAGCCGGCAAGGATCACGACGAGGTCCTCGCGCTGATTTTCCATCACCTGCAGCAGAATCTCGATCGCCTCCTGGCCGTAGTCGCGCTCGTTGTCCGGCCGATGGAGATAATAGGCCTCGTCGATGAACAGCACGCCGCCCATCGCCTTCTTCAGGATCTCCTTCGTCTTGGGCGCGGTGTGGCCGATATACTGGCCGACGAGATCGTCGCGCGTCACCGAGATCACCTGCCCGCGCCGCACGAAGCCGAGGCCGTGCAGGATCTTTGCCATGCGCAACGCGACGGTCGTCTTACCGGTGCCGGGATTGCCGGTGAACGACATGTGCAGCGTCGGCGGCGACGAAGCCAGTCCCGCACGCTGCCGGATACGTTCGATCAGCAAGAGCGACGCGATCTGGCGCACGCGGTTCTTCACCGGCTTCAATCCGATCAGCTCCTGCTCGAGCTGCTGCAACGTGCCGGTGATTCCAGCCTCTTCGGCCTCCTTGCGGAGATCGAAACTGGTCTCGCCGGGCTCAGTGGTCATTGCGTGGGGAACATCCAGCATCGGCACCTCGAAGAAAAGGGCTTCGCCGCGGGGGAGCGGCGAAGCAGTGGTCCGCCAAGGAAACGGAGCAGGGAGTGCTCCGCGCGGAGGAGAATGACTTAGGTTGGCGCGTGCGCGGGCTGCCGGCGCACAGTGGTGTACCGGATCGCGCGTCCGCCCACCTCCTGCCGCACCAGCTCGAACTCGGCTTCCTGCGGCGGGCGATTGACGATGAACGAGATCCGAACCGATTCCCAGCCATGGCTGGAGTCGAAGCCGCTGAGACGGATGTAGCGGTCGCCATACACTCTGCGGCATTCGGCGAGCTCCATCATCACGCCGGCGGCGTCCTGGAGATCGAACATCGGCAGGCCCCACATCTCCCAATAGGTGTTGCGGGGATGCGGATCGTCGGTGAACTCGATGTTCACCGCCCAGCCGTTGGTCAGGCAATACTGCACTTGCTTGGTGATCTGGTCATCGGTCAGATCTGGCAGGAACGAGAAGCAGCCTTGGGTCAGCTTCATGTCAAATCTCCTCAAACGGTTTCGAGCGCGGTCGGCACGAAGTCAGGCGTGTCGGTGGATTCATAATTGAAGGAGACGTCCTTCCAGACCTCGAGTGCAGCTTTCAGCGGTGTGCAGGTCTCGGCCGCCCTGGCCAGGATCTCCGGACCTTCGTGGACATAGTCGCGGCCCTCGTTGCGAGCGAGGATCATCGCTTCCAGCGCCACGCGGTTGGCGATCGCGCCGGCCGCGATGCCCATGGGATGGCCGATGGTACCGCCGCCGAACTGCAGCACGACGTCCTCGCCGAGCAGGTCGAGCAGCTGATGCATCTGGCCGGCATGGATGCCGCCGGAGGCGACCGGCATCATCTTGTTCAGGCTCGCCCAGGACTGATCGAAGAACAGCCCGTGTTCGAGCCTGGTCGGGTTGAAGTCCTCGCGGCAAACATCGTAATAGCCGCGCGTGGTGTTGGGATCGCCCTCGAGCTTGCCGACCACCGTGCCGGCATGGATGTGGTCGACGCCGGCAAGCCGCATCCACTTGGCGATGACGCGGAACGACACGCCGTGGCTCTTCTGCCGCGTGTAGGTTGAGTGACCGGCGCGATGCAGATGCAGGATCATGTCGTTGCGCCGCGCCCATTTCGCCATCGACTGGATCGCGGTGTAGCCGATCACGAGGTCGATCATGACGATGCACGACCCGAGTTCCTTCGCGAACTCCGCGCGCTCGTACATGTCCTCCATCGTTCCAGCGGTGATGTTCAGGTAGGTGCCCTTCGCCTCCCCGGAGGCCGCCTGTGCGCGGTTCACCGCTTCCATGCAATAGAGGAAGCGGTCGCGCCAGTGCATGAAGGGCTGCGAGTTGATGTTCTCGTCATCCTTGGTGAAGTCGAGCCCGCCCTTCAGCGCCTCGTAGACCACGCGGCCGTAATTGCGGCCCGAGAGGCCGAGCTTCGGCTTGACGGTGGCGCCGAGCAGCGGCCGGCCGAACTTGTCGAGCCGCTCGCGCTCGACCACGATGCCGGTTGCCGGCCCCTGGAACGTCTTCACATAAGCGACCGGGAAGCGCATGTCTTCCAGACGCAGCGCCTTCAGCGGCTTGAAGCCGAACACATTGCCTATGATCGAGGCCGAGAGGTTGGCGATCGAACCAGGCTCGAACAGGTCGAGGTCATAGGCGATGTAGGCGAAATACGAGCCCGGCGTGCCCGGCACCGGATCGACGCGATAGCATTTTGCGCGATACTTCTCGGCAGCGGTCAGGCGATCGGTCCACACCACCGTCCAAGTCGCGGTGGAAGATTCGCCGGCGACTGCGGCCGACGCCTCGATCGGGTCGACGCCCTCTTGCGGCGTGACGCGGAACAGCGCGATGACATCGGTGTCCTTTGGCACGTAATCAGGCTCCCAATAGCCCATGCGCTTGTATTCCATCACGCCCGATCGATATCTTTCCTTGCCGCGGACGGTTCCTGCATGTGCATTCATGGCTCTCTCCTGCTCTTCTCTCTCTGAATGATTAGGCCGCGACGGGCTCGCGGGCGTCGATGCTGGGATCGAGTTCTCCGGCGCGGTAGCGCCGCGCCATCTCGCTCAAGGGAACGACCTTGATCCGGCTGGCGTGGCCTGCAGTCCCGAACTGCTCGAAGCGCTCGCGGCAGAGCTCGCGCATCGCATCCATCGCGGGCTTGAGGAATTTGCGCGGATCGAACTCGGAGCGCGTTTGCGCGGCGACCTTGCGGAACACCGCGGTCATCGCCAGCCGGCAGTCGGTGTCGATATTGACCTTGCGCACGCCGCTCTTGATGCCGCGGACGATCTCCTCGACCGGCACGCCCCAGGTCTGCGGCATCTCGCCGCCGAACTGATTGAACATGTCCTGGAGCGGCTGCGGCACCGAGGAAGAGCCGTGCATCACGAGATGCGTGTTCGGCAGACGGCGATGAATCTCCTCGACCACCCGCATCGCCAGAATGTCGCCATCCGGCTTGCGGCTGAACTTGTAGGCGCCGTGCGAGGTGCCCATCGCGATCGCGAGCGCATCGACCTTGGTGGCGCGGACGAAGTCGACCGCCTGGTCGGGATCCGTCAGCAACTGATCGTGGCTGATCGTGCCTTCGACGCCGTGACCATCCTCCTGTTCGCCGCCACCATGCTCGAGCGAGCCGAGCACGCCGAGCTCGCCTTCGACGGAGGCACCGACCCAATGGGCGAGATCGACGACGCGGCTGGTGATCGCAACGTTGTAGTCGTAATCGGCCGCGGTCTTGGCGTCTGCCTTGAGCGAGCCGTCCATCATCACCGAGGTGAAGCCGTGGGCGATCGCGGAGGCGCAGGTCGCTTCGTCGTTGCCATGGTCCTGGTGCATGCAGAGCGGGATGTCCGGATAGGTCCGCTCCAGCGCGTCGATCATGTGCGAGAGCATGAGGTCGCCGGCATAGCTGCGCGCGCCGCGCGAAGCCTGGATGATCACCGGCGCGTCGACCTCGGCCGCCGCCTGCATGATCGCGATGCCCTGCTCCATGTTGTTGATGTTGAATGCCGGCACCGCGTAGCCGTGACTGGCGGCGTGGTCGAGCAGCTGACGAAGGGTGATACGGGCCACGACAATTCCTCCTGTTATTGCTTGCTTGTGCGGGCAATCGCCCGCCGGGCGGCTTCCGCGACGCTTTGCGGCGTGATGCCGAATTCGCGGTAGAGCACCGGGGCTGGCGCCGAGGCACCAAAGCCGCGCATGCCGATGAATTCGCCGTCAGTGCCGATCCATCGATGCCAATCGCCGACGATTGCAGCCTCGATGCCCACCCGTGGCACAGTGCCGAGCACGGCAGCGCGGTAGTCCTCCGGCTGCTCCTCGAACAACGCGAAGCAGGGCGCGGAGACTACGGCCGCGCGGACGTGCTCGGTGGCGAGCAGGCGGGCCGCCTCCAGCGCAATAGACACTTCCGAACCCGTTGCGATGAGCGTCACGTCGCGGCCGCCGTCCGGCGAAACGATCAGATAGGCGCCCCGTGCGACGCGGTTTCTACCGCGCACGTCGCTGCGGAAGGTCGGCAGCGCCTGACGGGACAGGCACAGCACGGACGGACGATTTTCAGCTTGGAGCGCGCAGTCCCATGCTTCCAGCGTCTCAACCGCGTCGGCCGGCCGGAAAACAAGCAGGTTCGGAATGACGCGAAGCGCTGCGAGATGCTCGACCGGCTGATGCGTCGGGCCGTCCTCACCGAGACCGATGGAGTCATGGGTCATCACATGAATGACGCGGATCCGCATCAAGGCCGCAAGGCGGATCGCCGGCCGGCTGTAATCGGAGAACGCGAGGAAGGTGCCGCCATAGGGAATGAAGCCGCCGTGCAACGCGAGGCCGTTCATCGCTGCCGCCATGCCGTGCTCGCGGATGCCGTAATGGATGTAATCGCCGGCGAACGCGCCGCGCTTGACCGGGGTCTGCGCCTTGGCATGCGTCAGGTTCGAATGCGTGAGGTCCGCCGAGCCACCGACAAATCCGGGAATCGTCCCTGCGATTCCGTCGAGCACCTGTTGCGACGCCTGCCGCGTCGCGAGCTTCGGACGCTCGGTGGCAAAGCGCTCGCGCAACTTCGCCGAGGCCAGGGCATAGGCGTTCGGCAGGGCAACCGACTTACCCTCGACAAACAGATCGCGCTGCTCAGGCGTCGCGCATTCATAGCGATCGAGCCAGGCGAGACGCTCGACCTGCCCGCGCTGCCCGATCATCCGCCATGCTTTCAGGACCGTGACAGGCACCACGAAGGGCTGATAGTCCCAGCCGAGCGCTCGCCGCGCCGCCGCGGTCTGCTCGGTGCCGAGCGGCGCGCCGTGCGCCTTCTCGGTGCCCTGACGATCCGGCGCGCCATAGCCGATGATGGTGCGGCAGGCGATCAGCGACGGTCTTTGGCTCTCACGCTCCTCGGCTATCGCCTGCGCAACTGCTTCGGAATCGTGCCCATCGACACGGCGCACCGACCAGCCTGAGGCGGCGAAGCGCGCGAGCTGGTCGTCGGAGGTCGCAAGCGAGGTCGGCCCGTCAATGGAGATGCCGTTGTCGTCGAACAGCACGATCAGGCGGCCGAGCCCGAGATGGCCGGCGAGCGAAATCGCTTCCTGGCTGATGCCTTCCATCAGGCAGCCGTCGCCGGCGATAACATACGTAAAGTGATCGACGAGGCCATCGCCATGCCGCGCATTACCCATCCGCTCGGCGAGCGCCATGCCGACCGCGGTCGCAATCCCCTGCCCCAGCGGACCGGTCGTCGTCTCGACGCCCGGCGTATGGCCATATTCCGGATGGCCCGGCGTCTTCGAGCCCCATTGCCTGAAGGCCTTGATGTCATCGAGGCTGACGTCGCCGCCGGTGAGATGGAGCAATGCATAGAGCAGCATCGAGCCATGGCCCGCCGACAGCACGAAGCGATCACGGTCCGGCCAGTGGGGGTGAGCCGAGTCGAATTTCAGAAATCGCGAGAACAGCACGGTGGCGACATCGGCCATGCCCATGGGCAGTCCGGGGTGGCCGGACTGCGAGGTCTCGATGGCGTCGACCGCGAGGAAGCGGACGGCGTTGGCGAGATCATTGTGTGTGACCGCGGTAAGGTCTGCGTCGGCGTGGACGGAGATGTTCATCGGATCCTCCCCTCGTTCACTTCAGGTTTCGCTTGCGCTCGATGAGCTGCATGATCAGCGGCGTCAGGATCAGCTGCATGGCAAGATCGAGCTTCGCGCCGGGGCACACGATCGAATTGGCGCGCGACATCCAGCTTTGCGGCAGCATCGAGAGCAGGTAGGGGAAGTCGATGCCGCGCGGGTTCTTGAAGCGGATCACGACCATCGATTCGTCCGGCGTTGGGATCCAGCGCGCGATGAATGGATTGGAGGTGTCCACCGTCGGCACGCGCTGGAAGTTGATGTCGGTCTCGGAGAACTGCGGACAGATATAGTGGATGTAGTCGGGCATCCTTCGCAGAACGGTGTCGGTGACGGCCTCGGTCGAATAACCTCGCGCACTGCGGTCGCGGTGCAGCTTCTGGATCCATTCGAGATTGATGACGGGCACGACGCCGATCTTGAGGTCGGCGTAGCGCGCGACATTGACCTTGTCGGTGACGACCGCGCCATGCAGGCCCTCGTAGAACAGCAGGTCGGAGCTCTCCGGCAGCCGTTTCCATTCGGTGAAGGTGCCGGGTGCGGCACCATGCAGCGCGGATTCCTCGGCATCGTGGACATAGTGCCGCGTCGTCGCCGTACCGGTCTCGCCATAGTCGCGGAAGGCACGCTCCAGCTCCTCGAACAGATTGGTCTCGGGGCTGAAATGGCTGAAATGCCTGTTGCCGCGATCGGCCTCCTTCGCCATCTGCGTGCGCATTTCCGCGCGGTCGTAGCGATGGAAGGCGTCGCCTTCGATGTAGGCGGCGTTGACCTTCTCGCGGAAGAATATCTGTTCGAAAGTCTTCTTGACCGACGTGGTGCCCGCGCCGGAAGAGCCGGTGATGGAGATGATCGGATGCTTCCTGGACATGGGATGCCTCGCTTACAGCCGGAAGAAGCCGCGCCGCGCGAACAGCGGTGCGGAGACGCTGGCGACCAGCAAGGGATCGCAATGCAGGTCCTCGACGCGCTGCACCTCGTTGTTCGAACCCATGATCAGCGGCACGCGCTGGTGCAGGCTCTGCGCTGAAAGCTCAAGGATGCGTTCGCGCCCGGTCGACGCGGAGCCGCCGGCCTGCTCGACGATGTAAGCCATCGGGTGCGCCTCGTAGACGAGGCGCAGGCGGCCGTCGCCATAGCCCGGCCGTGCATCAGAGGGATAGAGGAACACGCCACCGCGGGTGAGGATACGGTAGGCCTCGGCAACCAGCGAGCCGACCCAGCGCATGTTGAAATTGTGGTTGGCCTGCCCTTCCACACCGGCGAGGCATTCGTCGACGAAGGCGCGCACCGGCTGTTCCCAATGCCGGCGGTTCGAGGCGTTGATCGCGAACTCCTCGCAGGTCTCGGAGATCTGCACGGCGCTACGCGCGAGACGGAAGCAACCGGACTTGCGATCCAGCGTGAAGATATCGACACCCTCGCCAAGCGTCAGCACCAGCGAGGTCTGCGGGCCGTAGGTGACGAACCCCGCCGCGAGCTGCGCCGAGCCGCGCTGATGGAAGGCGAGCGCGAGATCATCAGGCGCGGGCAGGATCGAAAAGATCGTGCCTACGGTCATGTTGATGTCGATGTTGGAGGAGCCGTCGAGCGGATCGATCGCGACGCAGATCTTGGCCTTGCGGTCGCCGATCTGAGGTTCGCGCATCTCCTCCGACGCCAGTGCCGCGATCGGCAGCTTGCCGAGACAGCGGCGCAGGATCGCATCCGCCTGCACGTCGAGATCGCGCTGGACGTCACCGTCGCTATTGCGGCCGGTGGTCAGGCCGGAGGCGTCCGCAAGGTCTCCGGTGGCGATGAGATCGGCGATTTCGATCGCGGCCGCCGCGATGGCATCGACCGCGGACGCCACGGCCAGCGCATGCGGCGCCGTCTCGGAATACCGCTGAAGGTGGTCGTCCAGCCTGAGTTGCCCGGTCATCTGCGTCCATCCCCTTTGCTGGTGCCGTATCCAGTTCCCTCCTCGCTGGAGGTCCGGTGCGGTCAGTGCCAACAACGATGAGATTGACAGGGCCGGCTTAATAAGGAAAATTTCTATTCATAATGAGCGCCAAAGAATTATCTTATAATGCCCATTCGGCGGCACAGCTCCGGCATCTGACGATCCGGCAGCTTCGCTCGCTCGCGGCGCTCGCGGCCAAGGGCAGCGTCACGGCAGCCTCGACCCAGCTCGGCTTGACGCAGCCGGCCGTGACCCAGCAACTGCGCCAGCTTCAGGATCTCGCCGGCCTGCCGCTGCTGCAGCGGACCGGCGACGGCATGCTGCTGACGGAGGCGGGCAAGGAGGTGCTTACCCTCGCCGAGCGCGTCGAAGCCGCAATCACCGACTGCCAGGGCGCGCTCGACCTGCTCGCCGGGCGAACCGGCGGCACGGTGCATCTCGGCGCGGTCTCGACCGCAAAATATTTCGTGCCGCACGCGATCGCGGCATTCTCGAAGCGGTATCCGAAGATCGAGCTCAAGCTCACGGTCGGCAATCGCGAGGAGATCCGCGAGGCCATGCACGGCTACGACCTCGATTTCGCGGTGATGGGTCGGCCACCGGCCGATGTCAGCGTCGACGTCCGTCAGCTCGGGCGGAATCCGCACATCATCGTCGCACGCAAGGGGCACTGGCTGGAGAAAGATTCCGGCCTCAACCTGACCGACCTCGTGCACGAGACCTTCCTCACCCGCGAGCCTGGCTCGGGCACGCGGACGCTGATGGAAGGCATGTTCCAGAGGTCGGATCTCGAGCCGATCATCGGCATGGAGATGAGCAGCAACGAGACCATCAAGCAGGCTGTCATCGCCGGGCTCGGCATCGCCTTCATCTCGGCCCACACCGTGGCCCACGAGCTCACCGAGGGCCGGCTGATCGTGCTCGACGTCGCGGGCCTGCCGATCGTGCGGCAATGGTACGTGATCCGCCGCAGCGACAAGGTGCTGTTGCCGCCGGCGCAGGCGATGTTCGATTTTCTCGGCTCGGAGGGGGCGAACTATCTGCCCGAATTGCCCGAATTCGGCGCGCGATAGCCCGTCGAAATTCAGCCCATCAGCTTCATCGCGACCGTGGCCGCGAGAATGACGATGATCTGGAGCAGGCGCTCGGTCGTGAAGATGCGGTTGAAGGTGGTCATCGCTTGCCCCGGCCGAATTGGAATGTCTCGGTCGGGACGTTGCTAGCACAGGCGGGCGTCGAGATAACTCCGTAATCGCCCCGTGTTTTCCGTGCGCGACCCGACGGCCGACGCGGGCCTGCGCAAGGCCGCGCCGCCGATGGTTAACGATCAGGCCGCACGCGTAGCAGCGTAATCCATCCGCGCGGCGAAATAGGCTTCCAGCTCCAGCAGCGCCCGTGCTTCCCAATCCTTCGCCTGCTCGAGCAGCGACCAGCTCTGGCCCGGGCGGAATGCAGCGGTCTGGCGATAGAGCGATGCGATGCCGCGATAGCGGCGCACGTTCTCCAAGATGGCGTGACCGGTTATTTGGCCGTTCATGTCCGAAAACTCCCTCGTCATTCCGGGGGGAGAAATTGCGGCCAAATCTTTTTTGAAAAGTTAGCGCCGCGCGGCAAGCGCGCGAATGGTTTCCGGACTGTTGCCCGCGCGCAACGTGCGCGGCCGTACAAGGCCGATCTATTGCGAATTCGTTGCCGCGCTCTCGCTGCGCGGCTTCAATCCACCGCGGCTGATGATCTCGCGGCAGAGATCGGCAAGTCCGATCACCAGCACCGCGAACAGGCAGAACAGCTTGATGGAATCGGCATGCGCGCTGGTCAGAGAATTGAACTCGAAGAAGGGCGGAATGAACGCCCACCACACCAGCGGAATGGTGAGCAGTGCGGCGAACGCCGCAACTGGCACGCCCGCGATAATGCCGAGCACGAACAGGCTGGGCAGGAACGCTGCGAAATAGAGTTTTGCGCCGAGCGCGACACAGACGCCCTGGAGCGCAGCCGACATTGCGACAACGACGAATCCAAGCAGAAACGCCTGCCACGACCATGGTCGTACCTGCGGTACGCCAACCAGCCCCGCACGCCTCATCAGCCTCCCCCTGCCGCCCGTTAACCAGGCTCGCTTGCGACCAAAGTACTACAGCGGCAGGGAAACTGCGAGGTGGAAATTGCCGGCCGGACGGCCTTGGTAAACAAGCCGAATCGCACAATTTAGGCGACCGCGGCCACTACTCGGTGGCCGCATAGACCAGGCCTGCGACGGGTAGCGCGAGGCCAATGGCCGATGCCAGCGTCCAGCCGCCTTGCGCAAACGCCCAGGCGCCGACCGCCGAGCCCGCCGCGCCCGCGGTGAAGAACGTCGCCATGTAGAGGCCGTTGAGGCGGCTGCGGTGCTCATGCCCCAGGGCAAAGATCGCGCGGAAGCCGAGCACGACGTTGCCCTGCACGCCGATGTCGATCGCGATCGCGGCCACGACCAGGCAGGCGAGGTTCAGCACCGATCCGGGCGCGCCGACATGCGTGATCAGGAAGCCTACGGCCGCGAGCAGCAGCGCGACCAGTGTTGCCATGCGGCTGTAGCCGCGATCGGCAAGCCGCCCCGCGATCGGAGCCGCGAACACGCCGGCGACACCGGCGAGCGCGAACAGCGCAATGCCGCGCTGGGTGAAGCCGAACTCGCTCGCGAGCAGCAGCGGCGTCACGGTCCAGAACAGGCTGAAGGCGCCGAACAGGCTGGCCTGGTACAGCGCGCGGCGGCGCAGCAGCGGCGTGGTCCGCGCCAGATGCGGCATCGACAGCAGCAACTCGCCGTAATGCATCCGCGCGACCGGCTTGCGCTTCGGCAGCGTCATCCAGAGTACCGCTGCGAGCACGATCATCAGTGCGGCCGAGCAGAAGAACACCGCGTGCCACGACAGCATCGCCGTGACGAAGCTCGACACCGGTCGCGCCAGCATGATGCCGAGCATCAAGCCGGTCGAGACGTTGCCGACGACACGGCCGCGAATGGCTGCCGGCGCAAGGTGCGCCGCATAGGGAATGATGATCTGCACCGCGACCGAGCCGAGCCCGATGAACAGCGCGGCCATCAGGAACGGTAGCGCATGGGACGCGGCCCCCGCGGCGAGCAGGGCTGCCGCGCCGAGCGTGATGACGGAGCAGATCAGGGTGCGGTTCTCGACGAGGTCGCCGAGCGGCACGATGAAGAGAAGCCCCACGCCGTAGCCGATCTGCGTCATGGTGACGATCAGTCCCGCCGCTTCATGCGACAG
Source organism: Bradyrhizobium sp. 76 (assembly GCF_023073025.1). Taxonomy (NCBI): domain Bacteria; kingdom Pseudomonadati; phylum Pseudomonadota; class Alphaproteobacteria; order Hyphomicrobiales; family Nitrobacteraceae; genus Bradyrhizobium; species Bradyrhizobium sp. 76. The sequence goes on from NZ_JADPIS010000035.1 coordinate 544,656, forward strand.
GCCGAGCGCGGCGCTGATCGGGGCGATCAGCGGCTGGGCGTAATAGATGTTGGCGGCGACCATGCCACAGGCCGCGGCAAGCACGAAGGTCAGGCGCTGCGACACCGCATCCGGCTCGGGGGCTGTCTCGCTTGTGGCATTCATCGTCATTCACATAGTCTCCAGATATAGGAAACGCTCGTTTCCTAATATGACAAAAAATTCAGGCGAGCAGCTTCATCGCGACGGCGACCAGGCGCTTGCCGTCGAGCGAAAGGCGCGCCTTGCCGACGACGCGCAGACCCTGCGTGATGCAGATTATCAGCCGCGCGGTGTCGTCGGCGGCGACATGGCGGGGAATCGAGCCATCAGCTTGCCCCTCGCGAATGAGGCCAGCGATGAAGCCTTCGTTGGTCTCGAGCCGCGCGCTGACGAGGGCGGCCACCACCGGATCGACCGCGGACATTTCGACCGCGCTGCCGACCACGAGACAGCCGCGCCGCCCCTCGCTGCCCTGGGAATGCTCTACATACGACAATAGCATGTTGCGCAGCCGCTCGCGCCCGTTGGCGCCTTTCGCCGCGGCGCTACGCGTCTGCTCCTGGCGCAGAGCGACATAGCGCTCGAAGGCGGCGAGAAACACCGCATGCTTGTCGCGAAACGCCTTGTAGACGCTGCCGGTCGCCAGCCGCATCGCCGCGGTGAGATCGCCAATCGAGGTCGCATGATAACCGCGCTCGGAAAACACGCGCACGGCCCCGTCGAGGGCAATGTCCATGTCGAACTCCCGGGGACGGCCGGGCGGACGCGCGACGGAGCGGGATTTGCGGGCGGCTTTTTGCATTGCGGGATAATAGGGAATGATTGTTTCCGAATAAAGACACGTGGTTGTGATTGGGGAGGTGGGTCAGACTGATGGCCACCAACTCCGGCGTCGTCCTGGCAAGGCCAGGACCCATTATCCCAGGGGAGGGGTTTGGCGGACATTCTCTCTAGATCGTCATTGCGAGCGCAGCGAAGCAATCCAGAATCCCTCCGCGGCGGCAGACTGGATTGCTTCGCTGCGCTCGCAATGACGGAGTATGAGGCGGCAGCGCCAATTTTCCGGCTCGCATCTTTAATTGCAGACACGGCTTCGCGTTCTTGCCGTGCTCTCCCGGGAGCCGAGTTCCTGCTGGCCTCCCTCGCCTTCACAGAAGTCGCCGACACCGCGCCGGTTGACGCAGATGCCGCATCCGCAAGAGCTTGACCGTAGCAACGACGGCCAGGACCACACGGTTTTGCCGTACGCACGGCCCGCCATTTCGCCACCGGTTTCGGCGGCGTTGTGCACGTTGCCGCCGACCTGATGACGAGACGAAGCCTAGCAGCGCCGCTCGTCGGAACGAAGCGTTGGGCTCACGGAGAGCAATAATCCGCCCTGCCCCACGCCTCTCGCACCCGAACGCTGCCGCGTCCACCGCAAGCCCGGCTCGCGAACGTGACGACCACAAGATCGCCCCTCAAGGATGAGCCGGGATGGGCGACATATACGTCAAAACCGAATTTCGGTAAAGTGGAATATTTTTGCAGGAAGGGGTTGACGGAGTGCGGGTGTTTTGCCCGACCGCAAGTCTTGTAGCCCGGACGAGCGAAGCGACACTCTCGCAGCGGTCCCGGGTATCGCTTCGCTCACCCGGGCTACAGGAGTTCACCCTGTCGTTCGCACCGGCGTTCTGTCCGCCATCAGGGTCACGCCCTTCCGTTCGACAATCATCCGGTAGGCCTGCGGCTGACGGTGAACGTCGAAATTAAAGGTGGTGCGCTTGTAGGAGTTGCAGAGATCGAGATCGCAGCGAGCGAGCGCGATCTCGTCGCCCTTGGTCGTGCATCGCGCGATGATCTCGCCGGAGGGCGCGATGACGCAGCTTCCGCCGATGTGGTCGACGCCCTCCTCGACACCGGCCTTGGCGACGCCGACCACGAAGGTGCCGTTCTGGTAGGCGCCGGCCTGCATTACCAGATGATTGTGGAACAGCGAGAGATCGTCATGCTCGGGCGCGGGCGGATTGTGCACCGGCGTGTTGTAGCCGATCATCACCATCTCGACGCCCTGCAGCCCCATCACCCGATAGGTCTCGCTCCAACGGCGATCGTTGCAGATCGCCATCCCCATCACGCCGCCAAAGGCCTCGGTCACGCCGAAACTACTGCCAGGATCGAAATAGCGCTTTTCCAGATGCTGGAATTCGCGCCAAGGCTCGTGCTCGGCATGCCCGGGCAAATGCACCTTGCGATATCTCGCGACAATCTCGCCACTCTTCTCGACCAGGATGGAGGTGTTATAGCGCCTGACAATTCCGGCCTCGACCGTCAGCTCGGCATAGCCAAGATAAAATCCGATGCCGATCTCGCGCGCGAGATCGAACAGGCCTCTCGTCTCCAGCCCCGGCATCTCACGCTCGAAGAAGCTGTCTATCTCTGCCTGATCCTCGAAATACCAGCGCGGAAAGAACGTGGTTAGCGCGAGCTCGGGATAGACGATCAGGTCGCAACCGTTGGCGTGCGCCTGGCGCATCAAGGCCATCAGGCGCGCCACGACCGCGGTTCTCGTCTCTGTCCGCGCGACAGGGCCAAGCTGGCCGGCCGCGATCGTCACAAATCTCGTCACGAATCTTTCCCTCGTCCGCTTCCTGGGTCAGGTCGCGGCAGAGACTATCGTGCGATGCGTCGCGCGCACAGCCTCGCTGTCCGGCACGGTGCCCAACCGAGAGGCAGTTCGACCGTCACGCGGGGGCCGCCGAGGATGAATGGCGATCGACCGCATCCACATCGCGCGAAAACACCCTCGCAGAGCGGCACTCACCATTCTGCGGCGACGGGCTCGTTGAAGAACTGACTGCGCGCCGCCATGCGCGACGGCTGGCGGCGACGATGCCGCTCCGCGACGCGCTTGTTCGGAGCGGCCGCCTTGGCCTGCGTGGGCGATGCGGCCTTGGTGTCCGAAGCCTTGCCGTCCGAAACCTTGGGCTCCGCGGCGGGCTGCGCCGCCATGGCAAATGCCTGGCGCGTACCGTCCGGCGCGACTGGCGCCGCCGCGTCTGACGTTGACGCCACAGTTTTGGTCAACGGAATCTGGCGCACGTTGGTGTCGAAGATGATCTTCTCCGGCCAGGTCTGTGCAGAATGAATTCGGGCGATCGAGAGGTCCGGCCCGGTTTCGGCGGCCGCACTCACGGGGCCGGCCAGGTAGTAATCAGCAAGGTACAGCAGGGCGAGCAGAGCGCCGCCGGTGAAGACGAAATAGCGGATGAGCGGCATGGGTCCCTCGATCGCCTCGTTATCGAGGCCCCTGCAGCAACGGGAAAGAGTGGTAATCGTTCCGGTGCGCCGTGGAGCAATCGCGGGAGACGCTCAGCCGCCCACTGGCATTGTGCTTGCTGGACGGCAGTCAAATCCCTCAGACCCGCAGTGGGTCTGTTTCATCGTGAGGCGATCATGCACCCGACGTCCCGTTTCGAAGCGACCATGCCGACCCAGCTCCACGCATTGATCTCCGATCTGCGCTGGCGCATGCAAATGATCGACGCCGACATTCTGGAGGAAGAGCGGAAAGCTGGAATCTCCGATCCCCAGAACGTCGCCTACCCCATGCTCGCGCAGAACCTGCGGGCCCGGCGCGACAATATCCGGGTGAGCATCGCCATTCTCGAAAGCCGGCTTGAAAAGCAATCGACCGAGTGGCCGCGCGCGGCCTGATGCGCGGTGACGGGCCGAGCTCCAGACGCACGCTAACGCGAGGGAACTCCCGTTGCTGATCTGCAACGGTTCCCGTCCGTCTGAAGCCGGACAAAAGAAACTCCCATTGCGGCCACGAACCCATCTCACAACGCCGTGAGACGAGCAGGGGAACTACGATGCGTGCGCAACGAGTCTGGGTGGTGAATGGGGCCGCCAGCGTCGAACAATTGCAAACCAGATTGGACGATCTGAACAAGCGGCTCGGTCAACTCGAGACCCAGCACCCCGAGAGCTGGAAAGTCGAAGAGCTCAGATCGAGCGCACTCAACCTGTCGCGCGAGATCGACGACATCCGCTGCGCCGAGGCGACGGCGGCGCTCAGCGAGTTGCTGCGGAAATAGCCCGCGTTCGCGATTCGCCCGTCGCGGCTGGAACCAACGCCGCCTCCCCGCCATTGCCATGCCGAGCATGGAGCAAAATCATGACCAGGCACCTGACGCGGACCGATCTCGCGCGCGGCGTGGCCGGCGCGGTATCCACACTTGTCCTGTGCGCGACGATGGCCTTCACCATCGCGCGCCACTTCGCGTTGTAAGGCATTTGGCCCTGTGAGGGATTTCCGATGACGTCCGACCCCGAGGAATCGGTCAGGCTGCAAGGTTACGGCGAGATGACCCTGCGTACGGCCGTCACGACGATGATGCTGCTTGCGCCGCGCGAGCGCGCGGACGCCGCCATCTTCCGCGTCCGCGACGGCGTGCGGCTCGCCTCAAGCGAGATTGCCGAACTCGCCTCCGAATGGGGCATCACGCCAACACCGGAGATCAGGTCTCCGAACCTCGTCCCGGAGCAAAATTGGACACATGTCGTTCGCGGCATGGTACGCGAGGCGCCGCTGCCGGCACTGATGATTGCGTTTATGGTCGGCGTTCTGGTGGCGCGGCGATAGTCTCGCAACAACCGCCGGCGACAGCTGGGTTGATTACTTCTGCTCGTTCGCGCGCATGTCTTCAGCATAAGGACGCAACGCCTCAGACATGCCGTCGAGTCGTTTCTGCCACTCAGCGCCAGTCAGGAAAGCGATCACCGGCGCGTCGCCAGGCGAATTCGTCAGGTACTCGGGATTGCGCAGGCCTTCCGCAATCCCGGCTTCCAGCTTCTTGACGATGTCGTCCGGAACGCCCTTCGGCACCGCGAAGCCGCGTTCTGCCGTCGTCGTGATCGGAAAGCCCACTTCCTCTGCTGTCGGAACTTCGGGCAGCGATGGAAAGCGCTTCTTCGACAGGATCGCGATGACGCGAAGTGGCCCCTTGTTGGTCCCATGTAATTCGGGAATCTCGCTGAGAGTGACCATCCCGACTTCCAGATGCCCGCCCAATAGATCGGTCCGCTGCGCGGCAGTTCCTCTGTAAGAGATTTCGTTGGGCTCGACCTTCGCGGCTGCTGCCAGCATGCGAATGGCCAAATGACCGTTCGTGCCGGCACCGTTGTGACCAAACGTCACCGAGCCCGGCTTGCTGCGAAGTGCGGCAATGACATCCGGCAAATTCTTGAATCTGCTGTCCGCGGGAACCACCATCACGTTCGGATCTTCAACGATCCGTGCGACCAGCCGGATTTCATCCGTAGTGTATTGGGTTTTGCGCGTCATCGGCAGAAAGTTGTAGCCCGGCACGTTGACGACGCCGATCGAATAGGCGTCGGGCGCCGCGCGCGCGATCGCAGCAAACGCGATCTCTCCACCAGCGCCAGGCTTGTTCAGGACGACAAACTTCGCCTTACCGCCTAGCGCGCGCTCAACAAAGGGAAGAAGTTTGCGAGCCATGACATCGGTACCGCCGCCGGGCGCAAAGCCGACGACGACTTCGATCGGCTTGTCTTCCGGCCACGCGGCCCATGCCGATCCGCAAGCAGCGAAGGTAAAAGCTGCAACAAGCGCGACGATTTTCTTGTTCATGTTCCTGCCCTGTTTTTTGTCATTGGCGGATTGCGCTGCTTGAAGCTGCGATCGACTGCAGGTTCATCTAACCGTCGGTCTGACCGGATGGCAACCGACCGTCCCGAGCGCGAGCGTTTGATGAGTTACGGCGGTTTTCGAGGCAATTGCGGAAGCGTCAGAGGAGGCCTCGTGGGAGCCGTGCCTGGTGGTGATTTGATTGGCTCGCTCGCGGCGAGACGGTAATTCTCTGACCTACCGTGCAACGCCGGATCAGGGATGCCGGCGAAAAGAAAGCCATGCCGCTGCGGCACACGCCTCTGCCCGGCCAAATCGGCCGTGGACCCGCGCCCTAAATCGTTGCAATAAGGCGCTTCCGAGGCCCCGGCGACCGGTCCGCCGAGCCTCTAGAACGTCGACTTTTGGAAGAATGGTCGGAGTGGCAGGATTCGAACCTGCGACCCCTGCGTCCCGAACGCAGTGCTCTACCGGGCTGAGCCACACTCCGACAAGAGGCCGGCTTATAGCGTCGGGTTTGGCGCACCGCAAGCGGCCGAGCTGAGGAATCTTATCCCTGTGAAAACGGGTCTTGAAACGCTGATTTTACCGGCCGGCGAGGCCGGCGCGGAAGCTGCCGCCCGGACATTGGCCGCCGGCGGGCTGGTCGCGTTCCCGACCGAGACGGTCTACGGGCTCGGGGCGGACGCCGGAAATGCCGGCGCGATCGCCCATCTTTACGCCGCCAAGGGGCGGCCGGCATTCAATCCGCTGATCGCGCATGTCGCCGACCTCGCGGCCGCGCGGAGGATCGGACGATTCGACGCCTGCGCCTTGCGCCTCGCGGAGGCGTTCTGGCCGGGGCCGCTGACGCTGGTGGTGCCGAAGACGGAAAACTGCCCGGTGGCCGAGCTTGCCACCGCGGGCCTCGACACGGTCGCGATCCGCATTCCGGCCCATCCGGTGGCGCAGGCGATCCTGCGCGTCTTCGGCGGGGCGGTGGTGGCGCCGTCCGCCAACCTCTCCGGCCACGTCTCGCCGACGCTGGCCGCCCATGTCGAGGGCGACCTTGCGGGGCGGATCGACCTGATCGTCGACGGCGGACCCGTTACGGTCGGCGTCGAATCGACCATCGTCGGCTGCTTTGCGGCGCCGATGCTGCTGCGGCCCGGCGGGCTGTCACGCGAACGGATCGAGACCGTGCTCGGTGCACCGCTGGCGCGACTGCCCGCGGAGGCCGACAGCGACGACAGCCAGCCGCTGGCGCCGGGCATGCTGGCCTCGCATTACGCGCCGCGCGCCAATGTACGGCTCAATGCGCGGGACGTCGCGCCGGGCGAAGCGCTGCTGGCGTTCGGCCCCGCGCGCCTGCCCGGACTGGAGGCCGCCACGGCGGTCATGAATTTGTCGCCCAGCGGCGATCTCGATGAAGCCGCCGCCAATCTGTTCGGCTATCTTCGCGCCCTCGATGCCAGCGGGCCGCGGGCGATCGCGGTGATGGCGATCCCCGAACAATATCTGGGCGAAGCGATCAACGACCGGCTGCGCCGGGCGGCCGTGGCGCGATAAGAGCGAAGCAAGAGACAAGACAATGAACGTTAATCATTCCGCGACCCCACCGCTTGCGCCCGAGCTGATCGAACAATTCCGCAGAATCGTCGGCGAGAGGCACGCCATCACCGATGCGGCCGACATCGAGGCCTATGTCACCGAGGAGCGCAATCTGTTCCACGGCCGCTCGCCGCTGGTGCTGCGCCCCGGCTCGACCGCGGAGGTCGCCGCGATCTGCAAGCTCGCCTCCGAGCATGGGATCGCGCTGGTGCCGCAGGGCGGGAATACCGGGCTCGTCGGCGGCCAGACGCCGCATCATGGCGAGGTGGTGGTGTCGCTGCGGCGCCTAGACAAGATCCGCGAGGTCGACACCGCCTCCAACACCATGACCTGCGAGGCCGGCGTGGTGCTGCAGATCGCGCAGCAGAAGGCCGCCGACGTCGACCGGCTTTTTCCGCTCTCGCTCGGCGCGGAAGGGAGCTGCACCATCGGCGGCAATCTCTCGACCAATGCCGGCGGCACGGCCGCGCTCGCCTATGGCGTCGCGCGCGAGATGGCGCTGGGGCTCGAGGTGGTGCTGGCGGACGGGCGCGTGCTCAATGTGCTGTCGAAGCTGAAGAAGGACAACACCGGCTACAATCTGCACAACCTCTTCATCGGCGCCGAAGGCACGCTCGGCATCATCACGGCGGCGACGCTGAAGCTGTTTCCGAAGCCGCGGTCGATCGAGACCGCCTTCGTCGGGCTGAAGTCGCCGGACGCCGCCCTGAAGCTGCTGGCAATCGCGCAAAGCGAGGCCGCCAATGCGCTGACGAGCTTTGAGCTGCTGTCGGAAATGGCGGTCGATTTCTCGATTCGCCACGGCATCGACGTGCGCGATCCGCTCGCGCAAAAGCATGCCTGGTACGTGCTGATGGAATTGTCGTCACCCGGCGATGACGCCCGCACGCCACTGGAAACGATCCTCGGCCGCGCCATGGAGGACGAGATCGTCGACGACGCGGTGATCGCGGCCAATTTGACCCAGCGCGCCGGCTTCTGGAAGCTGCGCGACGAGATGTCGTCGGCGCAGAAGCCGGAGGGCGGCTCGATCAAGCACGACATTTCCGTGCCGGTGGCCACCGTGCCCGCCTTCATCGCCGAGGCCAATGAAGCCGTGGTGAGACTGATCCCCGGGGCGCGACCGGTGCCGTTCGGCCATCTCGGCGACGGCAATCTGCACTACAATGTCAGCCAGCCCATCGGCGCCAACACCGCGGATTATCTGGCGCGCTGGCACGAGATGAACGCGGTGGTGTTCGCCATCGTGCTGCGCATGGGCGGCTCGATCTCGGCCGAGCACGGCATCGGCGTGCTCAAGCGCGACGAGCTGCCCGAGGTGAAGGACAAGACCGCCATCGAGCTGATGCGACAACTCAAGGCGATGCTCGATCCGCTTGGAATCATGAACCCGGGCAAAGTGCTGTGAGTGCGCTGAAGATCGAGGCGATCACCGAGGCCGATGTCGAGCCCGTGGTGGCGCTGTGGCAGCGCTGCGGGCTGACGCGGCCGTGGAACGATCCGCATGCCGACATCGCGCTGGCGCGGCGGCGCGACAATTCCACCATCCTGCTCGGCCGCGACGGCAGCGCCATCGTCGCCACCGTGATGGTCGGCCATGACGGTCATCGCGGCTGGGTCTATTACGTCGCCGTCGATCCGGGCAGCCAGAAGGGTGGTCACGGCCGCGTCATCATGGCCGCGGCCGAAGACTGGCTGCGTCAAGCTGGAATTTTGAAACTCCAGCTCCTGGTCCGGCGCGGCAATGAGCAGGCCAATGCGTTCTACCAGTCGCTGGGTTTCGAGGAATCGACCTCGGTGATGTTCCAGAAGTGGCTCGACGGCCGCACCACAACGCCAAGCAATTGAGATCGAGCCATGACGATTTCCGACCGCGTCCGCATCAAGGACGTCCGCGTGCTCTCGGACGGCTGGACCACTCTCAGGAACACCACGTTCGAGTACCGGCGCGCCAATGGCGAATGGCAGACGCAGCATCGCGAGACCTATGAACGCGACAACGCCGCCGCGGTGCTTCCGTATAATCTGGCACGCCGTACGGTGATCCTGGTGAAGCAATTCCGCTTGCCGGCCTTCATCCGCGGTTACGACGATCTGCTGATCGAGGCGGCCGCCGGCGTGCTGGACGATGCCTCGCCCGAGGTACGCATCCGCGCCGAGGCCGAGGAGGAAACCGGCTATCGCCTGCACCACGTCCACAAGGTGTTCGAGGCGTTCATGAGCCCCGGCGCCATCACCGAGAAGCTGCATTTCTTCGTCGCCGAGTACGAGCCGGAGATGCGGGTCAGCGACGGCGGCGGCCTCGAACACGAAGGCGAGGACATCGAGGTGCTGGAGCTTGGCATCGACGAGGCGCTGGCGATGATCGCGGACGGGCGCATCATCGACGCCAAGGCAATCATGCTGCTGCAGCATGTGGCGCTGCATGTGTTTCGGTGAACTTGCTTACTCTTGAGCTCACCCCCGACTATCTCTAGTCTGTCGCCAACGAGAACCAGGAGACGCGCCCATGTCCGCTTCGCGCGACGACGAATTCGGCTTTGCGCCCGACTATGACGCCCCCGTGCCCTATATGCAGCGCACGCGGGACTATTACGCCGCGATTGGCTACACCACCGCGTATCGCTGGGCCCACTACACCGAGGCGCCGTTCCAGCCGCTGAAGAAGCCGCTGTCGCAGTCGCGCGTCACCATCATCACGACGGCCGCGCCGTACGATCCAGCCAAGGGCGACCAGGGTCCGGGCGCGGCGTATAATGGCGGTGCGAAATTCTACCAGGTCTATGACGGCGACACGGCGAAGCCGCACGACCTTCGCATCTCGCATATCGGCTACGACCGCAAGCACACCACGGCCACCGACAACGGCACCTGGTTTCCGCTGCCGCAGCTTTTGAAGGCGAGTGCTGCGGAGCGCATCGGCGAGGTGGCCCCGCGCTTCTTCGGCGCGCCGACCAACCGCAGCCATCGCGTTACCCTCGACACCGACGCGCCGGAGATTCTGGCGCGCTGCCTTGCCGACAAGGTCGATGTCGCCGTGCTGGTGCCGAACTGCCCGGTCTGTCACCAGACCACGGCGCTGGTGGCGCGGCATCTCGAGGCGAACGGCATTCCGACGGTGATCATGGGCTGCGCCAAGGACATCATCGAGCACGCTGCGGTGCCGCGCTTCCTGTTCTCGGATTTTCCGCTCGGCAATTCCGCCGGCAAGCCGCACGACGTCGCCTCGCAGGCGCAGACGCTCGAACTGGCGCTCAGATTGCTGGAGAACGCGAGCGGCCCGCAGACCACCATGCAGTCACCGCTGCGCTGGAGCGAGGACGCCGCCTGGAAGCTCGACTACAACAACGTCGCGCAGCTCTCAGCCGAAGAGCTGGCGCGCCGCCGTGCCGAATTCGACAAGCAGAAGGAGATCGCGCGCGGCAATCGCGCCGCCTGACGTCCTCCGACAATCAAAACAAAAAGGGAGAGCGACGTGACGCGACCGTTCGAGGGCGTGAAGATCCTGGACTTCACGCAAGTGCTGGCAGGCCCCTATGCGAGCTACCAGCTCGCGCTCCTGGGCGCCGACGTCGTCAAGGTCGAGCGGCGCGAGGGCGAGGACATGCGCCGCACGCCGCTCTCGCGCGAATGGGCCGACCGCGGTCTCGCGCCAGCGTTCCAGGCCATCAACGGCAACAAGCGCAGCCTGACGCTCGATCTGCAAAAGCCCGATGCGATCGCGATCGTGAAGAAGCTCGCCGCGCAGGTCGACGTGGTCATGGAGAATTTCCGCCCCGGCGTGATGGACAAGCTCGGCATCGGGTATGAGGCGCTGTCCGCGATCAATCCGAAGCTGATCTACTGCGCGGTATCAGGCTTCGGCCAGACCGGTCCGGATCGGCTGCGTCCCGGCTATGACGGCAAGATGCAGGCGCTGTCCGGCATCATGGCGATCACGGGTCATCCCGAAACCGGCCCGACCCGTGCGGGCTTTGCCGTGTGCGACGTGCTCTCGGGCGCGACCGCCGCGTTCGGCGTGTCGAGCGCGCTGTACCAGCGCGATCGCACCGGCAAGGGCCAGCTCATCGACGTCTCCATGCTGGAGGCGACGATGGCGTTTCTGTCGGGGCAGATCGCGGACTGGTCGGTCGCCGGCCATCGCCAGCAGCTGTCAGGCAATCAGGCTGTCAGCCGCAGGACCACGGCGAATTTATTCAAATGCGGCGACGGTCACATCCTGCTCGCCGTCAACAACGAGAAGCAATACCGCGCGCTGATGTCTGCACTGGGCCGCGAGGATACGTTCAGCGACCCGCGCTTTGCCGACTGGTTTGCCCGCAACGAGAACGAGCCGGCGCTGCGCGCCATCATCGAAGAGGCGCTCGCGGCAAGGCCGGCGCGCGAATGGGAGACCATTCTGGAAGATGCCGGCGCGCCCTGCGCCAGCATCTGGAAAGTCGAGGAAGTGATCGACCATCCGCAGATCAAGGCGCGCGGCGCGATCCAGGAGCTGGATACGCCCTATGGGCGCCTTCGTTTCGCCAGCAGCGGGTTCAAACTCGCGCATGGCGGCGGACGCCTCGACCGGATGGCGCCGGAGCTCGGCGCGGATACGGATGTGGTGCTGGGGGAACTGGGGTTCGACGCGGCGGAGATCGCGGCGTTGCGGGCGAGGGAGATCGTGTGAGGCGCAGCCTCGGTGTCGGCCTTCGCCGAGACGACAGTGGAGTAAATAGCGCCAGCTTGCCTAGAACAACGACCCCTGCCCGTCATCCGCCGAGCCGGCCGCGGCCTTCCGCACCGCCCGCTTCGGTTTCGCGGCCTCTACCTCCGCTTCCACGTCCTCCGCACTGATCGGAAGCAGCAACTGGTCGTCGTCATTGGCGACGCGGTTGACGCGGGTGGAGACCGGGTGCCAGGCGAATTCGCCGATGCGCGGGGCGGTCATCAGCGGCAACACGGCATCGACGTCATCGCTGCGGCTGTCGAGCCAGCGCTCGAAATCGCGCGGGCTGATGGTGACGGGCACGCGATCATGCAGCGTGGCGAGATCCTCGCCTGCGGCCGCCGTGACGATCGCGACCGTGTCGAGCTCCTCGCCGTTCGGCCCAACCCAGGTCTCGAACAATGCGGCAAAGCCGAGCGGCGCGCCGTCGGCGCGATGGATGAAGAAGGGCTGCTTGCGGCCATCCTCCGTCTTCCATTCGTAATAGCCGTCGGCCGGAATCAGGCCGCGCCGCCGGCGAATCGCGCGTTTGAAGGCGGGCTTCTCCAGCACCGTCTCGGAACGGGCATTGATCAGGAGCGTAAATCCCTTGGGATCCTTGACCCAGCCCGGCAGCAAACCCCAGCGCATCAGTCGGAAATGGCGCGCGCCGTTCTCGGCCAGCACGACCGGAATCGGTTGTGTCGGGGCCACGTTGAACCGGGGCGGGAAATTCGGCTGCTCAATGTAGCCGAACAGTTGCCGCAAAGCCGCGGGGGCCGAAGTAATGACGAAGCGTCCACACATCCTTGAGGGCCTATATAGGGTCCGTTCAGGTCCTTTTAACCCCGAACGTTAACACTGCGGCAGATGAGCTCAACGGTCTCCCAGCCGGCGCGAATGCATGGACAGACGGCGCCCGAGGCCGCGGCCTGGGCCGAGCGGCTGCGCGTGGCCAACATCAACCCGCGGACCGGGCTTGCCACCGACTATCTCAACCATTTCAATGAAGCCGTGATGCTGCTGGAAATGGTCCCCGACATGCCGGAATGCGCGGAAGATTTTCTGACCTGGTCGCCGCTGTCCTATGCCGAGCATTTCACGGCGTCGAATTTCAAGGCCCGGGATCTGGCGATCGAGGCCTATGAACAAGCCGACCCGAACGTGCGCGCCCAGTTCGACCACCTCACCGACACCATGACTTCGATCCTGACGGCGGTCGGCTCGGCCATGCGCGAGGTCGAGAAGGACACGACCCGCGTTCGCCTCGCCGAGCAGGCCGCCCACTGGGTCAAGCCGCTGATCGCGGCCTGCGGCGGCATCATCAATGGCGGCGCGGAAGCCGACGTCGACAACATCATGGCGAACTAGGCCCGAGCAGGTGAAGTCATGGCTGCGATCGTTCAGCCCACCCGTCCCCAAATCGCGGTCAGTGCCGCGATTTTTCGTGACGGCAAGGTGCTTCTGACCCGTCGCGCACGCTCGCCGGCAAAGGGGTTCTATTCGCTGCCGGGCGGTCGGGTCGAGTTCGGCGAATCGCTGCACCAGGCGCTGGCGCGCGAGATCGACGAGGAGACCGGGCTCGATATCGACATCATCGGCCTCGCGGGCTGGCGCGAAGTGCTCCCGGCCGCGGCCGGCGCCGGCCACTACCTGATCATGTCCTTTGCTGCCCGATGGGTGGCCCGGGAGCCGGTTCTCAACGACGAGCTCGACGACTACCGCTGGATCGCCCCGGAGGCCCTAGCGGGCCTTGGCGACCTCAAGCTGACCGGCGGGCTGGAAGAGGTCATCCAGTCGGCCCACCGGCTGATCGGCCCCTGACAGCCCCCCGCCTTGCGTCCACCGCCCCGAGGAGGCATACACCCGGCCGATGTCGACGCGATTTCTGGCCATTTTTGCCCTGATTCTCGCCTGTGCCTCGGTGCCCACGAGGGCTCAGGACGGGGCAGCGCCGTTTGACGGCGATTTGCAGCGGCTGGCGGAGATCCTCGGTGGGCTGCACTATCTGCGCGGCATCTGCGGGTCCAACGAGGGCAACAAATGGCGCAGCGAGATGCAGGCGCTGATCGATGCCGAAACCCCCGCGGGCGAACGCCGCACCCGCATGATCGCCGGCTTCAACCGCGGCTATAACGGTTTCCAGCAGACCTACCGGAGCTGCACGCCGGCCGCGACGGTGGCGATCCGCCGCTACATCGAGGAAGGCGCGAAGATCTCGCGCGATCTCACGGCGCGTTACGCGAACTGATTCCTGTCGGCTTCATCCTGCAACGCAAATTCCTCATCCTGAGGAGCCCGCCAAAGCGGGCGTCTCGAAGGATGAAAGGCCCGGCTCTAGCGGGGCCTGCATGGTTCGAGACGCGCGCGAAGAACGCGCTCCTCACCATGAGGATTGGGCTGTCGGACGCGCGGCGGGGAACCCCGTCGTCGAGTTTGTACACAGCCGTTAACCGTTCCTAAAGATGTGGCCTAGCGGGCGTTAACGCGCGTGCTACACCTCTCGCACAGCGCATCGCCGTGGATCGCGCCCCAGCCCTGATCGAGTTTCATGAGCCATCCAGTGTCCTACGCCCCCGCACGCGCGCCGCTGCCCGATCACGAGCAGAAGCAGGCCGCACTGAGCTATCTCAATGAGGCCTGGGCCGAAGCGCGCCATGATGGCGTCGACGGCGACTGCCTGGCGCAGGCGAGCCTGTTTGCGGCCCTTGCCGAGCTCGTCGGCACCTATGGCGAGGACGCGGTGGCGAAGTTCGTCGAAGGCTTTCCCGGCCGCATCCGCAACGGCGAATTCTCGGTCGACATTTCCAGACAGTAAGTCTTCCTCGAGGCAGTAAGCCTTGCCGAAAATGCCCCCGCCACGCGGGCGGGGCCAGTTTCCGCTGCCGTCAGGAATACGCTCCCCAGCGGTTACGGCTCGATCTTGAGCGTCGCTTTCATGTTGGGATGATAGCGGCAGTAATAATCGACCGTGCCTGCCTTCTTGAGAACCAACGTCCCTGATTTTTTCGCAGGCAGGTTGACGTCGAAATCGCCGTTCTTGGCAGTCGCGGTGTGGGCGAAGACGTCCTTGTTGATCCATTCAATGGTGTCGCCGACCTTGGCCGAAGCGTCTTTCGGCGACACTTCGAGATTCTCCATCGTGATCTCGATGGTCGCAGCGTGCGCCGGGACGGCCAACGCCACGAGCAGGACCGCTGACACGATCGCAAACAATCGTCCCGGCATCATTGCCTCCCTATTTCAGCTCCGCCGCGACATGCTCGGCATGCTGCTGATGCCCCTGGAAGATTTTCAGGCCGGTCTGCAGCAGGCTCTTCAGCTCGGCATTGCTGGCGGATGGAATGAGCTGGGTTTCCAGCGCGCCGTTGACCGTCTTGTGGTAGGCGACCTCGTTTGCGACATAGGCCTTGTCGAAGGCCGCACCATTTAGCTTGTCGAGTTCGGCGAGCTTATCGCTCGCCTGCTTTGACAGCGCCTTGCTGGTGTCGTTGTCTTCAGGCGTGACGTTCAGCTTCTTGACCAGCGCGAGCGCCTGCTTGTTGACGGCCTCATGGTCGCGCAGCATGTCCTCGGCAAATGCCTTCACGTCCTTGTTCTTGGCCTTCTTCTGCGCCTGCTTGGCTGCGTTGATGTCGATCACGCCTGCGGTGTAGGCGATGTGGGCGATCTGCGGATCGGTCGGCTTGTCGGCTGCTCTGGCGTCTTGCAGCAGCGCAGGGCTCGACAACAAAATTGCAGCGGCGATCGCCGCGCTCCAACGAACGAACATGGTTTGACACTCCTGTGGTGCCGGACGCTTTGCCGGCGCGTTGCTTCACAGGCGTTGGATGGAATTCTCGCGCGAACGTTCCCGAAAAACTTCAGCCGCCGATGCCGAGCCGCTTCAGCACTGACACGGTCAGCCGCTCGCAGCGCCACCCGGCGAACGGGAACGCATCCATCACCACCGGACCGATCTCCTTCTCGACGTTCTCGCGCAGCATGGTCCGCGCACGGTGCAGCCGCGTCTTCACGGTTTCGGGCTTGACGCCGAGCAGTTCGGCGGTCTCCTCGATGTTCATGCCTTCCATGACGCGTGCGACGAAGACCATGCGGAAGACATCCGGTAATTCATCGATGGCGCGCTCGACGACGCGCTGGATTTCACGTTGGGCCATGGTCCTTTCCGGATCGCCTGCGGGAGAAGCGGGAAATTTGATGATTTGCGCCTCGAGCATCGCTTCAGGCACCGAGCCGAGTTCGACATGCGGCCTGGCGCTTCGCGCCCGGCCAAGCGCCTCGTTGATGGCGATGCGCGACAGCCAGGTCGATAGCCCGGACTCGCCGCGGAAGCCGTCGAGATGGGTGAAGGCGCGGACATAGGTTTCCTGAACGACATCCTCGGCTTCGCTGTCGCTGCGCAGAATTCCGCGCGCCAGACGATAGAGCCTGCGATTGTTGGCCTGCATGATCTCGCGCAACGCGGCCTCGTCACGGCCCCGCGCCCGCTTGACCAGTTCGGCTTCCAAGGTCCGGATTTCCGATGTTTTGGCGCCGGCGGATAGGCCGGCTGCGGTCCGTGGCATGGCGGTCACCTGCTCGATTGGCTTCGTCCGGACATTGGATGCCGCCCCAAGGGAAAGGTTCCCAACTTTCTAGCCTCCCCCGAAGGCCTAATCCGTCTCGATCGGGAGCGCCGGATCCCTCGCCCACTCGCCCATCGAGGCATCGTACAGCGTCAGCCTGTCGTAACCGAGCTGCGTCAGCAACAGCAGGTCGATCGTCGCCGAGATGCCGCCGCCACAATAGCAGATCAAATGCTTGTCGCGGGTGACGCCTGCCGCGGCGAATTTGGCTTCGGCATCGGCGAGCGAGGTCAGAGTCTTGTCGGCATTGACGAGCGTTGCCGCTGATACGTTGACGCTGCCGGGAATGCGGCCGGGCCGCCCGTAGCGACTCGGCTCGAGGCCGCGATGAAATTGTGGACCGAGCGCGTTGACGATAACAGTCGTGGGATCGCCGAGCCGTGCCTTCACTGTATTCTTGTCGACGAAGAAATCCGCGCGCGGTGTGGCCTTGAAGATCGTGGCCGGATAGCCCTTCGGGGCGCCTATTACGACCGGCCGTCCCTCGTCCTTCCATTTGTCGAGGCCGCCATCGAGCACCCGCGCGTCGACGCCGAGCGAGCGCAGCATCCACCAGAACCGCGTCGACCACATCATGGTGCCGATGCTGTAGAGGACGACCGACTTGGATGCATCGAGGCCGTGGCGGCCGAAGGCGGCCTCCAACTGGGCCACATCAGGCATCATGAAGAATTGCTGCGCGGAGAAGTCAGAGAACTCGCCTTGCAGATCGAGAAAATCGGCGCCCGGGATGTGGCCCGCCTCGAACGTCTTGTCGCCGGGCACCGCGCGATAGGGCACGTCGCTGCCCGGCGGCACCGGCTCGTTGTAGGTCGTGCAGTCGTAGAGGCGCAGGTTGGGATCGCCGAGCTGGGCTGCGAGTTGCTCGGTGGTGATGAGGGGTGTTGGTTGGGACATTCATTCCTCCCTCAGCGTCGTCCTGGCGAAAGCCAGGACCCATTACCACAAGATCAAATTGTGGCGCACACGTGTAGCCACTCATCTTCGCAACAAAATGCAGTCGGGATAATGGGTCCTGGCTTTCGCCAGGACGACACCGGGTATGTGGGAAGTTTGTGCCGCTTACCTGCAATCCCTACTGCTTCAACGTCTCCAGAAACCGCACCGGCTCACCTTGCGAGGCCGTCACCAGCTCGCCCTGCCACATCACGCGGCGGCCGCGGACGAAGGTGCCGACGGGCCAGCCGGTGACGCGGACGCCGTCATAGGGGGTCCAGCCGGCCTTGGACGCGACCCATTTGTTGGTGATGGTCTCGCTGCGCTTGAGATCGACGACAGTGAAGTCGGCGTCATAGCCGGCGGCGATGCGGCCCTTGCAGGCCATATTGTAGAGGCGCGCGGGGCCGGCGCTGGTGAGATCGACGAACCTTGCCAACGACAGCCGGCCGGCATTGACGTGGTCGAGCATGAGCGGCACCAGCGTCTGCACACCGGTCATACCGGAGGGCGAGGCCGGATAGGTCTTCTGTTTCTCTTCAAGCGTATGCGGGGCGTGGTCCGAGCCGAGCACGTCGATGATGCCCTGCTCGATGCCGCGCCAGATCCCGGCGCGGTGATCGGCGCCGCGCACGGGCGGGTTCATCTGCGCCAGCGTGCCGAGCCGCTCGTAGCATTCGGGCGCGACCAGCGTGAGATGATGCGGCGTCGCCTCGCAGGACGCGACATCCTTGTGGTCGCGCAAAAATTCGATCTCTTCCTTGGTCGAGATGTGCAGCACGTGGATGCGCTTGCCGGTCTCGTGCGCGAGCTTGACCAGCCGCTGCGTCGCCATCAGCGCCGCGGTCTCGTCGCGCCACACCGGGTGCGAACGCGTGTCGCCCTCGATGCGCAGCGGCTTGCGTTCATTAAGACGGTATTCGTCCTCGGCGTGGAACGCGGCGCGGCGGCGGATCACCTGGAAGATGCGGCGCAGGCTCTCGTCGTCCTCCACCAAGAGCGCGCCGGTCGAGGAGCCGATGAACACTTTGACGCCGGCGCAACCTGGCGCCCGCTCCAACACCGGCAGATCCTGCACATTCTCGCGGGTGCCGCCGATGAAGAAGGCGAAGTCGCAATGCATGCGGTGATGGGCGCGCTTCACCTTGTCGGTGAAGGTGGCCTCGGTCACGGTCAATGGCGAGGTGTTCGGCATCTCGAACACGGCGGTGACGCCGCCCATCACGGCGCTGCGCGAGCCGGTCTCGAGGTCTTCCTTCTGCTCCAGCCCGGGCTCGCGGAAATGCACCTGGGTGTCCATCACGCCGGGCAGGATGTGCAGGCCCTTGCAGTCGATCACCTCGGCGGCGGAAGCCTGCGACAGCGCGCCGATCTCGGCAATGCGACCGTTGACGACGCCGATATCGCGGGCTCCCTCGCCGTCCTGGTTGACGACAGTGCCGCCCTTGAGGATCCCGTCGAAACGCTGGGTCATGGCTGAAGGCCTCTCTCGTCCCCAAGCGCAGGGCTTGAGGTCTTGTCGTTTTTGCCTTGCGGGCTTACGTTCCAGAGCAACATGTCGCAAGAGATTTTCGTATGAAATCAGCGTTTCTTCCGGACCGGGGCGTGATCAAGGTCGCGGGCGAGGATGCGCGCAACTTCCTCAATGGCCTCGTCACGACCGATGTCGACAAGCTGAAACCGGGCCTGGGCCGATTCGGCGCGCTGCTGACGCCGCAGGGCAAGATCATTGTGGATTTCCTGATCACGGAAGCACCTGCCGGCCATGGCGGCGGGTTCCTGATCGATTGCCCGAAGCCGCTTGCCGACGGCCTCGCCACCAAGCTGAAATTCTACAAGCTGCGCGCCAAGGTCACGGTGGAAAAGCTGTCTGAGGATCTCGGCGTGCTCGCGGCCTGGGGCGGCAAGCCCGCGGCCCAGCCCGACCTCGCCTTCACCGATCCGCGCAATGAGGACCTCGGCACCCGCATCCTGATTCCCGAAGATCTCAAACAGAAGCTGTCCGATCTGATCGGCGCCGAGATGGTCGACGCCGCCGCCTACGAGGCCCACCGCATCGCGCTCGGCGTGCCGCGCGGCGGGCTCGATTTCACGTACAGCGATGCGTTCCCGCACGAGACCAACATGGACCGCCTTTCCGGCGTCGATTTCGACAAGGGCTGCTATGTCGGCCAGGAGGTCGTCTCGCGCATGCAGCATCGCGGCACCGCGCGCACCCGTAGCGTCAAGGTGCTGCTCGAGGACTCCTCGCCCGAGCCCGGCGTCAGCGTTCTCGCCGGCGACAAGCCGGTCGGCACGATGGGCTCGTCGGCGCAGGGCAAGGGTATCGCGCTGGTGCGCATCGACCGCGTCGCTGATGCGCTCGATGCAGGACAGGCGCTGACTGCCGGTGGCCTCGCTGTGAGGCTTGCGGAACCAGACGTCGTGCGCATTCCAACGAAGCAACCCATCGCATGAGCCGTGCTCCCCGCCTGCATCCCGACGGAAAGACGCGTTGCCCCTGGCCCGGCGAAGATCCGCTCTACGTCGCCTATCACGACACCGAATGGGGCGTGCCGGAATACGACGACCGCGCGCTCTATGAGAAGCTGATCCTCGACGGTTTCCAGGCCGGCCTGTCCTGGATCACGATCCTGCGCAAGCGCGACAATTTCCGCAAAGCCTTCGACGATTTCCAGCCGGAAAAGATCGCACGCTACAACGAGAAGAAAGTTCACGCGCTGATGAACGATGCCGGCATCGTGCGCAACAAGGCCAAGATCGACGGCGCGATATCGAGCGCGAAATCCTATCTCGACATCATGGAGAAGGGCCCCGGCTTCTCGAGATTCCTGTGGGACTTCATGGACGGAAAGCCCAAGGTCAATCATTTCAAGACCACCGCGAGCGTGCCGGCCTCGACGCCGCTCTCCATGCAGATCTCCAAGGAGCTGTCCTCGCGCGGCTTCAAGTTCGTCGGCCCGACCATCGTCTATGCCTTCATGGAGGCGACCGGCATGGTCAACGATCATCTCGTCGACTGCCATTGTCACGCGAGCTGCGGCAAGTCGCAGCGCAAGCCGCGCCTCAAAGCCAAATGACGGCCAGGAAATCGTCACGCGATGTGGCGTCTCGTGCCTGGCAGCGCATGCTGTCGGGCCGGCGGCTCGATTTGCTCGATCCCTCGCCACTCGACATCGAGATTGCCGACGTCGCGCATGGGCTGGCGCGTGTCGCCCGCTGGAATGGCCAAACCATCGGCGCACACATCTTCTCGGTCGCGCAGCATACGCTGCTGGTCGAAACCGTGATGCGGCACGAGAACCCCCGCGTGGATCAGCGCATGCGGCTTGCCGCGCTGCTGCATGACGCGCCCGAATATGTGATCGGCGACATGATTTCACCGTTCAAGGCCGTGCTCGACGGTCATTACAAAGCGGTCGAGAAACGCCTTCTCGGCGCCATCCACATCCGCTTTGGCCTGCCGCCGGTGCTGCCGGACGATATCACGCTGGCGATCAAGGCAGCGGATCATGGCGCGGCCTATCTGGAGGCGACCGCGCTTGCCGGATTCAGTGAAAGCGAGGCCAAGCGCCTGTTCGGCAAGGACCCCGGCCTGTCCGACAGCGTCCGGCGCGACTATCTCACCCCCTGGACGGCTGCCCGGGCCGAGAAGCAGTTTCTGGAGCGGTTTGGCGCCGTATTTGCGTAGGTCCTGCAGGGCGGGCAATAGGGCCCTTGCGCCGCCCCCACTGATTTTGCGCAATGAGACGAAAGTGGTGGGTACGCTTCGCTTTGCCCACCCCGCCAACGCTCGCTATAATCCGCGGAAAAAGGTCCGCCATGATCCATGTCTGTTCTCTCGCCGCCCTTCCCGAAACCGTCCGCCTCACCAAGGCCAGCCACGTGCTGACCGTGATGGCCAATGTCGAGCAGGTGGCCCGGCCGGTGTCGGTGCTGCCGGCCAACCATCTCAAGGTATCGATGGACGACATCACCGAGGAGATGGACGGCTTCGTCGCGCCATCGGAAACGCATATCGAGCAGGTGCTGAACTTCGTGCGCGGCTGGGACCGCGACGCGCCGCTGGTGGTGCATTGCTATGCTGGCATCAGCCGCTCCACCGCGAGCGCCTTTGCCGCCGTGTGCGCACTCAATCCGGATCGCGACGAGACCGAGATCGCGAAGAAGATCCGGGCAGCTTCCCCGATCGCCTCGCCGAACCGCCGCATCGTCGGCCTTGCCGACCGTGCGCTGGGCCGCAACGGCCGCATGCTGCGCGCACTCGACGAGATGGGCCCGGGCGCGATGATGGTCGAGGGCCGCCCCTTCGTGATCGAGCTCGAATGACAGTTGCGATCGCCATCGCATGAGCGAAAAGCTGCTGACGCCGATCGAGATCGGCCTGACTGCCGCGATCGTCGCGATCGAGGATCACGAGCCGCTGATCCTCACCGCGCGCGACAGTGACGGACTGGCGGGCCTGCCGTTCGGCCCGTTCGATGCGCCGAGCCATCGCACTTTCGAGATCGGCCTGCGGGCCTGGGTCGAGGAACAGACGGGGCTGCGGCTCGGCTATGTCGAACAGCTCTACACGTTTGGCGATCGCGGCCGGCATGCCGAGGCCGGCGACACCGGCGCGCACATGGTGTCGATCGGCTATCTCGCACTGACGCGCGCCATCGGCGGCGAACTGGCAGCCACGAGTGCGAGCTTCGCGCCATGGTATCGCTTCCTGCCTTGGGAGGACCGGCGAGAGGGCCCGCCCGCGATCATCGCGGACGATATCATCCCGGCATTGACCGAGTGGGCCGAAGAGGAGACGCCGGAGACGACGCGCGCATTGCCGCGCAAGGATCGGGTGCGGTTCTATTTCGGTCTGGACGGCGCGTCCTGGGACGAGGAGCGCGTGCTCGACCGCTACGAGCTCCTGTATGAGGCCGGGCTGGTCGAGGAAGCACGGCGCGACGGCCGCCCTGCGGCATTAGCGCGCAAGGCCCTGTCCGCGCTCGGCACATCCATGCGCTTCGACCACCGCCGGATTCTTGCGACAGCGATCGCGCGACTGCGTGCCAAACTGAAGTATCGTCCTGTGGTCTTTGAACTTTTGCCCGCCGAGTTCACACTCACCGAATTGCAGTATACGGTGGAGGCGATCTCCGGCCGACACCTGCACAAACAAAATTTCCGCCGCCTGGTCGAAATGGAAGCCCTGGTCGAACCGACCGGGGTGATGTCGACACAGACGGGCGGACGTCCGGCGGCGCTCTACCGCTTCCGTCGCGACGTGCTCCAGGAGCGGCCCGCGCCGGGCTTGCGCGTACGCTCCCGGCGCTAACCCGATATATGTGTGATCGGCCCCTGCCCGCCGATTGCCTGGAGGCTTTATGTCTGACGGCCCGTTTGACGTCTTCGCGCTGATCATTGCGGTCATCGCTTTCATCATCGCGATTAAGGCCTCCAGCCAAGCGTCTGAGCTGCGACGACGGCTAAGCTCGCTCGAAGAGACGTTCCACGCGCAACGGCCCGTGCAGCCGCCGCGGATCCCGGCAGATGTGTGGGCTGAAGCGTCCGCGACGACTTCCGCAGCGCCGCCGCCACTTGTGCCCCAAGCCGAACCGGGAGCCGAGGCGCCGCCCCCGCTCGTCACCGAGGATGTTTCGCCGCCACCGCTCGCAGCGAACACCGAGGCCGACGCGCCGCCGCTGCCCGCACCCGCGCCCGGCTTCGAGGAACGGCTCGGCACGCGCTGGGTGGTGTGGATCGGCGGCCTTGCGCTCGCGCTCGGCGGCTTCTTCATGGTGCGCTATTCGATCGAGGCCGGCCTCGTCGGCCCCGGCGTGCGCGTGTTCCTTGGCGGCGTATTCGCGCTGGCGCTGCTCGGGGCCGGCGAATGGTCACGCCGCAAGGAGAGCATCTCCAATATCGCCGCGCTGCCGATCGCCAACATTCCCGCGATCCTCACCGCTGCCGGTACGGCGGTGGCATTTGCGACCATCTACGCGGCTTACGCGCTCTATGGCTTCCTCGTCCCCGCGACCGCCTTCGTGCTGCTCGGCCTCGTTGCGCTCGGCACGCTGGCCGCGGCGCTCTTGCACGGGCCCGCGCTCGCGGGCCTCGGCGTGGTCGGCGCGTTCGTGACGCCGATCCTCGTCTCCAGCGGCAAGCCGGACTATTGGGCGCTCTACATCTATCTCGCGATCGTCACCGCCGCGAGCTTCGGCCTCGCCCGTATCCGGTTGTGGCGCTGGCTTGCAGTCACCACCATCGCCTTCGCCGTACTCTGGATCTTCCCGGGGCTCGATACCAGCGACTTGCAGGTCGCGCCGCACGCTTTCCATGTGATCGCAGGCTTCGTTCTTGCCGCTCTTCTCGTGGTCTGCGGCTTCATGTTCGGCCCGACGATCGAGGACGGCGAGATCGAACCGGTCTCGTCGGGCTCGCTCGGTGCCTATCTGTTCGGCGCGATGCTGATCGTGCTGTCGAGCGCGCATGTGGACCTGGCGCTGATCGCCTTCGCGCTACTGGTCGGCGCGACGCTGCTTGTCGCTTGGCGCGCGCCGGCGGCCACCGGCGCGCTCGGCGCAGCCGCCGCGACCGTCTTCGTCGTGTTCGCCGAATGGGCGGTGCGCGCCAATCCCGACATGCTGGTGCTGCCGGGCGGCCCCATCGCCGGCATAGCACCGACGGCGACCGATAGCGCGGTGACGCTGCATCTGGTGATGGCGGCGATCTTCGCCGCCGGCTTCGGCATCGCGGGCTTTCTCGCGCAGGGCCGTTCGAACTCGGCGATCATTCCAGTGGTGTGGTCGGTCGCGGCTGTCGCGACGCCGATCGCGATCCTGGTCGCGCTCTACGCACGCATCGCGCATCTCGACCGCTCGATTCCGTTCGCCATCCTCGCGGTGCTGCTCGCCGCCGCCTTCGGCGCTGCCACCGAGGCGCTGGCGCGCCGCGAGACCCGGCCGGGCGCCATGATCTCCACGGCCTTGTTCGCGACCGGCACGCTCGGTGCGCTGGCGCTGGCGCTGACATTTGCGCTGGAGAAGGGCTGGCTCACGATAGCACTCGCGCTGATGTCGCTCGGCACCGCCTGGATCTCGATGCAGCGGCCGATCCCGTTCCTGCGCTGGCTGGCCGCGATCTTCGCAGGCCTCGTCACCGCACGGATCGGCTATGACCCCCGCATCGTCGGCGACGCCGTCGGAACCACGCCGATCTTCAACTGGCTGTTGTGGGGCTACGGACTGCCGGCGGCATCGTTCTGGGCGGCGAGCCTGTTCCTGCGCCGACGCGCCGACGACGCCCCGCTGCGCATGGTCGAGAGCGCCGCGATCCTGTTCACCGCGCTGCTTGCCTTCATGGAGATCCGCCATTTTGCGACCGGCGGCGACGTGACGTCGGCACCGTTGCTGCTCGAATGCGCGCTGCAGGCCTGCGTCGCGCTCGCCATGGCGATCGGGCTGGAGCGTCTGCGGCAGCGCAGCCGCAGCATCGTGCACAATGTCGGCGCGGTCGTGCTCACGGTGATCGGCGGGCTCGTCGGTGTGTTCGGCCTCCTGATCCTGGAGAACCCGCTGCTGTGGCGCACTGACGTTGGCGGCGCCGTGTTCAACCTGCTGCTGCTCGGCTACGCACTGCCAGCGGTGTTGATGCTGCTGCTGTCCTATGCCGTGGTTGGCGAACGCGGCAAGGCCTACGCCAACACGATTGCGGGCGGCGCGCTGCTGTTTGCGCTTGCCTATGTCACGCTGGAGATCCGCCGTTTCTATCACGGCCCGATCCTCTCCGCCGGGGCGACGACGGGCGCCGAGCAATATACCTATTCGATCGGCTGGCTCGGCTTCGGCGTGGTGCTGCTCGGCGTCGGCATTCTCGTCAATTCCGAGCGGGCGCGGCTGGCATCGGCCGTCGTGATCGCGTTGACGATCCTGAAGGCGTTCGTCATCGACATGTCGACGCTGACGGGCGTCTACCGCGCGCTGTCGTTCATGTGCCTCGGCATCGTGCTGGTCGCGATCGGCTGGCTCTACCAGCGCATCCTGTTCCGGCGGCAGGTCGCACCGCCGCCGGCTCCGCAGACGAGCATTTGAGGATCAGGCCGCGCGAACCGATTCCAGGAATTGCGCGACCTCGACCTTGAGACGGGTGCTGTCCGTCGCCAGCGATTTCGCCGCCGACAGTACCTCGGTGGAAGCCTCGCCAGTCTCGATCGCGCCGCGCTGCACGTTGGTGATGTTCGACGAGACCTCCTGCGTGCCGACCGAGGCCTGCTGCACGTTACGCGAGATTTCCTGCGTGGCGGCGCCCTGCTCCTCGACGGCAGCGGCAATGGCTGCAGCCACCTCGGACAGCCGCTCGATGGTGCCGCCGATCTCCTGGATGGCACTGACCGATTCCTGCGTCGCCGCCTGGATGCCCGCGACCTGCGCCCCGATCTCGCCCGTTGCTTTCGCAGTCTGCTCGGCCAATGCCTTGACCTCGGACGCGACGACCGCGAATCCGCGGCCCGCTTCGCCGGCACGTGCGGCCTCGATGGTCGCATTCAGCGCCAGCAGATTGGTCTGGCCCGCGATGGTGTTGATGAGCTCGACGACATCGCCGATGCGGGAGGCGGCCTGCGACAGCGCATTGACGCGGTCGTTGGTCCGCGTCGCCTGCTCGACGGCCTCAGCGGCCATTCGCGCCGAGTCCTGCACTCGGCGGCTGATCTCGGTGATGGAGGACGACAGCTCCTCCGAAGCGGATGCCACCGCCTGGACGTTGGTCGAGGCTTCCTCGGAGGCGGCCGCGACGACGGTCGCGAGTTCCTGTCCGCGCTGCGCGGTGTTGGTCAGCGTCGAGGCGGAGGCCTCGAGCTCGGTCGAGGCCGAGGACACGGTCCCGACCACCTCGCCGATCATGGCTTCGAATTTGCGGGTGATGGCGTCGACACGGCGGCCGCGTTCGATCTTGGCTTCGGCATCGCGCGCAGCGGCCTCGTCGGCGGCCTTCTTGGCGATCAGCGCCTCCTTGAAGATCTGCAGTGCATCCGCCATCGATCCGATCTCGGTCTTCTCGCCGCGATGCGGCACCTCGGCCGAAAGGTCGCCCTCGCCGAGCGACTGCATCGGGCGGATGATTGAGGCAATGCCACGAGAAACGTCGCGCACGAGATAATAGGCGGCGCCGATCGCGATCACGACCGAGAGCACGATGATGCCGACCAGCACGCGGAAGATCATCGCGTAGCTATCGGCGGCCTGCTTCGTCTCAAGCTCGGCGCCGCGGTTGTTGAGCTCGATGCCCTTCTGAAGCAGGGGGTCAGCGGCCTGGGCCATCTTCGCAACCTTGGTCTGCAGTAGCTCGTTGGCGTCGGCCGGGAAGCGGCCGACATTCTTGCGCGACAGCGCCATCACGTCCTGCACGCCGTTCAGATACTCGGCCCACGCCGTGCTCCATTGCCCATAGAGCGAGCGCTCTTCGGCGAAGGTGATCAGCGGCTCGTAGACCTTGCGCGTCTGGTCGATACGCGCCCGGAGCGAGGCGAGGCGCTTCTCGGCGGCGTCCTTCCCCTCAACGCTGTCCTGCATCAGATGCAGACGCAGCGCGACGCGCAGCTCGTTGATGTCGGCGCGAAGCGAGCCGAGCGCGCGCACGCTGGGCAGCCAGCTCTCCGCGATCTCGACCGTATGGGAATTGATGTTCTGCATGGTGCCGATCGCCGTCACGCCGACACCGGCGAGCGAAAGGACGAGGATCGACAGCACGGCCAGAAGCTTGAAGACGATGGACAATTTCGACATCACGACAAATCCCGATGTTCACGCAAACCACCTGCGCCGCAAATCGCCACGAAGATGGCGAGACGGAGGTCAGTTCAACAATGCTGGCTGGTTCTTATCCCGTGAGATTGCACCTATAGTCGCAAGTAGGCGTTAACAGGGACCTACGTAAAATTACGGGACACTTCCGACAGTCGCAATTTCTCTTGCAACCATCTGTTGCAGCTCGCAGCCACCTCATGCTGCCACGCGCAGCCGGTCCGCTTGCGCCGCAACAAGCGACCAACGCGGCAGCGGCTGTCACGCCGCCCGTACCGATTCAAGGAAGCGCGCGACCTCGCTCTTCAGCCGGTTGCTCTCCTGCGACAGCGATTGCGCAGCCGAATGCACCTGCGCCGAGGCGGCCCCGGTTTCGCCTGCGCCGCGCTGAACGTCGCCGATATTTGCCGAGACTTCCGAGGTGCCGTGCGCGGCGTGCTGGATGTTGCGGGAGATCTCCTGGGTAGCGGCGCCCTGCTCCTCGACCGCGGCGGCGATGGTCGACGAGATCTCCGACATCCGTGCGATGGTGTCGCCAATCTCCTTGATCGCACCGACCGAGTCTTGCGTCGCGGTCTGGATCGCACCGATGTGCTGGCTGATCTCGCCGGTCGCTTTCGCAGTCTGCTCGGCGAGCGCCTTCACTTCGGTCGCGACCACGGCAAAGCCCTTGCCGGCTTCGCCCGCCCGCGCCGCCTCGATCGTTGCATTCAGCGCCAGCAGATTGGTCTGGCTGGCGATGGTGTTGATCAGCTCGACCACGTCGCCGATGCGGGAGGCGGCCTTGGTCAGCTCGGCGACGCGCGCATTGGTGCGCTGGGCCTGCTCGACCGCGACATCGGCGACACGCGCCGATTCCTGCACCTGGCGGCTGATCTCGGAGATCGAGGAGGTCATTTCCTCGCTCGCTGAAGACACCGACTGCACGTTCGCGGAGGCCTCTTCGGAGGCGGCCGCCACGACGGTGGCAAGCCCGTTGCCGCGCTCGGCGGCCTGCGTCAGCGTGTTCGAAGATGCTTCGAGCTCGGTTGCAGCCGACGAAACAGTATCGATGATCTCGCCAACCGCGCCTTCGAAATTATCCGCGAGCCGGTGCATGTCGGCCTTGCGCTGCTGGTGCCCGCGCGCCTCGGCCTCGATCTGCTCGATGCGCAGCCGCTCGGCCTCCGCCATGCTGGTCCTGAACACCTCGACGGCGCCGGCCATCTCGCCGATCTCGTCCCTGCGCCCGACGCCGGGGACGGAAATCGAAAGCTCGCCGCGCGCAAGCCGCGTCATCGCACCGACCATGCCGGCAAGCGACTTCGAGATCGAACGCCCCAGAAGGAAGCCGACCGCGGCGAGCACGACGACGGTAACGCCGAAGGCGACCATCATCCACATGCGCACGGCATCGCGGGTCGCAGCTTCCGCGACGTCGGCCTTCCTGTAGAGGTCTTCGACTGTATTGCGCACCTCGATCATGCCCGGTTCTAACCCACGGAACGTTTTCATCATGCTGGCGTCGAGGGCCGCAGTTTGCTGCGCCGTCTCCACCCACGCCGTGAACTCGGACTGGTATTTCTGCAGCTTGGCTGTGATGTCGTTCATCACTACCGTAGGGATTGCGACGACCTCTATCGCCTTGGAGAACTCGACTGCGGCCTTCTTCATCTCGGCGATGTATTTTGGGTCGCGCCGCAGCATGAAGTCCTTCTCGTGCCGGCGCATCATCAGCATCCAGCTGGTGGACCTGGGATCGTCGATCTCCTTGAGCTTGGCCTCGATGTCGTGCACGGCGGCGCGGAGCGAGCCGGAGAGGCCCAGAGTCTCGTTTAGGCCGAGCCGGGTCTCCGCGGCGACCAATGCGCCGAAGTCCGACGCGTATCGCTTGAAGCCGTCCTGGGCCTGCTTCATCCGGTCGGACAGCGCGCCCAAGCCGCCGGCCGACATCAGCCGCTCCACCTCGTCGAAATCGCGATTGATCGGCCCGATCAATTCGGCATGGGCCTTGGCGTAGCTCTCGTTGCGGCGCTGCTGAAAGTTCTTCTCGTTGCGGCGGGCCTCCAGCATCTCGATGGAGAGCTGCTTGTCGAGGTCAGCGATCGCGCGAGCGCGGTTGGCGACGGCACGGGAGGCATCCTGGGAGAGGCTGCCGATCTGGTAGATCGAGCCAAAAGCGACGAGGCCGACGAGACCGAAAAGTCCGATCGCCATGACCTTGTGGGTGAGACGGATGGAAAGGCCGCTCATGAGTGTGCTCCAATACGTCGATACGCAATACGGGAGGGCGACTCAGCGCCCGGAATATTGCGGGCATCATGACTGCATCGGTTTTCCGGAAGGTTAACCCTGCGCGGTCTTCGTCGCGGCTCCGCAATATGCACGCGCGCAAACGCCGCGCTTCTACGCGCGGCGGTTGCAGTTCTCTCATGATATGCGCCCGTCAGGCGGCGCGCACGGTGTCGAGGAACTTGCCGACCTCGAGCTTGAGGCGGTTGCTGTCGCCGGACAGCGACTGCGCGGCTGCCAGCACCTGCGACGATGCCGAGCCGGTTTCGCCTGCACCGCGCTGCACGTCGGTGATGTTGGACGAGACCTGATGAGTGCCTTCGGCCGCCTGCTGCACGTTGCGCGAGATCTCCTGCGTCGCCGCGCCCTGCTCCTCGACGGCCGCAGCGATCGTGGACGATATCTCGGACAGCTTTTCAATGGTGTTGCTGATGGCGCTGATGGCGGCGACCGAGTCCTGCGTCGCCGCCTGAATGCCGGAAATCTGCTGGCCGATTTCGCCGGTCGCCTTCGCGGTCTGCTCCGCCAGCGCCTTCACTTCGGAAGCCACCACGGCAAAGCCACGACCGGCTTCGCCGGCGCGCGCGGCCTCGATGGTCGCGTTGAGCGCCAGGAGATTGGTCTGACCCGCGATGGTGTTGATCAGCTCGACCACGTCGCCGATCCGCGTCGCCGCCCTGGACAATTCGCTGACACGCTCGGTGGTGACACGCGCCTGGCCGACAGCTTCGTTGGCCACGCGGGCCGATTCCTGCACCTGCCTGCTGATCTCGGTGATAGAGGACGATAGCTCCTCGGTCGCCGACGCCACCGCCTGCACGTTGGTCGACGCCTCCTCGGAGGCCGCAGCAACCATGGTCGTGAGCTGTTGCCCGCGCTCCGCGGTCGATGTGAGCGTCGACGCCGAGGCTTCGAGTTCGGTCGCTGCCGAGGACACGGTATCGACAATCTCCCCGATGGCGGCTTCGAAGCCGTCGGCCAGCTTCCGCATATCCGCCTTGCGCTGCTCGTCTGCCCGCCGCTCGGCCGCAGCGTGATCGCCGCGCATGCGTTCGACTTCGAGGCCGTTTTGCTTGAAGACTTCGACGGTCCGCGCCATCTCGCCGACCTCGTCACCTCGGCGGGTGCCTGGCACGACTGTCGTGAAGTCGCCATTGGCGAGCCCACCCATCGCAACCGAAATGGCTGATAGCGGCTTGAGGATCCGGCCAAAGGTGATCCAGAAACTGAGGCCAGCGAGCATCACCGAGGCGCAGAGCAACACGGCCGTGAAAGCGAAATTACGAGTGCTGCCTTCTGCCTGCATCGTGGCTTCGCGGTCAGCGGCCGCGCCAATGGCTTCACCGAGCTTCAGCACCGCATTGATGCCGGCAGTAGCCCGCGTGAAGTATTCGGGTCCGGTGATCTTGTAGTCCCCGCCTTCGCCACCGGCGAGCACAATTGCCCGCGTTTCGCCGTAGGCTCCAAAATAGGACTTCTCGACCTCCGTCATCGCCTCGCCGATCTGCACGGCGAGGTCGGAGCGCAGCCGCACCGGCAAAACCGTGTCCCATGCGAGTTCGACCTTGGCTCGCAGCGCCGAAAGGCGCTCATAGCCCTCCATCCCGAGCTTCGCGCGCGCACCGACGACCCCAGCCAGCAGGGCCCGCTCCCTTCCGGCATTCTCGGCCATCTGAGCTGTCAGATGTCGCAAGCCGATGAGCTGAGCCAGCCTTGCCACGGGCGGGCTGGTGAGCGTTTCGAGCGTCAGCCGCAAGCGGTTGCTCGCGACGTCGATCACCTCCGTAATTGTCGGCGCGAAGCCATCTACGAGGTCAGGCTCGCGTTCGACGCGCGGGCGCGACATTCCCGCATCGGCCTTCTCACGCAAGAGACGCAGCGCCTCAAATTTCGCCGCGGCGTCCGCAATCTGTCTTTGCCCCGCCGTCATTTCGGGAATCGCGCTGATATTGAGGGCGGCTTGGAGAAAGGCCTCGTCGGCCGTCGCGCGCGCCTTGGCGATTTCGGCACGGCGCTCGGGGCTGACGACATCAGGAGACTTCAGCACGGCGTTGGTCAGCCCGCGTTCAATCGCCCAATGTCCTGCGCTGCGCAGCAGCAGATGGGCAACTGCATTGACCTTCAGGAATGCCTCGGACTCTCGCCTCTTGAGGATGGCCTCATAGGCGATGAATCCAGCCGAGGCCAACCCCAGCAAGACCAGGGCAGAGATGATGATCGGCAAGATCGTGCCGATCCGAACATTTCCAAGCCGACTCCACGCGCTGGCGGCCTGAGTTCGGACCTGCTGATGATGAGCAGGGCTCAACATGCTAAGTTTCCCCCAAAGGAAACACGCAGCCAAGTCCTTGCCGGCTGCATGGACGTTGATCGCCCTTGCCGGAGAATCTACTCCTCGAGTTTCGCATTCTGGTTAACGGGAGGGCCCGGAGAAATACCGAGATTTCAGCCCAAATAATTGAAATGGAAGAGATAATTTCGCGAGCAAGTTGTAAATTTCAGCTGGAGGTCGCCGCCATTTGCTTTTGCAGCCGATGTTCGCCGAAGGCATGCGCGAGACGTTCGCGGCGACGATCAGATGCAAAAACGCCCCGCCTGAGAGAGGCAGGGCGTCTCTCTAACTGTCTGGAACGAGGTTCTTAGGCAGCCCGCACGGAATCGAGGAATTTGCCGACCTCAAGCTTGAGGCGGTTGCTGTCGCCGGACAGCGACTGCGCGGCTGCCAGCACCTGCGACGATGCCGAGCCGGTTTCGCCTGCACCGCGCTGCACGTCGGTGATGTTGGACGAGACCTGATGGGTGCCTTCGGCCGCCTGCTGCACGTTGCGCGAGATCTCCTGCGTCGCCGCGCCCTGCTCCTCGACGGCCGCAGCGATCGTGGACGATATCTCGGACAGCTTTTCAATGGTGTTGCTGATGGCGCTGATGGCGGCGACCGAGTCCTGCGTCGCCGCCTGGATGCCCGAAATCTGCTGGCCGATTTCGCCGGTCGCCTTCGCGGTCTGCTCGGCGAGCGCCTTCACTTCGGAAGCCACCACGGCAAAGCCGCGACCGGCCTCGCCGGCGCGTGCCGCCTCGATCGTGGCATTGAGTGCCAGTAGATTGGTCTGGCCGGCGATCGTGTTGATCAGCTCGACCACGTCTCCAATGCGCGCCGCCGCCTTGGACAATTCGCCGACACGGTCGGTCGTGGTTCGGGCCTGGGTAACCGCCTCGCTCGCGACCCGCGCCGATTCCTGCACCTGGCGGCTGATCTCGGTGATCGAGGACGACAGCTCCTCCGTGGCCGACGCGACCGACTGCACGTTGGTCGAGGCTTCCTCCGAGGCTGCGGCCACCACTATCGTCAACTCCTGTGCCCGCTCCGCCGTCGAGGTCAACGTCGAGGCCGAAGCCTCGAGCTCTGTCGCGGCCGACGACACCGTATCGACGATCTCGCCGACGGCGCCTTCGAAACTGTCGGCAAGCCTGCGCATATCGGCCTTGCGCTGCTCGGCCGCCACCTGGTCCTGTCGCATCTTGGCTTCCGCTTCTTCGCGCGCCTTCTGCTCCGACACGATCTTGAATTTCTCGACGGCACCGGCAACGCCGCCGACCTCGTCCTTGCGGCCGAGACCCGGCAGGACAACAGAGAAGTCACCACCAGCGAGCTTGTCCATGGCAACCGTGAGCGCGCGGATCGGCCGCGCGATGGTCAGGAAGGACATCAACCACGAACCGATGAGGACGAGCACGGCGCACGCACCGACCACCATGCCGAGACGCTCGCTCGCGGCCATCTCCTGGCTCGCGGCAGCGATTTCTTCATCGCTCTTGTGCTTGGCGAAATCGGCAATCTCGCTGGTCAAATTGTCCAGCTGTGTGGCAAGCGGCAGCGTCACCTCGCGGATCTGGCGCGCGCCTTCCTCGGAAATCTTGGCGGCGCGGACGGGGTCCGTGGCCGCAACCGCAATGGCCTCGCTGCGAACAGAGGCGTTCTGCTGCGCGCCCTTCAGGTAATCGGCCGACGTAGACTTGAGCTTCTCCATCCGCGCGCGGTTTTCCGGGGCGTGCGACAACCTGAGCATGGCATCGACAACGCCGTTCAGTGCTTCGACCGCTCCAGCAGAAGCTCGCTCGCCTTTTGCAAGTCACCCTGATTGTTGGCGAGACGCATGTCCCGTACGGCGAGTTGCAAGCCGCGTATCCCAAGCTTGGCTTCGGTGGCCTCGCGCACCAATTCCTGCTGCGCAATCGCTGCCTGGTTGGAATGACGCACGGTGTTGTTGCCCATAACCTGGCTCGCGATCATGGCGCCGACGAGAATAACGCCGAACGCCGAAGCGAGCGCGAGCTTGGTACCGATTTGCAGATTCTGGATGAGTCTCGACATGAGGGCGTTTCCCGGGTTGCGCGGCCAAGTCATTGTCGGCCGCCCTCGGCGTTGATCGCCCTTGCCTAAAAACTGAGCTTCAGGTGTGGTGATCCGGTTAACGATCGCCCCCGGACAAATACCGGACTTACCGGAAAATCCCTTGAAAAACGGCACGGTCTGCGCGCTTAACAGGTTAACCACACGCGGCGGTAGGATGCCCGATTTCTAACCAGTGCGACCAAGGGCCTTTTGGCCCTCGCCGATCAGGCTAATCCGGAACACCGGCTCCTTGTTCTCGTCGAGCAGCTCCATGCGCCATTCGGCGTTCGGCTTCAGGCTGCGCGAGATGCCGCCGAGCAGATTGGCACAGACTTCGGTCATCTCGGTCCAGGCCGCGGCGCGGTCCTCGAACTCATATGGCTGGTCGGCAGCACCGGAATAGCGGCCCGTGCTGATACGGAAGAAGTACAGCGACATCGTTGAACCCTTTTATCGGGCCGCGCCCCCGGCCGTACGCAAACTGGGGCGCGAACAGCTACCAACGCATGAAAGCCGCCGTCCGTATGACTACGGCGCGGCGGCTTCGTGTCTGATGGCAGCTCTCAACGACAAAGTGCGCGGACTGTCCCGCGCACCAACTCACTGGGTGGAGCGGCGCAGCTCCAGCGGGGCCTCGTCCCTGGCGGGCTCCGATTTGACTTGCGGCTTCACCGGCTCGAGCCGGCTACTCTCGACGCGCGGGGTCTCGACACGCGCGGCGACTTCGGTGTTGGGCGTGCCGACCGAACCCGTGTGTTCCGAAGTGCGCAGCGAGCGCGGCCGCGCCACGGCGCGCGCCATCAGCATCTGGTTGCCGCCCTGATGATGGAAGTCGCAATAGGCGAAGCCCATCCCCGATACCGAGCCGCGGAAACTGCGATCGTCGGTCTTTTCAAGGTTGAAACAGGGCTCGAACGGAATGCCCTTGATGGAGGCGCAGACGTTCTGGCCGCGGATCTGAAGCGTGTTGCCGGGCAGGCGGAGATGTTTCACCGGACCTGCACCCGAGAACTGCACGGCGCCGGCGGCGCCGAGGTCGTCCATGATGCGGCCAGCGCCGCGGGTGCCGTCAAAGCAGGTGAAAGCAAACACCTTCCCGGCGACGAAGCGGCGCGCCTCATCGGCGTTCATGCTTCCAGCAATGGCCGGCGCAAGCGTCGCTACCGCCGTGACCGCCCCCAACACAATACGCGCAAGCATGCTCAACTCCGAACCAACCCCGCAGCGGGCTATGCCTTATCTCTTTACCCGCTGCTTACCATACTAACCATGGCGACATTGAAGCAGCATGGTTGGTAAAGTCTGAACGCCGTTAGACAATTTTGACAACGGTGCGACCGCGGACCTGGCCGGCCAGGATTTTCGCGCCCCACTCCGGAACGTCGGAAAGCGAAATTTCGTGAGTAATTTCAGCTAGTTTTGTCCGATCCAGATCGGACGCCAGGCGCTGCCAGGCGGCTTTCCGCGGCTCGATCGGACACATCACGGAATCGATGCCGAGAGAGGCACACCCCGCGCAAAATGAAGGGAGCGACGGAAGACGGCAGGTCCATGCCGGCAGCCAAGCCGCACGCCGCGATCGCGCCGCCGTACTTCGTCATCGACAGCAGGTTTGCGAGCGTGGTCGAGCCGACGCTGTCGACGCCACCCGCCCAGCGCTCCCTCGCAATGGGCTTGGCGGCCGCCGACAATTCGTTGCGGTCGATCACCTCCGTCGCGCCGATCTCTTTCAGATAGTCCGCTTCGGACGCACGGCCGGTGGACGCGATGACGTGATAGCCGAGCTTTGAGAGCACGGCGGTCGCAACCGAGCCGACGCCGCCCGCCGCGCCCGTCACCACGACCGGACCGCTCTTCGGCGATACTCCGTGCTTCTCCAGCGCAAGCACGGACAGCATCGCGGTGAAGCCGGCGGTGCCGATCGCCATGGCGTCGCGCGCCGACAGGCCCTGCGGAAGAGCGACCAGCCAGTCGCCTTTCACCCGCGCCTTCTCGGCATAGGCCCCGAGATGCGTCTCGCCCATGCCCCAGCCGGTGCAGACGACCTTGTCGCCCGCCTTCCATTGCGGATGCGAGGACTGCTCGACCGTGCCGGCGAAATCGATGCCGGCAATCATCGGGAAGCGGCGCACCACCGGCGCCTTGCCGGTGAGCGCAAGGCCGTCCTTGTAGTTCAAGGTCGACCATTCCACGCGGACGGTTACGTCGCCCTCCATCAGCTCGGCTTCGTCGAACTGCGTGAGCTGCGCGGTGGTGCCCTTGTCCGCCTTGTCAATCCGGATCGCCTTGAACGTCGCCACAGCAAAACTCCCTGACTTGTTTCAGGGGATGTTTAGCCGATCAGGCAGGCTGCGCAACCGCCCGCTGGACCGGTTTCTCCACGATCGGAAGATTGATCAGCGCCGAGAGCACGCCGAACAGGATCGAGAGCCACCAGATCGGCGTGTAGGAACCGAACCGCTCGAACACGATGCCGCCGAGCCAGACGCCGAGGAAGCCGCCGACCTGATGGCTGACGAAGGCGAAGCCATAGAGGGTGGCGAACCAGCGCGTGCCGAACATAATCGCGACCAGCGCCGAGGTCGGCGGGACGGTCGACAGCCAGGTCAGGCCGGAGACCGCGCCGAACGCAATCGCCGAGAACGGCGTGATCGGGAACGAGATGAAGGCAAGCGTCGCAAGCGCGCGCGTTAAATAAATGGTCGAGAGGATGTAGCGCTTGGGCAGGCTGTTCTGGAGATAGCCGACGCTCAGCGATCCCATGATGTTGAACAGGCCGATCGCGGCGATCACCCAGCCGCCGATTTGCGTGGAGATGCCGCTGTCGACCAGAAAGGCCGGCAGATGCACCGTGATGAAGGCAAGCTGGAAGCCGCAGGTGAAGAAGCCGAGCACCAGCAGCACGTAGGAGCGATGGCCGAAGGCTTCCGCGAGCGCTTTGGCGAAGGTCTGCTGGTCCGCAGGCGGCGCGTTTGCGGTGCTTGCGACCGGCGGCGTCGAGAGCGCCAGCGCCAGCGGGATGATCAGCAGCATCAGGAAGCCGAACACGGTGAGCGCCTGCTGCCAGCCGAAATTGTCGATCAGGGCCACACCGATCGGCGCGAACAGGAATTGCCCGAACGATCCCGCCGCAGTGCCGGCGCCGAGCGCAAGGCCGCGCTTCTCGGCCGGCAAGAGCTTGGTAAAGGCTGACAGCACCAGATTGAACGAGCAGCCGGCGAGACCGAAGCCGACCATGACGCCAGCGCCGATGTTGAGGGACAGCGGCGTCGAGGAATAGCGCATCAGGAGCAAGCCGCCGGCATAGAGCAGAGCGCCGACGCACATCACCCGGAACAGGCCGAAGCGATCGGCGACCGCACCGGCGACGGGTTGGCCCAGTCCCCACAGCAAATTCTGAAAGGCAATCGCGAGGCCGAACACGTCGCGGCCCCAGGCATATTCATGACTCATCGGCTGCACGAAGAAGCCCAGCGCCGAGCGCGGGCCGAAGCCGAGCATCCCGATCGCGCAGCCGCAGAGAATAATGATCGCCGGCGTGCGCCAGGAGGAGGAACGGGAGACCGAACCGAGCTCACCCATCTGTGTCGACATGCTGTTCCTCGTGCGTCGGCGCGGTTTCGCAAATGGCAGCCGCGAGCGAGCTCGTTTAATGCATCTGCATGAAAACCCCAAGTCAAAAACGATTGCATTCCGCGAAGAGCTGGCGCGGGAGCATTGCATTTCCTCGCGGCCTCGTCGGACGCGCCAGGCGCCCGACCTGACGGAAATGTGTGCGGCGAGATCTGGCGGCTCCCAACACGACGTGTTATCTACTATTTGCTCATATCGAGCATATCGAATGGGATTCCGGCCCGTCGGCCGGATTTCTCAGGCTCTATATATACTCATGATGAGTATAAATAGACATGCACGGAGGCTTCGATGCCGCTAACTGGAATTTACGGCCCCGACGACTTTGCGAACCGGCCGCAGGGCCACGTCATCACCCCGGCACGGGCCGAGCAGGCGCGAACCGGACCTCCGCTGCCGATGCCTTCGCTGGAATGGACGCCGGAGGTCGAGCGAGCCACCGCGCCGCTTTACGAGCGCGTGAAACACGTCATCCCGCCAATCGAATGGCCGCTGATGGCCCCGACGATCAAGGCGATCAACGAGCTGAAGCAGGCCCGGGGCGCGGTGATCCTCGCGCACAATTACCAGGCGCCGGAGATCTTCCACTGCGTCGCCGACATCGGCGGTGATTCGCTCCAGCTCGCGGTCGAAGCCACCAGGGTGAAGGCCGGCATCATCGTCCAGTGCGGCGTGCACTTCATGGCGGAGACGTCGAAACTGCTCAATCCGGACAAGACGGTGCTGATTCCTGACACGCGCGCCGGCTGCTCGCTCGCTGCCAGCATCACCGGCGCCGACGTCCGCCTGCTCCGTGACAAATTTCCCGGCGTGCCTGTCGTTGCCTATGTCAACACCTCCGCGGAGGTGAAGGCCGAGGTCGATATCTGCTGCACCTCGTCGAACGCGGTCCAGGTGGTCGAGAGCCTCGGCGCGCCCAGCGTGATCTTCCTGCCCGACCGCTATCTCGCCACCTACGTGGCCTCGAAGACCGACGTGAAGATCATTGCCTGGAAGGGCGCCTGCGAGGTGCACGAGCGTTTCACTGGCGCCGAGCTGCGCAGCTACCGCGAGGCCGATCCCTCCGTGCAGATCATCGCTCATCCCGAATGCCCGCCGGACGTGCTGGCCGAGGCCGATTTCACGGGCTCGACCGCGCACATGATCAACTGGGTGCGTGAGCGGCGGCCGCGGCGGCTGGTGATGATCACGGAATGCTCGATGGCCGACAATGTCCGCGCCGAGCTGCCCGATGTCGAGATGCTGCGTCCCTGCAATATCTGCCCGCACATGAAGCGCATCACGCTCGCCAACATTCTGGAGAGCCTGCTGACGCTTCGCGAGGAAGTGACGATCGATCCCGCACTTGCGGACCGCGCAAGGCGCTCGGTCGAGCGGATGATCAATTTAAAGAATTGAGATAAAGCCATGACAAACAACATCAACACGCTCCCCCGCTCCGACGACGTCATCATCGTCGGCGGCGGCCTTGCCGGATTGTTCTGCGCGCTCAAGCTCGCGCCGCGGCCCGTGACATTGATCTCGGCCGCGCCGCTCGGACAGGGCGCGTCGTCCGCATGGGCGCAAGGCGGCATCGCCGCGGCAATGGCTGAAGGCGATACGCCGGAAGCGCACGCCGCGGACACGGTTGCAGTTGGCGGCGGCATCGTCGACGAAGCTGTCGCTCTCGGGATCGCGCGCGAGGCGGCACCGCGGATTCACGACCTTCTTGCCTATGGCGTGCCGTTCGACCGCGATCTCGAAGGCAGGCTCGCAGTCGGGCGCGAAGCCGCACATTCGGCGCGCCGCATCGTGCATGTGCGTGGCGATGGCGCGGGCGCCGCCATCATCGCGGCGCTGAGCGATGCCGTGCGGCGCACGCCGTCGATCCGACTGATCGAAGGTTTCGTTGCCGAGGCGCTGTTGACCGAGGACGGCGCCGTCACCGGCCTTCAGTTGCGCGAAGCCGACAATTTCGCCGCACGGCCGGTCCTGCTCGCCGCGCGGACGGTGGTGCTGGCCACGGGTGGCATCGGCCATCTCTATGCCGTCACCACCAATCCGCGCGAGGCTAGCGGATCCGGCCTTGCGATTGCTGCACGCGCAGGCGCGGTCATCGCGGATTCCGAGTTCGTGCAGTTTCACCCGACCGCCATCATGGCCGGCCGCGATCCCGCGCCGCTCGCCACGGAAGCGCTGCGCGGCGAAGGCGCGACACTAATCAACGGCCGTGGCGAGCGTTTCATGGCGGCGCGTCAACCGCTCGCCGAGCTTGCACCGCGCGACATCGTGGCCCGCGGCGTGTTCGCGGAGATCTCGGCCGGGCGCGGCGCCTTCCTCGATGCGCGGCAAGCGCTGGGCGCACGTTTTGCCGACAGATTCCCGACCGTTCATGCAAGCTGCATCGCCGCCGGCATCGATCCCGCCACGCAGGTCATCCCGATCGCACCGGCGGCGCACTATCACATGGGCGGCATCGCGGTCGACCATCGCGGACGCAGCTCGATCGAAGGGCTCTGGGCCGGCGGCGAAGTGTCGTCCACCGGCGCGCATGGCGCCAATCGCCTCGCCTCGAATTCTCTGCTGGAGGCCGTGGTCTACGCCGCGCGCATCGCCGACGACATCGCCGGCCGCGCGATTCCCTCGCCCGCCCACCTTTCGGACGTGGCGACGCCGCGGGGCGGCGCGCCGGATGCTGCGGCCGTGAAGCGGCTGCGGACGCTGATGAGCGCGCATGTCGGCGTGATCCGCGATGGTGACGGGCTTGCGGACGCGGTTCGCAGCTTCACCACGCTCGAACGCGAGGCCACGAGCATCGCGGTGCGCAACATGGCAACGGCAGCCCTGCTCGTGGCGGCGTCGGCCTGGAACCGGTGCGAGAGCCGCGGCGCGCATTTCCGCTCCGACCATTCCGCGGACGTTCCCGCACTCGCGCAACGCACAATGACGACGCTCGCAGCAGTGCGCGAGATCGCAGATGGCCTGACCGAACGCCCGACACCGCGCACCGCGCAACCCATGATCGCCTGACGGAGTCTGCCATGATCACCTCAACCTCTCTGCTCTATCCCGACGCCTTTCTCTCCCCGCTCGCGATCGACGAGGCCGTGCTCCGCGCGCTCGATGAGGATCTCGGCCGCGCCGGCGACATCACCGCGCTTGCGACGATCCCCGAGGCAGCGAAGGCGCAAGCGATCCTGGTCGCACGGCAGTCCGGCGTGATCGCCGGCTTGCCGCTGGCCCTCGCCACGTTGCAAAAACTCTCGCCCGACATCGAGATACGCGCACATGTTCGCGACGCCGCGCGCGTCGCCCGCGGGCAGCAGGTGCTGACGATCTCGGGGCCGGCACGCGCCATCCTCACGGCGGAGCGGACCGCGCTGAATTTCGTCGGCCGCCTGTCAGGCGTTGCGACGCTCACGGCGGACTATGTTGCGCGCACCGAGGGCACCCGGATGCGGATCTGCTGCACGCGAAAAACCACGCCGGGATTACGCGCGTTGGAGAAATACGCGGTACGCTGCGGCGGCGGCTTCAATCACCGCTTCGGGCTCGACGACGCGATCCTGATCAAGGACAACCACATCGCGGTCGCCGGCGGCATCCGCCCCGTGCTGGAGCGCGCCCGCGCCCATGCCGGCCACCTCGTCAAGATCGAGATCGAGGTCGACACGCTGCCGCAGTTGCGCGAGGTGCTCGACACCGGCCTTGCCGACGCTGTGCTGCTCGACAACATGGACATTGCGACGTTGCGCGAAGCCGTTGGGATCAACGAGGGACGCCTCGAATTGGAGGCATCCGGCGGTGTCACCCTGGACTCGATCGCAGCCATCGCGGCGACCGGCGTCGACTACGCCTCAGCCGGTGCGCTGACGCATTCGGCGCCGAATTTCGACTGCGCACTGGATATCGAGGCGTGATGCGGGGTTCCCTCTCCATCATGGCCGGGCTTGTCGCGGCCATCCACGCCTTGCAACTCTGTGCAAAGAACGTGGATGCCCGGGCCTTCGCTTCGCCGAAGCGGCTTCGGCCGCGCAGGCGGGACAAGCCCGGGCATGACGAATTCTTGTGAACAGCTACCTTCGCTCGGTCGCGCCCATCTCGGCGGAGCTCTTGGCTTCCTGGGTGAGCTCGGCGGAGAGCGCGGCGGTCTGCGCTGGCGTCCCCCAGCTCGGTTCCTCGCTGCCGTCGCCCCAGGCGCGGGGGCGATAGAAGGTGTGGACGCCGGTCTTGTACATCTTCTTCATCTCGGCGACCCAGGACGGGCGAACCCAATAGGCGTGGTAGTGCGTGGACTTGCCGACCTCGGGTAGCCAGATCTGGCCGTCGAGCATGGCCTTGGAGATTTTTTTCGCACGCTCCCACATCTCGGGCTCGCGGATCACGTCGGCATTGTTGTCGCAGGCGAAGGTGAACTGGCAAGCGAGATGGCGGTGCTTGTTTTGATAGACGGCGCCGCACACGGTGTCCGGATATTTGCCCGAGAACACGCGGTTCATCACCACCTGCGCAACCGCCATCTGGCCGCGCACGGCCTCGCCGCGGGACTCGAAATAGACGGCCTCCGCGAGGCATTTTTCGGACTTCGCGCGCGACTTGTCGTCGAGCGCGAGCCGTTCCGCCGGCGATGTGGCGCGCTGGTTGTCGACGTTGACCTCACCCTTCGGCGCGACGCTCTCGCCGCTTTCGATATCCTTCGCAATTTCCTCCGACGGCGGCGACAGCGAGGCCGTCACCTTCATGTCGGGGTCGGGCATCACGATCAGCGGCTCGGCACCCGGCTGCCAGCTCTCGATGCTCTCGACGTTGCCACCGAGCGAGGAGCTGCCGAAGAACAGGTTCGAGGTCTTGACGCGGAATGGATCGCGCGGCGGTGCGGCCGGTATGGTGGCCTGCTTCAGCGCTTTGAGCGGCTGGAGCGCGAGCGAGCGCGCAGCATCACTGGCTTGTGGTGCATTGGTGTATTGCGGCAGCGGCGGCGCGCGCAGCGCTTCCGCGAGTTCGGGATCGAGCGCGGCCGCGGACTCCGGCGACATCGCCTGTGGCAGCGCGACGGTTTTGGCGCCGAACACCGAGCTGTTCGACGTCGCGGGATCTTCCTGCGTCGGCGCTGCCGTCGGCGCACCCGCTTCGGGAGCCTGCGTCGGTGTGACCGTTGCGAGGCGATCACCCTTCATGGAGCGATCGACCTTGGGAAAATCGGCGGCCTGGTAGCGCGGCGGCGCCTGAAGCGCCGGATTGCGGCTGATCGCGCCGGTGACGTCGCGGCCGTCGAGGCTCGCGAGGCGAACCATCGCGCTCTGCGGGGCCGAAGTGCCGATCGGCCGGTAAAAACTGTAAGTGGCCAGCTGTATGGAGGACGCAGCAGAGAACACCTGCTTCTGCCAACGCTCCGCGACGCCGGGTTGCCGCGCCAGCAGCGAGGCAATGTCCTGATAGCCGGTCTCTCTCGGCATCAATGCGAAGATGCAGAGACCGATGCCGAAGGACGCGAACCGCGCGCCCTTCGGATGGGTACGCAACAAAAACATCGATACGCTCACGCTACGCTTACGCTAGAAAAATCGAGCCGCAGTACATCCGTGCAATTCGATCTTTATCGTGAGTATCCAATTTAGGTTGCCGGGGCGTTAATCGGCGTTGCGCATGCGGCACACGCAAGCAATCGCAGGTGTTTTCACGGGGTGATGATGCACCTTGGTAAATGCGCCCTCACGCGGCGAGGTAAACAATTGGTCAACGCGAATGGTGAAGGAACTCTTGCGCGCACGTCTCATTACGGGACGCACGCTGAGTTCCCGCTACTGCGATGTGCTCACACACACGCGCCTCAAGCTCGTCAATGCGAGGAGCTCTCGCGACGAAGCAATCCAGACTGCTGCCGCGGAAAGATGCTGGTTGCTTCGCTGCGCTCGCAATGACGATGTGGAAGCAGTCGAGCCTCAAAATGAAAAGAGGCGGGGTTTTGCCCCGCCTCTTTCGCTCTCAATATTTCAAGTCGCCGCTCCGCTTATGCCTGGCTCGCAACCGCCTTGCCGAGCGCGGCTTGCGCGGCGGCGAGGCGGGCGATCGGGACGCGGTAGGGCGAGCAGGAGACGTAGTCGAGGCCGATCGCATGGCAGAAGGCGACGGAGGCGGGATCGCCGCCGTGCTCGCCGCAGATGCCGACCTTGAGCGAGGCGCGCGTCTTACGACCGCGTGCGACGCCGATCTTGACGAGCTCGCCGACGCCTTCCTGGTCGAGCGCGACGAAGGGATCGATCGGCAGGATGCCCTTGGACACGTAGGTGCCGAGGAAGCTCGCGGCATCGTCACGGCTGATGCCGTACGTCGTTTGCGTGAGGTCGTTGGTGCCGAACGAGAAGAACTCGGCGCTCTCCGCGATCTCGGCCGCGAGCAGGCAGGCGCGCGGCAGCTCGATCATTGTGCCGACCTGATAGGTCAGCTTGGTGTTGGTGTCGCGCATCACCGCCTTCGCGGTGGAATCGATGCGCGCCTTGACGAGGTCGAGCTCCATCTTGGTGGCGATCAGCGGCACCATCACCTCGAGGCCGACGGCCTTGCCGGTGC
The DNA here is from genome assembly GCF_023073025.1 of Bradyrhizobium sp. 76. Taxonomy (NCBI): domain Bacteria; kingdom Pseudomonadati; phylum Pseudomonadota; class Alphaproteobacteria; order Hyphomicrobiales; family Nitrobacteraceae; genus Bradyrhizobium; species Bradyrhizobium sp. 76. Next base: position 588,778 of record NZ_JADPIS010000035.1, read on the forward strand.
GCTTCTCGGCCTCGACCGCTGCTTCGAAGATCGCACGCGCCTGCATTTCGGCGATCTCGGGATAGGCGATCGCGATACGGCAGCCGCGGAAGCCGAGCATCGGATTGAACTCCGAAAGCTCGCGCGCGCGGTCGGCCAGGCGCCGCGGGTCGGTGTTCATGGCGCGGGCCACTTCCTCGACCTCGGCATGGGTGTGCGGAAGGAACTCGTGCAGCGGCGGATCAAGCAAACGGATCGTGACGGGCAGGCCCTTCATGATCTCGAACAGCTCGACGAAGTCGGCGCGCTGCATCGGCAGCAACTTTGCCAGCGCAGCGCGGCGCGACTGCTCGTCCTCGGAGAGGATCATCTCCCGCACCGTGCGGATGCGCGTCTCCTCGAAGAACATGTGCTCGGTACGGCAGAGGCCGATGCCTTCCGCGCCGAACTTGATCGCGGTGTGCGCGTCCTCCGGCGTGTCCGCGTTGACGCGCACGCCGATCTTGCGGACCTGGTCGGCCCATTTCATCAGCGTGCCGAACTCGCCGGACAGCTCGGGCTCGATCATCGGCATGCGGCCGGCGAGCACCTGGCCGAGCGAGCCGTCGATGGTGATGACGTCGCCGGTCTTGAAGGTGCGCGAGCCGATGCTCATGGTACCGCGGCCGTAATCGACCCGGATGGTGCCGCAACCGGAGACGCAGGGCTTGCCCATGCCGCGCGCCACCACCGCAGCATGCGAGGTCATGCCGCCGCGGGTGGTCAAGATGCCTTCGGCGGCGTGCATGCCGTGGATGTCTTCGGGGCTGGTCTCGATCCGGACCAGAATCACCTTGCGTCCGTCGGCCTGAAGCTTGGCCGCTTCGTCCGAGGAGAACACGATCTCGCCGGAGGCCGCACCCGGCGAGGCCGGCAGGCCGGTCGCGATCACGTCGCGCTTGGCGTTGGGGTCGATGGTCGGATGCAGCAGCTGATCGAGCGAGGCCGGGTCGATCCGCGTCACCGCTTCCTTCTTGGTGATCAGGCCTTCATTGGCGAGCTCGACCGCGATGCGGAGCGCCGCTTTCGCGGTGCGCTTGCCGCCGCGGGTCTGCAGCATCCAAAGCTTGCCCTGCTCGACCGTGAACTCCATGTCCTGCATGTCGCGGTAGTGCTTCTCGAGCAGCGTGTAGATCCGCGTCAGCTCCTTGAAGGCCTCCGGCATCGCCGATTCCATCGACGCCTTGTCGGAGCCCGAGTCCTTCCGCGCTTCCTCGGTGATGTCCTGCGGCGTGCGGATGCCGGCGACCACGTCCTCGCCTTGCGCGTTGATCAGGAACTCGCCGTAGAGCTTACTCTCGCCGGTCGAGGGATTGCGCGTGAACGCAACGCCGGTCGCCGAGGTCTCGCCCATGTTGCCGAACACCATGGCCTGCACGTTGACCGCGGTGCCCCAGGATTCCGGAATGTCGTGCAGCCTGCGGTAGGTCACCGCTCGGGCGTTCATCCAGGATGAAAACACGGCGCCAATCGCGCCCCAGAGCTGGTCGTGCGGATCCTGCGGAAAATCCTTGCCGGTTTCGCGAGCGACCGCGTCCTTGTACTTGCCGACCAGATCGACCCAGTCGTCGGCGGTGAGATCCGTGTCGAGCGTGTAGCCCTGGCTGTCCTTGAAGGTGTCGAGGATTTCCTCGAAATGATGATGCTCGAAGCCGAGCACCACGTCCGAATACATGGTGATGAAGCGGCGATAGCTGTCATAGGCGAAGCGGCGATCGCCCGACAGTTCCGAGAGCGCTTCGACGGTTTCGTCGTTGAGGCCGAGATTGAGCACGGTGTCCATCATGCCCGGCATCGAGGCGCGGCCGCCGGAACGCACGGAGACGAGCAGCGGGTTCCTGGAATCGCCGAAGATCTTGCCGGTCAACTTGCCGACATGATCGAGCGCCTTCTCAACCTGCGACCGCAGTTCGTTGGGGTAGGATTTGTCGTGCGCGTAGAAATAGGTGCAGACCGAGGTCGGGATGGTGAAGCCCGGAGGCACCGGCAGGCCGAGATTGGCCATCTCGGCGAGGTTGGCGCCCTTGCCGCCGAGCAGGTCGCGCATCTCCGCTTTGCCCTCGGCCTTGCCGTCGCCGAACGTGAACACCCACTTGCCGGCCTTGGCCGCAACAGGCGCGGCCTTGCTTGAAGCAGCCTTCCTCGGTGCCGGCTTCACGGCAACCTTCGGCGCAACCGGTTTCGTCGATGCCTTTGCAACAGCCTTGGAAACCGACTTGGCGGCAGGCTTCACAGCCGGCTTGGCCAGCGGCTTAACAGCGGCTTTGGCCACGGGCTTCGGGGCGCGCTTGGCAAGTGCCTTGCGGGCCGCCGGCGCGGCTTTCGCCTTGGCGGAGGACTTTGATTTCGCTGGCATTTTCGCTGGAGTTTTCGAGGCGGCTTTGGCCATAGCTTGCACACAACCTGCGAGAGGAATGGGTAATTGCGGGCCTTACACCACTTTGGGCAGGTCCGCGCAAGTCGAAGAGTTCCGTAGAATGAAGGCCTAGAGATGGAGCCACTTCAACAATCCGAGCCCGATCGCACCATTTATAATGAGAAAAATCGCGACGATCAGGTTCAGGAGGCGCGGCATGATCAGGATGAGCACACCCGCAAGCAGCGACAGGATCGGCGAGATATGGGCGACGGTGATGTGCATGAATTTTCTTTCCGTGGGGTAGGGGCGAATCGCGGCGGGATCATAGCGGACTGGGTTCCGCGGGTAGAGACGCATCGGGCGCGCGCGAGTTCCCAGATCCGCGAAAACAGCCCGAAAATGCCGCGAATGCGGCGGGCGTTTTCCGGAACATCGCCAAGACGCATGCATTGGCAACCGGTCGCGCCATTGGCGCTTCCCGAAACCTTCTCGAAGGAGTTGCCCATGCGGAACAGGATTCTTGCTCTTGCAGCGCTCGCGGCCGCGATCGGCTCGCCCCTTGCGGCGCAGGCGCAAAGCGGCGTCACAGTGGGACGCGCGCCCGTCGTCGTCGACAGCGGCCCGACCATTGCCGTCGAGCAGCGGCCGGCTTTCCGCGACTATGTCGTCGAACAACGCGTACCGGCTTTCCGGATCCCGGATCGCGTGGTGGTCGGTGCCACGTTACCTGAAAGCGGCGTCACCTATTATGACGTGCCGCAGCGTTTCGGCGCCACCACCTATCGCTACACCGTCGTGAACGGCGAGACCGTGCTGGTCGAGCCGCGCTCGCGACGCATCGTCGAGGTGATGGACTAGCACTTTCACGGGATCAACTAGATGTCCGGCGCGTCACATCAATCAGGCTGACGCGAGCAGTATAGTCGGACATCAGGCCCCGCCCGGTCCTCCCCCCGCCGGGCGGGGCTTTTTTGTGTGGACACTCTTCGCGCACGGTAATGCGGCCACCAACTCCGTCGTCAAGGCCGGGCTTGTCTCGGCCATCCACGCGTCTCCACGAGAAGAAGGACGTGAATGCCCGGGACAAGCCCGGGCATGACGGTGTTCATTGCGCCCAAACCGCGCTCAATCCTGGATCTTCGAGAAATCCGCCACCGCACGCGTGGCGCTGCGGATCTCGTTGAGCAGCTTCAGGCGATTCTCACGCACCTTCGCATCCTCGTCGTTGACGCGAACCTTTTCGAAGAATGCATCGACCGGCGGACGTAGCTTGGCCATCGCACTCATTGCGGCCGCGAAGTCTTCCTTCGCGACAGCAGCACTTGCCTCCGCCGTCACCTCGCCGATCGCCTTGGCCAGCGCCTTCTCCTCGCCGAGACCGTAGAGCGCGGCACCCGGCGCCCCGTCGAACGTGCGCTTGTCCTTCTTCTCCTCGATGCCGAGGATATTGCTGGCGCGCTTGATGCCGGCGAGCAAATTCTTGCCGTCCTCGGACTCGAGGAATTTGCCGAGCGCCTCGACGCGGCGGACGATCATCAGAAGGTCATCCTGGCCACCGAGCGCGAACACGGCGTCGACGAGATCGTGCCGCGCGCCCTGCTCGCGGAGCTGAACTTTCAGGCGATCTGCGAAGAAGGCGAGCAGGTCGCTCGGAAGCTTCTGCGCATCGGCAGGCTTCAAGGACAAGGCGGCGAGTGCGGATGCCGCCATCTTCATGAGCGACAGACGTAGTCCGTTCTCGGTGATCAGCCTGATCACGCCCAGCGCCGCACGACGCAGCGCATACGGGTCCTTGCTTCCCGTCGGCTTCTCGTCGATTGCCCAGAAGCCCACTAGCGTATCGAGCTTGTCCGCCAGCGCCACCGCAATACTGACTGGATCTGTCGGTACGCGATCCGATGGGCCTTGCGGCTTGTAGTGGTCCTCGCAGGCGACAGCGACGGAGGCATCCTCGCCCTGCGCCAGCGCGTAGTACTTGCCCATCAGGCCTTGCACTTCAGGGAATTCGCCGACGACTTCCGTCAACAAATCCGCCTTCGCGAGTTGCGCAGCACGCTTCGCTTTCGCGACATCGGCACCGACGAGCGGCGCGATCTCAGCGGCGAGACGCGTGATCCGCTCAATACGCTCTGCCTGCGTCCCCAACTTCTTATGAAACACGATCTGCTCGAACTTCGGCAGCCGGTCTTCCAGCTTCGTCTTCAAATCCGTCTCGTAGAAGAACTTCGCATCCGACAGGCGCGGACGGATCACGCGCTCGTTGCCGGCGACGATGGTCTTGCCGCCGTCGGGCGCCTCGATGTTGGCGGTGAGGACGAACTTGTTCGTCAGCTTGCCCGTCTTGGGATCTTTGACGACGAAGCACTTCTGGTTGTTGCGGATGGTGGCGCGGATCACCTCGTCCGGGATCGCCAGATACTCCGCTTCGAACGATCCCATCATGACGACCGGCCATTCGACCAGGCCTGAGACCTCATCGAGCAGCACCTGGTCCTCGACCAGTTCGAACCCTTGGGCGAAGGTCAGCTCCTTGGCGTCGGCGAAGATGATGTCCTTGCGCGCCTGCGGATCGAGGATGACCTTGGCCGCCTTCAGCTTCGCTTCATAGTCCTCGAAGCGGCGCACGGAAATCGCAGCTGGTGCCATGAAGCGGTGGCCGTAGGTGGTCTGGCCGGTCTCGATGCCATCCACCGAGAATTTCACGATATCGGGCTCTTCGGTCTCGGGCCCGAACGTCGCGGTGATCGCGTGCAACGGACGCACCCAGCTCAGCGAGCCCGGCTTGCCGGAGCGCGCGCCCCAGCGCATCGATTTCGGCCAGGGGAAGGTGCGGATGATGACGGGGAGGATTTCCGCGAGCACGTCGATGGCGTCGCGGCCGGGCTTCTCGATCAGCGCGATGTAGAAGTCGCCCTTCGGGTCGCGCTGGATCTTGGCCTCGTCCAGCGACGTCAAACCGGTCGCTTTCAGAAAACCCTGCACGGCCGCATCGGCCGCGCCGATCTTCGGTCCGCGGCGTTCGGTCTTCAGGTCAGGCTGGCGCGCCGGGATGCCGTGCACCGTCAGCGCAAGGCGGCGCGGCGTCGCGAACGCCTTGGCGCCTTCGTAGACGAGACCTTCGGCGACGAGCTTGTCGGTGACCATGCGGCGCAGATCGTCGGCCGCCTTGGCCTGCATGCGCGCGGGGATCTCTTCGGAGAACAGTTCAAGCAAAAGATCGGGCATCAGGCCGCTCCGCCCGCTTCAGTATGTATCCAGGCCTCGCCGCAAGCCTTTGCCAATTCGCGCACGCGAAGAATGTAGCTCTGCCGCTCCGTCACCGAGATCACGCCGCGTGCGTCGAGCAGGTTGAACACATGGCTCGCCTTGATGCATTGGTCATAGGCCGGCAGCGACATCAAATGCGCCTCGCGCTTGCCATCTTTCCAGCCGGCCTCGAGATATTTCCTGCAAGCCGCTTCGGCCATCTTGAACTGCTCGAACAGCATCGCGGTGTCGGCGATCTCAAAATTGTGCTTCGAATATTCCCGCTCGGCCTGGAGGAAGACATCGCCATAGGTGACCTTGGCGTCACCGTCGCGGCCGTTGAAGTTGAGGTCGTAGACGCGATCGACGCCCTGCACATACATCGCGAGGCGCTCGAGCCCGTAGGTGAGCTCGCCCGCGACCGGCGCGCATTCGACACCCGCAACCTGCTGGAAATAGGTGAACTGGCTGACTTCCATGCCGTCGCACCAGCACTCCCAGCCGAGGCCCCAGGCGCCCAGCGTCGGGCTCTCCCAGTCGTCCTCGACGAAGCGAATGTCGTGCACGGCGGAATCGATGCCGATCGCGGCGAGCGACTTCAGATACAGCTCCTGAAGGTTCGGTGGCGACGGCTTCATGATCACCTGGAACTGGTAGTAATGCTGCATCCGGTTCGGATTCTCGCCGTAGCGGCCGTCCTTGGGCCGGCGCGAGGGCTGCACATAGGCCGCATTCCAGGGCTTTGGCCCGAGTGCGCGCAGCGTGGTCGCCGGATGGAAGGTACCCGCACCCATTTCCATGTCGTAGGGCTGCAGGATCACGCAGCCCTGCTCGGCCCAGAACCGCTGGAGCGCGAGGATGAAGCCCTGGAACGAGCGTTCCGGGCGCATATGGGCGGGCAAGGAGGCGTCCATCGTCAGATCGGGCTCTCGCGGGGGGTTGAATCGCGCGGGACCGTATCGACGGCAGGGGTGGGAATCAAGGCAAAGGGGGCCAATCCCGTCATGCCCGGGCATCCGCGTTTTTCGTGCGTCAGGCAAGGCGTGGATGGCCGGGACAAGCCCGGCCATGACGAGCGCAGCAGCTAACCCGGCCGATAGGCTCCGGTCACGGGATCCTGTTTCAGCGTCTGGACGGCCCCCCTATGGGCGGCCTCGGCGACGCGCGAGAGGCGCATCTCCTCCAGCTCCTGGTTGATCCTGACAGCGGTCTTGTAGGCCCAGCGGACCACGGCAAGCCCGCCCAGGACGCCCGCGAATGCGACGAACGGCGGCATCGGTCGTTCCTTGTTCACAATGCTCAGCCCCCACGCGCATTCTTGCGCAGACCGGGCCGCGCCGCAATTGGCACGGCTTCAAGTCTCCTTGGGGCCAAATGGCGCGGCAGGGCTCCGTCTAGAATCCGAATTTCGCCCAAATCGCCCGCGTCTCGACCGCGGAGATCAGCTCGTCCGGCAGGCTGGCCATTGATTCCATGGCCGAAAGCTGCCCCGCGCCGGGCGATTTCCGACCCAAAAGGCCGGAGAGCAGACCGGTCGGCTGGGCAATCACGGGGGTGAGAACCTTCTCGCCAAAGCGGGCACGAAGAGTTGAGCGGAGATCGCCGATGCTGTCGGCGAGCCCCAGCGCGATCGAACTCTCGCCGGCCCAGTATTCGCCCGTGAACAGGGTGTCGTCGGAGCCCTTCAACCGCGCGCCGCGGCTTTCCTTCACCAGCGCGATGAAGATCTGGTGGATCTCGCGCTGGAGCGCCTTCAGCTTGGCGACGTCGTCGGGGTTTTCAGGGAGAAACGGGTCGAGCATCGCCTTGTGCGCGCCGGCGGTGTAGAGGCGCCGCTCGATGCCGAGCCGCTTGATCGCCTCCTGGAAACCAAAGCTGCCGCCGACCACGCCGATCGAACCGAGGATCGAGGACGGATCGCAGATGATCTCGTCGCCGGCGCAGGCGATCATGTAGCCGCCGGAGGCCGCGACGTCCTCGACGAACACCAGCACCGGCAGCTTCTTCTCCGCCGCGAGCTGCTTGATGCGCAGGTAGATCTGGCGCGACTGCACCGGCGAACCGCCGGGCGAATTGATCACCAGCGCCACCGCCTTGGCGTTGCGCGTCGAAAACGCCCGCTCCAGCACTCGCGAAACGGTCGCGAGCGTCATGCCCGGGCGCAGCGGCGTCACCGCGCCGATTACTCCGGACAGCCGCACCACCGGTACCACGGCTGTGCCGGGACGGAAGCGCGCCGGCAGATATTGCATGAGCTTGTCGGCTAGGCCGGAATTCTCACGATCGTTCAATTGTTCGGCCATGCCGTTACCTCTGATTAACTATTTCTTATCACGCGACTGTCATTGGAAGGGCCCGGAACGTGTTTTGCAGAAACCCCGTTGAGAGGCTGCAATGGGCCAGCGGAGAACACCATGAAAATCTATCTGCTGATGCTGCTGATCGGTGCGCTGTTCATGGCGATCCGCCTGACGACTCCGCAAGAGCAGCAGTCGGAATCGCTTCCGCAATAGCTCAGCACGGTTCCACCAGGGGTAGAACTGCCCTTCCCTCCAGAATATCCATCACCTCTTTAGGCACGCGTGATTCCTCGTTGAGCACGAGGCCCGGCAACAATCGTGCCGGGGCCCTCCCGCCCTTGACCGCGCGCACCAGCACGCGGATCGCGGGCCGCCCGGCTTCAGCGTGAACCGGCAGAATCGCGAGACTGCCGAAGCCGCGAGACAGTCCCGCCAAAACCTCCGCGATCCCATCTGCGCGCCAAATCAATGTCAGCGCGCCATTCGAGCGGAGGATGCGCCGCGCCGCGTGCACCCAGGCATTCAGCGTCTCATCCGTCGCCACATGCGCGATCTGGCGCGCCTGATCGGGCGAGCCGCGATGGCGAGCGGGATCGTTGAAGGGCGGGTTCATCAGCACCACGTCGACGCTGTCCGGCGCGAGCCCGCTGGCCGCGAAGGCCTGCGCGTCCGCGGTGACGTCGAGCACGATCGTCTCGGCGGCAATCGCATTCGCTGCCGCATTGGCGCGCGCAAGCTCCGCCAGCTCGGGATCGATCTCGACCAGGCCGAGCCTGATCCCGGCAACGCGCCGCGCCAACGCAAGCCCGGCCGTGCCAATGCCGGCGCCGAGATCGACGACGCGGTCGCCCGCCCTCGCCTCCGTCGCCGCCGCGAGCAGAATGGCGTCGTGCCCCGCGCGATGGCCGGACCGCTTCTGCTTCAGCCGCAATTGCCCGCCGAGAAAGGCGTCCTCGGTGAGGTCTGCCAGTGCTTCACTCATCGCCGCGCAGTTCGTGGCTGAGGCCGGCCTCGGTCAGAAGCTGCCGGGCTTCGAGGGCGTCGTCCTCATGGACCAGGATCCGCCGCGGCAAAATGCCAAGCGAGCCCTCGATGATGCTCATGTTCTGGTCCAGCACCAGATGATGGATGTTGGCGCCGTCGAGCAGCGCGCCAATCGCCGACACCAGCACCATATCGTTAGTCCGAACCAGTTCTCGCAAAACACAGGCCTCCTGCCTGACGGGGATTAAGCGCCAAATGTCAATGGTTCCACGGCCCTTGCCGCATCCCCGTCCAGTTTCTATTGTCTTTCCATCAGAATAGCCCTTCCGGGGCAAATATTGGAGACCGGCGTGGCCGTCATCGTACCTTTCGAAACTCCCGGCGCGTCGATCGAAGAGCTGGTTGCCCTTGTCGCCGGTGACATGGAGCGCGTCAACGCCACGATCCTGTCGCGGACCGGTTCGGACGTGACCATGATCCCGGAGGTCGCCAACCATTTGATCTCCTCCGGGGGCAAGCGCCTGCGGCCGATGCTGACGCTGGCCATGGCCAACCTCGCCGGCTACACCGGCGACGGCCATATCAAGCTCGCCGCCAGCGTCGAGTTCATGCATACCGCCACCCTGCTCCATGACGACGTCGTCGACGAAAGCGAGATGCGCCGCGGCAAGCTGTCGGCACGGATGCTCTGGGGTAATGAGGCGAGCGTGCTGGTCGGCGACTTCCTACTCGGCCAGGCCTTCCGCATGATGGTCGAGGTCGGCTCGCTCCGCGCGCTCGACATTCTCTCCGCGGCCGCCGCCACCATCGCCGAGGGCGAGGTGATGCAGCTTGCCGCCGCCAAGAACACCGCGACCACCGAGGACGAATATCTCGCCGTGATCCGCGGCAAGACCGCCGAGCTGTTCGCGGCTGCCTGCGAGGTGGGACCGGTGATCGCCAACCGCGCCAAGGCGGAGCAGACCGCCTGCCGCTCGGTCGGTATGAATCTCGGCATCGCCTTCCAGCTCGTCGACGACGTGCTCGACTATGGCGGCAAGAGCGCCAAGCTCGGCAAGAACACCGGCGACGATTTCCGCGAGGGCAAGATCACGCTGCCCGTCGTGCTCGCTTTCCGCCGCGGCAACGACACCGAGCGCGCCTTCTGGATCCGCGCGCTCGAGCGCGGCGAGATCGGCGACACCGACCTCGACCACGCCATCGGGTTGATGAACAAGCATCGTGCGCTCGAAGACACGCGCAGCCGCGCCCAGCACTACGGCGCCATGGCGGTGGACGCGCTGGCGCTATTCCCGTCCTCGCCGATGAAGAGCGCGCTGGAGCAGGTCGTGGCGTTCTGTCTGGCACGGTCGCATTAGCTACTTGCAACCTTAGCGCTGGCTGGTAGCCACACCCTCAGTGTCGTCCCGGCGAAGGCCGGACCCATTACCCCGGTCAGCGTTGTCTTAGCGCCTGTGGCAACCATCGTGCACCACAACAACAGTCGTGGCTATGGGTCCCGGCCTTCGCCGGGACGACATCGTTGAGGTAGCGCCACCACTGCATCAACAGCGTCACTGCGAACGCAGCGAAGCAATCTAGAATCTTTTCGCAGGGGGACTCTAGATTGCTTCGCTCCGCTCGCAATGACGGAGCAAGGAGCGCAGGCGTCGCTCGCCAACTCGCATCCGGATCGCAGAGATAGTTTTGCAGTCCCGCACCTCGTCCTCCCGTGCGGGGAAGTTGCCCCTTGTCACTTGCATTTTGAAAGTTACATCCCTACCTTCGAACCATGCAGCCCAAATCCGCCTCCATCCAGGAATGTCCCGTCGGCCGCGCCGTGGAGACGGTCGGCGAATGGTGGAGCATTTTGATCCTGCGGGATGCCTTCCAAGGCGCAACGAAGTTCGACGATTTTTCGCAAAGCCTCGGGATCGCGCCGAACATCCTGTCGCGACGGTTGGCCCATCTCACCGAAAGCGGCATGTTCGTCCGCCGCCGCTACAATGAACGGCCGCCGCGCTATGAATATGTGCTGACGGACAAGGCGCGGGACTTCTTCCCCGTGGTCGCAACCCTGCTCGCCTGGGGCAACAAGCATCTCGCACCGAAGGGCGAAGCGATCCTGCTCGCGAACCGGCACGATCGTCGTCCATTCAATCCGGTCGTGGTCGATGCCGCCGGCATGCAGCCGATCACGCTCACCAATGCGGTCATCATCGCCGGTCCCCGCGCCAGCCGTGTCATGCGCAAACGGCTGACCTCGCTCAAAGCCATGAACCCGGCCGTCGCGCCGGCTGGAGACTGACATGCGTCGTATCGTCGTGACGGGAATAGGCGCGGTGTCGCCGCTTGGCTGCGGTGTCGAGCTGTCCTGGCGCCGGCTGCTGGCCGGTCAAAGCGGGCTGCGCCCGCTGCCGGAATGGTCGCAGGCGCTGCCCGCACGCATTGCCGGCCTCGTGCCCGACAAGGCCGATGACGTGGACGGCGGCTTCGATCCCGCGCAGGCCGCCGCGCCGAAAGACCAGCGCAAGATGGACCGCTTCATCCTGTTCGCGCTGCTCGCCACCGCAGAGGCGGTTGCGCAGGCCGGCTGGACGCCGCAGTACGCTGCGGCTTTGGAGAGGACTGCGACGATCATCGCCTCCGGCGTCGGCGGCTTTCCGGCGATGGCGGAAGCGGTGCGCATCACCGAACAGCGCGGCCCGCGCCGGCTGTCGCCGTTCACGATCCCCTCCTTCCTCGCCAATCTCGCGGCCGGCCACGTCTCGATCAAATACGGCTACAAGGGAGCGCTGGGCACACCGGTCACGGCGTGCGCCGCCGGCGTTCAGGCGATCGGCGATGCCGCGCGCATGATCCGCGCGGGCGAGGCTGATGTGGCGATCTGCGGCGGTGCGGAAGCCTGCATCGACATCGTCAGCCTCGGCGGCTTTGCCGCGGCCCGCGCACTATCGAGCGGGTTCAATGACGCGCGCGCCTCGCGCCCGTTCGATCGCGACCGCGACGGTTTTGTCATGGGCGAAGGCGCCGGCATCCTGGTGATCGAGGAGCTGGAGCATGCATTGGCGCGCGGCGCCACGCCGATCGCGGAGATCGTCGGATACGGCACGACTGCCGACGCCTATCACATGACATCGGGTCCGCCTGACGGCGACGGCGCCCGGCGCGCCATGGAGATCGCGCTCCGGCAGGCCAAGCTTGCGCCTGCCGATTTGCAGCATCTGAACGCGCATGCAACGTCAACGCCGGCGGGCGACGAGAGCGAGCTTGGCGCGATTGCCGCGCTGTTCGGTCGTCACCGCGGCATCGCCGTGAGCGCGACCAAATCGGCCACCGGCCATCTGCTTGGCGCCGCCGGAGGGCTCGAGGCCATCTTCACCGTGCTCGCCCTGCGCGACCAGATCGCGCCGCCGACCCTCAACCTCGAGAACCCTGATCCGGGCGCGGACGGCATCGACATCGTCGCCGGTGTGGCGCGCCCGATGCCGATGCAGCACGCGATCTCGAACGGGTTCGGCTTCGGCGGAGTGAACGCCAGCGTGATCTTCCGCCGGATGGGCTGAACGACGGTCCTTGCAAACGACGGGCCTTGCAATCGCGGCAAGCATCGCTACCAAAGCAGGATGATCAACACGAATTTCTGGCTGTTCCTGGCCGCAGCTTGTCTCATCGCCGCCGTTCCCGGCCCCGGCATTTTCTACGTGGCGGCACGGACCCTGTCGGAAGGGCGCGCCAGCGGTTTTGCATCGACCGCGGGCACCGCGCTCGGCGGGCTGGTTCATGTGATCGCAGGCAGCCTCGGCATCTCTGCGATCATCCTTGCCAGCGCCGAGCTGTTTGCCGCCGTGAAATTTGTCGGCGCGCTCTATCTGGTCTGGCTCGGCATCAGGACTTTTCGCAACGCCGGCCGCGCGCTGTCATTCGACAGCGAGCCCGTCGGCGACAAGCGCGCCTTTCGCGACGGCGTGCTGGTCGAGGCGCTGAACCCGAAGACCGCCGCCTTCTTCCTCGCCTTCATTCCGCAGTTCCTCGACCCGGCGGGATCGAACCCGACGCTGCAATTCATCATGCTGGGTGCGATTTCGGTGACGCTGAACACGCTCGCCGACATCGTGGTGGTGCTGATGGCCTCCGCGACACGCACGCAGTTGATCGGAAGGCCGCAGCTGATGCGGCGTCTCACCCAGGGTTCCGGCGTCTTCATCGCAGGGCTCGGGCTGTCGCTGGCGCTGGCGCGGCGGCCGGTGAATGGATAGCGCCACCATGCTCGCCCCGCAAAGCCGCATCTACGAGTCTCACGGCCTGCGGCTGCACTATGCCGACTGGGGCAACGATGGCGCGCCCGTCGCCATCCTGGTCCATGGCGGGCGCGATCACTGCCGGAGCTGGGACGTCATCGCCCGGTCGCTGCAGCCGCATTTTCACGTGCTCGCACCCGACCTGCGCGGGCACGGCGATTCCGACTGGACCAAAGGCGGCAGCTACGCGCTGACGGAGTATGTGTACGATCTCGCCCAGCTCGTCCGTGCCGTCGCGGCCCCTCAAGTCACTCTCATCGGCCATTCCATGGGCGGCATGGTCAGCCTGATCTTTACAGGGGCATTCCCCGAACAGGTCTCGAAGCTGGTCGTGCTCGACGGCGTGACGATGTTGCCGGATACACCAAAGCCGCCGGTACATGAGCGGATCGGCAAATGGGTCGGTCAGCTCGACAAGCTGCACGACCGCGCACCGCGCCGCTATTCGACCCTCGAAGACGCCGCGGCGCAGATGGTGCTTCACAACAAGCGGCTGTCCCGCGACCTCGCGCTGCATCTCGCCACCCACGGCGCGCGGCAGAACGAGGACGGCACCTATAGCTGGAAGTTCGATCCCTACCAGCGCGCCTCTGCGCCGCACCGGCTCTGGCCGGACGATCACATCGCGCTGTGGTCGCGCATCACCTGTCCGACGCTGCTCTTGAATGCCGGCGAAAGCTTTCTGGCTGGCGCGAGGGCCGCGGGCCTGGAGCGCTACTTTCCGCAGGCGCGTGTCGAGACCATCGCCGGCGCCGGACACTGGCTGCAACATGACAAGCCGCAAGAAGTGTTGGGCGAGATCCGGCGGTTTCTCGGGCTGGCCTAGCTCAGCGTCCCCGCGTGCACCCACCAACCCGAATGATCCCTGCGGATCTTCTCGGCGGCGGCATGCGCCTCGGCAAATGCGCCATAGATCGCAAAACACGTCGCACCCGAGCCGGACATGCGGGCGAGCTTGACGCCGGCGGAGCCACGCAAGGCTTCCAGCACGTCGCCGATGACAGGCTCGATGCGCATCGCGGGGGCTTCGAGATCGTTGGCGACGGTCTCGAGCGTGTCGACCCAATCAGCAATGGAGGCGCCCTCGCCCGGCCAGGCCGGACCGTCGAAGACGGACGTGGCGCCGACCAGGAGTTCGCCGTTGCGCAGGCCCAGCGCCTGAAACACATCCTTGGTCGCGACCGGCACGCGCGGATTGACCATCACGCAGGGCATGCTCGGCAACGCCAGCGGCAGCAGCTGTTCGCCGACACCGGTCATGTCACAGGCGCGCGAGAACAGACACACCGGCACGTCGGCACCGGTCGCAAGCGCAACCTTCTGGAGGCGGGCGTCGTCGAGCGACAGATCGTTGAGACGCGCCAGCAACCGCAGCGCCGCCGCGGCGTCGGCCGAGCCGCCGCCGATGCCGGCGGCGACCGGGAGCACCTTGTCGAGCGCGAAGGCGCCCAGCTTCAGGTTCGGGACGGCTTCGGCCAGGAGCTTGGCCGCCTTGAACACGAGATTGTCGGCCATATCGCCGCAGGCCGCCGCGAGCGGCCCCGTCGTGGTGAGCTTCAGCTCGCCGCCGGGCTCCAGCGTGAGCCGGTCGGCGCAGTCGGCAAAAGCGACCACGCTTTCGAGATCATGATAGCCGTCGGCACGACGGCCGACCACGCGAAGGCTCAGATTGACCTTCGCGCGCCCTTCTTCAATCAACGCCGGCATAGACGACACGCCCCCAACTTCAACTCGCTCAGCCGCCCTTGCCGTCGTCCTTCTTCTTCTCCTTCTCCGCCTGCGCAGCCGAGGAGTTCGAATTGTCGTCGGTCATTCCGTTTGCAATCTTGGCCTCGATCTTCGGAAGCTCATCCGCTTCGGGCTTGAGATCGCGGGCGTGCGCCCACTGGAACTTGGCTTCCAGCGTGCGGCCGACACGCCAATAGGCGTCGCCGAGGTGATCGTTGATGGTGGGATCCTCGGGCTTGAGGTCGATGGCGCGCTCGAGGTTCTTCACCGCGTCCTCGTAATTGCCGATGCGGTAATAGGCCCAGCCAAGGGAGTCGACGATGTAGCCGTCATCCGGGCGCTGCTCGACCGCCCGCTTGATCATCTTCATGCCTTCGTCGAGATTGATGCCCTGGTCGATCCAGGAATAGCCGAGATAGTTGAGGACGTGGGGCTGGTCGGGCTGCAGCTCGAGCGCCTTCTTCATGTCGGCTTCGGCCTTGCCCCACTGCTTGGAGCGCTCCTCGCAGATGCCGCGATAATAATACCAGACGCTGTTGGCCTTGTCGTTGCCGGCCGGCAGCACGTCGACGCCTTGCGAATAGGTCGCGCCGCATTCGCCAAACTTCTTGCGGCCGCGCTCGATGTTGCCGAGCGCCATGATGGCTTCGAGATCCTTGGAATCCTCAGTGGTGACGCCCTTGAGGATCTTGATCGCCTCGTCGGTGCGGTCGGCGGAATCCAGATCGATGGCGAGCTGAATCTGGGCGTTGCGCTTGAGCGGCGAGGACGCCGGCACGCGCTCGTAGACCTTGATCGCCATCTGCGGCCGCTTCACCGATTCATAGAGATCGGCGAGCGAGAGCAGCGCCAGGGGATGGGTGGGCTGGAGGTAGAGTGAGAGCTGGAGATACACCAGCGCCAGATCCTCGCCGCCGCGGCGGGTCAGTGTGGCGCCGATGCCGTAGAGCGCTTCGGCGGCGCCGGCTTGCGCGCTATCGACCAGCGGCGGCATCTTCTTGCCGGCCTTGGTGTCGCGCAACCCTTCCACGATCAGCGGATGGCGGGCGAGCTTCTTGTCGAAAGCCTGGTAGACGGTGGTCGCGGCGGCCGAGTCCTTGTTACGCGACAGCCAGCGCGCGTAGGCCTCTGTGACGCGCAGCATGGAATCGTCGAGCTTGTAGGCACGCTCGAACCGGTTGCCCGCGTCCTTCTCCTTGCCGGCGAGCTCAAGGATCATGCCGGCGTGGAGATCCTTGAACAGCGGATACCATTCCGGACCGGCCAGCTTGTCGATGGTGGCGACGCCGCCCTTGGCATCACCCGCACCATAGGCGGCCCAGCCCGACAGCAGCGTGGCGACAAGATCGGTGATCGGACCGCGGATCGACTGGTTGATGTTGGTCTGCGCCGTCGCGTACTTCTTGAACTTGAGATCGTGCACGCCGACGACGAGGCGCGCAACGCGGTTGGTCTTGTCGATGGTCAGGATGCGCTCGGCGAGCTTGACGGCTTCGTCGATGTCACCGTCGGCAACCGAGGAGATGAAGGCGCGGTCGAGCAGCTCGTTGTTCTTGGGATCGGTGCGCAGGGCCGAGCGATAGAACGCGGCGGCGGAGGCCGCATCGCGCTCGACGCTGGCGTGGCGGGCGGCGAGATAGCTGCCGGAAGTGGTCAGCGCCTTCAGATCGTTTCGGGTCGGAAACTGCGCCGCCGTGTCGGACGGATGATCCGGCGTCTGCGCCAGGACCCTGCCGGGGACCGTCGCGATCGCTGTGCCCATGAGGGCGATGGCGGCAACAGTCCAGCGGTTGAAACGATTTGAAAACATCAGGGCTCGCCTTGAGTTGGTAGTGCCTGGGTCTGAAGAAGGCCGTATCGCATGCGAACGCGGCCGGTGGCATGGGGACCCGGAACCGTCGGGCGAACAATGCCGCTTTTGGCGCTTCACCGCAAGGATTCGGGCCGGACGATCCCCTCCGCACGCCCCAAATCGGCCAAGTGACCGGTCAAGAGCGCCCCAAGACGCCGCCAGTATGGCCTTATCGTGACCACGGACCGCGGCCGCGGCCGGGTTCTCACGCGAACGTGCGTCGCAGGGCCAAGGTCACGCAATATTGGTCGCCTTGGGCCTTGGTAACCTGGATTGCGGCTTGCTGACCCCGCCTACATCGCCTCGTAGTTTGGACCGCCGCCGCCCTCCGGGGGAACCCAGGTGATGTTGCCGTTGGGGTCCTTCACGTCGCAGGTTTTGCAGTGGACGCAGTTCTGGGCGTTGATCTGGAAGCGCGGACCCGAACCTTCCTCGATCCACTCATAGACGCCGGCCGGGCAATAGCGATTCGACGGACCTGCAAACACGTCATGCTCGGAGGTCTTCTGGAGGTTCATGTCCGTGACCTTGAGATGGACCGGCTGGTCCTCCTCATGATTGGTATTGGACAGGAACACCGACGAGAGCTTGTCGAAGGAAATCTTGCCGTCCGGCTTCGGGTAGGTTCTCGGCGCGTGGGTCTTGGCCGGATCGAGCGTCGCGCGATCGGGCTTCGCGTGCGACTGGGTGCCGAACAGTGAGCCGCCGAACAGCGTGTTGCACCACATGTCGAAGCCGCCGAGCGCAACGCCGAGCACCGTGCCGAACTTCGACCACAACGGCTTGACGTTGCGGACCAGGAACAAATCCTTGCCGACCGAGGAGGAGCGCCAGGCGTTCTCGTAGTCGACGATCTCGTCATTGGCGCGATCGGCGGCAATGGCGGACGCAACGTGCTCGGCGGCGAGCATGCCCGTGCCCATCGCGTTGTGCACGCCCTTGATCCGGGGAACGTTGACGAAGCCGGCCGCGCATCCGATCAGCGCGCCGCCGGGGAAGCTGAGTTTCGGGACCGACTGATAGCCGCCCTCGGTGATGGCGCGCGCGCCATAGGCGAGCCGCTTGGCACCTTCGAAGGTGGAGCGGATCGACGGATGGGTCTTGAAACGCTGGAACTCGTCGAACGGTGACAGATACGGGTCGTCGTAGTTGAGATGCACGACGAAGCCGACGGCAACGAGGTTGTCGTCGTAGTGATAGAGGAACGAGCCACCGCCGGTCTTCAGATCGAGCGGCCAGCCAAACGAATGCTGGATCATGCCCTTCTGATGCTTGGCGGGATCGATCTGCCAGACTTCCTTGAGCCCGATGCCGAATTTCGCCGGTTCGCTCTTGGTATCCAGCGCGAACTTGGCGATGAGCTGTTTGGTCAGGCTGCCGCGCGCGCCTTCCGCGAACAGCGTGTACTTGCCGAGCAATTCCATGCCACGGGTAAAGGAGTCCTTGGGCTTACCATCCCGGCCGATGCCCATGTCGCCGGTGGCGATGCCCTTCACCGCGCCCTGCTCGTCATAGAGCACTTCGGCGGCGGCAAAGCCCGGATAGATCTCGACGCCTAGCGCTTCCGCTTTGCGCGCCAGCCAGCGGCAGACATTGCCAAGCGAGCCGATATAGCAGTGATGATTGTCCATCAGCGGCGGCATGATGAAGTTAGGCAGCCTAATCGCGCCGCCGCCCGTCATCCAGTAGAAGCGGTCGTCCTTCACCTGGGTCTTCAGAGGACAATCGGAATCCTCGCGCCAGTCCGGCATCAGCTTGTCGAGCCCGGCCGGGTCGATCACGGCGCCGGAGAGAATATGCGCACCGACCTCGGAGCCCTTCTCCACCACGACGACGTTGAGATCGGCATTGATCTGCTTCAGACGGATCGCCGCAGCCAGGCCCGAGGGGCCTGCGCCGACGATGACGACGTCGAATTCCATGGATTCGCGCGGGGGAAGTTCTTCGGTGCTCATCTGATCTCAGCCCTTGAGACGGTCCTTGGTCGATTGCGCCCTCTTGTTTCCGATTTTTCCGGGTAGGACAACCTCGGAAATGCGTTTCGCCGGGGTGCAAGGCGCCCCAAACTGGACTAATAGTCAGACTTTCCGATGATCCCAGAACCCGCACCCACGGTCCGAGAGCTTCTCGCCTTCTATCTGGAGGCCGGAGTCGATTGCACGCTCGCGGAGGAACCGATCGACCGCCTGGCGGAATTGGATGTTCCACCTCCGGCCCCGCGCGCGCCACCTCCGGTCGAGGCCCCACGGCCGGCCGCCGCGCCGGCAGTGTTGCGCGGCGAGGCGGCCCCCGCGCCCGACATCGCGATCGCCTCGGCGCGCGAGGCCGCACGCACCGCGCCGACCTTGGAGGCGCTGCGCGAGTTGATGCAAAGCTTTGACGGCTGCGCGCTGAAGCACACGGCGACACGCTTGGTTTTCGCCGACGGTAATCCGCAGGCGCGCATCATGTTCGTCGGCGAGGCACCGGGCCGCGACGAGGACATCGAGGGGCTGCCCTTCGTCGGGCGCAGCGGCAAGCTGCTCGATTTGATGATAGGAGCCATAGGCCTCAACCGCACCACTGCCTACATCGCCAACGTGATTCCCTGGCGGCCGCCCGGCAACCGCACGCCGACGCCGCAGGAGACGCAAATCTGCCTGCCCTTCATCCAGCGCCAGATCGAGCTGGTGAATCCGGATGTGCTGGTGACGCTCGGCAATCCCTCGACGCAGACGCTGCTGTCGACCCGCGAAGGCATCATGCGTACCCGCGGCCGCTGGTTCGATTACGAGACGGGCGGGCGCACCATTCGCGCGCTGCCGACCTTCCACCCCGCCTATCTGTTGCGCTCGCCGTCGTACAAGCGGCTCGCCTGGCAGGATCTGCGCGCGATCGCGAAGGTGCTGGCGGGCGCGTGAGGAGGCGTACGACCTCTCCCCGTCATTGCGAGCGCAGCGAAGCAATCCAGAATCTTTCCGCGGAGGGACTCTGGATTGCTTCGTCGCAAGGGCTCCTCGCAATGACGACGGAAAGAGCGAGCGACTAAGTCCCCTTCGGCCGCACGATGGCCCAGCCAATGCGCAGCAGTTGCTGACGGCCGGTCACCAGCCATTCGAAGGCGCGCGGCACTTCCGGCACGATACCCGGGAAGCGCGCGAGAATGTCCGGCGGCGGGGTGCC
This sequence comes from Bradyrhizobium sp. 76, assembly GCF_023073025.1. NCBI lineage: Bacteria > Pseudomonadati > Pseudomonadota > Alphaproteobacteria > Hyphomicrobiales > Nitrobacteraceae > Bradyrhizobium > Bradyrhizobium sp. 76. Next base: position 608,707 of record NZ_JADPIS010000035.1, read on the forward strand.
CGCGGTGTCGGAGGCACGCCAGACCACGACGCCGCCGGTCTCGTTGAATTTGGCCTGATTGATCCACGGCGTGCGTGAAGGCTGGGCATCGATGAACAGATGCGGCCGGCCGGAATGCAGCGTGATCAGGCTCGCAAGCTGGGTCTCGCCGGCCACCGCGCGCAGGCGATGATTGGTGCGGCGGGCAAAGCTCTCGTCGAAGAAGTCCGAAATCGCGCGCGCCGGCATCGACGTCGCGATCTCGTTGGCACCGGTCCACGGCAGGAGCAGGACGGCGAGCGCGACGCCGATTGCGGGCGCGATGACGGCGGCCGCCCAGACCATCCGCAGCATCCTCGCGCGGCGCATCGCGATGAGATCGCCGGCCCCCACGACCACGGCAAGCCCCGACAACACCAGCACGACGCCGGCGCCGCCGACGACGGCGTCGAGGCCCAGCGGGCCCGAGATCAGCACCGCGCCGAGCGCCGGCGCCAGCGCGAAGAAATAGACGAAATTGCGCGCGAGCGGCTCGACCGGCGGGCGGTAGATAATCGGCGCCTCCTCGCTCTTGGGAACGAACAGGCCGGTGTTGAGCACGGTCAGCGCCGGGATCGCCGCCGCACCGAGCAGGAGCCCCCCGAGCAGCCAAGCCGCGTGAAGTGCGCGGGCATTGAGCTCGGCAACCTGCGGCAGGGCCGGCAGGGCCGGCAGGGCGAACGCCTCGGCGCGCATCAGCCAGACGGCATAAGGCAATGCCAGCACGGCGACCACAACAAGCGCAAACAACGGGTCGAATGCGCGCAGCGTGCGGCGGCCGTCCGCGGTTGCGAGCGCGAAGACGACGATCAGCAGCAGCAGGAAGATCGCAGCCGGCGTCGTCAGCAGCAGGAGGCCCGCCTCGATCGACCAGGCAAACCAGGCGTTGCCGCGGCGCTGTCCGATGATCTGCCAGGAATGCAGCAGCAGCAGCGCCCAGAGCGGCCGCGCCAGCACCAGCGGGCCGAAGTCGAGTGCGGGCGAGGAGAAGGCCAGCAGCGTCATGGTCAGCAGCACGGCCAGCACTGCCTGCTGGGCGCCGACCACCGCGCGGGACAGATGATAGAGCGCGATGAAGGTCGCGACCCCACAGAGCTCCGCCAGGACGTAGACGCCGAACACGTGGCCGCCGGCAGCGCGATAGGCGATGTCGGCGAGCCAGACCGGCAAGGGCGGGCCTAAATCAGTGCCGACCTGGTATTCGCGGCCGAAGGCCAGCAGAGTCGCGAGGCTGCCGGGCGGGCTGCGATAAAACACCAGCGCCACGAACAGCCACATCGCGGCCTGGAGCAGCACGGCGATCCAGACGATCAGCCGCGGCCGCGCGCGAATGAGCTCGATGACCAGGGAGGTAAACCGCATGCAACGTCCGAAAGATGCAGCCAACCCGTGAAGCCGGCCCTATTCGCTCACGACTATTTTGATAGAGGGCGCGACGCGTCGTGGCAACCGAGTCTCGTCTAGAGATTTGCCGACGCGTCGATTTCCGAGCTCGTGTCCACCTGCAGCTCGATCTCGGTCACCGCAAACAGATCCTGCACCGGCTCGACCATGTGCTTGGCGCGTGCGGCGGCGACGGGGGCGAAGAAGCTGCGGTGGTGGACGGTGGGGCCGAGGCGGTTGAGCGCATCGAGGTGCTCGGGCACGGCGTAGCCCTTATGCTGCTCGAAACCGTACCCGGGGCAGTCCTGAGCCAGCGCGCACATCAGGCGGTCCCGCGTCACCTTGGCGACGATCGAGGCCGCTGCGATCGACAGGACGATGCCGTCACCGCCGATCACGGCCTCGCAATCGCATGCCGTGTCGAGCCGGTCGCGGCCGTCGACGAAGACGTGCCGGGGCTGCTCGGGCAGCGCCACGACGGCGCGCTTCAGCGCCCACAGCGAAGCGCGCAGGATGTTGTCGCGGTCGATGCGGGCGCGCGAGGCGACGGCCACCGAGACCTGGGCGGTGGCGCAGATCTTGTCGAACAGCCTTTCGCGCCCCTCGGCGGTCAGGCGCTTGGAATCGTCGATGCCGCGCGGGATGCGGTCGGGATCGAGAATCACCGCCGCCGCCACCACAGGACCCGCCAGCGGCCCGCGGCCGGCCTCATCGCAGCCCGCCACCGGCCAGACGCCGCGCTTGATCAGCGCGCGCTCGCGGCGGAAGCTTGGGGCGACGATGATGGCGCTCTTGGTGCCGGCCAGCGCCTTGGCGATTTTTTTGGGCGCAGCCTTCTCGTTCTTAGGCGCTGCCTTCTTGTTCTCAGGCGCAACCTTCTTGGGCGCGCCTTTGGCCGGCTTCTTGGCGGATTGATCCCGAATCATGGCCGGGATCGTGCGCAAGCGGCATGGCCTGCGCAACCGGGAACCTCGGACAATTCCCGTTATTCAAGTCAGTCGCCCTATTCCGCCAGATGCACCCGTCGGTCCTCGCCGACTTCGATGCCGGGCGCGACCACGACTTCCCAGGGATGGCCGTCAGGATCGGCGAAATAGCCGGAATAACCGCCGTAGTCGGTCTCATGCGCGGCCTTCAGCAGCGCGGCGCCCTTGCTGACGGCGAAGGCCAGCACCGCGTTCACCTCCTCAGGCGCGCGGCAGTTCCATGCGAGCGTCACGCCGCGAAACATCGATGGTCTCGGCTGATCCGGCAATTTGGCGTCGGCCGCGAGCTGATCCCAGGGAAATAGCGCCAGCACCGGACCGCCGGTGTCATAGAACGCCACGGCCTCGCCGGTCACCTTGAGCCGGCGCGAGAAACCAAGCGCGTCGTAAAAGGCGATACTGGCGCGGATGTCGTTCACGCCCAGCGTGATGACGGTGAGCCGCGGGATTGGAGCTGGCAGTTCCTTACTCATGCGACGCCTCTCCCACTTCGTCCCTCAGAACAGGCTGAGCTGATCGCCGTTCCGCTTCGGCTTGGCAAAATGATCCGTCGTCAGCTTGGAGCGCCTCTTGTTCAGCCCCAGCCTGTCGCAGGCGATCTCGAAGCGGCGACCGATGGTCCAGGCCATCGGGCCGGTGCCCTTCATGCGCTCGCCCCATTTCGCGTCGTAGTCGCGGCCGCCGCGCATGTCGCGGATCAGCGTGAAGACGTGGCGATAGCGGTCCGGATAGTTCGCCATCAGCCATTCACGAAAGAGATCGCGCACCTCGAGTGGCAACCGCAGCAGCACGTAGGAGGCTTCCTTGACGCCGGCATGGGCGGCAGCATCCAGGATGCGTTCGATCTCGGAATCGTTCAGCGCGGGAATCACGGGCGCGACCATGACGGTGGTCGGAATGCCGGCCTCGGAAAGCTGCTTCAGCGCCTCCAGCCGCTTCGGCGGCGTGGACGCCCGCGGCTCCATGGTGCGCGCCAGCTTCGGATCGAGCGAGGTCACGGAGATGCCGACCTTGGCGAGGTTGCGTTTGGCCATGCGCGCGAGAATGTCGATGTCGCGGGTCACCAGCGCCGACTTGGTGACGATCCCGACGGGATGGCCGGCGCGCTCCAGCACCTCCAGAATGCCGCGCATGGTTTTGCGCTCGCGCTCGATCGGCTGATAGGGATCGGTGTTGGTGCCGATCGCGATCATCCGCGGCTCGTAGCCCGGCGCCGCAAGCTCCTTCTCGAGCAGCGCCGGCGTCTCGGGCTTCACGAACAGCTTCGACTCGAAGTCGAGCCCCGGCGACAGGCCGAGATAGGCATGCGTCGGCCGCGCGAAGCAATAGACGCAGCCGTGCTCGCAGCCGCGGTAGGGATTGATCGAACGGTCGAAGCCGATGTCGGGAGATTCGTTGCGGGTGATCACCTTGCGCGAGGTGTCGATCCCGACCGTGGTCTTGAACGGAGGCAGTTCTTCAAGGCTCTGCCAGCCATCGTCGAATGCGACGCGCGCCTCGGCCTCAAAGCGGCCGCTGGCGTTGGACTGCGCGCCCCGGCCTCGCCTGCGCTGGCGGTCGATGGCGACCGCCAGCTCAGGGAAGTCAGAAGGCGCACCCGCCGGCTCGGAGGGCGCCGTGACCGGCGGGTGCTTGAGAGCATGAGAGGATGCTGGACTCATGAAGCCAAGATAGCACGTCGAAGGAACAAATCAAGAACACAAACCAAAAACGTGAAAACAACCCCATGCACAGTAGAGCTGCCCAAACTTCGCGCGCCCGCTTTTGACCTCACGCAACAGTGGCGTCACGGCGATCTCGTTTGATGCTGCCGAAGGATCGATCTCGCCGGAACTCGGTTGGTGACGATCCCGGGTGAAGGTCGGCAGGAACATGACAAATCAACAACAATTGGCCGCAGCGAGCAGCGACCTCGATCTGCTCGACCGCTATTGGCGCGCCGCGAACTATCTCTCCGTCGGGCAGATTTACCTGCTGGACAATCCGCTGCTGCGCGAGCCGTTACGGCCCGAGCACATCAAGCCGCGTTTGCTCGGCCATTGGGGCACGACGCCCGGTTTGAACTTCATTTATGCCCATCTCAACCGCGTCATCCGCGCGCTGGACCTGAGCGTGATCTATGTGTGCGGTCCCGGCCACGGCGGCCCCGGCATGGTCGCCAACACCTATCTCGAAGGCAGCTACAGCGAGATCTATCCCGATATCGCGCGCAATACCGACGGGTTACGCAAACTGTTCAGGCAATTCTCCTTCCCTGGCGGCATCCCGAGTCACGCGGCGCCGGAGACGCCGGGCTCGATTCACGAAGGCGGTGAGCTCGGTTACGCGCTGGTGCATGCCTATGGCGCGGCATTCGACAATCCCGACCTGATCGTCGCCTGTGTCGTCGGAGACGGCGAGGCCGAGACTGGCCCGCTCGCGGCGTCCTGGCACTCCAACAAGTTCCTCAATCCTGCCCATGACGGCGCGGTGCTGCCGATCCTGCATCTCAACGGTTACAAGATTGCCAACCCAACCGTGCTCGGCCGGATGCGCGACGACGAGATCCGCGATCTCTTCCGCGGGCTCGGCCACGAGCCGCTATTCGTCGAGGGCGACGATCCGAAATTGATGCACCAGGCCATGGCGGACGCGCTCGACGTCGCGTTCGCCAGCATCCGGTCGATCCAGCAGCACGCCCGCGACGGCCGCAAGAGCGTCGAACGCCCGCGCTGGCCGATGATCGTGCTACGCAGCCCGAAGGGCTGGACCGGCCCCAAGGAAGTCGACGGCAAGAAGGTCGAGGGTTTTTGGCGTGCACATCAGGTGCCGGTCGCGAACTGCCGCGAGAACCCGGCGCATCTGAAGATTCTCGAAGACTGGATGCGCAGCTACGAGCCGGAAAAGCTATTCGACGCGAACGGCGCGCTCGTTGCCGAGCTCCAGGCGCTCGCGCCCGAAGGCAATCGCCGCATGGGCGCCAATCCGCACGCCAATGGCGGCCTTCTGAAGAAGGAGCTGAAGCTGCCGGACTTCCGCAGCTTCGCCGTCAAGGTCCCTCAGCCGGGCGGCATCGTGGCGGAGGCAACCCGCGAGCTCGGCAAATTCCTGCGCGACGTCATCCGCCTCAACGCCGAGGCCCGCAACTTCCGCATCATGGGCCCGGACGAAACCGCCTCAAACCGGCTCGATGCGGTGTTCGAGGCCACCGAACGCGTTTGGATGGAGCCGACAAAACCTTACGACGTGCATCTCGCCCAGGACGGACGCGTGATGGAAGTCCTGAGCGAACATCTCTGCCAGGGCTGGTTAGAGGGCTACCTGCTCACGGGCCGGCACGGCTTCTTCTCCTGCTACGAGGCGTTCATCCACATCGTGGATTCCATGTTCAACCAGCATGCCAAATGGCTGAAAGTGACGCGGCATCTGCCGTGGCGACGCCCGATCGCCTCGCTCAACTATCTGCTGACATCGCATGTCTGGCGCCAGGACCACAACGGCTTCAGCCATCAGGACCCCGGATTCGTCGATCTCGTCGCCAACAAGAAGGCCGATATCGTCCGCATTTACTTCCCACCGGACGCCAACACGCTGCTATGGATCGCCGATCACTGCCTGCGCACCTATGACCGCATCAACGTCATCGTGGCCGGCAAGCAGCCGGCGCCGCAATGGCTGTCGATGCAGGAGGCAGCCACGCACTGCGATGCCGGCATTGGCATCTGGAGCTGGGCCGGGACGGAAGACGCGAATGGCGAGCCCGATGTCGTGATGGCCTGCGCCGGCGACGTGCCGACACTGGAAACGCTCGCCGCCGTCGACCTGCTGCGCAAGGCGCTGCCCGAGCTGAAGATCCGCGTCGTCAACGTCGTCGACCTCATGACGCTGCAACCCAGGGAGCAGCACCCGCACGGCTTGTCCGACCGCGACTTCGACGGCCTGTTCACGCGCGACAAGCCGGTGATCTTCGCCTATCACGGCTATCCCTATCTGATCCACCGGCTGACCTATAACCGGACCAACCACGCCGGCATGCACGTCCGCGGCTTTGCCGAGGAAGGCACCACGACGACGCCGTTCGACATGGTCGTGCTCAACGAGCTCGACCGCTATCACCTCGCGATCGAGGCGATCGAGCGCGTGCCGGGGCTCGCGACCAAAGCGGCGCAGGTGAAGCAGCAATTCCGCGACAAGCTGATCGAGCATTCGCGCTATGTGCGCGAATACGGCGAGGACATGCCGGAAATCCAGGAATGGGTCTGGCAGAACAGCGCCGGCGGCAACACGCCGGCGGAGGCAGGCGACTGACAGCAGCCATGTTGAACACCGTTCTCGTTCTCAACTCGGGATCGTCGAGCATCAAATTCGGCCTGTTCGAGATCTCGGCGGCCGAGCTCACCCCGCTCTGCAAGGGCCTGCTCGACGAGCACGAGACGAAGCCGCGGCTCGTCGTGAAGAGCCCCGCGGGCGAAGACCTGTTCCAGCAAGGGAGGGAATCATCGGATGCGGATAGCGATCATCTGTTCGCCGACATGCTCGGCTTCATCGAGGATCGTTTCGGCGACCATCGCTTGCGCGCCGTCGGCCATCGCGTCGTCCATGGCGGTCCGGACTATTCCGCTCCGGTCGAGCTGACAGACGATGTCACCGCAAAGCTGGAGGCGTTGACACCGCTGGCGCCGCTGCACCAGCCGCGGTGTCTGGCGCCGGTCCGCGCCATCAGCGCGATCAGGCCCGACCTGACGCAGATCGCCTGCTTCGACACCGCTTTCCACCACGGCATTGCGCCGCCCGCCAGCCGCTTCGCCATTCCGCGACGTTATGAAGAGCGCGGAGTCCGACGCTACGGATTTCATGGCCTCTCGTTCGAATATGTCGCGGGACGGCTCGCCCGAATCGCGCCGCAGCTCGTGGCCAAGCGCACCGTGATCGCGCATCTCGGCAATGGCGCGAGCCTGTGCGGCTTGCGCGACGGCCGCAGCATCGACACCACGATGGGACTGACGCCGCTCGACGGGCTGGTGATGGGCACGCGGTGCGGCAGGATCGACCCGGGCGTGCTGCTCTATCTGCAACAGCACGAGAAGATGTCGGTCGACGATGTCCAGCACCTGCTCTACCACGAATCGGGCCTGCTCGGCGTCTCCTGCATCGCGTCGGATATGCGGACGCTGCTTGCGAGCAGCGAAGCTGCGGCACGGGAGGCGGTCGAGCTCTTCACCTTCCGCGCCGCGCAGGAGGTGGCGGCGATGGCGACGACGCTTGCCGGGCTGGACTGCCTGGTCTTCACCGGCGGCATCGGCGAGCATGCCAGGGAAATCCGCAGAGCGATCGGTGAGCGTCTCGACTGGCTCGGTGTGCGCATCGATGCGGCTGCGAATGATGCGGCGCGCGAGCGCATTAGCGGTGACGATAGCGCAGCCGATGTCTTCGTCATCCCAACGAACGAGGAACTGATGATCGCACGACATTGTGCGGCGGTGCTACGAACAGCAGGTTGACCGGCGTTCATTCGAAGCCCTCGTCAGCAGCGTGATTGCACGTTTTTCCCGCTCTCGCGCTCGTCCGCTATCGCGTCCTTCCTCTTGCGGGATTGCGAACGGCCGGCCCGCCGCGCAATATTACGGCTCACCTCCGGATTAATACGGAGAGGATAGGCTGGGGCCGACACATTGGCGATATCGTGGCCCGTACGGGACAAATTTGGATGCGACAGCCGCGGCGGTTTACCATCGTATACCGAAGCACGGCCGGAAAGTTGCACTCGGCAGCGCCACATGTTTTATGACGCCCTGATAATGAGCTACGCTTCTCCCGAAGTGTGGACACTGAAGCCTCAATCATGCTGAGCGTCATCATTCCGACCGAAGGCGTCGAGCAGACGGCGGTCGCAACTCTGGCCGCGCTGGTACCCGGTGCCGCCGCAGGCATCATCCGGGAAGTGCTCCTCGTCGATGGCACCCGCAATGGGGTCATCGAGCGCGTTGCCGACGTCGCGGGCTGCCGTTTCATCGGCTTCGAAGGATCCACGCAGGGCGCCGCGCTCGCCGCCGGCGCACTCCAGGCCCGTTCGTCCTGGCTGATGTTCCTCCCCGCCGGCGCCGTCTTGGAAACCGGCTGGATCGAGGAAACCGCCCAGTTTATCCAGTCCGTCTCGACCAGCGGCCGGGATCGTGCGGCTGTCTTCCGCTATGCCCGCTCACCCTACGCCGATGCCGGCTTCCGCGATATCCTATGGGCCCTGATGCGCAAGCTCGTCGGTCCCTTCGGCGATCAGGGACTTTTGATCGCGCGTGATCACTACGACCGCATCGGCGGCTACCCGCCCCAAGCCCGCCGCTCCGAGGCGCGGTTGCTCCGGCGGCTCGGCCGCTCGTCGCGGATCATGCTGCGCAGCCGGATCGTCATGGTCGGCTGAAGCACTTCAATACTTGCCAAAGTCAAATAATTATTTGACAATGGCAAGTATCGAGGTGAGCCATGTTATTTGACGGTACCGAGAACCACGTCGCAGCGGTTCGCGCCTTCAACCGCTTCTACACCCGCAAGCTTGGCGTGCTCGACCAGCACCTTGGCAAGAGCCCGTTCTCGCTCAGCGAGGCCCGCGTGCTCTACGAGCTCGCACAACGGGACGACCTTGCCGCAAAGGAGATCGGCAACGAGCTTGGCCTCGACCCCGGCTATCTCAGCCGCATCGTGCAGAGCTTCGACGAAAAGGGGCTGATCACCCGCAGGCCCCTGCCCGCGGATCGCAGGCAATACCAGCTCAGCCTCACTGCCAAGGGGCGCCAGAGCTTTGCCAAGCTGAACCTGGGCTCGCAAAACGAGGTCGCCGCAATGCTGGCTCAGCTTTCGGCCAGCGATGCAACGCGGCTCACGCAAGCTATGGCGACCATCGAAGCTGTGCTGGAGCATCGAAGCCAGCCCGCGGCTTTCATGCTGCGCAGCCATCGCGTCGGCGACATGGGCTGGGTCATCTCCCGACAGGCCGCCGCCTATGCGGCCGACTACAACTGGGATATCAGCTACGAGGCCCTGGTCGCCGAGATCTGCGCACAGTTCATCAAGAACTATGACGCCGCGCGCGAGCACTGCTGGATTGCGGAAGTGGATGGCGAGCCGGTCGGCTCGATCTTTCTGGTCGAGGCCACGGACGAGATTGCCAAGCTGCGCCTGTTGCAGGTGGAGAAGAAAGCGCGGGGACTCGGTGTCGGCCGCGCGCTGGTCGAGCAATGCATCCAGGGCGCACGCGAGAGGGGCTACAGCAAGATGACGCTGTGGACGCAAAGCATCCTGGTCGCCGCGCGGGGCATCTATCAAAGTGCAGGCTTCAAGCTCGTGAAGACCGAGCCGCATCACAGCTTCGGGCAGGACCTGATTGGGGAAACGTGGGAGCGGGATCTCTGATGCTGCAACAGCGGGCGAGATGCGCATAAATGTGCCCTCGCCCCTTGCGGGAGAGGGCAGCGACGCTGGTAAACACAAGCTCCCTTGGGTGAGGGGTTGTCTCCGCAAGCATCTGTGCAAATGGACAGAGACCCCTCATCCGGCACCATAGCCGAAGCTTCGCTTCGGCGTTCCTTAAGAACGGCGGCCGAAGGCCGCCTATGCCACCTTCCCCCACATCCGCCTTCGCTAAAGCTTCGGCGGACATGAGGGGAGAAGGAATGTCCAACTACACCGTCGCGCCCCGCGCCTTCGTCCGGCGCAGGTGCTCGTCCAGCCGCGGCATGATCTCGACGAAATTGCAGGGACGCGTGCGGTAGTCGAGCTGGGCTTTGAGGATGCCGTCCCAGCCGTCGCGGCAGGCACCGGGCGAACCTGGGAGGCAGAAGATGTAGGTTGCGCCCGCGACGCCGGCCGTGGCGCGGCTCTGGATCGTCGACGTGCCGATCTTGGCGTGGCTCAGCATGTGGAATGCGATCGAGAAACCGTCCATGCGCTTCTCGAACAAGGGCTCGATCGCCTCCGGCGTGACGTCGCGCCCGGTGAAGCCGGTGCCGCCGGTGGTGATGACGACGTCGACGCCTGCCTCCGCAATCCAGCGGCGAATGACGGCGCGGATCGTCTCGACGTCGTCGGTGACGATCTCGCGCGCGGCGAGATGATGGCCGGCCGCAAGGAGACGGTCGGCCAGGGTCTGGCCGGATTTATCATCCGCGAGCGCGCGCGTGTCGGACACGGTGAGCACCGCGATGTTGAGCGGGACGAACTGTTTTGTTTCGTCGATGGAGGTCATTGCAACGCACCTTCTTCACAGACCACTGACGTCATCCTGAGGTGCGCGCTGTTGCGCGCCTCGAAGGATGGGCCACGGGCTCGCCATCCTTCGAGGCTCGCCAATTGGCGAGCACCTCAGGATGACGGATAACCCCTACTGTCCGCCACCAAACGTGTTGCAGGCCTGGACGGTGCCCTGCTGGTAGCCGGTCATGAACCACTGTTTGCGTTGCGCGGCCGAGCCGTGGGTGAAGGAATCGGGCACGACGCGGCCTGTGGACTGGCGCTGCAGCGTGTCGTCGCCGATCGCGCTCGCCGTGGTGAGTGCGGCGTCGATGTCGCCCGGCTCCAGGAAGTTCGGCCGCTTCTTCGCCTCGCGATTGACCCAGACACCGGACAGGCAGTCGGCCTGCAATTCGACCTTCACCTGGAGCGCATTCGACTCCGCCTTGCTGCCGGCCTGCTGCTGCAGGCGCGTCACGCGCGGAATGATGCCGAGCAGGTTCTGGATGTGATGGCCGGCCTCATGGGCGATGATGTAGGCGGTGGTGAAGTTACAGGCGGACTTGCCGGAGCACCCGCGAAAACGTGTCTCGACCTCGCGGAAGAAACCGGTGTCGAGGAAGATGGTCCTGTCGGGCGGACAATAGAACGGTCCCATCGCCGACTCCGCCCGGCCGCAGCGCCCGCCATTGGTGACGTTGCGGAACAGCACGACCTTCGGACCGGTAAAGGATTGGCCCGAGGCTTGGAAGATCTCGCTCCAGCGATCGTCGATCTCGCCGAGGATGCCGGAGATCATGCTGCCCATCTCGTCGGTCGGCGCGCCGCGCTTGGCGTTGGACGACGATTGGCGATCGGTCTGGTAGGACGGCGCCTGGCCGCCACCGGTGAGGATCTCGGCGCCGCCGATCAGGATGCGCGGATCGATGCCGAAGGCGTAGCCGACCAGGCCGAGCACGATGATGGTGCCGATGCCGAGCCCGCCGCCGCCCATGGGGAGGCCGAACCCGCCCCCTCCACCGCCGCCGCCACCATCGTCGCGACGATCCTCGATGTCGTCGCTGCGGCGGAAATCATCGTAGCGCATGGCGGCTTCCCTCGGTCCTGGCTGGCATCATTGGGCGCAAAAGGCGGCAAAGCTCAACGCACCATGCACGTAAAATTTCCATTGCGTTAATCAATATCCCGCTCGGCAATTATTGCCTAGTGCGACAGCATGGCAATGCCAGCAATTTTTTCCGGGCATCGAGCAATTTTTTCCGAGAGGAATTTTGAGTCTTTTTGCGCTCCGATCACAGCCGCAACGCGAAGAAGCACGAAATACACTGCAAAACACGGCGAATGCGCGGAGCGAACCGCGTGCAAGGCGCGATGTGAGAGCTATTCGCGAAAGCGGCGGGTTAAGTCGATTTTTACTTTGCCGCTTCAATGTAACGGTCAGTCGGTTGTTTGGTCCCGCGTCGCCGACAGCGTCGCCTGAGTCAGAGTTCTTGAGTCATGGTAGAGTCGCGTCGCGGGGCGTCTGCAAGGGCGCCCCGCACAAATTTTGAGTCTCCTTCGCACAGCATCGTCCTCGGCGATTGCGTCGCCGAGATGTCGAAGCTTCAGGCTGGTTCGGTCGACCTGGTGTTCGCCGATCCACCCTACAATCTCCAGCTCAAGGGCGATCTCAAGCGCCCCGACGAATCCCATGTCGATGCGGTCGACGACGACTGGGACAAGTTCGATTCGTTCTCCGCCTATGACGATTTCACCCGCGCCTGGCTGCTTGCCGCCCGCCGCGCGATGAAGCCGTCGGCGACGATCTGGGTGATCGGCTCCTACCACAACATCTTCCGCGTCGGCGCGATCATGCAGGACCTCGGCTTCTGGCTCCTGAACGACATCGTCTGGCGCAAGACCAACCCGATGCCGAATTTCCGCGGCCGTCGCTTCACCAACGCGCACGAGACCATGATCTGGGCCGCGCGCGACGAAAAGGCCAAGGGCTACACCTTCAACTACGAAGCCTTGAAAGCCGCCAACGAGGACGTGCAGGCACGGTCCGACTGGCTGATCCCGCTCTGCACCGGCGAGGAGCGCCTCAAGGGCGCCGACGGCAAGAAAGTGCACCCGACGCAGAAGCCGGAAGGCCTGCTCGCGCGCGTGCTGCTGTCGTCCTCCAAGCCCGGAGATCTCGTGATCGATCCCTTCAACGGCACCGGCACCACCGGCGCGGTCGCAAAGCGCCTCGGCCGCTCCTATATCGGCTTCGAGCGCGACAAGACTTATGCGAAAGCCGCACAAGCGCGCATCGCCGCGGTCGAGCCGCTGCCGGAGGCAAGCCTCGCCCCGTTCATGACGGCGCGCGAAGCGCCGCGGGTTGCGTTCTCCGAGCTGATCGAGCGTGGCATGATCATGCCCGGCACCAAGCTGTTCGACGCCAAAAAGAAGCTCGGCGCACTGGTCCGCGCCGACGGGGCCATCATGTTCGGCGACAAGGTCGGCTCCATCCACCGCATGGGCGCAGTGGCGCAAGGCGCGCAAGCCTGCAACGGCTGGACCTTCTGGCACATCGAGACCAAGAAGGGTCTCAAGCTGATCGACGAACTCCGCGCCGAAATCCGCGCCGGCATGGCGGCGGGGTAGCCTTCCTTTCGTCATCCCGGAGCGCGCCTCTTGGCAAGAGCCGGAATGACGAGACTGGTTGAACACGGCCGCCGGCGGGACTAGATTGACCGCCTGCGCCCCGTCCCGACCGGTCCTCCCATGCGACGACAGTCCGAGACATTGCTGCTGGTGCCGCTGCTGCCGATCTTTCTGCTCGGCATGTTTCCGATGTTCCTGATCGCGCTGCTGGGATTTTTCGGCCTCGCCTTGTTCGGCGTGCTCGTGGTCTGTGTCGGGCTCGCCAGCAGCAACGAGGCCCATGACGGCTTCAATCACGACGTCATCGTTCACGGCTACGCGCGCGGATCGGAGCGCAAGGCGCGAGCTTCCGACATGCATATCGCTACCCGGCTCGGGCTGCGCCTGGAGGTCGTGGGCGCGGCCATGGTCATTACGGCGGCGATCGGCCTTTGTTACGCCGGCTGATCTGCGTGGCGCGCAGATACCGCCCGGCAAACTCGCCGGTTGCCCTCCCCGATAAGGTTCAGGCAAGACAAGGCCGCTTGCGGACATGTTGCTGCCTCCACTCTCAGCCAACAAACACAGGGGAGATGCCCGATGCTCAAATTCTATTTCAATGGCTCGCCGAACCCGACCAAGGTCGCGCTTTATCTCGAAGAGTCGGGCCTGGCCTTTGAGCCGGTGAAGATCGACACCCGCAAGGGCGAGCAGTTCACGCCGGACTATCTGAAGATCAATCCGAACGGCAAGGTGCCGGCGATCGACGACAACGGCACCATCGTGTTCGATTCCAACGCCATCCTGCTCTATCTGGCCGAGAAGACCGGAAAATTCCTGCCGGCCGCCAATTTTCGCGGCGAGATGCTGTCATGGCTGATGTTCGTCGCCACCGGCGTCGGGCCGTATTCGGGTCAGGCCGTGCACTTCAAGCATTTCGCGCCGAAGGACCAGAACCACGACTACGCGCATAACCGCTATCAGTTCGAGACCGATCGTCACTACAAGATTCTCGACGGTCACCTCGAAGGCCGCCGCTACATGGTCGGCGACAGCTATTCGATCGTCGACATGGCGCTGTGGGGTTGGGCACGGATGTTGCCGTTCAAGCTCGGCGACGATGCTTTCGCGCGATACCCGAACGTCAAGCGGCTGGTGGACGAGGTCACGGCGCGGCCTGCGGCGACGCGCGCGATCGCTCTGAAGGACAAGTTCACCTTCAAGGCGGAGATGGACGACGAGGCCCGCAGCAACATGTTCAAGCACATGACGACGAAAGTCGCCTGATCGCGTCCGGTCACAACGCGAGGCCACGCGCATGCGCGTGGCCTTTTGCTTTTGAGGCTCAGGCTGCGTGGACCGAGCTCAGGAAGTTGGCGACTTCCTGCTTCAGGCGGTTGCTGTCGGCCGACAGCGAGCGTGCCGCCGAGAGCACCTGCGAAGAGGCCGAGCCGGTCTCGGAAGCCCCGCGCTGCACGTCGCCGATGTTGGACGAAACGAGCTGCGTGCCCTGGGCCGCCTGCTGCACGTTGCGGGAGATCTCCTGCGTCGCCGCACCCTGCTCCTCCACGGCGGCGGCAACCGTCGACGAGATCTCCGACAGTCGCTCGATGGTGCCGCTGATCTCCCTGATCGAGCCGACCGACTCCTCCGTCGCGGCCTGGATGCCCGAAACCTGCTGGGCGATCTCACCGGTGGCCCTCGCGGTCTGCTCGGCGAGCGCCTTGACCTCCGAGGCGACCACGGCAAAGCCACGGCCGGCTTCACCCGCGCGCGCCGCCTCGATGGTGGCGTTCAGCGCCAGGAGGTTGGTCTGGCCGGCGATGGTGCTGATCAGCTCGACCACGTCGCCGATGCGGGTTGCAGCCTTGGAGAGCTCGCTGACGCGCGCGTTGGTCTTGCTCACCTGACCGACGGCTTCGCCCGCAATGCGCGCCGATTCCTGCACCTGGCGCGCGATCTCCGTCACCGAGGAGGACAACTCCTCGGTCGCGGAGGCCACCGCCTGCACATTGGCCGAGGCTTCCTGGGAGGCGGATTGCACTTCGGTGGAGAGATCCTGAGCGCGCCTCGCGGTTGCGGTCAGGGTGCCGGCCGAGCCCTCGAGCTCGTGCGATGCCGAGGATACGGTATCGACGATTTCGCCCACCGCCTGCTCGAACTGGCTGGCGAGCCGGGCCATGTCGGCCTTGCGGCCTTCGGCCTGCCGGGCCTCGGTTGCGGTCTGCTCATGGCGCAGCCTTTCCGTCTCGATCATGTTTGTCTTGAAGACGTCGATCGCCTTGGCCATGTCGCCGATCTCGTCGGCCTTGCCGCGCGAAGGGATCTCGACGGCGAGATTGCCCCCGGCAAGCAGCCCCATTGCGCGCGTCATCGAGGTCAGCGGCCCCACGATGCTGCGGGCGGTCAGGAAGGCGACGATCAGTCCGAACAGGACGGCGAGGCCGCCCGCAATCGCCTGGAGCGAGGTCGTGCCGTCGATCACAGCATCGGCCGCGGTGCGCGAATCCTTGTAATCCGTCTTCAAGGCCGTTTCCGTGACCTTGAGCTTGGCGATGCTCGCGGAGATGAGCGGTGCGAGATCCTTGTGGTAGATCTCGTCGGACCGCAGCATCGCGGCGGAGGTCGTTTCGAACGCGGATTTGTAGATACCGAGGGCGGTCTTCACGGGCGTCAGAGACGAGCGAAGGTCGGCCGCCTGCGGGCTCCTTTCGACGGCTGCGAGCCGCTGCACCGCCCTGTCGACATTGGTTCTGAAGGCGGTGGGGCCGTTGGTGTCGCGCAGAGCGAGGAAGCGCCAGTTCGCGATTCGAACCAGCAGGACCCGGGATTCGAGGTCCGCGACGAGCGACACCGTGTCGTCGTCGGCGGCGGCGCGGGCCACATCGACCAGCTTGGCCATCTTCACCGTCAGCTCTTCGCCGCTCGGCAACAGCGTCGCCTTGCCGGTCCGCGCCTCGTTGACGGCGTCGCCGAGACTATCACGTAGGCTTTTCATTTTGGCGATGTCGGCGATCAGATCGTTGTAGAGCTTCCGCCGCTCCTCCGAGAGGGTGCCCTTTGCTCCGAGCTGTAATAGCCCCGTCGCCGCGGTCTCTCGCTCGGCAGCCTCCCGCATCGCAGGCTCGTTGGCGTCGTAAATGTAGCGCAGATTGGCCCGCTGGATGGCCTGAAAATGGGTCGATATCTCCAGGACGCGCGCCGTGCTGTCCGACAATTTGGAGAGTTTTTCGACCTGATCCTGAACGGACCGCAAATTCCAGATGGCGACCACCGCCATCACAAGACCAACCGCCACCAAGGCCATGAAACCTGCGTACAGGCGTCCCCTGATCCGCAAACGAAAACTCGGCATTCCCACTGTCCACTCAGAAGCATGTCAATTCGGGCGGACGAACAACTCCGGCGATTTATCGGGCCACCCCGGCAGCCGCGGATGGCGTTGTTCGCGACCCACGCTGCACCGCGACACAATGGGGGACACTCGTTAATTGAACCTTCAAATTTTTCGCGCGCGCATGCGTCAGACGGCACAATGTCTGCTGATTTTATCGGCAGGTGAGCAAGGTTTTGGCGAGAGGCCCGCAGCGCCATGCAGGCCGCTGCAGCTGTTCGGCCGCCAGACCGACACGCCCCTCGCCGACCGCGGCGCACGGCACCGGTCGGCGGACACGACGCCGCTCGATCCGCTCAGCTCGCGGTCCTCACGGCCGTTTGCGGAAACGGGCCGAGGGCCTTCTCGGTCAGCACCGAGTCGCAATATTCCCGGATCTCCTTGATCTTGCCGTCCTCGAGCCGAAACACGAGACAGTAGTCGTTGTCGTAGCGTACGCCTTCGGGCGTGACGTTGTCGCCCTTGGCTTCGACGACGACGACATCGTCGTCGGCGGTGAAGCGGTGGGCGACCGTCCGCGTCCGGTCGACAAGACGGGTCCGCACATAGGCGTGCAGGTCGTTGAGGATCGCTTCTTTGCCCGAAAAGGTGCGCGACCAGGAGTACTGGCCGGTCACGATCCATTTGGCGTCGTCGGCAAGGCTTTCGGTGAACAAGGCGCGGTCGCGCGCAGCCGGATCGCGGCTGGCGGCGGCGGCAAAGATATCCTGCATCAGCTTCTTGTTGGCGCTCGCGCTCATGGCGGCATCTCCCTTTGTGAGAACATCGAGATCATCGCCGCCGCTTCTAAATTCTTCAAATCGATAGTGGATATGATATCTATTCGCCTCATGAATTTGAATTCGCTCGACCTCAATCTCCTGACCACGCTCGACGCGCTGCTGCGCGAGGCCAACGTCAGCCGCGCCGCCTTGCGGATCGGGCTGTCGCAGCCGGCGGCCAGTCATGCGCTCCAGCGTCTGCGCGACATCTTTCGCGATCCGCTCCTGGTCCGCACAGGCGCGCGCATGGAGCTGACGCCGCGGGCGCAAGCCTTGCGCGCGCCGCTGGCGCAGGCGCTCGACCAGGTGCGCGGGCTGTTCCTATCGGACGAATTCGACGCGGCGCGCAGCGAGCGGCAATTCCGACTGATGATGCCGGATCTCGCGGTAGAGCTGTTGATGCCGCCCTTGATGGAAAAGGTGACGCAGGCCGCCCCCAATGTCCGAATCGACGTGGTGCCGTGGCGGGGACCGGCGATTTTCCACGCCGAGTTCGCCCGCACCATCGATCTCGTGATCTCGATCGGCAACGCCTTCAAGGGCTTTCACCGCCAGCTGCTCTACACCGACAGCGACGCGCTGGCGGTGCGGCGCGGCCATCCCGTGGCTGCGAAGCTGAAACGGCGCGAGATGTTCCTGGCCGCGCGCCATGTCGGAGTAATTATCCGCGGCCAGCCGGAGGACCTGATCGACACCTGGCTGCGCACCAAGGGCATCGACCGGCACATTTCATTGGTCGTCCCGGGCTATCTCGAAGCGCTGCACGTCGCTGCCCGCACCGACCTCGTCGCCTTCGTGCCGCGCCGGCTGATCGGGGCGCTGTCCAAGAAGCTCGGCCTCGTCACGGTGACGCCGCCGCTCGACCCCGGCATCGACGAGCAGTTCATGTTCTACCCGACCCGCGCACAGATGGATCCCGGCTCGATCTGGCTCAGGCGGCTGATGTTGGAGACGGGACGCGAATTGGAGAAGAAAGGGCGCGCTGGGTAAGACGTAACTTCAAAGCAAATGGTGTCGTCCCGGGTCTGCGCTTACGCTGGCCCGGGACGACAAGGAAATATGTTCCCGCGCTGCTACGCCTTCTGCGCGTCCATCACCTTGCGCACGGCGGGGCGGTCGGACATGCGCTTGAAATGATCGGCGATCTTCGGCGTCGCGTTGATGTCGACGCTATCGCCTTCGAGCCAGGTCGACAGGGTGTAG
This sequence comes from Bradyrhizobium sp. 76, assembly GCF_023073025.1. Classification (NCBI taxonomy): domain Bacteria; kingdom Pseudomonadati; phylum Pseudomonadota; class Alphaproteobacteria; order Hyphomicrobiales; family Nitrobacteraceae; genus Bradyrhizobium; species Bradyrhizobium sp. 76. Next base: position 627,261 of record NZ_JADPIS010000035.1, read on the forward strand.
AGATAAGGATCGCAGATCGTGAACTGCTCGCCCATCACCCAGGGCCCCTTGTACATCTTCTGCTCGATCAGGGCGAAGCAGGCGCCCATGGTCTTCGGAATCATCGCCTTCATATCGGCGAACGAGCTCTCTTCGCTCGCCCAGCGCGCGCCGCGCATCTTGTGGGCATGGTTGATGTGCACGGTCGAGCAGAGGTAGGAGTTGAACGACTGCACCTGCGCGAAGTCGAAGGGATCGTCGAGCGGCGCGAGCTTCGCCTTGGGGAAGGTCTGCGCGAGATAGGCCAGCATCGCCGGGGTCTCGGTCAGGACGCCGCGATCGGTCACCAGCGCGGGCACGCGGCCTTTCGGGTTGATCGCGAGATACTCCGCGCTGTTCTGCTGGTTGGTCTTGAAGCTCAGCCGCTCGGCCGCGTAGTCGGCGCCGGCTTCTTCCAGGGTGATGTAGGTGGCGAGCGCGCAGGTGCCGGTGGCGTAGTAGAGCTTGAGCATGTCGGACCTCATTGGAAAGCCGGAAGGTAACGGCTGCGGGCCCCGAGGTCCATAGCACGAACTTCTCTTCGCAGTTGCCCACCGGCGCCCGGCTGTGCCAAGACGCCCCGAGTTGGAGGGGCTTTCCCATGACCGTACTCATCGCCGGTGGCGGCATCGGCGGGTTGACGCTTGCGCTCAGCCTGCACGGAATCGGCATTCCCGTAAAAGTGTTCGAGAGCGTCGCCGAACTGCGGCCGCTCGGCGTCGGCATCAACGTGCTGCCGCATGCGGTGCGCGAGCTGATCGAGCTCGGCCTGATGGACAAGCTCGATGCCAGCGGCGTGCGCACCCGCGAGCTTGCCTATTTCTCCAAGCACGGCAAGCCGATCTGGAGCGAGCCGCGCGGGCTGGAGGCCGGCTATAAATGGCCGCAGTTTTCGATCCATCGCGGCACGCTCCAGCAATTGCTGCTCGACACCGCGATCGAGCGCCTCGGCCGCGACAACATCCTCACCAGCCATCATCTGACCGGCTGGAGCGAAACCGCCGACGGCGTGCGCGCCGATTTTATCGACAAGGCCACCGGCAAGGCCGCGGGGACTTACGACGGCACGATCCTGATCGCCGCCGACGGCATCCATTCCGCCGCGCGAGAAAAACTCTATCCCGACGAAGGCCCGCCGATCTGGAACGGCCGCATCCTCTGGCGCGGCGTCACACCTGCAAAGGCCTTCCTCAGCGGCCGCACCATGATCATGGCCGGCCACGAGATCCTGAAATTCGTCTGCTATCCGATCTCGAAGGAACCTGACGCCGCGGGCAACCATCTGATCAACTGGGTTGCCGAGCGCCACATGCCGCCGACCTATCAATGGCGGCGCGAGGACTATAACCGCACCGCGCGCCTGGAAGAGTTCTTGCCCTGGTTCGAGAGCTGGCAGTTCGACTGGCTCGACGTGCCGGGCCTGATCAAGAACTGCCCGCACGCCTATGAATATCCGCTGGTCGATCGCGATCCGGTGTCACAATGGACCTTCGGCCGCGTCACGCTGATGGGCGACGCCGCACATCCGATGTACCCGATCGGCTCCAACGGTGCCTCGCAGGCGATCCTCGATGCCCGCACCATCACCCGCGAGATCCTGGCGCACGGCCCGACGCAAGCGGCCCTGCTCGCCTATGAGGCGGAGCGGCGGCCTGCAACCACCAGTCTCGTCCTGCTCAACCGCAAGAATGGCCCGGAGCAGGTGATGCAGCTCGTCGAGGAGCGCGCGCCGGATGGCTACAAGGTCGTCACTGACGTGCTGTCGCAACAGGAGCTGGAGGATGTTGCCGCCAACTACAAGCGCGTCGCGGGCTTCCAGGTCGAAGCGCTGAATGCGAAGCCGCCGATCGTGAGCGCGGGTGCGCGCGCGACGAAATGAGTATTCGCACCAAGCGAGACGCACGTTGATGCGCCCTCGCCCCTTGCGGGAGAGGGCAGTGACGCCGGCAGACGCAAGCTCACTTGGGTGAGGGGTCTGTCTCCGCGAGTCTAACTCTCATTTGAACTCGCCGAGACAAACCCCTCATCCGGCGCTTCGCGCCACCTTCTCCCGTAAGGGGAGAAGGAAAAAAAGAGTGCGCGGCAGCTATTTGCTCACCACCCTCGCCGCCTCCAGCAACCGCTCGCTCGCGCTTGCCGTCGCCAGCAGCGTGCCGTCTTCCGCCGTCAGCTTTGCCTCGACGAACGCAATCGTCCTGCCGAGCTGCGTCACCTTGGCTTCACCGATGATCGGTCCGGGCTTTGCGGGCGCCAGGAAATTCACGGTCATGCTGATGGTGGTGGTGTAGAGCCGGCCCTCGCTCATCACCAGCACGGCGGGGCCCATCGTGTCGTCGAGCATGGCCGAGAGCATGCCGCCCTGGATGAAGCCGGCCGGATTACAGAACTCCGGCTTGCCGTCGAAGGCGAGCTTGATCCAGCCTTCCCCGGGACGGGCATCGAGCAGGCGCCACCCCAATAGCTCGGCACAGGGCGGCCTGGGAAAGTTGTCGAGCGCGGTCTTGATCATGCGAGCCTCCGTTGCCGACCACAGCTAACGCAGGCCTGCTGCCAGCATGTTGTCAGCAGGATGGGCTGCTAGGGGTCCAATCCATGCGCAATCACCTTACGCATGACGTTGGGCAATGCTTCGTCGGCGAGCGTGGCGATGGGCACCCAGCGCATGCCTGCCGGTGCCCGCGTGCGCATTACCACCTTCGCCGTGTAGACCACCAGTTCCAGCGGGAAATGCGTGAAGACGTGGGTGACCACGCCGATCTTGCGCTGCCAGCGCGAGAGCCCCTTCAGCTCGGGTGCCTGCTGTTTTGCCTTGGCATCTTCTTGCCCGGCCAGCCAATGCGATCCCGGTACCTCGGTCATGCCGCCGAGCAGACCCTTCTCGGGACGGCTGCGGACGAGAAGCTCGTCGCCGCGCGTGACAACGAAGGCGGCGCCGCGCCGTAGCGCGCCGCTCTTCTTCGGCGCCTTGCGCGGGAACGTGTCTTGCGTTCCGAGCGCGCGCGCCGTGCAGTCCTCGTTCAGCGGGCATAACGAGCAGGCCGGCTTTTTCGGCGTGCAGATCGAGGCCCCCAGATCCATCAGCGCCTGGGCGCTATCACCGGCGCGAGAATCGGCAAGCAGCGTCGCAGCCAACTCCTGAATCAGCGGCTTGGCCTGCGGGAGCTCTTCTTCAACTGCAAAGAGCCGCGAGACCACGCGTTCGATATTGCCGTCGACCGGCATGGTGCGGCGGTCGAACGCGATCGCCGCGATCGCTGCCGCCGTATAGGGCCCGATGCCCGGCAGCGCACGCAGGCCCACTTCGGTGTCGGGAAAGGCGCCGCCGTGCTCGCGCGTCACCGCGACCGCGCAGGCATGGAGATTACGGGCGCGAGAATAATAGCCGAGCCCGGCCCACATCCGCAGCACGTCGTCTTGCGAGGCCCGTCCGAGCGCGGTGACATCAGGCCAGCGCGCGACGAATTTTTCGAAATAGGGCCCGACCGCCTTCACCGTGGTCTGCTGCAGCATGATCTCGGACAGCCAGACGCGGTAAGGGTCGGATGCCTCGCCGGGCGCAGCGCGCCAGGGCAAGCGGCGGCGGTGGCGGTCGTACCATTGGAGCAGCGCGAGCGCGCGCGACGAGGTCTCCGGCGGAACTGGTTCCGATTTCGCCTTGAGGACGGATTTGGGGCTCATGTTCACACTGTAGCGGCAATGCACCGATCTCTCCACGTCGTGCCCACGCTTTTCGCGGGCATCCACGTTTTTCTTCGCGGCGAAGAGCCTGTGGCCGACGCGCCGGAGTGCTATAAGGTCCCATGTCCAAGCTTCGCCCCATGAAACCCGGTCCTATCAGCGCCAAGCCGTTGTCGCTCCTGCTCAACGACGTCTTCGCCGAGGCCTATGCCAAGCAGGGTTTTGCCGCGCGCGAGTTGGTGACGCGGTGGGCGCAGATTGCCGGACCGGAGATCGCGGCCCATGCTGAGCCGCTCAAGATGCAATGGCCGCGGCCGGTCGAGGGTCAGCCGCAGGAGCCGGCCACGCTGGTGCTGCGGGTCGAGGGGCCGATGGCGCTGGAGATCCAGCACTCCGCCGATGTGATCCTGCAGCGGGTCAACCGCTTCTTCGGCTGGAGCGCGGTCGGCAAGCTGGCCTTCCGCCAGGCTCCGCTGTCGCGCGCCCGCCGGCAGACCCGGCCCGCCCCGCCGGACGCCAAATCGGTGGCCGCGGTGGCTGAGCGCCTGGGCGACATCGAAGATGAACAATTGAAGTCGGCGCTGGCGCGCCTCGGGGCCGCCATCAAGCGAAATTGAGCCTTATTCTGCGGCCAAACTGGACCTCTCCTTGCCGCTCGCCATTGCCTCAAGCGACGTTTCAAGCTAGCGACAGGCCGTCTGAATGGGAATTTCGGGCGAGACCACGCCAATCCGGGAGCCGACCTTGATCATCACCCGCCGCGCCTTCACCTCGATGCTGTCGCTGACCGGGCTTGCCGCGCTCGCTGGGTTCTCGCCGCTGCGGTTCATCTCCGATGCCATGATCCCTGAAGCCATGGCGCAGGCGGCGGCCGGCGACGTCGCCAAGCCGGTGTCGCTGCCCGACATGGCGCTGGGCCCGAAGGACGCCGCCGTCACCATCACCGAATACGCCTCGATGACCTGTCCGCATTGCGCGGCCTTCAACGAGCAGGTGTTTCCCAAGATCAAGTCGGAATACATCGACACCGGCAAGGTGCGTTACGTCTTCCGCGAGTTCCCGCTCGACATCAAAGCCGCCGCTGGCTCGATGCTGTCACGCTGCATCGCCAATGGCGATGCGCCGAAATACTTTGCCGTCACCGACATGCTGTTCCGCCAGCAGAACGACTGGGTGGTGAAGAACACCACGGAGACCCTGACCCGGATCGGCAAGCAGGCCGGTCTGACCCAGCAGCAGGTCGAGGCCTGCCTGAAGGACCAGGCGCTGCTCGACAAGATCGCCGCCGACCAGAAATATGCCAGCGACGTTCTGAAGGTCGATTCGACGCCAACGTTCTTCGTCAACGGCGAGAAGATCAAGGGCGAGACCTCATTCGAGGAATTCGCCAAGAAGATCAATCCGCTGCTCAAGAGCTGATTCGCTCGTCAAGATTCTGATTCGCATCTCGATAGCCGTATCTTTCCCGGCATAAATCCCTTGGGAAAAGCGGCTTTCGCCGGTTGCCCTCGCGGCGGACCGCGGCCATTGTCCGACCGCATGAGGCGCCTCGCGCGACTCGCCCGGATAGCGACATTGCCTTCCATGGTATTGTCCCGGCAGGGGGATTCGCGCCTGCCAACAGAGATGCGTGCTTATGAAAATCACCCGCCTGCGCCTTCACGGCTTCAAGTCCTTCGTTGAGGCCACCGACTTCGTCATCGAGCCCGGCCTGACCGGCGTGGTCGGCCCGAACGGCTGCGGCAAGTCGAATCTCGTCGAGGCGCTGCGCTGGGCGATGGGCGAGACCTCCTACAAGTCGCTACGCGCCGCCGACATGGACGCGGTGATCTTCGCCGGCTCCGGCAATCGTCCGGCACGCAACCACGCCGAAGTGACGATGACGATCGACAATTCCGATCGCACCGCGCCGGCGGCGATGAACGACAGCCAGCTGCTGGAAATTTCCCGCCGCATCGAGCGCGAGGCCGGTTCGGTCTACCGCATCAACGGCCGCGACGTGCGCGCCCGCGACGTGCAGATTCTGTTCGCCGACGCCGCCACCGGCGCGCGCTCGCCGGCCCTGGTCCACCAGGGCAAGATCGGCGAGATCATTCAGGCCAAGCCCGAGCAGCGCCGCCGCGTGCTGGAAGACGCCGCCGGCGTCGCCGGCCTGCACGCCCGCCGCCACGAAGCCGAGCTGCGGCTCAAGGCGGCCGAAACCAATCTCACCCGCGTCGAGGACGTGATCGGCCAGCTCGCCGGGCAAATGGAAGGCCTCAAGAAGCAGGCCCGCCAGGCCGTGCGCTATCGCGAGGTCGCGGCCAAGGTCCGCAAGGCGGAAGCCACCCTGTTCCACCTGCGCTGGATCGGCGCCCATGCCGACGTCGACGAGTCCGGCCACACCCACGATCTCGCGGTCCGCGAGATGGCCGAGCGGACCCAGCACCAGGCCGAGGCCGCCCGCATCCAGGCGATTCGCGCTGCCGAAATGCCGGCGCTGCGCGATGCCGAAGCCCGCGCCGCAGCGGGGCTGCAGCGCCTCACCAACGCCCGCGAGCTGCTCGATCGCGAGGAAGAGCGCGCCAAGGAGCGCGTCGCTGAGCTCGAGCGGCGCCTCGCACAGTTCGAAGGCGACATCTCGCGTGCCCAGCAGCAGACCATGGACGCCGATGTCGCGCTGCAGCGCCTCGACGCCGAAGATGCCGAGCTGAAGGAAGAGATCAAGTCGCGCGTCGAGAAGCGCTCCGGCGTCGATGAGCGTGTTGCCGAAGCCGAGGCGGTGCTGACCGAGACCGAGCAGCAGTTCGCCGAGCTCACCACCGCGCTCGCCGATCTCACAGCCAAGCGCAATCAACTCGAAGCCAACGTTCGAACCCACCGCGACAAGCTCGCCCGGCTCGACCAGGAGATTTCGAACGTCGCGGCGGAAGAGCAGAAGCTCACCGAGGCGACCGGCGGCTTCGGCGATCTCGACGAGCTGACCGCGACGGTCGAGAACGCCGAGCAGACACTGGCGGCCTCGGAAGCCGCGGCTCAAGCCAGCGAAGCCGCGCACGTCGCGGCGCGGCAGACGCTGGAATCCTCGCGCTCGCCGCTGGTCGAAGCCGACAAGCGCGTGCAACGGCTCGATACCGAGGCGCGCACGATCTCCAAGATCCTCAACGGCGAGACCAAGAATCTGTGGCCGCCGATCATCGACGGCATCACCGTCGACAAGGGATTTGAAAAGGCGATCGGCGCGGCGCTTGGCGACGATCTCGACGCGCCGGTCGATCCGTCCGCGCCGATGCGCTGGACCAATGCCGGCGTCACCGGCGGCGATCCGGCACTGCCCGACGGCGTGGTGCCGCTCGCCAGCCACGTGCAGGCCCCGGCCGAGCTGACCCGCCGCCTGGCGCAGATCGGCGTGGTGCCGCGCGAGCGCGGCGCCGAGCTGGTCTCGCAGCTCAAGACCGGCCAGCGGCTGGTGTCGCCCGAAGGTGACGTCTGGCGCTGGGACGGTTTTGTCGCAGCCGCCCACGCGCCGACCGGCGCAGCACGGCGGCTTGCCGAGCGCGCCCGCCTGATCGACATCGAGAACGAGCTGGAGCAGGCCCGCATCGACGCGCAGATCAAGCGTCAGGCGCTGGAGAACGCCGAGGCCGAGCTGCAGATGGCCGCCAGCACCGAAGGTGCGAGTCGCGAAGCCTGGCGCGCCGCGCAGCGCGAGCTCAACGTCGCGCGCGAGCGCCATGCCACGGTCGAGCGCGAAATCAGCCGCCACGCCGCGCGCAAGGCGACGCTGTCGGAAGCGCACAGCCGCCTGGCCGCCGACCGCGCCGAGGCCGAAGCCGCCTACGAATACGCCGAAGCCGGGATCTCCGAGCTGCCGTCGAGCGAGGACACCGAAACCCGTCTCGCCGCGGTCCGCAGCGACATCGAAGGTCATCGCCGCATGGCCGCTCAGGTCCGCGCCGAGGCACAGGCGCTGGCGCGCGAAGCCGAGCTGGCCGACCGCCGCGTGCAGGCGATCCTCGCCGAACGCACCGAGTGGCAGAACCGCAAGGAGAGCGCCGCCTCCCACATCGACACTATCCAAGCGCGCATCGCCGAAGTCTCGATCGAGCGAAGCGACCTGGAGAACGCGCCGGCCGTGTTCGCGGAGAAGCGCAGCGCGCTAATCACCGAGATCGAATACGCCGAAAACGACCGCCGCAGGGCTGCCGATGCGCTCGCCAGCGCGGAAACCGCGATGGCCGAAACCGATCGCGTCGCCAAGCTGACGCTGGAGGCGCTGTCGAGCTCGCGCGAGGCCACCGCCCGCGCCGAGGAGCGCATGGAAGGCGCACGGCGCCGGCTCGAGGACATCGAGCGCGAGATCCGCGACATGCTGGAAGTCGAGCCGCAGGCCGTTGCCGGCCTCGCCGAGATCGAACCCGGCGCCGAGCTGCCGCCGCTGCACGACATCGAGGAAGACCTCGAAAAAATGCGCCGCGACCGCGAGCGCCTGGGGGCGGTCAATTTGCGCGCCGAGGAAGAGCTGCGCGAGGTCGAGACCCAGCACAACGGTCTGGTCACCGAGCGCGACGACCTCGTCGAGGCCATCAAGCGGTTGCGCCAGGGCATCCAGAGCCTCAACAAGGAGGCGCGCGAGCGGCTCCTGACCTCGTTCGAGGTCGTCAACAACCACTTCAAGCGCCTGTTCGTCGAGCTGTTCGGCGGCGGCGAAGCCGCGCTGCATTTGATCGAGAGCGATGACCCTCTTGAAGCCGGTCTCGAAATCATCGCCAAGCCGCCGGGCAAGAAGCCGCAGACGCTGTCGCTGCTCTCCGGCGGTGAGCAGGCGTTGACCGCGATGGCGCTGATCTTCGCGGTGTTCCTCACCAATCCTTCGCCGATCTGCGTGCTGGACGAAGTCGACGCGCCGCTCGACGACCACAACGTCGAGCGCTATTGCAACCTGTTGCACGAGATGACCGCCTCGACCGACACGCGCTTCATCATCATCACCCACAACCCGATCACGATGGCGCGGATGAACCGCCTGTTCGGCGTCACCATGGCCGAACGCGGGGTCTCGCAGCTGGTGTCGGTGAACCTGCAAGAGGCGGTGGATATTCTCGACCAGAACGTGGCGTGAGCTTCCGGTCGTTCCACACCCATTGACGTCGTCATCCGCGAAAGCGGATGATCAAACATGATCTCTCCGACTCTCCCCGCCGAACTGAAAGCGGCGCTCGACGGCAAGCTGCAGGGCTTTTCCCGCACCGACGCTGCGCAGCGATCGCAGAAGATCTCCACCACCTACCGCGCAGGCGGTGGCTCCGGCACGATCAAGTCGGAGGCCGATGCGCTCGCCTATGCGCTCGCGCGCATGCCGGCGACTTACGCGGCGGTGGCGGCCAGTCTGAATGCGCTGACCGAGATCGTACCGGACCTCGCTCCGGAAACACTGCTCGACGTCGGCGCAGGTCCGGGCACCGCGAGCTGGGCCGCGGCGGAGGCTTTCTCCTCGCTGCAGGATTTCACCCTGCTCGACGCCAACGCCACGCTCAGCCGTCTCGCGCTCGAACTGGCGCGCGACAGCACGCGTTTGGCGGATTGCCGCTATCTGCCGGGCGATGCCGGCGCGAACCTCGCCGAGATCTCGCAAGCCGATCTCGTCGTCGCGAGTTATGTCATCGGCGAGCTCAGCGAGAGCGATCAACGCAAGCTCGCGGAAGCGATGTGGGCGAAAGCGCGCCACGCGCTGGTCGTGATCGAGCCCGGCACGCCCGCCGGCTACGCGCGCATCCTCGCTTTGCGCCAGCAACTGATCGCGGCGGGCGCCTACGTCGCCGCACCCTGTCCACATGAAAAGCCGTGTCCGCTGGCGGCGCCGGACTGGTGCCATTTCTCCCAGCGCTTGCCGCGCTCGCAGGCTCACCGCCAGATCAAGGGCGCCGAGGTGCCGTTCGAGGACGAGCGATTCATCTACGTGGCGCTGACCCGCACGCCGCCCGCAACCCGCGCCGCACGCGTGCTGGCGCCGCCGGATATCGGCAAGGCCGAGATCACGGCAAAGCTCTGCACCGGGAAAGGCCTCGCGATCACGAAAGCGCCGCGCCGTGACAAGGCCGCCTATGCGAGCGCTCGGCGCTGGCGCTGGGGCGATGGCGACCTGTCCGAAAGTTAACCTCCTCCGGCTCTTTCACCTTGAACTCGGATAGCCTCTCATCCGACCAAATCCTACCTTCCCTCTGCGCCGGGCTCTCGCTCCGCGCCAATTTGGTCTACCCTAGCGCCCGCCTTCTTCCCCCTTCAGGAGTTCTCCATGTCGACCGGCTGGATCGTCCTCGGCGTTATCGTCGTCCTCGTGTTCTTTGCCTTCGCCGCCTACAACCGGCTGGTGGCGCTGGGCCAACGCGTCGGCCAGGCCTTTGCCGACGTCGACGTGCAGCTCAAGCAGCGTCACGATCTGATCCCGAACCTGGTCGAGACGGTGAAGGGGTATGCCTCGCATGAGCGCGGCACGCTCGACGACGTCATCAAGGCGCGCAATTCGGCGATGTCGGCGCAGGGACCGGCGCAGGTGTCCGCGGCCGAGACCCAGCTCTCCGGCGCGCTCGGCCGGCTGATCGCGCTGTCGGAGGCCTATCCCGACCTCAAGGCCAATGCCAATTTCCAGCAGCTCGCCAGCGAGCTGTCCGACCTCGAGAACAAGATCGCGGCCAGCCGCCGCTTCTTCAACAACGCGGTCCAGGAATACAACACCGGCATCCAGCAGATGCCCGCCGCTCTGTTCGCCGGCATGTTCGGCTTCACCAAAAAGGACTTCTTCGATCTCGGCGCCAGCCGCACCGAGGTCGAGGCCACGCCGCAGGTGAAGTTCTGAGTTGAGCCGATAGGCCGGCAGGGCATCGCGTCATGGCCGCGTATGGTCTCTACACGCACATCGCCTCGAACAAGTTTCGTTCGATGCTGCTGCTCGCCGGCCTGTTCGCGCTGGTCTATGTGCTGGTCTATGCCGGCGCGCTGATCGCCGAAGTCGCCATCAACGGCGACGAGACCGTCGTCCATTATCTGAGACGCGCCTTCTATGATCTGAAAGTCGCCGCACCGGTTGCGACCGTCGTGGCAGCGGCCTGGATCGTGATCGCCTATTTTTTCCACCAGTCGATGATCGATGCGGTGACCGGCGGCCACGACGTCACTCGGCAGCAAGAGCCTCGGCTCTATAATCTGCTCGAAAATCTCTGCATCTCGCGCGGCATCACGATGCCGAAGCTGAAGATCATGGAGAGCCCGGCGCTTAACGCGTTCGCGACCGGCCTCAATCCACGGCAATATTCGGTCACCGTCACCACCGGTCTTCTCAATGCGCTTGATGACAAGGAGATCGAGGCGGTGCTGGGCCATGAGCTGACCCACATCAAGAACGGCGACGTGCAGCTCATGGTGGTCGCCGTCATCATCGCGGGTGTGGTCGGGTTCTTCGGCGAACTGTTCTTCCGCCTGTTCACGAATTTCAGCTGGGGCTCCGGCGGCTCGTGGTCGTCGGGCTCCTCCTCGTCGTCACGATCGTCCTCGTCGTCGAGCGACAGCAAGAGTTCGGGGGGCGGCGCGGTGATCGTCATCATCATCGCGGTCGTGCTGATCGTGGTGGCCTGGCTGTTGTCGCAGGTGGTGAAGCTCGCGCTGTCGCGCTCGCGGGAATATCTCGCGGACGCGGGCTCAGTCGAGCTGACGAAAAACCCGGACGCCATGATCTCGGCACTGCGCAAGATCGAGAACCGCGGCGAACTACCGGGCGCAACCTCGGCAGTGATGGAGCTCTGCGTCGACAATCCGCGCGAGGGTTTTGCCGATTTGTTCGCGACCCACCCTTCAGTGCAGTCCCGGGTCGATGCGCTGGTCAAGTTCGCCGGCGGCCATGATCCCGGCCCGCTGCCGCCTCCCGCCGACGAGGCCGAGGAGCCAGACGCGCAAGCCGACCGGCAGGACGCCCCACCGCCGCTGCGGCAGGGTCCCTGGAATGACGCTGGCGGCGCGGCCAATCCGCCGCCGGTGCCCGCACCCAGCTCAGCCGGAACCGCCAGCAGCAACCCAAGAGGCAATCCCGTGGGCAATTCCTTGGGCAATCCCTTGGGTCCTTGGGGCCGCCATTGAGCGTGATTTGACGCCATGCGCGGCGGGTTTCGTCGCGATTGGGAAAAACCTCGGGAATTGCCGTAACCGGGGCCTGCGGAATTGAATTCTCCCTTGTTTCTGCCATGTTCGCGCCCAACAGCAGACTTGGGACATCTTTGCGACATCGATTTGGGGCCCGGCCGATTGCGACTTCGCGATCGGGGGGCGCGTTAGGGGACAGCAATGGCAAAGCCGGCAGTGGTTGTGGTGGGCGCAGACAAGGGCGGGGTCGGCAAGACCACCGTGTCGCGCACCCTGCTCGATTATTTTTCCGCCAACAACGTGCCGACGCGCGCCTTCGACACCGAGTCGCCGCGCGGAACCCTGAAGCGCTTCCACCCTGACATCACCGAGATCGTCGACATGACGACGACGTCGGACCAGATGAAGATCTTCGATACGCTCAACGCGACGAGCCCGTCGGTTACCGTGATCGACGTCCGCGCCGGCCTGCTCTCGCCGGCGCTCGCCTCCTTGCGCGACATCGGTTTCCTCGACGCCGCCAAGGCCGGCCAGATCACCTTTGCCGTGTTCCACATCCTCGGACCCTCGATCGCCTCTCTGGACGAAATCGCCGAGACCGCAGGCTTCATGGGGGGCGCGAAATATTTCCTAGTCAAGAACTTCATCAACGATACCCAGTTCTTCCAGTGGGACCAGGCGACTTACCAGTCGTATTTCAACCGCATCAAGGACGCGACCGAGCTGACCATCCCCAAGCTCAACGAAATGGCCTATGAGCAGGTCGAGGTGTCCTCCGTCCCGTTCCTGAAATTCGTCGCCAACAAGGGCATCAACGACGAGGCAGCGAACTATTCGTTCGTGCTGCGCGGCTATGTCCGGCATTGGCTTGCGAACGTCTGGAGCGAATTCGACCGGATCCGGCTGACCGATATCGTCGGCTCGACGAAATCCGGGAGCCGCAACAGCGAAAAATAGTTGCGCAAGCCGGGCGGATACGGCTGGATTGGTCGCCAAGTTCGACTGATATAGCTATCGATGCCCGCGACGCCCCTCTACATCATTTGTTCGCCCCGCCCGCAGGTCGGCAAGACCCTGCTGGCGCGGCTTTTGAGCGAATTTTTGCTGCTCAAGAACGGCAACGTCGTGGCCTTCGACGTCAACCTGAAGGAGCCGTCGCTGCTCGACTATCTGCCGAAGATCACGGAGACCGCCGACGTGATCGACACCTATGGCAAGATGCAGCTGATGGATCGCGTCATCGTCGATGACGGGGTTGCCAAGGTGATCGACCTCGGCTTCCACGCCTTTGACGAGTTCTTCAAGATGACGGAGGAGATCGGCCTGTTGAAAGAGGCGGCGCGCCGCCACGTCGCGCCGATGATCCTGTTCGTCGCCGACACCGACCGCGTCTCGGCCCGCGCCCACGAGATGCTGCGCGAACAGATTCCGCGGATCAATCTGATCACGGTGGACAACGAGCACATCGTGCGCGGCGAGCTGCCGGAAGCGATGGCCGGCGGCCGGCTGCTGCGCCTGCCGGCGTTGCCCGGCTTCCTGAAGACCTATATCGGCCGCCTGAACTTCTCCTTCACCGGCTACCTGCGCCAGGAGAAGGATGCTTCGACCGAGCTGCACCAGTGGACCAGGCGCAATTATCTCGCCTTCCGCGAGCTCGAGCTCAGCCTGATTCTGCAACGATCCTGAATATTTTACCCGGATAATATTGACGCGAGCGGCCCTTCGGTTACTGGAGTTTACGCACCAGCGCTCCTCAGCAAGGCCTCTTCACGTGACCATCGACCGGAAAGCAGCGATCGCCGCCTACAAGGACCGGAAGACCGTCGCGGGCATCTACGTCGTCCGCTGCGCGGCCTCGGGCGAGGCTTGGGTCGGTCAGGCCCCGAACCTCGAGACCATCCAGAACCGCATCTGGTTCTCGCTGCGCCAGGGTAGCCACACCTGTCGTCGCCTCCAGGCTGCGTGGAACGCCCATGGCGAGACAGGCCTGACGTTTGGTGAATGTGAGCGTCTGGAGGATGAGGAGACTGCCTATGTCAGGAATGCGCTGCTCAAAGAGCGCATGCTGCATTGGCTGTCGGAGCTAAAGGCCGAGCCGATCTGAACGTCACCAGCGGCGCGGTTGCCGCTCAGTGCCCCTCGAACGTCATCAGCGTGCGCACCGGCACGTCCATCGCTCGGAGCTTGGCGGCGCCGCCGAGATCCGGCAGGTCGATGATGAAGCAGGCGGCGACCACATTGGCGCCGATCTGGCGCAGCAATTTCACCGCGCCTTCCGCGGTGCCGCCGGTGGCGATGAGGTCGTCGACCAGGATCACGCGCTCGCCGGGCTGGATGGCGTCGACATGCATCTCCATCTCGTCGATGCCGTATTCGAGAGAGTAAGCGATCCGCACGGTGGTGTGCGGCAGCTTGCCCTTTTTCCGGATCGGCACGAAGCCGGCCGAAACCTGGTGCGCCACCGCGCCGCCGATGATGAAGCCGCGCGCTTCCATGCCGGCGACCTTGTCGATCTTGTTGCCGGCCCAGGGATTGACGAGTTCGTCGACCGCGCGGCGGAACGCACGCGCATCCGCGAGCAGCGTGGTGATGTCGCGGAACAAGATCCCGGGTTTCGGGTAGTCCGGGATGGTGCGGACGCTCGCCTTCAGATCGTGGTCAAAAGTCATGATGCCTCTCAATCAGCGCGCGCATCCAAACGGAACGCGTTCTCGACAATTCGTAAGCCCACCTCGCCGCTGAGCGACATCAGCGATTCCGGATGGAATTGCACACCGGCGACCGGCAGGGTCTTGTGCTCGAGCGCCATCGCGACGCCGTCCTCGGTGCTGGCGGTGACGGATAGCACCTCCGGCATGCTGTCGCGCTCGACATAGAGCGAGTGATAGCGGCCGATCACGATCTCGTTCGGCAGATTGCGCATCAGCCGCCCGCCGCGCACCTGCACCCGCGAGGGCCGGCCGTGGGCGGGATGCGTGAGCTGCCCGAGCTCGCCGCCGAAATACTCGCCGATCGCCTGGACGCCGAGGCAGACGCCGAACACCGGCAGCTTGTTCTCCAGTGCCGCGTCGATGGTCTTCTTGATGCCGAAATCCTCAGGCCTGCCGGGCCCGGGCGACAGCACCAGCAAATCCCACCGCTTCTGCTTGAGCATGTCGAGCGCATGCACATGGCGAACTACGGTGACATCGGCGCCGACCTGGCGAAAATAATCGGCCAGCATATGCACGAAGCTGTCGTCATGGTCGATCAGCAGTACCCGCTTGCCGCTTCCGGTGGCATCGGGCGCGAAGGCCGACAGCGGCTTTGGCGGATCGCCGCGCAGCGCCTGGAACAGGGCCGCGGCCTTGACCTGGCACTCGCGGTCCTCGGCGGCGGGATCGGAGTCGAACAAACAGGTGGCGCCGACGCGCACTTCCGCGAGGCCCTCCTTCATCCGGATGGTGCGGATGGTGAGGCCGGTGTTGATGCTGCCGTCGAAATTCACCGCTCCGATCGCGCCGGCATACCAGCGGCGCGGCGAGCGCTCGTGATCCTCGACGAACTGCATCGCCCAGAGTTTTGGTGCGCCGGTGACGGTGACGGCCCAGGCATGGGTGAGGAACGCATCAAGCGCATCGAACCCTGGACGCAGCATGCCTTCGACATGGTCGACGGTGTGGAAGAGTTTTGAATAGGTCTCGATCTGCCGGCGCGCCAGCACCTTGATGGTGCCGGGGACGCAGACGCGTGCCTTGTCGTTGCGGTCGACGTCGGTGCACATGTTGAGCTCGAACTCGTCCTTCTCGGAGTTCAGGAGCTGGCGGATCTGCTCGGCATCGCCGATCGCATCGGTACCGCGCGCGATCGTCCCCGAGATCGGGCAGGTCTCGACCCGGCGTCCGTCCGAGCGCACGAACATTTCCGGAGAGGCCGAAACGAGAAATTCGCCCTCGCCAAGATTCATCAACGCGCCGTAGGGCGACGGATTGATGACGCAGAGCCGCTGGAACACTTCGGCCGGCGAGCGGTCGCTGGGCTCGGCGAACAGCTGCCCCGGCACCGCCTCGAACAGATCGCCACGCGCAAAGGCGGCGCGCGCGGTCTCGACCGTGGTCTGATATTCGCCGGGGGCGTGATCGGCAAAGCCCTGGCGCGGTGTGTTGAGGTAGGGGCTTTCGGCGGTCTCATGCGGCAAGCCCGCGGTGGACTTGCCCTTCCAGACGAAATCGTAAGTGAGCACGACGCCGCGGCCGGTGGCGCGGTCATAGGCGAGCAGGCGGTCGGGCACGTAGAGCACGATGTCGCGCTGGTCGCTCTCGCGCGCGCGCTTCTGCACGAGATCCTCGATCTGGAACACGAGGTCGTAGGCGAAGGCGCCGAACAGGCCGAGCACCCCGTCGTCATTGGCGGAGAACGCGGCGACGAGATCGCGCACCAGCGACATCACGCTGGCGCGCCGCGTGCGCTGGTCTTCGTCGATCGGGGCTTCGCCGCGAATGATATGACCAGCAAGGCGCGTGGGCGTCGTCTCTGAGATCACGACGCAGGGTTCGCGCAAGACGTCAGCGAGGAAGGCGATCAGCACCTCCCCGCGCGCGTTCAGTGCTTCCAGCTTGAAATTGACGCCGGTGGTCTCGAGCTTGAGCGGCGGGTCGGAGAAGCCGAGGTCAAAACTCTCGTAGCGGCCGGGCACGGTCGTGCCCGACGACAGCACCACGCCGCGGCGGCGGTCGAGCAGGCTGACGAGATCGTCGAGCCGGTTGGCGCCGCCGTAAAACTGTTCCGCCACGCGCGTGATCGCAAGCCCTGCGCGGGTCACGTAGTCGCTTCGAGCCGGAAGGGCAAAGACGGTCCTGTTCATGGGGTCCTCTTACGAAACTTGTCGAGGGAACGCCACACAGGACAAACGATCAGGCCGCCGCACTGCGTGGGCGACCTCAGACGATTTTGGGAGAATAAATCGCACCGGCCACCTCTTAGGAGGTGCGCCACCAAAGACGGGATGGGCGGACGGCGGTGCTCATAGGGCGGATACTCACCATGGCGCGGGGACGGCGTCAAGGGTGGCTGGGGTCGGCTCGACCGCAAAATGGCGCAAATCGCAACGAGGGTTATGGCCGGTCTTGCAGGCTGTTGCGCCCCACGGCCGCGTCTGCGGCATGACGCTCGATTTCGTCTCGCATGACCCTGAGCACGAGCTCGCCACCAGATCCGATGACCTGGGCGCGGTCGCCCAAGGTTTCGATCAAAACGCTGGTCTCTCCTGTGACCGCCAAATGGCTCGATCGTCGCTCACGCTCAAGGCCGTGATCGCCGCGGTGGGACCCAGACTTAACTTCCGCAACAGCAGGTCGATCGCTTCGGCCGCAAAGTTTTGCTCGGCAATTCTCAAGAAATTCTGGATCGTGTCAGTCCCCACAGTCGACAGCCGCGCGCCCACTATCGTAGGGGGCGTCGCAAGTTGATAAAGTCGTCCACCCGCCTCATCAAAGACGCATAGCCGCGAGCCCTTGTTGGTCCTTACGCCGAACGCCGTGCATTGCTGCCCCTCCACATCGGTGTCGAATCCTGGAAGCACCATAACCTTGAGCTCTGGGTCAGGCCTTACCGCCCCGCAGGCCGCCGCGACCGTGATCTGCAAATCGTCAGTCATCTGGAAGCTGATGTGGCGAACGCTTTGCCAGATCCGGCGGTGGGACCGATGTGGGTTAAGCTGCGCAAGCCGCTCGATTTCAGAAGAATACTGCTCCTGCGCGATGGCGCGCAATTCGGGCCAGCTTGCGATCCATCGGGCCGCGAGTGGTGTCATTGGTTGCTCTCGTTCTACCGCATAGAAGCGCTTATCAAGCGCGCTGAGCGCCGCGGCGCGGTTTTCGAATCCGGTCTGCAGCGCAGCCTCGCCGGGATGTGCCTCTACCCAGGCGATCATCTCCTGCAAGATCTGGTGTTGCGAGCTCGCTCCCATCGCCTCCAATCCAGCGAGTGCATCGCCGGACGTCGTTGGGAGCATCGCGAGCCCTGTGTTGCCGATGAACTGGCTGTGACCGCCGTTGCAGACCTGAGCGAGATAGTAGTCGGCATGATAGGCCTGTATGGCCACGGCCGGGAGCTCACCTCTCGTGTAGACGCCGACGTGCTGAATTTGGCTGACATAGTCGACCACAGCGCCGGTTAGATAACCGGCCTTCTCGGGGTCCCGAGCCGCTTCCAGCGCTTTGCTCGGCACCACAATCTTGGTCAAGCGGCCATCCACAATCACCGTGCTCTCCAGCAGTCGCATGGTGGAAACCCCTGCGACTGCACTCTGTGATTGCGGTGATTGATTTTCAATCGCGGCGCGGCAGTAGTGCTGATCGCGCTCCGTCGGCGACCAGCCTACCCCAGATGCTTCCTAAAAAACTCCGTTGCCCTGCCCCAGGCGAGCTCGGCGGCTTCGCGGTCGTGGACGGCTTGGCGTTGCTCGTTGACGAAGGCGTGCTCGGCGTCATAGCGGAACAGCTCCAGCGACTTGCCGGCGGCCTTCATAGCGTTTTCGAAGCCGTTGACCAGCTCCGGCGTGCACCAATCGTCCTTGTTCGCGAAATGGGCCTGGAGCGGGATCTTGACGTCGGCGGGCTTGGCGGCCTGCTCCGGTGGAATGCCGTAGAACACGACGCCGGCCGCGAGCTCCGGCACGTGCACCGCGCCAATGATGGTGACGGCACCGCCGAGGCAGAAGCCTGTCAGCCCGACCTTGGCGCCGTTGCGCGACAGATATTGCGTGGCGCCGCGCACGGTCTGCGTGGTGGCGTCCATGAAATCGAGCGAGTTCATTTCTTTGCCGGCGGCGTCCGTGTCGTGATACGGCACCACCTTGCCCTTGTAGAGATCGGGCGCCAGCGCATCGAAACCGGCCAGCGCGAAGCGATCGCACAGGCCCTTGATCTGGTCCGACAGCCCCCACCATTCCTGGATGACCACCACGCCCGGCGCGTTGCCGCGCGCGGCATTGGCGAGATAGCCCGATGCGTCCTTGCCGTCCGGGCGCTTGAAGGTGATGGCGGTTCCCATGGTGTCCTCCGACGAGTTTCTGGGGAAGCGATTGCTGGTATTTTGGCGGCTGCGCGGGCGATAGGCAATCGCGCCTGACAACACACTCTCGTGCCCAACAAAAAAGCCCCCTTGCGGGGGCCTCTTCATTCTCGCCTCGGGCCGCTCAGTGCGAGTCGGCCCAGACCTTCTTCTTGGTGAAGTACATCAGGCCGGCGAAGATGATCAGGAAGATGAACACCTGGAAACCGAGGCGCTTGCGCGCTTCCATGTGCGGTTCGGCGGTCCACATCAGGAACGTGGTGACGTCCTTGGAATATTGCGCGATCGTGGTCGGCGAGCCGTCGTCGTAGGTGACCTGGCCATCGCTGAGCGGCTTCGGCATCTTGATGGCGTGGCCCGGGAAATACTTGTTGTAGTAGGACCCCTCCGGGATGGTCACGCCTTCGGGCGCCTTGTCCTCAAAGCCCTGGAGCAGCGCCGAGACGTAGTCCGGGCCCTGCTCCTGATACTGGGTGAAGAAGTCGACGATGAACATCGGGAAGCCACGGCCGTAGGAGCGCGCCTTGGTGATCAGCGACAGATCCGGCGGCGCCGCGCCGCCGTTCGCCGCACGCGCGGCCTGCTCGTTCGGGAATGGCGAGGGGAAATAATCCGCCGGCCGGCCCGCGCGCTCGAACATGTCACCCGCGTCGTTCGGGCCGTCCTTGACCTTGTAGTCGGAGGCGAAGGCTGCAGCCTGCGCGACCGAATAGCCGGGACCACCGGCTTCCGCGAGGTTGCGGAAGGCGACGTAGGACAGGCCGTGGCAGTTGGCGCAGACTTCCTTGTAGACCTTCAGGCCGCGCTGGAGCGCACCGCGGTCGTACTTGCCGAACGGACCGGCGAACGACCATTTGTTGCCCGGCGGTTTGTCGCTGCCTTCGGAGGCACGCGCGCTGTCGGCTGAGCCCGCAAACAACGCGCCCGCCAGCGCAAGCACGATCGCGCTCGACACCATCGGCGTCGACCTGCTCCCGGTTTTGGCCAGGACGGCATCCGAGATCGAGTTCGGCACCGGCCGCGGCTTCTCGATGCGCGAGAGCAGCGGCAGCACGATCAGGAAGTAGGCGAAGTAGCAGAACGTCAGGACCCGGCCGGCGATCACGTAGATACCTTCCGGCGGCTGCGCGCCGAGATAGCCGAGCAGGATGCAGACCGCGACGAAGATCCAGAAGAACTGCTTGGCCAGCGGACGGTACTTCGACGATTTGGTCTTGGCAGCATCAAGCCAGGGCAGGAAGCACAGGATGATGATCGCCGAGAACATCCCGATCACGCCCGCGAGCTTGTTCGGGATCGAACGCAGGATTGCGTAGAACGGCAAATAATACCATTCCGGCACGATGTGCGGCGGCGTCACGCCCGGATTCGCCGGAATGTAATTGTCGGCGTCACCGAGGTAGTTCGGCATGTAGAAGATGAACCAGGCGTAGAGCAGCATGAAGCAAGACACGCCAAACATGTCCTTGATGGTCGCATGCGGCGTGAACGGAACCGTGTCCTTCTCCGTCTTGGGCTCGACGCCATCAGGGTTGTTCTGGCCGGAGACATGCAGCGCCCAGACGTGGAGCACGACGACGCCCGCGATCAGGAACGGCAGCAGATAGTGCAGCGAGAAGAAGCGGTTCAGCGTCGGGTTGCCGACCGAATAGCCGCCCCACAAGAGCGTCACGATGCTCTCGCCGACATAGGGAATGGCGGAGAACAGATTGGTGATGACGGTGGCGCCCCAGAAGCTCATCTGGCCCCAGGGGAGCACGTAGCCCATGAAGCCCGTCGCCATCATCAGCAGGTAGATGATGACGCCGAGGATCCATAGCACCTCGCGCGGCTCCTTGTAGGAGCCGTAATAGAGGCCGCGCAGCATGTGGACATAGACGGCGACGAAGAACATCGAGGCGCCGACGGCATGCATGTTGCGCAGCAGCCAGCCGTAATTGACGTCACGGACGAGCAGCTCGACCGATTTGAAGGCGAGGTCGGCATGGGGCGTGTAGTGCATCGCCAGGATCACGCCGGTCAGGATCTGGATCCCCAGCATGAACGAGAGGATGGCGCCGAAGGTCCACCAATAGTTCAGGTTGCGCGGGGTGGGATAGACCACGAAGGAGGAGTGCATGAGGCCGAGGATCGGCAGACGTCGCTCGATCCATTGCAGGGCCGGATTGCTCGGCTGGTAGTCGGATGGTCCGCTCATGATGCGATCCTGAGGAAATAGTACGACGAGACGGCGCGAAGCTTCGGACGAGGGCCCGAGGCTCAGCCGATCTGGATTTTGGTGTCGGAAACGAACTGGTACGGCGGCACCGGCAGGTTCGCGGGCGCGGGCCCCTGGCGGATGCGGCCGGACGAATCGTACTGCGAACCATGGCAGGGGCAGAAGAACCCGTCGTAATTGCCTTCATGGGCGATCGGGATGCAGCCGAGATGGGTGCAGATGCCGATCACGACCAGCCACTGCTCGTGGCCGGACTTGACCCGGGCCTCGTCGGACTGCGGATCGGGCAGGCTCGCCACGTTGACGGCGCGCGCCTCGTCGATCTGCTTCTTGGTGCGGTGGCTGATATAGATCGGCTTGCCGCGCCAGAACACCTTGATGTCCTGCCCCTCGGCGACCGGGCTGAGATCGACCTCGATCGGCGCACCGGCGGCGATGGTCGACGCATCAGGATTCATTTGGGAAATGAAGGGCCAGAGCGCGGCTGCGCCCCCTACTGCTGCAGCTGCCCCCGTTGCAACGAATAAGAAATCACGGCGTGTCGGATGGTCCGCCGAAGACGCTGTCGTCACGATTCCAACCCTTTCTTCTTATGCAGCCGGCGGAACCGCTCCAGGAGCCCCCAAGGTCCCCAGAACAGCCTGCCGGCGCCCGCGGCCCCCCGCGGCGGCAGAACTTCACGTGCCCCCACCAAAACAAGGCGAAAACAGCAGTCCAGAATCGTTCTATTGGCACCCTTGCCGGGCGAGCGCAAGCCCGCTATCGGCGCGGGAGCGTGCAATGCACGAATTCCGCGGCCAGCGATGTTTTATTGAGACATTTCCGGCCCGCACCGAACCCGGCACAGCCCATGCAGATAGCGCTTTTCCAACCCGACATCCCCCAGAACACCGGCACGATTCTCAGGCTCTGCGCCTGTCTGGGCGTGGCCGCCCATATCATTGAACCGGCGGGCTTCCCGGTCTCCGACCGGCATTTCCGCCGGGCGGGAATGGACTACCTCGATCAGGTCAGCATCGTCAGGCACGACTCCTGGTCGAAATTCGAGCAATGGCGCGCGGCGCAGGGCGCCCGCCTGCTGCTGTTCACCACCAAGGGGGCGACCGACTACCGCGATTTCCGTTACCAGACGGCGGACATCCTGCTATTCGGGCGCGAGAGCGCCGGCGTCACCGAGGCGGTGGTCGAGGCGGCGGACGCCCGGCTGGTGATCCCGATCGCTCCGGGGCTGCGGTCGCTCAATGTCGCCATGACCGCGGCGATGGCCGCAGGCGAAGCGCTGCGGCAGCTCCGGAACCCGCAAGTTTGATATGTTGAGGAGAGACGGTTGAGTTACGCGGTCAAGGAAATCTTCCTGACACTGCAAGGCGAAGGCGCCCACGCCGGGCGCGCGTCCGTGTTTTGCCGTTTTGCCGGCTGCAATCTCTGGAGCGGGCGCGAGGCGGACCGCAGCGAGGCCACCTGCAAATTCTGCGACACCGATTTCGTCGGCACCGACGGCACGCTCGGCGGGCGCTATGCTTCGGCTGCGGAACTCGCCGGCACCATCGCGGCGCAATGGACGGCCTCCACCGACAACCGTTACGTGGTGCTCACCGGCGGCGAGCCGCTGCTTCAGGTCGATGCCGCGCTGGTCGACGCGCTCCATGCCCGCGGCTTCGAGATCGGGGTCGAGACCAACGGCACGATCGCCCCGCCCGAGGGTCTCGACTGGATCTGCGTCAGCCCGAAGGGCGGCAGCGATCTTGTGATCCGGCGCGGCCACGAGCTGAAGCTGGTCTATCCGCAGCCGCTCGCCATGCCGGAGGCCTTCGCGGATCTCGCCTTCGAGCGCTTCTCGCTGCAGCCGATGGACGGGCCCGAGGTCGCCCAAAACACCGCGGGCGCCATCGACTATTGCCTCAATCATCCGCAATGGCGGCTCAGCGTGCAGACGCATAAGTCGCTCGGTATCAGATAGGATTGGTTTTCGAACAGATGTGGGAATTGACGAAATCGTTTCGCTTCGAGGCGGCGCACTCATTGTCGGGAACGACGTTCGGCGCGGATAGCGAAGAGATCCACGGCCACTCCTTTCGCGCCGAGGTGACGCTGCGCGGCACGCCCGATCCCAAAACCGGCATGGTGGTCGATCTCGGCCTGGTCCAGCGCGCCATCGAGGACGTGCGCATGACGCTGGACCACAAGTACCTCAACAAGATCGAAGCGCTGGGCACGCCGACGCTGGAAAACCTCTCGCGCTTCGTCTGGGAGCGGCTAGCCCCTATCGGCAAGCTCACCCGCGTCAGCATCCACCGCGACAGTTGCAACGAGAGCTGCACCTATTACGGTCCGCAAGGGTTGAGAGAATGACATCCACATTGGACCCGAGCTTGATCGAAGACCGCAAGACGCGCGCACGCGCCTGGTTCGAAGCCCTGCGCGATGACATCTGCGCGAGCTTCGAGCGGCTGGAGGACGATGCCCCGCAAAGCCTTTATTCGGGCGAGCCGGGCCGCTTCAAACGCACGCCGTGGCAGCGCACCGATCATACCGGCGCGGCCGGCGGCGGCGGCGTGATGTCGATGATGTCCGGCCGCCTGTTCGAGAAGGTCGGCGTGCACTGCTCCACCGTGCACGGCGAATTCGCGCCCGAGTTTCGCGCGCAGATTCCCGGTGCGGCGGACGACCCGAAATTCTGGGCCTCCGGCATCTCGCTGATCGCGCATCTGCGCAACCCGCACGTGCCGGCGGTGCACATGAACACGCGCTTCGTCGTCACCACGAAAGCCTGGTTCGGCGGCGGCGCCGATCTCACGCCGGTGCTCGACCGCCGGCGCACGCAGGACGATGCCGACAGCATCGCCTTCCACGCCGCAATGAAACAGGCCTGCACGCAGCCGAACGGCATCGCCGATTACGACAAGTACAAGAAGTGGTGCGACGAGTATTTCCACCTGCCGCATCGCAAAGAGGCGCGCGGCATCGGCGGCATCTTCTACGACTGGCATGACAGCGGCGACTGGGACGCCGACCTCGCCTTCACGCAAAATGTCGGCCGCGCCTTCCTGAAGATCTATCCCGACATCGTGCGGCGCAATTTCGCGACAAGCTGGACCGCGGAGGATCGCGAGGAGCAATTGATCCGGCGCGGCCGCTATGTCGAGTTCAACCTGCTCTACGACCGCGGCACCATCTTCGGTCTCAAGACCGGCGGCAATGTGGATTCGATCCTGTCGTCGCTGCCGCCGGAGGTGAAATGGCCATGACGACGATGAATCCCGCAATGAGGCCGCTGCCGCGCGCCATGCTGATCGACATGGACGACACCATCCTGTCGGCCTATGCGCGGCCCGAGATCGCCTGGAACGCGATCACAGCGGAGTTCGCGGAGGAACTCGCGCCGCTGCCGCCGCAACTGGTCGCAAGCACCGTCCTGGCGTTCGCGAAAAACTTCTGGGCCAATGCGGACGCCTCCTGGCGGATGAAGCTCGCCGAGGCCCGGCATCTCACCGTCAAGGGCGGCTTCGCCGCGCTCGCGGCCGCCGGTCATCGCGCCCTGCCCGACGACCTCGCCATTCGTCTCGCCGACCGTTTCACCGCCTATCGCGAGGAGGAGATGTTCGTCTTCCCCGGCGCGCATGACGCCATCGACAGGCTCAAGGCGCTCGGCATCAAGCTCGCGCTGGTGACCAACGGCGCCGCCGACACCCAGCGCGCCAAGGTCGAGCGCTTCGAGCTGGCGCATCGCTTTCACCACATCCAGATCGAGGGCGAGCACGGCTTCGGCAAGCCCGAGGAGCGCGCCTATCTGCACGCGATGGACGCGCTCGGCGTCACCGCAAGAGACACATGGATGATCGGCGACAATCTGGAATGGGAAGTCGTGACGCCGCAGCGTCTCGGCATCTACGCGATCTGGATCGACGTGCATGGCGACGGCCTGCCCGAAGGCTCGGCGGTGAAGCCCGACCGCATCATCCGCTCGCTGACAGAACTGCTGCCGGGCTGACTGCAATCAGGGTGCGCAAACAAAAACATTGAAAACAACCCCATGCACAGTAGACGGCCGCAGCAGAATCAAGGACTTGCGGTAAACGCAAACTGCGGATCTGACAAAATCATTTGCTCCGTCGGGCAAAACAGGCGCATGGTGTCATGGTCGCGACGCACGGGACGGAAGAGCCCTTGCGCCACCCATCGAACAGGCGCCATTGCCTCTCGTGATGGGATCGCTCCGGCCTAAAGCTCTCTGATCGATTTCAGCAGCCCGGCCGGCGCATGCGCGCTACCGCAACACATCCACTGACCAAGTAGCCCGTGATCGGCATGTCATGCCGGTTTGCTAGCTTCTCCGTCAATCAACCGAAAGGACCATCCATGGAACTAAAAGCCGGCGATATCGTCATGCTGAAATCAGGCGGGCAGCCGCTCACCGTCGCTGACGTGAAGGGCGACGACGTGATCTGTCTCTGGATGGGCGCAGAAGGCGATCTGTTTCGCGAGACGCTGCCGCTCGCGGTGCTCGATCGACTGGAAGAGCTCGACGACGAAGACGAGGATGATGACGAAGACGAGGAGTAAGCGCGGCTGAGGCCGCGTCCTAGTTTGATCGGAGCGCACAGCTCCGGCGCGCGTGATGTCCGCTTCTCCGCCAAAAAGGCGCGATAGCGGACATCGCTGCATGGCGCAGAACGGCCGACGAGGCGCTGTCCGGATTCATCTTCTTGTCAGAACCGAAAAGGCGGAGGCGACAATGGAGCAGGACATTCCGAAAGACGCAGCGCGCTCGCAACCGACGGCTCGCAGGCGTCTGGCAGGGAATTCAATCATGGGACAGCCGCCTGTCGGTCACCAAGGGACTGACGGCCGTTACACTTTGCTGGCCGAGTCCCTCGGGGATACTTTCAGCATCTGAATTCCTGGAAGCAGAAGGCCATCCTCGGAACGCCCTGCCTGTAATTATCGTATCTCGCTTAAGTGGTGCAGCCAGCACTGTCACGGCAACTCCCATTTGTCCCGTCGGCCGTAGGCCGAGATCAGCTTGTGTAAGCGTGAAGGCCCGCGCCAATATTCAACGATCGGCTACACGGTTCGATGGCTTCTTCGTATTGGCGGAGCTGCAGGTGCGCAACACAGAGGAGCCGCACCGTGATATTCTTCTGCAAGATGGCTAGATTTGTCCGATCGCCGTCGAACCGGTCGGACCATACGTCGTGCGCAGTCTGAAGATCAGTCAGCGATACGCTGATCCGCACCAGATCTCCGCTGCGCTTCACCGCGCCGCGCACCGCCCAGCGGCTGCCGATATCCGTTCCAAGCTGCTTCAGATCGATCGACTTATTCTTGTAGGTGCGGGCGGCCTCGCGTCCGATGACGAAAGTGGCGGGCGCTCGCGCAAGATCGGTCGTCAAATCTGTCGTGATGGCATCGGCAAGGTGATCCTGCTCTGGATCGTTGTTGAGGTTGGCGAAGGGCAACACGATGAGAGAGAGACGATGCGCGATCTCGGGCCTGACTATCGGCTGTCCGTGAAGCTCTCGAGCTTCCTGAACCGCGTCGGTACGGAGCGTCTTCCAGACATTCCAATAACCGACAAGGCCGCCGGCAATTGCACCGATGGCAGCAACCGACGCCAGCGTACCGCCGACGAACTTCAGAGGGCCTCTGATGCGACGCACCCAGTTCTTGGACCGCCATTTGAAAGCTACTTTTTCGGAGAACTCCGGGACCAAAACCGCTGCCTCCGCGGCTGCGCGCGCAAGATTCGCCGGTTCTGCGAGGGCGCCTGATGTCACCGCAGTTTCGGGACATCGCTCGTCATCGTGGACAGCGCCCACGAAACGAAAGCCCTTTCGTGGAAATGTCTTGATAAGACGTTGTTGCACGCCTGAGTCGCCGATCGCGCGTCGGACCGCGTTCAATCGGGTCGTCAGCGCCGCGTCGGACACGATCCGACCATTCCAAATCGCGTTTATGAGATCATCCTTGCTGACGACCCGATCCCTGCTGCGGATCAAATAGCCGAGCAGATCAAGTACCTGTGGCGTCGTAGGCACGGCATCGGCCCCGCGCCGCAACTCGCGCCGGTCGGTATCCAGCACACAGTCCTCGAAGAAATAGCGCATGGCACCATTCCCCAGGCTTGCCCTCTACTTCCGAGAGCGCCGCAGCGATTGTCCGGCGAGGATAGGCCTTCGAACGGAAAAATGTAAGCCGAATATCGAGTGTGCCTTGCCCAGCGTCGCGGGATCGGCCGACGTCAGCCTCACGGAAACGCCCCCGCACCGGCTGGACACAAAGAATAAGCCGCCGGTAAGAAAAATGTAAGCCCCTCGTCAAGCGTGCCGGACCGAGCATTGGCACCTTAGCCCTCGGTGAGAAGCAAGCCAAAGGAGATTGCGATGAGCGCGATCTATGACGCCGCATGGATGCGACGGCCCTTCGGATCAACGCAGCGCGTTGTCAGCCTCGTCCAGCAATTCTTGAGCACATGGCGGGAGCGCCGTAGACGCCGGCGTGCACAAGCGACCCTGCGCGGCCTCAGCGACAGGGAGCTCATGGACATCGGCACGACGCGCGGCGAGATCGATTACATCGCCTCGCACCGAGACATCGCGAGGCCGAATCGTTCGACAGAACGCGACGTCGGCGTTATTGCCCTGCTGCTCTGTGGCGCGCTTATCCTCGCTTTCGCTAGCGAGGCCAAAGCTCAATGCACCGCGCAGGACGTTCTGCGCAATCACCTGGACCTCAAGACTGCTCCTCCGGTGCAGCGATCGCAGACTCCCGTCAGTTCGGCCGCCGATGTTCGGCTGTGGAAGACGATTGCGATAGGGACATTCAGGGACATGCGCGCCCTTCGCAAGGCGATGAGTGCAATGGGCTGCGACGTCGGAAGCGCCGCTGCTGAAGTCCTTGCGCGGCCGGCTTTTACTCTGAGTGGCAAGAAAACGGACGTGCAGCTCGTCCCTGTCTCGGCCGCGGAGCTCGGCTTCAAGGGCGAGACAGCGTCGTTGACCGAAATCTATGCGCGCGCGCAACGGCTGGGTTTCGGACTTGCGCCCGCAGAAATCGCTCCGCAGCTGAGACTTCAGTACTTGGACCAGCCAATCGGTGAGTTTCTCATCATCGGGATGGAGCCGATCAGGACATGGGCGGGTGAACCGGTCATCCTGACGGTGGCCAATGGTGGAGCAGGCCTCATTCTCATCGGTCAGGGCACCCGCGAGAACGCGGAAATTCCAGTGAACTCCACCATTGTATTCGTGCGGCCAAGTACACCCGCCCCGGCGGAGACCGCGGCATTCAAGTAGCTCGGGTGATGCGTAAGTCCGCTTTACGCCGAGAAGCGGCATTTATGATTACTCGCCCTGGTCGCGTCGAGCCACGTTGAGAGTTTCAGCTTGGCGCTGTCGAAGGGATTGTCCGGCCTGCTCCTGCGGCTAGAGCTTGCGAGGCCAAGTTGGGTCTGGGCTTCCGGTTCAAACCATCCGGAACGTCAATCCAACGGGACGTTCAAACTGGTACCTTTGGTGATGATGCCGCCGCGGTTGCCAATCTCAATCGAGCCATAGCGCTGTTTGAAACAATCGGGCAGCGGCCGGTCGCCTTCCATGCTGAGCCAAAGGCGCAACAGATGACGCTTCTGGCCTGCATCGGGCCAATCGCGGAATCCGGTCCGGTCATGCAACAAGGCATGATTGTAAACGAACTGCATGTCACCCGGCTGAAGCCGCATGCCGAAATGCAGCCCGGGATCATTTGCGAGCGTGTCGAAGAGATCGAGCGCCTCGACGTGAGCCGGAGTCAGTCTCGGCGCATCGGGGAAGCGCTGCGCACTATCGATATACTGGCGCTGATAGAACCCGGTCAGGAACCCCGCATGCCAATTCAGCACCGGGATTTCAAGATATGGCTTTTCGTTCTCCGGCACCTCGCCTCGCCGGTCTGTCGCGATCGGATCAAACAAGAGGGTGGCAAGGTCGGGACGCCTGTCAAACATCTCGTTGTAGATTGTCGTCGTACTGACAAGGAGAGAATCCCCTCCCTCCATCGCCTCGCGAATGCATAACAATCCAACCACGTCGGACGAATCCGTGTGGAATGTCTGCCGTTCCGAGGTTTGATAAATGCGGGTATTCGGATCCTTCGCATCGGCGCCGGTGTCACGGACGTGACCGAGAATGTGACCCGCTGCATTCTGAGACCGCGCCGATCCAAGATGCGCGCCCACCCCACAAAATATCGTCGCGGCGAGCTCCTGGTTATATTTTGCCACCGGCAGGCCGCGGATCACTTCGAAGCCAAGGCCAGCCAGGAGCGTTGTCTTAAGCTCTTCCAGATGCGCGCCGAAGCGGGGAAGCGGAAAGCTTTCCTTCGTGATCTCGGCAATTCTTTTGTTTTTGCCCAGATACGTTTCAGCCGCGCCCTCAAGTTCCGCGATCTCGCCGGCTGCAAGCGATATCAACCATCGATTGGGATTGGCTTTCATCTCAGCGCCCCGCCAGGCAGACGGGATATCGACCTTCCCTGGAGGGCGATGGATCCCGCCGGGCACTGAGACCACATTCATAGTGTTGGCTCCTGAAAGATCGGACGTCAGACATGCGGGCGGACGATCGACGATATTGTGCCGACCGCTTGTTTGCAACTTGACTGAGGCGCAGCCCTGAGCCGAGTGCATTGTCGCCGCGAGGAGGTCCGTTCCAGGCAGTCGCGTGTTAGGTGAGCCGCTTCCGCCAAAATGATTACAACACGGCCGCTCGATCGACCGATCCAAGCTCGGGAAAAAATGGAAACAGCCGGAACGTTCGAGAAGCTGATTGAGTTGAAAGTCATGCGCCTTGCGCTTCGGTCAAGGCCGCACCAAGCGGCCCGATCAAGCTCCTGGAAGAGGCGAAAACTGCTCTCCGGCGTGCCTTCTGCAGCACGGCCGCGCGAGGATCGCGATGTACACGACGGCGATATACGATGAGCTGAGCCAGATCGAACGCGAGGTCGTCGAAGGAGAACGGCGGCTCGCCGAGCAAGAGGCGCTGATCATTGAAATGAAGCGCCAGAACGAGGACACAGCCAAAGCCGAAGGCGAGCTCGAACGGATGCGCATGGAGCAGCGACGTCGCGATCAGGATCGGCAACGTCTGCTCTCACGGCTGCAACCCTGAACAATTCAGCAAAGAGGCTGATCCGCCGAAGCGTTACGTTTCTGAGACGCGAGACCAGGCAGATGCGCTCGCCGATACGTTCGGTCGCGGGAAGTCTCTCACCAAAGTCGGAGCCCGCCAGTCATCGCCCCGTCGCGATCACAGTTCAAATCAGCAAATCATGATGCACAGGCACAATGGCTTGATGCGCACCGCTATTGCCGTGATCGTCCGCGTGTCCGTTCAGTGCATGAGGGACGATGTTGACGTTAAACCCGAGGCCTTCTTCCTGACTGGACGGAACGTGCGAACCCAGCGGATCATCGAGTTTTTTAAGCTCACCCACCGCGACAGGAGTAGCAGGGGTTGCGCCTTTATCGAAGCGGAACACCGGTCCTTGGTCCAGGCCGCCGGTTTCGAACGCAGCTTTGGTCGGGTGTGCCTCTTCTGATGCGATTGCAGCAGATTGCAGAGCGTGCTGCGAGTTACCGCGTCCGGCGTTACCGCCTGCTGCGACGCTCGGCTCTGTGATGTCGGCTGCTTGCGACGCGTTCGCAGAGGCCGAGTGTAACTCGTTGTCCGGGTTGCCGTGGTCCACGGTGGCTGGTTCTGCCGTCTTCGCTGGTCCCTGCCCCGCATCAAAAGCCGAAGCCTGATGCTCGGCGCCATGGCCGACGCTGTTGCCCGGCTTGGAGCCAGCTTCAGTCGATTCCGCGGCTGCTCCCTTTGCAGATCCCGGCTCCGAAACGTGCTGCGAGTTGCCGTGGCCTGCGCTGGCGGCCGTTGCGACGCCCGGATCGGTCTCAGCTGCGTCCGATGCGTTTGCAGCGGATGAGTGCCCGGATTTGCCGTGTTCCGCGCCGCCTGTTTCTGCCGTCGTTGCTGATGCTTGCGCGGCTTCAGAAGCCGAAGCGTGATGATCATCGGCGCCATGGCCGCCATCATTGCCCGGTTTGGAGCCAGCTTCACTTGCTTCGCTGGCTGCCGCCTTCGTAGAGTCTGGCTTCGAAGCGTGTTGCGAGTTGCCGTGGCCAGCGTTGGCGGCCGCTGCGGCGCCCGGATCGATATCGGCCGCGTCCGATGCGTTTGCAGCGGATGAGTGCCCGGATTTGCCGTGTTCCGCAGCCCCTGGTTCTGCCGTCTTCGCTGGTCCGTGCGCCGCATCAGAAGCCGAAGCGTGGTGCTCGCCGCCGTTGCCCGGTTTGGAGCCGGCTTCAGTCGGTTCGCCGGCTGCCGCCTTTGCAGACTCTGGTTTCGAAGCGTGCTGCGAGTTGCCGTGGACTGCGCCGGCAGCCGTTGCAGCGCCTGGATCGATCTCGGCTGCGTCCGGTGCGGTTGAGTGCCCGGATTTACCATGATCCTCGCCCGCTGGTTCTGCCTTCTTCGTTAACCCTCCCGGAGCCTCAGAGGCCTTATCGTGATGCTCGGCGCCATTGCCGACGCCATGGCCCGGTTTGGAGCCAGCTTCAGTCGATTCGTCGGCTGCCGCTTTTGCAGACCCCGGCTCCGAAGCGTGCTTTGAGTTGCCGTGACCCGCGTTGGCGTCCGTTGCGACGTCCGGATCGGTCTTAGCTGCGTCCGGTGCTTTTGCAGCGTTTGAGTGCCCGGCTTTGCCGTGTTCCGCGCCGTCTGGTTCTGCCTTCTTCGCTGATCCTCCCGGTGCCTCCGGGCCCTTATCGTGATGCTCGGCGCCATTGCCGACGCCGTTGCCCGGTTTGGAGCCAGCTTCAGTCGATGGGTCTGAAGCGTGCTGCGAGTTGCCGTGCTCCGCGTTGTCGGCGGTTACGATATTGGGTTGGCCGATCTCGTTGGGTGCAGTCGACGAAACGCCGTTGCCCGTATTGGCCGGACCACTGTTCGATGCGACATTTGCGGCTACCGGGGCCGTCCCGCTATGCGCAAGCTCGATGGATGATCCGTGAGCCGACGCGGCAGACGCACCATCGCTCTCTTCCGTTGCATCCGCCGATGCGCCGGTGGAGCTTCCGAGCCTCGTCGACGTTCCCAAGCGAGCCTGCCCAAACTGGAACCCCGAGCCGCCGTTGGCCAGAATCGCCCAGGCTCCAGACGTCCCGAGCGAGCTCTCGCTCCCCTCGATAGTGGTTTGGACATGATCCTTGCTCGAAACAGTCGCATCGGTTTCGGTCGCCGATATCAGCACTGCTTCGAGCTGCTCCAAGGTGGTCGCAACAGCCGCACCATCTGGCTCGGAGCCGACATCCGCCTCCGCAACGGCCACAATCCCCTCGAGATGGATTTCCAGCAGGCCGCGATCGCCGACATCAAGGACACGATCGGTCGCATTCACATAGACGATCGTTTCATTGCTTGCGGAGTCGTAGACCCAGGCGAGTGTATGTGGCGGTATAGACTTGGTTGCCGCCGTCATATGCAGCCAGGCAAGCGCTCCGAAAGCCGCAAGATTGATCCTGCCCGGCCCCGACGCGAAATCGAACACAGTGTCGGGTGAGGTCGAGTTGAAATGGTCAGACTCGGAGTCGATCGGGGAGCGATAAACAATTTTTTCAACGTTGCCGCCTACGCCGCTACCGGCATCGTGACCAGGGTCCGCGCCAACAGGTGTATGGAGATTGTCACCCGCATCGCCTGCGCCTTTTTGAACCAGAGCGCCTTCTTGAGCGGCATTGTCGTGTCCAGTGGTCACAACGGCGGAAGACAGGCGGACATCCTGCGAAAGAAAACTTGGGGCTGAATGGTCGTCAGGATTGGCGGCAGCATGGGTGATCGCGGCCAGCTTTGTGGTCGCACTCTCTTCGGTGGCGGCCAGGATGCTGTCGATCGAGGCGTCACGGAGGTCATGCGCGTGCGCGGCGAGATGAGGGTCCTGCAGTGCGTAGATCAACGCACCGGTGAGAATAGCAAAGTTGCCATACCCTCCGTGCATCGAGGTCGCATTGAAAAGAAGCCGCGGGAATTGATGTTCCGGGGCCGGGTCGTCACCGGTCTGTATGTCGATTGCTTCTCGCAGCAAGCGCGGAAGATCGGGCGCGCTCGATCCTGCTGGACCGTGCTGTGTCCACGCTTTCGAGCCTCCAGACTGCTCGGCCGTGCGCTGCGCTTCCATTGCGGCTGCCGGGTTGGTGATTTGGGCGGCCTTGGCGAACAGATCTCTCTGGGCTTGCGTGGGCGTCTCGCCGGATTCCCAGACGACGAGGTGCCGGAGAATCCCTTTTTTCCATGGCTCGTAGGCCGCGTGCTCGTATCCCGCGTGCTCGTCCGCGTGGCCGACGCCGTTCTCATCCGGCAAGATATCGTTCGCTTCCGACGCCTTGAGTTCGTCCGCAATAGCGAACGCCAGAAAGGCCAGCGAGAGCGCGGCCAGGCCGGAGGGGCGTTGCAGCAACGCGATGGTCGCGAGCACAGTCCTGTTGGTGATCTCAAGCTTCTGGAAAATATTGTACAGGTGGACTTTGACCGTCCCGTCGGAAACGTTGAGCTGGCGCGCGATCTCCTTGTTCGATAGTCCTTCCGCCACGAGTCGTGCAATTTGACGTTCCCGTTGCGTCAACAGCTCCAGCATCTTTTCGACTTTGCCGTCGCCGTCCGCTTCCTTGCCGGTCGCCGAGAGATCGGACTTCTCCAGTGCCACGCCGCTTTTCGTCATCAGACGCAGTGATCGCAGCATCGTAGCGGGAGAGGCATATTTCGAAATTGCGCTGCAGGCGCCGGCTGCGATGGCTGCAGTCATATCGTGGTCGGTGTCGGACTCGGTGAAGAACACCAGGCGCGTGGAGAGCTTCTCAGCCTTCACGATCGCGAGGATCTCGGCGACCGTGAGATCCGGCACCTTGTCGGCAAGAAGCGCGACGTCAGGCGTCAGCTTCCGAATTGCTTGGAGGCAGCTTGTCCGATCGCTGGACGCTGCGACAACGTCGAAATCCGGCTGCGTGCCGAGGACCGACCTCAGTCCCTGCAAAACGATCGGCTGTGGATCGACGAGCAAAAGCCGGATGGGCTTGAGTATCCCCTGCCTGGCGGACGCATCCAACATCGATCTTGCCCTCGGCCCGGTCCTCTATGTCCTTCGGCATATGGCCGTGGCCGGGTGGGATATTAAAATCATAGGAGGCTTGGTGGTTCCCCGGCCTGAACCAGATTTGGACGCATGTGAGTGAAAAATATGTCCTTTGATCCCATGGCCGTTGCGGTCGACTGGCTTGATGCGTATCGCGCGGGCGACATCGAAGCGATTTTGGAACTCTATGCCGAGGACGCCGTGGTCCACTGCGGCTGCGCCGGTGGCCAAACCATCACCGGCCGCGAGGCACTTCGTGCCTATTGGGTCGATCGCCTCCGAAAATATCCGGCGGGCACGTTGGACGACCTCAATCCCTGGCGCAACGACGGCACCATCATCTCGTACATCACCAGTGCCGGCGTGATGAGTGCACTCCTGGCGTTTGATGCCGCCGGCAGGATCAAGGAACTGGACTGTAGTCCCTCACACTAGACCTGCGGCCTGATCCAAACCCCGCAGCGGGACACCTGTCGGCGTTAGATCAGCTGCCTCGCCGCAGCAGAGATCATCACCAACCCGCCCGTGATCACCGCGACGTCGAGGATCGCGGTGTGGATGTGTACCGGCATCCGCTCGACGAAGGCTTTGGCCAGGAACGCGCCGGGAATCGCGATGGCACCGATCAGAAGTGCAAAGGCGAGCACCTGCGCAGTGACGGCACCGGCCAGTCCAAACACCGAGATCTTGATGAGGCCGGTGCCGAGCGAGATCATTGCATCGGTCGCGATGACGGCGGCGCCCTCAAGGCCCGCGGCCATCAGCAGCGATAGCAGGATCACGCCGGAGCCAGAGGTGCCGCCGACCAGCACGCCATAGCCGACCGAGCCTGCCGCGAGACCGGTGTCGCCGATCTTGACCTGGCGGCGGCGGAGCACACGGCGCAGCGGCACGCTCAGGATCAGCATGGAGCCGATCACGAGCGCCGCCCCCGCATTGGTGAGGCGCGTATAGCCGTAGGCGCCGAGCGCGGTCGTCAGTGCCGCACAGGCCAGCACGATCAGCGCGCGGCGGCGATCGGCATAGCGGAGATAGGCGACCGCGCGGCTGGAATTGGTGAAGATCGCGGAGATCGCGATGATCGGCACCACGGGCTCGGCGCCAACGAGAGGGACCAGCACCAGCGGCATCAAGGCGCCGGTGCCGTAGCCGGCGAGACCACCGATGATCGAAGCAAACAACGCCATCAACGCGACCAGCAGGAGCTGAAAGATCGAGATGTCGGCGAAGCCTGAGACGATGGTCACGTTCTCTCGTCGCGGCTGATTCGCGCCGCAGCTTGATCGGCGATGGAAGCGAGTGCGGCTTCCCCTAGGGGAAAATCCGCCGCAAGCCAAGCGTCCTCGGCGAGCGTCAAGACATGTCCGAGCGCGGGTCCTTCCGCCATGCCGCGCGCGATGAAGTCGGCGGCGCGGAGCGGAAATTTCGGCGCAATCCAGCGCTGCGGCAGCTCGGCGAGCGCACGCCATCGCGATGAGCCGACGTCACCGCCGGCTCGCGCCCAGCCCAGCAACACGCGATCGTGATAGCGCTCCGCGCCGAGCCGGTAGAGCAATCGCCGCGCATCGGCTTCGCCCTTGGTGGCCAAGCGCCACCAGCGGTGCCCCATCGAATCGAGCGCCTTGGTTTCCGCATTGGAGAGCCTCAAACGCGTGGCGACGCGCTTGGCGTCTTCGGTCACAGCGACCGTCAGCGCGGCGAGCCGCCGCGTGCTGCTCGCGGCGAGGCCAAGCTCGCGCTCGATCGCGATCATCGCCGAGAGCGGCCCGGTATAAACGACGCCGCCGGTCAGCGCCTGCAGCAATCCGCCATCGGCCATGGCGAGCGCGGCGGCGGACGCGCCGCCAGCCGCCAGCAGCTTCAGCATCTCCATGCGCAGCCGCTCCGCCGACAGGCTCGCAAGGCCGGCGCGTCCCCGGATGCAGGCGAGATAGCCGTCGCGGTCGGGATCGCCGGCGCCGAAGGCGGCGTGGATGCGGAAGAAGCGCAGGATGCGCAGGAAATCCTCGGCGATGCGCTGGTCGGGATCACCGATGAAGCGCACGCGCCGCGCCGCCGCATCCGCGACGCCTCCGACGTAATCGTGGACGACGCCGTCAGCATCGACCGAGAGCCCGTTCATCGTGAAGTCGCGGCGCTCGGCGTCCTTCACCCAGTCGCGGCCGAACGCGACCTTGGCCTTGCGGCCGAAGGTCTCGGTATCCTCGCGCAGCGTCGTGACTTCGTACGGCTGGCTGTCGATGACGAGGGTGACGGTGCCGTGGTCGATGCCGGTCGGCACGGCCTTGATGCCGGCGCTCTTGGCGCGCTGTATCACCTCGTGCGGGAGCGCCGTGGTCGCGATGTCGATGTCACCGGGGACAAGGCCGAGCAGCGCGTTGCGCACGGCGCCGCCGACGACCCGCGCCTCCTCGCCATCCGCGTTGAGCAATTGCAGGACGCGCGCGGTCCCGCCCGACATCAGCCAGGGCGCATCGGCGAGCATGGGCACCGCGCTCATCGGCCGGTCCTATCTTTCCACGCCCGGCACGAGCTTGCCGTTCTCGACATGGGCGGGGACATAGGTCGAATCCGGCGCGGCGCCGGAGAAATGCGCAAAGCCGATCAGCCCCGCGATCACCAGCACGAGCGCCGCCAGCATGAGGCGCGCGACGATGGTGATCGGCCAGGACGATTGCACGAACAGGCCGGAACGCGTGGCGGCCAGGAACAGCGCATAGACGGCAAAGGGAACGAGGAAGATTCCGATCTCGGTCAGGATCGGGCGGATCATGAGGAATAGATCCGCTCGTAGAGTACGCGCAGCATGCCGGCCGTCGCGCCCCAGATGTAGCGTTCGGCAAACGGCATCGCGTAGTAGGACCGCTCCATGCCGCGGAATTCCTTGCTGTGCACCTGGTGGTTGGCCGGGTTCATCAGGAAGGATAGCGGCACTTCGAATGCGTCATCAACCTCGGAATGGTTGATCGTCAGCTCAAAACCCGGGCGCACCCTGGCAACCGTGGGCAGGATGCGGAAGCCGAAGCCGGTGCCGTAGAGATCGAGATAGCCGATCGGCTCGACGAAGTCTCTGGACAGCCCGACCTCCTCCTCGGCCTCGCGCAGCGCCGCATCGAGCGGCGAGCGGTCGGTCGCGTCGATCTTGCCGCCAGGAAACGCGATCTGGCCGGCATGGTCGTTCAGATGCGCCGAACGCTGCGTCAGGAGGATGGTCGGCTCGGGATGATCGACCACCGCGATCAAGACCGCCGCCGGCCGCACCGGCTGCTCGCGCGCGATGATCTCGAGCATCTTGTCGGTGCCGGGATCGCCCGAGGCCGGAATGATGTTGGGATCGTAGAGACCGGGCGGAACGTCGAAGCCGAGCCGCGCGGCGGAGCGGGCGAAGAAATCGGCCGCACCGATTACGGCGGGATCGTTCCTGGAGATAGGCTTGTTCAAAGCGCGGCCCTCACCTGCTCCGCATCGGCCATGGCGAAGAACTCGCCGGCCGATTCGACACCGAACATCGGCTGGCCATCGACCATCCGCTCCTCTCCCATGTCAACCAGATCGTAATAGAGCGCGCGGGTGACCTTGGCCCATAGCTCGGCGCGGACATGCAGATAGGGCGTCAGCCCGCCGTCTTTGGCCTGTTCGAAGCGCAGCCGGTGCGCCGCATCGCAGGTGACCCAGTCGTCGACATTGGTGCGGAAGCGGAGCACGCGGTGGTTGTCCTCGCCGTCCGTCTGCATCTCGACCGCCATGAACGGCGCGTCGTCGACGCGAATGCCGACCTTCTCCACCGGCGTGACGAGGAAATGCTTGTCGCCTTCACGCTTGAGGATGGTCGAGAACAGGCGAACCAAAGCATGACGGCCGATTGGCGTCCCCAAATAGAACCAAGTACCATCGGACGCGATTCGCATGTCGAGATCGCCGCAGAACGGCGGATTCCACAAATGCACCGGAGGCAGGCCCTTTTTGGCGCCTTCGGCATCGGCAGCAGTTTTGGCAGCGGCAGTCAGCCCCTCAAGACCGCGATCGGCGCTCTGCCCTTGGTTCGCCATGGTTTGCCCTGACTTTGTCATTTGGCACGATCGGTCATTTGGCACGATTGGTGCAGGTTTACGTTGTATCCGGGTGCTCGGTTCCACCCCGCATTCGTCCGGTGTGGAGGTCGCCACTTCGTGATGCCCTACATATCCCTAAGCCGATAAGGTGGGGATAGGTTAATTCAACGAATACATGGCCTTCCTGCAAGTCTAGCATAGGGCCAACGTCTTGAGTTGAGGACGTGATGACATGACGACGCAAGCGAGCCGCATGGCAGGCTGAAGGAGCTAACGGATGGCTGAGAGTGTCGAGAAGCTCGAAGACGGAGTAGTCCGTTCAGCCGAGCAGGTGTCGAGCCAGATTCGTGCGGCAAAGGATGCGATCGCGTCCGTCATCTTCGGTCAGGATCGCGTGATCGAGAACACGCTGGTCACCATCCTCTCCGGCGGCCATGCGTTGTTGATCGGCGTCCCCGGTCTCGCCAAGACCAAGCTGGTCGAGACGCTCGGCATCACGCTGGGCCTCGATGCCAAGCGCATCCAGTTCACGCCCGACCTGATGCCGTCGGACATTCTCGGCGCCGAAGTGCTCGACGAGAGCACCTCCGGCAAGCGTGCCTTCCGCTTCATCTCCGGCCCCGTGTTCGCGCAACTGCTGATGGCCGACGAGATCAACCGCGCCAGCCCGCGCACGCAGTCGGCGCTGCTGCAGGCGATGCAGGAGCAGCACATCACCGTTGCCGGCGCGCGTCACGATCTGCCGAAGCCGTTCCACGTGCTCGCCACGCAAAACCCGCTGGAGCAGGAAGGCACCTATCCGCTCCCTGAAGCCCAGCTCGACCGTTTCCTGATGGAGATCGACGTCGACTATCCCGATCGTGACGCCGAGCGCCGCATCCTGTTCGAGACCACCGGCGCCGACGAGACGCTGGCAAAGGGCGCGATGACCCCTGATGCACTCATCACCGCGCAGCGACTGATCCGGCGGCTGCCGGTCGGCGATTCCGTGGTCGAGGCGATCCTGTCGCTGGTGCGCTCGGCCCGTCCGGGTCCGGATGGCGGCGACACCAGCAAATTCATCGCCTGGGGACCGGGCCCGCGCGCCAGCCAATCGCTGATGCTCGCGGTGCGCGCACGCGCGCTGATCGACGGACGCCTTGCGCCCTCGATCGACGACGTGCTCGACCTCGCCGAGCCCGTGCTGAAGCACCGCATGGCGCTGACATTCCAGGCGCGCGCCGAAGGCCGCACGATTCCGGACGTGATCCGGCAATTGAAAACACGGATCGGTTGATGGCGGCGGAGAACGGGCACGCAGCGAAGGAGGTCATCGCGATCCGACGTGCCGATGGCGAAAGCCGCACGCTCGCAGCTTCCTTGCCGCGCCTGGTGCTCGAGGCCCGCCGCATCGCCGCCAACGTCATCCACGGCCTGCACGGCCGTCGCCGCGCCGGCTCCGGCGAAAATTTCTGGCAATACCGCCGCTTCGTCTCCGGCGAGCCGTCGCAGAATGTCGACTGGCGGCGCTCGGCGCGCGACGATCTGCTCTATGTCCGCGAGCTCGAATGGGAAGCCTCGCACACGGTCTGGATCTGGCCCGACCGCTCGCCCTCGATGGCGTTCGCTTCAAAGCAGGCGCGTGAATCCAAGCTCGAGCGGACGCTGATCGTCGCCTTCGCGCTGGCCGAGCTGCTCGTCTCCGGCGGCGAACGCGTCGGCATTCCCGGGCTGATGGCACCGACCGCGAGCCGCAGCGTCATCGACAAGATGGCGCAGGCGATGCTGCATGACGATGCCGACCGCTTGAGCCTGCCGCCGTCCTTCGTGCCCGCGGCGCTGGCCGAGACGATCGTGCTGTCGGACTTCTGGTCGCCGATCTCCGAGATCAGGACCACGCTCGCCGGCCTGTCCGGCTCCGGTGCGCATGGCACGCTGGTCCAGGTCGTCGATCCCGCCGAGGAATCATTCCCGTATTCCGGCCGCGTCGAGTTCGTCGAGCCCGAAGGGTTCGGCGTGATCACCGCCGGCCGCGCCGAGAGCTGGGCGCAGGATTACACCGCGCGGCTCGCGCTGCACCGCGACCAGATCCGCGCCGAGACCAACAAGCTCGACTGGCTGTTCACGACGCACGCCACCGACCGCTCGGCCGCTGAGCTCTTGCTGTTCCTGCATGCCGGCATGCAGGTGAGCAAGTCGGGCGCCCGCACCACCACGATCAAGGCGGGGCCGGCAGCATGATGGGACTGCCGCTCGCCTTCACCGAACCGCTGCTCCTGATCGGCCTCGTCAGCCTGCCGGTGCTGTGGTGGCTGTTGCGCGTGATGCCGCCGCGGCCGCGCCGCGTCGAGTTTCCGCCGACGCGCCTGCTGTTCGACATCGCGCCTCGTGAAGAGACCCCATCGCGGACGCCGTGGTGGCTGACCGCATTACGGCTGCTGGCTGCCGCGCTGGTCATTTTCGCCGCCGCCGGCCCGATCTGGAATCCACAAACAGGCGCGGCCGCCAGCAAGGCGCCGCTGATGATCATGTTCGACGACGGCTGGAGCGCGGCCTCGAACTGGGACATCCGGATCAGGGCCGCCGACGAATTGATCGCCAGTGCCGAGAACGACCGCCGTGCGATTGCGCTGGTGCCGCTGTCCGAGCCGAACCGCGATATCACATTGATGCCGGCGGGCGCTGCGCGCGTCGCGCTGCGGCAGCTCACGCCGAAGCCGTATTCGATCGAGCGCGTCGAGACCCTGACCACAATCGATCGCTTCCTGAAGGCGACCGGCGACTGCGAGATCGCCTGGCTCTCCGACAGCGTCGACACCGGTCGCGGCGAGGAATTCGTGGCTGGCCTCGGCAAGACCGTCGGCGATCGCAGCCTGACCGTGTTCGAAGGCGGCACCTCCTCAGCCCTGGCGCTGGTCGCGGCAGAGAATGCCGCAGCCAGGATGACGGTGAAGGTGCTGCGCACCGACAGCGGCATCGCCATCGGCACCGTGCGCGCGCTGGACCAGAAGGCCTCGCCGATCGGCGAAGCGCGTTACTCGTTCGGCCCGCAGGACAAGGAAACCGAAGCTTCGTTCGACCTGCCGGTCGAGCTGCGCAACGACATCACGCGCCTTGAAATTGCCGGTGAGCGCTCCGCAGGCGCAGTGCAGCTGCTCGACAAGCGCTGGCGCCGCCGCGCCATCGGCATCGTCTCGGGCTCGACCAGCGAGACCGCGCAGCCGCTGCTGGCGCCGACCTTCTATCTCACCCGCGCGCTGGCGCCGTTCGCCGACGTGCGGCTCGCCGACAAGGGCTCGCCGCAGCAGGGCATCACGCAGTTCCTCGACCAGAAGCTGCCGATGATCATCCTCGCCGATGTCGGCACCATCGCCCCGGAAATCCGCGAACGCCTCAATGCCTGGATCGATCAGGGCGGCGTGCTGGTGCGGTTCGCCGGTCCGCGGCTGGCGCAGGCCGAGGACGATCTCGTTCCCGTCAAGCTGCGCAAGGGCGGCCGGACGCTCGGCGGCAGCCTGACCTGGGAAAAGCCGCAACATCTGGCCTCCTTTGCCGCTGACGGTCCGTTTGCCGGCGTCGTGGTCCCCAAGGACGTCACCATCAGCCGCCAGGTGCTGGCCGAGCCCGACGCCGTGCTCGCCACCAAGAGCTGGGCCTCGCTGGAAGACGGCACGCCGCTGGTGACGGGCGAGCATCGCGGCAAGGGCGTCGTCAGCCTGTTCCACGTCAGCGCCGACATGCGCTGGTCGGATCTGCCCATGTCGGGCACCTTCGTCGAAATCCTGCGGCGCGTCGTCGACATGTCCGGCTATACCGCCAAGCCGGGCGCAGGCGTTGCCACTGAAGGGACCGCCGAGACGGTGGCGCCGTTGCACATCCTCGACGGCTTCGGCGCTTTCGGTCCGCCGCCGGCCGCCGCAAAGCCGCTGCCCGCGGATTATCGCGACCGCGCCACACCCGATCATCCGCCGGGCTTCTATGGTCCGGCAGAAGGACCGCTCGCCGTGAACACGCTTGCCAGCGCCGACCGTATCGCAGCCCTGAACACCGCGAGCCTGCGCGCCCGGCACGCCACCTACACCAATGCCGAGCCGCAGGACTTGCGCGGTTGGCTGCTGTCGACGGCGCTCGCGCTGTTCCTGATCGACGCCGTTATCGTCGCGGTGCTCGGCGGCGGCCTTGCCGCGCTGCTGCGCCGCCGCGCCGCGCCCGCGATGATCGTCGTCGGACTGGTGCTCGCAGGCCTCGCCTCGTTCGCGCCGACGCCGTCGCACGCGGACAGCGCGTCTGACGAGTTCGCGATGAAGGCGGTGTCGCAGACCCGCCTCGCCTATGTCGTGACCGGCAATGCCGACGTCGATTCCATCGTCAGGGCCGGGCTATCGGGACTGACGCTGTTCCTGGCGCAGCGCACCGCGCTCGAGGCCGGCGATCCCGTCGGCATCGATCCGGCGCGCGACGAACTCGCCTTCTTCCCGCTGATCTACTGGCCGATCGTGCCGGGCGCGCCCAAGCCGTCGCGGGACGCCATCAACAAGATCGACGCCTATATGAAGCAGGGCGGCACCGTGCTGTTCGACACCCGCGACGCGGTCGAAGCGCCGCCCGGCGCGAACGGCGCCGCGCAGACCCCCGCGATGCAGACGCTCCGCGAGATCCTGTCCTCGCTCGACGTGCCCGAGCTGGAGCCGGTGCCGCGCGAGCACGTGCTGACCAAGACCTTCTTTCTCCTGCGCGACTTCCCCGGCCGCTTCACAACCGGCCAGACCTGGGTCGAGACCTTGCCGCGCGAAGACGACGAGGACAGCGCGCAGCGGCCGGCACGCGGCGGCGACGGCGTCTCGCCGATCATCATCACCTCGAACGACCTTGCCGGCGCCTGGGCCGTGCGGCCCGACGGCCAGGCCATGCTGCCGGTGACCGGCGGCGACCCCCGCCAGCGCGAATTCGCCTACCGCGCCGGCGCCAACATCGTGATGTACACGCTGACCGGCAACTACAAGGCCGACCAGGTGCACGCACCGGCCCTGATCGAACGGCTGGGGCAATAGGATCGATATGAATTACGGCATCGCATTCACGCCGCTGGTTCCCACGATCGTGCTGTGGCTCGCGCTGGCCGCGATCGTCGTCATCGCGCTGGTGCTGCTGCTGGCGCGTGCGCGCGGCGCCGCCGTGCGCGTGGCCGCGCTGGCGCTGTTCCTGCTGGCGCTCGCCAATCCCTCCTTCACCCGCGAGGACCGCGATCCCCTCACCTCTGTCGCCGCAATCGTCGTCGACAAGAGCCCGAGCCAGAATTTCGGCAATCGCAATCGCGAGGCCGCTCAGGCGCAGGAAGCGCTGGTCGACAGCCTGAAGAAGATCAAGGGGCTCGAGGTCCGCGTCGTCGATGCCGGACAGGCCGACGGCGAGACCGACGGCACCAAGCTGTTCGGGGCGCTGGCCTCAGCCTTGTCGGACGTGCCGGTCGACCGCGTCGCCGGTGCGTTCCTGATCACCGACGGCCGCGTCCACGACATTCCGGCCAACGCCGCCGGGCTCGGCTTCCAGGCGCCGGTGCACGCGCTGATCACCGGGCAGAAGGACGAGCGCGACCGCCGTATCGCGGTCATCGCCGCGCCGCGCTTCGGCATTGTCGGGCAGCCCCAGACCATCACCTACCGCCTCGACGACCAGGGCGTCAGCGGCGAGCGCGCCAAGGTCACGGTCCGCAGAGACGGCGAGGTCATCAACGAGCGCACGCTTTCGAGCGGCCAGGCGGCAAGCGTCGAGGTCGACATCAAGCATTCCGGGCCGAACATCGTCGAGATCGAGGCCTCGCCGCTCGAGCGGGAATTGACGCCGGTGAACAACCGCGCCGTCGTCGCCATCGACGGTGTGCGCGACAAGCTGCGCGTGCTGCTGGTCTCGGGCGAGCCGCATTCCGGCGAGCGCACCTGGCGCAATCTGCTCAAGTCCGATGCCAGCGTCGATCTCGTCCACTTCACCATTCTGCGGCCGCCGGAGAAGCAGGACGGCACGCCGATCAACGAATTGTCGCTGATCGCGTTTCCGACCCGCGAGCTGTTCCAACAGAAGATCAACGAATTCCAGCTGATCATCTTCGACCGCTATGCCCGCCAGGGCGTGCTGCCGATCGCTTATTTCGACAACATCGCACGCTACGTGCGTTCCGGCGGCGCGGTGCTGGTCTCGGCCGGCCCGGACTACGCCTCCAACACCAGCATCTGGCGCACACCGCTGGATTCGGTGCTGCCGGCCGAACCGGTCGGGGTGACGGAAAAGCCGTTCTACGCGCATCTGTCCGACGTCGGCAAACGCCATCCCGTCACGCGTGGCCTCGAGGGCTCGGCCTCCGAGCCGCCGCGCTGGAGCCGGTTCTTCCGCACCGTCGAGACCCGCAATGCGGTCAACCCGCCCGTCATGACGGGCGTCGACGGCAAGCCGCTGCTGTTCCTGTCGCGTTTCGGCGAGGGCCGCGTCGCGCTGCTGCTCTCCGACCACATCTGGCTGTGGGCGCGCGGCTATGAAGGCGGCGGCCCGCATCTCGATCTGTTGCGGCGGAT
Organism: Bradyrhizobium sp. 76; assembly: GCF_023073025.1. NCBI lineage: Bacteria > Pseudomonadati > Pseudomonadota > Alphaproteobacteria > Hyphomicrobiales > Nitrobacteraceae > Bradyrhizobium > Bradyrhizobium sp. 76. Next base: position 672,098 of record NZ_JADPIS010000035.1, read on the forward strand.
GTCGCACTGGCTGATGAAGCAGCCGGATCTGGACGAGGAAGCGTTGCGCCTGCAGGTGCAGGGCAAGAATCTCGTGGTGGTGCGCCAGACCATGGCGGACAGCGTTCAGCCGGTGAGCGTGACCTCGCCGTCCGGCGTGTCGCGCGACCTGACGCTTGCAGCCGGCGATCCCGGCGAATGGCGCGCCAGCCTGCCGGCGAGCGAGCTCGGCCTGTGGCAAGCCACCGACGGCACGCTGAAGGCGCTGATCAATGTCGGCCCGACCAATCCGAAGGAGTTTTCGGAAGTCACCTCCACCACCGAGACGTTGAAGCCGCTGACGCAGGCGACCGGCGGTGACGCCGTGCGCGTGGTCGACGGCGCCAGCGTCGAGCTGCCGCGCATCCTGCCGGTCCGGTCGGCGAGCGTCTTCCATGGTGACGGCTGGATGGGCGTGCGGATGCGCGACGCCAGCGTCGTGAAGGGCGTCGGCGTGCTGCCGATCTTTGCCGGCCTGATCGGGCTGTTGCTGCTGCTCGGCGCGTTTGCTGCAACCTGGGTCCGTGAAGGGCGCTAGGCGGCTTACGGGCCAGCATGGCCGAGCTTACCCGCCTCCCTTCGCTTCCGTTAGTTGGATAAACCCCATCGTCCCTTCTTCGCCGGAAGCTCCAGAGCGCCTTCGCCCCCGAACCCGGTCGAATGTAGGCGTTGGGAAATCTGGAGGCGGTTCTTCCTCGACCATGGGCAGGCGTGTCCCTGTCCGGGCATCGCCCGCAGCGGACAAGAGCAGTTCTGAACGCAGCCTTCGCAGCACCCAAACAGCGCGGGCGTTCGATGAGAAGCGGAGTTACTCGATCATGACAGACCCACTTCACCAGCGCACGTTCAGCTCGCGTCGTCAGACAACGCGCTACATCGAGTGCGGGCCGGCCGACGGACCGTTGATGATCTTCGTCCATGGCTGGCCGAGCATCAGTTTGATGTGGCGCGCGCAGATGGACGCGTTTGCCGCCGACGGTTGGCGCTGCGTCGCTCCCGATCTGCGGGGCTACGGCGGCTCTTCCACGCCCGCAGCCAACGACGCCTATACCATCGAGGAAATCGTGACGGACATGGCCGAACTCCATAATCACCTGGGCAGCAAGCCTGCGATCTGGGTTGGCCACGACTGGGGCTGTGTTGTGGTCGGTGAGTTGGTCGCGCATCAGCCAAAGCGCAGCCGCGGAGTCGTGCTGACCTCGCTGGCATATCAACCCGACGGGCACGCCCTGCGCACAGTCGTCCCGCTGGTCGACCGAACAATCTATCCGGCTGACCAATATCCGGATGGCCAATGGGATTACTACCGTTACTACACCACGCACTTCGAGGCGGCAGTCGCCGACCTCGATGCAGACTTGGCAGCATCGCTGGCGTCGATCTTTCGGCCAGGCGACCCCGCCGGCATCGGCAAGGTTTCGCCGAATGCGATGGTCACGCGCAATGGAGGGCGCTTTGGCGCCGCGCACCGCCGACTGAGCCCGATCCCGCTCTCTGGCCGCCGGCGGATTTCGACGTGCTGGTGCAGACGGTCAAGACTCATGGCTTCCGCCCATCCTGCGCGTGGTACCTGAACGACGACGCCAACATCGCCTATGCGCGCAAAGCACCCAGTGGCGGCCGCCTGTCGCAGCCGGTGCTGTTCGTTAACGGCGACTTTGATCAGATCTGCAGCATCATCGGAAATCGCCAAGGTGACCCGATGCGCGCGGCCTGCCCGGACCTGACCGTGACGAGCATGCCAGCAGGGCACTGGCTGCCGCTGGAGCGCAAGGCAGAACACATCGAGGCCATCCGCACCTGGCTCCAGAGCAAAAACCTCTGATGCCGCCTCCTCGCGCTGGCACTGAGTCAATCAATCGCGTCCCCGTAGCCATTCGTTAGGTCCTCAGCCTAGATCTTTCAGTTGCCCGCACGACACGGCGAGGAGCCGGCCCGCTCGGTTCGGCTCGACAGCGGTTGACATCCGCTGACTGATCGGGCGATGTTACATTATAACATCGCGGAACGCCGAGGGGATTGGCACCTGGCGATGTGGGGTGACGTTTCCAGATGAAGTGGTTCCGGTCGAATATCAGGCACGGCGCCCGGCTCGCGATCTTCGCGATGCTGGTGCAGTTCGCGCTGACGTTCGGCCACAGCCATTGGTTCGCCCAGGCGGCTCCCCTCACTCAGTCCTCGCTTCAGCAGACCGACAGCCCCCAAAGCCTTGCCTCGATTGACCGCGCGGCGGTCGAGAGGCAATCGCCGTTGGCTCCCGACCGGGAGCACCCGGGCGAGGACAATTGCGCGATCTGCGCATTGGTCGCAATGGCCGGCACCGTCATGTTCGCGGCGCCGCCTGTGTTGTTGTTGCCGCAGGCGATCGACCTGCTCTACCGCACCACCGACGCCGAATTCGTCCACCTGAAATCGGCCGGCACGGCATTCCAGCCCCGCGCCCCTCCCGCGTCCTGACTTCCAACAACGCTTGATCACGCCTGGACTCGCCGCAAATCGGCGCGTGCCCGGGAGCAGTTGAAGTCGAATTCCGTCGCCCAGCGACGGCAGGCCGCCTCCGATCAGCAGACGAACATTGCGGACGGCGCCTGACTGGAATCAGGACCATGTCATTCAAATTGCGGCGCGCGCAGCGTCTTGGTGGAGCAAGCCTGCTCCTGCTCGGCGCCGCCACCTCGGCGCTGGCCGAGGATAAATCATCGACCGAGATCCCCGCCGTCACCGTGACGGCCCCGAGTCCCATCGTGCGCAGGGCGGTGGTGCCGACCCGCAACCCGGGCCGACCCACGCGAACCGCGCGGGCACGCAGCCACGAACGCGCGGCGGACGCCACGCCGGCAGCCGCGGCGCCGGCCGCACCTCAGCAGGGCGTGCTGCCCATCGTGACCAACCAGTTCGCGACCGTCACGGTGGTGCCGAACGAAGAGATCCGCCGCGAGGGCGGCGGCCAGCTCGGCGATCTCCTGTTCTCCAAGCCCGGCATCACCGGCTCGAGCTTCGCGCCCGGTGCCTCCAGCCGGCCGATCATCCGGGGGCTCGACGTCAACCGCGTCGGCATCGTCGAGAACGGCACCAATGCCGGCGGCGCCTCCGATCTCGGCGAGGACCACTTCGTCCCGATCGATCCGCTCGCGACCAACCAGGTCGAGGTGGTGCGCGGACCGGCCGCGCTGCGCTACGGCTCGACCTCGATCGGCGGCGTCGTCAGCGCCACCAACAACCGGATTCCGGATGCGCTGCCGAACTGCGGTGCCCAGCCGTTCCAGAGTTTCGGCCTGCCGGTCAAGGCGCCGCTCGCGAGCGCCGCGACGTCGCCTTGCATCACCGCCGAGACGCGCAGCGCGTTCAGTTCGGTCGACCGCGGCGTCGAAAGCGGCGTGCTGCTCGACACCGGCGGCGGCAATTTTGCCTTCCATGCCGACGTCTACGGGCGCAACACCACCGACTACAGCATCCCGAGCTACCCATACCTCGCCGACCAGACCCGGCCCGTCGCCAACGGACGCCAGCCCAACTCGGCGACGCGCTCGGACGGCGCCTCGATCGGCGGCTCCTACTTTTTCCAAGGCGGCTATATCGGCGCGGCGATCACGCAGAACGACGCGCTCTACCACATCCCCGGGATCGACGGCGCCGACCACAACACGCGGATCGACGGCCATCAGACCAAGATCAACGTCAAGGGCGAGTACCATCCCGACGTTACGGCGATCGACGTCGTTCGCTTCTGGGCCGGTGCGACCGACTACCGACACAACGAGATCGGGCTTGCCGATCCTGCCAATCCCAACACCGACGGCGTGCGGCAGACTTTTACCAACAAGGAGCAGGAGATCCGCACCGAGGTGCAGCTGATGCCGTTCAACGCGCGCTTCGCCGAGGTGACGACGGCGCTGGGCTTCCAGGTCGGCCATCAGGAATTGAGCGCGCCGAGCCCGGACAATCCGGGCACGCTGTTCAACGGCCTGTGGGACCCGAACAACAGCACGCGCGTTGCTGGCTATGCTTTCAACGAGTTCAAGTTCACGGACGCGACGCGGGCGCAGATCGCCGGCCGCATCGAGCATGTCGAGCTGCACGGCACGACGCCGGATTTTCCCGCCGACTTCCTGCCGGACGGCACGCCGCAGGCGGGTATCGGCCGCAATCCGTCCTTCACGCCGAAGAGCGGCAGCATCGGCCTGTTGCAGGACCTGCCGGGCGGCCTGGTCGGCAGCATCACCGCGCAATATGTCGAGCGCGCGCCGAAGGCGGCGGAGCTGTTCTCGCGCGGTGCGCATGATGCGACCGCGACCTTCGACATCGGCAACCCCAACCTCGGCATCGAGACCGCGAAGTCCGTCGAGGTCGGCCTGCGCAGGGCGACGGGGCCGTTCCGGTTCGAGGCGACCGTCTACTACACGCACTTCAACAACTTCATCTATCGCCGTCTCACCGGCGTGATGTGCGACGAAGATTTTGCCTCGTGCGGCACGCCCGGCGCCGAGGTGAACCAGGCGGTCTATTCGCAGCGCGACGCGAACTTCCGCGGCGGCGAATTCCAGTCGCAGCTCGACGTCGGTGCGTTCCAGGGCGGCATCTGGGGCCTCGAGAACCAGTTCGATGTGGTCCGCGCCACCTTCACCGACGGCACCAACGTGCCGCGCATTCCGCCGCTGAGACTGGGCGGCGGCGTGTTCTGGCGCGACGACAACTGGCTGATGCGGGTCAATCTGTTGCACGCCTTCGCTCAGAACAACGTCGCCGTCATCGCGGAGACGCCGACGGCGGGCTACAATTTGCTGAAGGCCGAGGTCAGCTACAAGACCAGGCTCGACCGCAACTGGTTCGGTGCGCGCGAGGTGACGACGGGTATCGTCGGCAACAATCTGCTCAACGAGAACATCCGCAACTCGGTGTCCTACACCAAGGACCAGGTGTTGATGCCCGGCATCGGCGTGCGGGCGTTCGCGAACTTCAAGTTCTAGGCTTGCTCGTGTCGGGGACCTCAGGGCCCCGACACATACCGTCATTGCGAGCGCAGCGAAGCAATCCAGGCTGCCTCTGCGGAAAGATTCTGGATTGCTTCGCTGCGCTCGCAATGACGGAATGTGCGGCGCCGTTGCGCTTCTAGTTCGCACCGTTGTAGTCCGGATGGAGCGAAGCGTAATCCGGGGCAGTTCATCTGTAGCGGCAGTTTCCCGGATTGCGCTGCGCTCCATCCCGAAACCACTTACCCTCGTGCCTTGCTCCAGTCCGGACCGACCGCGCCCGACACACCCTCGAAGGCGCCGTCGACGAGCTCGAACACCAGTATGCGGGCGGCGTCAACTGGGCCCGGCATGGTGACGCGGCCCTTGGCGACCTGCTTGAAGCCGACGCGGCTGTAATAGGGCTCGTCCCCGACCAGCAGCACCAGTCGGTGACCTTTCCCCTTCGCCTCCTTCAGCGCACGTTCCATCAACAGACGGCCGACCCCGCGGCTACGGAACGGCGGCTCGACGGTCAGCGGTCCGAGCATCAGCGCCGGCGTCTCGCGGATCAGGATCGGCAACTGCCGGACCGAGCCGACCAGCAGCGTGCCGATGCGGGCGGTGAAGGAGAGCTGGAGCAGATGGTCGACATGCTCGCGGATACGATAGGCGCTGAGCACGAAGCGGCCGGGGCCGAAGGTGCGCTCGTGCAGCCGTTCGATCGCCCGGGCATCGCCAGCAACTTCGGGAAGAATGGAAAGTGAGAGATCGGTCATGTTACCGGGCGGGATAACATCTCGGACGCCCGCGGTCCATCCGCCTCGCGGGCGATGAAACCGCGTGCCGGGTTGCGGGTGAGGACGGCCACAAACAGCAGTGTCCAGAGCGACAGCATCAAGATCGGGATGATGTAATACTGCGTGAAGACCGGGTGCGTGGCAAAGAACGCAATGTTCAGCGCGAGATTGCCGGCGACCAGCAGCGCGAGTTTCCTGACGCCGGAATGATTCGCGAAGCGCCACAGCAGCGCGGTTCCGACGCAGGCGATCACGACCAACGGGAACTGGGTGTCGCGGAGATAGGCGCGCAGGACGGCAGGATCCAGACTTGGCGCAGCGGTATCCTGGCCGCCATAGGCCGAAACCAGTGGATTGCTAGAGTTGACCAGGTTCGCCGCGAACACCGGCAACAGGCCGACGAGAAACGCGAGGCCCAGCGTAAGGCCGGCAGCAAAGGTCTCGCGGGTGCGCCAGATCAGGAAGGACAGGCCGAAGAACAGGAAGTAGCCGGCCGACAGAACCACGTTCGCGATCCGAAAGCTTGCGGACAGACCAAGCAGAACGCCGACAGCCGCGACTATCAGCAGGCGGCGCCGACCTTCATCGACGAACAGTCTTGCGGTGAGCAGCCCCGCCAGCGCGCAGACAACCATGGTCGGCGCCATCGAATAGCTCGCCTTGGTCGGGTTGATCATGAAGTAGATCGAGAGCGCGCCGAATAACGCGGCGAACGTCAAGGCGCCCTTCTCACGCGCTCGCCAGAGCCCGTACAGTGTAAAGCCTGCAATGATCACATTGGCCGCCACATAGAGCGGAACGACCTGGAACCCTTCCGGGAATAGCGCCAGCACGAAGCCCGTGCCCGGCGGGGGCGTCATCACCTGCTTGCTGCCGTCGGCAGTTTGGGTGTGGCAGGGCGCCCGCGTCCGATCATTCCAGTCCGGATAATCGATGCTGCGCAGCTTGGCGGCGAGATAACCGTCGGTCTCACGGGCAAGGCTGGTGTCGAGCCCCTGCCAGCCGAAGCGCTGGAACAGATGCGCCTGCCTGAGATAGCAGATGTCGTCATAGACGCCGCGGCTCTCGCTCCACTGCGAGATCAGCCGAACGTTGCTGGCCAGAATTGCCAGAAACACAATTGAAAAAAAGACTTTAACAGCTTTCATCGGCGTTCACCGGGCGGCCCCGCGCAGCTTAAAATGGCCCTCGCCTGTACAGGAAAAGCACTGGCAAGTATAGCAGGGTGGGGATTCTGGAGGTGAAGCCGACGTGACCGACATGAGCTTGGGTTCAACCGACACGCGCCATACCGGCGGCGCCGCGCCGCAACACGGCGCGTCGCGAATTCTGCTCATCATTCCCTGCTTCAACGAGGAGGCTTCGATCGGCGGTCTCCTGAGCGAGATCGCGGCGACCGGCCGCGGCTACCACACTTTGGTGATCGACGATGGCTCGTCTGATGCGACATCCGCGGTGGCAAGCGGCCGTTCGCCCGTCGCCCGCCTCGTGCAGAACCTCGGCATCGGCGGCGCCGTCCAGACCGGCATCAAATACGCGGCGCGACAGGATTTCGATTTTTGCATCCAGATCGACGGCGACGGGCAGCACGATCCGCGGACTATCGAGACGCTGCTGAACGCCTATCGCAAGGACCCGGCCAACATTACCATCGGAAGCCGCTTCATCGACAATGCTGGCTTCTGCTCCACACGCATGCGCCGCATCGGCATCAGGCTGATCGGGTTTGCACTCAACGGTCTCTTCACGGGCGGCCGCATCACCGATCCGACCAGCGGCATGCGGCTGCTCGACCGCTCCGCCATCACCTTCTTCGCCAACGCGTATCCTGCGGATTTTCCCGAGCCGATCTCGTTGGCCTGGGCGATGCGCGCTGGCCTGACGGTCAGCGAGGTCCCCGTCGAGATGCGGGCGCGGGAGACCGGGGTCAGCTCGATCGACGGACTGAAGTCGGCGAGCTACATGATTCGCGTCCTCGGCTACATCCTGCTCGCGCGTCTGGTGAGGTCGCCATGACACCTGCGCTCCTCCATGTCGATCTGCGACTTCATCACGCGTTGAACATCTTGAGGGGGCGCCAGTGACAACCATCCTTCCGAGCGTAGAGACCGTCGTCGTCATCTCCGCCTTTGCATTGATCTACATGCTCGTGCTGCTGCGCAAGACGCTGCAAGGCAAGTTCGATCTCTATGATTTCCTGCTGCTGTCCATGGTGGCGATCCTCCCCGCGGGCTTTGCGTTGTTTCCAAGGCTCGCTTATCTCGTCAGCCATTTGACCGGCGTCGTGTTTCCCTTCGTCGTGATGTTCGGCGTCCTGTTCGTGGTGGTCTTCGCTTTCATGCACAACATGACGGCACGGCTGCACAGGCTTGAGCGGCAGAACTGCGCGTTGATCCAGGAGCAGAGCCTGCTGGCGTTGGAGCTACAGGCAAAGGAGCGGAGCAGCCGGTCCGTCGGTTGAGCTATTCCGGTCATCGCCACGTCGCAATCCGCGGCCTGTCGTGCAGGACTTCCGCGATCCGCAGCCGCGTGCCTGGCGTGGTCCCCTCGGGCAGCGCGGTGACCGCGAAGAATCCGCACTCGGCGATCTCGCGATTGGGCGCGGGCAGGCGATCCTGCTTGAACTGCCTGACGACGTAGACCGCGACGTGGTCGCGGCGGGAGACGTGGCTGTTGAGGAAGATCCCGTGCAGCACGGCATCGCCGGTGAGATCGATATCCCCCTCCTCCTTGAGCTCGCGGCGCATTGCCTGCTCCATGGTCTCGCCGAGATCGACGCCGCCGCCGGGCAGATACCAGCCGGTGACGTAGCTGTGCCTGACCAGGAACACCCTGGTGTCGGCATCCAGCACCACGGCGCGGACACCGAGCGTCATGCCGCGGATCAGCAGAAAATAGGCGTGGAAGATTCGCCGCAGCAGCGGCTCGAATCTCCGTCGGACGCCGTTCAGACCTTCTCCCATCGGGCTCCCTTGATGCCCCGCTTGCACGTAGCCTGCGACCTTGCCATTACAGCGGGCGAATAGCGAGGCAATCGCCCCCCATGGCCCCCTTCACGCTCGCCCATCTGTCCGACCCGCATCTGCCGCCGCTGCCGAAGCCGCGATTGATCGAGCTCGCCGGCAAGCGCGCGCTCGGCTATGTCAACTGGACGCGCAACCGTCACAAGTACCAGCGCCGCGAGGTGCTCGACGCACTTGTCGCCGATTTGAAGGCGCAAGGTCCCGATCACATCGCGGTCACAGGCGATCTCGTCAATCTGGCGCTGGAGGCGGAGTTCGCGCCTGCGCGCGCCTGGCTCGACGGCGTCGGTCCGCCCGACCGCGTCACCACGATTCCCGGCAATCACGACGCCTATGTCCGCGCCACCTTTCATCGGTTCGGCGAAACCTTCGCGCCCTATCTTGCGGGTGACGATGGCCGTATCGGCTTTCCGAGCCTGCGCCGGCGCGGGCCGCTCGCGCTGATCAGCCTGTCCACGGCGGTGCCCACCTTGCCGTTGATGGCGACAGGCACGCTCGGACGCGATCAGCTCGCGTCCCTCGAAGAGGTGCTCGAACGGCTCGCGACTGAAGACGTCTTTCGCGTGCTGCTGGTGCATCATCCACTGAAGTCCGGCGCGCGCCACAAGCGGATGACCGACTCCACCGGGCTGCTGACGCTTTTGAAAGGCCGCGGCGTCGAGCTGATCCTGCACGGGCACGACCACATTCATTCGACGATGTGGTTCGAGGGACCCAACGGCAACATTCCCGCAATCGGCGTGCCCTCGGCCTCCGCGCTCGCGCACGGGCGCACCCCGGCTGCGGCCTACAATCTGTTCGCGATCGAGAAGGACAACACCGGCTGGCGTTGCGAGCAGACGGTGCGGAGCCTGGGGGCTGGATTTCAGATCGGGCAGATCAAGCATGTCAGATTGATCTAGTCCCACGCCGTCATTGCGAGCGAAGCGAAGCAATCCAGAGTCCCTCCGCAGAGGCAGCCTGGATTGCTTCGTCGCCAGCGCAAAATTGCTTCGCAATTTTGTCGCGGGCTCCTCGCAATGACGACGCCTCACCAGCTCCGCAGGGCCGCGAGCACGGCAACCCCGAACAGCGCGGCGGCGCCGAGCACGAACCCCAGCACGAATGGCCAGAGGCGCGAGCGGCGCCGCGGCTGCGCGGCCTCGGGCTTCGGCTCGGGCGGGACCACCATCGCATGCTCGCGCTCGATCATGCGGCGGGCGACATAGTCCGTGACGGCCTCGACGATCACAGCGGTGTCGTGCGATTCGGCGAGCACGATGCGGCCGAAGCGAGTGTCCTGCACGAAGCGGTACATCCGCTTGTCGCGTCCCATCGAGATGTGCGCGACGACGTCGATCCAGAGCCTGGGCGTATCGCCCTGGCTGATGCCGCGGTCGAACAGGTCGATCTTGTCAGGCACCTGCGCGAACAGGGGATCGAGCGAATCGTCGAGGATCTCGAGCCGCGCCACCTCGGCATCGCGCAAATCGACGACGACGCCGGTCCGGTCGGCGGCCTCGATCCGCGCGCGCAACAGCGCATCGCGCAGCCGCACCGGGCGCGGCTGGCTGGGATGGATCCCGCTGGTCTCGGGCTCTGACATTGGCGGCCTCGTCCTCACTTGGCCGGATTAACCTATCAGCAACCAAAGTATCCGCAAAGGCCCTACAATTCCAGTTACTTACGGTGCCCACAGGTCGTTCACCTGTGCGAAAAACAGACGATCCCACCCGGCTTGCGCCGGATGGGACCCTCCGTCCTTGGACGTCTTCTTATTCAGATTGTCATGTTAGTCCACATTGTCAGGCCGAGACCCGCGACGGCTCTTCCACGATCGAGAAGCGGACGCCGGCCTTGTGGCGGTTCTCTTCCGAGACCGAGCGCCAGGCGTCCTCGGCCTCCTTGCGGGTCTTGAACGGACCCTGCACCTGGGCCGAGCCTTCCACGAGCTTGTGGAAGTTCATCGAACCGAACTCGCCGCCGATCACCCAGAAATTGCTGTTGGTCATTGTCAGTCTCCTGTCGATTAGCGTGATGCGTTAGCCGAACTGGTTCATCGTGTTGTGGGCGCCGCCCGCCTTCAGGGCAGCCTCGCCGGCGAAGTATTCCTTGTGGTCGTCGCCGATGTCGGAGCCGGCCATGTTCTGGTGCTTGGCGCAGGCGATACCCTGACGGATCTCGGCGCGCTGGACGTTCTTGACATAGCCGAGCATGCCCTGGTCGCCGAAATATTCCTTCGCCAGATTGTCGGTCGAGAGCGCCGCCGTGTGATAGGTCGGCAACGTGATCAGGTGGTGGAAGATGCCGGCACGCTTGGCCGAATCCGCCTGGAAGGTACGGATGCGCTCGTCGGCTTCCTTCGCCAGCGGCGTATCGTCGTATTCCACCTTCATCAGCTCGGCGCGATTGTACTTGCTGACGTCCTGGCCCGCTTCCTTCATCGCGTCGTAGACCTGCCAACGGAAGTTGAGGGTCCAATTGAACGAGGGCGAGTTGTTATAGGCCAGCTTCGCGTTCGGAACCACCTTGCGGATCCGGTCGACCATCTTGGCGATCTGCTCGATATGCGGCTTCTCGGTTTCGATCCAGAGCAGGTCGGCGCCGTTCTGCAGCGAGGTGATGCTGTCGAGGACGCAGCGGTCTTCGCCGGTGCCCGGGCGGAACTGATAGAGATTGGAGGGCAGCCGCTTCGGACGCATCATCTTGCCGTTGCGGTTGATGATGACGTCGCCGTTGCGGGCGTTCTCCGCCGTCACTTCCTCGCAATCCAGGAAGCTGTTGTACTGGTCGCCGAGGTCGCCGGGCTTGTGGCTGACCGCGATCTGCTGGGTCAGGCCGGCACCGAGCGAGTCGGTGCGGGTCACGACGACGCCGTCTTCGACGCCGAGTTCGAGGAAGGCGTGGCGGCAGGCCCGGATCTTGGCCAGGAACACCTCGTGCGGCACGGTGACCTTGCCGTCCTGGTGGCCGCACTGCTTCTCGTCCGAAACCTGGTTCTCGATCTGGAGCGCGCAGGCACCCGCCTCGATCATCTTCTTGGCGAGTAGATAGGTCGCCTCCGCATTGCCGAAACCGGCGTCGATGTCGGCGATGACAGGCACGACATGGGTCTGGAAGTTGTCGATCTTCTCGATCAACTCCTTCTCTCGGGTCTTGTCGCCTTCCTTGCGGGCCTTATCGAGGTTGCGGAAGATATCGTTCAGCTCGCGCGAGTCGGCTTGACGCAGGAAGGTGTAGAGCTCTTCGATCAGCGCCGGCACCGAGGTCTTCTCGTGCATCGACTGGTCCGGCAGCGGGCCGAACTCGGAGCGCAGCGCCGCGATCATCCAGCCGGACAGGTACAAATAGGTGCGATCGGTCTTGCCAAAGTGCTTCTTGACCGAGATCAGCTTCTGCTGGGCGATGAAGCCGTGCCAGCAGCCCAGCGACTGCGTGTACTTGGTGGGATCGCCGTCATAGGCGGCCATGTCGGCTCGCATCAGCGCCGCGGTGTAGCGGGCAATATCCAAGCCGGTCTTGAAGCGATTCTGCAGGCGCATGCGGGCGACGGCCTCGGCCGACACCCCGTTCCAGGTCGGCTGGGTCTCCAGGAGCGACCGGGCCGCCTCGACCTCACTCTGGTACGAGGCGGGGGCCTGGAGGGTGCTGATGCCACGGGGCTGGTAATTCATGTGCCTGATCCTTTCGCTGACGATGGCCACCAGCCATCGACATTCTTGACAATGCATTGCGAGATGCGTGTCAGAAGCTAAACGCGAGAAAGCTCAGCTCGTACAGTAGGCTTGTATTTGAATGGTGATGTCATGTAACATCGGTACCTGCGCTGTATGTAACTTTGTAAATCTTGTAAATTAATTAGGTCAATAAGCCTGCCCTTGATTCTCTCTCCGGAGACCTGAGAATGCCCGCCGGTTCCAGCAAGAAGCTCTTCGTCGGCCCGCGCTTCCGGCGGATCCGGCAGCAACTGGGGCTGTCGCAGACCCAGATCGCCGAGGGGCTCGGGATCTCGCCGAGCTATGTCAATCTGATCGAGCGTAACCAGCGTCCGGTGACCGCCCAGATCCTGCTGCGGCTGGCCGAAACCTACGACCTCGACCTGCGCGACCTCGCGAGCGCCGACGAGGATCGCTTCTTCGCCGAACTCAACGAGATCTTCTCCGACCCGCTGTTCCGCCAGATCGACGTTCCCAAGCAGGAATTGCGCGATCTCGCCGAGCTTTGCCCCGGCGTCACCCATGCGCTGCAACGGCTCTATGCCGCCTATACCGAGGCCCGCCAGGGCGAGACGCTGGCCGCGGCACAAATGGCCGACCGCGACGTCGGCACCCGCTATGAGGCCAATCCGGTCGAGCGCGTCCGCGAGCTGATCGAGGCCAACCGCAACTACTTTCCGGAACTCGAGCAGGCCGCGGAGACTCTGCGCGACGAGCTGAACGTGCCAGCCGAAGAGCTTTATGCGGCGCTGGCGGCGCGGCTGCGCGAAAAGCATTCGATCCAGACCCGCATCATGCCGGTGGACGTGATGCGCGAGACGCTGAGGCGCTTCGACCGTCACCGCCGCCAACTCCTGATCTCCGAACTGGTCGACCCGCCCGGCCGCGCGTTCCAGCTCGCCTTCCAGCTCGGCCTCATTGAATGCGCGCAGCATCTGGAGACCATCATCGGCCGCGCCGGCCCGCTCGACGACACACCGCGCCGCCTGTTCCGCATCACGCTCGGCAACTATTTCGCGGCCGCCGTGATGATGCCCTACCCGGCTTTCCTGGCTGCGGCGGAAGCGTTGAATTACGACATCCATCTGCTGGCGCAGCGCTTCAATTCCGGTTTCGAGCAGGTCTGCCATCGGCTCACCACCCTGCAGCGGCCGAACGCGCGCGGCATCCCGTTCTTCCTGCTTCGTGTCGACAATGCCGGCAACGTCTCGAAGCGATTTTCATCGGGCACGTTCCCGTTCTCGAAATTCGGCGGCACTTGTCCGTTGTGGAACGTGCACTCGACCTTCGACACGCCTGACCGCCTGCTGAAGCAGGTGATCGAGCTCTCCGACGGCACGCGCTATTTCTCGATCGCGCAGATGGTGCGCCGCCCCGTCGCGCCGCACCCGCTGCCGCAGCCGCGCTTCGCCATCGGCCTCGGCTGCGAGATCCGTCACGCCGCGCGCCTCGTCTACGCTGCCGGCATCGATCTGGAGAAAACAGAGGGCACGCCGATCGGCGTCAACTGCCGTCTCTGCGAGCGCGAAAACTGCGCCCAGCGCGCCGAGCCGCCGATCACGCGCACGCTGATCCTGGACGAGACGACGCGGCGGGTGTCGAGCTTTGCGTTCTCGAATGCACGGGAGTTGTGAGGAGCGTATTTACCCCTTCGTCATTGCGAGCGAAGCGAAGCAATCCAGACTGTCTCCGCAGTGACAGCCTGGATTGCTTCGTCGCTTCGCTCCTCGCAATGACGAAGGACTTACGCCAGCGTATGCACGATCACCGGCCCGGCGGCGGCGCGGGCGTCGCCTGCAAGCAACGCGCCGAGATCCTTCTCGATCCAGGCGATCGCACGCCGGTTCGCCTCCTCCGCCTGCTCGAACTTGTCGAAGATCGAAATCGCCGTGACCGTGTCGTCGCCGGCATAGACGACGTAATAGGCGCGGAAGCCGTCGACGTCGCTGATGATCGGAACGGCGCCTTCCTTGATACGGCGCGCCAGCTCTTCGGCGCTCCCGCTTTTTGCCTTGGCCTGACGGATGGCGGCATACATGGCATCCTCCCTTCCGGCTATCTGGTTTGAGGGCTTGGTGCCCGGACCGCATGCTACGCCGAAGCGCGCGGGCAATCCACGCTTGGTTAACCCGGCGCTAATTCAGTTCCGCGATCCGCAACGATCGATTAAGCACACCTCAACATCGCTGCCTTAGTCTCGCCCCACTCACTTTTCGCAAACAACGGCGGCTTATCCTGCCGCGTGAAGTGACATCAGGGGGTTCATCATGCGCATTGCGTTGCTGCTGACCGCGACCATTGTCGGCGCGCTCTTTGCCAATCCGTCCCATGCCGGACCGCTGGATGCGTCCGCCGGCGCAGCGCAGGCGTTACCGCCGGGCTTCCAGAGCTACCGCGGCTACATGTTTGACCTGTCGGAGAATTCCGACCGCAAGGATGTCGACAAGCTCACCGACAATGTGAAGAGCCAGATCGACGTGGTCGAGGCTGCCGGCCTTTCGCCGCGAGTGCTGCGCTTCTTCCGCACCGTCCCGATCATCGCCAGCGAGCTCGCCTGCCTCGACGAGGGCGCCGCGACCGCCTGCTACGGCCGGGTCACGCCCGACATCCAGCGCACCGCTCCCCGCACGCTGACGGTCTGGGACCCCAACAAGCAGCGCTGGAGCAATCCGAACGCCGTCGACCTCGCGGTCGATTCCGGCCTCGGCGTGATCATGCTACGGCCGGACATGATGCGGTACGAAAAGGAAGCCGTGCTGCTGCACGAGCTCCTGCACGCCTACCACGCGCGGCTGTTGCCGGACGGCTACGCCAACAAGGGCGTGATCGGCTATTACGCCTACGCCAAGTCCAAGGATCTCCTGCCCAAGGAATCCTACGCGCTGAAGAATCACATGGAATTCTTTGCCGTGACCGCCAGCATCTTCCTGGCCGGGAAGAGCGAATTCCACGACCCGAAGTCGCGCGAGGCGCTCAAGGAGAAGCTGCCGGACTATTACAAATATCTGGTGGGCGTGTTCGGCTTCGACCCCGATCCGGCAGCGACAAGCGGCCCGGTCGCCTCGCTGAAGTAAGGCAAAAAACGCCAAACCAAGCCAGAGAGCCGCGCGCGTAGCGCGGCTTTTTTGTTTTGGTCACCGGAAGCTGCGGATGACGCGCGGCCGGGAATTGCCAAGGCGGGGCCCGATCTGCATAGTCCGCCCGCATCGATATTGTTTTCGAAGAGGATAGAACAACATGGCGGACGCCGACCTGGATGTCGTGATCCGGCAACTGGCCAGACAGCTGCATACGGGCCTGATGTCCCGCGCCAAGGAGCGGCGGGATCGATTCAACGGCCTTGCGGCCAAGGCCAAGAGCAAGGAGACCGGCGACCGCTTCAAGATGATGGCCAAGGCCACCATGGAGCAGGCCATCGCCGCCGCCAAGCGCCTGCAGATGTCCGCCGACAACGTCGCCGACAGCTACGCGCGGTCGATGCGGATTGCCGCCAGCACACCGGTCGCGGTGAAGGTGGAGAAGAAGCCCGCCAAGGAGAAGCCGGTGAAGAAGGCGAAGAAGGCCAAAGCCAAGAAGTAGGCGCGCACTTTCTTCCTTCTCCCCTTGCGGGAGAGGGTGGCGCGAAGCGCCGGATGAGGGGTTGTTTCCGCGAATTCAACTGCAGCAGGCTCACGCGCGGAGAGATACCCCTCACCCGTCTCGCCGCTTCGCGGCGAGCCACCCTCTCCCACAAGGGGAGAGGGTTGCAGCGGCGCACGCAGCTCTAGATATCTCTACCGCCCTGGCGCGGCGAGCCGGGTCGGCTCGGCGCTCGCCAGTTCGGCGAGTTTTGCGCGCGCTGCATCGCGGGTACGGGCATCCTTGCCGGCCGGCAGCGCCAGCGCGGCCTCGAAATCGGCGCGCGCCTCATTTGCCTGGCCGCGGGCGAGGAAGGCGAGGCCGCGGTCGAGCCGAGGCTGCGCATCCGAGGGGTCGAGGCGGACCGCGGTGTTGTAGCTCAGAATCGCGCGATCGAGATCGCCGGCGGCCGCGAGCGCGAGACCGCGCTGGTGATAGGGCGCGGCGTGCCTGGGATCATGCGCGATCGCCTCGTCGTAATCCTCGATGGCAAGTTCGAGATCGCCATTCTGCCGGCGCGCCAGTGCCCGATCGCGATAGAGCGAGGCGCGGTTGGGATTGAGGTGGATGGCCTCGTCGAAATCCGCGATCGCCCGCCGCCAGTCGCCGTGGCGCAGCGCGATCCGTCCGCGCCCCTCATAGGCGAAAGCGATCAGCGAGCCGCGCAGCGGCGAGAAGCCGATCACCGCCGAACAGATGTCGGGCTCGTCCTCGTCTCCGCAATTGACGACGGTGTGCGTGGAGAGGCCAATCAGCACGCCCACGACGATCAATAATGGTACTGCAGCTTTGGTCATCTTCGACGGTGGCAGGCGGAGAGCCGGCCACGCATCCCCTTTCGCAGGAACTGTCACGGCAGGGTGTTAACACCGGCCGGGACCGTCCTGTGTGCGACAGGTCACAAAGCGCGCAAATTAGAGCCGCTGCTGCGTCAGCCCCAAGGCCCGCGCGAGGACGAGCGACCCCACGGGCTCCGCGGCGGATAGTTCTCATTGGCGCCGACCGACGGCGACGCCTGCGCGCCAAGCTCGGCTGCGAGCTGCTGAAGCGCCGCGATGCGATTCTGCGTCGAGGGATGGGTGGCGAACAAATTGTCGACGCCGTGGCCCGACAGCGGGTTGATGATGAACATGTGCGCGGTGGCGGGATTTCGCTCCGCCTCGACATTCGGGACCTGATGCGCAGCGCCTTCGATCTTCACCAGCGCCGATGCCAGCCACATCGGCTGACCGGCGATGCGTGCGCCGAGATTGTCCGCGGCGTATTCGCGCGTGCGACTGATCGCCATCTGCACCAGCATGGCGCCGATCGGGGCGAGGATCATCATCAGGATCGAACCGACGATGCCCGGACCATTGTTGTCGCGGTTGCCTCCGAAGAACATGCCGAACTGCGCCAGCATCGAGATCGCACCCGCAATGGTCGCGGTCAC
The DNA here is from genome assembly GCF_023073025.1 of Bradyrhizobium sp. 76. Taxonomy (NCBI): domain Bacteria; kingdom Pseudomonadati; phylum Pseudomonadota; class Alphaproteobacteria; order Hyphomicrobiales; family Nitrobacteraceae; genus Bradyrhizobium; species Bradyrhizobium sp. 76. The sequence goes on from NZ_JADPIS010000035.1 coordinate 689,633, forward strand.
GGTCATCAGCAGCGTGTCGTGGTGCTTGATATGGGCAAGCTCGTGCGCGATCACGCCGGCGAGCTCCTCGCGGCTGAGCTGGCGCATCAACCCGGTGGTGACCGCGACCGCGGCATTCTCCGGATTGCGCCCGGTGGCAAAGGCGTTGGGCTGCGGCTCGTCCATCAGGAACACGCGCGGCATCGGCAAGTGGGCGCGGCCCGCAAGCTCGGCCACGAGCCCGACCAGCTCCGGCGCGCTGCCGCGGTCGACCTCATGGGCGCCATACATGGACAGCACCATCCGGTCGGAGTTCCAGTAGGTGAAGAGATTGGTCGCCGCGGCAATGACGAGCGCAATCATGGCGCCGCCGGCACCGCCGATCAGATAGCCAACGCCCATGAACAGAGCGGTGAGGCCTGCGAGCAGCATTGCGGTACGAAAATAGTTCATGGCCGTCTCCCGGGGCCGGCCGTGGCCGCTGGAGGGATTGCGGGCCGGCAAGCATGAGGTAGGGATGACCCCGGCCCGCCCGCAAGGTTTCCGGGTGCGTCGCGGAGCCGCGGCACTGGTTTGAAGTCAATCGTTCCATTAAGCTTGGCCAAGAATCCAAGCGTCTCCTCCCCTTGCGGAAACCTCATGCTCCAGACCCGATTTGCGATCGCGGCCGCCGCCCTGCTCACGCTCGCCCTTCCCGCCTCTGCCCAGTTCGCTCCGCCACCCGCAAAGCCGGCGGCCGCCAGAGCCACCGCGCCGTCGCCGCGCGCGGCGTCGTGCCACAACGGGGCGAACTTCGATCGCTTCCTGGCCGACGTGAAACAGCAGGCCGTTGTCGCCGGCGTGTCGCAGCGGACGATCGCGGCGGCCTCGCCTTACCTCGTCTACGACCAGGGCATCGTCAATCGCGACCGCGGCCAGCGCGTGTTCGGCCAGCTCTTCACCGAATTTGCCGGCCGCATGGCCGCGCCCTATCGCATGCAGAACGGCCAGCAGCACATCAAGCAACATGCGGCCGCGTTCGCGCGCGCGGAGAAAGAATACGGCGTGCCGCCGGCGGTGATCGCCGCGTTCTGGGGACTGGAGAGCGACTTCGGCGTCAACATGGGCAATTTGCCGACGCTGAAGTCGCTGGTGTCGCTGGCCTATGATTGCCGCCGCTCGGAGATGTTCGTGAACGAGGCCATCGCCGCGCTGAAGATCATCGACCGCGGTGATTTGCATCCCGACGAGATGGTCGGCTCCTGGGCCGGCGAGCTCGGACAGACCCAGTTCCTGCCCGTGCATTACGTCAACTATGCCGTCGACTACGACGGCGACGGACGTCGCGATCTCCTCCGCAGCGAGGACGACGTGATCGGCTCGACCGCGAACTACATCGCCAACGGATTGAAGTGGCGGCGCGGTGAGCCGTGGCTGGAAGAGATCAAGGTGCCGCAAAACCTGCCCTGGGATCAGACCGACCTCACGGTGCAGCTGCCGCGCTCGAAATGGGCGCAGCTCGGGGTGACCTATCCCGACGGGAGGCCGCTGCCGACCGACAATCTTGCCGCGTCGGTGCTGCTGCCGATGGGTCGGAACGGGCCGGCCTTCATGGCGTACCCGAATTTCGCGGCATACACCGAGTGGAATAACTCGCTGATCTATTCGACCACCGCAGGTTATCTCGCCACCCGCATCGCGGGCGCGGCTCCGATGCGAAAGCCGTCCACACCGGTCGCGCAGCTGCCGTTCAACGAGCTCAAGCAATTGCAGCAGCTTCTGGTCCAGGCCGGCTTCAATGTCGGTAAGGTCGACGGCGTGCTGGGCCAGCAGAGCCGCGCCGCAGTGAAGGCGATGCAGATCAAATACGGTCTGCCGGCCGATTCCTGGCCGACCGCGGAGCTTTTGGCCCGGATGCGCGGTGGCACGGCGCAGGCGCAGCCTGCGGCGACGATCCGCTAAGCACTAGAATCGCAGTCATGCCCCGCGAAAGCGGGGCATCCAGTACGCCGCGGCCTCTCCATTCAATCACAGCTGCCCCGGAGTACTGGATCGTCCGGTCAAGCCGGACGATGACAGCGAGGTATGGCGCTGACAGCACCACAAGCCCGCTCGGTAGAATTTTCGCACTGCACAAGCCCCTTTTGCAATTGTATTTTTCCATGAGGTTCCCATGTGAGTGGCTCAGGTTTCTCCTGAGATTTCCCACCACAAGAGCGAGCATCACATGTCCTTCCACGACGCCGTCGTTCCCGCCTATTTGCAAATGCTGAACAGCCTGACCGGCCTGCTCACGAAAGCCGAGGCGCATTGTGCGGCCAAGAAGGTCGATCCCGCCGTCCTGCTCGGCTCCCGCTTGTTTCCGGACATGCTGCCGCTGTCGAAGCAGATCCAGCTGGTCAGCGATTTCGCAGCCAAAGGTTGCGCCCGGCTGACCCATAGCGAAGTGCCCTCCACAGCAGACACCGAGACCAACTTTGCGGAATTGAAGCAGCGGCTCGCCAAGACCATCGACTACGTGAAATCGTTCAAGCCCGAGCAGTTCGAGGGCGCCGACACCAAGGACGTCACCTTCCCGGCCGGCCCCGACAAGTCCATCACCATGAAGGGCCAGCAATTCCTGAGCGCGTTCTCGCTGCCGAACTTCTATTTCCACGCCGCGACCGCCCACGGCCTTCTGCGCCACGCCGGCGTCGAGGTCGGCAAGCGCGATTTCCTCGGCGCGAACTAGTACCCGATTATTCAGGCGGCCGCGGCGGGAGATCGAATCTGCTGCCGCGGCTGAAATTGGACATGCTTTATGCTGCGAGGCTCCGCTGCGCATCTCGCCTGCAGTTTCCGTATGGCTCCTCCCTTGCGCTGATTGCCGCGATGCACAAATGTTCCGGATCTCTCACCGCCTGGAAGCATTCTCATGAGCCGTTCGACCAAATTGTTTGAGACCTACAAGCTCGGCCCGATCACACTGGCCAACCGCTTGGTGATGGCGCCGCTGACGCGCAACCGCGCCGCGCCCGGCACGTTCGTACCGAGCCCGCTTACGGCGGAATATTACGGCCAGCGCGCTTCCGCGGGCCTTCTGATCACCGAAGCGAGCCAGGTCTCGCAGCAGGGCCAGGGCTACCAGGACACGCCCGGCATCTACTCCAAGGAGCAGGTTGCCGGCTGGCGCAAGGTCACCGATCAGGTGCACCAGCGCGGCGGCAAGATCTTCATCCAGCTCTGGCATGTCGGCCGCATCTCGCATGTCGACCTTCAGGCCAATGGCGCAGCCCCGGTGGCGCCGAGCGCAATCCGCGCCAAGGGCAAGACTTTCGTCAACGGCGGCTTCGCCGACGTCTCCGAGCCCCGCGCGCTCGAGCTCTCCGAAATTCCAGGCATCATCGACGATTTCAAGCGCGCCACGAAGAACGCGCTCGAGGCCGGCTTCGACGGCGTCGAGATCCACGGCGCCAACGGCTATCTGCTCGAGCAGTTCGCCAAGGACGGCACCAACAAGCGTACCGACGCCTATGGCGGCTCGATCGAGAACCGCGCGCGGCTGATGCTGGAAGTCTCCAGGGCCGTCGTCGCCGAGGCCGGCGCCGAGCGCACCGGCATCCGCATCTCCCCGGTGACACCGGCCAACGACATCTCGGAATCGAACCCGCAAGCCCTCTACGACCATATCGTCGACGGTCTCGCCGCGCTGAAGCTCGTCTATCTCCACGTCGTCGAAGGCGCCACCGGCGGTCCGCGCGACATCGCGCCATTCGACTATGCGGGCCTGCGCAAGCGCTTCCCCGCGGCCTACATCGCCAACAACGGCTATGATTTCGATCTCGCCAGCAAGGTGCTGGACGCGAACGCGGCCGATCTCATCGCCTTCGGCAAGCCGTTCATCTCCAACCCCGATCTCGTCGAGCGGCTGAAGACGGGCGCGACGCTGAACGATTGGGACAAGAATACCTTCTACGGCGGTGGCGCGGAGGGATACACGGACTACCCCGCGCTGGCGGCCGAACCGGCGGAGTAAGGCGTCGTCGTCGCTCCATCCTCGGTCATTGCGAGGAGCGAAGCGACGAAGCAATCCAGACTACGTCCGTGGAAAGACTCTGGATTGCTTCGCTTCGCTCGCAATGACGGTGGAAGCAAAATCCACGACAATAAAAAGAAAAAAGGCCGGGATTGCTCCCGGCCTTTCGTCGTTATGTTGATGTGCCTTACTGCAGCGAAGCGCGCTTCGGGGGCTGGGCCGGCCACGACTTGATCAGGGTGTCGTAGTCGACCGTCTCGCCCTTCGGCTTCTCGTTGGCGAGCTTGCGCTGGGGAGCAATCGTGCCGTCCTTCTGGGCCTTGGCGAACCAGTACTCGGCCGTCTCCTTCTTGTGCAGCTTCGGACCGCAGGCGCCCTGCACGCCGGACTTCTCCAGACGCTCCATCACGGAGTCCTGAGCAGCGGCGAGCGAGTCCATCGCGGCTTGCGGCGTCTTCGCACCGGACGACGCATCGCCGATGTTCTGCCACCACAGCTGCGCCAGCTTCGGGTAGTCGGGCACGTTGTTGCCGGTCGGGGTCCACTGCACGCGCGCGGGCGAGCGGTAGAACTCGATCAGGCCGCCGAGCTTCGGCGCACGCTCCGTGAACGACTTGTCCCAGATGTCGGATTCACGGATGAACGTGAGACCGACATGGCTCTTCTTCAGCGAAACCGTCTTGGAGACGATGAACTGGAGGTAGAGCCAGGCCGCCTTGCGGCGATCCGCCGGGGTCGACTTCAGCAGCGTCACCGAGCCGGCGTCCTGATAGCCGAGCTTCATGCCTTCCTTCCAGTACGAACCGTGCGGCGAGGGGGCCATACGCCACTTCGGCGTACCGTCCGCGTTCATCACGGCAATGCCCGGCTTCACCATGTCTGCGGTGAAGGCGGTGTACCAGAACATCTGCTGGGCGATGTTGCCCTGCGCCGGCACCGGACCCGACTCGGAGAAGGTCATGCCCTGCGCCTGCGGCGGAGCATACTTCTTCATCCACTCGAGGTACTTGGTGATCGAGTAGACCGCGGCCGGACCGTTGGTGTCGCCGCCACGCTCGACCGATGAGCCGACCGGACGGCAGCCTTCCATGCGGATGCCCCATTCGTCGACCGGCAGACCGTTCGGGATGCCCTTGTCGCCGTTACCGGCCATCGACAGCCAGGCGTCGGTGAAACGCCAGCCGAGCGACGGGTCCTTCTTGCCATAGTCCATGTGGCCGTAGACCTTGACGCCGTTGATCTCCTTGATGTCGTTGGTGAAGAACTCGGCGATGTCTTCATAGGCCGACCAGTTCACGGGCACGCCGAGCTCGTAGCCATACTTGGCCTTGAACTTGGCCTTGTAGTCGGCGTTGGTGAACCAGTCGTAGCGGAACCAGTAGAGGTTCGCGAACTGCTGGTCGGGCAGCTGATAGAGCTTGCCGTCCGGCGCCGTGCCGAATGACTTGCCGATGAAGTCGTTGACGTCGAGCATGGGGTCGGTGACGTCCTTGCCCTCGCCGGTCATGTAGTCCGACAGCGCGATGGTCTGGCCGTAGCGGAAATGCGTGCCGATCAGGTCGGAATCGTTGATCCAGCCGTCGTACACGTTCTTGCCGGACTGCATCTGGGTCTGCAGCTTCTCGACCACGTCACCTTCCTGGATGATGTCGTGCTTGAGCTTGATGCCGGTGAGCTCGGAGAACGCCTTGGCCAGCGTCTGCGACTCGTATTCGTGGGTCGTGATGGTTTCGGAGACCACGTTGATCTCCATGCCCTTGAAGGGCTCGGCGGCCTTGGCGAACCACTCCAGCTCCTTCTTCTGGTCTTCCTTCGACAGCGTCGAGGGTTGGAATTCCGCGATCCACTTCTGGATCGCGGCGTCGTCGGCGGCGCGCACCGGCGCCGAGACGGCCAGCGACACCGCGACGATGGCGGCGACGCTGGACATCGTCAGAAAGCTATTCTTGGTCAATGGACGTTCCCTTCTCCTAAACTGCCGCATGTTATTCCTCCGTTGCAGCGACAAACTTTTTACAGGCCCGGGTTGGTCCCGGATCTGGCCGTTCCTTCGCGGGCTAGACCGTGCGGAAAATGAGTACGGCCGTGGCCAGCGAAATTCCTGATGCGATCCAAAGGCGCGAAATTTCAAGTCCGTCCTCGCCGATCGGCAGCGTGGCGAGGGCGTCGGTGCCGGCGAAGGCGATCCACAGCAAGTGGATGACCGCTGCCGTGATGAGGGAGATGAACAGGCGGTCGCCGCGCGTGGTGGGGATGCGCAGCACGCCGACGCGCTCGGCTTCGGGATAGGCCACCCCAAGCCAAGTCATCACGGCGAGCGTGCAGGCGAGCGCAACAAAGAAGATTGCCGTCGGCGGCGTCCAGGCCATCCATGCAATAGCTTCCATGCTCTTACTCCTTGCGCATGATCTGGTCCGAAAACCGGTTTCCACTTTTCGGGATCATGCGCATCTCCTAGACCCGACCGAGCGCGAAACCGCTCGCGATGTAATTGCGGACGAACCAGATCACGAGTGCGCCCGGGATGATCGTCAGCACGCCGGCCGCAGCCAGCAGGCCCCAGTCCATGCCCGCGGCCGACACCGTGCGCGTCATGATCGCCGCGATCGGCTTGGCCGAGACCGAGGTCAGCGTGCGCGCGAGCAGCAGCTCGACCCAGGAGAACATGAAGCAGAAGAAGGCGGCGACGCCGATGCCGCTCGCAATCAACGGCACCAGGATCCTGATGAAGAAGCGCGGGAAGGAATAGCCGTCGAGGAAAGCGGTCTCGTCGATCTCGCGCGGCACGCCGGAGACGAAGCCTTCCAGGATCCACACCGCCAGCGGGACGTTGAAGATGCAGTGCGCGAGCGCGACCGCCCAGGGCGTATCGAACAGCCCGATCGCCGAATAGAGGTTGAAGAACGGCAGTGCATAAACCGCGGCCGGCGCCATGCGGTTCGACAGCAGCCAGAAGAACAGATGCTTGTCGCCGAGGAAGCGGTAGCGCGAGAACGCGTAGGCCGCCGGCAGCGCCACCGAGATCGAGATGATGGTGTTGAGGACGACATATTCCAGCGAGTTGATATAGCCGGAATACCAGCTCTCGTCGGTGAAGATGCGCTTGTAATGCTGGAGCGTCGGGGCGTGCGGCCACAGCGTCATCGTCGAGACGATCTCGGCGTTGGTCTTGAAGCTCATGTTGACGAGCCAGTAGATCGGCAACAGCAGGAAGATCAAAAACAGCGCCATGATGAGACGACGGCCGGGGATCGAATGCATCACACGGCTCCTTCATGCGATTTCCGGTCGGCGCCGGCATTGGTCATGACGGTGTAGAAGATCCAGCAGACGATCAGGATGATGAGATTGTAGACCAGCGACAGCGCGGCGGCCTTGCCGAGGTCGAACTGGCCGAGCGCGATCTTGACCAGCTCGATCGACACGAAGGTCGTCGAGTTGCCGGGACCGCCGCCCGTCACGACGAACGGCTCGGTGTAGATCATGAAACTGTCCATGAAGCGCAGCAGCACCGCGATCAGCAGCACGCGGTTCATCTTGGGCAGCTGGATCGCCTTGAACACCGCCCAGCGCGAGGCGCCGTCGATCTGCGCCGCCTGGTAATACGCTTCCGGAATCGACTTCAGGCCGGCGTAGCAGAGCAGCGCGACCAGGCTGGTCCAGTGCCAGACGTCCATCACGATGACGGTGACCCAGGCGTCGATGTCGTTGGAGACGTAATTGTAATCGATGCCGATGGCATTGAGGACATAACCGAGCAGGCCGATGTCGGGCCGGCCGAAGATCTGCCAGATCGTGCCGACCACGTTCCACGGGATCAGCAATGGCAGCGCGAGGATGACGAGGCAGGCTGCAACCGTCCAGCCCTGGCGCGGCATCGACAGCGCGACGACGATGCCGAGCGGCACCTCGATCGCGAGGATCACCAGGGAGAAGAACAGATTGCGGCCAAGCGAAGCGAGGAAGCGGCCGCCGAGGTCGGTCGAAGGATCGAGCAACTCCTTGAACCAGCCGACACCGTTCCAGAAGAACTGGTTGTTGCCGAAGGTGTCCTGCATCGAATAGTTCACCACCGTCATCAGCGGCAGCACTGCCGAGAAGGCGACGACCAGGAACACCGGCAGCACCAGGAACCAGGCTTTTTGGTTGACGGTCTTGTCCATCAGGCGGCTCCCTCCACCAGAAGGCTGTCGGCATAGACGTGGACGTGCGACGGATCGAATTTCAGGCCGGCCGTGCCGTCCGGGCTGGTGAAGCCGGCCGGTGCGCGGGCCGCGAGTTTTGCGTCACCGAGCCGCGCACGCGCGAAGCGAATGCGGCCGAGGTCGTCGACGCGTTCGATCTTCGCACTGAGCAGGCCGGGCGCAGGCGCGACGGCCTCAACGAATTCCGGACGGACGCCGATCTCGATCTTCGCGCCATCAGGCAGCTTGTCGTAGCTGCGGTTGAGCGCGATCACATGACCGCCGATCTTGGCCTCACGGCCCCTCACCTCGGCCGGCAGGATGTTCATGCCGGGCGAGCCGATGAAATAGCCGACGAAGGTGTGCGCCGGCTTGTCGAACAGCTCGGCCGGCGTGCCGCTCTGCACCACGCGGCCGTCATGCATGACCACCACGGTGTCGGCAAAGGTCAGCGCCTCGGTCTGGTCGTGGGTGACGTAGATCATCGTCAGGTCGAGCTCGCGATGCAGCGCCTTCAGCTTGGAGCGGAGCTGCCATTTCAGCTCGGGGTCGATCACGGTGAGCGGCTCGTCGAACAGTACGGCGGCGACGTCGGAGCGAACGAGGCCGCGGCCGAGCGAGATCTTCTGCTTGGCATCGGCCGTGAGCCGCGTCGCCTTGCGGTTCAGATAGGGCTCGAGGTCGAGCAGGCGGCCGATCTCGGCGACGCGCTTGTCGATCTCGGCCTTCGGCACGCCGCGGTTCTTCAGAGGGAACGCCAAATTCTGCCCCACCGTCATGGTGTCGTAGATCACCGGAAACTGGAACACCTGGGCGATGTTGCGCTTCTGGGTTGACAGCGGTGTGATGTCCTCGCCGTCGAACAGGATTTTCCCCCGCGACGGCGTGATGATGCCGGAGATGACGTTGAGCAGCGTGGTCTTGCCGCAGCCCGACGGCCCGAGCAGCGCGTAGGCGCCGCCCTGCCGCCAGGTCATGGTGACCGGCTTCAGCGCAAAACTGTCCTGCGGCGCATCATTGCCGCCGTAGGAGTGCGCGAGATCGACGAGGTCAATGCGGGCCATGTCGCATCCCCCTCAAGCTTTTTTCTTAGACGCGTTTTCTTCACGCGAACCGCTCGGCACTTCGCTTGAAAACGCTATGGGACCGGGTGCCGCGACCAGCCGGTCGCCAGCGTCGAACACGAAAACGTCGTTGGGATCGAGCACGGCATCAATGGTCTGGCCGGGCTCGAACTCGTGCACACCGTGCAGCACCGCCACCCAATTCGATCCGTCGCGGGTCAGATGCACGAAACTCTCCGAACCGGTGATCTCTGTCACCGTTACCGTGGCATGGAAGGCGTGGCGGTCAGTCTCGCCATTGGCAAGTGCGAGCTGATGGGCGCGAAATCCGACGCGATAGGCGCCGTCCGCGAGCGAGGCATAGAGACCGGACGCCGGCGCGGCAATGCCGCCCGCATATTGCACGGAACCGTTCTTCTTCTCGATGCCGACGAGGTTGAGCGGCGGATCGGAGAACACCTGAGCGACGCGCAAGGTCTGCGGGCGGCGGTAGACCTTCGGCGTCTCGCCGATCTGGAGCGCCTCTCCCTGCCACATGCACACCGTGTTGCCGCCAAGCAGCAGCGCCTCGGTCGGCTCGGTGGTGGCATAGACGAAGATCGCGCCGGATGCCTCGAAGATGCGCGGCAGCTCGGTGCGCAGCTCCTCGCGCAGCTTGTAGTCGAGATTGGCGAGCGGCTCGTCGAGCAGCACGAGGTCGGCGCCCTTCACCAGCGCGCGCGCCATCGCAGTTCGCTGCTGCTGGCCGCCGGAAAGCTGGAGCGGCGTGCGCTTCAGGAACGGCTCGAGCCTGAGCAGCCGGGCGGCTTCCGCGACGCGCGCCTCGATCTCGGCGCGCGGCTTGCCCTGCACGCGCAAAGGCGAGGCGATGTTCTCATAGACCGTGAGCGAAGGATAATTGATGAACTGCTGATAGACCATCGCGACCGAGCGCTGGCGCACGTCGACACCGGTGACGTCCTTGCCATTGACCAGCAGCTTGCCCGATGTCGGCTTGTCCAGGCCTGCGAGCAGCCGCATGATCGAAGTCTTGCCCGACAGCGTCGGCCCGAGCAGCACGTTGAGCGTGCCGCTCTCGAGCGTCAGCGAGACGTCGCGGATATGTGGGATACCGTCGACAGTCCGGGTCACGTGATCGAGTGTGACGGTCATGAGCGTCCTCCGGCTTCCAGCAGGGGACTTTGCTGTACGGCGTGGGTCCTGATCCAGTCGTCCAGCGCCGCGATCTCGTCGGCACTTAGTCGCAGGCCGAGCTTGGAACGGCGCCAGACGACGTCGTCGGCGGTAACGGCCCATTCGTTGGCCATGAGATAGCGGACTTCGCGCTCGGTCAGCGTCGCGCCGAAGGCCTGGCCGAGATCGGCCGCCGATTTCGCATCCCCAAGCAACTTGATCGCCCTCGTGCCATAGGCGCGCGCAAGGCGCCGCGCGTGCTCGTGGCTGAGGAAAGGATAGCCGCGCTGAAGCTCGGCGATCAGGCCGTCGACATCGGAGACGCCCATGTCGCCGCCGGGCAGCGGCCATTTGCCGGTCCAACCTTCGCGCGCTTTCGCACTGCGAAGATAGGGCGCCAGCCGTTCCAGCGCCTCCTCGGCGAGACGGCGGTAGGTCGTGATCTTGCCGCCATAGATCGACAGCAGCGGCACGCCCCCGGGCGTGTCGAGCTCGAACACATAATCGCGCGTCGCGGCCTTGGCTTCGCTGGCGCCGTCGTCGTAGAGCGGACGCACGCCGGAATAGGTCCAGACCACGTCGTCAGGCGTGACAGGCTTGGCCAGATACTCGCTTGCCGCCGTGCAGAGATACTGGATCTCCTCGGCCGTCGCCTTCACCTTGGCGGGATCGCCGTCATAGTCGCGGTCGGTGGTGCCGATCAGCGTAAAATCGTCCTGATAGGGAATGACGAAGATGATGCGGCCGTCGGCATTCTGGAACATGTAGGCGCGGTCGTGGTCGTAGAGCTTCTTGACCACGATGTGCGAGCCTTGCACCAGGCGCACCTTGGCCTTGGCGTTGACGCCGGCGCCGCGGCCGAGCACATCCTCGACCCAGGGACCGCCGGCATTGACCAGCGCACGGGCCTGGATCGACGAACGCGCACCGGTCAGCGTGTCGATCATGCTGACGGTCCAGATGCCGTCGGACTGTTTGATATCCGTTGCGCGCGCACGGGTGCGGATCTCGGCGCCCTTATCGGCGGCATCGCGCGCGTTGAGCACGACGAGGCGGGCGTCGTCGACGAAGCAGTCGGAATATTCGAACGCGCGACCGTAGCGGTTCGGGATCAGCGGGCGGCCGACCTCGTCACGCCCAAGGTCGACCGAGCGCGTCGCCGGCAACAAATGACGGCCGCCGATGTGGTCATAGAGGAAGAGGCCGAGGCGCAGCAGCCAGGCCGGCCGCAGGCCCGCATGGTGCGGCAAAACGAAACGCAGGGGGCGAATGATATGGGGCGCGATGCCCCAGAGAATCTCGCGCTCGATCAGCGCCTCGCGGACCAGCCGGAACTCGTAATATTCGAGATAGCGCAGGCCGCCATGCACCAGCTTGGTCGACCAGGACGACGTCCCGCTCGCCAGATCGTTCATTTCGCACAGGAAAACCGTGTTGCCACGGCCCACCGCGTCGCGCGCGATGCCGCAGCCGTTAACACCGCCTCCGATAATGGCGAGGTCGAAAATACGCTCCAACAGACGCATCCCCCGGCGACCGCCCGTTCAATCGAGCGGTTACTTTCGCTTTTGATTAGATCACACCGGAAAACGAAAGCAAGATGAAAGAGAGGAGGAAGGAAATGAAAGCGGAACTTCTAAGCGGGCACAGGGGCGTGGAAATGGTCAGTTCAAGAGAGCATTGGAACAGCATTATTGCTCTTGAATAGTCGTCGCCGGCCATTATTAGTTACAATAGTCATATTGGTCATTATCTGCATGACAGGCCACAGCACTGCACCAGACTTACCAGCGACTGACTCGTGGACGCTTGCCAACGCCAAGGCCCGGCTATCCGAGGTGATCGACCGTGCTCAAGCCGGCCCGCAAATCATCACCCGACACGGCAAGCCCAATGCGGTGATCGTTTCCGCCGAGGAATGGGCGCGCAAGACGGCGCGCAAAGGTACCCTAGCCGAATTCCTGCTGGCTTCGCCGCTCCGCAGCGCCGATCTCGAGCTTGAACGCGTGCACGACGCGCCGCACGACGAGCTGCCGTGAATCTGCTGCTCGACACCAACGTGTTGTCGGAGGTCCAGAGGCCGGCCCCTTCGCCGAAAGTCCTGTCATGGCTTGATACGATCGACGAGGATCGTGCGTTCATCAGCGTGGCATCGATCGCCGAGCTTCGCCGCGGCATCGCATTGCTGGAGGACGGCCGTCGGCGCGCAGCACTGGCCGCCTGGCTTGCCCACGATCTGCCGGAGCGTTTTGCCGGGCGTACCCTGTCGATCGACCACGCGGTGGCCGAACGCTGGGGTGACCTGATGGCTCAGAGCCGCAGAAGCGGCGTCGCATTGTCTGTCATGGACGGCTTCTTTGCCGCGACCGCTCTCGCGAACAACCTCATGCTCGTCACGCGCAATGTGACGGATTTCGCGGTGTTCGGCGTCCCGCTGCTGAACCCGTGGGACAACCCATAGTCCTACCTCAGCCGCACCACCGGCCCGGCCTCGGGCGCTTCTTGTATCTCGCCTTGGGCCTCATCGACATCGGCCCCCTTCGGCATCGCCGCCATCACCTCGATGCCCTTGCCGTGGCAGATGGTGGCGAGGCGCTCGGGCAATTCCTGGTCGGTGACGAAGGTCTGGATCTGGCTGATATGTGCGATGCGCACCGGCGCGCTGCGGCGGAGCTTGGTCGAGTCCGCGACCAGCATGACGCTGCGGGCGTTGGCGATGATGGCCTGCGCCACCTGCACCTCGCGATAGTCGAAGTCGAGCAGCGCGCCCTCCTCGTCGATCGCGGACGCCCCGATGATGGCGTAGTCGACCTTGAACTGGCCGATCAGCTGCGTCGCGGTCGAGCCGACCACCGCACCGTCGGCGCGTCGTACCGTGCCGCCGGCGACCACCACCTCGATGCGGGGATGACGATAGAGCAGCATGGCGACATTCAGATTGTTGGTGATGACGAGGAGGTCCTCGTGCGAGGTCAGCGCGCTCGCGACCTCCTCGGTCGTGGTGCCGATGTTGATGAAGAGCGAGCAGCCGTTCGGGATCAGGGAGGCGGCCGCAGCTCCAATCGCCTTCTTCTCGTCCGCGGCGACGAAGCGCCGCGCCTCATAGGCGAGGTTTTCGACGCCGGAGGCGATGATGGCGCCGCCATGGATGCGGGTCAGTGAGCGGCGCTCGCAGAGATCGTTGAGATCCTTGCGGATGGTCTGCGCCGAAACCTCGAACCGGCGCGCCAGCTCATCGACCATGACGCGGCCCGAGGCCCGCGCGATGTTGAGGATTTCGGCTTGGCGATGGGTCAGTCCGGTCACGGCGATGGCCTCAAGTCAGGAAGCTGCATGGTGCGGCGGTTCGCGCGTTCGGTCAATGCGCGCGCCGATCACGGTTAACGGACGAGGTCTTCACCACGCCATCGCAGCGGCGAGACGCGTCAGCAGGTCCGGATCGTCGAAGGCGCTGGCGGAGGCGATAGCCCCGGCGGCGACGAGATCAGCATGGCTGAGGCTGGTCCGGATGCCGATGGTCGGAATGCCGGCCGCCGCAGCCGACTGCACGCCGGTGCGGGAGTCCTCGAACGCGATCGAGGCCATCGCGCTGGCGCCGGTAAAGCGCAACCCTTCCTGATAAGGCAGCGGATGCGGCTTGCCGTGCAACAGCTCGGCGCCGATCACGAGCGCCTTGAAGCGGTCCGTGATGCCGAGGCCGGACAGCAGCAGCTCCGCATTCAGCCGCGGGGCGTTGGTTACCGCAACCATGGGAATACCGGCCGCATCCGCTCTGTCGAGCAGCGCCATCAGGCCCGGCAGCGGCTCGATCTGCCCGGCGACGAGTTCGCGGAAGACTTCCTCCTTCTCATCGAGGATCAAGGCACGCCGTTCCGGCGCCTCGTCGGGCAGAAAGCGCTCGCCGATCGCTATATTCGCAAAGCCTTGCAGCTCCCTCGAGAAGCGGGCGTGATCGAAGACATGGCCGCGAGGGCCGAGCACCTGGTTGAAGGCCTTCAGGTGCAGCGGATCGGTGTTGGCGAGCGTACCGTCGATGTCGAACAGCAACGCCCTGCCGATAGCCTCGATCATGTCCGTACTTTCCCGAATAGATGACGCATCAATACGAAAGCCGTATCAATACAGCGCCAATCGCGCAATGACGCACGTGCATGACCACTACGCGACACTCGACAAAGTCGCGCGCGGCTGCAACACTCCGTGCAAGATCAAAAAGGAGGAAACAATGACGATCAACCGACGCGATCTGGCTCTCTCGACTCTTGCCGTCCCAGCTCTTGCCGTCTCCACGCTTGCAGTTTCAGCGCTCACGACACCGGTGCTGGCGGCCTCGGCGGACGAGGAAGCCGTAGCGAAGAAGGTCGAGGCGTTCCGTCTCGCCCAGATCGCGGCCGATCCCAAGGCGCTCGGCGCACTCTGCGCCGACGAGGTGAGCTACAGCCATTCCAGCGGCAAGGTCGAGGACAAGGCGACCTTCGTCGCCAACGCTACCGACGGCAAATCCAAATTCCTGTCGATCGAATACAAGGAGCCGACCATCAAGGTCGTCGGCCCCGCTGCGATCGTGCGTTTCCACTGGGTGGCGGAACAGGAGATGGCGGCCGATGGGAAAAAAGTGCCGACCAACCTTCACATCCTGATGAACTGGCAGAAGCAGGGCGACGACTGGAAGCTGCTCTCGCGGGCGGCGACGAAGTTGTGATTGCGGCTTATCCCTCTCCCCTTGTGGGAGAGGGTGGCTCGCCGCAGAGCGGCGAGACGGGGGAGGGGTATGCTTCCGCGAGCGCATCTCTCACAATTGAATTCGGCGAAACAACCCCTCATCCGGCGCCAGAGCCGAAGCCTCGCTTCGGCGTCTTCTTAAGAACGACCGCTGGAGGCGGCCTACGCCACCTTCTCCAACAAGGGAAGGAAAGTGCAGGAGCACCAGGGACTGCAAAAAATTCCGACCACGCTTTGCGCGTCAGAAATCGCTCCGCCTGGCGCAATGCAGCGTATTGCGACCTGATGCTCGACAAAATCAAGTGCGGCTGCAACAGTGGACGCAAAATCAAGGACGAAGGATATGACGACATTGAATCGCGATCATGCTGCCACGACAGACCACGAGGCGGTGGCAAAGAACGTCGAGGCATTTCGCCTCGCCCAGATCGCGGCCGATCCGAAGGCGCTCAGCGCGCTGTGCTCGGACGATCTGAGCTACAGCCATTCCAGCGGCTTCCTTGAGGACAAGGCGGCCTTCGTCGCCAACGCCACCGACGGCAAAACGGAATTCCTGTCGATTACGTACAAGGATCCGACCATCAAGATCGTCGGCCCCGCCGCGATCGTTCGCTTCCACTGGCTGGCCGAGATGATGACCGGCGGACAGAAAGTAACAAACAGCCTTTACATCCTGATGAACTGGCAGAAGCAGGGCGACGACTGGAAGCTGTTGTCGCGGGCAGCAACGAAGTTGTGATTGCGGCTTATCCCTCTCCCCTTGTAGGAGAGGGTGGCTCGCCGCAGAGCGGCGAGACGGGTGAGGGGTATGCTTCCGCGAGCGCACCTCTCACAATTGAATGCGGCGAAACAACCCCTCATCCGGCGCTTCGCGCCACCTTCTCCCACAAGGGGAGAAGGAAGGACAGTTGTCGGCAAAAGATTCCGACCACGCTTAGCGCGCCCCGAAATGACAGGCGGAAAATTATGCCGCTTCCTTCACATCACCGATAACCAGCTTGCGCGCGGCGCGCTCGGCTTCGCGGGCGTTGCGGAAGAGCTGGCCTTCGAGACGATTGAAGCGGTTGGATGAGGCGAAAAAGCAGTAACCTCCCTGGGAACGAACGACGATACCTGCGGTCTGCGAATCGACTTCGATGATGTAGCTGTCCGGCATGGTCCGTGGATTCCTCAGTGCGGGCAAATAACGGCAGTTCCGCCCAAAGGTTCCTGGGCATTTTGACGCCGTTTCCGCCCCGGATCGACACGCGATTGAGTAAGCCGGGACCTCATCCGTTTTATGACTGGTTCTTGGCAAAGCCGCGGCGGCGGGACTCAGTCGCGCCGCGTTTGGCGGCGCCGCACTGAGATGAGGCGCAACGCCGCGTGCGATTACGTCGCGATGGTGGTGTCGGCCGGGCGAACCGGCTGCGGGCGGCCGTGCTCGTCGATCGACACGTAGGTGAAGTTGCCGTCGGTGACGAGGAAGGGTTGCTGCTCGCCGCGGCGTAGCGCCCACGCTTCCAGATGCACGGTGATGGACGTGCGCCCGACGCGAACGAGGTGGGCGTGGACCGAAACGAGATCGCCGACATAGACGGCCTTGCGAAAATTCATCGCCTCGATGGCGACGGTTACCGTGCGCGACTTTGCGACCTTTGACGCAAACACGCCGCCGCCGACGTCCATCTGGCTGAGCAGCCAGCCGCCGAAGATGTCGCCGTTTGCGTTGGTGTCGGCAGGCATTGCCAGCGTGCGGATGCAGAGATCGCCGCCCGGCCCGGCATTGGCTTGCTCGTTCATGCGGCTCTCACTTGAAGATTCCTCACTTGAGGATTGCTCACTTGAAACTGCTCACGTGAAATTGTCCCAGCCCGGATCCGGCGCAAAGCGCTCGCCGAATCTCCCGGCCAGTGCGCGCAAGGTGGATACGACATGATCCACGCCACGCGTGCGCGCATAGTTCAACGGACCACCACGGAACGGTGCATAACCGGTGCCGAAGATCATGGCGCCATCCACCATGTCGGCATCATCGACGATCCCCTCGCGAAGCGCCGCAACGCAGACGTTGGACATCGGCAGCACCAGACGGTCGATCATCTGGTCGGTGACGCGCGGACCAGTCTCGGGCAACGGCGCCTTCTCGGCCTTGCCGTCGCGCCAGACGTAAAAGCCCTTGCCGGTCTTGCGGCCGAGCTCGCCCTTGGCGACCTTCTCGCGCAGCCACGCCGGCGTCGGCGGCAGCAGATCGCCGAACTTGCCGCGCAGCATGTCGCCGACGTCGAGACAAATGTCGAGCCCGACCTGGTCTGCCAGTTCGATCGGCCCCATCGGCATGCCGAACTGCTCCGCGGCGGCGTCGATCAGGCGCTGGTCGATCTTCTCGTCCAGCATCACCATCGCTTCCAGCATGTAGGGCGTCAGCGCGCGGTTGACGAGGAAGCCTGGCGAGCTCTTCACCGACAACGGCAGCCGATCGATCACGCCGACGAAAGCAAGTGCCTCCTTCAGCACCTGCGTATCGTTACCGTCATGGCTGACGACTTCCACCAGCTGCAACCGCGACACCGGATTGAAGAAGTGGAGGCCGACCAGCCGCTCCGGCCGCGCCAACGTGGTGCGCAAATCCTGGAGCGGAATGCTCGACGTGTTGGTCGCGAGAATCGCGCTCGGCTTCATCCGCGGCTCGAGCCCGGCATAGACCTTCTGCTTCAGCTCGAGCTTCTCCGGGACCGCCTCGATGATAAGATCCGCGTTGCGGACGCTCTCCCCATCCATGTCGGGGATCAGGCGATCGAGCGCGTCGCGCACCTCGGTCGGCTTGCGAATGATCTTGCCGTAGAGCTCGGCGGCGCGCTTGACCGCGCCCGCAATCGGCTCCGCCTTCATATCGGCGAGCGAGACGCGCAGCCCCTGCCCCGCGCACCAGGCCGCGATGTCGCCACCCATGGCGCCGGCGCCAATGACGTGGACGTGCTTGATCGTGTTGCCGGAGCCTGCCGCCTTCTTCATCTGCTCGCGCAGGAAGAACACGCGGATCAAATTCTGCGCGGTCGGCGTCACCATCAACTTGGCGAACGAGGCCTGCTCTGCCCTGAGCATCGCGGCCTTGCTGCCGCCATGGGTCTCCCAGAGATCGACCAAGGCATAGGGTGCTGGATAATGCTCGCGGGACGCGGCCTTCGCCGCCTCCGATCGCATCCGCCTGGCCAACAGCCCGCGCACCGAGCCGAAATTCGCCGCACGCGTCAGAAAGCCCGGCCGTGCCCGCTTGAGCCGGCCGAACAGTGCGTCCTTCACCGCATTACGAACGTGGCGCTCCTGCGTCACGGTGTCGACGAGGCCGAGCGATTTGGCGCGGCGGGCATCGATGGTGCGGCCGGTCAGCATCAGGGCCATCGACTGGGTCGGATTGACCAGCGCGGTGAAACGCGCGGTGCCGCCGAGCCCGGGATGCAGGCCCAGCATCACCTCCGGGAAGCCGAAGCGCGCGCCGTCGATGGCGATGCGCGATTGGCAGGCGAGCGCGACTTCGAGCCCGCCGCCGAGGCAGAAGCCGTGGATCACCGCGACCGTCGGCAGCTTCAGCGCTTCCAGGTGGTCGACCACCGCGTGGGCGGCGCGGATCCGCGTCTCCACCATCCCGGCATCATCGGCACCGCGAAATTCGTTGACGTCGGCGCCCGCGATGAAGCCGGACGGTTTTGCGGAGCGGATCACGAGGCCGGCCGGACGCTCGGTCTCAATCGCCGCCAACACGGCGTCGAACTCCTCCATCACGTCCGGGGACAGCGTATTGGCGCTGGAGTCAGTGCGATCGAACAGCAGCCAGGCGACGCCGTCGGCGTCGCGCGTCAGCTTGAAGTGCTTGTAGGGACTATCGGCAGCGGGCTTGGGCCCGAGCTCCAGCACGCGGTCGCCGAGCGCGGTCATGATCTTGGAATCCATGTCACACCGCCTCGATCAGCATGGCGCCGCCGAGCCCGCCGCCGATGCATTCGGTGGCAACGCCGCGCCGCGTGCCGAGCCGCTTCATGGTGTTGACGAGATGCAGCACGATGCGGTTTCCGGAGGTGCCGACGGGATGCCCGAGCGAGATAGCGCCGCCATCGACATTGATTTTTTCGCGGTCGATCTCGCCGGCAGCGCCATCGAGTCCCAAAATCTCGCGGCAGAACTTGTCGTCATTCCAGGCGGCGAGGCAGCCGAGCACTTGGGTGGCAAACGCCTCGTTGAGCTCCCAGGTCTGGACGTCCTGGATGGTGAGATCGTTGCGCTTCAGCAGCGGCGTCGCCGACATCACGGGACCGAGACCCATGATGCTTGGATCAAGTGCGGCCCAGTTGCTGTCGACGATGACCGCCTTCGGCGTCAGCCTGTGCTTGGCGACTGCTTCGTCGGACGCCAGGATCACCCAGGACGCGCCGTCGGTGATCTGCGAGGAATTGCCGGCCGTGACCTGGCCCCAGGGACGCTCGAACACCGGCCTCAGCTTGGCAAGCTTCTCGGCCGTCGAGTCCGGACGCACGCCATCATCATGGTCGAAGAATTTTCCGTCGCGGGAGAACGCGGTTTCGACTTCGCCCTTGAGAAAACCTTCCGCCTGCGCATGCGCGAGCCGGCGATGGCTCTCGGCGGCATAGGCATCGGACTGCGCGCGGGTGATGCCGAAGAGATGGCCGACGACTTCGGCCGTCTGGCCCATGTTCAAATCGGTAATGGGATCGGTCAGCCCGCGTTCCAGGCCGATGATCGGCTTGATATAGCGCGGCCGCAGCTTGAAGGCTGCGGCAAGCTTCGCGGCGACGCCCTTGGCGGTGGCGAGGCCGGCAAACCAGCGCACGCCCGAATTGGGCCAGACCAGCGGCGCGTGGCTCAAAGCCTCGGTGCCGCCGGCGAGGATCATGTCGGCATGGCCCTCGCGGATGTAGCGGTAGGCGGTGTCGATCGACTGCATGCCGGATCCGCAATTGATCTGCACGGTGAACGCGACCATGTCCTCACCCATGCCGAGTCGGAGCGCGGCGACGCGGGCCGGGTTCATTTCGTCCGCGATCACGTTGACGCAGCCGAGGATGACCTGGTCGAATGTATCGGGCGAAAACGGCTGGCGCGCCAGCAGCGGCCGGCCGCATTGCACGGCGAGATCGACCGGCGTGAACGGACCGGGCCCCGAACGCGCTTTGAGAAACGGCGTCCGGCTGCCGTCGACGATGAAAACCGGTCGTGCCATCAGCTCGCCGCCCTCTGTTCACCGAGTTCCTGGAAGAACTGATGCACGTCGCCGGTTTTCTTGTAAATCGGCGACAGCGCCTCCGGCGCAAAATCGTCGACCTCTATCACCTTTGCGACCGCTTCGCGGGCCCCAGCCAGCTGCTCGCCCTCGGCTTGCGTGATCACGCCCTTGGCCACCGCATCCTTCCAGTCGCTCATATGAGCCGCGCGCATGCGCCTGGCGATGGCGTCCGTGCCTGCGACCAGGTTGAAAGCGCGCTCCAGCCGGGCGAAGCCGCCATCGTCATCGACATAAGCGAGGTCGGGCGTGAGGCGGTCGCGCGCGGCCGACGGCTCCAGCACGAGGCTTGCGCATTGATGCACCACTCGGTCGGAGGGACCCAGCACGCGGGCGCCGAACGGCTGGACCACGAATTTGAGAATGCTTGCGACGAAACGGTTCGGCAGATTGGCGAGAATCTCGGCAAGCCGGTTCTCGATGGTCCGAAAGCCCGTCGCCATGCACCATTCGAGCGCTGCAAAATCATCCTTCTGCCGCCCCTCGTCCTGCCAGCGTTTCAGCGCGGCAGAGAGCAGATACAGCTCGGACAGGATGTCGCCGAAACGCGCCGACAGCATCTCCTTGCGCTTGAGCGCGCCGCCGAGCGTCAGCAGCGCCATATCGGCACAGAGGGCAAACGCCGCGGAGTAGCGCGAGAGCTGACGATAGAATGGCCTGGCGTCACCGGCGTCGGGTGCAAGCGCGAAGACACCAAAGCTCCAGCTCCGGCCGAACGCGCGCAACAGTGTCTCGAAGCTGTGGCCGACATGCTTCCAGAACGCCTTGTCGAAGGCGGCGAGCCCACGCTCGCGATCGGTATCCGCGAGCGCATTCATCTCGTCGAGCAGATAAGGATGGGCGCGGATGGCGCCTTGCCCGAACACGATGAGATTGCGGGTGAGGATATTGGCGCCCTCGACGGTGATGCCGACAGGGACGGCGCGGTGGAGATTGCCGAGATAGTTTTGCGGGCCGTCGATCACGGCCTTGCCGCCATGGATGTCCATGGCGTCGTCGACCGCGGTGCGCATCCGCTCGGTCGCGTGCAGCTTCATGATGCCCGAGATGACGGCGGGATGGATCCCGGCATTCAGTGCCGCGCAGGTCAGCCGTCGCGCCGCATCGAGCTGATAAGCGGTCGCGACGATGCGCGCGAGCGGCTCCTCGACACCCTCGAATTTGGAGATGGAGATACCGAACTGCTCGCGGATGCGGGCATAGGCGCCGGTGGTGCGGGCGGCATAGGCGGCGCCGGCGGCGGAGAGCGACGGCAACGAGATTCCGCGGCCGGCGGCGAGCGCCGTCATCAGCATCTTCCAGCCCTGCCCCAGCCGCGCCTGGCCGCCGATGACGTAGTCGAGCGGAATGAAAACGTCGCGGCCCCAATTCGGGCCGTTCTGGAACACCTGCATCGACGGCAGATGGCGTTTGCCGATTTCGACGCCGGGAAGGTTGGTCGGGATCAGCGCCACGCTGATGCCGAGCTCTTCCTGGCTCCCCACAAGATGATCGGGGTCATAGGCCTTGAAGGCGAGGCCAAGCAGCGTCGCGACGGGACCGAGCGTGATGTAGCGCTTGTGCCAGTTGAGCTTCAGACCCAGCACCTCCTGGCCCTCGAAGCTGCCCTTGCAGATGATGCCGGTGTCGACCATCGAGGCGGCATCGGAGCCGGCCTCAGGGCTGGTGAGGCCGAAGCAGGGAATGTCGCGACCATCGGCAAGACGCGGCAGCCAGCGCTCCTGCTGCTCCTTCGTGCCGAAGTGCATCAGGAGCTCGCCGGGGCCTAACGAGTTCGGCACCATCACCGTCACCGCGGCGGCGATCGAGCGGGTCGAGATCTTGCGAACCACTTCCGAATGCGCATAGGGCGAGAAGCCGAGGCCGCCGAACTCCTTCGGAATGATCATGCCGAAGAATTTTTCGCGTTTGATGAAGTGCCAGACATCGGGCGGCAGGTCGCGCCATTCCCAAAAGATCTTCCACTCGTCGAGCATGGCGCAAAGCTCGTCGACGGGGCCGTTGAGGAAGGCCCGCTCCTCGTCGGTCAGCGTTGCCTGCGGGACCTTGAGCAGCTTCGACCAATCAGGGTTGCCGGTGAAGAGATCAGCGTCCCACCAGACGTCGCCGGCCTCCAGCGCCTCGCGCTCGGTGTCCGACATCGCCGGCAGCACGCCGCGCGCCCAGGAGAAAATCGGCTTTGTCAAAGTGTCGCGGCGGAAGCTCATGGCGGACCTCATGCATCGGCGCGGTGATCGGGCATTTTAGCGGAAAGTGGCCGGCGGCGGTGAACACTTCGCCTGCGAAAAGACGCGAATTGACGCGGCCGGGCAGCCGCCCACAGCCATAACGGCCGAGGCATGGTGGCAGTTCCGGGAGGCGAGCGCTGTGAAAAGCGGTCACCCGGATGGAGCGAAGCGCAATCCGGGCTACGAGAGCGACCAGATCAGTCCGGCCGGACCATCTCGAACATGTTTTCCGGCTTGATCTCGAAATAATCCCCGCTGCGGCCGGCCCGGACGATCGGGCGGGCGGCGGCGGTCTGGTAGACGCCATCCTTGATCATGGCCTTGTCGATGTGGACAGCGACGACCTCGCCGAGCGTCAGCCAGGCATTGGCTTCCTTGCCGTCGGCGCCCTTGAGCCGGACGATGTCGGACACCTTGCATTCGAAGGCGACCGGACTTTCGCCGACGCGCGGCACGTTGACGAGCCTGCCGGGCACGGCGGTGAGGCCGGCGACCTCGAACTCGTCGACTTCAGGGCCGACGTGGGCCGCAGTCGCGTTCATGTGCCTGGCCAAGTCCATGGTGGCGAGATTCCAGACGAACTCACCTGTCTGCTGGATGTTCTCGACCGTGTCCTTCCAGTTTGTGGAGGAGAAGCCGATGATCGGGGGGACATAGCAGAACGCATTGAAGAAGCTGTACGGCGCGAGGTTGACATGGCCGTTGGTGTCGCGCGACGAGATCCAGCCGATCGGCCGCGGCGCGACGATGGCGTTGAAGGGATCGTGCTTGAGGCCGTGGCCCTTGGCGGGCTCGTAGAAGTGCAGGTCTTTGTCGGTCACGCGCTTTTTCCTTCTCGTCTTTGCGAGCGCAGCGAACCAATCCAGAATCCCTCCGCAGAGACAGTCTGGATTACTTCGCTGCGCTCGCAATGACGGAGTTTGTTGATCCGTCCTTGCCAGCCACCAACCGTCATTCCGGGGCGGTCGGCCTGCTTATAGGAGGAAATTCGCCGCCCCGTCAGTGCCGCGGGGACAATCCCGCGATGACGAAATCGATCATCTGGTCGATGGTCGGGCCCGGCTTGGTGGCACACTGGGCGATCATCTGGGGGTGGAAAAAGCGCATCATCGCGGTGCAGGCGCAGAGCGCGGCCAGTTGCAGGTCCGGAGCCTCGAACTCGCCGGAGGCCACGCCTTGCGCGATCATCTGGCCGATGACCCCGGCAATGCACTCCATGTGGTTGACGCAGACGTCCCAGTCCTCCTGCATCGCGATCTCGACCATCTCGTGCAGCTTATTGTCGCCGACATAGCGCTCGGTGTTCATGCGATTGATGGTGGTGAGCAGTTCGCGGAAGCGCGGCAGTACCGGACCGGGCCTCGCCACGATCCGCTGCGCTTCGAGCTCGACCTCGCCCATCAGCGAGCGGGCCACCGCCTGATGAATCGCCTTCTTCGATTCGAAAAAGCGATAAACGTTGGCGGGGCTCATCTTGAGCTCCTTGGCGATGTCCCCGACCGTGGTCTTGAGATAACCGATCTGGCGGAACAGCCGCTCGGCCACCTCAAGAATACGATCCCGGGTGTCACCTTCGATATGTTCCGAAACCAGTGTCATCTGTCAGGACTCGTCAATCAGCAGTTCATCTTCACTTATTCAGCCGCCTCAGCAAGCGGAATTGCGTTCTGGTCATCGCTCCCATGCTGCGGCGCGGCAGGCTGCTCGGGCGTACCCGCCTCATCCAGGCTCTTGCGGAACCAGAGGGCGTAGAGGCCCGGCAGGTACAGCAGCGTCAGGAAGGTCGCGACGAACAATCCGCCCATGATGGTGATCGCCATCGGCCCCCAGAACGCCGAGCGCGACAGCGGGATCATAGCGAGGATGGCGGCGAGCGCCGTCAGCACCACCGGACGGGCGCGCCGGACGGTGGCCTCCACGATGGCCTCGCGGCGGGTCAGGCCGTGCGAGACGTCGGTCTCGATCTGGTCCACCAGGATGACCGCGTTGCGCATGATCATGCCGGCGAGCGCGATCAGGCCGAGCAGCGCCACGAAGCCGAACGGGGCGTTGGCGATGTTGAGTCCGAACGAGGCGCCGACAATGCCGAGCGGCGCGGTCAGGAACACCAGGATCAGGCGCGAGAAGCTCTGCAGCTGGAACATCAGCAGCGTCAGCATCACCATGACCATCAGCGGGAAGAGAATGAAGATCGAGGCGTTGCCCTTGGCGGATTCCTCGAACGCGCCGCCCGCCTCGATGCGGTAGGCCGGCTCGAGATTGTCCTTGATCGCCTTCAGCTTCGGCGCGATCTGGCCGGTGACGTCGGGCGCCTGCACGCCGTCGACGACGTCAGAACGCACGGTAATCGCCATGTCGCGGTTACGCCGCCACATGATCGGCTCCTCGTGGGCATACTCGATCTTGGCGATCTGTTGCAGCGGCACGGCCACGCCGTTGCGCGAGGTGATGGTGAGATCGCCGACTGCACCGAGGTCGAGCCGCTCGGACGAGACGGCGCGCGCGACCACACCGACCTTCTCGATGCCGTCGCGCACGGTGGTCACCTGTGAGCCCGAGATCAGCATCGACAGCGCCTGCGACACGTCCTGCGGGGTCAGGCCCATGGCGCGGGCGCGATCCTGGTCGACGACGAGCTTGAGGTAAGGCGACTGCTCGTTCCAGTCGAGCTGGACGTCCTTGACGCTCTTGTTCTGCCGCATGACGTCGCGGACCTGGTAGGCGATCTCGCGCACCTTGTTGGCGTCGGGGCCGATCACGCGAAACTGCACGGGAAAACCAACGGGGGGACCGAAATTGAAACGATCGACGCGCACGCGGGCCTCGTTGAGCGCGCCGTCGGCAACGGCGTTTTCAAGCTTGGCCTTGATGCGCTCGCGCGCCTCGACGCCCTTTGCGACGATGACGATTTCGGCAAAAGCCTCATTCGGAAGCTGCGGATTGAGGCCGAGCCAGAAGCGCGGCGAGCCCTGCCCGACATAGGCCGTGTAGGTCTCGATGTCCTTGTCGTCCTTGAGCATGGTCTCGGCCTTCTTCACCGCCTTTTCCGTGACGTTGAAGGCGGTGCCCTCGGGCAGGCGAAGCTGGAGGAACAGCTCGGGGCGCTCGGACAGCGGGAAGAACTGCTGCTGGACGTGGCCGAAGCCGACGATCGAGGCGATGAAGACGCCGACGGTCGCAGCCACCACGGTGATGCGGTGATTGACGCACCATTGCACGATGGCGCGCAGGCCCCGATACATGCGGGTCTCGTAGACCGCGTGCGGATCGTGATTGTGGTGCACCTTGATGTTGGGCAGCAGCATGACGCCGATATAGGGCGTGAAGATCACCGCCACGAACCAGGACGCGACCAGCGCGATCGCCACGATCCAGAAGATGCTGCCGGCATATTCGCCGACCGCGGAATTGGCAAAGCCGATGGGGAGGAAGCCAGCGGCCGTGACCAGCGTTCCCGTGAGCATCGGAAACGCAGTGGATTCCCAGGCAAAGGACGCCGCACGCATGCGGTCCCAGCCCTGCTCCATCTTCACCACCATCATCTCGACCGCGATGATGGCGTCATCCACCAGCAGGCCGAGCGCGATGATCAGCGCACCCAGCGTGATGCGGTGCAGATCGAGCGACATCGTGTTCATGACGACGAAGACGATGCCGAGCACCAGCGGCACCGACAGCGCGACCACGATGCCGGTGCGCCAGCCGAGCGCCAGGAACGACACGAACAGCACGATGACGAGGGCTTCCATGAAGGAGTGCACGAATTCGCTGACGGCGTGCTCGACCACCTTGGGCTGGTCGGCGATCAGCTTGATGTCGACGCCCTGCGGCACCGCCTTCATGAATTCAGCCGTCGCCTTCTCGACCTCCTTGCCGAGATCGAGGATGTTGGCGCCCTTGGCGGTGACGACGCCGATGCCGATCGCGGCCTTGCCTTCCTGGCGCACGATGAAGCTCGGCGGGTCGACGTAACCATGGGTGACGGTGGCGATGTCGCCGAGGCGGAACACGCGGCCGTTGCTCTCGACCGGGGTTTCGGCGACGGCCTTGGCGCCGTCGAGCGCTCCGGTGACGCGCAGCGGCACGCGTTGAGAAGAGGTCTCGACCGTGCCGGCCGGCGTCACGTTGTTCTGCTTGGCGAGCGAATCGAACAGCGCCTGCGGCGTGATGCCGAGAGTGGCGAGCTTGGCATGGCTGAACTCGACGAAGATGCGCTCATCCTGGTTGCCGTAGACGTCGACCTTGGTCACGCCCGGCACCTTCAGGAGGCGCTGACGGAAACCCTCCGAGACCTTCTTGAGCTGGGCGTAGTCGGCGCCGTCGCCGGTCATCATGTAGAGAATGGAATCGACGTCGGAGAATTCGTCGTTGACGACGGGTCCCAAAATTCCCGAGGGCAGCTGGCCCTGTACGTCGGCGAGCTTCTTGCGCAGCAGATAAAAGAGATACGGCACATCCTTCGGAGGCGTGGAATCGCGGAAGGTGACCTGGAGCGCGGTGAAGCCGGGCTTGGAATAAGTCTGTACCTTCTCGAAATAAGGCAGCTCCTGGATCTTCTTCTCGATGGGATCGGCGACCTGGGCCTGCATCTCCTGCGCGGTCGCGCCCGGCCAGAGCACGGAGACGTTGACCACCTTGACCGTGAAGAACGGATCCTCGGCGCGGCCGAGCTTCTGATAGGAGAAGAATCCGGCGACGCCGAGAATGAGCATCAGGAACAGGATCAGCGTCGGATGGCTGACGGCCCAGGCCGAAAGATTGAAGCGCTTCATCGCACTCTCCAAAGATGATCCGGTTGCAAAAAAACGACAGCCACCCTGTTCAAGGCGTCGTCGCGAGGCAGCGAAGCAATCCAGGGGGCTGGGCAGGTTCTGGATCGCTTCGCCGCTTCAGCCAAAGCATTTGCGCTCGGGCCGAAACTCACCTCACACGACGTAACTCGTAAGCGAGACTTAAAAGGACAGTGACGAGACGATCCGCACCCTCTGGCCCGGATCGAGCTTCTGCACACCGAGGGCGACGATCTTGGCGCCCTCTTCGACACCGCCGGTGATGACGACGTCGTTGCTCTCGTAGGACTTCACCGCGACCGGCTTCAGCGTGACCGCGCCGTTGTCGTCGACGACGTAGAAGGACGGCTTGCCGCCTTCGTTGAACAGCGCCGACAGCGGCAGCCGCGCGACGCGCTCGGTGGCGGCGTCCGACAGCGTCAGCGTCGCGGTCATGCCGAGCGAAACCTTGTCGTCGGCCTCGGGCAGCGAAAATTTGGCGAGATAGGTGCGCGTAGCGGGATCCGCGGTGGGCGCGATCTCGCGCAGCCTGGCCGTATATTTTTTGCCCGGCTCCGACCAAAGAGTGACGCTGGCGGCGCCCGATTTGGCACGTCCGACCAGCGTCTCAGGGATTGCGACGACCGCTTCCTTTTCGGCAAAGCGGGCGACACGGATCGAGGTCTGGCCTGCGGCAACCACCTGGCCAGGCTCGATCAGCGTTGCGGTGACGACGCCACGGGCGTCGGCGTTGAGCGTCGCGTAGGAAAGGGAATTGTTGGTCAGCTCGACCGAGCGCTCGGCCCGGTTCAGGCGGGCACGCGCCTCGTCGGCGGCGGCGCGGCTCGAATCCAGCTGCGCATCGGTGGTCCAGCCCTTGGCCTTCAAATCCTTGGCGCGCTGCTCGGCCGCGGCGGCCTGGGCCAGGACGCCGGTCGCAGCGGTCTGTTCGGCGACGGCTTGCTCGGCCTGGAGCTTCAGATCGACCTCATCGAGGACCGCGAGCGGCTGGCCGATTTCGACGGTCTGGCCGACTTCGACCAGACGCTTGGCGACCTTGCCGGCGACCCGAAAGCCCAGATCGCTCTCGATCCGCGGCCTGATCGTGCCGACGAAGCTGCGCTCGGGCTTTTCGGCATCGTAGTGCGCGGTGGCGACCAGGACCGGCCGCGGCGGCTCGGCCTTTTCAGCAACGCTATCATTGCACCCAGCGAGGGTGGCAGCCATCAGCGCCAACGAAACACCCGCCAAGAGCTTCGAATAGCTGGATAAAACGGTTCGGACGAACATCGGAGGACACTCCCTCGGCTGCAATGAGAGGAATGTCGACTAATCACTGATAAAAGTCAATAATCGTCAGTCATCAGGAAAGCGTGATCGTTAAGGGGTGGTTGCCTCCCGGCTGCTCTTGCCGAAGCCTGACCTGTTGGAAGAGAGCGTCGCGCTGCGGGCCCCAGGGACCGCGCGGAAATGGGCCCTGGCTTTCGCCAGGGCGATATTTCGAGGCTACCGCGCCTGTTCGACGAACTCGTGCTTGCTGTCGTGGCCGCCGATGAAGACCAGGATGCCGGCGATCAGCGGCAGCACCGCGAGCACGAGCAGTCCGCTCGAGGTCTGGCCGGTGGATTCCTTGACCCAGCCGATCAGATACGGACCACCGAAGCCGGCGAGATTGCCGATCGAGTTGATCAGGGCGATGGCGCCGGCCGCCGCCGTGCCGGAGAGCCAGGCGGTCGGCAGGGTCCAGAACACGCCGAAGCAGCAGAACACGCCGATCGCGGCGACCGTCAGCACGATCATCGTCAGGGTGGGGTCGGTGAGATAGCTGGAGACGCCGAGCGCGATGGCGGTGAGCAGCAACGGCGCGCCGACATGCATCACGCGCTCGCGCGTAGCATCGGAATGCCGTGCCCACAGGATCATCGCGATGGTGCCGAACAAATAGGGGATCGCGGTGACGAAGCCGGTCTGGGCGTTGGTGAGGCCGAACGCCTTGACGATCTGCGGCAGCCAGAACTGCATGCCATACAGCGCGCCGACGAAGCCGAAATAGACCAGGCTCAGCATGATCACCTTCGGTGAGGTCAGCGCCTCGCCGAGCGACAAATGCTTCACCGCCTGCTTGGCCGCGATCTCGGCATCGAGCTTGGTCTTGAGCCAGGCCTTCTGCTCGGCCGAGAGCCAATCCGCCTTCTCCGGCCTGTCGGTGAGATAGAACCAGGTGACGATGCCGAGCAGCACCGAGGGGATGCCCTCGATGATGAACAGCCACTGCCAACCCTTCAGGCCCATCGCGCCGTCGAGCCCGAGCAGCAGGCCCGAGACCGGGGCGCCGATCACGGTGGAGACCGGCACGGCGATGGCGAAGGCCGCAAGGAAGCGGGCGCGATATTCGGCCGGATACCAATAGGTGAGATAGAGGATGATGCCGGGGAAGAAGCCGGCCTCGGCCACGCCGAGCAGGAAGCGCAGCACGTAGAAACTCGTGACGCCGCTCGTGAGCGCCATCAGCGCCGAGATGATGCCCCAGGTCACCATGATCCGGGCGATCCAGCGGCTGGCGCCGAACTTCTCCAGCGCCAGATTGCTCGGCACCTCGAACATGAAATAGCCGATGAAGAAAATGCCGGCGCCCCAGGAGAAGATCAGCGGCGTGAATTTCAGCTCGGCATTCATGGTCAGCGCGGCGAAACCGAGATTGACGCGGTCGAGATAGGAGAAGAAGTAGGCCAGCACCAGGAACGGGATCAGGCGCCAGGAGATGGCGCGGATCGTCGAGGTCTCGATTTCCGACTTGGCTGCGCCGGTCGAACCGGCATAGGTCGTGGTCTGGCTCATGGCTTCCCCCGGGGTTGTTGCTTTTATGGGCTGATCCGGGGTTTTGAGCATCGCCGCAAAAGAGTCAATGGAGCAAGCAATGCAGCAGGCGCAACCGGTCAAAGCCATTGCGCCGCTTCGGACATCGCTGATCCGCGCCGGTCTGGCGCTGGCGGTTATTGCCTGCGGACTCTCGCTGCGCTGGTACGGCTTTCCGCTCGGCCTGCCCGCCTTCGTGGTGAAGTACGGCGGCTCGCTGCTATGGGCAACGATGGTGTTTCTGCTGGTCGGCGTTTTGCTGCCAAGGCTGTCACGGACACAGATCGCAGCCATCGCAATGGCAATCGCAGTCATGGTCGAATTCTCCCGACTGGTGCACATGCCTTGGCTCGACGCGTTCCGGCTGACCGCGGCCGGGGCGCTGCTGCTCGGGCGCATCTTCTCGCTGTGGAATCTGGCAGCTTATGCAATCGGGATTGCGTTCGGCGTTTGGATCGATCGATTGGCGGGGATGCGTAGGGTGGATTAGCGAAGCGTAATCCACCCTACGGTCAGTCAGCCAACTGAAACTTCTCAAAACGATCGAGTTCCTGCTCGATCTTCCGTTTCAGCTCCTTGCGCCCCGCGGTCTTCTTCCCCTCGCCGACCCAGGTCCATTTCTGCATCAGCAGCTTCTTTGCCTGCCGGTCGGTCTTCAGATCGAGCGCGGCGACGATCTCGTCGCCGACCAGCACGGGGAGCGCGAAATAGCCGAGCTTGCGTTTGGCCTTCGGCACATAGGCCTCGAACAAATGGTTGTAGCCGAAAATGAGATTGGTGCGCTTGCGCTGGATGATCAGCGGATCGAACGGCGAGAGGATATGGACGAGATCCGGCGGCGCGCGCTCGCCCGGCTCGAGCGCGGCCGGCAGTGCCCAGTGCTCCTGCTTGCCGGCACCGTCGATGGCGACAGGCACGAGCTCGCCACGGCGGACGCGCGAGGCAATCAGGGCAGCCACCGCCGGCTTGCGCGGCGCGTCGAGATGGCAGACCGAATCGAGGCTCACGACACCTTGCGATCGCAGCGCGCGATCGAGCAGATAGGCCGTAATGTCCTTTGCCGACGCCGGCTTCGGCAGCTTGTCCCAGCCGAAATGGCGCGTCATCAGCTCATAGGTCTTGAGCATGCCCTGGCGCTCGCTGACGGTCACGGCACCGGTATAGAAGGCGAGCTGCAACGCCCGCTTCGAGGGTTTTCGGCTTTGCCAGAGATGCTCCTTCTCGGTGAGCACGTCGTCCTCGATGTCGCGGATCGTCAGCGGACCGGCGCGCACCAGCCGCATCACCTTGCGCGTGTCGCGAGGCTTCACCGAGGCGAACCATTTGTGCCCCTCGCGGCGGTGCTCGCGCATCGCCGGCAGGAAGAAGCGGAAGTCGCCGGCCGGCACGTAGGACAGCGCATGCGTCCAATACTCAAAGACGCTCTTGTCGACGCTCTGGGCGTGGCGCAGATCGGCGCGGCGGTAGGACGGGATCCGGCTGAACAGGATGTGATGATGGCAGCGCTCGATCACGTTGATGGTGTCGATCTGCACATAGCCGAGATGGGCGACCGCGCCGGCGACGGCTTGCGCGCCGTCACCGAACGGCGCGCGCTCGTCCAGCCGCTGGGCATGAAGCCAGATTTGCCGGGCCTGTGTCGTGGTGAGTGGAATCGGTTTGGGCGCGCGGGACATTGCAGGAGGGAATGTAGCGGGATTCGCGCCGGGAGAAAGAAGCGGACTGGACGCAGCAAAAGAAAAGCCGCGCTGTCATCTGCTGACAGCGCGGCCGCTTGGCGTGGCCGAGGCCCTATTTCATCATCATGGCCTTCTGCGCCTTCATGTAATGCATGCAGCCGCCTTTCATCTTGCCATTGCTCATATCGGTGTTGGCCATAGCCATTTCCTTGTTGGCCGCGACCTTGGCCGGGGTATCGGCCGTGCCCATCATCATGGCTGTCGATTTCATCATGTTATCGCCGGTGCACGCCATCATGGCGGCGGATGCCGGCGAAAGGGAAAGGGTGAGCGCGACAAAAGCGGCGGCTGTGAGCAAGATCTTCATCGAAAAGTCTCCTCCGTAAAACGAAACCGGCGTCATGCCGGCCTTCGCAATACGTATTCTCCGGCGAAGACGTTTCGTAGAGAAGACAATTTTCTTGCTGCGGTGCGAAGACGGAGGGCTCAGCGGCCAGCTTTCGGGCTTTGGACCGGTCGCCAACGCTGCCTGTTGCGACATCGGGTTCGCACGAGGCCTTGCCGCGCTCCTCCGCCTGGCAGCGATAGACACTGCCGGTGAGACGATCGACCAGCCACATGTTCTCGTCGGTCGGCGCTTGAAGCCCGACATAGCGGGAGGTCAGCCCCGTGATCAGGGTCGACAGCAGGATCGCCACCGCGATCATCGCCGCGCCGACGTAGATGGGCATGGAGCTCAGGGACACGGTCCGATCCGGCGGGCTACTGCGATAGAACTGGTAATCACTCGGCCTCGGCACTGGATGGAACTCGGCTCCCTTCGTTGCGCTTATGGGAGGCTCCACCCTAGGCGTCCATCTGGCCGAAAAATTGTCCGCGGACAGGCCATCGCGCGACGGCTTTGCGACAATCGGTCAGCACAGGTTTCCCCGAGTGAACCGGGCCCCGGCCCCGAGCGGCACCTGGGCGCGGCGGTCCTCAGTGATGCGGATCACGACATGACTGCGACGGCTCGAACGCTCGCCGGGCAGCGTGCGACCACTCTCTTCACGCGTTAGCGTCCGTCCTCGGAGTGGACCGCGGGTCGGCCCTCCACGAACCCGAAACCGCTCGAAATTCGCTGCCATGGCCCCGGAGGGCCCCGTTTTCACCGTGACCAAGATCACACCAGGGGTTTTGAACCTGCCCTATGCTTGCAGCATCAAATAGCCATCAGGCGTCACAACGAGGATACGACAATGACCCGTTTCAATAAGTCTTTTGCACTGAAGGCGATTACCCTCTCGGCACTTCTGTCGATGACGGCCGGCTTGGCCATGGCCGGCGACGGCAATGTCTCGACCAACCAGATCCTGGATGCATTGAAGCCGAAGTCGACGACCCGCGGCCTGTCCGCAGGTCCGCAGGTCGATCCGGCGGTGCAGGCCAAGGAATCGACGTTCCTGAACACCGTGCGCAACCGCTCGACGCGGTCGTTGTCGACGGGCGAGCGCGAGCAGATTGCCGAGCTCGCCGCGACCAAGCCGAAGATCGATCTGGAGATCCAGTTCGACTACAACTCGGCCGACATCGCCAAGACGTCGGTGCCGTCGGTGCAGGCGCTCGGCAAGGCGCTGTCCGATCCCTCGCTGAAGGGCTCGACCTTCGTGGTCGCCGGCCACACCGATGCGGTCGGCACGGAGGGATACAATCAGGGGCTCTCCGAGCGGCGAGCCGACACCATCAAGAAGTATTTGGTGCAGAACTACGGCCTCACCGGCACCGATCTCGTCACCGTCGGCTACGGCAAGACCAAGCTGAAGGACGCCGCCAACGGCGCCGACCCGATCAACCGCCGCGTCCAGGTCGTGAACATGGACACCAAGACCGCGTCGAAGTAATTCACAGGTCATCGCCCATAAAAAACGCCGCCTGCCGTTCTCCCGGCGGGCGGCGATTTCATATCCAGACTTGGAAGAGCATCAGCCGGTTGAAGGTCTGCATCGACGTGCCGACGAAGGCCGCCGAGATCGGCAGCATGGCGGCAAAGCCCGCTGCCGCGACCGCGACATAGGCCCACAACAGCCAGCGTGGCAGACCCTCCCGGCGCAGCACGTAGACCAGCGCGAGCGACGCTACGGTCGCGGCCGGCAGATAGTAATAGATGAAGGCGAGCGTGCGCGGCAGCAACGCCCAGGCGAGCCAGGATCCGAAATAGAAGACCGAGATCAGGAACGCATCCCGGCGACGCGCGACGACGAAGTCGCGCAGCACGACGGCGAGCGCGAGCAGCGCCGGCCACAGCACCAGGGGGTTACCGAGGAAAACGACCGCGGAGACATTGTCGTCCGCGCCCTTGTCGAACAGGAACCACACCGGGCGCGCGAGCAGCGGCCATGACGGCCACGCGCTCATATAAGTGTGGCCGGCGATGGCAGTGGTGGTGTTGTCGGCGAAGATCCGGCGCTGCGCCTCGACCAGATCCGGCAGCGACGCGCCATAGAGCGGGACGAAAGCCGCAAGATATGTCGCCGCGGGCAGGACGATGAAGCAGAGCACGACGTGATGTAATCTGAAGTCGGGCCAGAGATCGGGCCGGTACCAATCCCCCGGCTTCGCGTCGGCAAACATAGTGTGCCAGCCCTGCATCAGGCGGATCACCGCGACGATGACGATGCAGATTCCGAGCGGAAACAGGCCGCTCCATTTGCAGGCCGCAGCGCAGCCGAACAAGCTGCCGGCAGCCGCGAACAATGCGTGAGGCCGGTCCTTTCGAAACCCGTGCATGAAGGCGGCAATCGCGAGCAGGCCGAAGCCGAGTGCAAAAATGTCGAGCATCGCGATGCGCGCCTGCACGTACAGCATCTGGTTGCAGCCGGCGATCAGCGCAGCGGCGATCGCAGGCCCTTGCGCGGCGAACAGCGCGAGGCCGCACAGGTAGATCGCGACGATCGCGAGGGCGCCGAACAACGCCGCGGGATAGCGCCAGCCCAGCGCGCTGTCGCCGAAGGTCGCGATCGATAGCGCGATAAGCTCTTTCGCCAATGGTGGATGCATCGGATTGAGCATCGGTTGCGACATCGCTGGCGCCAGCATCTGCCGCGCCGCCGGCACGTAGTGCACTTCGTCGAAGACGAACTTCTCCGGCGTCGTGAGGCCTATCAGCAGTGCGAGATGCGCGACCAGGAAAATCGCGACAGCAATCACTGCGCTCCGCGACACCTTCGGAACCGCCGGCAAGTCGAGGCGCATTTGTGGGGATATTTTGCGTGGCAAATTTGCGTCACCGCGGAGAATAATAGAGATCGCGGTTTTCATTGAACGCATTCTGCCGCAACTGTCACTAAGCATAACGCAGGTCTCGCGCTGCTTGTGATAATTCCGCCACATCGCAAGCGCGCCTGATCCGGTACGATCAGGGACACATCGATCGGTTGCGAAATGAATTTGCGTTTCTGGCTTTTCTCCACGCTCTTCTCGACCGCCTTGTGCGTGGCCCCTTGCGCGCAGGCGCAGACGCGCGTCGGTGAAGCCGTCGTGATCCAGAATGAAGTCGTTCGCGTCGCCGCGACAACGACGCCGATCAGCGTCGGCGACAGCATGCTGCGGGACGAGACCGTGCGCACCGGCGCCGGCAGCGCGGCGCGCTTCGTGATGGCCGACAGCACCAATCTGTCGCTCGGTCCGAGCGCGACGCTCAAGCTCGACCGCACCGTCTTCAACGACGAGCACAGCTATCGCGACGTCGCAATCCGCATGACGACTGGCGCATTCCGTTTCGTCACCGGGCATTCCGAGAAGACCGCCTACAAGATCACGACCCCGCTCGCGACCATCGGCGTGCGCGGAACCACACTCGATATCCTGTCCCAGCGCGGCCGCTCGGTCGTCGTGCTGCAGGACGGCGCCGCCAGTGTCTGCACGACGAGCCAACAATGCGTGCAGCTCACCCAGCCCGGCGACACCGCAATCATCACCTCGACCGGCGGCAAGGTCTCTATCAGCAAAACCAACACGCCGCCCTGGACCTTTGCCGCGACCTGCGCCGCGAGCGCGGGACTGTGCGCGGTCAACCAATATGCGGACGCATCGCCGACCATCACGCCCGCCGTCCATGACGACGGCATGCTGTGCGGACGCTGAAGATGGCGATATCCACCAACGTCATGCGCTTCACGCTCGCGAGCGTGCTGACCGCCGTGGCTGCGTTTGCGTTTGTCGCGGTCGATACCCGTCCGGCGGCAGCCGCTACGATTTGCGAATCCGAGTGCGGAGGGCCGACGCCAACCCCGGCGCCGAGCTATTCCCCCTCGCCGACGCCGACCTACAGCCCCTCGCCCTCGCCCAGCCCCTACCCGTCATCGTCGCCGAGCCCTTACCCGTCCTCCTCGCCGAGCCCGACGCCGACACCGACCGGCGCGGATTCCAGCGGCGGCTCGATCGGCGGCCTTGCCAATCAGCGCTTCAACCAGATGATCACCAACCGGGTGCTCGGCACGGTGCTGCTCGGCGTCAACGAGCAGGTCAATTGCAGCAACTGCGTCAGCGCGTTCGGCTCCGCCGGCTCGTTCTCGGCCGGCATCCACGGCCGCAAGGAGCTGACCAACAATCTGTCGCTGCTCGCCGGCATCGCCTACACGCAATACAGCGAAGGCGGCTACAACATCACCAGCGCGCCGATCGGCGCATTTGCGCTGCGCTATGACTTCACCGACTGGGGCTCGTCGCGCCCGTTCTTCGATGTCGGCACGATCCTGACGCCGTGGGAGAAGGCGCGCTACACCCGCAGCTACAACACCAGCCTCGGCCCGGTGAGCGTCACGAGTTCGACCAACGCCGCGAACTACGCCGTCTACGGCCGCGCCGGCTGGATGAGCCGCGTGTCGCCCCGCGACGAGGTCGCCGCCTCGATCGAGGTCTGGCAGCTCTGGCAGCGCGTCTCGGGCTACACCGACAGCGCAGTGGCGTTCAATCCGTTCGACGCCAGCATCGCGACCGGCACCGACCGCACCAGCCTGGTCAAGATCGGGGGCCAGTGGACGCATCTCTACGGCAGCAATATCGAGGCCAACATCAACGGCGGCTGGGTGCAGTCATTCGCTGCCCATAGCGGCATCGTCGCCACCGTGACCGGCGACGGTGTGGTGGTGCCGACCATGGGCAACCAGGGCTGGTTCGAATATGGCGGCCGGTTCGGCTTCCGCGTGCAGAAGGGCTGGATCGTCGACCTGTTCGCCAACGGCACGCTCGGCCCGCAGCCGGTCGGCAACACCATCCATGGCGGCGTGGGGCTGCGGATCAATTATTAGCGGCGGGCTTTCGCCTCAAATTCCGCTGTCATGCTCCGGCTCGACCGGGGCATCCAGTACGCCGCGGCCTATCGATTGACCAACGGCCGTCTCGGCGTACTGGATCGCCCGGTCAAGCCGGGCGACGACAGTGAGTATGTGGCAAGGGCACGCCCTTCACGCCGCCGACTTGCCCTCGAACGCGCGGCGCAAGGTTTCCACGTCCAGCTTGACCATCTTCATTATGGCCTGCATCGCGCGTGCGGCAGCCGCCTTGTCGG
Organism: Bradyrhizobium sp. 76; assembly: GCF_023073025.1. NCBI lineage: Bacteria > Pseudomonadati > Pseudomonadota > Alphaproteobacteria > Hyphomicrobiales > Nitrobacteraceae > Bradyrhizobium > Bradyrhizobium sp. 76. The sequence continues at coordinate 727,104 of NZ_JADPIS010000035.1, forward strand.
GGCTGGAGAGGAATTCGAACATCACCTTCGGCACGACCTGCCAAGCCACGCCCCAGCGATCCCTGAGCCAGCCGCATTGCTCTTCCTTGCCGCCATGGGCCAGGAACGCATTCCAGACGCTGTCGACCTGGGCCTGATCGTCGCAATGGATCATCAGCGAGATCGCGTGGGTGTATTCCATTTTCATGCCGCCGTTGAGCGCGACCAGGGACTGTCCCGCCACCGAGAACTCGACGACGAGCACGGAGCCTTCCTTGCCGGACGGGCCATCTGAAACGTTGCGCTGAACATGCGTGATCGCCGAATTCGGCACGAGCGAGACGTAGAACTTCGCGGCTTCCTCGGCATCGCCGTTGAACCACATGCAGGGCACGAGCTTGGACATCGTGAATGCTCCTCTTCAGATTCTGGTGTCGTGGGCTTAGATCAGGCGTTCGCCATGTCGGACTGCGCCGCGAAGGCTGCCATGTCCGTCCAGTTCACGCCCCACATGTGGCCGTCCGGATCCTCGAAGCTGCGGCCGTACATGAAACTGTATTCGTCCTTCGGGCTGGGATCGGCGACCCCGCCTGCAGCCCCGGCCCTGCTGACGATATCGTCGACCTCGGTCCGGCTGTCCGCGGACAGGCAGAACAACGCCTGGTTTGAGGTCTTTGCATCCGAGATCGGCTTCGGCGTGAACTGACGGAATTTTTCGTGGGTCGTCAGCATCGCGTAGATGGTCTCGGAAAAGACCATGCAGCTCGCCGTGTCGTCGCTGAATTGCGGGTTCCTGGTCGCACCGACCGCCTCGTAAAAGGCAGTGGCGCGCTTGAGGTCGGTCACGGGCAGATTGAGGAAAATCATCCTGGGCATCGGAGCTCCTTGGGCGGGGTTCTGCCCAAGGACGGACGGCCAAGCGGCGATCCGACACGGCTTCCGGATCTTTTCTGGACCCTGCCTGCGAGGTTCTGTCGCACAGAACCCGCTGGCTTTCAGGCGCTCCTCACTTCTTCTCGTTCGGGTCGCGGTGAATGGGATCGACCCACAGCACGGTCTCGGGCTTCTCGACCGGCTCGATGTCGAGGTTGACCGCGACCGCCTCGCCATCGCTGCGCACCAGGACGCATTCCAGCACCTCGTCCGGGCTGGCGTTGATCTCCTGATGCGGCACATAGGGCGGGACGAAAATGAAGTCGCCGGGGCCGGCTTCCGCGGTGAATTGCAGGCTCTCGCCCCAGCGCATCCGCGCCTTGCCCCTCACCACGTAGATGACGCTTTCGAGATGGCCATGGTGATGCGCGCCGGTCTTGGCGTCGGGCTTGATGCTGACCGTGCCCGCCCACAATTTCTGCGCACCGACGCGCGCGAAATTGATCGCGGCCGCGCGGTCCATGCCCGCCGTCGACGGCACATTGGTATCGAGCTGGTTGCCGGGAATGACGCGCACGCCGTCATGTTTCCAGCGATCGTCGTGATCGTGGTCATGGTGGGAATGCGAATGGTCATGGCCGGTCATGAGACTTGCTTTCTGTTGGTTCCGTGTGCGGCAAACTAACCCAAAGCCGCGACATCGAGCCATAACAAAATCGGAACCCTCATAGCCGTCGGACGTTGTCCTAGCGAGCAAAACGCGAGGAGAGTTTCATGGGTAGCACGACCGACAAGATCAAGGGCACCGCAAACGAGGCAATGGGCAAGGCCAAGCAGGGCGTCGGTGAAGCCACCGGGTCCGAGCGCCTGAAAGGTGAAGGTGCGGTCCAGGAAGTGAAGGGCAAGGGCCAGCAGGCCATGGGCGACGCCAAGGATGCCGCGAAGGACGCGGTCGATCGCGCCGCGGCCGCAGCCAAGCGCGCGACGGAATAAGACGAGATGACACCGTCGCATTGAAAGCGAAAAGACCGGCCGAGAGGCCGGTCTTTTTTGTTTGCGGGCTTACTTCACCCCGAGCAATTCCACGTCGAACATCAGCGTCGCGTTCGGCGGGATCACGCCGCCTGCGCCGCGGGCGCCATAGCCGAGTTGCGGTGGAATGATCAGCGTCCGCTTGCCGCCGACCTTCATGGAGGCAACGCCCTCGTCCCAGCCGGCGATGACGCGGCCCTTGCCGATCGGGAATTCGAACGGCTCGTTGCGGTCGACCGACGAGTCGAATTTCTTGCCCTTCTGGCCGTTCTCGTAGAGCCAGCCGGTGTAGTGCATCACGCAGATCTGGCCGGGCTTGGGTGAAGCGCCGGTGCCGGCGACGCTGTCGGTGATCTGCAAACCTGAAGCTGTGGTCATGGTCTTCCCTGCGGTCTGGGCCGAGGCCGTGGTGGAAACGAAATCGGACACGCCGGCGATCACGGTGATCGCGAGTGCCGACATGATGGCGAGGAGCACGCGCTGTAAACGCTGCATAAGAGACCTTCCGTTTGAGGCGCAAGGTGTCTAGCGCAACGCCGACGCCGTTTCCACCCCTCACACCTCGATATTTTCGAGCCGCACGGGCAGCTTGCGGATGCGCTGGCCCGTGGCGTGATAGATCGCATTGCAGATCGCCGCATTGGTGCCGACATTGGCGAGCTCGCCGAGACCCTTCACGCCTGCCGGGTTGATGTGATCGTCCTGCTCGGAAAGCAGAATCACCTCGACGCCGGGCACGTCGGCATTCACGGGCACTAGATAGTCGGCAAGATTGTCGTTGACGTAGCGCGCATTGCGCTCGTCGATCTCGGTGGCCTCCAGCAGCGCCGAGGACATGCCCCAGATCAGGCCGCCCATGAGCTGGCTGCGCGCCGTGCGCGGATTCATGATGCGGCCCGCCGCGAACGCTCCGACCAGCCGGGGGCAGCGGATTTCATGGGTAAAGCGGTTGATGCGGACTTCGACGAACTCGGCACCGAAGGCATAGGCGATCTTGTCCTTCATCTGATGGCCACCGACGAGCCGCGCGTGCCCGCTGTGCATGGCCGTGAAGGAATCCAGCGGCGCGCCTTCGGGCTTCCACTCGCCATATTCCTCGACGATACCGACGCCGAGCGCGTCGAAGGCCTTCTCGAGATCGAGTGGACGATCGCTCTGCGCCGCCTGCGTGCTCGGCGCCTGGCTGATGCCGACAGTCTCCTTGGCCTTGTCGGCGAGACTGTCGCTCGGCATCACGGCCTTGAACAGCCTTTGGCGAATCCGGTCGCACACCATCATCACCGCCGAGCAGGTGCTGGCAGTCGAGTTCGAACCGCCGGCAACAGGCGCCGGCGGCAGATCGCTGTCACCCAGGAAGACCGCGACCTTCTCCAGGGGCACGCCGAGCCGCTCGGCCGCGGTCTGGGCGATGACGGTATACGCACCCGTGCCGATCTCGTGGCCGGCGATCTCGACCCGGGTACGGCCGTCACGCTGGAGGCGAACGCGCGCGGCAGAGGGCGCCATCTGCGTCGGATAGCAGGTGGCGGCACAGCCATAGCCGACCAGCCAGTCGCCGTCCGACATCGATTTCGGCTGCGGCGAACGCTGCGACCAGCCGAACGCCTTCGCGGCCTGGTCGAAGCACGCCATCAATGACCGCGACGTATAGGGCTTGCCGCCGATCGGCTCGACGGTGGTGTCGTTGATGCGGCGGAGCTCGACGGGGTCCATGTTCAGCTTCACCGCGAGCTCGTCCATCGCGCTCTCCAGCGCGAAGAGATACGGCACCTCGGGCGGTGAACGCATGAAGCCCGGCGTGTTGCGGTCGGCGCGCACGATCGAGACCAGACTGGCGACGTTCGGGCAGGCATAGAGCCGCGTCGTGGTCTTGGTGCCGCCGACGCAATAGGCATCCGGACGCGACGAAACCTCCGCGCCGTCGTGCCTCAAGGCCACCAGCTTGCCGTTCCGACCCGCACCAAGCCTGATCTCATGGCGCGTCTCGGCGCGGTGGGTCGCGATGGTGAAGCCCTGGTCGCGGGTCGGCACCAGCTTGATGGGCCGGTTCAGGCGTTTGGCAATGCCGGCGATGATGGCGGTGCGGGGCGTCATCGAGCCCCGCGAACCAAAGCCGCCGCCGACATAGGGATTGACGACACGGACCTTGTCGGCGTCGATGCCGAGCTGCTCGGCGACACCGTTCTTCAGGCCGTAGACATACTGGCTGCCCTCGTAGATGACGAGCTCGTCGCCCATCCAGGCGCAGCTCGTCGTAAACAGCTCCATCGGATTGTGGTGCTGGGTCGGCGTTTCATAGGAGGCGGTGAGCTTGACCTCGGCCGCGTCGAACGCCTTGGCGAAATCGCCGACCTCCGGGTCTTCCTTGAACTGTGCGTTCTGTCCTTTTGCCGCTGCCGTGGTGGTCCCCGGCGAGTCGAAGCTCGCACTCGGCATTACGGCCGTGTAGCTGACCTTGACGCGATTGGCGGCCTCGCGCGCCGCCTCGTAACTCTCGGCGATGACGACGGCGATGATCTGGCCGTCATGGGCGATGTCGGCCGATTTCAGCGGCTGGATCGTGGTGCCGGCATAGCCGCCATTGCTGAACAGTTTCGATTCCTTCAGCTTCGGAGCGTTCTCGTGCGTGACGATGTCGATCACGCCGCGGACCCGCCTGGCATCGTCGAGATCGAAACTGTCGATGCGGCCCTTGGCGATGGCGCTGGTGACCAGGAATGCGTAGGCAGGATTGTCGAGCGGCATGTCGGACGCATATGTCGCCCGGCCCGTGACCTTTGCGGCCGCATCATAGCGCGGCACGGGCCGGCCCATGTTTGCCTTCGGCTCGGGAGCTGCAGCGGTCATGATCAGATCTCCATCGTTACGGCCTGCTGGAGCGCGCGCGCCACCACGCGCTTGCCGAGCGCGATCTTGAAGCTGTTGTGCCGGCGGCCCTTGGCGTCCGCAAACGCGGCATCGGCCACACGCTTCGTCAGACCGTCGTCGAATTTCTGTCCCTTCAGCAGCGCCTCCGCCTCGCGGGCCCGCCACGGCACGGTGGCGACGCCGCCGAGCGCGATACGCGCGTCCCTGATCGTGCCATCCTGCACGTCGAGCGCGACCGCAGCCGACGACAGCGCGAACTCGTAGGACTGACGGTCGCGCGCCTTGAGATATACCGAGCGCGGCCAGCGGCCGGAAATGGAGAACGCAGAGATCAGCTCACCGGGCCGAAGTGTGGTCTCGATCTCGGGCGTGTTGCCGGGCGCCTTGTGCAAATCTGCGAACGGCAGGTTGCGCGTGCCGGACTTGCTGGTGATCTCGACCATCGCATCGAGCGCGATCAACGCCTGGGCGAAATCGCCGGGATAGGTCGCGATGCACTGATCGGACGTACCCAGCACCGCATGCATGCGATTGACGCCATCCATGGCGGCACAGCCCGAGCCAGGATTGCGCTTGTTGCAATTCTCATAGGAGACATCACGGAAATAGCTGCAACGCGTTCGCTGCATCACATTGCCGCCGAGCGTCGCCATGTTGCGCAGCTGGGCGCTGGCGGCGAGCTTCAGGGAATTCGCGATCACCGGGTAGTTGCGCTGGATCTCGGCATGCGCGGCCACGTCGGACATCTTGGCGAGCGCGCCCAGCCGTAAGCCATCACTGCCGGGCTCGATCGCCGACCAGCCCCGCGCCAGCGGACTGATATCGACAATCGCCGCGGGCCGCATCACGTCCAGCTTCATCAGGTCGATCAGCGTGGTGCCGCCCGCGAGCGGCTGCGCCGTAGCCTTGGTCAGCGGATTGTTCGCGGCCGCGGCAGCGCTGAGCACCTGCACGGCCATGTCGGGGTCTGTTGCCCTTTGATACGAAAACGGTCGCATGCGCCTAGCCTTTCATGATCTCGGGCGCGGCCTGCTTCACGGCGGCGACGATATTGGGGTAGGCGGCGCAGCGGCAGATGTTGCCGCTCATGTTTTCGCGGATGTCGGCCTCGCTGCCCGCATGCCCCTCCTTGACGCAGGCCACGGCGGACATGATCTGGCCCGGCGTACAATAGCCGCACTGAAACGCGTCGTTGTCGACGAAGGCCTGCTGCATCGGATGCAGATGATCGTCGGTGGCAAGGCCTTCGATCGTGGTGATCTCCTGCCCCTCGGCGGCGAGGGCGAGCGTCAGGCACGACACCACGCGTCGATCGTCGATCAGGACCGTGCAGGCACCACACTGGCCGTGGTCGCAGCCCTTTTTGCTGCCGGTGAGCTTGAGATGCTCCCGCAGCGCGTCGAGCACCGTCGTGCGCGCGTCGATGTGCAGGCGCTTGTCCTTGCCATTGACCCGCAGCGTGACATCGACAGGAAGCACCGGATCCTGGGCGGTCGACGCGCTCGCATCCTGCGCGGCCGCGCGCGCCGTCATGGGGACCAGCGCAGTGCCGGCCGCGCCGGCCATGAACGCGCGCCGATCGAATCCGGACGGTCCGGAACCTGGTTTTTCCGACATGGGAGGGCCTCCGCCGCTTGGAGCAAAAGCAGCGCACGCCTGCACCGCTCATCGGCCCTTAACCTGAAGCAATGAACTCCGTTCCGAACGAGAAAGGGCGACGCAGCAAATGCCGCGTCGCCCCTGCGTCAACTTTTCCTGATCTTGCGCGGGGAACTCTGTCCCGCGGGGGTCAATATCCGAGCGCGCAACCATCCTTGCGCGGATCGGAACCGCCGGTGAGCGTGCCCTTGTCCCAGTCGATCCAGATCGCCTGCGCGCCGCCGAGCGGACTGACGACGCTGGTGGTCTTGTGGCCGAGCTTCTTCAGGCCTTCGACGATATTGGCCGGCACGCTGTCCTCGAGCTGGTATTGGCCTTCGTAGTGCAGGCCGCGCGGCATATCGATCGCCTCCTGCACGTCGCAGCCATAATCGAGGATGTTGGTCACCACATGGGTCTGGCCAACCGGCTGATACTGTCCGCCCATCACCGCGAACGGCATCACGGAACGGCCGCCCTTGGTGAGCAGGCTCGGCATGATAGTGTGCAGCGGGCGCTTGCCGCCGGCGATGCAATTCGGATGGCCGGGCTGGATGCGGAAGCCGCCCGCGCGGTTCTGGAGCAGAACCCCGGTCTTGTTCGAGACGATCGCCGAGCCGAAGGAATGCGCGACCGAGTTGATGAACGAGCAGACGTTGCGGTCCTTGTCCACGACGGTGATGTAGATGGTCGAGGGATTCATCGGCGGCGCGACGTTCGGCAGGTCGAGCATGCCGTCCATACGGATCTTGTCGATGTGCTCGTTGCAGTATTCCTTGGCGAGTATCTTGGCGACCTCGACCTGCATATGCTCGGGATCGGCGACATGCAGCTCGCGGTGCATGTAGGCGATGCGTGCGGCCTCGGCTTCGAGGTGGAAGCGCTCGATGCTGAGCGGCGCGTATTTCGTCAGGTCGAACCGCGACAGGATGTTCAACATCAGCAGCATGGTGAGGCCGGGTCCGTTCGGCGGGCACTGCCAGACGTCGTAACCCTTGTACATGGTGCCGATCGGCGTCGTCGTCTCGGTGGTGTGCGCGGCGAAATCGTCGAGCGTGTGCAGGCCGCCGATTCCGCGCAGGGTCTCCACCATGTCTTCCGCGATCGGGCCCTTGTAGAAGGCGTCGCGGCCGTCCTTGGCGATCGCCCGCAGCGTCTTGCCGAGCTCGGCCTGGCGGATGACGTCGCCGGCCACCGGCGGCTTGCCGTGCGGCAACAGATAGCGCTCGGTGTTGGTGCCACCCTTCAGCTTCTCGAACTGGTTCTTCCAGTCGAAGGCGATGCGAGGGGCGACGACGTAGCCTTCCTCGGCCGCCTTGATCGCGGGCTGCAGCAGCCGGTCGAAGCCGAACTTGCCGTGATCGCGCAAAACGGTCGCAAAGGCGTCGATCACGCCGGGGATCGAGACCGCATGCGCCGAGGTCAGCGGCACGGAGTTGATCTTGCGCTCGAGATACCAGTCGGCGTTCGCCGCCTTCGGCGCGCGCCCCGAGCCGTTATAGGCGATGATCTTGCCCTCGCCGCGCGGCTGGATCAGCGCAAAGCAGTCGCCGCCGATGCCGGTCGATTGCGGCTCGATCACGCCGAGAATGGCCGAACCCGCGACAGCCGCGTCCACCGCCGTGCCGCCCTCGCGCAGCACCTCGATCGCGGCGAGCGACGCCTGCGGATGCGAGGTCGCCACCATCGCGTTGGTGGCGTGGACCGTGGACCTGCCGGGGAAATGGAAGTTTCTCATCGAAGTCTTTGCTTTCATTGGGCGGATGGCGCGGATGGCGCGCCGGCTCGGAAAACCGGGCCTACATGACACATTCCGGCCGGCCGGGGCAATGCTGGCATGCCAGGGAAATGGCTGCCATCCGCTGGGAATAGAGCTGCTCGTTGCGGGTTTTCCGGGCTGGCTCCGCCTGCTAAACGGGCGCCATGATTTGCAAGGTCGCCGCCTTCTACCAATTCGCTGCCCTGCCCGATTACCGCGAGCTGCGGGAGCCGCTGCGCGCGTTCTGCGCAGGCCTGGCGCTGAAGGGCAGCGTGCTGCTCGCGCAGGAGGGTATCAACGGCACCGTCGCGGGCCCGGGCGAGGCGATCGAAGCGCTCACCCATGAGCTCGCGCACGGCGACATGTTCGGCGGCAGGTTGAACAATCTCGAACTAAAATTCTCGACCGCCGAGACGATGCCGTTCGGCCGGCTCAAGGTGCGGCTGAAGAAGGAGATCGTCACGCTGGGTGACGAAACCGCCGATCCGACGCGGCAGGTCGGCACCTATGTCGATGCGGCCGAATGGAACGCGCTCATCGAGGCGCCCGACACGCTGGTGCTCGACACCAGGAATGCCTTCGAGGTGGCGATGGGTACGTTCGACGGCGCGCTCGACCCCGGCATCAGTAGCTTTGGCCAATTTAAACATTTTGCGGCTGAGCAGCTCGATCCCGCCAAGCACCGCAAGATCGCGATGTTCTGCACCGGCGGCATTCGCTGCGAGAAGGCGAGCGCGCATCTGCTCGCGCGCGGCTTTGCCGAGGTCTATCACCTCAAGGGCGGCATTCTCAAATATCTGGAAGAGATGCCGGAGGCCGAGAGCCGCTGGCGCGGCGAATGCTTCGTGTTCGACGAGCGCGTCGCGCTCGGCCATGGTTTGCAGCAACTTGGTTTGCAACAACTTGATTTGCAGGAATGTGGATTACGCGAACGGGATAAGGACGCGGCACGTGACGAATGAGATCAAGACGCTCGGCGAGCGCATCGACACGCTGGAGACGCGCCTCGCCTATCAGGACGACGCGATCGAGACGCTGAACCAGACCATCACCGCGCAGTGGAAGCAGATCGACGCGCTGACGCGGAGAATCGCGGAGCTCGGCGAGCGGCTGCAGGAGGCCGAGGCGAATGCGCCGGGAGCCGCCAATGAGCGTCCGCCGCATTATTGAGCGGGGTTACTGACCGGACGCCTTGAGCAGGAGGTTGCTCACCTCGCCCGACATCATCAGCCGGTTGCGCCCGGCCTCCTTGGAGGCATAGAGCGCCTGGTCGGCGGCCTCGATCAGCGAGACTACGCCGGCCGTGCGCTCCAACGCCGGCCGGCAGGCAGCACCGCCGAGCGAGGCGGTGACGCAGCCAGCCACATGGTTGCTGGTGTGAACCAAGCCCGCATCCCGGATCGCCCGTCGAATCCGGTCGCCGATCAGGGCGCAGCCCGCAGCGTCGGTGTTCGGCAGCAGCATGGCGAACTCCTCGCCGCCATAGCGCGCCGCCAGATCGCCGGAACGATGCATCTCGGCGGCGATGATCTGCGCCACCTGCCGGAGGCAGGCATCGCCCGCGGGATGGCCGTATTCGTCGTTGTAAGACTTGAAGTGGTCGACGTCGATCATCAGCAAAGAGAGGCTGGAGCGCTCGCGATAGGCACGCGCCCACTCCTCCTTCAATCGTTCATCGAAGCGGCGGCGATTGGCAAGCCCGGTGAGGCTGTCCTCGATCGCGAGCGTTTCCAGCCGGGTCTCGAGCTTCTTCTGCTCGGTGATGTCGCGCGAGATCGCGACCACGCCGTCCACGCGGCCATTCTCCTTGCGGGTCACCCGCATGGTCGATTCGAGCCAGACTTCGGCGTTCTGCCGGTGCGCGTTGCGATATGTGACGCGCACCTCCTCCTTCTCGCCGCGTTTCATGGCGTCGACGAGAGCCTGCACCTGCGGCCGGTCGTCCGCGTGAATGCCGGCGAGCGCGAGGGTACCGATCAGCTGATTGGCGCGCCAGCCGACGACGCCAATCGACGATGGCGAGACATAGCGCAACCGCTCGTCGAGGCCGATCCGCGTGACCATGTCGCTGGAGCCTTCGGCAAGAAGTCGGAAATGCGCTTCTTTCTCGACCAGCGCGGCCGCCATGCTCTGGCCCCGTTGCAACTGCCGCACCAGCACCGCACCGATGATCGCGATCAGCATGACCAGCGCGAGCACGTAGAGCATGCGAGAGGTCGCCGCAGAGCGCCAGGGCGCCAGCAGTTCGGCCTTATCGACGGTGGCGAGCAGGACCAGCGGATAGCGGCCAGAGCGCTTGAAGAAGCTGACCCGGTCGGCGCCGTCGAGCGGCGACTTGAAATGATAGGCGCCGCCCGGCCGCTGCAGGCTGGCGTCGCGGAACAGCGGCGTATCGGCAACGCTGCGACCGACGAACCTGTCGTTGCTCGGGTTGCGCGCGATGATCAGGCCGTCACCGTGCGTCAACGCCACCGAGCTGTTGCGGCCGATCTCGAACTGTTCGTAGAAATGCGAGAGATATCCCGAGCTGATGGTCGCGAGCACCACGCCACCGAAGCTGCCGTCGAGCTTGTTGAAACGGCGCGACAAGGTGACGACCCATTCGCCGTCGAGCAGGCTCTTCACGGGCCGGCCGACATGGGGCTCCCGTTTCGGCGAGAGCTGGTGATAACGGAAGAACGCGTCGTCGTTGAGGGTCGAGCCGATCGTGCCGGGCGAGGTCAACCAGTTGCCGTGTTCGTCGATGATGGCGAGGCTGTGGATGCGCTCTATCGCCTTCTTGCGCGCCTCCAGCAGGGTTCTGAGCTTGGCGATCGTGGCCGGCTCGGCGCCGTCCATCTCCAGCCGGCTGACGACGCCGACGACGCCTGAATCCAGCAGATCGAGGCTGTCCTCGGCATGCTGCGTCAGCGAGCGAGCAACATTCGCCATCTCGGTCTCGGCACCCTTGAGCACCGCGTCGCGCGCCGCCCATTCCCGCCAGCCGCTGACGCCGAGGATGGCCACGCAGGTCAGCGCGACGAACGCAGCTGCCCGCAGCGGCAGGCGGCTCCATCCGGCTCTTTGGGTCACAGCGCTCATGCAGCAGAAATCTCCGATCGCCGGAACTTCTGCCGCTTCTGTTATTGAACTCTGAAACGTCGGGATAAATATGCAGTGATGTCCCCGGTTTTCCGTAGTCGTACGGACGCCGGACTCAGCGCATCGCTAACAAGGCATTAGCAAACCTATCGGAATCCGGCGCACCCGCCGCTAGCTGAAGATGGCCTTAACCTTGTCCCAGAGCGAGGGATTGTCGGCCTCCGCATCGGCCTTCGAGGGCGTCGGCTGGGCGGCGCTCACGGGATCGGATGCCGGGAAGGTATCCTTCAGCCCGGCGTCGAGCTTGGCGTGGCGGTCGGCGGCGAGGGCTTCGTGCAGATCGTCGGCGTGCTTGTCATGCGGCGCGGGGTTGAATGTCTCAGCCATGGTCTCGTCCTCCGTTGGCTGGTCAACGCGGTCCAATTGCGCTTGGTTCCCCTGTTCCGCTTCGGGCCGTGGCGGTGTATCAGGAGCCCTAACCATCTTCAGGACCGTTCGTGCCCCAGTCTGCGACAAAACCCTTCATCGACGTCCTCTCCGGCCAGCGGCAGGTCGTTCCGCCGGTCTGGATGATGCGGCAGGCCGGCCGTTACTTGCCGGAATATCGCGAGGTGCGCGCCAGGGCCGGCGGCTTCCTCGACCTCTGCTTCAACCCGGAGCTTGCCGCGGAGGTGACGCTGCAACCGATCCGGAGGTTCGGCTTCGATGCGGCGATCATCTTCTCCGACATCCTGGTGATCCCCTATGCGCTCGGTCGTTCCGTGCGCTTCGAGGTCGGCGAGGGTCCGCGGCTCGAACCGCTGGATGATCCCGCCAAGGTCGCGACACTGGCGAAGCAAGCCGATTTCGGCAAGCTCGCCCCGGTGTTCGAGGCCCTCAAGATCGTGCGCGGCGCGCTCGATCCCAGGATCGCGCTGATCGGCTTCTGCGGCGCCCCGTGGACGGTGGCGACCTACATGGTCGCCGGCCAGGGCACGCCCGACCAGGCGCCGGCGCGGATGATGGCCTACCGGCATCCGGAGGCGTTCGCAGCTATCATCGACGTGCTGGTCGAGAACTCGATCGAATATCTGCTGGCGCAGCTTGCGGCCGGCGCCAACGCCTTGCAGATCTTCGACACCTGGGCCGGCGTGCTGCCACCCGCCGAATTCGCGCGCTGGTCGATCGAGCCGACCCGGCGCATCGTCGAAGGCGTGCGCGCCAAGATGCCGGACGCGAAGATCATCGGCTTTCCGCGCGGCGCCGGCGCGCAACTGCCCGGGTTCGTCGAGGCGACCGGCGTCAACGCGGTCAGCATCGACTGGACCGCGGAGCCGGCCTTCATCCGCGAGCGCGTGCAGAGCAAGGTTGCGGTTCAGGGCAATCTCGATCCGCTGGTGCTGATCACAGGCGGCGCGGCGCTCGACCGCGCGGTCGACAACACGCTGGCGAATTTTGCGCAAGGGCGGTTCATCTTCAATCTCGGCCACGGCATCCAGCCGGAAACACCGATCGCCCATGTCGAGCAGATGCTGAAGCGCGTGCGGGGCTGATTTATTTTGCGCCTGGGGAGCGGGAAAACAAAAAAGTGCGAAAACAACCCCATGCACAGTAGAGAGATCACGCCCGATCAATGACTTAGGGCGGACCGAAATCAGATGCTTCGTCATCGCATCAGGTCGCGCCAACATTTGACCCGTCGGGCAAAACAGGCGCATGATGCCATCATCGCAGCGCTGTCCCCCTCGTCATTGCGAACCTGCGGGAAAACTTACCGCGGCCGGCTGCGCTCGATGATCTCGGCGGCGCCCCTGGCCAGCAGATCCAGTCCCACCGCACGGCCTAGTTCGCGGGGACGATTGGCGGGACCCGAACGCAAGGCTTCGATGATGGAGTTGCCGGAGAGATCGAGCACGGACGCGGTGAGCGACATCTGATCGCCCGCAATGGTCGAAAAGCCCGCCACCGGCGAATTGCAATGGCCGTTCAGCACCCACAGCACCTCGCGCTCGGCATCGGCGCAGGCGTGAGCAGCGGGATCGTCGATCGATGCGAGAATGCGACGCGTCTGCCAGTCCTGTGCCGCGCATTCGACCGCGACGATGCCCTGCCCCGCTGCCGGCAGCATTTCCGCCGCGGAGAACTCGTAGCCGATGCGATGGGAAAGGCCGACGCGGTCGAGGCCGGACCGCGCCATGATCAGCGCGTCCGCGGGCCCCACCGCGTCGCCATCCGGCAGGCGCTGCTTCTCGCCATTGTCCAGTTTTCGCACGCGCGTGTCGGCGGCGCCGCGGAAGTGGATGATCTCGACGTCGGGAAACAATCGCCGCGCGTAGGCGGCGCGGCGGACCGCGTTGGTGCCGATCTTGAAACCCTTGCCACGCGACTGGCGCAATGCCTCCAGCGTCACGCCGTTCCGCAGGACCAGCGCGTCATTGGGAGGATCGCGCGAGAGCGTGGCGCCGATCACGAGGCCGGGCGTGTCTTCGTTGCCGGGCATGTCCTTCAGCGAATGCATCGCCGCATGGAGCTCGCCCGACAGCACGGCGGCGCGGATCTGCGCCACGAAGGCACCGCCCTTGCCGCCATGGGGCAGCAGCTTGCTGGTCTGGTCGAGATCGCCCGTGGTGTCGAACTTGACGATCTCGACGTCGAGATCGGGCATGGCAGCGGTCAGGCGGCGCGCGATCTCTTCCGTCTGTTCCAGCGCCATCGCGCTCTTGCGTGTGCCGATCTTGAATCGCGTAGCCAAGCCCAAATCCTCTCAAGACGCGAGTTTACCGCGCATCCTCCAATATCATGTCGGAGGCCTTTTCGGCGATCATGATGATCGGCGCGTTGGTGTTCCCCGACACGAGATCGGGCATGATCGAGCCGTCGACGATTCGGAGGCCTTCGAGGCCCCTCACCTTCAGCCGCTGATCGACCACCGCGAGCGCATCATTGCCCATACGACAGGTCGAGGTCGGATGGTAGATGGTGCTGCCCCGCTCACGGCAATAATCCAGCAGCTCGGCATCCGTGGACACCTTCGCTCCGGGATCGTATTCGTCGACCACGAACGGCTTCAGCGCCGGTGCATGCAATATGTTGCGCAGGATCTTCAGGCCTTCCACGTTGGTGGTGCGGTCGGTCTCGGTCGACATATAGTTGATGCGGATCTCCGGCGGCACTGTCGGGTCGGCGCTTTTGATGCGCAAGGACCCGCGGCTTTCGGGACGGAGCTGGCACACCGACGCCGTGAAGCCGGAGAAACCATGAAGCTTCTCACCCATCTTGTCGGTCGAGAACGGCAGGAAATGGACCTGGATGTCCGGCGAGGCCAGCCGCGGACTGGTCTTGAAGAACGCGCCCGCCGTGCCGGCCGCGATCGTCAGCCAGCCTTTGCGGAACAGCGCATAGCGCGCACCGGCCATCGTGCGGCGGAGCGGATGATTGACGGTGTCGTTCAGCGTGATCTTCTGCGAGCAGCGCATCACGATGCGCACCTGCATGTGGTCCTGGAGATCGTGCCCGACGCCCGGCGCGTCCAGCACGACATCGATGCCGTGCTTGCGCAGGAGGTCGCCGGGGCCGACGCCGGAGAGCTGGAGCAGCTGCGGCGAGTTGTAGGCGCCGCTCGACAGCACGACCTCCTTGCGCGCGCGGGCGCGGCGCAAATTGGCGCCCTGACGGTATTCAACGCCGACCGCGCGGCGGCCCTCGAACAGCACGCGCTGGCCGAGCGCGCCAGTTTCGATCTTGAGATTGCCGCGGGCCTTGGCGGGGCCGAGATAGGCCACCGCCGTCGAGGCGCGGCGGCCATTGCGGGTCGTGGTCTGGAACAGGCCGACACCTTCCTGCGTGGCGCCGTTGAAATCAGGATTGTAGGGCAGGCCGGTCTCGACCGCGGCGTCGATGAAGGCCTTCGACAGCGGATCGGTCACGACCATGTTGGACACCGGCAGCGGGCCGCCGCTGCCGTGATATTGATCGGCGCCGCGCGACTGGTTCTCGGCCTTCTTGAAATAGGGCAGCACGTCGTCATAGCCCCAGCCGGCGTTGCCGCGCTGACGCCATCTGTCGTAATCCTCGTGCTGACCGCGGACATAGAGCAGACCGTTGATCGAGCTCGATCCGCCCAGCGTCTTGCCGCGCGGCTGGAACACCTGGCGGCCCTTCAGCTCGGGCTCCGGCTCGGTCTGGTACATCCAGTTGACGGTCTTTTCCTTGAACAGCTTGCCGTAGCCGAGCGGCACGTGGATCCAGATGTTGGAATCCTTCGGCCCTGCCTCGAGCAGCAGCACGCTGTGCTTGCCGTTCGCCGACAGCCGGTTGGCGAGCACGCAGCCCGCAGAGCCGGCACCGACGATAATGTAGTCGAATTCAGGATCGGAGGGCGTCAGGGAGGAAGTTGCGTTCATGCGCTACTGTTCTTTTTGTTGGTGGGGGCGTTTCCAATCATCACTTAGCACGATCATGCGGCGACGCGCAGCGCCTCGATCAGCGACCCGAACGCACGGGCATATTCCGCACCCGCCCTTGCGATATCGGCGCGTCCGGCGCAGGCGACGGCGGCCTCCGTCACCGCGCCGAGCAGCAGCCGGGCCAGCGGCTCGACCGGCTGCCGCGCGATCAGGCCGGTCTCCATCGCCGCCGCGATCGCGCGCGGCAGCTTGCCCCCGAAATGTTTGGCGTCGATCTCGCGCCAGCGCTCCCAGCCGAGCACGGCCGGGCCATCGCGCAGGATGATCTGACCGGTCGGGCCTTTGGCGGTCGCGGCGAAATAATGCTGGGTGCCTGCGACCATCGCGGCGAGCACGTCCTTCTCGGCGCGGGCCGTGCTGTCGATCTCGACGACGAGATCGCGCGAGACCTGGTCGAACACCGCTTCGAACACCGCCTCCTTGGTCTTGAAGTGATGATAGACCGCGCCCTTGGCGACGTGGGCGGCTTCGGCGATCTCGTCCATCGTCGTGGCGGCAAAGCCTTGCGTCCCGAACAGGCGGCGCGCCGCCGTCAGGATCGCCTCCGATGTCGCAGCCCGCCGCTCCGCCTGTTTTGCCATGGGTGTGCTGTAGTCGAAATGGACCAGGACAGCCAGTTGACTTTTCGACCGCCGGTCGGTATTTACCGACTAGTAGTCGGTTTTACTCGTGAGGTGTGCCATGCCGAGCCGTGATGTCGTCGAAGCTTTCGCCAACCGATTGGAGGACGGGGATTTCGTCGGCGCGATCCTCGACTACTACGCGCCGGACGGCGCCACCTATGAAAACCAGGCCGAACCCCTGGTCGGACGCGACAAGCTCGCGGCCAAGGAGCGCGGCGTGCTGGCAGCCTTCAAGGAGGTCAGGGCCGTGCGCATCGGGCCAAGCCTGATCGAAGGCGACCATGTCGCGACGCGCTGGAGATTCAGCTTCACCAATGCCGAAGGCATCATCCGAACGTTGGATGAGATCGCATGGCAGACGTGGCGGGGCGATGAGCTCGTCGAGGAACGCTTTTATTACGACCCCAAGCAGATGGGGCGGTGATGCCTAGAGGAAAGCTGTCATCGCCCGGCTTGACTGGGCGATCCAGTATTCCGAGACAGGTGTGATTGATCGGATAGGTCGCAGCGTACTGGGTGCCCCGCCGGAGCCTGTCATCGGGCTCGCCGAAGGCGAGACCCGGTGGCGGGGCATGACAGTGAATTGGTGGCGAACACCGAGCCGCCGTCACAACCGTAATGCGGGGCGCCGCATTTGTATCGATTTGTTATCGAACGACGCCACGAACACGCAGAAGTGGTCAGAGCAATCATCGCAAGCTCGGATAATTCATAGTTCGTCAAAGGTTTGCAGCGAAGTCTCCGGACCGGGCCGGACAAGCGGCCCATGCTGCTAGGCTCTGGAATGCGGACTCAAACGACCAGCTATTTCGCGCGGCTGTTCGCCGGCGATCTGTCGGCCTTTGGCGGTCCCGTAACCGACGAAGCCGTCGCCGGCCACATCCGCGCCGAACAGATGTCGCTGGTGCTCGGCTATTCGGTCGGCATCATGCTGGCCAATGCCTGCAACGCCGGGGTGCTCGTCGTCGCGCTGTGGCATTCGCCGGACTTGAAGTTGGCCTTGATCTGGGCCGCCATCGTGGCGGGCGCCGCGATCGCGTTCGGCCTGCAATCCCATGCCGCGCGCCGCATCACCAAACCGCAATTCGTCTCGCGCCGGGCCATGCATCGGCTGGTGCGCAATGCTTTCATCCTCGGCGCCGCCTGGGGCACCGTTCCGGTCGCATTCTTCGCCAATGCCTCAACCGGCGGGCAGCTCGTCATCACCTGCCTTTGTTCGGGGATGCTGGCGGGGGGCGCGCTGGCCTTCGCCACGATCCCGATCGCCGCGATCGCATTCACGGCCCCGATCTTCGCTGGCATCGCGATCTGCCTCGGCAGGAATGGCGATCCGGCGTTTCTGCTGATCGCCTTCCTGGTGGTGGTCTACGGATCGGTGCTGCTGCGCAGCGTGTTCGTCAATTCGATCGCGTTCGCACGGCGCGTGATGCGGCAGATCGAGGCCGAACGTACGGTGCGGCAGGACCCGCTGACCCATCTGCCCAATCGCGTCGCGTTCAACGAAACGCTCGATGCAGCCTTGAAGCGGCTCGTTCTGTCCGGCGAGGAATTCGCGGTCCTTCTGCTCGATCTCGATCGTTTCAAGGAGGTCAACGACAAGTTCGGCCATCCCGCCGGCGACGAGTTTCTGGTCCAGATCGCAAGCCGCCTGCAACGCTGCACCCGCGCGGCCGAGCATGTCGCACGGATCGGCGGTGACGAATTCGCGCTGGTGATGGCCAATCTGGCGCGGCCGGAGGATGCGCTCGAGATCGCCGAGCGCTTCGTCGCGGCCTTCGACGAACCGTTCCAGATCGAGGGCCGCCAGATCGTCGGCGCGACCAGCGTCGGCATCGTGCTGGCGCCGCGTGACGGCAGCACGCAACTCGACATCATGAAGAACGCCGACACCGCACTCTATCGCGCCAAGAACGCCGGACCCGGCACGGTGTGTTTCTTCGAAGAAGCCGACGACCGCTCGTCACGCGACCGCAAGGCGCTGCAATCGGATCTGGAAGGCGCCATCGCCAGGGACGAGCTGTTCCTGGTGTTCCAGCCCTTTCTCGACCTCAACGGCAACCGCATCACCGGGTTCGAGGCGCTGCTGCGTTGGCAGCATCCCCAGCGCGGACTGGTGCCGCCGAGCGAGTTCATTCCGATCGCCGAGGAAACCGGGCTGATCCACGAGATCGGCGAATGGGTCGTCCGCCGCGCCTGCGCGACGGTTGCCGAGTGGCCCGAAGAAATCAGGGTCGCCGTGAATTTCTCGGCCGCACAGTTTCACAACAACGGCCTCCTCCAGATCATCGTGCAGGCACTTGCGGACGCGAAGATCGCCCCGCACCGGCTCGAGATCGAGATCACGGAATCGATGCTGCTGTCGAAATACGCCTCCGCCGCGTCGGTCCTCAACGCGCTGCTGGAGCTCGGCGTCACCGTGGCGCTCGACGATTTCGGCACCGGCTTCTCCTCGCTGACCTATCTGCGCAAGCTCCCGTTCAGCCGCATCAAGATCGACCAGTCCTTCATCCGCGACATGCTGGTGCAGCCGGACTGCGCCGCGATCGTGAAATCGGTGATCGGGCTCGCGCGCGACCTGCGCATCGGCGTGGTCGCGGAAGGCGTCGAGACCGCCGACCAGCTCGAATATCTGCGCCAGATCGGTTGCGACGAAGTTCAGGGTTATCTCATCAGCCGGCCGGTGTCGGCGGATCAGGTTCTGCCGCTGCTGGATCCGAAGAAGCTTCGGGCGACTTACGCGGCGTAGCCTAGACCATCATGTGTGCTTGATGCCTCAGGTGCTCTCGCAGCGCGTGAGCTGCACCGTGCGGCACACTGAATGCGCGCGATCTGCCCTTAACCTATGTGAAAGAGCGCCGCACGAAGCACTCGACCTAATCCGCGCAATGCGGAATCAGGAACGATGCGGCATCCTTGAAGTTGATGGGACATCCCTAACCCATTGAGGTCCAAAGTGAACAGAGCGCCGGACGGGAGAGTGGGCCCGAACGACACCCCCCGTCACGTCGTGATGGTTGTCGAAGACGACATCTGGATACGCCTGATGATCTCCGACGAGCTGCGCGGTGCAGGTTTCGAGGTGATCGAATGCGGCAGTGCCGACGAAGCCATTGACCTGTTGCGCGGTGGAACACGGGTTTCGACTGTTTTCAGCGATATCAGGCTTCCCGGCTCAATCAACGGCCTTGGTTTGGCAAAAACGGTGAGGCAAGAATTTCCCGACCTGCCGATCCTGTTGGCATCCAGCGATCTGCCGCGGGACGACAGCACGCTGCATGATCGCTTCTTTGCGAAGCCCTACGATCCTCGCACCATAGTCGAGGCGATCCGATCTGTCGTCGCCAGGAACGGGTCGGGTGCCAGCCCGTTACCGCTCCATGACCGATTTAAGCAGCGCTCCGGCGACCCGTACGATCCTGCTGGCTGAGGATGAAGTTGTCATCCGAATGCCGATCGCGAAGCATTTGCGCGAATGTGGGTATCGGGTGATTGAAGCCGTGACGGCCCATGAGGCGATCGACGTTCTCGATCACGCGGATTTCGCGATCAATGCCGTGATCACCAATTTAGCATTGGCGGGCGACGGCTTCGGTATCGCGAAGTGGGTTCGAGAGCACAGGCCGGAGCTGACGGTGTTACTTACTGGCACACCCGAGCGATCCGTCGATGTAGCCGCCGGACTTTGCAGAGAGAGCTCAGGACGTGGAGCCGTTGACCCGCAGCTGCTGCTGAGAAGAATTCGCTGGCTGCTCGCCAACCAAAATCGACCCGTGCCGGGCCGAGGCGCACAGCGAGCGGTGTGAATGAGCGCGCATCGACTCTATTCGGCAGCAGCGTTTGGCGATTGTTCGGCGCAGAGCTCGCGGACGTGATCCGAAAGTTTTGCGACGTCGTAGGGTTTCTCCCATCGGGGCACGTGCTCGAAGCGGTGCGGAATGGCGGCGGCCCCATAGCCCGTCGCGAAGACAAAAGGTTTGCCGGCGCGCGTGAGCTTGTCAGCCATCGGATAAGCCGAATCTCCTCGCAGATTGATGTCAATCACCGCGACGTCGAAAGCAGGATGCTGAATAGCCATCGCGTCCGGCAGCTCGGAAACGGGACCGATTACCTGGAACCCGAGCGACCGTAGCGACCGCGCCAGATCATCCCCGAGGAAGTACTCATCCTCGACGATGAGAACGCGGCAAACAGTTGGCTGCCCGTGGCTGGTCATTGGCTTCACTCGCGGCACAGAGCCGCGGCGGATCAACACTCATGAGGCAGACGGGTTCCTGCAGTCCCTGTCGGAGATCGTGAACCGGTCAGATCGCATCCGCCCGGAGCAGCGTGTCTACGGTGATGGTGCCGCGGGCGCGCGAAACGCAGGCGCAGATCTTCTGGTTACTTTGCTTCTGATGGTCGCTGAAGAAGACATCGCGATGATCGATCTCGCCATCGACGGCGACCACGTCGATGGCGCACAGGCCGCATTCGCCGCGCTTGCAATCGTACATGACGTCGTGACCGCTGGCGTTGAGGACATCAAGCATCGAGCGCTCGCGCGGGATCTCCAGCTCGACATCGGAGCCTTTCAGGCGCACGCGAAATGTCTCGGTCGGCAGCGTGCCGCTGGAGCCGAACGTCTCGTAGCGGAGATCGGGAAGCGGATGGCCGGCGCCGATCCAGGCGTGGCGCGCGGCATCCAGCATCCGCATCGGGCCGCAGAACAGCGCCAGCGTGTCCTTGCGCACCGAGGCGAACAGGGCGTCGAGATCGAGCCGCTTGCCCTCATCGCTGGCGTGAACGACCAGGCGATCACCCAGCGTTGCGGCGAGATCGTCGAGATAGGCCGCCTCAGCGCGCGAGCGCACCGCGTAATGCAGCGTGACATCGGCGCCGCGCCGCGCCAGCGCCTGCGCCGCACCGAGGATCGGGGTGATGCCGATGCCGCCGGCGATCAGGCAGTAGTTCTGGCGTGCCCAGTCGACCGCGAGCAGCGAGGCGGGCGTCGTGATGTCGAGCCGCGCGCCCGGCTGCAACGACCACATATAGCGCGAGCCGCCACGCGAATCCTCGGCGCGGCGCACCGCGATCCTTAAACCCTGCGACGACGCTTCCCCGACCAGCGAATAGGACCGCGTCTCGGGCTGCCCGTCGATGGTGACGCTGACATTGATGTGGCTGCCGACCGGATAGGCGGCGCCATCGAACTGGTCCGGCCGGATCAGGAATTCGCGGATGCCCGGCGCGAGATCGCGCGTCGAGACGAGCGTCGCCGGACTCCAGGTTTCGATGAAGCGCATGGCACTCCCCTCTCAATCGGTTGCGGACTTGATCAGCGCGAGCGCCGGCAGCAGGTCGAGATGGGTCCGGTTGCGCAGCGCGAGCCGCAGATTGCGCACCGCGAGCCGCGCATGCTCGCGCATGACCGCTTCGGCGCGCGCGCCTTCGCGGTTCTCGATGGCGTCGATCACGACGCGGTGGTGCTCCTGCCCGATGATCAGGATCTGCTGCGCCTCGGGCAGCGCCGATTGCGCCATCACGAAACCGCTCGGGGATGCAAACGGCAGCGCCGAGGCGCGGTCGATCTGCCGGATCAGCGGCGGGCTGCGCGACAATTCGGTGAGCAGGGCGTGGAAGCGCGCGTTCAGCGTGACATAGGACGAGAACGCGTCGACCGAGATCGGGACCTGGCGCAGCAGCTCGTCGATCGCGGCGAGGCACTCCTTCAGCGGCTCGAGCTCGCGCGCGGAGACGCCGCGTTCGGCGGCAAAGCGCGCGGCGAGCCCTTCCAGCGTGCCGCGCAGCTCGATGGAGTCGGAGATGTCGCGCTCGGAGAACGCCTTCACCATGAAGCCGCCGGAGGGAATCGCCTCGAGCAGGCCCTCCTCCTCCAGCCGCACCAGCGCCATGCGCACCGGGGTGCGCGAGGCGCCGGTGGTCTCGACCGCCTGGAGCTCGGAGATGCGCTCGCCGGGGCGCAACGAGCCCGAGAGGAGCTGGTCGCGCAGCGCGAGCTGCGCCTTCACGGTCTGCGAGACGGAGCGGTCGACCTCACGCTCGGCCATGTCGGCTTACTCCGCGGCCTGAAGATGCTGCGGCGGGTTTTCCTTCGCCATCATCTTGTCGATCAGCTTGCGCGTCCACATCGCGCCGGCGTCGATGTTGAGATTGTAGAAGATGCGATCGGGGTTCTCGTCCATCGCGCGCTGCTGCGCCTCGAGGATCACCTCGTCCTCGTGGAAGATGCCGGAGACGCCCTCGCGGATCTCGGAGGTGATGCGCTGCTCGCCGAGCTGATAATTGCGCACGAAGGCCCAGAAATAGTGGCAGGTCTTCTCGGTCTCCGGCGTGATGGTGTTGAGCACGAAGCCGTTGACGCCTTGCGAGCGGTCGCCTTCGGGCGCGCCGGTGCCGGTCGGCGCCACGCCGACGTCGATGGCAATGGTGCACGGCGCTTCGAAACGGATGATCTGCCAGCGATCGATGAGGCCGGATTTGCCGAGCTGCTTGGCCCAGAACGGCGGCGCCTCGATGCCGCGCATCCAGCGCGTCACCGTGACAGTCTTCTCGCCATGGGTGACGTCGAACGGCGCCTCTGCGACCGCCTCGTTGCCGATGGACGAGCCGTGCACGAACGTCTCGTGTGTGAGGTCCATGAGATTGTCGAGCACGAGACGATAGTCGCAATTGACGTGGATGGTCTTGCCGTCGCCGGCCCAGGCCGGGTCGTGATTCCAGTGCAGGTCGGGCACCAGCGCGGGATCGGCCAGCGCGGGATCGCCCATCCAGAGCCAGATGTAGCGGTGACGCTCGACCACGGGATAGGCGCGCACGCAGGCCGACGGGTTGATGGTCTCCTGCGACGGCATGAAGGTGCAGCGCCCCTGCGCGTTGTATTTCAGGCCGTGATAGCCGCAGACGACGGTGTCGCCCTCGAGCCGGCCCTTGGACAGCGGCACCAGGCGGTGCCAGCAGGCATCCTCGAGCGCGGCCACCGAGCCATCGGCCTTGCGGTACATCACCACGTGCTTGCCGCAGATCGTCCGCGGCAGCAGTGCCGGCTTCACATCGGCGTCCCAGGCAGCGGCATACCAGGCGTTCATCGGGAAGGGTTTTGTCACCGGTCTCACTCCCAAGGCTTGTGGATACGTTATGTATACAATAGCGGAGGAGCGAAATCGTTCAAGGGCGGTTATGTCGTATTATAATACCGTTCTCTCGGATCGTGTATACAAACCGTTGTCATTCCCCGCGAAAGCGGGGAATCCAGTACTCCGCGGCGGTCGTTGGTTCACTCAACTGGCGCCGCGGCGTACTGGATCACCCGCTTTCGCGGGTGATGACACCTGTTGATGCGGCGAGTCTCCCCCTGGAGGAGCAGTGGCAGCGGCGCTTTGGCTCGTCCGCTACGCGCCGAACACCTTCGCCAACCCTGCCTGAGCCTCCTGCTGAATCGCCTTCAGGTGCTCGGGGCTGCGGAAGCTTTCCGCATAGATCTTGTAGACGTCCTCGGTGCCCGACGGCCTGGCGGCGAACCAGCCGAAATCGGTTTCGACCTTGATGCCGCCGAACGGCTGGCCGTTGCCGGGCGCCTTGCTCAGCGTGGCGCGGACGGGATCGCCGGCGAGATCCTTCAGGCCGAGCTGCTCCGGCGTGACGGACTTCAGGATGTTCTTCTGCGGCGTGGTGGCGGCGACGTCGATGCGCGCGTAATGGGGCACGCCGAACTCGGCAGTGAGGTCGTTGAAGAGCTGGCTCGGATCGCGGCCGGTCTTCGCCATGATCTCGGCCGCGAGCAGGCCGAGGATGATGCCGTCCTTGTCGGTCGTCCACACCGTGCCGTCGCGGCGCAGGAACGAGGCGCCTGCACTCTCCTCGCCGCCGAAGCCGAAGCCGCCCGTGAGGAGACCGTCGACAAACCATTTGAAGCCGACCGGGGTCTCGACCAGCTTGCGGCCGAGTTTTTTCGCGACGCGGTCGATGATCGAGCTCGACACCACGGTCTTGCCGATCGCGGCGTCCTTGCCCCAGTTCGGGCGGTGCGCGAACAGATAGAAGATCGCGGTCGCGAGATAATGGTTCGGATTCATGAGGCCGCCGGTGCGCGTCACGATGCCGTGGCGGTCCGCGTCGGTGTCGTTGGCAAAAGCGACGTCGAAGCGGTCGCGCATCGCGATCAGGCTCGCCATCGCGTAAGGCGAGGAGCAGTCCATGCGGATCTTGCCGTCCCAATCCACCGTCATGAAGCGGAACGTCGGGTCGATCGCCTCGTTCACCACGGTCGCCTTCAGGCCGTAGCGCTCGATGATCGGATGCCAGTAGTGCACGGCGGCGCCGCCGAGCGGATCGATGCCGATATTGACGCCGACGGATTTGACCAGGTCGAGATCGACGACGTTGCCGAGATCGGCGACATAGGGTGTGACGTAGTCATAGGCGTGGACGTTCGCGGCTTTGCGTGCCCTGGCGTAGTCGATGCGCTTCACGCCCTTGAGGCCGTCGGCGAGATAGGCGTTGGCGCGCCTCTCGATCACGGAGGTCGCATCAGTGTCGGCCGGTCCGCCATGCGGCGGATTGTATTTGTAGCCGCCGTCCTCGGGCGGATTGTGCGAGGGCGTGACGACGACGCCGTCGGCAAGGCCCGAGGTGCGGCCCTTGTTGTAGGTCAGGATCGCGTGCGAGATCACCGGCGTCGGCGTGTAGCCGCCGTCCTTGTCGATCATGATGTCGACGCCGTTGGCCGCGAACACCTCGACGGCGCTGACCAGCGCGGGCTCGGCCAGCGCATGGGTGTCGATGCCGATAAAGAGCGGACCGGTCAGCCCCTTTTCACGTCGGTAATCACAGATTGCCTGCGTCGTCGCGAGGATGTGGCCCTCGTTGAAGCTGGTCTTGAACGAGGTGCCGCGATGGCCGGAGGTGCCGAACGCCACCCGCTGCGCGGGATCGGCGACATCGGGCTTGCCGGCGAAATAGGCCGTCACCAGCCGCGGAACGTTGGTGAGCGCGTCCGGCGAGGCCTGCTTGCCCGCCGCGGGATGAACATCAGCCACTGAATATACCTCGTCCTGTCGTAGAATTGCGCGATACCATAGCATCGGCCAAGCCCCCGCCAAGAGCACAACACCCGCAATGGGGCGGCCGTTCCTGAGATCATGCTATGGTCTTTCGATCGGGGCTTTTCGAGTCGGGGCATGACGCTGTTTCAGAGGCTTCTGGTTGTTCTGACGGCCTGGCTTGCGATGGCCGGCATCGTGCCCGATGCGACGGCCTCGGAGTTCTACACCGAGGATTTGCGTATCCCGATGGCCGAGGCCGGACCGCAGGGGCTGGAGGCGTTCCTGGTCCGGCCGGCCGGGACCAGGCGCTATCCGCTGGCGCTGCTCAGCCACGGCTCACCGCGCAGTTTCGACGATCGCGCGACGATGTCCGCGCACAAATATTACGGCATCGCTCTCGAATATGCCCGGCGCGGCTTCGCCGCGCTGATCGTGATGCGGCGCGGCTACGGCACCTCGCCCGGCGGGCGCGTCGACAGCGTCGGGGGCTGCGCCAATGCCGCTTATCTGCCGGCCGCGGCGGTCGCGGTGGCGGATTTGCGCGCGGCGGTCGAGGCGATGGTGCGCAGGGCCGACGTCACCACCTCGGGCATGATCGCGGCCGGCCATTCCGCCGGCGGGTTCGCCACCGTTGCGTTGACGGCGCAGGCACCAGCGGGTCTCGCCGCCGCGATCAGCTTTGCCGGCGGGCGCGGCTCGCGCGACGATGACGACGTCTGCAATCCGAACGGGCTGGTGCAGGCCTTCGCCACGTTCGGCAAAACCTCGCGCGCGCCGATGCTGTGGGTCTACGCCAGCAACGATTCCTACTTCGGTCCCGAGCTCGCGCGGCGCCTCCATGACGGATTTCGCGCCAGCGGCGGCAACGCGAAATTCGTCGCAGCGCCGCCTTACGGCGACGATGGCCACTATCTCTATTCGGTGGTGAGCCGTCCGCAATGGACGCCATATCTCGACGCCTTCCTGCGCGAGCGAGGTCTCGGCCACGACCTCCTGAGTCTGCCCGATCCGCTGCCGCCGCCGGGCCAGCTCAGCGAGGCCGCGCGCGCCGAGTTCGCTCGGTATCTCGCCAGCACGATGCCGCACAAGGCTTTTGCGGTGTCGCCGAACGGCGGTTACGGCTGGCGTTCGGGGCGCGCGACCGCCGACGACGCCCAGCGCGATTCACTTGGCGCCTGCACAAAATGGTCGCCCACCTGCACGCTCTATGCGGTCGACGACAAATTGGCCGGGGCTGCGCCAAGCACATCAACCGACCAGAGCTCGCGGTCGCGATAGCTTCAATGCGCCGCTGGCCGCCCGAGCCGGACCGCGCCCCGGGGCCGCCAGAAAATCGGTTGTTAACTCGAAAGATATAATACGTGGTCGATGCTGCGGGATCGAACACACATCAATGCCCGCGCGACGTGGACACACGTTGCGATAGCCGTGCTTTGGTTGGCATCCACCTCCGTGCGCGCTCAGGACGGCGCTCTAAACGACGTGGGACCGGCGTTGGCGGCCGGCGGTCACAATGCAGATCTCGGTGCCGGAGAGACGCCGGCATCGCGGGCAGCGATTCGAAAAATTATCGAAAGAGAAACGGCCAAGACCAATCTGCCCGCGGACATTGCGGAGGCCGTCGTCTTCGTTGAAAGCGGTTACAATCCGGGCACCATTGGCACCGTCGGCGAGATCGGCCTCATGCAGGTTCGGCCCGAAACGGCAGCGATGCTCGGATTTCGGGGAAATAACGCAGAGCTCGCAGAGCCTGATATCAACATCCACTACGGCGTTCTCTACCTCAGTCGCGCATGGCGCCTCGCAGGCGGGGACCTTTGCCGCGCCCTGATGAAATATCGAGCAGGTCATGACGAGGAGTCCATGACTCCGCGCTCCCAGGTCTATTGTCATCGCGCCCGCAATCGTCTTGTCTCCATGAACTCGACGAATGTGGGAAGCCAAGCCGCGGCCGTCCCAGATGTAGCACCGGCGCCAACTCCGGCACCCACCGTCTCGAAGTCAGCGCACAATCAGAAATCAGCACACAGTCAAAAGACACCGGCACAGCCGAAGGACGTTTACGCGCGGTACCGTCAAGGCACGGCGGTCGCGAGCAGGGCATATTGGGCAGCACAGGAAGCCCGGGTCCGCCTCATCAAGGCTCGCGTCGAAGCCAAGTGGAAACGGGTGGCATCACGCCAATAGAATTAGAGTTGCGGCCTTGAGACGAGCAGCGGTTGGACGAACGACATTTTTGAAACCGAACTTTGAAACCGAACCTGAATAGAGATCATGCACAATAGTTTGAGAGTTTTGTTTGCAATCGTCGCGACCGGCGCCGTGGCCTTGTCGGCCTTTCTCGCGATTCGGTTCCTCGTCGGTTTCAGTGGCTGAACCCGATGGCGCCGCCGGCACCATGTCGTGCTGCGCCCGGGTCTAGAGCCGCTCGCTCAGCGCGAGCTTGTAGCCGACGCCGGTGACGGTGGTGATGACGGGCGTACCGCTAACGACCAGCTTGCGCCGCAGCCTCGCCACCAGGGCATCGACAGTCCGGATATCGACCTCGGCCTGGCGGTTGCTGACGACCTCGATCAGATAGTCGCGGCTGAGCGGCCTGCCGTCGGCTCCGACGAGCGCCGCAAGCAGATCGAACTCGGCGCGCGTCAGCGCAACCGGCTTGCCGTCGCTGCCGAGCAGCTCGCGCCGCGTCAGGTCGATGATCCAGTCGCCGAAGGCGATCGAATTGTGGTTGCGCGCCGCCTTGCGGTCGATCGAGCGCCGCCGCAGCACGCTTCGCGCGCGCGCGAGCAGATCGCGCAAATCGATCGGCTTGGTAACGTAGTGGTCGCCCGCGATCTCGAGGCCGAGGATGCGATCGACGTCGGTGTCGCGGCGGGTCACGAAGATGATACCCGCATTGCTGGTCGCCTGGATCTCCTTGGCGAGATCGAAGCCGTCGCCGTCGGGCAGCTGCAGGTCGAGGAAGACGAGATCGGTCCGCGTCCGCAGCGCCTGGCGGCATTCCGCGCAGGAGCCGGCACCGACCACGTCGAAATTGTTCTCGCTGAAATAACCGACCAGCATCGTGCGCGTCACCGGATCGTCCTCGACGACGATCAGTCGCTCCCGGCCAGCGACACGCAATTCCTGACCTGAGGAATCAGCCACGATGTGGGATGTCCTGTGTGCTTGCGGGCCGACCCAGAAGCTCAGGTCGCCGAGCGCGCCGCACTGTGAACGTACATTCACGACTGTTCGAGCCCCCTCGAATTGCCTGCTGCAATACTAGGCGCGTTAGCGCGCCCAAACAACATTGGTCACGATCCAGCTGCATTAAGTATGAATTGGCCCACACTTCTCATATCGCGCAGCATGTTCGGGAGCCCCGTACGAGCGGCTGTTGTGCGGGCTCAAGCCCGTTCCGCGGCCGCTTGCCACGCCAAGAGCTTCAAATCTACTGTGGCGCCCCGAAAAGTCTCCCCCAGGAGGTGGCGCTATGGAAGTCATCCTGCTCGGCACCGGCGGCCCGCGCCCGGACCCGCGCCGCATGGCGACGACCACGCTGATCAGGCTCGGCGACGAAAACATCCTGATCGACGCAGGCCGCGGCGTCATGGTGCAGCTCAGCAAGGCTGGCGTGCCGCTCGGCTCCATCAATACGGTCTTTCTCACCCATCACCATTTCGACCACATCGGCGACCTCTACGACGTGATCCTCAATTCATGGTTGCACGGGCGCAAGGACGATCTGCGCATCTATGGTCCGCCGGATACCGAACGGCTCGTCAATACGCTGGTCACGCAGGTCTACGACAAGGACATCGCCTGGCGCGATCAGGGCGAGCCGAGCTTCGGCGGCTGGAAACCGGTCGTCGCGACCGACATTATGCCGGGCCTCGTTCTCGACACCGGGCGCTGGAAGATCAGCGCCGAACTCGTCTCGCATGGCGACGGCCTCGACATGTCGCCGGCCTTCCTCGCGCGCTGGATGTGTCTCGGCTACCGCTTCGAGGCCGAAGGCAAGGTCATCGCAATTTCGGGCGACACGGTGCCCTGCCCCGGTCTCGAGCGACTGGCTGAGGGGGCCGACTTGCTGGTCCAGTGCTGCTTCCTCGCCACGCCGGAGATCGACAACGAGCACTTGCGCCGGCTTGCGAAATTCACGATCGCCTGCGGCGATACAGTCGGCAAGATCGCGGCCAAGGCCGGCGTCAAGAAGCTCGCGCTGACCCATCACCGGCCTCGCACCGACGATTCCATGCTCCATGCGCTGCTTGCGGATGTCAGGCGGGACTATTCGGGTCCTGTCGTGCTCGGCGAGGACCTCACGCGGATCGAGGTCTGAGAACTTCAGATGCGCGCAGACCGTCCGACCTCAAGACGATCCAACCTCAACCCGAAATGACAATTGCTCTTCCGTCCCGGGCGCAATGTGCATCAGGCCCGGTTTGTCGCTGAATTCGCCGTCGAAGCCGGCGGGGCTGGCATAGCCGCGCCAGGGCTCGATGCAGAGGAACGGCGCGCCCGATGGTTTCGACCAGACGCCAAGCTCGCGAAAGCCGCGCCATGACATTTTCAACCACGGCCCGGTGGAGGCGCCCTGCTCCCCGGCATAGCGGACCGAATTGCTCGCGATCCGATCGAAGATGATTGCGTCGTCGACGAACAGGGATTCGGACAAGGGCAACACGGATCCTTTGACCGGGCTCGGTTCGGTTGCCGGGCGCAGCAAGCCGCCATCGAGACGGCGGACCGGCGATGGCTCTGCGTTCGCGAAGCTCAGCGCGTAGCTCTCCTTCGCCAGCCCCGGTTGGAGCGGCCAGTTGAAAGCGGGATGGCCGCCGAGCGAGGCCGGCAATATCTCCTTGCCGGTGTTCGCGATCACGAGTGAAAGATCGAGACCGGATTCGTCGAGCGCATAGGTTGCCGTCAGGCGGAACGCGAAAGGGTAGAGCGCGCGCGTCGTCTCGCTGTCTTCGAGCATCAGGACACAGCGACTTTCGCCTCGTTCCACCCACGCAAAGCGGCTGTCACGCGCGAAGCCGTGCTGGGTCATCCGGTAGGTCCTGCCCCGGTGCCGCAATTCGTCATTGGCGAGGCGCCCGACGATCGGAAACAGCAGCGGTGCATGGCGCGGCCAGGCCGGCTCCGCCTGCCAGACGAACTCGACGCCGGCATCGCTCGCCAGCGAACACATCTCGGCGCCTAGCGCCTTGATGGTCGCGGCGAGCCTGCCGCAGCGGATCGTGTGCGTGTCGTCGGTCATAGCAGCCTGCTCCGATTATCGCAGTTCGCCGGACAATTTTAAATGTTCGTGGAGTGTTGGAGCGACTCTCTACTCAAGAGCGCTGATAATCGTCTTCAATCCGGATGATGTCGTCTTCCCCGAGATAGCTTCCAGTCTGGACCTCGATCAGCTCCAGCATGATTTTACCGGGGTTCTCCATCCGGTGCACCGCGCCCATCGGGATGTAGATCGACTCGTTCTCGTGCACGCTTTTGACGGTCTCGTTGACGGTGACGCGGGCGGTGCCGCGGACCACGATCCAGTGCTCGGCGCGATGATGGTGCTTCTGCAGCGACAGACGTCCGCCCGGCTTCACCACGATGCGCTTGACTTGGTGGCGCTCGCCATTGTCGACCGACTGGTAGCTGCCCCAGGGCCGATGCACCTTGAGATGCTCCTCGGTGACCTTCGGTGCGACCGCCTTGAGTTTTGTGACCAGCCGCTTGAGCCCGTTGGCATCTTTTTGGCGCGAGACCAGAACCGCATCGGCAGTCGCAACCACGATGAGATCGTCGACACCTTCCAGCGCGACCAGCGCGGAGTCGGTGGTGACGTTGCAATTGCGGCTATCTTCGAACACGGCGGCGCCATGCGAAGCATTGCCTTGCGCGTCCTTGTCCGACAATTCCCACACCGCGTGCCAGGAGCCGACGTCGGACCAGCCGCACGACACCGGCACGACCGCGGCGCGCGCGGTCTTCTCCATCACCGCATAGTCGATCGAGATCGCCTTGGCCGCGCCGAACGCCTCGGGCTCCAGCGTCACGAATCCAAGATCGCGGCCGGCATTGGTGACCGCATTGGAGATCGCCTCCACGCTCGCTGCATCGACCTTGCGGTATTCGTCGAGCAGGACGCTGGCCGGGAACATGAAGTTGCCGCTGTTCCAGAGATAGCCGGAATTGACGTAATCGGCGGCCTTCACCGCATCCGGCTTCTCGACGAAGCGCGCGACCGCGTGCACCTCGCCGGAGATGACCTCGCCCGGGCTGATATAGCCGTATTCGGTCGCCGGCCGCTCCGGCTTGACGCCGAAGGTGACGATGCGCCCGGCACTCGCGGCGATGAGGCCCTGGCGACACGCGGCGACGAAGGCGGCATTGTCCTGCACGACGTGGTCGGCGGCGAGCGCGAGCACGATCGCCTCACTGGCGCGGCTCTGCGCGAACACCGCACCGGCGGCGATCGCGGGGCCGGAATCGCGCCGCATCGGCTCGAGGATCACGTCGGCCTCGATGCCGATCTCGGCGAGTTGCTCCAGCACCATGAAGCGGTAAGACGCATTGGTGATGACGATCGGGCGATCGAACAGCGAGGCCTCCGAGACGCGGAGCAGCGTGTCCTGGAAGGTCGAGCGGGTGCCGAACAGCGGCAGGAACTGCTTGGGGCGCACCTCGCGCGAAGCCGGCCACAGCCGCGTTCCGGCACCGCCGCACATGATCAGAGAAATGATTTTTTGGGACACGTGTGAGCTACTCAAGAGAGGGGTTTATATGCGGTGATAATTTCGATACCAGTCGACAAAGCGGCCCAAGCCAACCGCCAGCGGCGTCGAGGGCGTGAAGCCGACGTCGCGTTGCAGGGCCGAAATGTCGGCGCGCGTCTCGAGGACGTCGCCAGCCTGCATCGGCAGAAGCTTGCGGATTGCGGGCTTGCCGATGATCTTCTCCAGTGTCTCAACGAAATCGATCAAATTGACCGAGCGGTTGTTGCCGATGTTGTAGACGCGATACGGCGCATAGCTCGACGAGTTTTCCGGCTGCTCGGCGTTCCACGCGGGATTCGGCGTTGCGGGGCGATCAAGGGTACGGATCACGCCCTCGACGATGTCGTCGACATAGGTGAAATCGCGCCACATATTTCCATTATTGAAAAGCTTGATCGGCTCACCCGCAAAGATCGCGCGCGTGAAGAGCCAGGCAGCCATGTCGGGTCGGCCCCATGAACCATAGACAGTGAAGAAGCGAAGACCGGTCACCGGCAGCTTGTGAACATGTGCGAACGTGTGCGCCATCAGCTCGTTGGCCTTCTTGCTCGCGGCATACAGGCTGACCGGATGATTGACCGAATGCTCGGTCGAATACGGCAACGTGCGATTGGCGCCGTACACGGAGCTCGACGAGGCGTAGACGAGATGCGCCAGACCGTGGCGCCGGCCCGCTTCGAGCACGGTGACGAAGCCGTCACAATTGGCGCGGATGCTGGTGATGGGATCGTCGATCGACGCGCGCACGCCGGGCTGCGCCGCAAGGTGCACCACGCGGTCGGGCGACACCTCGTCGAACACACGCATCACCGCAGCAAAGTCGGCAAGGTCGATCTCGTAGAAGGTGAAAGCATCACGCTTGAGCGTCTCGAGGCGAGCGCGCTTGAGCGCTGGATCATAGTAAGGCGTGACCGCGTCGATGCCGACAACTCGTTCCCCGCGCGCGAGCAAGCGCTCACAGACATGCATGCCGATGAAGCCGGCAGCGCCGGTAACCACCACGGGGGCCAAAATAAACTCCGTTGTTCGTCCTCATATACCGCATTGCCAGACTGAACCAGTAGAGGCAAGCGTTCAGCATTGGAGAACGGCCCCCTCGCATCGGCAAGCTTAACGCCGGGCGCTTCGGATGTCAGCCTTCCCAAGTTAACCAAGAAGGGGCGCCCTTTGCCTGCCGACGCAACACCAGGTGCGCGTCCATAAAGGGCTCTCGACTGCCCGGAAGTCTTCCAACAAGTGTTCCCGGGGAGCACCGAACGAACAGCACCTGGCGGCATTTGGCGCAGGGCCCGGCCAGGCCCCCTCCGCTTGCCAGACGAACTCAGCGCAGTACTTCTGCTTGAGCCAGCACATCTAGGCGCCGCGGGCGTGGATGGTCGCGGTGAGGCGGCCGCTCCAAAACCTCTGAATTTCCTCAATCAACTCCCAACCTCGCGGGCGATCCGACCTTTTGCACAGATCATCGGCGGCAACTTATTTCTCTGCAATAAGGGGAATAAACAGCGAAAGGACGGCACATAGTCGGGTGGCTCCAAGCCGAAAGACCGGAAACCCTCAGCAAAACTCGAGAGTGACGATGCTCGCGCGCGAAAGTATCAGGGCATATCAAGACACCTAACAGGGAAAGAACAGAGCAATGAACACGCCCGATAGTGCGAGAACAAGGAGCAGGTATCTCATACGCAGTGGCGACGCCAAGGGTTCTAAGAACACTAAGCCGACCCCAACTTTGAGACTCGCCGTCCTGCGAAGTGCGCCCGCTGTCTTGAAGGAAGTAGGCACCCCGAAATGGTATCGCTCCAAACGATTTCAAGGAGAATAGCAGAAGCGTAAAGGGGCAACGACTGCTGTCAGATCATAACGCCTGAACTTCCGCGACGAGCGGGAGTTGCGCGAAATGATCGGTCGCGGCTGCCGGCCCACCGAAGTTGCTGCAGTCTTGGATCGAGCACGCCAAGCCGCAGATGCCTACGAGCCCCGCAAGTTTCGATTGGTCCTTCTCTCATCTCCGGGGCTGTCGCCGTCCTGCCTACAACCATTTGGTTAGGGCGATTGGCTGGATGCCTTGGCAGCTAGTTCGCTTCCCGCCCGCCTGCACTTTGCATAACATGGTCCATGGCAAGAGCGTATTCCGAAGGCGATTTGATCACTTCATTCTGCCGCTATACGCGGTCATTCCCCGTGCGGTAAGAGCCCATGCCGTGACGGGCAGATGCCTTGGTGGCTTGCGGACAAGTGGCGCGCGAGGCACTTTTTCGCACCAAATCGAGCGACGCAGCCCCTATTGACTGGCCTCAGTCATCTACAAATGCGCACCGACTAGTCCCCGGACGACGATCTGAAACTTATCATGTCCCCGAAGCCAAGCGTAACGACTGAGGATCAGCATGACCGCTTCACTGATGCCGCAGAGACGATCGCGGCTGTATAGCCGGCACGAATAGGACTTGCCCCGCTCCCTGCAGCCTACAAGTTCAGAGGTAAGCCGCATATGCGTGCTTCAAGCCGTCGTGAAGCGGTGTCGTCGCGCGCCAGCCGAGTTTGGCTAGCCGGCTGACGTCGAGCAGCTTGCGCGGCGTGCCGTCCGGCCGCGAGGTGTCGAAGACGATCTCGCCGCCGTAACCGACGATGCCGGCCACGAGGTGTGCGAATTCGGCGATGGTTATGTCCTCGCCGGTGCCGATGTTGACTAGCTCGGCACTCGAATAGATCTTCATCAGGTGCACGCAGGCATCCGCCATGTCGTCGACATAAAGGAACTCGCGCCGCGGCGTCCCGGTGCCCCAGACGACGACATTCTTCGCGCCCGAAACCTTAGCCTCGTGGAAGCGACGGATCAGGGCGGCGACCACGTGACTCATTTCGGGATGATAATTGTCGCCGGGGCCGTAGAGGTTAGTCGGCATCACGCTGATAAAGTCGCATCCGTACTGGCTGCGATAGGCCTCCGCCATCTTGATCCCGGCGATCTTGGCAATCGCATAGGGCTCGTTGGTCGGCTCTAGCGGACCTGTGAGCACGGAGTCCTCGCGCAAGGGCTGCGCGGCGTCCTTTGGGTAGATGCAGGACGAGCCCAAAAACATCAGCTTCTCGGCGCCGTTTCGATGGGCGGCCTGGATCACGTTAGCCGCGATCGAGATGTTGTCGTAGATGAACTCGGCACGCAGCGTGTTATTGGCGACGATGCCGCCGACCTTTGCCGCGGCGAGGAAGATCACCTGCGGCCGCGTCTTCGCGAACCAGTCGAACACCGCGGCCTGATTGCACAGATCGACCTCGCGCCGGTCCACGGTGACGAGCTTGACCTTCTCCCGC
>NZ_JADPIS010000066.1:0-14209 GCF_023073025.1 Bradyrhizobium sp. 76
GACCATGCCGCATCGACGGCGGATTCGGGCCTCCTTCGCGCGCGGGAGCGGTTTGCCAGCCGCGTCGAAAAAGATGCTTTGGCCAAAAATCTTGATATCTCCGCCAGTGGGCTTCTCAAGAGTCATCGCCAGGCGCAGCACGGTCGTCTTTCCTGAACCGCTCGGGCCGATCAGCGCCACCTTTTCGCCGGGCCGCACTTGCAGGTCAAGATCGATCAGCACGCGGTGAGTGCCGAACGATTTTGAGATTTTTTCGAATTCGATGGACCACATAGCCTGTCGCGAGTTGGTAGCGGATGCATGCGCCTCCATCGTGCTGGAGGCCGTGTTGGTCGGGCGTACGAAGGGGCCGGCCTGGCCAAATTCCATGCTGCTAGACATGCTTGTCCTTGAAGCGGGAGAGGAGATAAAGGAACGGCAAGTTCATGGCGATGTAAATGACGCCAGCAACCGTGAAGGGCTCGAGGTAACGGAAGTTTTCATAACCGGCGACCTGAGCCTCGCCCAGCAGCACCGGCACGCCGAGCGCAAACAGGTAGGCGGATGTCCTGAAGAGAGCGAGCACGTAGTTAAGAAGGGCAGGAATAGCCCGCTTGATCATTAGCGGACCAAGCACACGTCGCCATGTGATATACGAACTCAAATTGAGCGCCACACACGCATCGCGCATGGCAGGAGGGATTGTGATCAGGCTGCCTCGGTACACTTCCGAGCAGAATGCGGCATAGACAATACCCAATACGCCGATTCCAATTGGCAGTGCCGGAAGCGTCACGCCGAATTCTGGTAACACATAAAAGGCGAAGTAGAGCATGACCAGGATGGGCACCCCCCGGAAGAGTTCAAGCAGAAAGCGGACGAATGCACGACCGACTCTGGTACTCGCAGTCTCCAAGATCGCAAGCAGGAGACCGGCCGTTAGCGCAATCGCCGAACTCGCAATCGTCACCAGCACAGTGTACCAAACGCCCAGCATGAGGCGCGGCAGGATCTCAAAGGTATAGTTCCAATCCCAAGTCATTGGGCAGCTCCGGCAAGCGCACGGGCATTGGGCGCGACCTGCGCCGCCACGCGCGCCGCTCGGAGCGCGCGGTTCAGGGGAAGAAAGTGCTCAAGAGCGCGAAAAGCAGCAGCACAAAGAAGGCACAGGATCCAATAAATCGCACCAAGCATGCAAAAGACAGTGACCGTGTCGAACGTTTGGCTGCGAATGTTGTTCGCAACATAGAGAACATCCTGCACGCCGACGAAGCTCACGATCGAAGTCCACTTGACCATGTCTCTCGCCAGGCTCCCGAACGCGGGCACGACCTGCGAAAGCGCCTGCGGCAATATTACCTTTCTGAGACTCTGGATTTTGTTCAGCCCAAGCGCATGACAGGCATCGCGCTGCCCCCGATGCACAGCCTCAATGCCAGCCCGCACGATTTCAGCCCCGTATACCGCTCCGTCGAGCGATAACACGAGGATCGCCGCCGCGAGGGGGCTCAATTGCGGCATGCCCGGCAGAAGCGGCAGCACGTAGAATACCCAGAACAGAAGAACCAGACCCGAGGGGCCCCGAATGAACTCGATGAAGACAACCGACGCCGCCCGAATCGCGCGCGCGCCGCTTGAGAGCCTGAGCGCGCCGAGGACGATCGCACCAAGCGCTGCAAACAGGATGGTACAGACTGATACCCACACCGTGACCCACAGGCCCTGCACGAGCGAGGGCCAGTACTCCAACACAGCTTTCACTGTAGTTGCTCCTTAATCGCAACTTGGTTCGATGTCACTTGCCTCTGTGAACTTGGCGAGCGTATCCCAATTGGAGATTCGATACTTCGCGAAGTATAACTGTTGCATGTTACCGTCCCTACGCAACAAGCTGAGCTGCTCGTTAAATGCGTCCCGAAAATGTATGTCTTCTTTGCGGAATGCCGCGGCAATCCCGTTCATCGGGGCCTCTTTGTCAACCACGCCTTCGACGCCTTTCTGCTCCGCATTAGGTATACTGAACTGACCGACTACAAGTGCATCCGCCCGACCGCTCGTTACTGTCGCGACGCCAGCCTGAATGTCAGGGACCCGCACAAGTCGCTCGCGCGCGATTCCTTGCTTCACCGCATATGCTTCCTGAGATGACCCTGTAATCACAGCGAGCTTGATTTCAACGCTAGTCTGCAATCTGCCTAAAACCCGTCAAATGTTTCGGGTTTCCTGTGACGACATACAGCGCGTCCTGCATTGCGATGATGGGCGCCGAAAATACAACTACTCTGCAGCGGGCTTCAGTGATTACAAGGCCGGCCCCGATCAAGCCGAAATGGTGGGCCAGCAGTCCGGGGATCATAGCATCCCATGGCGTAAGCACAGGCGTAATCTCGCGCACGCCCATGCCCTTGAGTGCCAGGCTCATCACTTCGACCGCATAACCGCTCGCCTCTCCGCTCGGAGACACGATCATCCAAGGAGGCACGGAGCCGAGCGCCACCTTGGCCTGACCAACTCTATGCGCCCAATTTAGAAGAGAGTCCTTCTCTTGTGCAAGGGTCGGAAGCGAATGGCCGCCGAATGTGAGTAAGAGGAGCAGCAACGGAACTTTTGATGTCAGGAAACGCATACTCTTCGTCTCCTACTCCTGCCATTAGATGAACTCTGATGAATTGTGATCGCATCAAAATTTTCGGAGGAGCTTATCCTGCTGGCTCCGTAAATTTGGGGCTTGCGGAGGGGATGTTGTCGATTGAGCGACGCCGTTTGAAGCTCATCGCACGGGCCTGATTCTGCCGGGTACGCCGCAGTTGAAGTCGAGCTATCGACAGTATTTACTATGCTAACCATGATACTGATCGTGGCTCCCCCGATTTGCTGTGGCGATTACTAGCAGCAAATTGCATGCCAGCGCACGCGGGTTGGCGATGCTCACTTTTTCGAAATCGCGACTCGTTGGCCCTCGGACCCATGTCAGCTACCCGACACGGCTCATGAAGGATCAAAATACGGTCGCGTGTTTCTTCTGTATTTATGCCAACGAACGGCGGCGCATGCGGTGGCAAGCAATTTGCTTTGCGTGTGGAGCCAGTAATTTCAAGCCGCAAGGAGGGACACAAACATGAAAAACGTCATGGTCATTGGGGCAGGAAGAATAGGGCGCGCGATTGCATTAATGCTGGCAGAAACCGGCGATTACAAAGTGACAGTCGCCGACCTTAGTGGCGAGCAGCTCGCCAAGATCAATCGCCATTCCACGATCTCCACTGTGATCCTTGACGCTGTGAACCACACAACTCTGGTGAGCGCGCTTAATGGAAAATTCGCCGTGCTTTCGGCCGCGCCCTACCATCTGACCGGACAGATCGCCGAGGCGGCACTGGAGGCAGACACGCATTATCTCGACCTGACCGAGGATGTCGCTACCACAAAGAAGCTAGAGTCTCTGGCCCAAAATGCCGAGCGCGCATTTATCCCGCAATGCGGTCTAGCGCCCGGGTTCATTTCGATTGTCGCCCAGGATTTGGCGAGCCATTTCGATGCGGTCGACAGCATCCGCATGCGCGTCGGCGCGCTACCCCGATATCCCTCCAACGCACTCAACTACAACCTGACCTGGAGCACCGACGGCCTGATCAACGAATATATCGAACCCTGCGAAGCCATCGTCGAAGGCAAACTGGTAAGTGTTCCGGCAATGGAGGAGCGGGAGGAACTTTCGCTCGATGGCGTAACCTATGAAGCTTTCAATACGTCCGGCGGTCTTGGCACACTGGCAAGGACACTGGAGGGCAAGGTGCGCACCATGAACTACCGCACCATCCGTTATCCTGGCCATCAGGCGATCATTAAGGCGTTGCTCAATGACCTGAATCTGAAGAATCGCCGGGATGTTCTGAAGGGTCTGTTGGAGAGCGCGCTACCCGCGACCATGCAGGATGTGGTCGTCATCTTCGTCACCGTCTGCGGCTGGCGGAATGGACAATATCTGCAGGAAACCTATGCAAACAAGGTCTATGCAGGAATGATTGCAGGGATAAACGCAAGTGCCATCCAGATCACCACAGCCGCAAGCGTTGTCACCATCTTCGACCTTCTGGCGCAGGAAAGGCTAACGATGAGGGGGTTTGTGCGACAGGAGGAAATCGCATTAGCAGACTTCCTCGGTAATCGGTTCGGTCAGGTCTACAAACCCAATGCGACGGGCTAACAAAGCGAATGAGGATTCTGGTGCCCCAGCTTTGTTTGAACCCGGATTACGGGTTCCCGGCTGTGGTGGAGCGACGAACGAGGAAGGCCTCGAAGTTTTCGGACGCCCAGAAGGCGTTCATCCCGAAGCAGGGCAGCGACGACGTTGCGGTGGCGGAGATCTGCCGTAGGGCCAGCATCAGCCAGCGACCTACTTCAATTGGAAGAAGAAGTATGACGGGCTACTGCCGACCGAGATGCGGCCGCTAAAGCAGCTCGAGGACGAGAACGTCAAGCTGAAGAAGCTAGCCGCCGATCTGTCGCTCGACAAGGAAATGCTGCAGGATGTGATCCGCCGAAGCTATGAAGCCTGGCCGGAAGCGCAAGCTGGTCGACGAAGTCCGCAGCGGGTGGCAGGTCTCGATCCGCCGGATCTGTGCGGCGCTCGGGTTCGACAGATCGACCTACCATTACAAATCGCGCCGCTCCGGCGAGGCTGCGCTCGAACATCGGATCAGGACGCGGCATGTCGATCGCGGGTTGGGCGGTCTGCAATTGCGCAACAAAACGGCGAAGCGCCGGGTCAAGGCCAAGCTACGCGATGATCGCCGGCCGGCGACACGACGAACGGGACGTGGGCGCTGGATTTTGTTTAGATCAGTTGGCAACGGGACGTAAGCTGCGCGTGCTCACGATCGTCGATTTTCTCGCGCTTCTCACCGCCGCTGGCGCCGCGGTTCACCTTCCGCAGCAGCGACGTCGTGGAAGTACTGGAAGGGGCCTGCAAGGAAGTGGGATTCCCGGCAACGATCCGCGTCGATCAAGGCAGCGAGTTCGCATCGCGATCTTGACGTGTAGGCCTACCAGCGCGGCGTCCAACTGGACTTCTCGCGGCCCGGCAAGCCGACCGACAATGCTTCATCGAGGCCTTCAACGGCCGCTTCCGGGCCGAATGTCTCAAGGCCCACTGGTTCCTCTCCCTGGCAGACAGGAAAAAGTGGACACTTGGCGCAGCGCACTGTCGAGTCCGCAAACGCGCCGAAGCTTCGCAGTCGAGCGCCGAACCGAAGCTATATACCTCGTTCTGCCCGGGGATCGGCGTGAATGTATGTGCCATTAGCTTCGTAGCAACGATCGATCATCAGAGTAGCGCAGCGCACTCCAGGCCGCGTGCGATTCAGAGCGCGCACGTACATTTGTACGCTTGCGAACGATCGTTCAGAATGCGCGGACGACGTCGTGGCGCTCTTGTTCGTCCGCTCTGTACCCCGTTTAAACTCTCCAATAGCGCATTTGGCAGCTATCGATTTGACAAGGCGTCTCGCGCTGCTCGGGCGGGCTGAGCAAGACCTGAGCCGAGTATGCTTGGTCGGCCGCCATAGCACATCTCAGGCTGCAAACATTCTGATTCCAGCGATAGTGAAGGGCTTGGACTTTTCGCCTGTCCGCTCGGCAATGCGACGATAAAAGGAGGCCAGCGCCCATGCATCCTTAAGCTCGTTGGCTTTGCACATCGAGACAAGACGAGGGGTTCTCGATTTCTACAAACGTCGCAAGCTGTTAGCCTCTCGTCGGAAGCAGGATGGGGAGCTTTGATGCCGCGAAGGGAATTCTCTGCCCCTCCCTTTGACTAAATCATGCCACGCGACGATTGTGGACGAGCCGGCTCTGAAGGCCAATACCAATTTGGAAGAGCTCCATACCAAAATGGAATTAAGTGCATTAAATGTCTTCTTCCAAATCTCACGCAATCAAGATACCGATCTCCCAAGCGCGTTTGGGGGACGTTTTCCCGCTTGTTAGAACGATCTCCTGCAACGCACAGACTTTTTGCGACGATACCAGAGACTGGAGGGAGGCCCTCGTATGCGATACGACCGAATAGATGCCCGCATCCTAGAGATCATCCAAAAAAATAACCGCCTAACTTCCGAGGCAATCGGCGAAATGGTGGGTCTTTCTGCCACGGCGTGTCAACGACGAGTGAAGAGGCTTCGTTCGGGAGGTATTGTAGAGGCCGACATCTCGATCGTTTCGGCGAAAGCGGTCGGAAGACCTATTCAAATGCTGGTGCTGGTGAGCCTTGAGCGGGAGCGCTCGGACATAATCGATAAGTTCAAGAAGGCCATCAAGTCGTCAAATGAGGTCGTCAGTGGATTTTACGTTACCGGCGATGCTGACTTCATCCTATACATTACCGCACGTACCATGGAAGATTATGAGCAGTTCACCCGGCGATTCTTCTATGAGAACTTAGATATTAAGAGTTTCAAGACGATGGTTGTAATGGACCGCGTAAAGGTAGGCTTTACTGTTCCGATCGAGGTCCCGTCAGAAGATTGATGCGGGTCTGGCGCATGGGTGGGGCTTGCAGTTGCAGCCCTCGACAAGGAGATGGTCTCGATCCGGTTGAACGCACCCATCACGCGCCAATGGTCCTCGATACCGCGCAGATCTACATGATCGCTCAGGCCCGGATCGCGCGACGGCGCGCTCGAACCGGGGAGATAGAGCAGTTCGAGCTGACTGTCCGGCGCCGCGAAAATCTCGATCGCTCGTGTCGTCGAGCGAAAGGGCTGCAGCTTTGTTGAGGCCGAGGGCGCAAGCGCAGAGTGGAAGCAAAGACACTCGCCGTAGTGCAACCCAGCCACTCGAGTGCAGTCAGCGACGTCGCGCCGCAAAGTGCGCGTGCTTTCCAGTCTCAGCCGCACAGAGCTGATGGCCCGCCTGACAATTCGCTGTCAGCGAGCAGGTTACGGGCGAGGCGTAGTCGCTGACGCTCACAGGCATCAACTTCGCGCAGTTTTGGGCTCGTGCTCGGGCATTGTCGTTGCACCGCCGGGCTGTCGCGCCTTCGTGCTGATTGTTTTTGCTCTATCTGTTCCACTGGAATCGCGTGTGAAGCCGCCGCGACCGCTGAACGCAGCTTGAGGCCAACCGGCTGCAGCGGCAAATTTGTTCCGACGCCGAAGAAGGAGAGCTGCCCGGCGACCATGATTCACTGGCTCCGACGAGATTTGGAGATGATGCGTGCGCGGCGGCGACAATCGAACGGGCGCGCTGTTCAGCTACGTTGACCTGGCGGCGCGGGTGCGACGTGATCTCCGCTGCGCCAGACGATCGTGAACGAACTGCTGGCTGCGTTGAAACGGAGTTTGCCGCGCTCTATTTGCCGATTGGACGGCCGTCGACCCCGCCCGAGAAGCTGCCGCGGGCGATGCTGCTGCACGCGCTTTTTGGCGCATTCGAGATGGACAACGGGAACAGCGGCTTCCTCGATCTTGTCGAGGAGGCGCATCTCATCCTCCAGGGCAAGTTCGATGGCGAAATCGCCTTTGCGGCTCTCGAGAGCCCTAGACGTGCGCTACGGCACCTGCGACGGAGCGGCGTGCGCGGAGCTCACATGGGAAGCGCACGACGAGAATGATCCGACCTATGGCCACCGATGGGCTGTGATCGGCACTGCCGCCGGGCTCTCGGCCAATGGCGAGGATTCAGCCGTCGTTTGCGAACGCGGCTGAGTTCTTCAACAGCCTGCTAACCTAAACGGTCGAGGCAGGCTCCTTTGGCCGAAATCTGACCTCAACCTTTTCGATGAGGTGCGGTTTGAGTTCAACCTTCGGAATAGACACCGGGACCTCTGATTGGGCTTCCTTTTGTCGTGTTTGGGATTGGCAACCCAGTCGTCCCGCCGCGGCACGCTCTCAAGCCCAACAACAAACATATCAAAACCGTGTTCCGTCAGTCGAAAGCGCAGGAAGCTATTGTAAGCGCCGATACGAAGCGAACTGAATGCATCATTCCTGTTCATCCTAAAAAATAGGCAGGTGATGAGCATATTCAAACCGAACAGCGTGCTCCCGATCAGAAAGCCGACCGGTACCATCTCGGTGGCGAGAAGGCCGAACCACTTCCACACCTCCCACCACTCTCCGCTCCAAGCGAAATTCTCATTGTTGAATGCGATCGCATATCGCGCGGCGCAGATGAGGACGACGACATGAGCAGCCGCATGGATGGCCTCGAGAACCAGATCTTGAACCTGGTCGAGTCCTCCTGCTTGATCGTGTACCCGATCAAGGACGCCCCGAAAACCGCAGCAATTAACGCGTAGACGTCGGGACGATCACGCAGCGAGATGAGGACGGAGAGCAGGAAGTAGATCGCGCCCATCAGGAGCGAGAAGTCCCAGTTCGTAAAAGCGAACAAGACGTTTTTCAGCGTCAGCCATTTACTTGTCGAGAACGACGGGTATGCCGCCGATTGGCGTCCTCCGGAATGGCCTGCAACACGAAGCCTAGCGATTTGGCCCTCCGCTGAAGGTTGGCGACGATGCGGCTGCGATATTGTTGCTCATATTGGTCAGCACCGGGATCCTTGTAGCTCATGCCGTGCCGGAGCGTGTTGTAGAATAAGACCGCAATCTTGCGGGCGGTCGCTGTCACCGCCTTCGACTTACCTGCCCGTGAGGACAGCCGACGATAGAATGCTCCCAGCGCTGTATCACTT
The DNA here is from genome assembly GCF_023073025.1 of Bradyrhizobium sp. 76. NCBI lineage: Bacteria > Pseudomonadati > Pseudomonadota > Alphaproteobacteria > Hyphomicrobiales > Nitrobacteraceae > Bradyrhizobium > Bradyrhizobium sp. 76. Next base: position 8,674 of record NZ_JADPIS010000066.1, read on the forward strand.
CGACCGACTGTGGTGGCCGCCAACCGCAACAGCGCAGCTGCCCGAGTGGAGGATCGTCGCGCAGGCGAAGACAGCACCTTGCCGCCGGAGATCTTGTTGCCCGGTGCGAGGCAGAGCCAGGAGGCGAAGTGCTTGGCGGTCGGCCATGCCCTCAGATCTGTGCCGCACTCGCCGATAAGCTTCAAGGCGAGCGACGGACCCAATCCATGGATCTCGGTGAGATCGACGCCGAGCACACCATACAGCGCGGTCCTGACATCGAACGTGGGTGTGTTGACCTGCTTGGTCTTTACGCGTGGCCTGGATAGCTTTCTGCCCGGTTTTGTCCCTCTGTTGCCCAACGCAGCAATCAAGACTTCGAGCTTGCGATCGCAGTCCAGCATCTTCGCCTGGTAGATATCGTAGAGTTCCAGCGATTGGGTCAGGGCGAAGACATGTTCATGTCGGTTGTTGCCCACCAGTGCGGCGCGGATCGTCTCCATGGAAGAATGGCAGCGTACGTCCCGGTAGGTTGCCAACACGTCGGGATTGCGCTCGCCCGCAACAATAGCTCGGATGATCCGCATGCCGGTCGCGCCCGTGATATCCGAAACCACGTGATGGAGCTGCAGGTTCATCTCCATCAGGGCCTTCTGCATATGTTGGATATGGGCAGCGGCATATTCCACCAACCGCTCGCGCTGGCGCAGATAGGCGCGCAGGGTTGCAATCTCGGCATCAGGTCGGAAGCTGCCGCGTAACAGGCCATAGGAATGAAGCTGGCGCAACCATGCGGCATCGCTGACATCGCTTTTGCGCCCGGGCACGTTCTTTGCGTAGCGAGCGGTGACCAGAATGACCTCAAACCCGCGCTGCTCCAGGATCTCGTAAACCGGGATCCAATAGACGCCGGTGGATTCCATCCGCGACACTCGTCACGCCGCACGCCTTAAACCAGTCCGCCAGATGATGCAGGTCTTCTGTGAATGTGCCGAAGGTGCGCACTGGCGTATCAGTGCAGGGTGGGTTCACCGCAGCCATGTGCATCTTTGATCCGATGTCGATGGCGGCCGCGCCGACATTGACCGGCTTCAACTCCGGGCGGTCACCGGTCGTCATCTTGGGCATAAGCAGGTCCTCCATTTAAAAATGGGCAGGAGGGTCAGGGTTATGCCAATCGTCATCTTCCTAATCGGGATCGCCGCCGGAGCAGCGTCACCACTCCCAAGTCCGCATGCACCCATGGACCACGTTTTTTAACGGGGATTCTGCCTCCAATAAGCTGACGGCCGCTACCCTCCCAGCCAAGAAGATACCACAAGGCTGTTTTAGCCCCGCGCAGGCGCGCCACAACGCTCGACAATTTTTTTAGGATATCCCGCTCGGCCTTCAGCTTGGCGACCTCACGGCGCAGCCGCTCGACCTCCTGCTGCTCCGGCTTCATCTGCCCGTGGGCGGGCAAGGCCTGCACCGGATCGGAGCCGAACTCTTTCACCCATCTGCGCAGAACTTTCTCATGAACATCCAGGTCGCGCCCGGCCTGCGCCACCGACACTCCACGCTCCCTAACCAGCTTGACCGCCTCGATCTTAAACTCGCGACTGAACTTCCGTCTCTTCATCGCCCACTTCCGGCTTCATGAAACACCTCATCTCGGTGTCCATCAAACCGGCAGCAGCTCACCTTTCAAGGAGAGCACTTGTGGCGAATGCAGGTTTGGGAGGAGGCCGGCCAATCGCGCCGTTGGCACTGAGTGGGGAGGAGCGGTCCTGCTGGAACGAAAATTCGCCATCATCGTGTTTGCCCGCTCGCATCTGAGCGGTGCCGCGCGATCTGCGGTGTGCGGATGACTACAAAGCAAGTCCGTGGCTGCCGAACTCCGCCTTCATGAATAGATCGTTGGGGAAGGGTGCCGGCGATTTTCGAGGATCGCTGTAACGGCCCGCTTGACCAAGCCCCCCTGGCCGCCCTCGCGCCTCAACGACGGATGCCGCGGCGATAGAGCGAAGATTGCCGACGATGCCAGCCCACGCGACGCACTGGTCGATCCGCTCGATGGCTCCGGAACTACCTCTTTTCCATGCACGCGATCCGCCGAATGTGCGCGGCGTTCGGCTTGCAGCCGCACCGTAGCCACACTTTCGCTGTCGAGGGATCCGCTGTTGTCGATAACGTACGCAAATCATCGGTCTTTACCTACGCCAGCCGAACCGAACGCTGTCCTCAGCGCCGATGAGAAAAGCCACGATCAGGTGCTCGATCGCGAGCAGCCGGTCTTTCTTATGATGCCCAGTATACCGGAGCGTCGTACGCTATGGGCGGCATGGTACGACCTCGCCGTTTGCGGCGCTCGATGTGGTCTCAGGGTTCATCATTGGCAAGTGCTACAAGCGCCACCGGGCAGTTGAGTTCTTACCAAACGGGCGGCCAGACTGTGTTCGCCGCAGGAGGAAGAATACGACGAACGAGATCAGCACATAGCGCGTCACCGGCTTGCCCAATCGACTGAGGTCGATTCCACTGCGGCATTCTGGGATGAGAACGTCACAGCGGCACAATGCCTTGTGTGCCGAAGTACGCACTCGAAATCAACGTGCGCCTCCTTTGCACTGTAGCCACTTCTCTACATTGATTGATGCAATGCATCGTATATTGACGGTGAGATTCGGCGCAGAACGGGTATTTTGAAGGATCTCACCCGTGCCGGCCGTCGAATTCAGCCGCGCAAGGAGCAACTCGCCCAAGCGCCAGCCCCCGGCGCTTAATGGCCGTCGTTTGATGACTCGCGGAAGTTGAGAGCACCTACTCGCCAGCTAGCGATGTGCATTTCTGTCAACGTTACCCATCTGTTCAACTTCAGCCGGGTCGCGGCTTCCTGGCCGGGCCTCTTCGTTTGACGTAACCTTCAATTTCCCCTTGCGGCTCAACGACCGAAGGTCCTGCCGTCCTTACTAGCTAGCCTGCTTGGCTCTCGAGCAGCCGCCGATAGATTCCGCCGGGCCGCTTAGTCAGTGCAGCATGGGTGCCCTGCTCGGCGACGATGCCGCCATCAAACACGAGAATGCGGTCGAGGAAGCGCACTGTCGACAACCGGTGCGCGATCACAATCGAGGTGCGGCCCTTCATAAGCCGCTCCATCGCTTCTTGGATGAGGGCCTCCGATTCCGGGTCGAGGCTTGAGGTCGCCTCGTCCAGAATAAGGACCGGCGCATCTGCTTGAAACGTGTGCGCCAGCGCCACGCGTTGCCGCTCACCGCCTGAGAGCTTGACGCGCCGCTCACCGACCAGCGTACCATATCCCCCTACGCAGGCGCAGGATGAACTCGTGCGCATTGGCAAGCCGCGCCGCCCGCTCTATCGCCGCCATATCGGCCCCGGGCCGAGACGTCGTAAAGCCGCTGAACGAGCTTGACGAAGGTCGTTTTGCCGCGAGCCCGAGCGACCGACAAGAGCAACTCGCTCGCCGGCGCTTATGTCGAGCTTTATCATAGAGAGGCCCCCCCGTTGCCGCCATACTGGAAAGTGACGTTGTCGAATACGATCTCACCGCCATCAATGGCGAGCGGCCTTGCGTCCGGCACATCGGCAATCCCGATCGGCTCCTTATGTATTGCGACTACCTCTTCCATGTCGTCGACTGAGCGCTGGAGCCGACCTCGCGCAGATACGCGTGAATAACGTAGTAGCTGGTCAGCACATAGATGACGTCCCCCGGCGAGGCGAGCCCCGCCATCTACAGCAGCACCGCGCCACCGATCACTGACGCCCGCAGGCACAAAAAGAAGCGAGTGCTGATACATGACAGCGCAATTGTAGCGCAGCCACGTTCGCCGCAGCCGCATGCGCCCGCGGTCGATGATTCGGGCGAGCCGAGCATCCTCCCCCGCTTCCGCGCCGAAAGATTTCACCACCGCATTGCAAGTTAGAGCATCGGCTAGCGTGCCGCCGATCTTGGTGTCCCACGCGTTCGAGACACGTGCGGCAGGCCCGATATAGCGGACCGAGAATATCAACGTCATTGCGGCAAACAATGCCGACCCGATCGCGATTACGCCACCAAGCACAGACCAATGTAGCCCGAGCAGGATCATCGAACCAATCAGTACCGTCAAGGATGGCAACAGGGACATCAGGATGGTATTGTTGAGTAGGTCAAGGGCCCACATGCCGCGCGTGATCTTCCGCATGCTCGAACCGGCGAAAGAGTTGGCGTGCCAATCGGTCGAGAGCCGCTGGATGCGCATGAACATCTCACGGGCCACGTGCGACATCGTCTGAAGCGTAAACGGAACGATTGCCCGCAGACCTATGAAGCGCAGAATCACCGAAACCAGGCCGAGCACGACGATGCCGCCGAAGGCCGCCAGCGCGGAATGTCGCGCCGCCTCCTTGTAAGGGCCCGAGGTAAATGCGTCGACGAGATGGCCAGAGTAGACTGGCATGAACAGGTCGGCCGCCGTTGCGCCGAGGAATCCAACCAGCACAACGGCGGCGCGGTAGGGCTGAAGCAGCCAGTGGCGGAAAACGAACGGAAGCACAGCGCGGATTGCGACAGGACGTTTGTCGGCTAGATCGGCCATGCCGCACCCCGGTCCCACTCAGGATGCATATAGGCTCCATCTGAATTGAATCCCGCGTCACAAAGGCGCGAAGGAGCATCGGCGTTCGGTCTGCATTCCCCCTTAATGCGAAGCACTCGACGTCGCCAATCTAAGCCGCTCGGACGTGACTCCATCGCGTTCCGCCGACGCTTGGCGATCTTATGTAAGCGAAAATGCCTCTCCTCATCCAGCATTCGAAGCCCTGCTAATTCGCTCATTACAGCATCCTTCTCGATGAAGTCCTATTCTTCGAAAGTCACAGTCGGGCAAGGCAAGCCTCGCAACGTTTCTGTCGAGTTTGCATCATGAGACTTCCGTTCAGGTGAGCGATTGGCGAGCAAAAGATGATCCATCTTGATAATCCAGCAAAAGATAACGATCGCGTTTCATGACTACACGGCGGTAAGAGAGCGCGCCCATCAGGTGCAGCGTGGCCAGATTTATGCTGGATCTCGAAGGCGGGAAGGCGCTATGCAGTGCCAGTGGCGGTCATCTCAATCAATTGCCAAGGCTAGCATTACAGTTGCTTTGTTTGCAGACTTCTGAATCCATGGGCAACCATGATTCGAATGTCGTGGACGCGGGCCGCGTCGGTTGAGGAGACGCTTGCGTTGTGGGCGGCGTCGCTTCGAGAGATCAAGCAGCGGATACGTCCGTTGTTCACGCAAGAGCGTGTTGCGACGAATGCAGGCTTGTTCCTGGAAGGTCTGCTCGGAGATGAGCAGCGCAAGACCGGCTGGATGCGCGCGGAGGCGGCTGGCGATCCTGGCCCATGGCGTCAGCAGGCGATCCTGGGTCGCGGGGATTGGGACGCTGATGCCCTGCGCGATATCGTGCGCGACTATGTCATCGAGCATTTGGCGGATGACGATGCGGTGCTGGTGATCGACGAGACCGGCTTTCTCAAGCAGGGTAAGGCCTCGTGCGGAGTGGCGCGGCAATACACTGGTTCGGCA
>NZ_JADPIS010000135.1:0-556 GCF_023073025.1 Bradyrhizobium sp. 76
GGGGTCTGACTCATTTCCGATGAAGTTTGCCGGGCGACTGTGGTTCTCAAACGGAGAATCAGCGCCATGCGGACGGGCTTTCAAATCTCATCGCTAGTACCGAGTGGTTTGGTGTTTGATGGTGTAAGTGACTCAATGGATTCGGTTATTCTGGCTGTTCGGTCAGAGGCTGCGGAGGCCCAATGCCCTTTGTGCGCGACAGCGTCGCGCCGAATCCATAGCCGATACATCCGGCACGTGGCTGATTTGCCGTCAGCGGGCAGAAGGGTGCGCCTCCGATTGCTCACGCGGCGCTTCACATGTGAGGTGCCGCATTGCCGCCGGCGGATCTTCGCGGAGCGGTTTGGAGAAGACATCGTCCCGCTTCGACGGCGCCGGACGGCACGGTTGGAATACATCGTCCATCACTTGGGGTTGGCGCTCGGCGGCCGGCCGGCGGCAAGCTTCGCCAAGCGGCTCATGCTGCCCGTCAGCAACGATACCTTGCTGCGGGTGGTCCGCCGGCGGACGGCGATGCCGACAGATCCATTGCTTGTTGTGGGCATCGATGACTGGG
>NZ_JADPIS010000009.1:0-13959 GCF_023073025.1 Bradyrhizobium sp. 76
TCTGCATCGGCGTGCCAAGGCATTCGGGTTTGTTCTCCAGCCCGTGGAGCCGAAAGCTGGTGCTGCCGTTTCTTAGGAATCGTTCTCCAGCGTCAGCTCCCCGATCTTGGCGTGCAGCGACTTTACGTCCACAGCCGGCACGGCGGCCGTCACACTTCCAGATCCGAAAACCTCGGAAGCTCCTCCCTCGAGCTGCGCCTTCCACGCCATAATCTGATTGGGATGGACGTCAAATTGCTCAGCCAGTTGAGCTATCGTTCGGTCACCCTTCACGGCAGCGAGTGCCACCTTGGCCTTGAAAGCCGGCGTGTGGTTCCGGCGCGGTCGTCTGCTCATGGTCTCTCCTGTTCGCGGCGATTATCGCCGCCGTCAGGCAGAAACTCCACTTATCCTCCTGTTCAAATTTGCGGGGCCAGCTCTCTACCACACCTATATGAAACTCATGATCTAGGGCGTCCCGAGTTCGCCGTTCAGTGCGCGCACCCTGCAAACCAAGTAATCTAGGCGCAAATGTCGCAAGAATGGGGAGCAGCTTACCCATTATTCGGTCAGTTCTATTGTACGGCCCACTTGAGGCGACGGCGGCGCCTTAAGTGACAGAACCACCCGCTTGACACAACGGTGGGGCGTAGGGTTGAATACTTTCGCGTCGAAACTTTGTGAACGGTCATTCTGAAGTCCGTAGGTAATTGAAAAAACCGCATTTATGCGGGATATTCCGCTACGCTGATGCAAGCGATCACAATAGGAGGGAGATGTGCGCGCATTTTCACGGCGCAGTTTCGCTTCGGGCCTGCTGCTGACCGCGCTTGGCAGCGAAGGGGTCCGCTCCCAGATCATTCAGCAATCGCCTCCTCTGCCTCGCACCGAGCTCTTCAATTCGGGGGATTTTTTGTGGCCGAAAAAGCCCGGCGAATTCGTTCCGTACAGCCAGCAGGCAAATGCCGGCCCCGAGCACGACGCTGCAATTTGGCAAAAGGAAAAGCAGCAATTTCTTGAGCAAGCTGCCACGGAATCATCGGGTCTCTCCGCGAGTCAATTGGCCCAGATAAAGGATCTCGACTACCGCGAGTTTCTTGCGCGTTACGAAGCTGATCAACGGCCAGGAACGCCCGGCGTGTACTCATCAGGGGGGGGTGTCTATGTTGGCCACGTCGCCATCGTAAACATAACGAGCGATCGTAAGCCTGAGGTGGTAGAAGCTATTTGGGGCGCGGGCGTTGTTCGTCATTCTTACGAAAGTTGGCTGGCTGGACGCCAAGGCGAGGTCGTTTGGCTGGGCAGACTGCGCGACCGTTCGGCAGAAGATCGAGCCCGGATCAGTACGGAAGCCGCAAAGTACGTCGGCCGACCATACAACTTTTGGAACTTTAATTTGAACGACGACAGCGGTTTCTATTGCTCGAAACTGGCTTGGCTATCGGTTTTTCGAAGCCTTGGATTTGCGCTCGATGGAGATCCCAACCCTCAACGAGGGTTTTGGTTCTCACCGAAACAGATGCTGTACTTGCCAGTTGTTGATAGACTCTACGATCCCGGCCCCTATGCGTATCGTTGAGGATGACTATGGCTTCTTACCTGCTGAGGCCGGCTGCGATTCTGCTCTTGATAGCGGTAGCGGTCACCGCAGAAACATCAAGAGCGCAAGATTTTGTTGGCATTAGATCCAAAGCGCAGGATTCCATTCTCTTTGTCCAGCGGGTAGTTCGTAACCGCGACGGCACCGGCGAGCATGTTGCCGACAGCGCAACAGGTTTCGTGGTTGCGTGCCGAGGGTATTTTCTAACGGCAGCCCACGTTGTTCAAAGCGTCACTTCTTCTCAGGAGCAAGCATACTACGCGTCTCCAGGTCCGCGTGACAGTCAGCGCTTTCAATTAGATTTGGTCAAGTCTGACGCGGACCTCGACGTAGCCCTGTTTCAGCTACCACCCTCACGCCCTTGGGCGCCACTTGCGATCGCTTCGTCCTCGGGCGTTCCAGATGACGCGAAAGTGCTTGTCTTGGGCTATGGCACTGGAAGTGACTTAGGCTCAAGCCAGGGGACCATACGAAATCACTTCGGACCAGGCGGCCGACTCAATACACAAGTCCCGTTCAATCATGGAGACAGCGGGGCTCCCGCATTCGACATTTCTGGCCGAGTGATAGGTATGGCAAGTAGCGGTTTAGCACTTGCAAATTCATTCACCGTGATTACGCCTTCCGATTATTTTCAGCCCCTGCTGTCCTTAACCGGCGTCAACAATGCCCAGAATTGTACGCCGCCACCGACGCCAGTGTCAGCTTCGACTAAGTCTTTCCAGTTCTCTTTCACTGCGGAACCGGATCAGTCCCGTGAATTTTCACAGACGTTCTGCGTTGACGAGGGAGTTTCGGTTCGGCGGGTGGAAGTCCACACCGATTCCATTAATGGCGAGGGCACCCACATCATTTCCTCGTTGAAAGATACGGATCGACCGAATTGCGTGACGCTGCGCGTGTTTGTAAGGGGAAATGGCGTTGACCGCATCGGGGGCATTATCGTCAATTATCGAGGACGGGGCTGGATCTCCGGCGCGCTAAATGTAAGCTACGGCTGACCCTTATTTCGATATGCGAGCAATTAAGCCGGCCCGTCAGCAGGTGAGGATATGCGGTGAAATTCCGGGTCAAATACTTTGCAACTATGTTGTTTATTTCACTTGCTGCGAAGGAGGCTTACGCGTCGAGCCTCCTAGATGTAGTTAATTCAATCAACGCTCGCTTGACGCAGTTTCAACTGATCAGCGTTGCGTTGCCGGTCCTTGTTGATAAGGCGGTGGTCGCGGCCTATGAGTTCAGGCGCACCGGCAACTCCGATGTTCCGGTCATCACATTCCGACCGAAGAACTATTCCTTCCAGTACAACTTGACGCAGGATCCCACGAGATACTCCGTGAGCGATTTCTGTGAAGCTATTCACTCCACTAAACACCCGAACAAGCTGAATTTTGTAGAGATCGCCGCTAAGCTGGGAAATGACCGCGAAGGGGAACTCGCCCGACTTGCCAAAGAAGGGCCTGTCGAGATAGCGCTTGCAGCATATTCAGCGGGTGTCTCGCTTCTCGAGGCAGGATATCGCTCTCAAGTATCTCTTCTTGGTACCGCTAGCGCTGATCCGAACGAGCCCGCCGACGCGCTCTATTCAACGCCAGCGACGCACCGGACGTTTGGCGCGCTTTCACAAGATGATGAAAAGACGCTTTGGTACCGCGATATAGAGCGCTACTATGCTTTCAACGGCGGCTACTTTTACAGGGATATAACCAATCTCCGATCGAATGAATTCTTGGTGAAAATTATGGGACCGATAATGAGCATATGCAGAGAGCCCACTGAGCTGGTCCCGTTTGTCTGAACAGAATCTCCGCCTCGATAAGTGGAGCTTCTGCCGGGGTTAGACCGCCAAGCGGAATGGCGGCTGGTTGAAGTAGGCTTGATCCGGTGTGACGTCGTCAAGGCTCTGGTGCGGCCGGCGGCCGTTGTAGAAATCGAGGTATCGGCCGATCGAGGCACGAGCCTCGCTGACGTTGTTGTAGGCCCTCAGGTATACCTCCTCGTATTTGACGCTGCGCCACAATCGCTCAACGAACACGTTGTCACGCCAGGCGCCTTTGCCATCCATGCTGATGGCAATGCCGTTGCTGGCGAGTAGGCCGGTAAAGTCCGTGTCGGTGAACTGCGAGCCTTGATCGGTGTTGAATATCTCCGGCTTGCCGTGACGTGCCAGAGCATCCTCGAGCGTCTCGACGCAGAAGGCCGCCTCCATCGTGATCGACAGTCGCCACGACAGAACCCGGCGGGTCGCCCAGTCCAACACCACAGCGAGATAGACGAAGCCACGCGCCATCGGGATGTACGTGATGTCCATGGCCCAGACGTGGTTTGGTCGCGTAATTTCCAGGTCGCGCAGCAGATACGGATAGATCTTGTGGCCGGGTTCGGGCTTCGTGGTGCGCGGCCGGCGATAGAGCGCCTCTATCCCCATCCGCCGCATCAGCGTCTTGACATGCCGGCGGCCGATCTTACACCCCTCGGCAGCCAGCAGGCCTCTCAACATCCGCGAACCGGCGAAGGGAAACTCCAGATGCAGCCGGTCGAGACGCCGCATCATCGCCAGATCGCCGTCCGGCACCGGCCGCGGCAGGTAATAAACGCTGCCGCGGCTGATCTGCAAAACTTCCGCTTGCCTGGTGATCGACAGATCGTGCTCGCGGTCTATCATCGCTTTGCGCTCAGCAATCCCGCCTTGGTGAGCGCGCTTTCTAAAAAATCGTTCTCCAGCGTCAGCTCTCCGATTTTGGCGTGCAGCGACTTCACATCGATCGCCGGGATCTCCGGCGCTCGGCCTCCCGGTCCGAAAACCTCCGAAGCGCTCCCCTCGAGCTGTGACTTCCAGGCCGTGATCTGATTGGGGTGGACGTCGAAATGCTCGGCCAGTTGGGCTATCGTCCGATCACCCTTGAGGGTCGCCAGTGCCACCTTCGCCTTGAAGGCCGGTGTGTGGTTCCGGCGTGCTCGTCTGCTCATCGTCTCTCCTGTTCACGGCGATTATCGCCGCCTTCAGGCAGAAACTCCACTTAGCGACCTGTTCAAATTTGCGAAGCCGGCTCTCACCACGGCGATAAGGATTTTGGACGGATTGCTCATTTCAAACGAAAAATATTCGGATTCCGTAAGAGTGTTCATTCATATTTACAAGTAGTTGGTTAGCTTGAGCGAGCGCACGCCTAGGGAAAGATCTTTCATCCGAGTTGCGACCGCGCATGCAGAGGCGCCATGGTGCCTGTAGGAAAGCTGCCACGATCGTATGATCGCCGGACGCACGGGTGTACAAGTGCCTGCCCCTGAAAGGGTTTGGACGCGCCACGGACGCTCTTCGAAAATGCGCTCAAGTTTCGCCATTTCGTCTTCATGACGTGATGTTCGATTAGCCCGTGCTCGACACACCACGATAGGAAGGCGCTGAAACCTCGGTGCGCATTGCAAGCGGCAATCTTGTGCTTTTTGGCAATGCGATCGATTATCTCTTTGATCTCAGCGCGAGAGATTTTGCTCAGGACTTTATCCCCCAATTTGGGGAGAAAGTGCCGCTCGAAAATTCTTACACGGTGTCTCGCATGTTCGCGAGAAACTTTTGGTAGATGTTCGGCCTTGAACGCGTCGTACGCTATTCGGAGCGACCCATCGCGGTAGGCAAGTCTCTCATCTGCGGGATCTTTGCCCGCTGCGATCTGTCCAAGGATCTCTCTGGCTTGCCGTCGTGCCTCGGTCGCGTTGATCGCGCTCGCGCTACCGAGCGTCAGTTTTCGAATGCGCATCCGATCTCTAGGGCGATAGAACGTAAGCGTGGTGCTGAGGCCCTTCAGATTGTTTGTGCGCAGTCTTGTGAGCGCCGCTAGAAGAGTCATCTTCTGCAAGGGTGCTCACAATGGACGACCATTCGGACGACATAAGACGACCGCTGTCTCCGCGTGTCGAAGTGTATGCTGGAGTAGGCCGAAAGCAGTGGCCGGATGATTTGAAGGCCCAGATTGTCGCGGAAAGCCTCGAGCCAGGCGCGATTGTCACAGATGTCGCGCGTCGCCATGGGTGCCGGCCCCAGCAGGTGCACGACTGGCGGCGCCGGGCGCGTTTGGGCCAGTTGGTACTACCGGCTTCGGCGACACGCTGTCGTTCGTGCCGGTGGTATCGGAATCGGCGCTACCGGCAGCCGCAGAGCCCACCGGGTCGCCGGAAGCAGCTGTTGTGACGGTTGAGCTCCAGGGGGCACGAGTTGAGGTGCGAGGGACGCTGGCCTTGCTGTGTTGAGTGATGTGTTCTTGGCGATTCGACGGACACGTTCATGCTGACGCCGCCCGCCAGCCTCATGATTTACGTTGCGATCCGACCTGTAGACTTCAGGAATTATGCGGAGCCCACGATTATGCGGAGTGCGCGGCCGCTCAATCCGAGACCCGCTTCGTTATCAACAGTTTAGTTCCTAGTGCCCTCTTCCTCACTCCGCATAATCTGAGGCCTCCCTTCCTGCCTTGATGGCAACGAGAGGGAGACAAGGAATGGCCAAGTCGAGTGAGAATCACTGCCACGGGCAGCGCTGCATGGACGCAGGCGATCTCGCCCCGCTGGTGACGGAGTTCGCACGACACCTGACGGTGTTGGGGCATACGAGCTTGACGGTGAGCGGCTATGACGCCGCAGCCCGCCATCTCGCGCAATGGCTGACGCTGGCCAAGATTGCAGTCGCCGACATCGATGATGGCGTCACCGATCGGTTCGCGCGGCATCGCTGTCGATGCCCCGGCATCCGTCGCGAGAAGGGCGTGTCCAAGAAGTACGTGAGGCGGGTGCGCCGGTTCGTCGAGTTTCTCGGCGAGCGCGGGATCGTCCGGCGCAAGCCGAAGCTCGCATTTCCGACGCTCGACCGGCGGGTGGTCGAGTTCCAGGACTGGCTGCGACAGCATCGCGGCGTCACAGAGCTGACAATAGATCGGCACGGTCGCATGGTCATGCGGCTGCTCCCGGCGCTTGGCATCAGGTCGCGAAGTTGGAATGCCCAGCTCATTCGCGACGTGATCATTGCAGAGACGAAACGGGTCTCGCTCGCCTATGTGAAGACGATGACGATGGCGCTGAGAGGATATTTGCGGTTCCTCAGCGCGCGGGGTTTGTGCCGAGCGGGACTCGATCAGGCTGTGCCAATCATTCCGCAGTGGCGACTGTCGTCGCTGCCGCAATACATCCGCTCGTCAGATGTCGAGATGTTGATTGCAACGTGCGATCAGACCACGGCGACTGGCGTGCGTGATCGGGCGATCCTGCTGCTGTTGGCGCGACTGGGTTTGCGGGCCGGCGACATTCTTTCTCTTCGTCTCACCGATATTGATTGGCAACAAGCGACGCTGTCGGTTCGTGGCAAGGGGCGCCGGGAAACGAGATTACCATTGCCGCAAGACGCCGGTGATGCCTTGCTCGCTTATCTGGATCAAGCCCGGCCGCACGTCGTCGGTGGTCTAATCTTCTTCATGTCGAATGCACCAATCCGGCCACTGACAAGGTCGAGCGCAGTCTCTGACGTTGTGCGTTGTGCAATACGAAAAGCCGGCATCACCGCTCCGTCGAATGGGGCCAACCTGCTTCGACACTCGGCCGCGACGGCCATGCTGCGGGGCGGCGCGACGCTCGACACGGTTGGTGCCGTGCTCCGCCACCGTTCGCCTGACATGACCGCGCACTATGCCAAAGTCGACGTGACGATGCTGCTGCAGATCGCGCAGCCCTGGCCCGGAGATGCGTGATGCTGAGTCAATATCTGGCCAAATATGTGGACCAGCAGCGATCGCTGGGGTTCAAGTTCCGTGTCCAGCAAATCCTGCTGAGGGGGCTACGTCGGCTTCGCCGAGGAGCGCGGCGACCGACACATCAGAAGTGCCCGGGTCCTGGCATGGGCCGCACGAGCGCCGTCACCGGAGCAGCGCCGCAATCGGTTGCTTACCGTGCGGCGGTTCGCGCTGGCGATGCACGCCGAGAATCCGCGCCATCAGGTTCCGGCGGCGGATGCACTCGGCCACGCTATCGTCAAGCGGCGACCGCCGTATATCTATAGTGCGGACGAGATCGCACGATTGCTTCGCGCTGCGGCGGCACTCCGGCCGGTAGGCTCGATCAGACCGACCATGTATGTAACGCTCTTCGGCCTGCTCACCGCTACCGGCATGCGGATCGCGGAAGCATTGGCGCTGCAGATCGACGATGTGACTGCCGATGGGCTCGTCGTCCGACAGACCAAGTTCCAGAAGAGCCGGCTGTTGCCGCTTCACGCAACAGCTCGGCTGGCGCTCGACAGATATCTGGTCGCCCGGCGGTCGCTGACCACCACAGATCGTGCTCTCTTCGTATCGGTTGCCGGACGGTCGCTGCCCTACAACACCGTGCGACGCATCTTCCTGCAACTCCTCGATAGTACCAATCTCAGGGGCGCGTACGCGGGGCGAGATCCGCGCATCCACGATCTGCGCCACACCTTCGCGGTCCGCTCGCTGGAGCAGTGCCGCCACGATCGTGCTGCGGTCGCCCGCCATATCGTGGCGCTCAGCACCTACCTCGGCCACGCCCACGTGACCGACACCTATTGGTACTTGCAGGCGACGCCGACCCTAATGGGCCAGATCGCCGAGGCCGGCGAGGCATTGCTCATTGGAGGCGCCGCATGACCGCGCTCGCCCCCTACCTGAGCAGCTTCCTGCGCGAGCACCTGCCCAAAGAACGCAGGGCGAGCCAGCATACCTGCGAGGCGTATGCCCAGAGCTTCCAGCTGTTGCTCCAATTTGCCGCCGGCCGGCTCAAGCTCAAGCCATCGAAGATCGAGATCGAACGGCTCGACGCGCCGCTGATCTTGGCATTCCTGGAGCATCTAGAGAAGCAGCGCGGCAACTCGGCGCGAACTCGCAATGCCCGGCTCGCTGCGATCAACTCGTTCTTCCGTTATCTGGAATACAGGGTGCCATCCTGCCTCGACCAATCAGGTCGGATCCATGCGATCCCGATGAAGAAGACCGATCAGGCGCTCGTCGGCTATCTCACCCGTGACGAGCTGCAGGCTCTGTTAGACGCGCCAGACGCGAGCACCGTGTCCGGCATCCGTGATCGAGCCATGCTGCATCTGGCCTTCGCCGCAGGCATGCGCGTGTCGGAGCTGGTCGGCCTCCGGCTCGATCAGATCGACCGCCAGACCATGTCCAGCGTGCACATCATGGGCAAGGGCCGTCGTGAACGTGTCTTGCCGCTCTGGAAGGAGACGGCTGCAGCTGTGAAGGCTTGGCTTAAAGTGCGCCCAGTCAGCGACGCTCCTGAGCTGTTCTGCAACGCCCGTGCCCAGGCGATGACCCGCTCGGGCTTTGAATACATCCTGAGCAAGCATGTCGCCACCGCCGCTCGCAAGGCGCCGTCGATCGCCGGCAAAGGCATCAGTCCGCACGTACTGCGCCATACCTGCGCCATGCATACGCTTCAGGCGACTCGGGACGTCCGGAAAGTCTCGCTATGGCTCGGACACGCCAGCCTGCAAAGCACCGAGGTCTACCTTCGCGCCGATCCGACAGAGAAGCTCGAAGCGCTCGCCGTCATGTCGGCGCCGATGCTGACGCCCGGCCGATTCCGGGCGCCCGACAAGCTCCTGGCCATGCTGAATGCGGCCGGACGCAAGCCGAATTATGCGGAGTGAGATATGCGAGAAGACCGCGGCGGGCACCAACTTCCCGCCGCGCACTCCGCATAATCGTGGGCTCCGCATAATTGCGGTTATGTGGTGCACCACATAACAGGAAGGGCGCGGATGGCCTGGCGCTGTTGGCGAAGGAGACGCTGGGCCACGATCCGATGAAGGGCGTGGCGGTGGTCTTCCGTGCGAAGCGCGCTGACCGTGTGAAGATGGTGGTCTGGGATGGCAGCGGCCTTGTGCTGTACTGGAAGCGGCTCGATGGCAGCGGCTTCAAATGGCCGCCGGTTGTTGACGGCGTCATGCAAATGAACGCGGCGCAGTTGTCGGCGCTTCTGGCCGGCATGGATTGGACACGCATGCATGCGCCTCGAATCCCGCAGCCGAAAGCACTTGCGTAGGAAATAAAATCTTCGCTGCATCTGGGGGCGAAGCATGGCAGACTCGGGCCCATGAGTGATTTGCCTGATGAACTGCCGAGCGATCCAGCCGAGTTGCGTGCCTTTGCCGCGGCTCTGCTGGAGCGCTGCGCCAGACTCGAGCGGTTGCTCAAGCTTGCAAAAGACGCGCAGTTCGGTCGATCGTCGGGAAAGCTTGACGCTGATCAGCTCCAGCTTGTTCTGGAGGATATCGATCAGGCTGTCGCGGCTCTCGAAGCAGCCGAGGACCGCGCCAATCCCAAAACACGCGAGAAGAGAGCTGCCGAGCGCAGGGCCAATCGTGGCAAGCTGCCGGAGCATTTGCCGCGCATCGTCGAGACCCTGATGCCCGCTGCAACCTGCTGCCCGTGCTGCGCAGGCGACCTTTTTGAGATCGGTCACGATGAGAGCCAGAGGCTGGACGTCGTACCGGCGCAGTATCGCGTCATCGTCACCCGCCGCCCCAAACTGGCCTGCCGCGCCTGTCACGGCGTCGTCCTCCAGCATGCTGCTCCCGAGCGATTGATCAGGGGAGGACTGCCGACCGAGCGGCTCGTCGCGCATGTGATCGACGCCAAGTATCATTGGCATTTGCCGCTCTACCGCCAGGCGCAGATGCTGACGACGCACGGTATCGCCATCGACCGTTCTACGCTCGCCTTCTGGGTCGGCTATGCCGCCCAGGAATTGAAGCCCTTGTGGCATCGTCTGCGCCAGCTTCTGCTCGGCTCTTCGAAGCTCTGTGTCGACGAGACCCCCGCACCGGTGTTGGATCCGGGGCGCGGCAGGACCAAAACCGGCTACTTCTGGGCGCTGTCACGCGATGACAGGCCCTGGGCCGGACCTGACCCACCTGGCGTGGTTTACGCCTATGCACCGGGCCGTGGGGCCGTTCATGGCTTGCAGCTGCTTGAGGGCTTTCGCGGCATCATCCACTGCGACGGCTATCAGGCTTACAAAACTATGACCCGAGAGACGCGTGCGGACGCCTTGTCCGGGACGCTCGCCTTCTGGTCGCATCTGAGGCGCCAGTTTGTGAAGATCAAGCGCGAGGCCGCTCCGGCGCCAGCTCCGGTTGCCCGCGAGGCTCTTGAGCGCATCGCCCAGCTCTACGCAGTCGAAAAAGCGCTCCGCGGCCGATCAGATGTCGAGCGCCGTGCTGGCAGGCAGGCGCATGCCCGACCTCTGGCGACAGCCTTGAAGCGGTGGTTTGAGGCCAAGCTTGATCACCTTGCACAGAAGAGCGACACGGCGAAGGCCCTGCGTTACGCGCTGCGTCATTGGGACGGCCTGACGCTCTATCTTGATGACGGGCGCATCGAGATGGACACGAATGCTGTCGAGCGTGCGATGCGGCCGATCAAGCTCAACGCCAAGAACTCCCTTTTTGCCGGTTGCGACGAGGGCGCCGAGAATTGGGCAGTTCTCGCTTCGTTAATCGAGACCTGTAAGCTCAATGGCCTCAGTGCCGAGCACTGGCTCGCTGATGTTCTCGCGAAGCTCGTCAATGGTTGGCCTGCGGCGCGACTGGACGAACTGCTCCCTTGGGCGTCGATCTGCACGATGCATGCACACGATCCGAGGCTGGCGGCATGAGCCTGAACACGACCGCGGTCCGGATCAGGGTGACCCTCAAGGACGTGAAACCGGAGGTGATGCGGTGCCTTGTCGTGCCGCTCACGCTGCGCCTTGATCGGCTGCATCTGACGCTTCAGGAGGCATTCGGCTGGACGAACAGTCACCTCTTCGAGTTCTTCGCTGGTGAGGCACATTGGGGGATTCCCGACCCCGACAATGATTACGGCCACCAGCTCATGGATGCCCGTAAAGCGCGGCTTTGCGATATCGTTCGAGAGACCGGCGCCAAGACGATCCACTATCTCTATGACTTGGGCGACAGCTGGGATCACGTGATCAAGCTCGAAAAGTGGTTCGACAACACCACGACGGAGGGCATGCCCTTCCTGCTCGAGGCCGCCGGTCGTTGTCCTCCGGAAGACGTCGGCGGTGCGCCAGGCTATGCCGAATACCTCGACGCCATCAGCGACCCTGCTCATCCGGTGCACGAACATATGCGCCGCTGGGGCCCTGAGCAGTTTGATCCCAACGTCGTCGACCGGAAGGCGCTCGAGGCCGCCGTCACCGCTTTGTCGGAAATATGGAAGCCGCGCCGGCGCACCACGCGTTCAAAATAGACGTCAAGCACCAATCAAATGGGCCTCAGAGCTACGCTTACGATAGAACAGCACATAGGTCTTGTGCCCGCTTTTTCTAATGCGAAGACCCCAGCCTGGAAGCTGGCTGTCCCACACGTGAAACTCGGAACGATCGTCCGGCGCGGTCGCTTGAATGACCAATGACTTTGCTCATCGCGATCCCGCGAAAAAATCAGCGTGCGGGTAATGTCAGGGTAACTTCACGCCGTTTGTTCTACTTCCCACTACAAGGAGAACCAGAGTTACAAGGTGGTGTCAAATATTTGATTTCAATGGAGAATCGTTCGTTTAAATCCCCACTGGCTCGGGAATAATCGCAACTTTGTTTCGAGCTTCCAGAGCCTGGACGTGGAATCCAGGCATGACCGGCGCCAGCACGATCAAGGCGCCGCGCAGGCGTACCCCAGCGACGCCAAAGACAGCGATCAGCGCGACAGGCCGAAGCACATGTTTCGCGACATCGGGCCGGCGGTTGCCGATCCCGAGTTCCGGCCACGCATCTACGGAGATCCAGATCAGGCGCTGACCTGATCTTCGCGCGATTGGCCGCGACTACGGCGGGCCGTTGGCCGCAGCCGGATGCTCACCTTCAGCGAAATGAAAGAGGCCGCCAACTGAGGCGGCCTCTCGCATAATCAGTTGAGACACGCGAGTCGCGTGTGGCCATTAATCAATCGCCAACCGACAGCACAATCTTTCGTGCAGGTTGAGTCTAAACGTCCATAACTCTTATGAAGGCACGCTTTGCCGACTTTTGCGTAGCAAGTCACCGCGTTAGCAGCCACTGGCATCGCGAGTAGTATCGCTGCTATGAGCAAAGGTAATTTGTCATTTTGCATTGGATGCTGCTCCCTCGTGTGAAGGTGAACTGTCCTTGCGCATTCTACTATAGCGCGAATACGGACACTCTCAAGTTCAACTTAGGACACCTGAGGTCAAATACGGACAGTACCGGCACACGGGTACCGGAATAGGCCACTCGCGATTTCAAAGTAGGCCACTGAACTCTCCCCGTAGTTGTACTGACTCCAACTACCATTGCGCGAACCTATCTCTGGACTCCACCAAGATGGAGGGAGGGAATATGTCCCGAGTTACTGAGGATGAAGTTGCCAAGGCCGTTGAAGATGCTTTGAACGCGAGCGCCACGGGGCGCGCAACGATTAAAGATTTGATCTCCGAAATCCCGAACCGCATCACATTGTCCGCCGAAGACCTCAAGCAGAGCGAGACGCGTCCCAACGAAGCCCTTTGGGAGCAGCAAGTGCGCAACATAACTTCTCACAAGGCGTCCCCCGGTAATGCAATCTATGAGGGGCGACTAATCGCTATCCCGGGAGGTCTCGCCCTTCCCGGGAAGTGACTAGGAGAACTTCGCTTTATAGCCGGGCTTGAACCACTTTAGTTCGGTTTGGCCCGGCGCATCTTTGTCCCATACGAACCACGCATAGGCGGTTGTCCCGCTTCCCTTTGGTTCGACACCGCTCGGGTAAAACGTGATGCGTTCGCTAAAAACCCAGACTCGGGCGGGCGGTATTTTCGAGAAGATCGTGTTAGCTCGGTTCGCGCCCTCTAGGAACGCCAATCGCAACAGCAGCGCGAACTTGCGATTTGAATGCTTGACGCCGCTCGCGACGAACCCCTCAGCGCAGTTGTAAGGCGGGTTGGTTACGATGTTATCGGCCGACCACTTTGGTTCAAGGAAATCAAAGCCTGCTTCCCCATAGCCGCGATCGTACAGATCCGAGCTACGAACGGGCTGGCTCGTTTGCTCAAGAACGCGCGACATAGTGCCGTCACCGCACGCACTTTCCCAGATTTCTCCTTTGAACTTTTCATTGTCGATTAGAGCAAATGTTGCCCATGGGGGAGTTGGGAAAAAGTCGGGCCCATTAAGATCAGCAAACCTCTTCATTGTAGGCTTGAAGCCGCCGTTCAAATTGTATGTTGCGTCTGCCATCCGAATCTCCTTGCGGAGGGCAGAGTAACAGAGCTGGTCCCGGTTGTCTGAACAGAATCTCCGCCTCGATAAGTGGAGCGTCTGCCGGGGTTAGGCCGCCAAGCGGAATGGCGGCTGGTTGAAGTAGG
>NZ_JADPIS010000129.1:0-551 GCF_023073025.1 Bradyrhizobium sp. 76
TCGCATCCGCTGCTGGGAGCGGCGACGCCGCTTGCGGAGAGCGATGGGTTCCTGCTGACGGGGCGGTTGTCGTTGTCGGAAGCGGGCTGGCTTGGCGACCACCAGGTGTTCGGGACGGTGCTGCTGCCGGGGACGGGGCTGTTGGAGCTGGGCTTTGCGGCGGCGCGTGCGGTTGGTTTGACGACGGTGTCGCAGCTGACGCTGCTGTCGCCGCTGGTGCTGCCGGCGGAGGGTGGGGTCCGGCTTCAGGTTCAGGTGGATGGCGGTGATGCGGGCGCGGCCAATAGCCGAAGCTTGAGCATCTACAGCCGGGCGGAGGATGCGGCCGAGGGTGGGTCGTGGACGCTGCATGCGCAGGGCGTGCTGGGCGAGGGCGCGGAGGAAGGTGCATCGCAGGATGCTGCACCGGAGAGCGGGCTCGAGGTGTGGCCGCCGGCTGGCGGTGCGCCGATCGATCTGACCGGTCATTATGCGCGGCTGCAGGCGCGGGGCTACGGCTACGGGCCGATGTTCCAGGGTCTGGTCGAGGCGTGGCGGGTTGGCGAAGCGGT
>NZ_JADPIS010000084.1:0-13655 GCF_023073025.1 Bradyrhizobium sp. 76
TGGTCGTCTGCTCATCGTCTCTCCTGTTCACGGCGATTATCGCCGCCTTCAGGCAGAAACTCCACTTAGCGACCTGTTCAAATTTGCGAAGCCGGCTCTAACAGAATCATTGATTAAGCAAGGGGTTTTAGTGAGTCATAGTGACTCACCCCTGCTTGCCGCCCTCAATTACTACGAACTTCCGCCGCCGGTCCGGAGGGGTCTCAGTGGGCAGCGCTGGGGCAACGGCGAGCGTGGCGTCCACAAGCTGCGCAATGGTTCATGCCTTGCCAGCGAGCCCCAGCGCCTTCGCTGGCGTCGTGCGCAGGGCTTCATGGGTCCGGCAGAGATTGTAATGTGCGACGTACAGCGCGACCGCTGCAACGTGGTTGTCGAGCTTTTTGCAGACGCGGGGCTCGAGGTGACCGATCGAAAGCCCGAGGCCGTGGTCATGGGGCTCGATCGACAAATTACGCATGAGAAGCTGCGGATTGCGGTCGACGCGATCCTAAATGGAGCAGCCTTTATTGGCACCAACCCCGACCTCCTGTTGCCGACGGCAGGTGGATTCGAGCCCGGGGCAGGAGCTACGATCGCCGCCGTGGCTGCTGCCACGAAAGTGGAGCCTTTTATTGTTGGTAAGCCGGAGCCCCATATGATCGAGACTGCACTTTCCCGCCTGGGCACGGTACGCAGCGCCACCTTGACGATCGGAGACCAGATCCGGCTGGAGGACCTTCCCCAGCTCATTCAGCAATTTACAGTCGAAGCCAAAGGGGATTCGAACGCGCAAACCCTTGCAATAGAAAAGCCTGCGTTCTTGGCGCCAGCCGGCCATCATTGGGTCGGAAATTGGACAGAGTTGCGCCAGATAGTGGATCAACTCGTAATCTTGAAAGACACGCATATAGTCGCCGACGTCTTCAAGCCGCTTTTGAATTCGACGTCGCCCACCAGGTCCACAGGGGCATTCTCCGAGCGCGAGTGGATCATGGGAGGCCTGAAACGAAACAGGTTCCATCGTGGAAAGACCGCACGTTCTCCAGGACTTTCAAGGAAGACGCTTTACAACAAAATCAAGAAACTGCGGATACTGGAATAGCCTACGATCATTTCTTGCGAATAGGTTGTTTTGAAGCCGTCGCATGCAAAAGCGAGAATTTTGGTGTGGACGACCCCTGTTGGTCAAGCCGGACCAATTCCATCTCGTCGCGAATCCTCAACTCAAGAGCCCCTTCGGGCAAATGCACAATACCTTTGAGATGCGAACCAAGTCTTCTCTCTGCCACTGTGACCTCAGAATCACTGACAGCAGCAAACAAGTTATTGAATCCCAAGCTAGCAAACCATTCCATACGCCGAAGTTCAAGCTCCAGTCCGGTGTTAACCCGCATGGTAGCCGAAGGCTGCTCGATGATAGATGCAGGTGGAAAATTTACGACACCGCAAATTCTCGCCTCTTTTAATAAATCGGCAAAATCCTCCCAACAGGCGAAGGAATCGATCATTACCATTGCTGCGTAGGCATGAATGAACGTTTGCTTGCCGAGGCTGCGCAAATCGCGCAAAAGGCAGTCATTCCAATCAATGACAGGCAAGGTCGCCATCACGAGCATGGAGCCTGCTGGAAGACTTCGCAGGGACGGCGCGTATATTTCGAAGGGCGCGCCATTAGGCGCAGCCGTTAAGTGTGTAGCAAGCTTGCAGATGACTTTTCCCATTCTTACGCCTCCGGCCGTATGGCCGATCTTATACACTGCTTTAGACCAGTAAGGTGTTTCGTCCTGGCGTTTGCTGGAGCGGATTGAGTTTGAATCGTGCTGGCTGGGAAACAGCATTGAAGACGTATTCGCAGGGTGTGAGGCCCTTCCGGGTCTCCAGCCGCCGAGCTTAGTTTTAGGCGGTGAGAAAGTTGGCAAGGTGAGTTCCGAGCTGATCGTCTCGATCGTGATGGTAGCGTTGGACGGTCGCTTCCTTGATCGTGCGGTTCATGCGCTCGACCAGGCCATTGGTCCAGAGATGCTGATCTTCGCCAGCGATGTTCGCCCCCATTTTCTTGGCATCGCACAGAGTGCTCTCGGGCTCTCTTGACTATTCTGTATTGATCGACGGGAGGTTGTCCCGTGTTCTGTTGATTTTCTGAAGAGGTCGGCGTTGCCCACCTTGAGCCGGTAGGCTCGGCGTGCTGATTCCACAAACGAGAGCAACGCCAAGACGGGAGATATCACACCGGCTGGTTCGCCGGCCACCGAGGCTTGTGGACGAAGCCTTCGCAGAAGTGCGGGCGAGCTTCGACCAGTCCTGCCTTGCGGCAGGGACGAGGCGCTCGGCACGATGATGGAGGCGGATGTCACGGCTGGCTTCCTGCGCGCGGCGCCGCGGTCGCGACGCGGCGCGGCGGGCGAACCGTTCGGGCCGAACGCGGGGACAGATCGGCTTCCACGGCGGCAAGATCGAGGCGAGCGCCCGCGGGTCCGGGATGTGGACGGCCCCGAGGTGACGATCCCGAGCTGGAACCGGCAGCGCAGGAAGACCGGCTCGGTCGCTGGGGCGATGAGCCTGACGCTGATCGATGTGTCGACGCGCCGGTTCGGTCGCGCTGTCCGGCTGCCCGAGGGTGACGTGCCGGCACCGCCCGGATCGCGGGTTTTCGAAGTCGGCGGCCTCGCGGAGGTTTGTGGCGTTGTCGGCGGCGCGGTTGGCCGACTCCATGGCTGCCGATCTGTCCGCGCTCCACCTTCTGTCGAAATCGACGCGCTGCATCTCGGCGACGATCTCGTGCTGGTCGACGCGATCGGGGTTAACGGAAGGCAACAAGCATCCGCTGGCGCTGGTGGAAGGAGCGACCGAGAACGCCGCAACGGTTCAGGCCATGCTGGACAACGTGGTCTCGCGCGGGCTGCTCGCCCGACAGTGCCAAGACTGTTCATCGTCGACGGCGCGAAAGCGTTGTCGAAGGGATCCGCCGCACCTTCGGTCCGGCCGCCGCGATCCAGCGCTGCCAGATCCACAAGGCGCGCAAAATCACGGAACACCTGCCGAAAGAACATCATGCGGCCACATGTCGCGTGCTCCGCCAGGCCTGGGAGCTCGATGTCGACAAGGCTGAAAAATTGATCCGCAATCTCGCGCGTCGAGTCGACCAGCAATGGCCCGGCGTAGCGGCCACCATCCACCAAGGCCTCGAGGAAATCCTGACTGTCGTCCGGTTGAAGGTGCCAACGGAGCTGCGTCGATCGCTCGCCTCTACCAAGGTCGCCGAGAACATGATGGGCACCATTCGCCGCGTCACGCGCAACGTCAAACGCTGGCGGGATGCCGGCGTGGCCTTGCGATGGGCCGCGGCCGGCATGATCGAGGCCAACAAGGGCTTCCGACAATTGAAGGCGCATGTTAATTGTCGGTCTGGGTGCGGCCCTTCAAGCTTCACCACGATCGCATGACAATCAAGTCCGTTGCCCACGTCCGAGCGCCGCGTAACATCCATTCCGGCAACGTCGGCCCTACGTAGTTTAAGAGCGATCGGGAATCTACCTCGACGGACTGCCTCCGTCGTGGTGGCGCAGCCGTGTTAAACAGTCCCATAGCGCATGCTTCGAATCGTGCGACAAGAATGCACCATCAAAGCTTGGGATTAAACAACATCGGAGAACGTCGGACGAGGCAAGGATCGATCTGGTCGCCACCGATCCTCGTTGCGGTTCGATAGGCCGAGAACTTATGGGTGAGACAAATGAGGTAGTGTCAGTTCGCCTTTACCCCCGGCAACTGCGTTGTTGAACTTGTGGGCGGTGGCAGCCAGGATCGGCACCGAAACAGCGCTCTCGCCCGCCAGACGCACTGCGCACCCAATATCCTTTGCAGAATTGGCAATTGAGACTGCCAGAACATGGGGTTTCTCGCCCAACAAAAAGGCCACGAAGGCTTGGAATATTCCACTATTAGTGGAACCGCGACTAACCAAAGAGCGGAGTGTTACAAGATCGAGGCCAAGAGCGTTCGCGAATTGGCAGACCTCTGAGGCTACCGCCGCTATGCCCATAGTCATGCTGTTGTAAACAAGCTTGAGCTCATGACCTTTTCCGACATCTCCGACATGAAGAACGGTCTCACAAAAAGTAGCAAGAATGCCTTCAGCCACAGGAAAAAGCGTTTCGTTCGATCCAACAATCGCGTTGAGAAGGCCGAGCTCTGCTTGTTCAGGGCTCCGTGTTACTGGGGCATCTATAAAAGCGAGGCCGCGTTTTTGCGCCTGCTCCGCCAGTGCAACTGTCGAGCCAGGGTAAGACGTGGTGCAGTCAATTATTAAACCTCCACGGGACATATGGACAAAAAGCCCGTCCTGCCCAAGACACACTTCCTCAACCTCCCGGCTTGATGGCAGGGATAACACCACCGCACTTACATGCGGCGCCAGCTCAGCGATGGAAGGATGCTCACGGGCGCCCGCCGCAGCCAATCGATCCGCACCGAAACGACTTTTGTTCGCCTTGATATGCAGCTCAACTTGGTGCCGCAACAGGCAGAGACCCATTCCCGTTCCCATGCGCCCGACGCCGATAAGGCCTATTTTCTGGTTCGCAGCTTTTGGACGTGCGTTGGGTAATAGCTCGGCGGTCATGATTTATACATTCCGAAAGAAGCCGTGCCTTTGTAAGATCGGCGATAACTCATGATGGTTGTCAATCGTGTAGTCAGGATTCGCCGCGTGCAAGCGCGAATCCGAAACAAAACCGCGGGTGATCCATACGCTTTGAGTCCGAGAATGGCGTGCAATGTCCATTTCGACGGCATATCGCCGATGATGAAGATTGACGCCGGCTCTAGGTTGTTCTTCTGCATGTACAGACGAAGCCGCTCTCCGTTGCCCATCGACCGGTATTGAGTGGTGCAGCTTTCAAAGGCGAGAACCTCGTTAATGTAGTTGTCGATTCCAAGTCGTCTCAATTGAGACCGGAGCGGGGCGACGATATGATTGTTCACGATGATGGACAAAGCTGCTTCGCGCCGCGCCAGCTCCAAGAGTCTATATGGGCCCTCGCGCAGATCGGCCTTAGACGCAAGAGGTTCATAGGTCTCGTGAGAGGCGGCGCTCCCATCGCGATCCACCTCCGCAACCTCGTCCCGCGACATTCCGAGACTGCGATAAAGAAGTGATAGCAGAACATCGCAATGTTTCCGAAGCGTGTCCATGTGGATCGTCGCACGAACAAAGCGGTCGAGAATGGCATTGGTCGTTTGGAGGAGCGCGTGCGCATCATCGAGCAGCGTTCCATTCCAATCAAAGACGAGGACGGGATTCATGAACTGACCTCAAGCCCGGATTGATTGCATACAAGGAAGATCGGCGGTTAGTTTGCGTAAGTTCCTGTCCGCGCGCTGCTGTCCCGCCGGGGTTGGCATCTCGAATGTAAAAGGTGACAAATCGAAGTTCTCCAGTTTGCCGGGCAGCAACGATCCTAGGAGCGGGAAGGGCAGATACGTTGTCGTGGCTGCGTCGATCGATGCCGCGATATTACTTTCGATTAGTCTGAGAACGTGGGGTTCCATCTTATGGAAGAGCATGCTTTGAGCACGCTGCTCGGACGGCAATCGCTTCCAAACCTGCCAGAATGCGAGCTCATCTAGTGTGTCGATGCCCATGCCGTAGTAGTTCGGAGCTACTATAGGCGGCGAACCGATCGCCCAATGCACGGCTTTGGCTCCAGCGGTAAGGAGCATACTCGTTACTGCTTGACTGGTATCGCCGCGAATGAGGGCTTCGTCGACTACTATTATGCTGGCCTTAGCGAGGTCGGTGCCCGACACGCGGTATTTTCGAGCTATGCGAGATTTTCGTCCGCCAGGTGTGCCGATGAGAGTCCGCTGAAGAAGTGTCGTCGCGACCACGTCACGACGCTCGGCCAACAGCCCGTATTCAGCGAGAGATGCAAACAGGCCATCGGCGTACGGGCCACCAGTATGCGGCATGGAGGAGACAATTGTGGGCGCAGGGCCCGCTTCCGCTTGCAGTCGCCGCGCAACGAGTGCCCCCAAGACGACCCCGATGTTGTAGCGGGTTTCGAGATGTGACTGGCCTTCGATCGACGTGTTCGGACTGCCCAAGTAGAGAGCTTCGTAGGTGCAGAGCGTGGCTTTATGTCGCCCGTTGCTCACCGAGTGATCAACGCTGCACCCCGTTTTCCCGTCCACATACTTTATGTGGCCTGGCAAGATTTGCTGCGTATCACCCTCTAGAGCGGCAAAGGCACAATTTTCAGAAGCAAAGAGCAAAAACCCGTCATCTGTTTGCATAGCCTCCAATGGTCGCAAACCGGTCCGATTGCGATATGCAACGAGGTTTCCGTCTGCGTCCAAAAAAAGCGCGCTGATAGCGCCATCGATACGATCATCAATCTCTCGAAATACAGTTTCGTAATTAGCGGCTAGACCGTGGCGCCAATAATCTCGTTCACAACAGCGTTCAATACACTTGAGCAAGAGCTCAGCATCTGTGTTGACGGTTGTTCGTTGTTGCTTGGAAAGGAAGTCTCGTCTGAGTTCACGAGCATTGACCAAAGCGCCGTCCAGAGAAACTGCCAAATGGCGGTGGGTGCTCCCATTGTTGTGAATCGGCCGAATGTCACCGCCATCACTGAGTTCGCTGCACCGGCTACGGACATGAGCGATCGCAACATGAGGCCGAAAGCTTCGATCTTGTTCGCTGGGTTCAATGCGCACTGAACCGCTTGATGATTGAAGCGCTCTCCCATATCGAAAACCTTGCTTGTGCATGAAAGCGGCAACCCCGACCCCCGCCTGCCCACGAAGTGCAAGTTTCGGAATCATGTGCTTGAGTCGATCATAAGCAGTCGATGGTGAATGGCTTGAGGGGCATAGAAAGGCTGCAGCAACGCCGGACATACCTTTACCCCTCGTGTTAAACGCCGATGTTCCGGCTGGCATCACAGGCGAATGTACTTAGCCGAAAGAAGTTGCTCCGCTCTGTTTAAGCAAGCGCCATACCAGTCCTCAGGCGACCCGGCTCGCGCTGACGGAACGACGCAATTCGAGAAGCTTAAACAATTGGGCTGCCCGGGATGAGTTTGCGTGTCCGTGTCCCGACATGCTGACCGAATTGCGACGCCTTCGTCCGAAAGCCGCCAAGCCCCGACGACTGGTCGGAGGCTCTCGCGCTCGTGGTTGCTTCGAGGTAGTCATCTCACATGAGCGAGCATGGCGAGCTCGCGCCGCGCCAAGCCCGCCGAGGACTCATCCTCCAGGTCGAGGGTTGTGCCAGCTATAGTCGGCTGGCGAGGGCCGTAGGTACGAATGAGGGCGTGACCCTGGCGGCATGGATAACCTCACTGTCACGCTCATCGCGAACACGACAGCCGCTGCTCGTTCTCGCTTATTGCGGCCCTTGCGTGCTGCGCAGGAGGTGAACACGGCCGTTGCGGCACGTCGATAATTTCGTAGCTGGCCCTGAAGCGATCCGGACAGGAGCAAGAGCCGGCACCGTCTGGACATGTAAGCGGTTCCTAGCGCTCCTGCCGCGGTAAACGGTAGGATCGGAAGCCGGTCACGCGTAGCCGGGCGGACGGTCCCAACAATTTGCAAGCCTCTTCGACCGGACGAACACCGCTTCGATCAGCCGGGTGGGACGCTTTCGGGCGGCGAGCGTAAGGTCCTGGCGATCGGCGCGCACTATTGGGAAATCCAAAACTGCTGCTGCTGGACGAACCGACCGAGGGAGTTTGGATCGGCGTGATCGAGGACATCACCAACCGCCTGATTGAGCTCGCCAAGGAGATTGCGGTAATCATCATCGAGCAGCGCCCTTGGTCCCGCATGCACGTGGCGAACCACGCATATGAGCTCGATCTCGGCCACGTCGCGCTGGGAGGTGCGGCAGGTGATGTCCGCGGTAATCCGAAACGTCTGCGCTAGCTCGCATCTTAAGTTTCTGGCGCCAGCTCTGGAGGAGTCCTGTTTGAGTGGTTGCTCAAGAAGCCGGATTTTAGGGAGCAGACGAGCGTCTGGCATACCAATCGCAGGAACCAGGAAGTGTTGTCTGAGCCAGGCGAGAGCGCGGCCGAAGCTGCCGCCTACGGCTGAGAGGACGACGTTGGCGGCACCGCCGGCACGGCCTAGCGGCGACTGAGGTGACCGTAGGCCTTGATGTGTCCGATTCGATCATGGGTGGGATGGCGGCGCCGCCCGTGCGGGTTGCGCCCGATCGACGTCGAAGACGCGGCGCAGTTCTCGCCGTAAACCGAAGCGATCTCGACGCCGATCCAATCCAGTCGAAGTTGCCGACAAGCAGAACCGGGCGTGCCTCACGGACACGATCTGAACCCAATCGCAGCCGTAACAGGCCATTCGATCCTGTCGTCTTGTGCATCTTCGGCCGCATCGGTCCCTTCGATGCAACATCCTCAGGCGGTGCCATGCCGACGACCACGCAATTGTGCGTCTGCCCGCACCGATCTTTGACCGGAGCACTCTTCCGCAACCATATCGACTTGCTCGACATGATGTCGCTACTCTGGAGATGCGTTCATCTTCGCGCGAGACGCGCCTTCGGACGCCAATCGCTCGTTTATGGAGCTTTCGTCCACAGTATGCCGTCGGCCCATACGTGCTCAACGCGTCCCCACTCGCAAGCCGCTGCGACATCCGGGAAGAACCCATGTCCATGCTGATTGGCACTCGTATTGCAAAGCAGCGGGATGCCCGTGAGCTTTTCGTATTCGACGAGAAGCTCGGCGACTTTGTGCTGAGAGGTCCTGCAAATCGTCTGCAACCGCGCAGATCCGTCGAGATGTACAACGGCCGGGATTGTGTCCCGCCACTCTGTTCGTGTCTGGTGATCGAAAAGCATGTAAGGGTCCGGCGTTCCGGGATTAAAAATATCTGGCGCACGATCCTCTAGGCATATGGGCGCCACTGGCCGGAAGTGTTCACGAAGTTTGATGTCGTTGAGATAATCCTTCATTTGCGGTGAAGTCGCGGCTGCAAGAATGCTTCTGCTGCCCAATGCCCGCGGTCCAAGCTCGGCGGGGCCTGCAAGGAAGATCACGGGCTGGTTGCTGGCCAGAATGGTTGCAAGTTCATGCATACTGCACGGCGCAGCTTCCCAATCGGGCGGCACATCGCTAGGCTGCAGGGCTGGACCACTATATACCGACCATTCCAGCGGCACGAAGCCTTTGTCCGCTACCATTGCGCAGCAAGCGGCACCGATCGCCGAGCCACTGTCATTCGGAAAAGGGGGTACCCAGACAGCATCGAACAGGCCTGACGCACGTAGTGCACTGTTCCATTTGATGTTGAGACCGCAGCCACCGGCTATGCACAAATTGCGCGACGTAAAACACGCATGCCGCTGCAAAGCACTCGTCATTTCGCCGATTAGGAGGCGCTCGAGGAAGCAATGAAACGATGCGAGCACATCTTGGGGTGCCGTGGCCTTCAACCGGAGCATGCTGGCATCGAAGAAGTCACGTACACTCGCAAGCGCGGATCCCATGCTCTCGATGTCCGTATGGAAAGCGGAAAGCTTCGTGTCCGCCGCAAAGCGCTCCTGGTAGAGTTCCTCAAAGACGGCGACGACGGTTTCACTAACACACCCGAGGGCGATATAGGCCATCAGCTTGCCGGCAATGCCCAGGTTGAGCTTGCCGGCACCGCCCGGGTCCAGCTTGCCGGGATCAGCTAGATCCCAGTTGGCGCGGTTCGCTTGCTTGTAGGGTCCATAGTGAAGGCCTGCGGCCGCGTATATGTGTCCAATAAGCGGGAACAGGGATTCGAGGAACCGTGCGCCCCCGCGTTCTATATGATAGAGACGCGGAAAGGTGCCGCCGTCCCACACGAGGCAAAAAGCGGGCTGTCCCGCCTTGGCAAAGGGGCTGGTGCAGTATGCGGAAGCCAGATGGGCTGTGACGTGCGGATAGCTCCTGTAAGGGAAATCTCTGCCGTCGAGCCTGAGGCCAAGACCGTCGCGGGAGGTGAGAAGACCCTCTGCATGGCGTTCGACATACGGCGCCCCTTTTAGAGTGACAGGTGTGGTTCCGCTGAGGACCTGGAATTGCGATTCCACTTTCCCGGCCCAGCCGTCGATGACGAACTGATCAACTTGCTGCGGATCTAGACCGTGTTCCGCCAAGGCGACGACGATTGCATCAAGGTTGCCGATCGACTGATAACGCGGATTATTGCTCCGCTTCTCCTGCTCGCCGCAAAAAACAAGCCGGTTGTCCTCGACGAGAGCGATCGCTCCGTCGTGCGTCAGCTTGATACCGCAGATGCGCATAGTGCCTCCATGTTTACCCGGAAATTCGAGTAATTTGAAGATCAAGTCGGAGTCCGAGAGCATGCGAGCAAGCGGTCGTCGTGGCCGACTCATCTCCTGGCGCTGCTCGTTCGATCTTGATCAACGTGTCATTCCGTATGTCGATGTCTCTTTCGGCATCGGCAGCATGAGCCTAGCGCAGAGATCTGATTCCTAGATGCCGCGCGTAGCGCAGTGCACGATTTGCGCCAACGCCAATTGGAGCAAGCCAGCAGCAGACAGCCGAAGCATGCCGCCGATTTTGCGGATAGGTAATCTCGCTCGTGGCGTTTGCAGCGGAGCCCGGATCATGCGACCGGGCCCGTACACCCGTCCACAGGCCGGCCGCAATCGGCCGGAATGGGTGGTCTCGATCAATCGGAATGCCTGGTCGGGATTCGGTATACACAGCCGAAGTGAAGAGAGTGCCGCACGCGATCCCTGGACCGGCTGGAGGTGCGCTAAGTCTCCAAATTGTCCGTCGTCAGCGGCGCACCTGTCGAGTCCTTGCGTGACGTGTCGCTGCGCCGGCGAGTTCATGGCGTTGAAGTCGGCAAAGAATCAGGTTGTACCTTCGGAAGTTGTTGTCGGACAGGTGCGGCGATGGTCGATTAAGTCGTAGCCCTCCCCCGCAGCATTCAACTCCAAAGACATGGTCGTCGAAAACGAGTTCGAGCGGCAGCGCCGCGCGACAGCAACATCAATGAGAAGCCCCCGAGGTACTCAGGTTAGCGAAACAATCACGCCTATCGCCATTTTCAACCCATTCACATTCCTGAGATGCAGGTTTTGGAGTTTTGGAGTTCTCACCTGCGCAAGCCAAGACAGCCGACCAGATGGGCAACTTGATGGCCCGGAAGGTTCAGTTGACTCCTTATTACTTTCCAAATCCCACCATCTTCATAGTCCAGCGGTTGACGCCCCCCTTATCGTTGCGATGGATGAACATCTTCCTAATTGTGGTCTCGAGGTTTCTGCGTTCAATCGCGGTCAGAAACGGAATGTCAAGCTGACGCGTCTGGGTGAACTTCTCCACTACCGTCTCAGTTGAATTGCAGGGCGGCAATCGTGCGGCAATCGCGTGCGTGGTATGAAGATCCTCGATAAAGTAAAAGCCGCCAGGCTCGACGATGGGAAACAGCTTCGCTAGAGCAAGCTGCTGGTGGTAAGCTGCGTGTGAAGCATCCTCGATAATGATCCTTACAGGCGGGAGCGAACTCGCAAGGCGTTCCAAGGCTACCGCATCGCCCATGTCAAGGCGCTCGAAACGGAACCGATCCATCTTAAAGGCGCTGAAGTCAGCAATGTCGCAGCCGACGATCTCAGCTTTGGGAAAGAACTCCAACCACATTTTGATAGACGGAATATCGTCAACCTTGCGACCGACGAGTAAATCAGGATCGAGAGAGCCGTTCCCGTGCTGTAATCCAATCTCGACCATTGTGAAGGGTTCGTGGCGGAACTCCTCGAACAGAAAAGAGTAGAAGCCGGTGTAGCCATGGGTGTCGCCGACCTCATCACCCTTGTCGCTTCCGAGGGCATTTGCTCGTTTCGTCAAATTTGGGACGCTCATTAACACCACCTCTTCTTGACATGGGTCATCACACGACGGGATGTCCCTTCATAAGTTCAAAGAGCGTGCCAAACGGGCGCACAGATATCCATTGCTAATTCCCATTTGGCGCGTGTCGCGGGTAGGACGGGGTGTCGCGACTCCGACAATTCGTCGCGATGCTCCATCTCGCTTCTTTTGCGCGTCGCCGTTTTGATGAAGGCTAAACAGCGCGCTGCGCTACTTGCGTGAAATGAAATTGCACCATTGGGGTGGGCCTTGAGCCAGTGCTCGTTCTTCAGCTTTCGGCCCGGAAAGGCCGCCGTGACGCTTTTCATGAAGCCGAGAAACTCGACGCGGAGACTGCGTTGAAATGAGCCGCGATGATCTTCCGGTGGCGACTTCAAGCGCCGCAAACAATGTTGTGGTGCCATCGCGCCTATAATCGTGGCTCTGGCCGGTCAAGGCGCGGCCATTGGGCAACTTCAGATACCCTGCGCTCGCTCGAAGGCCTGGATCGAGAGCTTCTCGTCGACGCATAGCACATGGCCTTCGCGGGCGGGGCGACGTAGAGGCCAACAACATCGGCGGCTTTGGCGGTAAAATTCGGGTCGTTGCTCTCGCACCAGGCCTTGCGAGCCGCGAGGTCCATCTTGTGGCTGCGCAGGAAGCGCCAGACATATTGGACGTCAACATCGCCCAGCGCCTCGGCCAGTACACGGCCGCTCCAGCGCGCAAACCCTTGCGGAGGCAGCTTGTCCAGCAGCTTCAGAATCCGCTAGTGGGTGGCCTTCGTATAGATCGGCTGCTTGCCCGGACGCGGCTTGTCTTGCAGCTCTTCAAGGCGATGATCGGCATGGTGGTGCCGCCAAACGCTGACATCCGCGGCTGGACTCCGACTTCTTTCGAGCGGGTGCTACGCCCGTCCGCCGCCAATAGAACTGTCCGCGCCCGCTTCAAATCGCGCTGCAACGTCACCGGCGAGCGACAACACGCCTCAAGCACCTTGCGATCTTTCCGCGAAAGGTGGACTTCTCTTGCTTCGATCATCTATATCTTGAATCGCGACTCACGAGCCAAGAAAAGTGGGTACTAGCAAGAATGGCGAGACCAGCTTGCGCGGGTGTCGCAATTCGATCGCCTTATTTTGGGACGGGCAAAATCGGCAGCGCATGCGAGCTCGCCGGTATGAGGGCGAACCCTCGGCTAGTGCAGTTTCTGGCAATGAGCCAAGATAGAAGTAGGGAATGCCGGGCGGATTGGCTCGGCCGTGTGCCGCCAATCGCCTCGGCGGCGCTTCCATTTAGGCATGTCGTCAGCGCGAACGCGCGCTGGACTTGTCGTCGTTCCGAGCGCTACCGGAATTGGTGCTGTTGCGGACGCCATTCGGCAAGGCCGTGGTGCTGGTGCCGTCTGCGCCTGCGAGACCGCTGCTCGCGGTATTGGAGGAAGCGGATCGCCAATTGCTGGAAGGGGCGCGGCGTGTTCGGTGCGCGCACCTCGATGGCCGACGGGCTTGGCGGCCCAAGGTGTTTGCTGACGGCACGATACGGAAGATTCATGCGTGACTGCGGCGCGGCAATCAGAATGGAAGTGCGTACGACACGCAATCCGATGCGCAGGCTTGGGGCCAAGCACTTCGACAGCGTGTTGTGTAGAAGGCCCGCTTCTGTCAATCGGCGTTCGACTGGGACCCCTATCGGCATCCAAAAGGGGGTCTGACTCATTTCCGATGAAGTTTGCCGGGCGACTGTGGTTCTCAAACGGAGAATCAGCGCCATGCGGACGGGCTTTCAAATCTCATCGCTAGTA
>NZ_JADPIS010000062.1:0-12746 GCF_023073025.1 Bradyrhizobium sp. 76
GACGCGCAGTGGTCAGGCGGCTGTCGCAACGGTGCCGAGCTCTGGCGCCGCTTGAAGGGACAAGGCTTCAAGGGATCGCTGCGCGTCGTGGCGGAATGGACGACGCGACGGCGGCGTGCCGAGACTATCAGCCATCAACAATTGCAGAAGGTCCCCGCCGCCAGGACGATAGCGCAGCTGATGACGACGAAGCGCGACCACCTAACCAAAGCCGAGACCGTCACGCTTGCGGTCATCGAACAAAACGTTCCTATGCTGGCCGATGCCCAAGCTCTCGTTGGCCGCTTCCACGCGATGATCCGAAAGAAGGCCGAGATGGAGCTCGAACCTTGGATTGAGGAATCCAAGCGGAGCCTCATTGCCTCGTTCGCGAATGGCATTGCCAACGATAAGGGCGCGGTGCACGCGGCAATCACGCAACCATGGTCCAATGGCCAAGTGGAAGCTCAGATCACCAAGCTCAAGCTGGTCAAACGGCAGATGTACGGGCGCGCCAAGCTCGATCTGCTTCAAGCCAGGCTGATTGGCGCGCCATAAAAACAATCACGATCATCGAATATGCGTCAGAGCCCCTTTTGGGTGCCGATCACCCCGAAAACGGGGTCCTTATTCCATGCCGAAACACAATTCGTCGAGATATCGAGAACCAGGTCCGCAGTCTAATCAAAGAATACGGCTTGCTCTTCCCACGCGCGATCGGACTGCGGTTTCGCAATCAGGTCTGCGAGCTATTGGGCAAGGATCATCAGCTCCTCGGTGTGATCGCGCCGCTTCTGTCGATCCATGAGCAGATCTGCAAGCAGCAAAGCAAGTTCGACGACGAAGTCCGCCAATTGGCGAAGTCGGATGAGACGACGCGCCGCCTAATGACGGTTCCTGGTGTCGGCGTGGTGACCGCGTTGACCTTCCGCCATACGATCGACGACCCATCGCGCTTCCGATCGGCATCAAGCGTCGGCGCCTATTTGGGTCTTACGCCTCGACGCAACCAGTCTGGCGAAACTGACATCAATGGCAAGGATGGGGCGACCGTCTTCTCCGAACTTACCTGTACGAGGCGGCGACCGTCCTGCTTTATCGAACAAAGAAATGGTCCTCTCTCAAGGCTTGGGGCATGAAACTCGCCAAGCGGATTGGCATGCGAAAGGCAAAGGTCGCCATCGTGCGCAAAATCGCCCTCGTTCTTCACTGTATCTGGGTCGATGGCACATCTTTCGACTGGGGCCAGGCGAAGGAAGCCTCATCCGATCATGTAAAGTTCC
Organism: Bradyrhizobium sp. 76; assembly: GCF_023073025.1. NCBI lineage: Bacteria > Pseudomonadati > Pseudomonadota > Alphaproteobacteria > Hyphomicrobiales > Nitrobacteraceae > Bradyrhizobium > Bradyrhizobium sp. 76. The sequence goes on from NZ_JADPIS010000062.1 coordinate 1,263, forward strand.
TGGTCCGGTCTGCCGGACTGGCGATGTCCCGCTGGGACGGTGTTGTGGCGACCTCGTTCATTCGGCTGGTGGCGGCTTGACTGTACTCCGCTGCAGACGTTGAGGCGCCCGACCCGGACATCATCATGAGGCGCTCCGCGACCTCGGAAAGGACCATGACCCCAGCGAAGACATCAACAACCCCGGGCGATCCAATGCCTGGCCGGCAAAGCACGTATTAGCCGCGCCCGCGCCGTCTCCGCAACCCGGACCAGCTCCGACGGCGCGAGCACTACCACTGTGCCGTGGGCGAGTTCAGAAATGTAAGCTTGACAACAAACTGCAATTAAAGGGCCGAATGACAGATTACAGATCAGCGGTGCCCACGTCCAGCGAATGACCCAGGCGTATCCACGTCCCGCGGCCACCCTTTCGGCTGCTCACTCCGACCGCCCGGCCGGGTGTTTCAATCCTCAGGTTCAAATGGAATTTCCTGTCGATCCCATCAGCCCGACCAAGCTGTTCGTGACCATCAATCAGTGTCATCAGTGAACACTCATGTCGGCAGCCTCGCCGGCGCTTCGTCTGGCCCAACATACTTCTAGAGAGGGAGTGATCGTAAGCGTGGATCACACAATGAGAGCCGAGTCTGTTGTTCCGAACATCGACCGCTACGATCCCCGACCGCGCCCGCCGTCTCCCCTCGCGACCTGCGTTGGCGCGGCCGGCTGCAGCGTGAGGCCGTGTTCCCCGAGAACTTGGCGCGTCAGCGCGCCATTGATCTCGCGGGCGATCTCGTCGCGGATCTTGGCCCCGAGCTGCCGCTCGGCGTCAGCGTCGCCGTTCAGATGAAGATCAGTGAGCCGTTCCGTCAGTCGGCTCTCGAACTCCTCACCCATCGCATCGACGAGCCGATCCTGCATCTCTGCATGAGCTTCGGGCGCGATGCGGCGCAGCACCGTGTCCCAGGGTTGCCAGCTCGTTGCCAGATAGTCGGCGAATTCCGCCGCCTCCTTGCTTCGCACGACGGCCTCGGCGGTGGCAAGGTCATGTTCGTCCACGTGAGCCACACCGAAGTAGCGCATGGCTGGGGCGATGTGCTTCAGGTCCAGCCGGTCGCGCAGTTTGACTTGATATGCGAGATAGACCTCGATCTCGTCGACGAACCGGAGCGAGCTGACCTTGTCTCGGGCTATCCCGTCCAGCACGCCCAAACGGAACATGACCCGGCCTTGTTCGACGAGCTTGTCGAGGCGCCCGTCGTAGGCTCCCTCCTCGACATCAGCGTTCAGCCGTGCGGTCTGCATGTCGTTCCAAGCCAAAGTGATGCGATCCTGGCAGCTCGCGCTTGCTCCAATGGCCGACTGGAAGTACTGGGCGCGCAATCCCGGCCTGATCGCCGCCTGCCGCAGATCGTCTGCCACTCCCACCCGGAACTCGGAATTGCTAGAGTTCACCGTGTCCAGTAGCCTATCGAGGAAGCGAGCGTATTCTTTAGCACCCGGCTCTTCTGCGAAGGCTCGCCAGAGCGCTGCTGTGTTCGGTTCGTTTGGGAGCCAAGCCGCGACCGCCTCGCACAGAGGCCGCGCTTGATCTTGCGCCGCCCCGTCATGCACCGAGAAGAAGATCTGCGGTCCGGCATAGTCCTGGCTATTCAAGGTTGACGCCAAGTTCGTTAGCACCCGCTCCGGCAGCGGATTATTTTCTAGCTGAACGCGGCATTCCGAGCCCAGCTGCGTCGGCAACGTCTCGGGCAGGCTGGTCAGTTGGTTGTTCCTGAGGTCGAGCCGACGGAGCCCAGCCGGGAAGGCGGCAGGCAGACTGGTCACTTGGTTGTTGCTGGCCTCGAGCTGCTGAAGCGTTGGTGGCAGGGTATCGGTCAGACTGGTCAGCCGATTGTTGCTGAGGTTGAGCCGACGGAGCCCAGCTGGCAAGGCTTCGGGCAGATCGGTCACTTGGTTGTTGCTGGCGTCGAGCTGCTGAAGCGTTGCTGGTAGGGTATCGGTCAGACTGGTCAACCGATTGTTGCTGAGGTTGAGCCGACGGAGCCCAGCCGGGAAGGCGGCAGGCAGGCCGCTCACCCGGTTGCCGCTGACATTAAGATCTTGAAGTCCGGCCGGAAAAGCGTCGGACAGGCTGGTCAGCAGGTTGTTGCTGGCGTCGAGCCAGAGGAGGTTGGCCTGGCCCTCGATCGACAAACTACTCAGCCGATTGTGCATGATAGAGAGCCCCTGCATCTCTGGCGGCAGGACGGGCAAAGTGGTTAGCGCCAGAGATGCCAGATTCAGCGGCACGTGTACATCAGCCACTTCCTGCCAGGCTCTCACTCGGCTTACTGCCTCTCGCCGATCCTCCTGTTCGCCCTGTCCCGGTTCGGCGACCCAGCTTTCCAGCTGTCCTTGAGCCGGGGAAGGGCCGGTGGCCACCCTCAAGGCTTCGACCCACTGTGCTGCAGCCTGAGTGAGACCGCACAGGCAGCTTTGCCGGTGCCCACGTTCGGAAGTTTCGGAATCAATGCGGGCGCTTCGCTGGGTCTGTTCTGTATGCATAATTCTTCTTCTAAATGAAGGAAGTGGCGCCGGAGCGGCGGTTCTCTACCTTGATCGCCATCGCTACTGAGTGAGTACCGAGACATGATAAAGCAGGCTCCAAGACCGGGCTTGCCAACCTAGGACCGCCCGAACACGCTACCCATTCGTTCGCGGTCAGATGCAGCCGATCATAGTACGTTCGCGAAATTTGAGTCGTCCAATTGGTTGACATCCATCAAGGGCACATCCCATTCTCCTCCGCAGATCAAACTGGATCTGGCGGTCCAGGCAGCGGCGTCTCACCATAGCAGGCTTAGCTGTCCATGAGCTGACGAGCCGCAGGACAAGACGCCAGTGTGCCGACGGCCCTATCAATGGAGCCGCATCCATTCACTCGCGCAACGTCCCCTGCTGACGACATCCGATGCCATTCGTCGACCGAAAATCCGCATAGTTCTCGCGGATCAGATCGAGTGTTTGATTACATCCTGGGTTTCGGCCCGAGCGACAGCGGTAAGACCCATGTCGCGGTGGCTGTCGGACATGCCCTTATCGCGGTCGACGGTCTCGTCCAAAAGCCACCTGCTCGGCGCGATTTGTCGCGACCCACGCTCCTCTCGCCTCGACGGCTTCGATTGTCTAATCGTTGACCAGTAGGAACTCGATGCGGCCGAGACTCGGATCGATAACCAGCTCGGTTCTCTTGGTCGATTAGCCGTCACCTAAATGCAATGCGATCAGCTGCCCGTCGCCGGGGTTATGGTCCTTTCCGAGATCGCCAGCGCCTCATGATGATGTCCGGATCGGGTGGGTCATCCTCTGCAATGGCGGGCGGGCGAGCTCGCCACCAGTCGATTGACCGAGGTCGACCACCGTCTCAGCGGGACATCGCCGGCCCGGCGGACCGGGCCAGAAACTTGCAAATTAAGGCCGGGCCGGCGCGTGGCCCCAGTCAAACGACATGCCGTCGACGGAAATGCAGTGGAGGATCACAGAGATATTGTGCGCAATGGCGACGTTGCCTTTTCATACCGACACGCTTCGCGAGCTTTATTCCCAAGGCCTTCCGCGTTTCGCTGATGGTGAGCGGCGATTTCAGCGATGGTGAGCAGGCATTTCGCGCGATCGGCCGCGCCTTTGAGCTGATCTGCCGGCGCGTCAAACTTTTGTGAAATGCTCGGGCGAACTCGATGCAATGGTGAGCTTGCCATACCGAAGAAGGTCGGCAAAGGGAGCCGAATTCATTTTCCGCAGCTGACAATAGAAGGCTATCGGATCGAACGAGTTTCGCCAGGCGAGCGCTGAAGCGCTGCGCAATGTTGACCTGGAAGGCGTCACCCGACAGATCAATCACGCGTTGTACAGCCGCGACGGCCTGGCCTGGTGTAAAGGAGGGGGCTGAGACTGTAACCAGCCCAACAAATTCTTCGACTGTTCGGCGAGCTCTCTCACGCCGGCGAACCGGATCCTGCTCCGGCCACCCGGTAGAAAGGACCAGCATTTGTCATGGCGGTAATCCAAGCTTATCACGCCTCGTAAAGATATAGGAGTGCCTGAGGCAAGCGATGCCTCCCGACGGTATCGTTCCAGCGTCCTGTTCAGCTCGTAGCCAAAAAGCCGGCGGCGCCGCCCTGGAATGCCGGGAGATCGGCGCGACGGCCTTTCCGTTCTCGCCAAAATCCCGCACGCACGCCGGCTTGAGCTCGCTCGCAAGCGCAAGAGTGACCGGCTTGGCAACGAAATTGACGTGATCGTCTACGGTGAATTCGACGACGAAGTCGAACTCGAAGCCTATAAAGCGCACGAGCTTTACCAGGAGTCGATCCGGCAGTAGCTCTCGGAGCGGACTGACCTGAGCGAAGTCAATCCGCAACTTCGCGATGAACTTTGAGTAGATGCTTCCGTGGAGGTCATTAGCTTCGCGCGGATCGACGCTCGACGACTGGGGCAGAAGACACTCGATGTGCAGGAGATCGAGTGCGGCAACGCGGAAGAAGCTCTTCAGCTTGGCTCTGCCGGGGAGGCAAACCAACCGATCGAAGTCTGGTGTGGCCCACGGCGGCTCGGTCGCTTTGAGCCAGAGCGAAGGTAGTCGTCCGTGAACAAGGTTCTAAGCGATTGAGCAGGAGTCTCTTTTTCGGATTCGAGGCGGTTTGAGATTGCAGGGAATGGGAGGTTGAAGCCGCCAAACCCTGCAATTTCGCTTTTGGATTCCCTTTCCCTGCGGCCCATGATTCTGTGGTGCATCGGAGGGAACGATGCGGCCGAAGAAGCACAAGACGACGGGATCGAACGATCTGTTCCGGGCGCGGCTGGACCAGATCATCAATCTGAAGCACGAGTTGGTTGTGCTTGCCGGCAAGATCGATTGGGACTGGATCGACGGCGAGATCGCGCCGCTCTACAGCGAGAACGGCCGGCCGGGGATCGAGACCCGCTTCATGATCGGGCTGTTGTTGCTCAAGCATATCTACGGGCTGTCCGATGAGGGGGTGTGCGAGCGCTGGGTCCACGACCCTTATTTCCAGTTCTTCACCGGCGAAGAGTTTTTCCGGCACGCTTTCCCGCACGAACGCTCGGACCTGAGCCATTGGCGCAAGCGGCTCGGCGACAAGCTGGAGCTGCTGCTGGCCGAGAGCCTGCGGGTGGCGCACGAAGCCGGCGCCTTACGCAGCCAGGACCTCAAGCGCGTCACCGTCGACACCACGGTGCAGCCGAAGGCCATCACCTTCCCGACCGACGCCAAGCTGCTTCATGCGGCCATCCAGGGCCTCAACCGCCTGGCGAGAAGGCACGCCGTCAGGCTGCGGCAATCCTATTCTCGTGTGGCCAAGGCCGCTGCGATGATGGCGGGCCGCTACGCCCATGCCAAACAGTTCGGGCGGCATCAGCGGCAGTTGCGTATCCTGCGCAGCCGGCTGGGCCGGATCATCCGCGACATCCGTCGCAAGATCGAGGGCCAGCCAGCCCTCGAGGAGGCATTCGCGCTTCCGCTTGGCCGAGCCAGCCAGATCCGCTCCCAGCAGCAGCGCCAGCGCGGCTGGAAGCTCTATTCCTTCCATGCCCCGGAGGTGGAGTGCATCGGCAAAGGCAAGGCCTCAGCCCCTTACGAGTTCGGCGTGAAGGCCTCCATCGTCACCAACAATCGCCGAGCTCCCGGCGGCCTGTTCGTACTGCATGCCAGCTCGCTGCCCGAAAATCCCTACGACGGTCATACCCTGCGGAACGTCATCGACCGGACCGAGACGCTCACCGGATGTCCGATCGAGCGGGCCTATGTCGACAAGGGATACCGCGGCCACGATGCTCAAAATCCACGTCGCATCTTCATCTCCGGCCAAAAGCGCGGCGTCTTCGGCGTCATCAAGCGCGAGCTGCGCCGCCGCTCCGCCATCGAGCCCATCATCGGCCACATGAACACCGAAGGTCACCTCGGTCGCTGCTACCTCAAAGGCCGTGCCGGAGACGCCGCCAACGTCATCCTCTCAGCCGTCGGCCACAACTTCCGCCGCATCCTAGCCTGGCTCAGAGAACTCTTGTGCCTGTTCCTGGTCCGACTATGCCGCGTGCTGGCCGGTCCAGCCCCGCTCAATTCGCCTTCTTAACGGACGACAAGGTAAGCGAGACCGCTGCCGCCCCTCATTCTTGACCTTGGCCGAGCGTCGCCTTCATCAAGGCGAGCAACACATCAGCCAGCAAGAGACGGTGATAACCTAAACGTCGATCGTTATGGCTGCACGATGTGCCATCGCGGATAGGTGACGAGTACCGCGGATACGCACGGGCAAATGAGAACCCGTCAGCCCTACGTCGCTGGCGGGTTTTTCTTTAGGGACGCAGCCGAAGTCCTGCTGCTCGGCAGAGTGATCGCTTACCGCCTGAGAAGGACTAAAGGCAGAGCGAAACAGTGCAGGAACGTCGCAGGACAAGAGCGCGTCGAGACAAACGAGGTCGCCTACACTGGTTGGGTGGGGAGAACATCGAACGGTCGTACGATGACCAGCCGAGCCGTTCTGTAGGCCTCGCACCATCATTGCTCGCTTCGTGCCCCTATTGTGCCCCCGCTTTTTTGGGGCACATACTTGGAGAACCTTGCCGCTAAGTGGCTGATTTAGCTGGGTTAATGGTGGGCGCACAAGGGATCGAACCTTGGACCTCTCCCGTGTGAAGGGAACGCTCTCCCGCTGAGCTATGCACCCGAAACCATCATGCAGGCGGCCCGAGTTCGGCCACCGACGCTTTGGAGCCCGCGATTTAGAAGTGCGGGCCGAACGTGTCAAGTTTCGAGGCGCCCGAAGACGTTAAAAGCGGCCCGGAAACCTTCCGCAGACCGCGCAATTCGGCGGTCAGACCGTTTGGAGCCGCCTACGCGCCCTGCTGGCGGGCGCGGGAGGCGTGGGCCTGGAGCGCGCGGATGCGTTCGGCCAGTGTTCCGCCGCCTTCGGGCAGGGTGCCTGCGGCCGTGCCGTTGGTCGGGGCGTCATTGGCCGGGCGCGGCGCCGGCCTCGGCGGCTGGCCGGCCTCGGCCGCGAGCAGGGCCTCGATCGGCGAGTTCGGGCCTTCGAGCTGCATCGCGAGCTTGGCCACTTCGGCTGCGATGTCGTTGATGCGTTCGCGCAGCAGCGCGTTCTCCATCCGCTCGGTTGCCCAGGAGCTTTCGGCCTGCTGCTGGATCGCGTTGATGTCGCGCTGGAGCTTGGCGCGCTCGTCGCGGGCGGTGCGCAGCTGCTCCTCCAGCGCGGTCTTTTCCGCGCGGATCGATTCCATTGCGGCCGACGATTTGCCGCCGCTCAAGGCCGCGATCTCGACGCGCAGCTCCTTGATGGTGCGCTCGGAACTCTCATTGGCCTGGCGGAGCTGGTTGTTCTCATAGTCGCGCTCGGCGAGCAGCTTGCCCTGCGTGGCCAGGCGGCCTTCGAGATCGCCGACACGGCCCGACAGCATCTCGGCTTCCTTCACCTGCACGATGAGCTGGCGATCGAGGTCGGTGACGCGCTGGCTCAGATTCTCGACGCGGCCGCGGGCGTCGCCGAGCTCGCGCGAGGCGGTCTCGGATTCGGTGCGCTCCTGCGCCAGCCGCGCCTGCGTCGCGGCAAATTCCTTCTCGGCGTCGCCGACGCGGTTCTTCAGCTCCTCGATCTGCGCACGGACCGCGACCAGCTCGACCTGACGGCTCTCCGCCATCATCGAGCGGTCGGACAGTTCGGAATTGATCTTTGCGAGCTCGCCCTGCTTGTCCGTCAGCGCGAGCTCGGCGGCGCGCAGGGCTGCGGTCTTGGTGTTGAATTCCTCTTCGGTGGCGCGGAGCTGCTCCTTCACCGCCTTCTCGCGCGCTTCGAGCGCGAAGATCGTGGCGTTCTTCTCGCCGAGCTCGATCTTCATGCGGTTGATGGCGTCGCTCTTCTTGCCGAGCTCGGCGAGCTGGCTCGTGGTCTTGTTCTTGAGCTGGTCGACGCTCATCTCCAGCCGTCGCGCCGACATGGCGAATTCGGCGCGGAGCTGGTCCTTGTCGGCCTGGATCTCGGCCATCGACAACGGCGTGGCGGCCTCGAGCCGGCGCGTGGTCAGGCGCACGGCGCGGTTATGCACCAGCGGCACGATCGCGAGCCCGCACAGCATCGAGAGCAGGAAACCGATCGCCAGGTACATGATCGGTTCGACCATGGGCCAGAACTCCCAAAGCTAAGGAAAAATTTACCAAGGACATTGCATGCGGGGCCGGCAAAAAGCCAGCCCCGACATGTCGTTAACCTTGATCCGTCGCCGCAGGGGAAAGCGGGACGCTAGAACGGGTTCCAGGTCGCGCGCGGGGTGAATTTCAAATAGCCGATATTGGCTCCCAGCCGCAGGCCGAGGCCCGAGCGGATCGGCACCAGCACGATGTTGTTGGCAGTGAGTGCCGTCATGCCGAAGCCGCCGATGATGTAGGCCGAGCCGTCGAGGCCGGCGAAGCGCTGGTAGATCGCGTTAGTGGCGGGCAGATTATAGACCAGCGTCATGGTGCGCGCGCCGTCGCCACCCCAGTCGAAGCCGAGCGAGGGACCCTGCCAGTAGACCCTGAGGTCGCCGGCGTTCTTGGTGTAGAGCGTGCCTTCGCCGTAGCGCAGGCCGGCGACGAAGGCGCCGGACCCTTCCTCACCGAGGATATAGCCGTTGGGCAGGCCCCATTGGCTGACCGCCTTCTCGATGATCGAGGCGAGACCGCGCGAGACGTTGCCGAAGAATCGGTGGCCGGCGTTCACGAGTTCGTCCGGCCCATAGGTGCTGGGCGTCTGGGTCCGCTGCGGCGGCGGCAAATCGGGCGGCGGCGGCTGCTGGGCGGAAGCCGGAATGATCCACCCGACCATCGCGGCAAGCGCGACTGCGGCAAGGCGTGATGCGAAAGTCATAAAAGAACCCCTGGTATCGAATCCGGTCGCTTCCTTAACCTGACGCCAACAGGCACGGCTCTAGGTTGCGCCGGATGTCCCCTCGACTCGGATGTTATCCGCAGCAACTATGACGGCAGAACGGCAGGAAGCCAGCCCTTTGCGCCCCGGAATTGCCTTGATCGGCCTTCTGGTCTGCATGCTGTCGGGCATTTGGATCCTCTGCGCGGGGGTGCCGGCGCAGGCGGCCACCACCGAGCGGATCGTCGTCAACCGCTTCAGCGGCGTGGCGATCGAGGGCTTCGACCCCGTGGCCTATTTCGTCGCTGGCACGGCCGTGCAGGGAACGGCCGAATTCGAGGCGAACCTGTGGGGCGCAGTCTGGCGCTTTCGGAACGAGGGCAACCGGGCCTCTTTCCTGGCTCATCCAGAGGTCTACGGGCCGCAGTTCGGCGGCTACGATCCGGTCGATATCGCCCGCGGGGTCACCATCGCCGGCAATCCTCGTTTCTTCGCGATCGCGGCGCAGCGGCTCTATCTGTTCAGCCGGGAAGCCAATCGCGACGGCTTCGCCGCCAACCCCGAGCGCTTCCTCTACGAGGTGGGCAAGCGCTGGCCGGCCCTCCAGGACAAGCTCAGCCAGTAGCGCCCTTACGACGTCAGACTCTTGCCGCCTGCGGGTCACCCCAGGCGATGAACTCCGGGATGATGAAGCCGCCATCGTGCCGCTCGCCGAAGCGGAGCGCGCCGCCCTTGCCGTCGGTTACGCTGCCGCCGGCTGCGATCACGACCGCGTAGCCGGCCCCGACGTCCCATTCACACGTGGGCCCGAAGCGGGGATAGATGTCGGCACTGCCTTCCGCGATCCGGCCGAATTTCACGGCCGAGCCGACCGTCTTCCTGACGGCGTTGGGGCGGTGATCGATGAAGGCCTCGGTTCGGGGATCTCCATGCGAGCGGCTCACCGCGGCGATCCAGGGCTCGCCGAGGGGCGGCAATTTGCGGGTATGGATCGGCTCGGCGGCGCCGATCGTCGCGCCGTCGAACCTGACGCGCTCGGCGCCGCGGCCGACGATGCCGCGCCAGAGCAGCCCGAGTGCGGGCGCGCTGACGATGCCCAGCAGCGGCACGCCCGATGTCACCAGGGCAAGGTTGACGGTGAACTCGTCGCGCCCGGCGACGAACTCCTTGGTGCCGTCAAGCGGATCGATCAGGAAGAAGCTGTCGCGGAACGGCGGCGAGGCGAGCTGGGTCCGCTCTTCCGAGAGCGTCGGGATCTCGCCCGCAAGCTGCGCCAGCCCGTCCGCGATGATGCGGTCGGCGGCAAGGTCGGCCTCGGTCACCGGCGAGCCGTCCTGCTTGCCGTCGACCCGCATCGCCGCGCGGTTGACCGCGAGGATGGCTTCGCCCGCCTTCACCACCAGCGCGGTGAGCGGCTCCATCAGGTGGGAGGCGGCCGCGCCGTCGATGATCCGTTTCACCTGCATGCCTCATTCATCGGCAATTCCATCCCTGCTCGAGTGATTCGCCGCGGCATTAGGGCCGGTTCGAACCGATCGCAAGCTAGCTGCCATGGGCTTGCGAATGTTAGAACCTGCGGCATTCGTCAAGCATGCTTGATTCGCCGCGTCCGCGCCGTGCAATTCCAGGAACCCTTTATGTCTGACGCTTCGTCACCCGCTACCGTTGCCGCTCCAGATGCGCTCGAACTCGCTGCGCTGCTGTGCTCGCGGGTCTGCCACGATCTCATCAGCCCTGTCGGCGCCATCGTCAATGGGCTCGAAGTGCTCGACGACGATCCCAAGCCCGACGACCGCGAGTTCGCACTCGACCTGATTCGCAAGAGCGCGAAAACCGCCTCCGCCCGCCTCCAGTTCTGCCGTCTTGCCTTTGGTGCGGCCGGCTCGTCCGGCGCGCAGATCGATCTCGGCGATGCCCAGACCATGGCGCGCGGCCACATCGAGGACGGCAAGTGCTCGATCACCTGGAATCTGCCGCGGATCCTGCTGCCGAAGAATCGCGTCAAGCTGTTGCTCAACATGCTGGTCGTTTCGCAGCACACGATCCCGCGCGGCGGCACGCTGACGATCGATCCGATCGGCGAGGGCGAGACGATGAGCTTCCGCATCACCGCGACCGGACATAATGCGCGCCTGCCGCAGAACATCTCCGAGCTCCTGAGCGGCGAGCGCGGCCCGGCCGCGGATGCGCACGCGATCCAGCCTTATTATACGCGGCTGTTGGCAGAGGCCTGCGGGCTCACCGTGAGGCTCGCGCATGAAGGCGAGGCCATCACCATTATCGCGTCGTAGACACGTCGCCGCTCCCAAACGTTAATCGAATCTTTACAAGGCGCTTCGGCTTGTCCGGAGCGCCTTATCTATTTGTTGATTCCGTTCTTTTCCACATACTCAACCATTATTAAACGCTTTGCGGTGAAGCTGGCCCCATTCCGAATTGGCGCATCACGTCTTGTGTGCGCGCCCTCCCTGTATGAAGGCCTGTTTTCATGGATGATCTGTTGCGGGAGTTTTTGACGGAAACCAGCGAGAGCCTGGACACCGTGGACAATCAGCTGGTGAAGTTCGAGCAGGAGCCGAACAACG
>NZ_JADPIS010000001.1:0-12434 GCF_023073025.1 Bradyrhizobium sp. 76
CAAGCCCCTCGACATAGGCCGCAAACCGCGATTCACTCCCGTCCGATCTTGGGTGACCCATCCCAGCTCTCCATGCCGAAAAACGAATCTCCCGAAAATGCCAGCAATTCCAGGATCAAAGATCGCGACTTTTTGACTCAGTAAGACTAGAAGTTGCAGGCGTTATAACTGACCAGCTCGCGCCAATATCGAACTGCAACTAAAGGAGCGCACACCCTGCATGGCTTCCGCTATTGAGGGAACTCTGCGGTAGGCGATGCGGAAAAGACGATCGTGAAGGAGGCCGCGGTTCATTCATGATTCATCGCGTTTTTCAAGAATTTGTCGATCGGTTGATCGAAAGCACCGAACCCGATGCTGTTCGGCAAAGCATGGCAGATGTCGCCGCTGCACTGGACCTGTCCTGCTTTGCATATCTTGCTTTATCCCAAAAGCGGGGCGGTATTCCCGAGCTAATCTCGACCTATCCATCTTCCTGGACGGCGCACTATCTGGGACGTCGCTATGAGCGCTTCGACCCTGTGATCAGTCGGGCAATCCGCCACACCGACCCGTTTCGATGGAGTCTTGGGTTGGGGCCACGGCTTAGGTCGGAATCTGAGCTGGAGCTGTTTGAAGAGGCTGCCAGATACGGCATTCGGTATGGAATTACGTTTCCAATCCACGACAACAAGGGTGTGATCGCCGCCCTGACCTTTGCGACAGATGAGCCTCGGATCGATTTCGAGCGCTCGATAAAGAAGCACGCCCCGCTTCTGCATTTACTGGCGATACTTTTCCATGCGCACGCCCAGCAACTCTTGGCGTCCGATCGCGACGTCGGTGGCACGCTATTGTCTCCTCGCGAGCTCCAACGTCTCGAATGGTATGCTCGTGGCAAGTCGGCGTGGGAAATCGGCAACATTCTCGGCATATCGCCACGGACCGTTGGATTTCATCGGGACAACGCCCGAGCGAAACTCGGCGTTCGAACGATTGGTCAAGCAATCGTATTACTGACTCGATCGAAACCTCGACGATAATTGGCATTCCGTTAATAATCACCCTGTGCATCTGCACAGGATGCGTTTGCACGGGCTTCTCTGCTTTGACTGGCGAAACAAAGCAGGGACCACGGCAATGATGCTACTCATTTCGCCAAGCCACTACGGTGAATTCGTCACTGAACTCGCTGAAATGCACCCTGTTCCGCCATCGCGTGTTCAAACAACGTCTTGGATGGGATGTCCAGGTCAGCGGCGACATGGAAGTCGACGAGTTCGACGTCCTTGGGCCCGTACATTTGCTACATCGCTCGAACGATGGAGCAGGGGTGCGTTCGGCTTCTGCCGTCAACTGGTCCAACGATGCTTAGGGATACCTTTCCAGTTCTTGAAAGCAGCCGCTTCGCTCTTGACGTTTCTCACGTGGGGGACTTGCTGTGGTAACATACGAGCTCTTCGCAGCCATAATCGAGTTCGGCCTTTCTCTTCAACCGAGCGAAATCGTTACCGTGACCGATGCCCGCATGGAACGTATCCTTCGACGCGCCGGATAGCCTCTTCGCACCATTGGGAAGCCTCGACAACTCGGAAATACGATGGCACTGGCCGGTTATCTGGAGGTCTCAACCGATGCCTTGGAGCGCGTCCGAACCGCCGGGCGTATCTCGGGTCCTATGCTTTGGGCCCCAGTCGTGCGAGCAGCAGCTTAGGTGTTTGCAGTCAACTCCATAAACGTGTCGCTATAGCCAGGTGGCTGGTCTCTCGTTCACGTCCGAAATGAAAAATTCTCGAGAAGCAAACCCTTCGCTGCACGGCAACAAAGCGCTGGAATTGAAACACCTGCGGTCTGTCGTGACAGCGGCCGATTGCGGCAGCTTTCGTCAAGCCGCCGAGTTGCTGAGATCTCAACAATCGAGCCTCAGCCGGTCCATTCGCGAAATTGAACACCGCCTTGGTATCCCGATTTTTGAGCGCTATAGCGGGGGCGTACGCCCAACCCAGGCCGGGCGCAGCGTTCTGCGCCTGGCAAGGACGATTCTGGAGGAATCCGACGCACTGATCGCAACCGCGCGCGCTTCAAAAACGGCGAGTCCGGCCGATTGGCTGTCGGCTTCTGCACTTCGCTGTCGGCAGGTAACCTCCAGGCTTCCTTGCTCGATTTCAAGCAGGGCTTCCCCCGGATCGAACTGGCGACGGTGGAGCGATCAAGGACACGTTTGGCAACCGCACTTCGTAGCGGCGTGCTCGATGTGCTCATCGTCATAGGGAGCCTGCCGTTGCTGGACAACAAAACCATGTCGCTTTGGAGTGAGCGCGTTTTGGCTGTGCTGCCGAAGGACCACCCGCTTACCACGCGCGAGACTGTCTAGTGGACCGACCTGCACGGTGAGACGGTATTGCTGAGCCACTACGATCCCGGAAGAGAGTTTGAAGATCTCCTGGTTTCTAAGCTCGTTGCACCAGATGATCGTCCGAAGATCGAGCGTCACGACGTTAGTCGCGGCATCATCAAAAGCCTGATCAGCATGAGGGCAGGAATAAGCCTTGTGCTCGAATCTGACATCGGGGCCAATTTTGCCGGCCTGGTCTACCGGGAACTGCGCGACGGCACCGGCGCAAGCCGGTTCGACTTTTCGGCCTATTGGCGGGCGGACAATGAAAGCCCCGCCCTGGACGCCTTTCTCAAGTTGCTCTCGGAGCGCTACCCTCGCCTTCTCTAGCGCGATGATGCGCGCGGCGCGCCTTTCGAAAGCTTCTGTCCGCTGCCATGAACCGCGCCAACGTAGGCGCAATAAGCTTGGCTGGATCCTGGATCGGCTGGCCGGTCTCCTGCGCCAAGATTTCGGCGTAGGCGACAAGATCCCGGTGGACGCTCGCCGGCAGCTCGTGCGTCAGCTTGATCGGCTTATCGTCCTCGACCGCTCCGAGTTTAAGCTTGGCCATCGTCCTCATCCTCTATAGGGCTGGAGCATCAGGTCGCGATTGACGATCACGCGCACCGGAAAGCCTGGACGGATCGTCAACGTCGGCTGGATGTTAAGATTGCGGCGAACCACCTGCTGGCCCGTCTGATTGATCGAATCCCCTGCTCCGCGGCGGAGCGCCTGGATAATGTCGCTGTTGGTGTTACTCGTGCCCGCCCCCGAATTCACCTCGGTCCCTACCGCAAGCAGCGTCGAAAGCGCGGCCGTCCCCAAGAGTTCCTTCCAATGGTTGTCGACCTGGTCCTCGAGGCCAGAGTATCCCGCGGCGTCCGCTCCAAGCTGCCGTTCCAGGACAATTGAACGCCCGTTCGGCATGATGAGTCGTGTCCAGACCAGGAGCACTCGCGACTGCCCAAATGCGACCTGGCTATCGTACGTCCCGATCAGCCCGCGGAATGAGCTGGGCTCGGCCGGTTGGGGTATCATAGACGCTTTCCGTTACTTGTGCCGGGATCTGCCCCGGCAGATCGGACCGAACACCCGTGATCAGGGCAGCCGGGATGACCGTCCCCGCCTGGACCACGAACGGCGAGGGTGGCCTTACCAGTCGATCGGCGCTGGTTGTCCGGCGATCGACTGATGCGCTGACGAAAGCCAGCTTCCGGTCCTGCCCGTTCTGGGCAAATGCTTCATCCGATGTGGTCGTTGAGTTTGAAGGGATTTCAGTCGATGATGCGACAGCCGATGGGCGAACATTGGTGCTTGCAAACACCTTGCTGGTGCGTGCCGCCTCGCTCTCCTGATTGACGCGCTGCTGTTCGGC
Source organism: Bradyrhizobium sp. 76 (assembly GCF_023073025.1). Lineage (NCBI taxonomy): Bacteria > Pseudomonadati > Pseudomonadota > Alphaproteobacteria > Hyphomicrobiales > Nitrobacteraceae > Bradyrhizobium > Bradyrhizobium sp. 76. The sequence continues at coordinate 3,732 of NZ_JADPIS010000001.1, forward strand.
GTCAACACCGAGCGAACTGGGTGTCGACGAGCCCTGTGCCGAAGGGTTTCGGCGATTTCTTCCGGCGGCTTAACCGGAGGAGCATTCTTGGGTGTGTCATTCGCTTGGCCTGTCTCGGTCACGGGGACCTCCCGTCGGTTCGTACGATTCTGACGTTCTGCTGGTGCTCCTCGCCCAGCCTCAGTTCCGCGGCCGCGAAGAGCCGTCGACGATCAGGACATTGCCGTAAGCGCGGTAGTTGACGAGCTCGGTCTTGCCATCAGGGCCTATCACGAAGAGCGGCGGCATCTCGCCCTGGCCGATACCCGGCGAGAACTCGATATAGACCTTTCGGCCGTCATGATAGGCGCTGATGGGACGCCAGGGCGGCTCCCTCGATTGCATACCGGTAGCGGCGTGCTGCCAGATCCGGAATGAAGGGTGCCGGCAGCAGACCCGACGACGTGCGCCTCGATCCTCCGGATAAAACCATGCAACGGAGGGCATATAGGGCTTTTCGCGGGAGCGCAGCTCCACAAGGGAAGTGCGCCGATCGGTGTTGACGACGAGATTGGTCTCGATCGCCGGCCGCGTCGGCTTGACCACGATGTGGACACGACGCGTCTCACCGTTGCCGCTTTCGGTGTCGCCGACGACCCAACGTACGGTATCACCTGCTGCGACCGGCCCAGAGCCAATCAACTGCTCGCCGGGCTCCAGAGCGATGTCCGTGATCTGCCCCGGCGCGGCATAGATTTGATACAGAGCGCCTGGACTGTAGGAAAACACCTGCACGGCATTGAAATAGCCGGCTTTGCGAGGCTGCACGCGTGCAGCGTCATTAGCGGTTTCGATGCGATCGATGGGCTCCTTGGCTTCCGCGTTCTTGCCGCCGCGCGCAGGCTTCCAGGCCGGCGGCACATGCAGCGGCCGCGGACGATCATCAGCAAGCGCCTGCAAATCTGGCGGCGGCGGGACCTCGCTATCATAGCTGATTTGCGGCGGCTTGAACGTCGTGCAACCGCCAAGCGCAGACACACAGATCAGAAGAGCCAGAGGCCAGCGCGGCCGCGCTCTTCGTGACGCAAGAACATAATTTGGCGGCATTGCCAGCCCAGCTCCTTTGACCAGTTAATCGCATTGACGTAAATGCCAAGGGGGGTTCTTCCGCAGCCGATCCACATCGCGATGATGGTAAGGATCGCGCTCCACCGCTCGGTTACGGCAAGCTGGCCGTGTCGTAACGGCGTTCGATCCAGGCCAGGCGAAAACTCGCGGGCGACGCCCGAATGACGCTCGAGACCTCGATCGCAATTTGCGTCTTGCCGAGCTTGGCGAACGGATCGTTGTTGCGGGCATAGTCATTGGCCGCGCCAATGCGGTCATCCCAGACCTGAGCGGCGCGTTGATAGGGAGTGACGGCTTCTGGCGTGCGGCTATAGTGAACGGCCGATCGTTTGAACATTGCTTGACCTCAAGAGATGTCTAAGGACGGAATTGGAAAGAAAGAAGCATCAGCGATCCTCTTGCGAGAGGTCGACAGATCCACCGCTACCGCCGTGATCGCCTGAACGAACCGCGTGCGTTGCCGCTGACGCTCCGTGACTGATTGTCTGCGCCCGCTTCATCCGACGAACCCATGCGGGTGCACTGTCGGATGCGCCGAAAGAGTCCCCTTCCCACTTACCGGCCTTGCTCACTCCCGCACCAAGACCAGCTGAGGCCGAACGCAAGGGACTTGCCGCACCTGACGCGCTCGCCTCGGAGCCAGACAGGTGACTTGCCCGGAGCGCGCTCATCGCACCACCTGCTATCGTGCTTCCGCCACGTGTGGCACCTGCGATCGCGCTGCCGGCGAGACCGGCAGCGCCGGCTGCAAGGCCTGCTCCAGCCGCGACCACCCCGCCGGCGACGAGGCCCGTGCCAACTGCACTGCCTGCGCCGAGCTGCGGGCCTCCGGAGACAATGCCATTGGCAATACCGGGTCCAACAATCCCAAGCCCCAACAAAGCAAGAGCGCCCAAGACCAGCGCCATCGCGTTCTCAATGGTCGGCTGGTTGCCGCCGAAACCTGCTGTGAACTGCGAGAACAAGGTCGATCCGATGCCGACAATGACAGCGAGAACGAGGACCTTGATGCCGGAGGAGATGACGTTGCCGAGGACCCGCTCGGCCGCAAAGGCCGTCTTTCCGAGGAGACCGAACGGGATGAGGACGAAGCCAGCAAAGGTCGTCAGCTTGAACTCGATGAGCGTGACGAAGAGCTGGATGGCAAGAATGAAGAAGGCCAGGAGCACGACGATCCAGGCAAACAGGAGGACCGCGATCTGGACGAAATTTTCGAAGAAGCTGACATAGCCCATCAGGCCCGAGATAGTGTCGAGGATGGGACGGCCGGCATCCAGCCCCACTTGCGCGATCCGGCCTGGCCTCAAGAAATCTGCCGACGAAAGGCTGGTGCCTGAGGCTTTGAGGCCAACTCCTGCAAAGCTTTCGAAGACGATGCGGGCAAGGCTGTTCCAGTTGCCGATCAGGTAGGCAAACACGCCGACAAACAAGGTCTTCTTGACGAGCCGGGCGACAACGTCCTCATCACTCCCGAAGGACAGAACAGGCCCGCGAGCGTGAGGTCGATTGCAGCGAGCGTCGTGGCGAGATAGCCGACTTCGCTCCCGACCAGGCCGAATCCGGAATCGAATAGCGGGTGAAGGTTTCCAGGAACTGGTCGATGACGCCGGTGCCGGCCCTTGCTCGCTCCCTTGGGGTTGGAATGGAGGGTGAGAGGGACGGGAGGCGGCTTTCGTCCTTACGTGGCACATGAGAGGAGAATGACGACCTGCTCGCCCCGCTATCCAAACCTTCTGGGGATCCGCCTCCCCTCAGGAACTGGCTGCGCTGTTCTGCCCAGATCTTCTGGCATTCGAGAAGCGCCTCTTTCTGCTCGTAGGTAACAGTGCGGCACTGCTCGATCTTTGCCGCGGTCGCATCAGCCTTCGGAGTCAGCAGCGCAGAAGATTGTGTCGTGCTTTCGTCGCCGCGGAGACGAATGGCGCAGGCCGCGACGGCCAGGACAGCAAGGCTAAGCGCTACGGCCGCCGGCAGCCGCTCAAATCTGTTGTTTATCATCAGTGAAACATCTGAACAGTTGCCGGTTGATAGCCTTGCCCTTGGGTCAGAAATCGCCGCAGCTGCTCCCTGCCCTGATCCTGCGCTACTGCCCGCTGCGCGGATTCGAGCGTTTGCGCGCGTCCTTGCGCGGCCACAGTTGCGGTGAGGTCGGCAAGCTGCTGGGCTTGCAGCGCAAGGAGTTGGTTGCCGGCCTGGCTTGCCTGGAGCGCGCCTGATGCGCCCTGGCTTGCCGTGACCAGGGCCGACATCTGGGTTCGGTTGGTGTCGAGATTGCCGACGACGGTTGCCTGCACGCGCATGGCGTCCTGCAGCCCGGCAACGGAGTTCTGCCAGCGTGTTTGGGCATTCGCGACCAGCAGCCCGTCGAACATGCTTACTGACGCTGGCGCATAAATCGTAGAGAACGCGTGATCGATCTGCTGGACGTCATAGGCAATGTGCTGCGCCTGCGCGAGCAGCTGTTGGGTGCGCTGAATCGACTGCTCAAGCTGCAGCAACGACGAATACGGCAGGCTCGCCAGATTCTTCGCCTGATTGATCAACATCTGGGCTTCGTTTTGCAGCGAGGTGATCTGGTTGTTGATCTGCTGCAGCTCGCGTGCGGCCGTGAGCACATTCTGCACGTAGTTGTTGGGATCAAAGACGATCCACTGCGCCTTCGCTTCCCGGGGCACGTGGGCCACGGCAAGGGCGATGATACTCGCTGCCAGAAGCGGACGAAGACGTTTCACAAGAGGCCTCCTTCCTTGGCGAGTTTCGGAATGAGATTGCAGGCCCAGCCAAGGTCGCGTGCCTTGAGCCAGCCGGTGACGAATTCGTCTTTGCCGTGCTCTTCGAGAACCCGTTCGATCAGTGCTTGATCGACCTTGGAAGACGCGGCAGCAAAGGCTAACGCGATTTCGCCAAGGCCGAGCTCGAACAGGCGGTTGCCCCGCCGCGACTGGCAGTAGTAATCCCGCTTGGGCGTTGCGCGGGCGAGGATCTCGATCTGCCGGTCATTCAGTCCAAAACGCCGGTAGATCGCCATAATCTGCGGCTCGATAGCACGATCATTCGGCAACAGGATCCGGGTCGGACAGCTCTCGATGATGGCGGGCGCAATTGCGGATCCGTCGATGTCGGCAAGCGACTGGGTCGCAAACACGACGGAAGCGTTCTTCTTGCGAAGTGTCTTCAGCCATTCGCGGAGCTTGCCGGCGGGCGCCGAGGCAAGCGATGTCAATGCCGACCAGACATGATCCTTTGTCTCCGGCGTGACCTCGATCCGCTCGCGTGTCAGAATCGATCCAATCCAATCTGACGCCCAACCGCGTTCGCCGACGTCGTCAATGCGCGCAAGCGGCTGGAGCGCCACGAAGTCTGATGATTCTCCGGCAACGGAACCGCCGAGATCATGCCAGTCACCGCCCATGGCAATCGCCGCTGCGCGCATTGATCCGCCGAAGTCAAAGGCGAAGATCTGGGCTTGCGGATATCGCCGGAACTGCAGCGCCATGAGCGCCAAAAGCACCGATTTGCCGGCGCCGGTCGGCCCGATCACCAGGGTATGTCCGACGTCGCCAACATGGAGAGAGAAACGGAAAGGCGTCGAACCGTCCGTCTTGCCAAAGAACAGCGGGGGCGCCTTGAAATAGTGGTCCCTCACCTCTCCCGCCCAGACTGCAGAGAGCGGCATCATGTGCGCGAGGTTCAAGGTCGAGACCGGGGGCTGGCGGACGTTGGCATACACCTGTCCCGGCAAGCTGCCGAGCCATGCTTCGACGGCATTGACCGTCTCGGCCATGCAGGTGAAGTCGCGGCCCTGGATCACCTTTTCGACGAGGCGGAGCTTTTCGTCGGCTGCGTGCGGGTCCCCGTCCCACACCGTGACGGTTGCCGTTACAAAAGCCTCTCCGATCTGATCAGAACCCAGTTCCTGGAGCGCGCTATCTGCATCCATCGCCTTGTTGTGCGCATCGGTGTCCAGAAGCGTGGAGGCCTCATTTGTCATCACCTCCTTCAGGATCGACGCGACCGACTTGCGCTTGGCAAACCATTGCCGCCGAATCCGCGTCAAGAGCTTGGTGGCATCCGTCTTGTCGAGCATGATCGCTCGCGTCGACCAGCGATACGGGAACGCAAGCCGATTCAGATCATCGAGAATTCCGGGCGTAGTCGCCGTCGGAAACCCCACGACCGTCAGAACGCGCAAATGCGCATCACCCAGCATCGGCTCAAGCCCGCCTGTCAGCGGCTGATCGGCAAGCAGCGCATCGAGATACATGGGGATTTCGGGCACGCGAACGCGATGCCGCTTGGTCGAGACCGTCGAGTGCAGGTAGGTCAGCGTTTGCTCGTCATCGAGCCAGCCGCATTCGGGCATGAAGCCCTCAACAAGCTGAACCACGCGGTTGGTCCGGTCGATGAAGCCGCTGAGTACCTCGCGCGCATCGGCCCCCGCGCTGCGTTGACTGCCCTCGTACAGGAGACGTTCTGCTACGGCTGCAGTCTCTACCGGCGGCAGGTACAGGAAGGTCAGGTAGTAGCTCGATTCATAATGGCTGCCGGCTTCCTCGAACTGCGCTTTCCGCTCAGCATCCACTAGGGCCGATGCGACATCCGGGAACGCGTCCGGCGGATAGCGCCCTGCCGAATGCCGTTGCGCCTCGACGAAGACGGCCCACCCCGATCCGAGACGACGGAGCGCATTGTTCAGGCGGCCGACAACCGCAACAAGCTCAGCCGGCACGGCGCTGTCGAGATCCGGCCCTCTGAATCTCGCCGTCCGCTGAAACGAGCCATCCTTGTTCAATACAATTCCCTGGTCAACCAGAGCAGCCCAAGGCAGGAAGACGGCAAGGCGCGTGTTTGAGTGGCGGTATTCGGCAAGATTCATCATGGGACAACTCTCAAGCGCTGAGGTGACCAGGAACGCGAACGTGCCGGCGGACGACTTCGACGAACTCCGGATCACGCTTTGCGGCCCAGACCGCGGCCATGTGGCCGACGAATGCAAGGACAAGGCCGGCTAACCACAAGCGCAGTCCGAGGCCGAGCGCCGCGGCCAAGGTGGCGTTGACGATGGCGACTGAACGCGGCGCACCGCCCATCAGGATCGGTTCGGTGAGCGCGCGGTGAACGGGCGCGATAAACCCTGCGACTGGCGCATCCATCAGATCACCACCCCGCCACCGAACGAGAAGAACGACAGAAAGAAGCTCGATGCAGCGAATGCGATCGACAGGCCAAAGACGATCTGGATCAGCCGGCGGAAGCCGCCCGAGGTATCTCCAAAGGCAAGCGAGAGCCCGGTCACGATGATGATGATGACCGCGATGATCTTGGCGACCGGACCCTCGACCGATTGCAGGATCTGGTTGAGCGGCTGCTCCCAGGGCATGTTCGAGCCGGCGGCCCAGGCCGGCGCGCTAGCCAAGTACAAGCAAGCAAATGCCGTACCCGAGAAGAAACCTCGCCCGAAAGACGACCGTGCGTTCATGATTGATCTCCGAATGTGGAAAGGTTGTAGTCGGCCGATGAGCCGAGCCCGGTGACATAGGCGAGTTCGCTCAAACGCCGTTCGGCACCACGGCCAGACAGCACGGCGATGAGGTCAATGGTCTCGGCGATCAGCGCGCGCGGGACCGTGAGGACGGCCTCCTGGATGAGCTGCTCGAGCCGGCGTAGCGCCCCAAGCGCTGTGCCGGCATGAATCGTGCCGATTCCGCCGGGATGGCCCGTCCCCCAGGCTTTGAGCAGATCGAGCGCCTCGGCTCCGCGCACCTCGCCAATCGGGATGCGGTCCGGCCGCAGACGAAGCGAGGAGCGCACAAGATCAGAGAGCGAGACAACGCCCTCCTTGGTGCGCAATGCCACGAGGTTTGGCGTCCTGCACTGAAGCTCCCGCGTGTCCTCGATGAGAACGACGCGATCCGAACCTTTGGCAACTTCCGCCAAGAGAGCATTCGTCAGTGTCGTCTTGCCGGTCGAAGTGCCACCCGCAACCAGGATGTTCTTGCGTGCTGCAACTGCATCACGTAGCGCTTTTGCCTGCTCCAAGCTCATGATGCCGGCAGCGACATAGTCGTCGAGGGTAAAGACAGCCACCGCGGGCTTACGGATCGCAAAGGCTGGCGCGGCAACGACCGGTGGGAGCAACCCTTCGAAACGTTCGCCCGTTTCCGGCAGCTCGGCTGAGATCCGGGGCGAGCCGGCATGAACTTCGGCGCCCACATAGTGCGCGACCAATCGGCCAATTCGTTCGCCGTCGGTCGCGGATAAGCATTCCCCAGTCTCGGTAAGGCCGCTCGACAACCTGTCGATCCACAGTCGACCATCGGGGTTGAGCATCACCTCGACCACCGATGCATCTTCCAGAAAGCCTGCAATGGCAGGCCCCAGCGCCGTGCGGAGCATGCGCGCGCCGCGCAACTCCGCCTCTGAATGAAATGAATGGATTGCCACGTTTGCCCCAATATGTTTGAGGCTGTTTCAGCGGCCTCACATGGGGATGACTAGAAAGAGCAGAACTAGCGCTACTGCAACAAGGGCACTAGGCCATTCGTAGCCTGGCGTAGAAGAAGAAAGATTCGAAAGGAAGGATAAGCCGATCCGGCCGTCGCGGCGTCAGAGCGAAAGATAACGCTTAAAGGATGAAACACCGGCCGGAGCGTACAGCTCCGGCCGGTGTTTAGCGCGTTTTACTTGCCGAGCTTGCCGAGTTCGGGCGTCAGCTCCGGAACCGCTTGGTAGAGGTCGGCGACCAGGCCGTAATCAGCGACCTGGAAGATCGGCGCGTCCTCGTCCTTGTTGATCGCGACGATCACTTTGGAGTCCTTCATGCCGGCCAGATGCTGGATCGCGCCGGAAATGCCGACCGCGATATAGAGCTCGGGGGCCACGACCTTGCCGGTCTGGCCGACCTGCCAGTCGTTCGGCGCATAGCCCGCATCCACCGCCGCACGCGAAGCGCCGACACCGGCGCCAAGTTTATCGGCGAGCGGCTCGATGTACTTTGCGAAGTTCTCGCGGCTCTGCATGGCGCGGCCACCGGAGACGATGATCTTGGCCGAGGTCAGCTCGGGACGATCGCTCTTTGCGACTTCCTCGCCGACAAAGGACGACAGGCCCGGATCGGCCGCCGCCGCGACGCTCTCGACCGACGCGCTGCCGCCTTCACCCGCTGCGGCGAAGGTGGAGGTGCGCACCGTGATGACCTTCTTGGCGTCCTTCGACTTCACCGTCTGGATGGCGTTGCCGGCGTAGATCGGGCGCTCATAGGTGTCGGGGGCGACCACCTTGGTGATCTCCGAGACCTGCATGACGTCGAGCAGGGCCGCGACGCGCGGCATCACATTCTTGAAGCGCGAGGTCGCGGGCGCGACGATGGCGTCATAGGACGGCGCCAGCGAGACGATCAGCGCGGCCAGTGGCTCGGCCAGATCGTGCGCGTAAAGCGCGCCGTCGGCGAGCAGCACCTTCTTTACACCGGCAAGCTTTGCGGCGGCGTCCGCCGCGGCCTTGGCGTTCTCGCCGGCCACCAGAACCTCGACGTCCGCGCCGAGCGCGGCCGCCGCGGTCAGGGCCTTGTTGGTCGCATCCTTGAGCGACGCATTG
>NZ_JADPIS010000130.1:0-11829 GCF_023073025.1 Bradyrhizobium sp. 76
AAGCTCGAAATTACATCCAACTCTACCGCGCCGCTCCAAAAACGACCGGCGGAAAAATGAAAATTCTCCATTCCAAGGTTTTTCAGCAGACTGCTAGAGCGGATGGGCCGGGACAGTCGCACTGCCTCACTTGCGCGCGCATCATCAACCGGCCTTCACGGCGAGTGCACGGCGGTGGACCTAAGGGCGAGTACTCACAAAGGCACATCTTACAAAGCCTGAGCGTTATTCCTCGTCAGCAGATCGAGCACGGCTCGCTGATCCAAACTTCATCTACCGCAGTATCCTTGGTTTAATAAGCCACGTTGACGTTCCCAGGCGATTCCGTCCTCAGCGAACAGTTCTGGGAGACCATCGCCTGTCCCCGTCTTATGGACCCGATGGACGAGCGAGCGACCTGATCGTGATATTCCCGGGCCGGGCACTACGGCATGGCAAGCAACCCGCGGGCCTAGCCGTCCTGTGTGAGCTTGGCACCGGCAGGCGATTGCTTGATCGACTTGCCAGAGCGCTTGGCCAGCACAATGCCGGCGCGCTGCGGATCATTCGTGATCTGTAACAGTGACCTTCACTGTCGAGTAGATGCAGGTCGAACTTCCAACCCGGCGGAACGGATTCTGCGTCATCTCGGACGCCTCGCAACAAATCCAGGCAAGATGTGGAGCTTTCTGCCGGAGCGTCAGGCAGGGCTCAGAGGCTGTATGAATAGCGGCGAGCGTCTACTCGATGTCCGTCAAGACGCCTTCGAGCACCATCTCCACAATCTATTGCCAGAACAAACGTTCAGGGTCGGCGTTCAGAACCGCTGTTGCCAGGCCAAGCCGTTGATGGGTTGAATGCCACTCCCAAACGCCCGTGCGGTGATCTTTGCGGAGCAGCTGCCATGCCGCCCCAGTCCTATCGTGGTGCAGCAGCGCGACCTCGACCGAGGCCGCCCTCCGCATTGATATTGCCTGAGCAGCACGGGCTCTCGACCAGATAGCCGCCAGCAACCGCTGTCACCTTTGGCGAGACATATCGGTAGTGCTCGCGCTTCTTCAGCGCGCGCACGATCCGCCACCGGTCGAGCTCGTTGGGATGCGCAGGCAATCCAGAATGATGTCGTCTGATGATTGCTGCGTTCATTGCGCGATATCCTAGACTGCAGAGATTTCTGCCTCGAGGCAGCCAACCACCAACTGCTTGCCGAAGTCGACCATATAAATGGGTAGGTTCGCTTCCGTATGGCGACCGACCTGGACGATCTGACCAATATACCCGACGCTGACCAGACACTCTTCCGCCGACGCGCCGGGAAAGGAACCGTCGTTGAGCAGATCGATCGCCGCCTTGACACGTTGGCCTGACCGGTATTTTGGCGATCTGGGTTCGATCATCGGGGTGCCGCTCCTGGCAACAACGGCTCCTCGCCTTCGTGGCTTGGCGTGACTAGATCGAGCTCCTTGCATTTCATGCCGACGCGATTGCCGGAGCCGAGGAATTCGACTCCATAAATATAAAATTGTTGCAGGAACGTGCCGATCGAGACGACATAGCCAAGCTCTCCTTTCTTGACCAGAACCTCACCGATCTCCTTGCCCACATAGGTGCCGTCGTTGCGGATGGTGCGGTTGGCCCGCACGTTGTCACCATAATCAAAGAAGGGGGCGTCCGTCAGCTCGACGATGTCACTATCACGGGCGATGTTGCTCATGCTGCCGTCCCCGCTCCATGGTTCAACTGTACCGCGCCTCGCGAGCGCCCGGGCTTACGAACCGCCCTATCATGATGCTCGATGGACCCCCTCCATTCCCGCACGGCGGCGCTTGGGGTCACGGATTGCATGAGCCTGTCGGGATCCCGGTGCAGCAACATCAATGCCCGCAGCCTAAAATCCAGATGCTCGAGATAACTATCCGTGAGCCCATGGTTGATGTTGAAGAAGCCATCGACGCGGCACGCGCGTCTGTGATGGAGCCGGGCGTGCTTGAGCCGGCCGCGAGCCGCGTGCTTCAGCGCGGGAAGCGCACAGCTGACAGAGTCGACCTGATTACCCCGGCAACCGAGGGCATTGTGGACGTCATCACTCACGGTCCCGCCCATACGCTCGAGCGTGCCGAACAATACCTTGGCGCTAGCATGGTCCGCGGGACAAAGCACCAGCAGCCTCCGACAGTTGCCGTCCTTCGCCGGGTTGCCCGAGACGCACCTGCAAGTCGGCAATAGGCGTTGAGCGGGAACAGGAAGACCCGCACGAGGTGCTCTCATGGCAGCCGAATTCCAACTTGGTGGCGCCGACCGCACCGGTGGCAGGAAATTCGTTTCCGCATCACGTGATCGGGTCCGAACGCCCTGCCGTGGCGCAGGTGTATTTCTGCACTTTCATCGAGGTGATAGGATAGCCCTGTCGCCCTGTGATGATGCTTAGCCGGCTCGATACCGTGCGACCAAGACACGGCTCGGTGAGGACGCCCTCTCTCGGATGACCAACTGAAGAAGGCCTCGGGCATGAATGTCGCCTGTTCAATGATGGCCGCACGTGACTGGATTGATATCGTGGAAGACGGGTCAGCCCTTTGTGGGTCCATCGGCGAAATTGATCCTTGACGCCCAAGACAGCGGCCTTCGGGTCGACAGGAATAGCTCGAGCGCTCCCGCCCACGTGCGCGTTGCCAGAATATGGGTCGACAACTGGCGAAAAGGTTAGCGACCAGGGAGAGCCGTCCACCCGGTCTGAGAAGGGGAAAGTCGTGGCCGGCGCCTCGTGAAGGCGGAGCATCATCCGCCCGAGTTTCTGAACGAGTGTCGTAGTGACATCCATCGTGGCCCTCAAGCAGCCTGGTGACGCGGCAGCGCCGTATCAAGCACGCATGTATTGTCAACCGGGCAAACCGCCACGCATTGGGGCTCATCAAAGTAGGCGGCGCACTCGGTGCATTTCTCAGGATCGATCAGGAAAACGCCGGCTCGCTCGGAAATAGCGAAGTTCGGGCACTGCGTTTCGCACGCCGAACAGCCCGTGCATTGCGAGGCGATGATCTTGAACGGCATTGTCTGAACCCATCCTCAGGCGGCGGAAATCAGCGCATTGCGGCGGGCCGCCGGATCGACCCGCTCAATGTGCTTGATCTTCCCCTCATTGACTTTATGGAGATAGAGTTTGAACCAGGCGATCGCCGAGCCATCAATGAACTCCCAGGCGTACTGATCGACCGGTTCGATTCCGGCCTTGATCAATTCGGCCTTCGGGCAGCCGCCGATTTTTGACACGAGCACGGCATGGCAGTCGTTAATGGCATCGATGGCGATTTCGAGCTTGCTGTCCTCGCCATCGCCGCCCTGGCAATAGGAATGAATAGGACGATGGCCAACGAATTTTGCGCCCGAAGTTGAGAGCTCGTAGATCTGGAACTCCTTGGCATGACCGAAGTGCTGGTTGATCAATCCCGAGCCCTTGGTTGCAACCGCCACCAGCACCTTGATTTCGCTGGACGCGCTGGCAAGCCCAGCAAGCTGCTCCTGCTTGGCCGCAAGCTTTGCAATGCGCGCCTTCTCGACTTTGGCCTGATACTCCTTTCGGGCCTGTTCATCATATTTGATGTCCATGGCCATGATCTTTTCCATGGTGAACTCGGCGCCGCGGTCCTCCCCGAGCAGTCCGACGGCGTCGGCGCGGCACTGGCGACAGTGACGCATCATGTTCATCTCGCTTTCGCAGCTATCCTGCAATGCTGTCACTTCCTGTGCGGTCGGGCCGCGTTGCCCGCTGAGACCGAACACGGTGCCGTGCTCGGGTGACGAAATCAGCGGCATCACGTTATGCAGGAAGGCGCCGCGCGACTTCACGGCCTTGTTAACCTCAACCAGATGCTGATCGTTAATCCCGGGAATCATCACCGAGTTGACTTTGCACAGGATGCCGCGCGCGGTGAGCATCTCCAAGCCCTGGAGCTGCCGATTGCTGAGGATGCTTGCAGCTTCAATGCCGGTGTAGCGCTTGTGGCGGTAAAAGATCCAGGGATAGATTTTTGCGCCAATATCGGGATCGATCATGTTGATCGTGATCGTCACGTGATCGACCTTAAGTCTTGCAATCGTGTCGACATGATCAGCTAGCGCCAGACCGTTGGTCGAGAGGCACAGCTTGATATCTGGCGCGAGTTTATTGACGAGCTCGAAGGTCTTGAATGTCTTGTCCGGATTCGCCAGGGGGTCGCCAGGGCCAGCAACGCCGACCACGCTCATCTGAGGGATGGCGGAAGCGACCGCCAGCACCTTCTTGGCGGCCTGCTCCGGCGTCAACTTCTCGCTGACAATGCCGGGGCGCGATTCGTTTGCGCAATCGTATTTACGATTGCAGTAATTGCACTGGATATTGCAGGCGGGTGCGACGGCGACATGCATCCGGGCATAATGATGGTGCGCCTCCTCGCTGTAGCAGGGATGGTTCTTCACCTTTTCCCAGACCTCATTTGGCACATTGCCGATGCGGGCCTGAGATCGGCACCTGGCCTTGCCGCTCCCACCGACCGTACCGCAGCTGTTGTGCTTAGCCATGACTTGCATGGTCTCGCTGATCTCGCCGCCGCCGCAGGCTACCTGGTGTTGCGCTGAAGTACTCATTTTTCCAATTCTCTTCGCAAGCCGAATCCTTCCAGCAAGCATCCCCAGAGTCGTTTCTGAAAAGCCAAGAGCAACTGGCGTGCCATACCTGCCACAAACGTATTTTGTGTTTCGCGTCAAGCAGTTAGGCACCGTCTGTTCGAATGTCCGTTTTATCAACTCATGTTCGAAAGCTGACAGAATTGCGATCACAAGAGCGCCCGGCAGCGCTATTACGAGGGCGGTACGCTGGTTCATCTATGCCCTTGGGCAAAGAGCATGGCGGCTGGTGTCGTTGAAAGTTGATCTTGTCGCCGAAATGTGACGCGTATGCAAAGCACAATCCGCAAAAGACGTTCCGGACGCTTTGAAGGACAACTTGAACCGGCGATGCTTCCTAGATGCAGACAAGAAACCCGTTACCGACCTATGTCGTGAAGATCACGCGGGCCCCTTCCTGACACTCCGGACGCATTGTCGGGCAGGTGAAGAGAAAACGCCTGGTGCCCAGGGTCCCCACGGCCACGGATTGGACCGTGCGTCCAAACGTTGGTAGGCATCTCGAGTAGGTGGTGCGGGTGTGGACACCTCAGATTCGTAAAGCTGCAGCCGCCTCGGTCGACATCGCACGAACTGCCGTCCAACAACTACACTACGTCGCTGACGTCCTCGGTATCCAGCCAGCCGATCCTGCTCTTCAGGAAACGCAGGCCCAGCACCAACAAGCCGGCCTGCTCCCTGTTGTCCTTGCCATAGCCGTGGCCGCCGGCGGCATGCTCGTATAAATAAGCCTCATAGCCCATCGCCTGCAGCTTCGCTGCCATTTTGCGCGCATGTCCGGGATGGACGCGATCGTCCCGCCGCCTGGTGGCCATCAGGATCGGTGGATAGGACTGCCCGGGTCTTGCGGCATGATAGGCAGAATAGGTCTTCAGCCACTCCCACTCCTCAGGGTTGTCGGGATCGCCATATTCGGCGAGCCAGTTCGCCCCGGCGAGCAGTTTGGTGTAGCGGCGCAGGTCGATCAGCGGGACGGTGCAGAACAGTGCGCCAAAGAGCCCAGGATATCGCGTTAGCATGTTGGTAATGAGGATGCCGCCGTTCGATCCACTCTCGGCCCCGATCCGCTTGGCCTGTGTCACGCCGCGCTTAACGAGATCGGCGGCGACGGCTGCGAAATCGTCATGCGACAATCTCTTGCCGGCCAGCCGGCCGGCGTCGTGCCAGCGCGTGCCGAACTCACCGCCGCCGCGCAAATTTGCCTGAACCGTGGTGCCGCCGCAGTCAAGCCAAAGCTTACCGAGCGCGGAATTGTAATAAGGTTTCACGGAGATTCCAAACCCGCCATATCCGCTCAGATGGACCGGCGCGTTGCCGGTCTGTCTGACCGGCCCGGTCTGTAGGTAGGGAATTCGCTCGCCGTCGATCGAGATGGCCTCGTGCCGCGTGACCACGCAGTGCTCTGCGGCAAACGTCTTCGGCGCCTGCTTCAGCACGGCGGGACTGCCCACGCCCCGCTCCAGCAGGATGAGAGACGGCGGGGTGAGCGGATCCTCGACGTGAGCCAGCAAGTCGCCATTGCTCTCGGACGGATTGCGATCGAGAGACCAGATGTCAACGACGCCAAGATCAGGAAGCCCGCCCAATTGCTCGCCGTTCCAGCGATGATCGGATGGCGTGCAGATCTCGAAGACTGGGCGGAGTTCGTCGAGAATACAAAGCACAAGCTTGCCCGCACTCCAAAAGAAGCTCTGCAGCGCACGGCGCGGGCCCGGCTCGAAGAGAATCTCGAACTGGCGGCTGCCCGCCAGGAATGCCGGCAGCGCGATGACGAGCACCGTATCCGCGGCATAGGTGTGCCCTGCCACAGACCAGGATTCGCGCGGCTTCAGGGCAAGCCAGTTGCGATGCGACCGCATCCAGATGTTACTTGGCAAATCGAGCCTCGTCTTGGCTCCCGTTTCATCGCCCAGCCAGACCACGCAATTGGAGACGTCTGTCGCATCGAGGAACCAGATCCTGGGCGGCACGACAGTGTCGTCAACACTGCAACCGACTGACACATGAGCGGCCTTGGTCTCAAAGATCACTTCCGCGTTGTCAACATGCGTACCACGCCGCCACAGCCTCACCGTGCGCGCATAGCCCGTGGTCGCGGCCATGCCGTCACCATGGGAGCTTAACAAGACCAGCGTATCAAAATCGAGCCATACGCCGCTGCCTTTGGCTTCCGGCAAGACAAAGCCGTCGTGGATGAAGAGCTTCGTGTCTGAGTCGAATTCACGCAAGGTGACGGCATCGCTTCCGCCGCGCGATAGACTCAAGATCCATCGCGAGTGATTTCCAGGCGGTGCGGCCGTAGCGTTCAGAAGCCAGTCTTTGCCTTCGCTGACCGCAAGTTGATCGAGGTCGAGCAGGATGTCCCATGATGGCTTCAGCCTGCGATACTCTTCCAGAGTGGTTCGCCGCCAGAGGCCGCGTGGATTATTGGCGTCCCTCCAGAGATTGTAGAGATACTCGCCGCGCCGGCTGACATAGGGGATATTGTCAGGTCGGTCGTAAATCGCTGTCAGCGCATCTCTGTCTCGTTCGGCTGCGGGTCCGCCAAACACCTCCAGGGTTCTGCTATTCTGCCGCTCGACGAAGTTCAGCGCCCGCGCGCCTTCTATTTGTTCCAACCACAGATAGGGATCATCGTCAGGAGCGGAGGGCGTTGGCCTTCCAGTTCGCGAGTCGTCGACGCTCCTTGTATGACGATGCGTCATTTACAACCTTAGTCTTCGCGCAATTCGACTGATTCAAGGATTTGCATCGCGACCGTTGCATCACGATTTGCGAGCTACGACTTGGCCCGGTGCGAGATCCAATCCTCTCGAAACTGCATCTTGCGGAGTTGCAGCGATTGGCCTGACGCTGTGAAGATGTGCGGAATGTAACGACCGGGCTGGCGATGTAGCACAATGGGCCCTCGCGAGGCCTCCCCGGCAACGCCATCTCGCTGGCCCAACAGTGCAGGCCTACGCCGAGTATTGCGTTTGACACCATGCGTCGGCGCCATCTTGGGTCCCAAGGACGGTTCGACCGCTTCCGGAGTCATCGGCAGGTTCGGCTGGAACCTTCGACCACGCCAAGCCAAAGCCAGGGATTGATGTGGCCTTCCTCGCAAAGGCCGGACCGCTACGCCAAGAACAGCTTCCGCATCCGCTGGTTTGGCGAGGTTCTGTGGAGTCGCAGCATTCATCATTCGGTTGCTTCGCCGTCGCGCTTCCTGGCATTGATCGTAATTGGAAGGATGGTGTCACTCGCCATCGCGGGTAGGTCGAGCACCCACCCGTTCGCGATTCTAATCCAACCACCCCACAGCGTCTCGTGCTCACATTCGACAATCGACTCCTCAAGATCCTTCTTGGGCACATAAATCGAAAGCCCCGTCTCGGGCGAACGGCGAATCATGACCTTCATAGGAGCTCCGCAACTTGTGAGCTCTCGCCCGCGCGCTCCTGACACGCACGCCACAAGGCTCTCTGTTTGGCATTGATGTCCGCCAGGACTTGCAGGACACGATCGATCTCACCCGGCGCCGTCTCGCGCGACAGCGAGAAGCGAACCGCACCGCGCAAAAAGGCCGGTGGTACTCTCATCGCGCGCAGGACATGGGACGGCTCCATCGAACCGGACGCGCAGGCTGAACCGAGCGAGGCGGCAATTCCGTTGCGGTTCAGGTGGTCGACGATGGCCTCTGCTTCGAGATGCTCGAATGCGATGTTGGACGTATTTGGCAAGCGGTTCTTGATATCACCAAGCACGATGCAACAGCCGAGAGCGAGTATGCCTTGCTCCAGCCGGTCGCGAAGCATGCCAATCTGCGTCTGCTCTTGTATGAGGTGTGCCGCAGCGAGTTCCGCCGCCTTGCCCAGCCCAATAATGCCCGGAACGTTTTGGGTGCCAGCGCGGCGATGCCGCTCCTGTGCGCCGCCGAAGATCAGCGGTCGGAACCTGGTGTCCTTGCGCACATACAGCGCGCCGATCCCCTTCGGACCATGGAGCTTATGGCCGGAGAGCGACAGCATGTCGACGTCCGTAGTCTTCAGGTCAATCGGAATCCGCCCGACCGCCTGGACCGCATCGGTGTGAAAGAGCGCGCCGACTGAGCGCGCCATCTTGGCCAGGGATTTCACCGGAAAGATCGTACCGGTCTCATTATTGGCCCACATGACCGAGGCGATTGACGTCCGCCTCGACAATGCGTTGCGATAAGCCTCGATGTTCAATCGGCCGCTTGCATCGACCGGAATGACATGGGTCTTGATTCCGCGTCGGCCCAGCTCCTCGGCAAGGGACAGCACGGCTGGATGCTCAACGGCCGTAGTGACGATCTCGTCGCGTCCCTCCTGCACGGCGAGCGCGGACAGGATCGCGGTGTTGTCGGATTCAGTCGCGCCCGAGGTGAAGACGATCTCGTGATCGAATGCCGCGCCAACGAGAGCCTGCAGCTTCCGGCGCGCTTGTTTCAATGCGGGCGCAACCTCAATGCCGAATGCATGCCCGGACGACGCATTGCCGAATTGCCCAGAGAAGAACGGCAGCATTGACGCGACTACCGATGGATGTGCACGGGTCGTCGCGTTGTTATCCAGGTAGATCGGCTGCATGGACTGTCCGCTCTGCACTTAAGGCCCCTCTTTGGCAGCTGCGGGGAGCGGGATCAGGCGGACGAACTCGCCGAGCCGCTCGATCAGGCGCGCCTGAATGGCCGCGAGCGTCGTTCCCGCAAGCTTGCATAACATGCAGGCGCCGGTGAGCCTGACCATGATCTTGTTGCCTTCGATTCCGACGAGCTCACAATCCCCACGATCACGCCTGAGGCTTGGCCGAATCTCATCGAGCACGGCACGGACAATCCGCGCGCGATCGGAAGCCTCTGCACTCGAAGACTGATTCGTTCGTTCAGCCTTCAGGCCCATGTTCGATGCTCCTTCCATTGCGAATGGTCCGAAGGCGGCTCAGCTGAACGATTTGCCGCAGGAGCAGCTCGATTTGGCATTTGGGTTATCGAAGCGGAACCCTGATCCTTCGAGCGACACCACGAAATCGATCGTGGTGCCGTTGAGATGCGCCCGGCTCGCCTTGTCGACGAAGACTTTGATCCCGTCTTGCTCAAACACGGGCTCATCGGAGACCGGCTCATGAGCAAGACCCATTTTGTACGTGAACCCTTGGCAACCGCCGCCTTCGACCATGACCCGCAAACCGCTTGCAGGCTGGGCCGTCGAGGAGATTGCGGCCTTCAGTGCGTTGATGGCGCTGTCCGTTAGGCTGATCATTTCTGGCTCGCTCTCAGTATCTGTCGGAGGCACAATTCGCAAATCCCATGCCAATCGAGATGCAGCTGAAATCCATTGGTTTTGAAGGCGGCGACCATTCGATTTGCGACCTGTCTGGTTTGCGACAGGCGGCTTTCGGGCGTCCCGCCCTTATCCGGCCGAGACCTCGTGATGGTGCCAGCACGTATTATCCCTGCACATTGCGCCAATCCGCCGCTTACCGTGTGCGTCGCTGCAGACATGGGCGCACGGCAAACAACTTGCATAAGGTCAGCGGACACGCCGCATTGGCGATGCATGTACACGACAGATTGATGAGGAGCCTTCCATGACGTCCATCGACAACACCGCTCTTGGCCAGTTGGACAAGGAGGGGCGGTTGCTGAATGCGGTGCTTAAGACCGAGACAACGAAGCCGGGGCGATTTGGATTTCGGGGCGACATCGCGCTGAAGTTCCAAGCCCAGCTCGCCGACGAAAAACGACCGCCGGACTATTCCATTGAACAAGTTCTTGCAATCGCGCAGGAAGGCGAACCGACCATCCCAGTCCTTGCCGGATATCTGCATTCGTTCGCATATCTACCTCAGGCCGCAAAGGTTCTGGATGGCAGGCTGAGCCCCAAAGGCAGCTATTTCATTTTCTGCAACAACATTGATCTGCTCGCGAAGTACCGCACCAAGATAGGCGACATCACCTTCCGCATTCTGCCTTGCGACGAATCAACTGTGTGGAAGGAGATGATGGACCTCGCCGGCGTCGACAAGAATGACATCAAGAAGCTCGGTACGGCCGGTAGGCTCGACTACCTGCTCGACGCGGCCAAGGACATCGGTGGATCATACACGGAAGTTTCATACGAGGACGGACTGGCCAAAATGGAGCCGGTGAAAAACAGACGCGAAAACCGCCCCGTCTGAGGCAGACCTCTCTCTCTCGCCAGCTCGACGACTATGCCGCGGAGAGAGTCACTGCGCCCGCTTCACCGGGACTGGCTCTGACAAAACCCTGGTGATGGACTACCGGCCTCCCTTTCGGGAGATCACACGGCACTCTGCTACTCGTGTGTCGGCCAAGAGCACTGTCGTCAACTGCACTGAGGGCCGGCTGGCCACGACCGTCCGCCTGACTGCATCCATGGGGATCCGGACAATCCAATGCTGATCGGATGATGGTCGCGGTCACATTTCAGAGGGCGGATCGCCGATGTATGGTTCGGCTTTGGCGCTGTGCTCCAGGCCTTTGCCAGCCTGCGTAGCGCAGAGATGTCGCGCGTTCGATGCTCGCCAGCCGAAATTATCGGCGAGCTGCGCCCATGAATGATGGAGACCGAGGGGGACTAAGTAACGCGCACGTTTGCATCGTTCCAGAGAACCCAGGGAGCCAGTGTCAAGCGGTTTGCCTCGTACATGCAATTCCGCAGAGCCGTAAAATGCGACAGCGGGGTGCCGGTTGGTCGAGCCAGGCCAAGCGATAGCTGAGCAGACTTGGCCGCACGTCTTCAATGTTGTGAGAACGAAGCGAAGCTATGCAGCATGCCGCAACTGAATCTGTCCTGGGAAGTTGCTCCAGGTCGCGGATCGCGCGGCCGACCCGCCCATGCCACGACGCCACTTCACAGTTCTGACGTCCCTGCCGATGGCTGGAAGCACTCAAAAGGGCCCGATGCGATCGGCGATCTGCTGTATGGGCTGGATCTCCATGGCAATATGAAACCAGTCGATGATGTGGGTCGTTGGTTTCGGCATGGCGCGGGGCAGCCGCTTTAAGATTTCGGCCCCGTCCGAGATCACCGTCACATTCCCAAAGCCGCCATATCCGACTTCCTAGGGTCTGTTGGGATTCATCTGGAGTTTATCGCGGCCGCGGCCAGATAGATCATTGAAGTGAAGCTCTGGTCGGTCTTGTCGGCGCGCATTGCGATG
>NZ_JADPIS010000010.1:0-11210 GCF_023073025.1 Bradyrhizobium sp. 76
AAGCTCGAAATTACATCCAACTCTACCGCGCCGCTCCAAAAACGACCGGCGGAAAAATGAAAATTCTCCATTCCAAGGTTTTTCAGCAGACTGCTAGAGGCCTTCAAGGACTCCTTCGAGCCGGTGTTCGCGAATGATTGCGGCCAGTAGCGAAACGGCCTCCTCCCGATCGACGGTGAAGCAGACGTCAGGCGCTCGCTCAACCAACAGGTCCAGCAAGGTCGGAAGGTCAGCAACGTGGTGGCGTAAGGTCGAGACCACATCATTTGCGAGATAGGTCGCGAAATCAGCGTTCGGCGGCGGATCAAAGTCCAAGTTGACCTCGGCACGCCTCTCGATCGCATGTCGTATCAACTCGCCCTGCCGTCTTGCGTTCATCGGGAGCATGAACACCGCACAGCGAGCTTCTCGCGCGGCAAGCTTCTCAGTTCGGCTATGCGGGCCTGGATGTCGCCCACCGAACTCTCACGGCGTGCCTCTGCTCGCCGCGCGTTAGCGGCTGCCCTGCTCTTTTGTAATCCAACCATCGTCATGCTCTCCGGCCGACCATATGTCCCGGCGATACAGGCGAATGAAAGGGCAAAATTGTGTGCTGCATGCGCGCAGCGCGCCTGACGATGCGCACCCCCCGGGGGGTCGCGCGGAGGAGTCGCAAATCGCTAGTTTCGTGATCCGCTCGTGCTTGTCTAGTCTACAAGGCGCTCGATGGCACGTTGTCGGGTCGGCGGCTAAGGCAAAGCGAAATCCTGCTTCCAGCGTTCCGTTTGAGGTGATAGGCAGCGTTGCGAGGCAGTGGCGGCAGGCGGATCGCCGCGAACTCCAAGAAGGACGAAACCGGCCGGATTTTGGGGAAGAGAACCAGGATCGGTCGATCCGAGATGGACGACCTATTCCCGCCAATGCGTTGCGCCCTGTTTCGGATCCGGCTCGCTTTGGGTATCTCCGGGCATATTGTAGCGGAACCTGGGAAGGGCCCGCCCGGTAGATGGAAAGATCGGGACTCGATTGAATCAGGCGAAATCTCAAACTCGCGCGGGATCTCGTTGTACCGCCAGAACGCCGCAGCCTGCCAATCAGCCCCGACGCCGAAGCTTTAACCAAATTTGAATAGCACACCGTAACC
The DNA here is from genome assembly GCF_023073025.1 of Bradyrhizobium sp. 76. NCBI lineage: Bacteria > Pseudomonadati > Pseudomonadota > Alphaproteobacteria > Hyphomicrobiales > Nitrobacteraceae > Bradyrhizobium > Bradyrhizobium sp. 76. The sequence continues at coordinate 1,124 of NZ_JADPIS010000010.1, forward strand.
GCCACGTGGGTAGCTCCACTCGATATCACCACTTTCTTCGCAGATCACCCGGCAGGTGCCGCACTCGATACACCCGTCGACTGTCACCTCAACATGACCTTTATCGCTGAGCTCGTAGCACCGTGCAGGGCAGGCCTTCAGCATCGATAAGAGCCGCGACGAAGGTGTGGTGTGCGGCCGCACCTTGATATGGGCGCGGCCGGAATCAACGAGATAGCGGTTGTAGAATAGTTTGTCTTCGACACGTCGGGATGGCTCGCTCGGCATTGCTTCTGGCTCCGTCGTTCGTCGTTGTCTTTGGTTTATGATCACCGCCAGGCCCGGGCAATGCGCAGGGCATCGCTGAACAATCCACTCCACGACCGCGCCTTGATGAACGAGCTCAGCATCAGCTTCTCTTTCTCAAGCTTTGGTGTGCCGTCGACGCGCACGTAATCCTGCATCGCCTTGGAGAAGAGCTGCGGATATGTGAGAAAGAAGTTCTGCGAGTGGGTGTGCATCAGTGCCGGCATATCCTTGTACTTCTTCAGGTCCTTGATCACGAAGGATTCATTCAGGAGTTTTTTGTAAAGCGAAAGATTTTTGGCCGTCATCGGATCATTTCGCGATTTGATAAGACAGATCGCTTCCGCGGCGATACGGCCCGACGTCATCGCCAGATTGGACCCCTCGCGATGGATGGCGTTGTTGAGCTGGGCGGCGTCTCCGACAACGACCCAGCCCTCACCACAAAGCTGCGGGATCGCTCTGTATCCACCTTCGGGGATCAAATGCGCGGAATATTCCTTTACTTCCGAACCCTCGATCAACGGCGCGACGGACGGGTGACGCTTGAAGCCCTCGAGGAGGCCGTAAGGCGTCTCGCCAGTACGCTGGAAATCGGCAACAAGACAGCCGATACCGAGCGATATGCATTCCTTGTTGGAATAGATGAAGCCCATACCGGTCATGCCGCGGGAGATGGTTCCGGCGGCTTCGATGACGAGCCCCTCGTCGCCTTTGAGATTGAAGCGAGCATCGATTGTCTCGCGCGACAGGAAATGCATCTCCTTGACCGCGAGTGCGACCTTGTCCGGTTTCGGCCGCCCTCTTAAGCCCGCACCCGTCCCGAGCACTCCGTTTACCCCCTCGGCCAGCACGACGACATCTGCATGGATTTCACCCCCATCTCGGTCTGTGCGCACCCCGACGACCCTCCCATGGGAATCCTGGAGGAGCTCGGTCACCGTGGTCTCGCACAGCACCGTGGCGCCGGCCTCGCGGACCTTCTGCGAGAACCATTTGTCGAACTGCGCGCGGATGATGGTGTAGCGGTTCGGCTTCTCCTCGTTGAAATCATCGGAGCGATAGTGAATCCCCGTGTGCGAACGCTCGTCCACGATCCAGAAGCGTTGCTCGACGAGATGCCGCTCAAGCGGTGCATCTTCTCGGAAATTCGGGATCAGCTTCTCCAGCATGTCGGCATAGAGGATGGCGCCTTGCACGTTCTTCGACCCCGAATACTCGCCGCGCTCCAGCTGCAGCACTTTTAGGCCCCGCTCGGCCATGGTAAGCGCTGCCGCATTCCCGCCCATCCCAGCACCGACGACGATCGCGTCGAATCTTTCCTCGATCATAACAAGCTCCCCTAGCCGGCGATGCGGTCGTGCGAGTGCGGCGACAGCTGCGCGCGGAATGCAGAGGTCAACGCGGGCAACAGTCGAATGGCGTCGGTGACGATGCCGATATGGGCGAAGTCGAAGATTGGAGCGTGCTTGTCGGTGTTGATGGCAACGATGAGGTCGCCCCCCTCCACGCCAACGCGATGCTGGATCGCGCCGGAAATACCGGCCGCGATATAAAGCTTTGGCCGAATGGTTTTCCCGGTCTGGCCGATTTGTCGGTCCGCGGTGACCCAGCCCTTCTGGACCAGCGGCCGCGAGCAGCCATATTCGGCGCCAAGCACGTCCGCGAGCTGCTGTACCAGTTGGAAGTTCTCAGGCGATCCCAGACCGAGCCCTCCAGCGACGACCACGTCGGCATAGGCAAGGTTGGACTTTGTAGAATCGCGGTCCGGGAGGAACGACAGCACTTTTGTGACGATATCTTCCTCTACAAGCCCGAGCGGATGCGAGATGACGCGCCAGACGGCGCCGGTCACGCGCTCGGGCATCGGCATCACGCGCGGACGGACGGTTGCCATCTGTGGACGATGGTTCAGTGTGTAGATCGTGCACAATAGTGAGCCGCCAAACGTCGGCCGGGTCGCTGCAAGCGAGCCGTCGGCATCGACATCGAGCTCGGTGCAGTCGGCAGTTAGACCGGTGAGCAGTGTGGTGGCCACTGAGCCGGCGAGGTCGCGGCCCAGTGTAGTTGCCCCTAGGAGTAGGATTTCCGGCTTGTACGTATTGACCAGCTCTGACAGGGCCTTGGTGTAGGATTCATTGCGATAATCGGCCAAGAGATCATCCGCGACGATATAGGCAAGATCGGCGCCGTAGCAGAAGGATTCGGCGACCGCCTGCTGCGTTGTCTCCCCGACCGGGCCGATGACAACCGCGGCGAGGTCAACGTTGAGCTTGTCGGCGAGCCGGCGGCCGGCACCCATCAGCTCCCAGGAGACGGGGTGCACTATCCCGCGTTCCTGCTCGATGAAGACCCAGACGTGCCTATAAGCCTTGAATCGTTCGGGCAGCTCCCTCTTGGTCGCCGCGCGACCACCACCCGGGGCCGGAGCTGCGCTTTTGGGTGCGGTGCTCATCATCTGTACTCCCATCCGTGTTCAGTAGCGGCTCGCCAGCGAAGCGTGCTCCGCCTCCAGCTTTGAATTCGCGGGTGAAGATTGCTTCAGTTAAAGTTCGGCCGCGTGCCCGCCGCCATTTTTTCAACACTGCCTGGCAGCAGCGCGGGGCCCAGACACCCGTTGCTGGACCTTGATCGACGAGCCCGGAAGCACGCGCTTGGGCGTTCTTTCCCGGTTCGGCATTCTGGGTCACCGTTTGGCAATGGAACTAGTGAGGCACGCAACCGCGCGGTCACTCGATCCGATCGATTGGTCCCCCTCATCTTCGAGATGCAACCGAGTTGGAACAGACCGAGGACCTGCCAGAGGCTCGGCTGGTCCCATTGCCGGCCGCGAGCTTGCCGGTGAAAACGCGATCCATTACTCCGAATGCCCTCGCAATATTTCCGATTGCAGCGACATGCCCGCAACTCTTGGCGAGGGCACGAGGGCCGGCGGTGAAGCCGCCCGTCAACGGCGCCGCGCGACCAGCGCCGGAGAGCAAGGGCGCCGCCCGGAAAACCTCGGCCATAGATCGGCCAGGGGGAGTGATTTCGTCGACGAATCTTTGGCGCGGATCAAGCGCAGCTTTCAGCTCAGCCGGGCCGGAATATGCAACCATCGCTTTGGCGTCGCGACGTATCATGGTGTCGACAGGCAGCGCGCGCGAAACTGCGCGGCGTCAAAAACAAACTCGATGCGGACCAAAATGTGCATTCGTTTCTCCAGACTAGCTGAGTAAATGTCAGCAATTGTCGTACCAATTGCGCAGACGATGAAAATTGACCGCCAATACAGAATCTTACTGAAGGAAATCGGATTGGCGGCCTCTCACGAGGATCGGAACATTCGACACCGTGCTGAACCTATGTCCAGAATGCGACAGAAGACAGTCATCCGCATCTTGGTGCTCTTTCCTCGCCAAATATGTGCTCCTCGCTGCCGGCGTACAATTGCAGGAGATAGGTGCACCATGGGCACCAGCCTGAAGCGACGGAAATATCAGCGCTGAGCCGTGATTGGCTCTTAGGGAGCCGAGTGTCCAAGCTGCGGACCCGCGGCCGTCACTGCAACTTGCGTTTGAATTCGACGCCCTGGGTGGTTGGCAGGTTCTCTGAACCTTCACGCTCCAGAGCACGATATAAACTGAATTCACTCCAAAGAACCGAGCTGCACCAATGCTTGATGCTTGTTCGATTGTGGTGCGGCCGCATCCTTCAAGACCTTGAACACGCGCTGTTCGATCGGGGAGGACGTGACGAAATCGGCATAGGCGCGCTCGAGCGTGGCCTTGCAACGCGAGGCGATGTCAGGATCGGATGCACCGGTAAACTCCTCGAGCGCGAGATATTCGCCCATGCGACGCAGAATATGAAGCCGCGCCACGTCGATGATTTTCGCATCGTACTCGACGCCGAGCAGTGCAAAAAACTCCTCTGCCGCGGAGGCCTTGTTCAATTGCGAAAGGATCCGGTCCGTCGTCATTCTCAACCTCCATCTAGATCCGCGACCAGAAGCCGTCCTGGCCCGAATGTTCCAACCTGATCGCGCGAAGCGCATGGCTGACCACCTGATCGCCCTCCGTTGAGGAGCGATCTCTCATGAATGTCGCGCCACATCGCCACCACCGTTTCCTCCGAAACCGGGCCTTTGTGCTCGACGGCATGCTTACGGACGCGCGCGAGAATGGTTTGGGTTTCGTCGGCGGTGACCGAAAGCTGCAAGTCGGACAACAGCGAAGTGATAGCGGCAAGCTCTGAATGCTCGCCGATCACAATGCGGTGGGTCGATCAGGAAGTTGACATCGGCACGCGAGGAGTCTTCGCCACCTGGCGCGACACCCAGTCCCTTGTCGCGAGCGTGGGCCACGACGCGCACGGCCAAACGGCGCCACCGAGTTTCGCCGCAATCTGCGCGTCCGACGATGGAATCGATAGGATTACCATCGAAACACCGGCCTCGATCTCCGCATCGACATCCGCGGGTTTTATCTGGCACCAGCCGATGATCGTGGCCGCGAGGCCAGCTTCGGCGACCGCTCGGATCGCGGCAATCTCTTCCTGACCCATCGCCGGCGTGCCGGCCTCGATCTCCGTGACTCCGGCCGCGGCCAGCGACACGCGCCATCGAGACATTTTCCGGTGTCGCGAAGGCCACGCCCGGTGTCTGTTGTCGCGCAAGGTGGTGTCATTAAGGACTATGGACCTCGACTGATCTTTGTCGGGCGCGGTGATTGCGGCAGCGAACGCCATCAGCGGCTCCGTAGGTTTATTCCGAAAGCTGTTCAGCAACTGCTGTGCCAACCCGCTCGAGTTCCCGAGAACCTGTGAATGACGTCGCATTTCAGATTTGTCGGGTGTGTCGCAAATCCGACAGGGTGGAACCGGCGGAGCGCCAGCTTCGCTGCGCTTGCGACCGAGCTGGAGGCAAGCGCCGAGCTTGAAAGCTTGGCAGCCGGGCAACGGTTCGGGCCTGACCTCAAGCTGCAACAGTTCGGGGAAGGCGCGTGCATCCCGGCGCTGATCGAAGAAGATTCTTGAGCCATCGCATCGTCCAACCACAAGTCGGCGTTCGTAAAAAGTCAGCGGGGCGCGATCGAGAGGGCGGATGTTGGCCTCGATCGCGTCAACATAGAACATATTGGCGGTAAATGTGACGGTCGCATCCACCAGTTATCAAGCCCGTTGATCAGGCCCCGCCGCGTCCTGCTTAGGCTGCCTGCGCGAAGTTGTTTACCCGGTGTCTTTTCAAACCCTCAGTCCGGTCATGTGACCGTTGGCCGAAAGCTGGTCCGATACACCGGGACTCGCGCCGAGGAGCGGGCATCCAATATGAGCTCAGCCCTGCGAACTTCGGATGGCTTGGACGGAGTCATCGAGACGACGCAGATGATCCCGCCGGCGTCCGGCCATCCGGCTCTCCCCGCTCTCCTCGCCGAAGCAAAGATCAAAATCATTGCATTCCGTGCAGACCGGCGTGGTACACATCACCAGACCGTCATCTTCGCATAGCGTGCGATAGAAGAAGCGCTTCCACCGCATGTTCTTGGTGTTGCGAGCCGCCAGCGGCCCGAAATGGCGCATCAGGAGGCGGGACAATTCGTCCCGCTCCCGCAGACCGAGATCTTCCCACAGGTGATTAGGCTCCATCGCGCGCCGCGCGATCATCGTCGCGAGCCAGCCGCCGACCTCTCCATGAGTGGAACGTTGCGCAAGCAGGAGGTCTCGCACCATAATCGTCTCGTCAGGAGCCGGTAACGCGGACTGTTCGCGCCAGGTACAACTCCTGATCGGCGTCGATGGAAAGCATTGCACCAACAGCGCATCGAGCTCCTGGTTAGTCAAGCCGGCCCGTTCGGGAAGTTGGCCGCCATCCATAGCGGATGCGGCGAGAACGCAAGCGAGCACATGGCGATCGAAATCGTTATCGTCGCTGATGTCGACTTCTGTTGGATGGCGCCCGGTCAGAAGCCCGTAGAGCTCACTCGCATCGCGCTGCTCGGCGACGTGAGCTGCTGATACAGGAGATGACACCGTATTGGCAAATTCGCTTTGTATGCCAATCATGAAGGTCCCGCAGCTTCTGAGTGGACGATGTCGGCCTTCCCCGGTCGAGAAGGCCGACAAGATGAACTATGCCGAAACAGCGGCGAGCTCGGCGGCGGTCTTGCCGACCAGGCTCTCGTCGACAGGCTTGATGATGCCGTGCTCCATGAGCATATCCTCGAGCTCGTCCATACTGATTGGCGTCGGGATGGCGCCTTGTCCCGCATTATTGTGGATCTTGGTCGCGAGATTGCGATAGTGATCCGCCTGCTTGGACTCTGGCGCGTATTCCAGCACAGTCATGCGGCGCAGCTCCGCGTGCTGCACGACATTGTCTCGTGGCACGAAGTAGATCAGCCGGCTGCCGAGCTTCTTGGCAAGAGCATCTGCCAGCTCCAGCTCCTTGTCGGTCTGGCGCTCGTTGCAGATCAGGCCGCCGAGGCGCACGCCGCCGGAATTCGCATACTTCAGAATACCCTTGGAGATGTTGTTGGCGGCATACATGGCCATCATCTCGCCGGACATCACGATGTAGATTTCCTGTGCCTTATTCTCGCGGATAGGCATCGCGAAGCCGCCGCAGACGACGTCGCCCAGCACGTCGTAAGAGACGTAGTCGATGTCCTCATAGGCGCCATTCTCCTCCAGAAAGTTGATCGAGGTGATCACGCCTCTTCCGGCGCACCCGACCCCCGGCTCTGGACCGCCGGACTCGACACATCGAATGTCCTTGTAGCCGAGCTTGATGACGTCCTCAATTTCGAGGTCCTCAACGCTGCCGGCATTCGCCGCCAGACTCAGAATGGTGTCCTGCGCTTTGGCGTGCAGGATGAGGCGAGTCGAGTCCGCTTTGGGATCACAGCCGACGATGAGAATCCTTTGGCCCAGCTCAGCAAGAGCCGCCAGCGTATTTTGCGACGTTGTCGATTTGCCGATGCCACCCTTGCCATAAAACGCGATTTGTCTCAGCGAAGACATGTTGCTCTCCATCAACCGATTGCCAATTTTGCGCGCCGAACGCGCGAGGCTGTTTCTCTCTCAGAAACGTGGGCACACGGGTTTCGGGAAGGAGGCCATCGCTCGCCATCGGCGTCGGCGTGCCCTCAGCCCTCACTCCTTGTTGCTGCATTCAGTTAGCAACTGGCGTGCCATTCGTTCGCACGCGCGTTAAGCATCTGATTAGGCTTGACTAATAGCGCAGCGCCCGAGACCGGAAGCTGTGGTGGACCCGACAGCGGCAAGGGCTCTGACAGAAAACCGACAAAGCGGGGCGCGTGGATTCCCCTGCGAGAGGCGGGCGAAGGAGCGCGCAACGGGGAATGCCGGGCCGAGTCAATTGAGGAGACCACACGGTGCAGATAGGGACACCGCCATCATCAAAGGCGAATGTTCCACGACCGGCATGATGGGACTTGCCATCAGAGGGGTGGCATATCGCTTGCTTTGCCAGTCGCGGAACGCTGTTTCCGTGTGACGCGATGCTGTGAGGACAATATGCCTGGAATTGGAAGTAAGTTGCCGCCGTTCGACATCACAGGCGTGAAGCCCGGCTTTCACCTGCCAGAGGAGAACGGGCAGAGCGCCTTCGAGACGCTGACTGAGAGGAGTTTCCCCGGAAAATGGAAAGTCATCTTCTTTTACCCGAAGGATTTCACATTCGTCTGCCCAACCGAAATCGCTGAGTTTGCTCGCCTGTCCAAGCATTTCGCCGATCGCGATGCAATCGTGCTTGGTGGCTCGACCGATAACGAGTTTTGCAAGCTCGCCTGGCGGCGTGAGCACAAGGATCTGCACCGTTTATCGATCTGGCAGTTTGCGGACACCAAGGGCGCACTGGTCGATGGCCTTGGAGTGCGATCGCGTGATGGCATCGCGCATCGCTACACGTTCATCGTCGATCCTGAGAACACGGTCCAGCATGTCTATGCGACAAGCCTCAATGTCGGCCGCAGCCCGACGGACACGTTACGCGTTCTGGATGCGATACAGACGGAAGAGCTCTGCCCTTGCAACCGCGAAATCGGCGGCGACACGCTTAAAATTGCCTGAGGCAACATATCGAAAGTTCAGCAAGGAGCAGCTCCCGAATTCGAAGGACGTCATATTCAATCGTTTCTGGATACAGGCGATCTTACCGCAAATGCGGCCTGCTGCTAGCGAGTGCGGCACGCAATTCAATTCTCATCGCCACCATGGAGTCTACCGCGGCCGCCGCGCTGTCCGCGCGCGGCAGTCGCGGCGGCGAAATCAACAGCCTCGATGATGACGATGAACAAGGTTCACCACCGCTCTTGCTCACCTCATAACAAATCCCGCATACAAGAGGATGCCGAGGCGGCTCCGCATGAACATACAAAATACTTGTACGCTTCTGCGCCTACTCGACGCACATCTCCTGCCGGAGTTCCTTTATGTTGTCGCCGTAGGCCGGACCGCGGCTATTCCCTTCTTTCTGCGCCTTGCCGGCCCGCAGCATCATCGGAGCGATCTGCGTCAGCCGCAGGCCGCTAATGCTGTAGGCCGACATGCCGGCACCCACGGACTCGGAAAAATCGTGCCAAGCTCCCTCTTCGGGGCAACTAGGTTCCAGTAGCCGCGCCTCGAGAAGGATGGAGGCAGAGGGAGATAGCTCAGCGCCGAATGACGTCTACCGGCCGGGATGATGATCCGCCGGCAAGCTCGCGGACCGTATTTCCGGGCTCGATAAATCTATATTGACCGATGTAAGCCGCACTATGAGACGAACGAGTCGGGCTTATCAGTCCCTGATTAAAACCATGACTCGACGAGTTTTAGGCCAAGTGAGCCGGTCTATCAGGAAATCGGTCAGCTCGTTCATGGCGCGAGCTGACCCTTGGGCGCAGGGACCTGAAGCGATCGGGTGGCCTGGCGGTCGTAAGCCGCCTGGCCGTCTCGATCATTACGCCGGTCAATTTCCGAACATTGAGGCGGATATCAGCGCTGGTGACCCAAGCCAATCCCCAAGGTACGTGCTTTCTGTCTTAGAGAGCCCTCGGATCGCTTCATAAGCTTTGAAACCCTAGCTACAGGGGTGCGGGCCTTTGAGTGCGCCTTGAGCAGCTTGACGTCATCCTTACTATACTCTTTGCGCTTGGTGCTTTTTGCCACGTGTTCTCCGATTTCGCTTTGCACATCTGCCTGGAGCGTCTTGTTTTTGGCGAAGACGCAACTGCTTCCCATTACCATATCAATGGTCATCGACAACTATTCCAGCGGATTTTTCTCTTTGAGATAAGAACCGGAACTACACGCGAATTTGTCCTCTGTCATCTGGATCTTTATTCGCGTGACAAACCTGATTTTCCACGTGCACGTCAGCGCCTTCAACATGGAAGCAAGCGATAGAGATGGGACACTCGATGCGTCTTCAAAACAACAACTCGAAAAGCGCTTCTGCTTGAACGCGCCGACTTCACTCACTAGTTTGTAGTATGATATTTCCAAGCCCCAATACTATTGATGCACTAGCAGTCTGCTGAAAAACCCCCTCGCCAGGGAGGGGACTTGATGATTCACTTTATCATCTCGAATCGGCGGAGACGATCATGCGCGGCAGGTTTACGGATCAGGGCGGCCTGTTTTCGTACATCGCGCCGGATAAGCGAGTGCCAGCGAACCATCCGCTGCGGAAGGTCCGGGAACTTGTCCGGGATGTTTTGAATGATTTGAACCGCAGCCTTGGAAAGCTATACGCCAGCGAGGGACGTCCTTCGATCCCTCCGGAGCAATTGCTGAGCGCCTTGCTGCTGCAGGTGTTCTA
>NZ_JADPIS010000069.1:0-513 GCF_023073025.1 Bradyrhizobium sp. 76
GGCAGCATGAGCCGCTTGGCGAAGCTTGCCGCCGGCGGATCTTCGCAGAGCGGTTCGGAGAAGACATCGTCCCGCTTCGACGGCGCCGGACGGCACGGCTGGAGTACATCGTCCATCACTTGGGGTTGGCGCTCGGCGGCCGGCCGGCGGCAAGCTTGGCCAAGCGGCTCATGCTGCCCGTCAGCAACGATACCTTGCTACGGGTGATCCGCCGGCGGACGGCGATGCCCACAGATCCGTTGCTTGTTGTGGGCATCGATGACTGGGCGTTCCGGAGAAACCATCGATACGGGACGATCGTGTGCGATTTGGAGCGTCGGCGGATCGTTACCCTGCTGCCCGACAGGGAAACTGCGACCGTTCAGGCGTGGCTATCGAAGCACCCAGCGATCAACATTGTGTCGCGAGATCGCAGTGGTGGATACGGCGAGGCAGCAGCCAAGGCGCTGCCGAACGCCATCCAAGTCGCCGACCGCTGGCATCTGATGGAAAATGCGAGCGCGGCCTTCCTTG
>NZ_JADPIS010000048.1:0-11017 GCF_023073025.1 Bradyrhizobium sp. 76
GCAGCATGGCACCATGCGCAAGACCAAACATCGGGGCATCGCTCGCGTCGCCGCCGACTTCCTGCTTAATCTGATCGCCTATAACCTGATCCGAATTCCCAAACTGCTCGCCGCATAGCCACCCCGCGCCGGGGCACACTCAATAACAAGCTCGAAATTACATCCAACTCTACCGCGCCGCTCCAAAAACGACCGGCGGAAAAATGAAAATTCTCCATTCCAAGGTTTTTCAGCAGACTGCTAGAGCCGCTGGCGCTCCCTAGGGGAGACGAAGGGCAACTGCAGAAACGCCGATAAAACATGCACAAATCAGCTCGGCTGCTTCGCGACTACTACCACGGCTTGCTACCACCTTCAATCCACTCGGCCATAGTCCTCGCCTTGCTAAGAAGCGCGGCGCGTTCCCTACACTCCGCGCGTCACGAAGCTTTTTCGTTATCCGATAGAGCTTTAATTCTCGCGCGCGCACGATCAAAACGTGGATCAGTGTTCCAAAGACGGATGATTCCGTCATTACGTCCGGACGCTAGAATGCTCCCGTCGGGCGAGAAGGCTAGGGTTCGCACGGCGTACATATCTGTATCAATAGAGCGGCCGCTATCTAAATGAACAACGCCAGAGTCGGATCGTAATTGAACCTCGTCGTCCACTAGTTCACGAATGAGGCTTCCAGATTCGGCATCCCAAAGGCGGATAATTCGATCATAGCAGCCCGATGCAACCATTCGACCGTTCGGCGAGTAGATCAAACTGCATACGCCGCCAACGTCGTGATCTGGAATCTGGAATTGTTGACGCGGCTCGAAGCGGTCCAACTTCCAAAACCTAAGTCCCCGCACAGAGTCTACTAGACTTTTGCCGTCTGGAGAAAAGGCAAGATGAAATGCACTGCCTTTTAGCCGGTGCCACACTTTCCACGACCCCACAATCCAGAAACAGGTCTCAGCGCTACTTGGAAGGAGCGGAGCCCAGAGGCTAAGCCTACCCGGAAAGACTCTTCTCCAAGACCTAAAGTGCGTGGACACAAGGAACTGGCCGTTGGGTGAAAAGGCGAGGCAAGCGTTGAAGAAGTACCACTGGATACTGTGGCGGGGGCTGGACCGTGGGGGGCAACTCGAGACGGCCCTGGATTTTGCCCTTGGCGTTGATCGCGGCGGCGCAAATTGGGGGTCACTTGTCCGAAGCCAGTACCCGCAGGGGCTTATCGACGATGTGGTATGATCCGGGCGCCAACCATGAGAATCCCGGCCCGTTCATGACACTACTGGGCAGGGTCTTGCCGATACAGAATAGCGGCCGACAAGCGACGGGGCGCGAGGCCCGGTTTGGGGACTATACCGGACATTTGCTGACGACTGCCGAATCAAACCTGAGCGCCCTAAAGTGAACTCGCGCATCGGGCATGCACTGGCGTATCATTTGCTTGGGCAATCAATAGGAGGTCGCAACAGTGACGCCTAGCGAAGCACTGCAGCACATCGTCACGCTCGTGGAAGCGTCGGCTAAATTGAAGGCGACACTCAGCGCAAGGTATTGTTACGTGGCATTGTCGTGGTCGCCCAGAAGGGTCTCGGCGTGGCGCCGGATGGCGTGACCGAATGCGAACCTAACGTCCTGACGTTCCCTACGCGGTAGGTCGAGCGGACGGCCTCGGTTCTACTTCGGTCCCTGAGCCAGCAGCAACCTCAGCAAACTTTCGGTGCGCTTCATCGCAGCCTCGGTGACACCACGGGCGGGCGCGTATGGCAAAAGAACTCCTGTGGCCTTGATCGTATGCTGCGATGGGTGCTTTCCCGCTGTCATTAGCGCAATCTTACGTTCGCGATAGTTCTGTAAGCGAGGTGCCCTGCTCTTCATGAAGCTACGGGGCCACGCGCCGAAACCGGTTTTGTGTCCTTTGTAGCGCTTGGCTGCCTGTTTGATGATGTCCCGCATTCGCAGCGCGGTCTTGTACGAGATACCTATTTCAAGGCTCAAATCCGAAAGCGTCGGCAACGGCTGAGCCTCCACGCTGAACGCGTGAGCCGCACGCATCCACGTGCTCAACCTGATCCTGGAGCGCTCGAAAACGGTACCCAGGGTCACAGTGAACTGCTTGCGGCAAAGTTTGCAGTGATAGAGGCCGTCTCGGTGGCTCTGCTTCGGTCCGCCAATCACGAATACGTCGACACCACCTGCGTCACAATGGGTGCATCGGGGGCCTTGGGGCCACCGTAGGGCCCCAAGGGCTTGCCGCGCCAACCCATCATCATCGAACAAGGAAGACATCCGGTTTCCTCGGGAACGAGGCGCTTGTTTTGTTAGCTCCATACAAGGCCATCTGTTGTCAGGGGTGTTATGGTGGGTAATCAAGTACTTAGCCGACGAGTTAGCGTACGCTCACACCAGGACGCGCCAATGCTTCCAGCGGCTGGTCGGGCACGTACCGCCCTGTTTTGTCAGCTCCACAAAAGCCCTCGGGTTTCTAGGGCCTTTTTGTCGGATGATCAATGACTTAGCCGATGTACTCCCCCACACTCAGGAGAAGCGCTTCGAAAGGACCGGACACAGAGGCACCGAAGCTCTCGCTCACCACCTCCCTAACCTCAATCTGAAACACACGCGTGAAGAACGATACCGAACCCAAGAGAACAATGACCATCATCAAAAAATCGCGGCCCCGTAAGAAGTCTCCGCGAACCAAAGGCGCGCCGTGCAACAGCCTGGAAAGAAAAGCCCGAGGGACTCTGCTGTTCTCGGAACTTGTGAATAGGTTGTGGTCAGGCTCCATGAGGAGATTGTCATCGCGATCATGATATTACCGCGGCCTGAGGGCAAACATATACCAGGCAGGTGCCGATGATGAATCGAAGAATTGTTCCCGGCTCGTGTAAACTCTCGTCGCAAGACTCCACGGGTGGCTCGCGACATGCGGAGCTCACATCTGTGAGCTTGCTGAAGAGAGGACTTCCCGGTCATATCGGCGCTCATCGGCAGATAGGCCCAATCCGTTGTGGTGCTTTCTCTCTGCGACTTTGTACGCGCCACCCCCTGTTTGGCCGTGCTCGTCTTGATATAGATTTCAAGGCGATGTTTATCAGCAAGAAGTCAGCACCTGCCGTCGCTGCGCGATGCCGACCATCATGATGACGTGGTGCTCGGGGCAGGCTACACCGTCAAGATTCATAAGAAAGCTGTCATTCAGCTCATTTTCGAGAGAGCTTGAATCGTACGTAGCGTCATATTGTATTCTATCGATTGCGTAGAGTTTCACTTCGGTCGCGCATTTGGGAGGACATTCATCGCGGACGTGTTGAGTTAAGGACAGTACCGCCAATGGCATGAGTGATGCTTCTTGGAATAAGCGAGACGTTAGACGAACCCCATCGACGGATGTTTATTCGGCAGCCGTCCAATCCTGCTGGGCTGGGGTGTTATGGGAGAGAGCCGTGGCGCATTCTTCATCTGCCGCGATCGCGCTTGCGACCATGCCGAGTCGCGCTGGTGGACGACGAATCGAGAACTGAAGCATGAGCTAACCGGCATGAGATGCAAATCGACAGTCCCCTCAATATCTCTTTGTTCCAAACGCGGAGCGCGGAAGTGGACAATATAGAATCGATGACTCCACAGGAGCTGCGCTCTGCAATCAGTGGCGGCAGGGTCTTGGAGATAACTACGACAACTGGCTGTGTCGTCGGATGTTCTTATTGTCCGCAAGACAAGTTTGCCGAACGGCAAAGAGCGATATCCGACGTGAAGCATCTTTCTCTGCAAGATTTCAAGCGATGTCTGGCGCGCGTACCAGCAGCCGTCGACATTAGCTTTTCCGGATATTCGGAGCCTTGGCTCAATCCGGCTTGCACCGAAATGGTTGAGCATGCCTATGCGTGTGGCCATGGAATCCGAATTTTCACAACCCTGGTAGGAATGAACGGGCGGGATCTGAGACGTTTGCGTGCGATGCAGTTCCGCGTTTTCCTAGTGCATGTTTTTGATGACGGCACGCACATGGATAGTGGTCTCGTCAGGCGCAACTATGTCGATTTGATGCGCCAACTTGTCGATGCCGACATTTCATCGTTGCTCTTCATAGTCATGGGCGAGGTGCATCCCGCACTTGTCGGCACAATTCCTGACGAAGCGCTGGTTCGCTCGCGTCCGCCGAGCAGCAGGGCTGGCAACGGCGAGAAGATGGTTGGAGCGCGGCAGCCAATCGCTGGAGCACTGACATGTCCTGACGAACGGCAATATCGTAATGTTCTTCTCCCAAACGGCGACGTTACTTTCTGTTGCATGGATTTTGAGCGCCGACACGTTTTGGGCAACCTCCTCCGCGACAGGTACAAGGATCTCTTCGAAGGGGTAGCCTTTTGCAACATTGCCGATCGCATGAACGGAACGGACGGCTTTCTGCTTTGCCGATCGTGTGAATTCGCCGAACCAATAACGTCGGAATGCTGATCTTTGAGCGAAGTTAACCCCTGCTCGAGGCGAATCGCGAGCCTAGCAAGGACGGCCTTCCAGCGCATGACCACATCAGCCGCCGGGACGACCTGCGATAAACGGAGGGCCGCCATGGCCTGGAGCATTTTGTTGGTCGCCGGCCTGCTGGAGGTCGCCTGGGCAATCGGCCTCAAATACACGGAGGGCTTTACCAAGCCCGTTCCCTCCGTGCTCACGCTCGCGGCCATGGCCGGCAGCGTGACCCTGCTCGGCCTTGCTCTAAAGACGCTGCCCATTGGAACTGCTTATGCGGTCTGGACCGGCATCGGTGCGGTCGGCACGGCGGCGCTCGGCATCATCTTGTTCGGAGAACCGGCCGCCGCGTTTCGCCTTGCCAGCATCGGGTTGATCGTCGCCGGCATTGTCGGGCTGAAGCTCGTGTCCTAACGAAAACACCGAAAGCATTGACCCCACCAGGTCAGCGCCGCAACGATCGCCGAGGCCGGCACGCTAATTCTCCAGGCATGGACGATCGAGCTGGCCACGTTCCAACGCACCGCCGAGCGGCGCGGCGCCGACAGTGGCACGGAAGTCGCCAAGAACAACGAGCGGATGCAAGGCCTCTGGGCCGAGACCACTTGGTCGTCACGCGAAAGCCCTAGTGCGGACGAGACGCCAGCTGCCCATCAGGGTCCCACCTGCATCGGTCTGGCACAATAGCACCACCCAGAACGGCACGAACAATTCGCTGCCGAGATCGCCGTGCGAATAGAACAGCAATGAAACACAGCTATGGGGCTGATCTCGGGGAGACGGTCAAGACGTGAGCTTGCGGTCTTTGACTGAGCTCAGCACTGCGCCTCGAATTAAGGTGCGACTTCGTTGTGTGGTTGCAAAGAAACTCGATCACCTAATCTCTTTCGCAGGAGCGTTCACTGAATCTAACCGGCGGTGCCGGCGCCCGGCATTCGATTCGTGTTCGACCTCAAACCCGGGGCTTGTTTGAGCAATGACTGCTATTGTCGGGTTGGCGACATCGCGATCGAAAAAGGCCAGGAGCTTGCATCGTGCCCGTCGGCACAGAGTCTGCACACCACTAGGTTATGGGAGCGACGCTGCGAGTTCAGTGGCTCACGTTCTGGAAGGCGCGCACTTCGTGTTCGGTAGGTGATATGCGATCTGACGTTCTTGTTGGGGCTGCCGCAGCAGTTGTGCTCGTCGCATGCGGTTTTGCTCATTCAGCGGATCTCCGGCCAGTCGTCAGCGAGCCGTGCTGTTTCCAACCGAACGAGCAGCTGCATTGTCTTCTGAGGCATTGTTGTGATCGGCGCCTGCAAGGCAGGTCCACACGTCTTTATCGCCGAAACCGCGCGTGTGGTGTTCAGCTTGTTACGCGCCCGGCCAAATTCTAGCGTAAATCGGAGCAGCCGTTGCTTGAAAAGGCAATCGCCGCCGATATCGCCAACAGCAGCGAAGTCCGGGAAGGGACCTATGCGGCGTTCCCGCGGCAAAGGGCCCAATTCGATTACCGTCCTTTCGATACGCCCCGCGGAGCCGGCGTTGAGCAAGCGCTCACACCGGCTTGCTGCATCAGATTTGAGTGCGAGTGTATGAGTTTTGGTGGGACGGCATCTGGCGACCTCCGGGAATCAGGCTGCGAGCCCTGGGCATGTCAAAACCTGAAAGTTTGCGTCGAATGGAGTGGAGGTCGGCTGCATCCCAAGCCTCATTCGTGTTGCCTACCGCGCCCAATGGTGCCTTGAACGCCACTGGCCTTCTTTCTTCCGCTCAACCTGTACCCGGCGAAACTGATTGTTCCGTGCCACGCCTTTGCTTTGTCCGGAGAGCCCGCCATTCTTCCGAGTAAATGCGGCTCTCTCGAACTCAAAAGGCGCCGCCTTGGCATGACTGCGAGTCCATGATTCCGAAGAATTAGGGCGAGAACCATGGCGTTCCTGTGGAGCTCGCGATTTTCTGTCTTGCGACTTTCGCACTTACGAGAGCTTGAGACCATCTTACCCCTTTTGAGCATGGTGGCGCGGCAGTGGTAAGCTTGCTCACTCGCGGCCGACGCCAGCTCGCCCGTGACGGTCACTTTGTGCGGAACGACTCTGGCGTATATTCTGGTGTGAGGAATACCGGTCAAGGGTGAGCATTCGCGTCGTCAGAACAGCTGGCTGGTCCACCACCTAACCGAATGCACGCTCGATATAGCCAAGGTACGGCAAAGCTGCCCGCCCACAAGCCCAGTCCGGCACGATCGGCCGCGCGTTGCGCAGCGTGGTATCGGCGCCTGGAGTATCGCTCCCAATCGAGCACGAGACCGTTGCGCACCAACCATTCTCCGAGATCGACGCCATCAGCTGAACAGATCGCCAATGTCCGTCCACACTCATCCTCCAGGACTGACAGACAACTGACTTCGCGCTCTGCAATGAAGGCTTCAAGATCGCTCGCGGCGATGAGGCCACATCGATAAGGATTGAGGTTGATATCTCGGCACATTTGAGACTTGTCCGGCGCGTCGATGCCCCAGAGCCTAACGCGTGTTCCGTGAATTTCAAGGGTGTCGGTGCTGATGACCTTTGCCGGCCCGGTCAATTCGCCGGCAAACACGATGCTGCACAGTGCGAGCGTGGTCAACACCACGATCAATCCATACATGGCGATCTTCTTTGTCGAACTGCGAACATTCCGGCCGAGTGCAGCAGAGCGTGGGAAGCCGCCGAACGGCGGTCCATCGCGGCTGTGCTGAGGAGGCTGCCAATGTTGCATGGATAAGCTCGTTCGACGGATGACTCCCAGTGTATCAGCAGCGCAAGACGCCCTCGTGTCCAACCTCGTCCCCGATGCTCTGCGACCAGGCTGCTGCCCTGAGCGCTTCCCGCCATTCCTCCACGTCGTGGCGGCAGTTCGCCTTCGCCACATCACGCACCAGCAGGTCGAAATCGGTAGTGCGCGTCCGATCACCAGCGACCGGGCCGGCGCAGACCGCCGGCCGCAATTCGGCGAGAAATGATTGCTTGGTCGCCTTGTGCGGAATGAGCATAAAGTCGGCCCCCTCGCGGATAACAGGGAGCGCGCGTCGCCCGGGATCGCTGCAGCCGGCTGCTATCGGGGAAAGCGTACGTATCGCTTGAGCAAAGCGGCCGAGATGGCGGCCATCATTACTTTCGACAGCAATATGCCTTCTGTGAGCGGTAGGCGACAGATCCCCTCACAGTCACGCCGCCCAATTTGTTTCCCGAGCGCGAGCGCAGCCAGATCAGCCAGCGGCTCGACCAAGGCCACAACTGCATAGTAAACCGCGAGCGATGCGACTTTACCGAGGTTGGCGGCGCCGAAGCCCGCACGATAGAGCGCCAAAGACGCGATCCAGACAGCGATACCGGATTGATACGCAGTCGAGAGCGCAAGCGCCTTGCTGTACTGCAGATCGCGATAGGCAGCCTTGGATGGAATGAGGCGCTTGGCGAGCGCCTTGATCGCAAACAGCGGCATTAGAGGCGTCGTGACATTCATCCGATATTGCGGCAGGTCGGTCGGAACAAAGAGGACGCTTTGCAGCAAGAGGCCGAGCGCAAGACCTAAGGCCGCCGGCGCCGCGCCAAACAAGAGGAACAGCGTGGAGCCCAGGACGAGGTGCACTTCCGAGGCCCAAACCGCAAAGTGCGGCAGGAATTCGAATAACGTGAACACAAGGCCCGTCGCGGCGATGGCTTGCACAGCAAATGACAGAGCGCGCCGCTCGTGTATGGCCTCGACCACAAGCTTGGCCACGACGCAGCCCATCGCAATGCCTGTCGCGCAGCTCAATACGAACTTGGCGCCTGTTACTATTCCCGATTCGATATGCACGGTCTCTGGTCCTTTCTGCCGTTGTACTCGGGCCTTGGCTCAAGAATTTGCCGCGACGTTCGTGTGGCTGACGGTCGGAAACGGCACTTCACCTTCCCCATCCTCGGTCCACGGGCAACGTGCTGTTTTCGCCCGATCGGACCAGGTCTGCACTCAGCCCTCGCTCGGTCTTTGCGACATTTCGTAGCAACAGCTATGCCAGCGCCGCTGCCGCTGTTAAGGCTCTGATTGCGCTTTGAAAGCTTGTGCGGCGCCCAAGATTCGCCGTGTTCTGTAGCCGACATGCTCTGGAGGAAATTGAACACACATCGCGACCAGCTTTTTGATCAACCTGCGCCGTTCCAATCGATCATTTTCGCTCGCCCATTGAAGCGGAAATCCTGACGCCGCTGGCGCGAAGACACCGGTTCGGCATCAATCTTGCTCGACGTTGTTCGAGGAAGGCGCCTGCGGCGCAGCCAAATGTTTGGCGGCCGGGGATCGTCGAATTCCTCGAAGAGCTTTGCTGGGCGTTCGATTGAGCTTGCGGGCAAGCATGCACGAACATGAAGTAGAGACCACCCATCCAAACTCTGGAGCCGGCATTTGCTGGATCTCAGCGTCATCTCTCAGCAACGCGCCCGGCAAATTCCGCTGCACCATCTGCGACGAAGTTCTGGACGTGTTTCTGGGGGAACGCTATCGCGCCGCAGTGGCGCCAAACCGGATGCTAAAGTGAACATGGATCAACTTACGCCCGGTAAGCCTGTGGTCTCCGGACAGACGGCGGCCGCCTCGGTGCTGCGCATTCGGGCAGTCATGCTCGGGGATCGTATCAACCCGTCGGCTCTGGAAATCGGAACGCTGGTGTCCTCGACGCCGGTCGCTTTCCGCATTCATGCGGGCCTTGTCGTGGTCTTCCGCTATGGCGTTGTAGTGCTCATCGGGCTGTCGCCCTCGGAAGAAACCGCTCTGATCGAGACCCTGATACCGCGCGTCATCGGTGAACTCACCTCCTATGAGGAGGATAGCGCGCAGGCGCAGCTCTGCAACGAGCAGAGCGCTGAGGTCATCCTGCCGGGCGGGCGGATTTGTCTTAGAAATTTTAGTGACGATCGGCTGCTGCTGATCGCCGATACGCTAGCCAAGAGCACGGCGCTGGAGCGAGATGAGCGCCGTGTCGCCGCGGTGTTCGACGTGATCGAACCCTTTGCACGCGAACTGGCCGAGCGCGGCCGGACGCCGCGGGGCCGCAAGGGCATTCTCCAACTGATCGGCAATGCGCTCCTGGTCGAGCAGCGCGTCGCGGGCCGCATCGCGATTGCCGAAAAGCCCGACGCACTCTGGGAGAAGCCGGAACTCGAGCGGCTCTATGCGCGTCTGAAAGACGAATACGAACTGAAGGAGCGTCTTGAGATGCTTGAGCGCAAGCTGTCGGCCATCTCCGGAACGGCTAACGCACTGACGGACATTATCGACACACGGCGCTCGCTGCGTCTTGAGTGGGTTATAGTCGTGCTGATCGTGATGGAAGTTGCGATCGGATGCTTTCAGATTATTGCAGCCGGTCACTGACGTGCGGCTGGCCGCAGCGCGTGAGGCGCCTTCGTGGGATTTGAGCAGGCCTACTGACCGACCTGGCCGGCATTGACGTGGGACGCGCCGTTCGGCCGTACTCAGCTGCGGATTTCGGCTGTGTCTTCGGCGTGCTCGTGGACACGACGTTCGGCGAAAGCCGCTGCGGCTCGTGAAGACAGCGAATAGCCGACGCGAGTTCGGCGTATTTCCCGGCCTCGAGCAAGGATAGGGGGTTTATGGCAGACGCTCGGCGGAGCGTTCATGTCGACGATCCAGCGCCACCCAAGAAGGCCCTTTCGCCCAATTTGCAGCGGGCCGCCACTCAGCTTTTCTGCTATTCTCGACTTGCTCGCGGAATACTTGCCAGGGCCGCGGGCTGTCGATTTCACCACGACGCCTCACCGAGTTGAGCGACCGCCTTTCGCCGCTTTGGCACATCGCCGCGGCTCGGTCGACGTGTCCTGCCGTGATTTCCCTTGCGTGGCTGTTAGCGAACAGTTCCATGATCCGCCAGCGGGCAAACGCGCGCTGCAACTGAACATGAAAGCTCAGAATGCGGATCTCGTCCTCGCTAACGCGAAGGTCGCCGAGCTTGACGCGGCCGGGGACTGCGACCGGACGTGCAGAGCGGCTCCGCGCCAGCGATAAACGGGAAACGGATGACAAAGGAGCTACGCCGCGAATTTCGAGGCGGTTTTGACCTCGCAAGCAGGCGCCGAGATTTTCTGACGTCCCCATCCGCTCTGGACATTCAATCTTGCAGGACTGTCCCTCAAAGCGCCCTGGACACTCACGCACGCTCGGCAGCTGCTCTTAAATCCGCGTCCGAACCGATCCCGGCCTGGCGATCCTTCGCTGGCTGGTTCAGGAGCCCGGCGAGCCTAGCAGTCTGCTGAAAAACCTCCTCGCCAGGGAGGGGACTTGATGATTCACTTTATCATCTCGAATCGGCGGAGACGATCATGCGCGGCAGGTTTACGGATCAGGGCGGCCTGTTTTCGTACATCGCGCCGGATAAACGTGTGCCAGCGAACCATCCGCTGCGGAAGGTCCGGGAACTTGTCCGGGATGTTTTGAATGATTTGAACCGCAGCCTTGGAAAGCTATACGCCAGCGAGGGACGTCCTTCGATCCCTCCGGAGCAATTGCTGAGCGCCTTGCTGCTGCAGGTGTTCTA
>NZ_JADPIS010000159.1:0-11010 GCF_023073025.1 Bradyrhizobium sp. 76
TGCCATCCTCCCAAATCACCACTTCCCCGAAAGTTCGGTGGACGTCGATGCCAATCACCCGTCGCATTCGCACCTCCTGCCAATCAGACCACATGACGGGAGCTACGGGCGACACGACAACTACGGATTCGCGCTCTCAGCGCAACCGGGCGAGTCGCAGAGGCGGCCAGCTACTAACTCGAGCTCTCAGCTCATCGAATGCATCGGCCTGCCCGCACCTTCGTGCTCCCGGTGCCTCTGTCCCGATGGTCGCACCATACGCCACGACGCAGAACACCGCAGCGGAACGTTGGCACCGAGACATCTCATACCGGTTACCAACCCCATCGAAAGCACCTTCGCCCCTCAAGCAGTTTGAAGACCAGCGCGAGTGCCGTCTTGTTGGACAGGCAGCCCTTCGATATTACGAATGTGGCCAAGCTCCGGGTCTTCAGCGGCGATGGCATCGCCGCGCCGTTGAGGTATGCCAATTTCCGGCGCATTTGGCTAGCGAGCCTGCTCACTAATCTCGGCATCCTGATTCAGGGCGTCGGCGCGGCTTGGGCGATGACAAAAATGACCTCATCGGCTGACAAGGTCGCGCTAGTCCAGACCGCGTTGTCACTACCGGTCATGTTGGTCTCAATGCCCGCGGGCGCGATCGCCGACATGCTTGACCGACGCAAAGTGGCGCTCGTCTCGCTTGGTATCGAGCTTGCCGGCGCGATTGCCCTCATGACGCTCGCCTGGTTGAATCTGGTCACACCGAACCTTTTGCTGGCGCTCTGCTTTGTCGCCGGCGGCGGTATGGCGCTGATGGGGCCGGCCTGGCAGTCCTCAGTCACCGAGCAGGTTCCGTCGGAAACTCTTCCCGCAGCAGTCGCGCTCAACAGCATTAGTTACAATATCGCGCGCAGCGTGGGGCCTGCAATCGGGGGCATCGTCGTTGCTGCGGCTGGCGCAGTGGCTGCGTTTGCACTCAACGCGCTATTATATCTGCCGCTGATCGCGGCACTGTTCATGTGGAAACGGATCGCCGAACCCTCGCGCCTCCCTCCTGAAAGGCTCGGCCGCGCCGTCGTGTCGGGCGTGCGCTACATCACCAATTCGCCATCGATAAGAACAGTACTGATCCGCACCTTGGTGAGCGGCATCAGCAGCGGTGCGATCATCGCGCTGTTGCCCTTGGTCGTGCGGGATCTCTTGCACGATGGTGCTCAGACCTATGGGATCATGCTCGGGGTCTTTTGGTTTCGGCGCGGTGATCGGCGCGCTTAACCTCCCGCAGGTGCGGAAGCGCATGAGCGGCGAGGCGGCAATCCGGGCCTGCACGCTCTCCATGGGGGCGGCGATTGCTGCCGTAGCACTGAGCCGCCAATCAACGTTGACGGCGGCCGCACTTCTCCTGACGGGCGCCATGTGGACTATGACATGGACGATTTTCAACATTGGCGTGCAATTATCGGCTCCGCGGTGGGTTGCGGGACGCTCGCTCGCGGCCTATGGGGCGGCGAGCTCAGGGGGGATTGCCGTCGGCAGCTGCGGCTGGGGCTATCTGACCGATGCCGCCGGGGTCGAAACGGCGCATTTGGTGTCGGCTGCCCTGATGCTGGCCTCGCCCCTCATTGGTCTGTGGCTGCCGATGCCGCGTATAGGCGCGCGCGGAGAAGAGCCCGAGTTGAGCGATGATCCCGAAGTGCGGCTGGCACTGACCGGGCGCAGTGGGCCGCTGGTGGTCGAGGTCGAATATCGCGTCAAGCAAGAAAATGCCCGAGCATTTTACAACGTGATGCAGGAAGTGCAGTTGCTAAGGGAACGCAATGGCGCCTACGCATGGTCGATAGCGCGCGATATCGCAGATCCCGAATCGTGGATCGAGCGTTATCGCTGCCCGACCTGGTTCGACTACCTTCGGCAGCGAAATCGCTCGACGAGTTCAGAGCGTGCAATAGAAAGAAAGGCCAGGGCCTTTCACGTCGGCGCCGATCCGGTGCGCATCCGCCGTATGCTGGAGAGACCATTCGGCTCCGTACGGTGGAAGGACGATACGCCCGACCGCGCCGCGAGCGAGGTACTGCCGGTGATCACAAGCGGTGCAGGTGGCAACACGTAACCCTCTGTCAACAAGCGAATGTGAAGACGGCAAAAAAGCGTAGTAGGGCGGCTCGGAAGATGCGAAGAAACGTTTGCCGAATGATGATGAAGCGGAGTGGTTCGGCCGACGCTACAAGGCACGAGCGGGTCTCCGATAAACGTTTGTTGTGCAATCGGTCCTTGAATTCATTCTCACGTCGATCGACGTCTGGGCGGCAGATTGCGCCTTTGTCTGGAGCCTTGTTTGAGCGCCGATTTGATCGACAATTATCGCCCATAGTGTGATCAGTTTTCCCACTGAGAGGGATGAACTGGATCGTGCAAGTTTTCTCGTGCTTTGCATCATCCATCGAATACGCGATTCATGCCTTCGGCTTTACGGTCGGACCCGTTTGGAGCCGGTCGCGCCACACGATGAACGCCTCAATGCCGTTTCCTGATTTGTAGGCTGCAGGCGCATCGAATTCGACCATAAGCGGATGTTCGTTCTGCGAAGTTCCTGCTGTTTTCGTATCCGATCAGATCCCATGTTCCAAAGTGAGCTGAACGTTGAGCAGGGCCGCCGTCTCTCGATAACTGTGTCTCGATAAACACGAGCATACTGATCTCAGCAGTTTTCAGTAGATCAATTCCAGTCTGATCTTAGTATCTCCGAAATTGGTATTGGTGGAGAAGACACGAGTCGCTCACCGTGCATCAAAAATAAGACCTGGTTGATTTGGAGGAGGCGGTATGCTTGCATCACCAAGAGTCTCGTTGCTCATCCTGCTGCTGGCAACCGCTGGCTTATCGCTCCCAACGTTTGCGCAAACCGAGAACCCTCTTCTCGCCTCAGTCCGCAAAGCCGGGCAAGTAAAGGTGGCTCTGGCCTCGTTACCCCCCTACATTGCTGTGTCGCCAGATGGGAAGGCGACGGGTTATGTTGTCGAGGTGCTGAATTTGGCGCTCAAGGGCATGAATCTGCCGGAGCTTGCGCCGACACTCATGGCGTGGGATGCGCTGATTCCTGGACTGGACGCTCATCAAGTCGATTTCATAGGCGGAAGTGTGATCACTCAAGCGCGCTGCAAAGCGGTCGTGTTCGCGGCGCCAATTTGGGTAACCCAGGACGGCCTGTATGTCCTACCTGGAAATCCAAAGCACTTGACGGGCTTCTCGCAGGTGGCGCGGCGCCCTGACATCAAACTTGCGGTAACCAATGGGTCAACGCAGGAAGCGTATGCGTTGAAGCAGGGAGTCAAGCCTGAGCAACTCGTACGCGTGCCAGATGTTCAAGCCGGCGCCGCAACGGTCACCGGTGGTCGGGCGGACGCATATGCAGTCGGTCAATTCAGCATTGTCAATCCGGAGAAAAAAGGCCTGCAAGTTGTCGTCGAGAACCAAGCGCCCATGTATGGCTTTGCTCCGGCGTTTCGCAAGGGAGACTCGCGGTTTCGCGACGCCTTCAGCGAACAGCTCAACCTGTTGCGCAGCAATGGCTCGATGCGGCAGCTATACACCGACAAATACGGGGTTCCGAACTGGGATAAGCTCGCCAACATAACCAAAGCCAGTGACACCGAGCCAAGCTGTCAGTAGGGCAGCAGCTGCTATGAGAAACGTTTCCACTAGCGCCTGCGCGATGGCGATCTGCTCTTCCTGGGCTGCGAAAGCCGTGCGGCGTGCGGATCTTGAAAGCTCGTGCAAATGACAGCTAGCGCTGGGCGATCAGGAGTATCGAGCTCGAAGTGTTTGGTAACATCGCCACCATGAAGGGAGAAATCATGAAATCCGTAAGAATACTTGCGCCCACTGGGTGCATGGGCGCGGGGTTTGGAGTTGATGCTCTGGAGCGCGGTATGACGCTGCGCCCCGATGCAATTGCGGTTGACGCAGGCTCGACAGATCAGGGGCCATATCATCTCGGCTCAGGCGTGCCGCTCTATTCGGACCGCATCATCAAACGAGAGCTTGCGAGCTTGGTGCAGGCATCGCGCAAGGCGCGAATTCCATTCATTATCGGGAGCGCCGGCGGAGCCGGAACGAACGCGCAGGTGGACCGGGTCGCTGAACTTGTCAGGGAGATTGCTGGTGAAATGGGTTTGCACTTCAAACTGGCTAAGATCTACGCCGAGATTCCCAAGGAACGGGTAGTCGCCGCGATCAAAGCCGGTGAGGTGCGTGACTTTGAGGCAGGTTTTGAACTGACTGCCGAGGATGTGCAGGCATGCTCAGGGCTAGTTGCCCAAATGGGCGACGAACCATTTCGCCATGCTCTAGACCAGGGTGCTGACGTGGTGATCGCCGGCCGATCTTGCGATGACAGCGCGATTGCGTCCTTCGCGATCTGGAAGGGGGCCAATCAAGCCTTGGCTATTCATATGGGCAAGATCCTAGAATGCGGTGCGTTCAGCGCCGAACCATTCGGGATGGATGTAATGCTTGGCACATTGGACGATGAGGGATTCACCCTTGAGCCCGGTAGCCTCGCCCGCCGGGCTTCGAAAAAATCGGTGGCCGCCCATTCGCTATATGAACGAGAGGACCCGTTCGTGCAGCATGGACCAGGGCGCGTACTCGATTTTTCGAAGTGCAAATTTGAGCAGGTGGATGATCGCCGAGTACGGGTAACAGGAACGACGGGACAACGTACCGGCGACTATTGGATCAAGTTAGAAGGTGCCAAGCCCGTCGGTTATCGATCATTGTGCATCGTTGGTGTGCGCTGTCCTACGATGATCTCTCGAATCGATACTGTGCTGGAGCAGGTGCGCCAAATGACTCACCAGCGCGTGCCCGATCCATCAGTTCAAATCATATTCCGTAAGTACGGAATCGATGCGGTAATGCGAGACTTTGAAGTGGAGAAGACATTGCCCCACGAAGTAGGACTGGTTCTCGAGACCATCGCAAGCACCCAGGACGTAGCATACGACGCGTGCAATGCAGTCTCTGGAAAGTTGGCGCATGTCAGCTACGAAGGCCAGAAAAATACGTCAGGTAATTTAGCTATGCCGTACTCACCACGAGTGCAAAACATCGGCTTGCAATATGAATTCGGCGCCTACCACCTGATGAAAGTGTCTTCCCCGCTTGAGTGCTTTCCTGTCGTGATGGAGGAGGTGTGAGATGGAGCAGACCCGTCTGGTTAAGCTTGGCAATTTGGCTGCGATCGTTCGCAGCAAGAACGCGGGCCCATACCGTATTACGCTCGACGTGCTTTTCGAGCGGGAAGACCTGTATGCCGCCGTGTCAAACAGCAAAGCGATTACCGCCGAGAGTGTGGCACATGCCTACGGCGTGGGGCGCGAAAAAGTCTCATCATTCTTCGAGATTCCCGTCGCTCGCGCGTTCAAGATCACGTTTTTTCGACCAAATGTGCAGTGCGCGGTCGGCGAAAGTGACGTATTTGGAGCTCAACAGCACGTTCCTCTTATGAACATACTCATTCCGGTTCCCTCTACTGTATCGGAGTATCGCGACGTTTGATCGTATTCTGAATTGCTTGTGATGTTGGCCAGGCAGCCGGCGGGAGGTAAGTGTGCCTCTCGCCGAAAAGGGTTACGAGCAGTTCGTCAGGCGCGGGCCCAGCTTTGCGTGTCGATGTGTAGGTGTCTGCCTTCGACAGGGCAACCCTGAACGTGCCGGGGCTTGGTAGCAAATTCCGGACTCAAGGAAGGTCTCATGTAAGCCCTTTTGACCGTACCAGCGACGGGCTCCTGCAAGGGGGCGAGGCCTTGCAGGATTCGATATAGTGTGTCGGGTGCTATATTACTGACGGCGGACCGATCACGGCCGTTTCACATCCCGTTTCCCTCGAAAGTTCGCGAAGCGTTCCGCCATCGCCAGCCGCCGGCAGCAGTTGGAATTCGAACTCGTTCTCAAAACAAAGCGACAGCGAGCTCAGCAGGAGCGCTCATGCCAGCGCTGCTTTTATGCGGTTGAGAAGAGTGATACTTCGAAGTTTATCTTGAGACTTGCTGAAGAGCCGCAAATCGATTGTTCGCATTGCTCGGCTGCCGACGAACTCGTTCGAGCGAGCGTGTCGGAGCAGATGTCTAGATTGTTTCAGGCTGCACAGAGTACGTTGCGGCCGTTCGTCGCTTTACTCGACTAAGACGGCGTCCATTAGCAGCTCGATTAAAGCGTCGAGCGCAGCTTGGCTGAGATGCGGCCGGGAGCTTAGTCGAATATCGACCTTGGGTTGACTGCAAGCTCGGGCGGTTTCGGACGGAATTCGTCGTGAACTTGCGTCAATAAGCTCGGGCCGCTTCAGTGTCGTCTTGGAGCACTCGCGATTGAGGCGCGGATGCACGCACTTTAAGAATGGGCGTGTTTCAAAACGGGCGATGCGAGCGCCGCGACGACTTCTGTTCCCGAATGCATCTCATCCGGAGTTTCTGAGTGTTTACTGCGGGATGAAGCAGACGATATCAATTCCAATCTGGTGTTGATCTCTGCGAAATTGGTATTGGCCTCGCCGGAGGAAATTCATCCAAAGTTTATCCAAGTAACGACTTATTAATGTCAGCGGGGGGCCGACATGTATCTTCTGAAGTCGACGCTACGTTCCTTCTGCAGCCGAAATACTCACTTCGACATCGAAACAGGCCGGAGCCGATCTTATCGGGTCCGCTGGACAGGGCCAGCGAGGTTCACGTGACGCCGCTCCGGATTGAAGAGCGTCTTGCCGAGCTTAGCGCGCGACGATTTTCGCGGAAGTTGGAGAAACTTGCAGCGGCATTCTGCAAAAAGTCCGTCATCCACCTGAGCTCGCTATGTTGCAGGTCCTGCAAGTACACGCACTGATCGTCTACACAAGGGGCGCAGGTATGAGAAACACTGTTCGGCGCTACTCAACGGCTGCCAGTCTCGCTTATGCAAGCTCGAAGCACCAAGGAGATAAGCGTGAGGTCCATAACATCGGTCGCGCATCTGGGGCAACGATTCAAGCCGCTGATCCTGTCCGGTGGCTCATCACAATACGCGAAGTGTCGGGCCACGGCGGAGAACTTGATCGAGTGTTGGGCTGGAGCTGCCTGACAGGTGGGTGGCGTCCCTCAGGGGGCACACTCATGATGATCTGATGAAGAAGCGGCAGGTAGGGCGCCGCGTTTTCTGCATAATTATCAAAACACGACTGGAGCAGGGGAGGCAGCAACTATGTCCGGCAACCAGAGGGTTAAGGCGGCTAGTCGCGATCTTTGTACGAACCGTCTGGACTTGGTCCATCCAGCGCAGCGGGCGAAGATCTCCACCACGGGAGCAAATCGGATGGAGGACGCTACTTGGCCTTATGTAAGGGGCGATCTTGCGTCAACACGGCGGAGCGCCACGATGTTTCTTGAAAGTCTCCAAAACTTTCACACCGCTATGGGGCGGGAGGAATGGGTCGCAAGATGGAGAAAGCTTGGTGATGCTCACCGGCTTGCCGGTGAGCTGAGCTTGAAAAAAGGAGCCTTCGAAGAGGCAACTCAGGCATGTCTTTGCGCGTTAACCAGCTTTGAGGTTGCCAGGCGGCTACTTGATGAAGACGATCCGCAATTTGGAGAGCTCTCGACTAGAATCGAGGAAGCAATTGATGTGTTCGGATCATCGCAGGCGCGAAAGCTTCAGCTGGTGGATATTTCAGGCTGCGATCAAACCGAATTTCCGGCCTACTACTTGCCTGGCACTGGTCAGGATTCATGCGCTCCAGCAGTCATTTGCATAAGCAAGGAAGATGAAACTGGCGTGACTCTCCTCGCGCGGCTATTGCCGGTGGTGATCGATCGAAACGTCTCTGTTCTCGTTGTCTCTCATGCGGACGTCTCTAACCACGTGCCCGCAAAATCGGAAATGCCGTTGTCTTGTTGTTTGGACTACCTCTCCGTTCAGCACGAGATTGATGACAGTCGGATCGGCGTCTATGGCGAAGGGCTGTCTGCCGTTCTAGCCACTGATTTTGCTGTATCTGATCGCCGCGTTGCTGCGGCGGTTTGCGACGGCGGACTTTGGAATTGGGCGCGCACGCTGGCGTCTGTCAGCTGGCTGGCCACGAATCAAGATGTAATGGACGAGGACGCTGCGTCGGCGCGCCGCCTACGCTTGGTCCGACAGTTAAGATGCCCGGTATTGGTGGTTGCCGGCGGCCGTGGCATTGTCAGCGTGTCGGAGGCGACCACGTTACTAGCTGACTGCGCAGCGGGCCGCATCGACCTGGAGTTGCTCGTCTCGCGAATGGCGCGCACTCCCATGGGGGATATCGAAAACTTCGTTCCTTCCGATGATTTCATCTTCGGGTGGATGGAACATAAGCTGGCACACAGTTCGGCTACATAAATTTGTCGACCAACACAGAACTGTAGACTGATATCGACAGCAAGGCGGCATCGTCGCCACGACCTTATAAAATGCCGATGCTCAGCTTTTGAGATGCCAACTGGCTATTCTTGGCGATCGAGGCAAGCCGCTTATTGAGGTAGTGGAGGGACTCCTCGTCGAGGCCGCCAAACATGGTCGAGTTGAGTGCTTTTCTTGTCATCGACAGATTTGTGATTTCCTCTCGCGCCTTCTGAGTCAACGAAATCTGCAGAAATCTCGCGTCCTCAGGAGACGTTACGCGGGTCAAAAACTCCATTTTTTCAAGTTTTTTAGTCTGGTTGGTGACGAAGGCCGGGTGGATGGATGGCGTCACCACTCTCAAGTGCGCAACAACCCATGGACCAGGTTTTTTAACGGGGTCATTACCACCAAGATCGTATCGCCGCTCCCCTCCGGTCGGCAATCTAGCACAGGCCCGTTTCTATCCCACAGGGGGAGCGCAGCGCCGCGCATAGTTTTTTAGAAGGAGCGCTCACCAAGGCGGGATTGCTGAGCGCAAAGCGATGATCGACCGTGAGCACGATCTGTCGATCACCAGGCAAGCGGAAGTTTTGCAGATCAGCCGCGGCAGCATTTATTACCTGCCGCGCCCGGTTCCGGACGCCGATCTCGCGATCATGCGGCGTCTCGACCGGCTGCATCTGGAGTTTCCCTTCGAGGTTCGCGCATGCTGAGAGGCCTGCTGGCTGCCGAGCGGGGCAAGATCGGCCGTCGGCATGTGAAGACGCTGATGCGGCGGATGGGGATAGAGGCGCTCTATCGCCGTCCGCGCACCACCAGACCCGAGCCCGGCCACAAGATCCATCCATACTTGCTGCGCGGCATGGCGATCAGGCGTCCGAACCAGGTCTGGGCGATGGACATCACTTACATCCCGATGGCGCGTGGCTTCGTGTATCTTGCTGTCGTGCTCGATTGGGCTACCCGACGAGTATTGTCGTGGGGTTGTCGATCACGATGGAAGCGGCCTTCGCGTCGAGACCCTGGAGGATGCCTTGGCGCGGCACGGCCGGCCTGACGTCTTCAATACCGACCAGGGTTCGCAGTTCACCGGTGCGGCCTTCACCGCCGTGCTCGCCGGCAACGGCATCGCCATCAGCATGGACGGCAAGGGCGCCTGGCGGGACAACGTCTTCGTCGAGCGGCTATGGCGCAGCGTCAAATACGAGGAGGTCTATCTGCGAGCCTACGAAACTGTCGGCGAGGCGCGACATTCGATCGGCCGCTATCTCGACTTCTACAACGCACGAAGGCCCCCATTCGAGCCTTGACGACCGCACCCCGAATCAAGCCTACTTCGACTTTCCGCCGCTCCGCGCGGCCGCCTAACCCCGGCAGAGGCTCCACTTATCGACGCGGAGATTCCGTTCAGACAACCGGGACCAGCTCTCGGCTTCTGCAGAAGAAGACACTCTTCTTGCCTCGATCCGCAAAGCCGGCCAAGTGAAGGTCGAAGTGGGAGTGGCTCCTACCTACGTGGTCGCATCTCCCGATGGGAAGATGTCAGGCTATGCGATTGACGTAATTGACCTGGTGCTCAAAGGAATGAGCCTACCACAGCTTACGCCGATCCTCATTGCGTGGGACGCACAGATCCCTGCTTTGCAAGCCCGCCAGATGGACTTTCTGGCCTTTGACCTGATCTCCGAGGCCCGGTGCAAGCGCGGGACGATATTTTCGGCTCCCTACTTCTCAATGCAGGATGCGCTCTACGTTCTACCCGGAAATCCCAAGCATTTGATGGGCTATTCACACGTTGTGCAAAACCCTGATGTCAAGCTGGCTGTAACGACAGGGTCGAGTCAGGAAGCATACGCCCTGAAGAAAGGCGTCAAGCCCGAGCAACTTGTGAAGGTTCCGGACCTGCAGGCCGGGGCCGCGACCGTCATCGGCGGTCGGGCGGACGCATACGCGCTCGGTTAGTTCACGATCGTCAATCCGGCGCAGAAAGGTCTCGAGGTCGTCGTTGACGAACAGGCACCACTGAACGCGCGCGGCGTAGCCTTCCGCAAGGAAGACGTGCGATTCCGCGACGCATTCAACGATCAGCTGAATCTGTTGCGGAGCGACGGCCTGTTGAAAGAACTGTATGCCGTGAAGTACGGATTCCCTAACTTTGATACATTCGCCGGCTTGACCAAGGGCCAGCGACATCGTGCCAAGTTGTGAGTGAGCTGCACTGCATTGAATACCATACCGCACGAGCAGCCGGCCCTTCGGCCAGGCGATCTGATTGGAGGACCTGCTCGTGCGGATAACTGCTCCGTACTCGGCGTGAGCAAGGAGTGGAGAACCATCAAGCTAACTGGGAGTCAGAACATGCTGCGCTGCCGGGTCGGCCGAAAGGACGCGCCGACACAGTCGGCCGCAGCCGCGAGGGAGCTCGACTACCTCATCCAGCTCAGTGCCCTCTCGACATAATGCCCGAAGTGTGTCCGGGCACAAAGCTTAAGCACTAGTCAAAAGGTCGCGATCTTTGATCCTGGAATTGCTGGTATTTTCGGGAGATTCGTTTTTCGGCATGGAGAGCTGGGATGGGTCACCCAAGATCGGACGGGAGTGAATCGCGGTTTGCGGCCTATGTCGAGGGGCTTG
>NZ_JADPIS010000124.1:0-505 GCF_023073025.1 Bradyrhizobium sp. 76
CCGGCGATCCTGCCGCCCTACATGCGCCGTTCGAAGTCGATCGAGACGCTGCTGCCGATCCTTTACCTGAAGGGGATCTCGACGGGCGACTTCTCGGAGGCGCTGGCTGCGCTGCTCGGCAAGGATGCTGCCGGGTTGTCGGCCTCCGCGATCGGTCGCCTGAAGGATGGCTGGCGCGACGAGCACACCGCGTGGCAGAAGCGCGATCTGTCGGCCAAGCGCTACGTCTACATCTGGGCCGATGGCATCCATCTGGAGGCGCGGCTCGAGGACGAAAAGCAGTGCATCCTGGTGCTGATCGGCGCGACGCCGGAAGGCCGCAAGGAACTGGTCGGCTTCACCGATGGCGCCCGCCAAAGCGCGCATGACTGGCGCGGTCTGCTGCTTGCCTGAAGCGCCGTGGGCTCGACGCGCCTCCGCGGCTCGTCATCGCCGATGGCGCACTCGGCTTCTGGAAAGCCGCCGGCGAGGTCTGGCCGAAAACGCGCGAGCAGCGCTGCTGGGT
>NZ_JADPIS010000103.1:0-645828 GCF_023073025.1 Bradyrhizobium sp. 76
AAACAGTTGACCCCGCCCGGATGTCCCCCCGGGCGGGGTCAACTGTTTTGGGGCCTCGGGATTTTGTTGCAGCCCCGTCACACAGCGGTGCGAACCATCCCCTGCGGCAATCTGCACTAGTTGCTATTGCGAATTAATCGCAATACGGTTTGCAACAGGCTCAGGGGCTTGGGAAGAAGTCGCGCCGGACTGAGATCATCAGGTCCGATCGCGGAGCACCTAAGCCTGATGACAGGGTCGCCGCGAATCGGCAGGGATAGTGCGGCGAGTGGACACACTCGCTTTTGGGGGCGTGCGTTTTGACGTTGAGGGGTCACCGTTACAGGTATTTGCGGACGGCCGCGGCGATTGCCTCGGGCGTCTTGGCTTTGCCCGCCAGCAGCCGCGCGGCTGATCTGCCGCTGAAGGCACCTGCGCTCAGGGCCGTCTACGACTGGACGGGCCTCTATATCGGTGCACACGCCGGTTTCACCCGCGGCACGTCCTCGGCCATGCTGACCGATCCCGCGGTCGCGACCGATAATCATGTCTTCACCGGCGCGACCGGCGGCGTGCAGGCCGGCTACAATTGGCGCCTCAACTCAGGGCTTCTGCTCGGCGTCGAAGGCGACATCTCCTTTCCGAACTATCTGTCCTCCAACCACGTGGTGTCGTCGACGACCACCGCGCTATCGAGCGCGGAGGAGCGCTGGGATTACGTCGCGAGCCTGCGCGCGCGGCTCGGCTACACCACGGGCGCATTCCTGTTCTACGCGACTGGCGGCGCCGCTTTTGCCGGCGAGCGCTTTCTCTCGACACCGGCAGGCGGCAATGAGGAGAAGGTGTTGAACACGCGGTTCGGCTGGACCGCCGGCGGCGGCGTCGAATATGCCTTCGCGCCGCACTGGAGCGCGCGGCTCGAATATCTCTACAGCAAGTTCGAGAACGCCCGCGTCACCTTCCCCTCGGGCGCGCAATATTCGTCCTCGATGGATTTCCAGAGCCTGCGGATCGGCCTCAATCGCAAGATCGACTGGCCGGGCCTGCCGACCTACAATCCGAAGTCTGACATCACCGATACCGAGTCCAGCCGCTGGGAGATCCACGGCCAGTCGACAGCGCTGGCCCAGGGACATCCCTCGTTCAGAGCGCCCTATACCGGGCCGAACAGCTTCACCCCCTCGCCGGATCTGCAGCAGACCTGGAGCAATTCGCTCTATCTGAATGCGCGGCTGTGGGACGGCGGCGAGGTCTATTTCAATCCCGAGCTGCTGCAGGGCTTTGGCTTCAACAACACGACCGGCGCGGGGGGCTTCCCCAACGGCGAAGCGCAGAAGTCCGGCTTTCCCTATCCGCACTTCAACGCCTCGCGGCTGTTCGTGCGCCACACCTTCGGCTTCGGCGGCGAGCAGGAGGAGCTTGCCAGCGGCCAGTTTCAGCTTGCTGGCAAGGCCGACGTGTCGCGTTTGACTTTGCAGGTCGGAAAGCTCTCCGTGGTCGACGTCTTCGACGGCAATTCCTACGCGCACGATCCGCGCAAGGATTTCATGAACTGGTCGATCTGGGCATCCGGCGCCTTCGACTACGCCGCCGACAAGCTCGGCCTCGGCTATGGTGCAACGGCCGAATTGAATCAGAAGCAATGGGCGCTGCGCGCCGGCTACTTCCTGATGGACGCCCAGTCCAACTCGAACAATTTCGACATGAATATCGGCCGCCGCGGCGAATATGTCGCGGAGCTCGAGATGCGCTACTCGCTGTTCGGCCAGCCCGGCAAGCTGCGCACGCTCGGCTTCGTCAACAGCGCCTATTCCGGCAGCTATCGCGAGACGCTGGATAATCCGCTGCTCAACCTCGACATCAGCCAGACCCGCCGCGGCCGGCTCAAATACGGCTACGCTTTGAATGTCGAACAGGCGATCACCGACGATATCGGCGTGTTCGGCCGCTGGAGCTGGAACGATGGCCGCAACGAGATCATGGCCTTCACCGACATCGACCGTAGCCTGTCCGGCGGTGTCTCGGTCAAGGGAGCGACATGGGGCCGGCCCGACGACGTCGTCGCCATTGCCGGCGCGATCAACGGCCTCTCGCAGGACCATCGCGACTTCATCGCCGCCGGCGGTCTCGGTCCGCTGATCGGTGACGGCCAGCTCAACTACCGCAGGGAACGCGTGCTGGAGACCTATTACGCCTACGCGCTCAACAAGGCGCTGACCTTCACCGCGGACTACCAGCTCATCGTCAACCCCGCCTACAACGCTGATCGCGGCCCGGTGTCGGTGTTCTCAGGTCGGCTGCACGGGGAGTTCTGACCGCGGCTCAGAACAGCAGCGCGACGCCGGAGACGAACAGCAACGCGAGCACGATCTTACGGAACATCGCCTCATCGATCCGGCCGAACAGTTTTAGCCCGAGCCACGTTCCCGCAAAGAGAAACGGCAGGCCGAGCGCGAACAGCTTTGCGGTGTCGAACGTGAGCGCCCCCTTGGCGCCCAGCAGCAGTGCCGCAATGGCAAACACCACAACCGCGACGGGCTGGAACGTGGCGCGCTGAACATCCTTCGGCAGGCCGCGCAGATTGCACCAGATGGTGACGATGATGCCGGCGAGGCCGGTCAGCCCACCAAGCAGACCGTTGACGAAACCAATTGTCATGTCTGCGGCCGGGGGCACGATTGTCGCGACCTTGAGCTGCGGCCTGAAGAACGCGTAGAGGCTATAGACGATCAGGATCGCCCCAACCGCGATGCGGACGCTCTTGGGATCGGCCGAGGTCAGGAGTGACACGCCGACCGGCACGCCCACGACGGCACCGATCATGAAGGGCCATAGCCGGCGCCAGTCGAGCGCGCTGCGCAGCTTCCAGACCGAGTAGCCCTGCACCAGGAGGCCGAAGCCGACGATCAGGCTGGCGCTTTGAAGTGGCGTCAGCACGTAAAGCCACAGCGATGCCGCCACCAGGCCGAAGGCAAAGCCGGAGAGGCCGGCGACGAACGCGCCGGCGAAGGTGGCCGTCAGGAAAAGGGTAAGCTCGATTGTGATCCCGTCCATTGCTCGCTCCAAACATCAGCGAGCAGCGCTTGCGTGGGATCACCCACTTCATGGGGAGGCTGCGACACCCCCAAGGCTGCAAGCCTAGGTGAAGCCGCTTCCTTCCACAATGACGATGTTACGCGGCCCGGATCGCGTCCAGGAACTTCCCGACCTCGACCTTGAGGCGGCTGCTCTCGCCGGACAGCGACTTCGCTGACGCAAGCACGGTGGAGGAGGCCGATCCGGTCTGGCGCGCGCCGCGCTGCACGTCGACGATGCTGGCGGAGACCTGTTGGGTGCCGCGCGCCGCCTGCTGCACGTTGCGCGAAATCTCCCGCGTCGCGGCGCCCTGCTCCTCGACTGCGGAGGCGATCGCCGATGCGATCTCGGACATCCGGGTGATGGTGTCGCCGATCGACTTGATGGCGCCGACCGAATCCTCCGTCGCGCTCTGGATTCCCGTGATCTGCTGGCTGATCTCGCCGGTGGCCTTGGCGGTCTGCTCGGCGAGCGCCTTGACTTCGGAGGCGACCACGGCGAAGCCGCGCCCGGCCTCGCCGGCGCGCGCCGCCTCGATCGTTGCATTGAGCGCCAGAAGATTGGTCTGGCCCGCGATCTGGCTGATGAGCTCGACCACGTCGCCGATCCGGCCGGCAGCCTTGGCGAGCTCGCCGACATAGTCGTTGGTCCGCGCCGCCTGCTGCACCGCTTCGCTGGCGACCCGCGCGGAGTCCTGGACCTGTCGACCGATCTCGTCGACCGAAGACGCCATTTCCTCCGCGGCCGCGGCAACGGTCTGCACGTTGCTGGAGGCCTGCTCGGAGGCGGCCGCCACCGTCGCGGTGACCTTTTCCGATTGATCGGCGGTGCTCGTCAGCGTTCCCGCCGACACTTCCAGCTCCGACGATGCCGACGACACGGTGTTGATGACGTCGCCGATCAACGCTTCGAAATCGCGCGCGATCTGGTCCATGCGCTGGCTGCGCCGGAGTTTCGCCTCGGCTTCCACCGCGGCGGCCTCGTCGGCAGCCTTCTTGGCGGAGAGCGAATCCTTGAAGTGCTGGAGCGAGCCCGCCACCTGGCTGATCTCGTCGTTGCGGCCCGTCACGGGAATCTCGACCTCGTGCTGTCCGGCGGCAAGCGTTGCGATCACGTCCGCGAGCCGGCTCAGCGGCGTCACCACGCGCCGGCGCAGCATCATGGTCACACCACCGAGTGTCCCCAGCAGCGCCAGCACCGCCACGCCCGCGAGCGCGAGCATCGCAAGCGCGCCATCGCGCGCGGCCGAGGCGCGCTCGGCAGCTTCCGTCAGCGCGGCATCGCGCACGCCGTAGAACATCTGGATGGCGGGGACAATGACGGTGGCCAGCTCTTCGGCGTTGATGCCGTATTTGCCGTCGCCACTAGCCGCGGGCATCTCTTTGTCCACGGCAGCGGCTGCTTTTCCGAAATAGGAATCCGTCGCCGCCTTCAGCGCGGTGGCGATGCGGGGCGGGCTTCCGAGCTGGTCGATGCCGGCCTCGATGCGCTCGCGGTCGGCCTCGACACGCCCCTGCATACGATCCATCAGCGAGAATTCGGGAGCCGTGAGCGGGCGGCGCGCGCTCAGCGCCGGCGACAGCGTGGCGGCGCGGCTGCCGGCCGAGACGCGCAGGTCCTGCGCCGTTCGCGCCAAGCTCAACAGCGCCGCAAGCGAAGAATCGGCATTGATGACCTTCGCTTCGAGCCGGTTCATGATCGGCTCGATATTGCCGATGACCTCTGCAACGCCCGGTAGGAAGCCCTTGACCACAGCGCTGTCGCGCGCCGCCAAGGGAACGCTCATCGCGCGGTCTGCAGCGGTGTAGATATCCTTGAGCCGCCGGGCGGTACGGTCCAGGTTTTCGATCATCGGTCCGGAATCATCCAGCACAAGGATGGCGCGCCTCGCCCCCTCAAATGCGGCATCGGCTGCTTTCGCGGCCTTCGCGGCGCCTTCGATCTGGGCCTGCGTCGCAGGGTTCTCCTGGAAAATCGGCGAAATGTAGGGGGCACGAAGGCCGGCAACGTGCTGACTGACCATCAAGGTCGCACCAAAGGCGTCGACCGTCTTGATCGCGTCGGAGCGGTTCGTGAAGATGCGCGCCTGGGGTACGAGCACCTCGGCGCCAAGGATGACTGCAAACACCGTCACCGTCAGCATCGACAGCGCAAAGAGTTTCCCGATCCGCATTCTGATCCCCCGAATATATTCCTGCAAATGTCGAGAACCTAGCCGCTGGCCGCTAAGAGCCCGTTAAGCAACGGCATGCCCGTAGTTCCGCGGGGTATTGGGCTTCGAGTGCCTTCCGGGACGGTGTCGCCGAAGTTCCTTCGCGATGCCGGATGCGACAGAATCATCGGCATTTCTTCCCCGAATACCTATATCAATGCCTGGGCCGCCATTCGGCCACACTCCCTTACCTCGGAACGTCAATGCTCTCCGCCGAACTCGCCATCGTCGTCGTCCTGATCGTCATCAACGGCTTGCTGTCCATGTCCGAGCTCGCCGTGGTCTCGTCACGCCCGGCCCGGCTGTCGATGCTCGCCGCCAAGGGCGTCCGCGGCGCCGAGCGGGCGCTGACGCTCGCGGCCGACCCGGGCAAATTCCTCTCGACGGTGCAGATCGGGATCACGCTGGTCGGCGTGCTCTCCGGCGCGTTCTCGGGCGCGACGCTCGGACAGCGGCTGACGCAATGGCTGCTCGAGCTCGGCCTGTCCGCAGGAATTGCCGACATCGTCGGAGTGGGCCTGGTCGTCACGCTCATCACCTACGCCACCCTGATCGTCGGCGAGCTGGTGCCTAAGCAGGTGGCGCTGCGCGACCCCGAGAGCATCGCGGTCAGGGTTGCACCCGCGATGCACGTGCTTGCGAAGGTCTCGCTGCCCCTGGTCTTCCTGCTCGATCTCTCCGGCAAGCTGATCCTCACGCTGCTCGGCCACGGCGGCAAGTCCGAAGAGAAGGTCTCGGAAGACGAGATCCATCATCTCGTCAGCGAGGCGGAAAGCGCGGGCGTGCTCGAGTCAGGTGAAAAGGAGATGATCGCGGGCGTGATGCGGCTCGGCGACCGGCCGGTCGGCGCGATCATGACGCCGCGCACGGAGGTCAACGAGATCGACCTCAACGATACGCCGGAGAGCATTCAAGCGACCATCGCCAAGAGTCCGCATTCTCGCTTTCCCGTGTCCGACGGCGACCGCGACAAGCCGATCGGCGTGCTCCAGGCCAAGGACCTGCTGGTCGCCTTCATGAACGAGCGTACGCCGGATTTGCGCGTGCTGGTCCGCGAGGCGCCCGGCATTCCCGCCTCAGCTGATGCCCGCGACGTGCTGGCGATCCTCAAGGCGGCGCCGGTGCATGTCGGCCTCGTCTACGACGAATACGGCGCCTTCGAAGGCATCGTGACGACGGCTGACATTCTGGAATCGATCGTCGGCGCCTTCCATTCCGAGGAAGGCCCGCCGGAACCGGCCTACGTCAAGCGCGCGGATGATTCGCTGCTGGTCTCAGGCTGGATGCCAGTCGACGAATTCGGCGAGCTGATCGGCGTCGAACTGCCGCCGCACCGCTACAACACGGTCGCCGGCCTTGTGCTGCAACAGTTCAACGTGCTGCCTGATGTCGGCGACGCCTTCGACTTCGGCGACTGGCACATCGAGGTGGTCGATCTCGACGGACGGAGGATCGACAAGATTCTCGCGAGCCGGCGGAGCGAAGTAGAGACGGGGTGAGCGAGCGCTCGCGATACTCTCAACACGACAGCGGAATTTGTTGCGCTAGACCCTCACCCGAACCTCACCCCGATCCGCTTCTCCTTGCGCCAGATCACGGTGCAGGCGAGATGTGTTCCGCCGGCCTGGACGAACAGGCTGAAATGGTCGGGGATGCCGACGGGACTGCTGACGTCGAGCGCGGCGCCGGTATCGGACAGGTTGCGGATAGTGCAGTCGATCGCGCCGCCGCCGCCGAACTCGATCGTTCCGGCCTTCAGCACGCGATGCCTTGCCTTGTCGCGCCGCTCGTCCATGGGGACAATCTATACCCAAAGTTGAACAAAACGTTAAACGCAGCCCATGTCGTGATGCCTTTGCGCAGGACCTGCGGCCTTGCCCTACGGCGCCGGCTGGAACGTCTCCGTCCGCGCCATCCGCCAAGCATCACGGAAGCGTGCGTCTTCGGTACCTTCGAGCAGCTCGCCCGGACGCAGCGAGGGATAGAGCTGCGCGAAGGATTTCACGTCCGTCGTCGAGGTACGCTGGGAGAAGTGGATCGGGCGCAGCTGCTGCGGATGTTCGAGACCGGCCGCGGCGACCAGCTCGGTCAGCGAGTGCAGCGTCGCAAGGTGATAATTGTGCACGCGGTCAATCTTGAGCGGCACGTAGAGTGCGCGCGCCCGCGTCGGATCCTGGGTCGCGACGCCGGTCGGGCAGCGGTCGGTGTGGCAGCTCAGCGACTGGATGCAGCCGAGCGAGAACATGAAGCCGCGCGCCGAATTACAGTAGTCCGCGCCGATCGACATGGCCCGCGCCATGTCGAAGGCGGTGGCGATCTTGCCGGAGGCGCCGATCTTGATGCGGTCGCGCGCGTTGATGCCGATCAGCGCGTTGTGGACGAAACTGACGCCCTCGCGCATCGGCATGCCCAGATGGTCCATGAACTCCAGCGGCGCGGCGCCGGTGCCGCCCTCGTTGCCGTCGACGACGATGAAGTCGGGATAGATGCCGGTCTCGATCATCGCCTTGCAGATCGCCAAAAATTCCCAGGGGTGGCCGATGCACAGCTTGAAGCCGGTCGGCTTGCCGCCGGAGAGCTTTCGCATCTCGCCGATGAACTGCATCATGCCAACAGGCGTCGAGAAGGCGCGATGCGAGGCCGGCGAGATGCAATCCTCGCCCATGGCGACTCCGCGGATCTTGGAAATCTCCTCCGAGACTTTCGCCGCCGGCAGCACGCCGCCATGACCGGGCTTGGCGCCCTGGCTGATCTTGAGCTCGACCATCTTGATCTGGTCCTGGCGCGCGACGCGCGCGAAGGCTTCGGGATCGAAGGTGCCGTCGAGATGGCGGCAGCCGAAATAGCCCGAACCTATCTCCCAGATGATGTCGCCGCCCATCTCCGCGTGATAGGGGCTGAAGCCGCCCTCGCCGGTGTCGTGCGCGAAGCCGCCCTTCCTGGCACCGGCATTCAGCGCGCGCACGGCATTCGGGCTGAGCGCGCCAAAACTCATGGCGGAAATGTTGAACACCGAAGCCGAATACGGCTTGGCGCAATCCGGTCCGCCGATGGTGACGCGGAATTTCTCCTCGGCATGCGTCTTCGGCGAGACCGAGTGATGCATCCACTCATAACCCTGGCGGTAGACGTCCTCCTGGGTGCCGAACGGACGCTTGTCGAGCTGCATCTTGGCGCGCTGATAGACCACCGCACGGATGTCGCGCGAGAACGGCATGCCGTCCTTCTCGCTCTCGAAGAAGTACTGCCGCATCTCCGGGCGTATCTCTTCGAGCAAAAAACGGATATGGGCCGAGATCGGGTAGTTGCGCAGAACGGCGTGGCCCTTCTGCATGAGGTCGCGGACGCCAAGCGCCGTCAGCGCGCCGAAGATCAGGATCGGGATCAGCAGGATGTCGAAGATCTTGCCATCGGCGAAGCCGATGCCGGTCAGCAGCGCCGTGACCACCGCGCAGATCGTCAGGACGATGAAGCGCGGAGAGAATGGCAGCAGCAGGGTTTCCATGATCCCCTCTTCCGCCAGCGGCAGCCGTTTGGCCGATGGGTTGGGCGATTCCTGCGTTTTGTTCTCGTCGGCCACGATTCCCATCCTCTCGCCAGCATGAGGCGGTACGATACGCCCGCGCCTGTCATACGGATATGACGCGGCGGTTGTTTCACGCTAGCGAATTCGGCGGGGACAAATCAATCAGCCCGATGGGCGGGCTGCTGCGGTGCAGCAGGGCTCGGGAGGGACGGAATTAACCGGTCAAGGCGCTTTACCCAGGCAAGCGTCCTGGCTTTTGCCAGGACGACACGAGAGGGCCTACCGCTCGACGAACGCCTTTTCGATCACGAAATGGCCGGGCTTGTTGCCGGAGCCCTCGACGAAGTCGCGGCCCTCGAACATCAGTTTCAGCTCTTCGAGCATCGCCGGGCTGCCGCACATCATGATGCGGTCGGTCGCGATGTCGAGCGGGCCCTGGCCGATGTCGTTGAAGATCTGCTCGGAGCTGATGAGATCGGTGATGCGGCCGCGGTTCTTGAACGGCTCGCGGGTCACGGTCGGGTAGTAGATGAGCTTGTCCGCGAGCAACTCGCCGAACAGTTCGTCCTCGCGAAGACCGGCGACGAGCTTCTCGCCATAGGCGAGCTCGGAGACCTGACGGCAGCCATGCACCAGCACGATGCTGTCGAATTGGTCGTAAACCTCGGGGTCCTTGATCAGGCTGGCGAAGGGCGCCAGGCCCGTGCCGGTCGAGAGCAGCATCAGCCGCTTGCCAGGAATGAGATTGTCGGTGATCAGCGTGCCGGTCGCCTTGCGGCCGACCAGGATGGTGTCGCCTTCCTTGATCTTCTGGAGCCGCGACGTCAGCGGGCCGTCCTGAACCTTGATCGAGAAGAACTCGAGCTCTTCCTCGTGGTTGGCGCTGGCCATGCTGTAGGCGCGGAGCAGCGGGCGGCCCTCAACCTCGAGGCCGATCATCGCGAACTGGCCGTTCTGGAAGCGGAAGCCGGAATCGCGGGTTGCGCGAAAGCTGAACAGGGTGTCGGTCCAGTGCTGGACGGAAAGAACCTTCTCTCGGTAAAACGCGCTCATGATTTTCGATATTCCGAATAATTGCGTTTTTAGGGCAAAAGCGTTGCCCGGCCCCTGAAAGCGGAGCGGACACCATTGCCATGGCGGAGGATTTCGCGTGTGTGATCTACGCCATTGAGACCAATAATCAACCTCGTTCCGGATGCAATTGATGCCGGTCAAACCGGCATTTGCGGCGGAAATGGTCGCATCATTAATGGATCTGCTGTCCGGCGCGCGCGGAGGGCAATTTCTTTTCCCTCCGGGGACTGAATACAGCACTTAATTTCCGTGGCGCTCGCGAGAATTTCATTAAGAATAGCTCTGATTTCACTCTCGTCTGGCGCCGTTTCCCGCTTTTTTGCGGCTTTTGGCGCCAAGCTCGACTGGAACTGACGGCTGCGAGTGGCGACAAGACACATGGTGAACGGCGAGCGGATCTTCGTCCAGGCGATCAGGCGCTATTGCGCGACCCATGGCATCGCGCTCGAAGTCCGCGCCGATGGCTGGCTGCTCGCGATGCGCCGGGGCGAGCAGCGCCGCTTCGCGTTCGGCTACGACATCGGCCTCAACAGCGCCATCGCGCACCGCCTGGCCAACGACAAATCGGCCACCGCCGAGGTGCTGGCGCTCGAGGGCGTGCCTTGCATTCCCCATCGCCTGTTCCTCAATCCGAAGTTGGGCGAGAAGGTTGTCGGCGTCGCCTGGCGAGAGGCAATGCTGGCGCTGCTTCACGACAATCCGCAAGGCGTGGTGGTGAAGCCGAACGAGGGGACGTCGGGACGATCCGTCTTCAGGGTCACGACGGAAACAGAACTCGATCATGCGGTTGGCGAAGCCTTTTCGATGAGCGCCGGACTCGTTATTTCGCCCTATGTCGTGATCGAGGATGAAGTTCGCGTGGTGCTGCTCGATGATGTGCCACTCGTCGTCTACAGCAAGCAGCGCGGCTCGGATTGGCGGCACAATCTCGATGCGGGTGCAAAGCCCGTGCTGATGCAGGCCGGCGATCTTCGCGCAGCCTGCGCGGAGCTCGCCATCGACGCCGCCAAGGCCATCGGCATCACCTTCGCCTCGATCGACCTCGTGCACGTCGACGGCGTCTGGCGCGTGCTCGAGATCAATTCCGGCGTGATGATGGAGGCGCTGGCGAAGCTGCATCCGGCGCTGGTGCAGACGACGTACGATGCAGCGCTGGATCGGGTGTTTGGGGAACGCTGAGCAACACGCGCGCTGTCGGCTTCAACCGACCGCCAACCGATACGCAGCCTTCGCGTTCACGCCAAACGCCTTCTCACGCGCCTG
This sequence comes from Bradyrhizobium sp. 76, assembly GCF_023073025.1. Taxonomy (NCBI): domain Bacteria; kingdom Pseudomonadati; phylum Pseudomonadota; class Alphaproteobacteria; order Hyphomicrobiales; family Nitrobacteraceae; genus Bradyrhizobium; species Bradyrhizobium sp. 76. The sequence goes on from NZ_JADPIS010000103.1 coordinate 11,130, forward strand.
CGGACCGAGCTTCATCAGGCAGGCCTCCAGCGCGCCCTTGATCTCACCATAGCTCCCCGCGAGCAAGCATACCGGCCAGTCCGAGCCGAAGATCAGGCGATCTTCGCCAAAGCATGTCGCGGCGTGCGCGACGAACGGAAACAGCAGCTCCGCATTCCAGTCGCTCCAAACCGCTTCTGTCGCCAGCCCCGAGACCTTGCACCAGACATTGCCGCAGGCCGCGAGTGCCGCGATGCCATTGGACCATTCAGTGCTTCCACCGTCGGCAATCGGCGGCTTGGCCGCGTGGTCGAGCACGAAGCGCGCCTGCGGGAACGCTTGTGCGGTTGCGATCGCGGCCGGCAGCTCGCGGGTGCGGACCAGGAAATCGTAGGCGAGATCGTGCGCGAACACGGCCGTGAGGCCGCGCTGGACGTCCTCGCGCAACAACCAATCCGGATCGGCCTCGTCATGGACCTGGTGGCGGATGCCGATCAGCTTGTCACCGCCGGGCGAAGCGCGCAGCCGGTCCAGCGTCTCACCAAGTGCAGCGTCGGTCAGATCGGCCCAGCCGACGACGCCGATCACCGAGGGCGTCGCATGCGCGATCCGCAGGAATTCCTCGGTCTCCGCCAGGGCGGAGCGGCACTGCACCAGGATGCTCGCGTCGATGCCGTTCGCGCTCAAAAGGGGCGCGAGATCGGCCGGACCGAAGGCACGCCGGATCGGCGTGAGCTCGGGCGCATCCATCCAGGGATAATCGGCGCGCGCGGGATCCCAGAAATGCTGGTGAGCGTCGATGATCATGCCTTACGCTCCGTCCGGCAATGGCGCGCGGGCGTCGACGAGTTCTCGCCCACGCAGCTCCTGCCAGAACGCCGCCGGCACCGCCGTCTCCGACATCGCGATGTTGTCAGCAACTTCCGCGGCGTTGCGCGCACCCATCACGGCGACCGTGACTGCCGGATGGGCCATGCAGAACTGCAGCGCGGCGGCTTTCAGTTCGGTGCCGTGCTTGCGGCAAAGCTCGTCCAGCGCGAGCGCGCGGGCGACGAGTGCCGCATCGGCGTCCTGATAGTTGAACTTCGCGCCGGTGTGCGGACTGGCCAGGATGCCGCTGTTGTAGATGCCGCCGAGCAGGATGCCGATATTCTTCGACGCGCAGAGCGGTAACAGCGCATCCAGCGCGCCCTGATCGAGCAACGTGTAGCGGCCGGCGAGCAGGAAGCAGTCGACCGGAACGGCCTCTGCGAACCGGACCAGCATGTCTGACTGGTTCATGCCGGCACCGATCGCCTTGACGGTGCCCTCAGTGCGCAGGCGCTGCAGCGCGCGGAAGGCGCCGGCGACGGCGTCGTCGTAATGATCGTCGGGATCATGCACGAGCAGGACATCGACGCGATCGAGCCCAAGCCGCGCTAGGCTTTCCTCCACCGAACGCATCACCCCGTCATAACTGAAATCGAACACCGGCCGCTCGCGAGACGTGCCCTTGTAATGCTCGTCCTCGGCGGCCGCGCCATCGGGCACGCGCAGCAGGCGGCCAACCTTGGTCGAGATGGCGTAGGAGTCACGGGGCTGTTGCCGCAGGAATGCCCCAAGGCGTCGCTCCGCGAGGCCAAAGCCGTAGAGCGGCGCGGTATCGAAGAAGCGGATTCCGAGCGACCAGGCGCGGGCGATCGTCGCCTCCGCATCGGCGTCGCTGACGGGGGTGAACAATCCGCCGAGCGGGGCGGAACCGAGGCCGAGTGAGGTGACATCGAGAGAGCCGAGCCGCGACCTTTTCATTCCCATTGCCTCAACAGTCTTCCCCAACAGCCAAATCATCTCTCCCGCTTGCGAAAAGCGCAAGCGGGAGAGGCACGCAGGAGCGCGGGGCTGGCGACGCTCCTACTTCAACATCTGCGCAACGTTGTCCTTGGTCACGAGATCGAGGCCGGTATAAACGATCTCCGGCACCTTCTCGCCCTTCTTGATGGCGAGCAGCGTGTCCATCGCCTTCTCGCCCATCTCGAACGGACGCTGGCCGACCAGCGCATTGGCATAGCCATCGCGCAACAGCTCGAGCTGCATCTTCAGCGTATCGGCCACGACAAGCGTGAACTTGCCGGAATCGATATCCTTCTTGTACCTGGACGCGAAGGCCTTGAAGCCTTCGGGGGCGAACATCGGCCAGCCGCCGATGGGAACGATCGCGGCGAGGTCGGGCGTCGCGGTACGCATGTCAGTCATCTGCTGAACCGCCAGCGCGGGATCGTCGTTGCAGAACGTCGGCGAGCCCGCGACCTCGGTCCATTTCGAGCCCTTCAGCGCCTCGCGGACGCCGTCGACGCGCTCGGCGAGATTCTTGGCGCCGGGACCACCCGAGACCATGGCATATTTGCCGCCGTCGGGCCGCAGCTTCAGGAGCTGCTTGCCGAGGGCGACGCCGAACTCCTTGTTGTTGGTGCCGATATAAGCGATGCGCTTGGCGCCGGGCGCATCGGCGTCGAAGGTGATGACGGGGATGCCGGCCGCGGTCGCCGCGTCGATCGACTTGGTCATTGCCGCGACGTCGGCAACCGAAATGGCGAGGCCGTCGACCTTCTGAGTGACGAAGTCCTGGATGATCTGGGCCTGCGTCGCCGGCTCGTGCTCGACCGGCCCCTTGTAGATGCACTCGATGTTGCCGAGCTCCTTGGCACGCTTCAGGCAGCCGTCGCGCGCGAAGTCGAAGAACGGATTGTTCATCGCCTTGGGCACGATCACGAACCGGTAGTTTGCGGCAAACGCCGGCGTAGCCATCATCGCGACCGCGATGCCGGCAAGTAGATATTTCCTCATCGTCTCCTCCACCCTTCTTTGGCGCCTGTCCTCTCAAGATCGTCCGGGAAGCGGACAGGCGGCATTTTCGTTGCCGTCCCGGAACGACGTCGTTTCAGATCATCCGCGAGCGGATGCGGTCGACCAATACGGCCAGGATGATGATCACGCCCACCAGCGTCTGCTGCCAGTAGGAGCTGACCTGGGCGAGCACGAGGCCGTTGCGGATCACTTCGAGCAGCACGCAGCCGACGATGGCGCCGAGCGGACCGCCGATGCCGCCGGCGAGATTGGCTCCGCCGATGACGGCCGCAGCGATCACGTTGAGCTCGTAGGACGTCGCCATGTTGGCCGGCGCCGACCCAAGCCAGCCCGAGATGATGATGCCCTGGAGGCCTGCGGCGAGCGCGCAGATCACATAGACCTCGATCTTCACCCGCACGACCGGGATGCCGGTGAGTTCGGCCGCCTTCTCGTTGCCGCCGAGCGCGAACACGTGACGGCCGAACGAGCTGTGGTGCAGCACCACGGCCATCGCCAGCGCGAGGACGATCAGATAAATGAACGGCACGGGCACGCCGAGCACGTCGCCCGAGGTGAGCGCGTAGAAATAATCGGCATCCGGCCCACCTGGGAAGCTGCCGCGTCCGTTCGAGACGACATAGCCGAGCCCGCGTACGATCGAGAGCATGCCGAGCGTGGTGACGAACGGCGACAGGCCGAGCACCGCGATACAGAACCCGTTGACGAGGCCGGCGAGCAGCGCGACGCCGAGGCCGGCGAGAAGCGAGACCACCAGGATCAGGCCGGGGACATTGGCAAGCACGGTCTTGCCGTCGGCCGCCATGTGCACGAACAGGGAGCCCGCCGACGAGCCGGGCGCCGACAGCTCGGTCATCACCATCGAGGTGACCATGGCGGAGAAGCACATCATCGAGCCCACCGACAGATCGATGCCGCCGGTGATGATCACGAAGGTGACGCCGAGCGTCGCAATGGCGATGAAGGAGAAATTCTTCGCCACGTTCTGCATGTTGCCTTCGGTGAAGAAGTACGGGCTGGCGAAATGCATGACCACCAGCAGCACCGCCAGCGCGAGCAGGACATAGCCAGTCTGGGACGCGAAGATGCCGCGCTGCCACCATCTGATCTTGCCGATGTTCGAAAAGGTGATCGGGGATTCCATGGGCATGGCCATCACGCCGCCTCCTTCGCGCCGGTGATCAGGGCGGTGACCTCCTCGGGGGAGGTCTGGTGGATGGGCTTGTCGGCCCGCTTTTCGCCGCGGCGCATGACGATGACGCGATCGCACACCGCGAACACGTCGGGCATGCGATGCGAGATCAGCATCACGGCAACGCCCTGCTCTTTCAGCCGGTGGATCAGGCCGAGCACCTGCTCGACCTGGCGGACCGAGATCGCGGCCGTGGGCTCGTCCATCATGACCAGCTTCGCGTTGGAGAGCCGCGTCCGCGCGATCGCAACCGCCTGGCGCTGCCCGCCCGACATCTGCTTGACGAGATCGTCGGGGCGCGTCTCCGAGCGCAGCTCGCCGAACAGCTCCAGCGCACGCGCCGCCATTGCCTTGTGGTCGAGCAACGCGAACGGCCCGATCCTGCGCTTCAGCTCGCGGCCGAGAAAGACGTTGGCCGCTGCGGTGAGATTGTCGGCGAGCGCAAGGTCCTGATAGACCACCTCGATGCCGACGCCGCGGGCATCGACGGGCCGGTTGAAATGAACCGCGCTGTCGGCGAAGCGGATTTCGCCGTGGCTTGGGCGGAAATTCCCGGCGATGATCTTGACCAGCGTCGACTTGCCCGCGCCGTTGTCGCCCATCAGGCCGACGACCTCGCCGGGAAGGACCTGCATGTCGACATCATGCAGCGCGCGGATCGCGCCGAACTCCTTGCCTATGCCGGTCAGCTCGAGGACCGGTGTCGCTTGTGCATTTGTCATCAGCGGCCTTCCTCAGACGTAGCGGTTGACGAGGGATTCCAGATATTCCTGCCGGCCCGAGCGCGGCTGCGGGTCAAAGCCCGGGCCGTGCGCGCGGTCGGCAAGTTCGGCAAGCGAGCGCTGCCCGCCGAGAATGGCGCGGCCCTCGGGCCCGGCCCATCCCTCGTAACGTTTCGCAAGCGGCGCAGTGAACACGCCGGCGTCGAGCATGTCCGCGGCGGCGAGCAACGCCCGCGCGCAGGCATCCATCGAGCCGACATGGGCATGGATCAGATCGTCGGGATCGATCGACTGGCGGCGGATCTTGGCGTCGAAATTCAGCCCGCCGGAGCTGAAGCCGCCGCGGCTCAGGAGCTCGTGGAACACCAGGGCGAGCTCGGGCACGTTCATCGCGAACTGGTCGGTGTCCCAGCCGAGCAGATCGTCGCCGCGGTTGATGTCGAGCGAGCCGAACACACCCAGCGCCTCCGCGAGCGCGACCTCGTGATGGAAGGAGTGGCCGGCGAGGATGGCATGGTTCTGCTCGATGTTGAGCTTGACGTCCTTCAGCAGGTCGTAGCGCGCGAGGAAGCCGTAGCAGGTGGCGACGTCGAAGTCGTATTGATGCTTGGTCGGCTCCTTCGGCTTCGGTTCGATCAGGATCGGCCCCTTGAAGCCGATCTTGTGCTTGTGCTCGACGACGAGCGAGACGAAGCGGCCGAGCTGGTCGAGCTCACGCTTGAGATCGGTGTTGAGCAGCGTCTCATAGCCCTCGCGCCCGCCCCACAGCACATAGTTCTGGCCGCCGAGACGGTGCGTCACTTCCAGCGCGGCGCGGACCTGGCCGGCGGCATAGGTGAATATCTCGGGGTCCGGATTGGTGGCCGCGCCCGCCATGTAGCGCCGATGCGTGAACAGATTGGCGGTGCCCCAGAGCAGGCGCACTTTGCTCGAGGCCATCTTCGCTTCGAACAGATCGGCGATGGCATTGAGGTTCGCGACGGATTCCGCGAGTGAGTTCCCTTCCGGCGCCGCATCGACGTCGTGGAAGGTGAAGAAGGGCACGTCGAGCAGGCGAAACAGCTCGAAGGCAACGTCGGCCTTGGCGCGCGCTTGCGCCATCGCATCGGTGCCGTGGTGCCAGGGTCGCAGGAACGTCTCGCCGCCAAAGGGATCGCCGCCGGGCCAGCACAACGAGTGCCAATAGCAGACCGCAAAGCGCAGATGGTCTTCCATCCTGCGGCCATGGACGAGGCGGTCCTTGTCGTACCAGCGGAAGGCCGGCGTGTTGCCCGCATCCTTGCCGGCGAAAGCGACAGGTGCGGTTGTATCAAAGAATTTCACTGACGCAGTCACTCAGGCACACTCCTTCAACGCGGGATAAAGTTCGCGCCAGCGGCGATAGACCTCGTCATAGGCCGCGCTGACCGATGCGCGAGGCGTAAAACTCGCGAGCCGGCGCGGACGGGTGCAAACCGCAGCGGCGTCTTCGCCGGTGGCGGCGAGCCGTCCGAGCCTGGAGGCGCCGAGCGCCGCCCCGACCTCGCCCTCCTCGACGCGGTGGACGGGAATGCCGAGCACATCGGCGCAGATCTGCGCCCACAGCGGCGAGCGCGAGCCGCCGCCGACGAGATCGACCTCGGGAAGCGGTCCGCCGGCCGCGCTCAGCACCGCCAGATTGTCGCGCGCGGCGAAGGCGACGCCTTCGAGCACGGCCTGAACGATCTGGGAGCGGCCGGTCGCACCGCGCAGGCCGACGAAGGCGCCGCTGGCCGCGGCATCGTTGTGCGGCGTGCGCTCGCCGTCGAGATAGGGCAGGAATTTGACCGGGCTCGGTCCATCGACGCGCTCGCCGAGTGGAGCCAGCAGCGCTGCGGCCGGAACCTCCATCACGCCCGCGAGCCAGGCCAGCGAAGCCGCAGCCGACAGCATCACGCCCATCTGATGCCAGCGACCGGGCAGTGCGTGACAGAACGCATGGACCGCCGAGGCCGGAGCCGGTGCAAACCGATCAGTGACGCGGAACACTACACCGGATGTGCCAAGCGACAGGAAAGCATCGCCCGGCGCGATGGCGCCGAGCCCAATCGCGCTCGCGGCATTATCGCCGGCGCCGCCGGCGACCACGACATTCCTAGCCATGCCCCAGCGTTGCGCGTAGTCCGGCGCGAGCGTCGCGCTGACCTCGCTGCCCTCGACGAGGCGTGGCATGTGATGGAGATCGAGCCCGGAGGCATGCAGCAGCAGGGGCGACCAGCGGCGCAGACCGACGTCGAGCCACAGGGTGCCGGCCGCGTCCGACATGTCCTCGACCATCTCGCCGGTCAGGCGATAGCGGACGTAGGCCTTCGGCAGCAGCACCTTTGCGACACGCGCGAAGATTTTTGGCTCGTGCTTGGCGACCCAGAGCAGCTTCGGCGCGGTGAAGCCGGGCATGGCCAGATTGCCGGCGATCGTGTGCAGCGACGGGCAGCGCCGCTCCAGCGCGACGCATTCGGCGTGCGAGCGGCCGTCGTTCCATAGGATCGCGGGACGCAGCGGCCGTCCGTCCTCGTCCAGCAGCGTCGCGCCGTGCATCTGGCCCGACAGCCCGATGCCGCGCACCCGCGCGACCTCGCGCGGATGGCGGGCGGCAAGATTGTCGACCGCGCCGACCGCCGCATCGACCCAGCCATCGGGATCCTGCTCGGACCACAGCGGCGCGGGATGCGATAGCGCAAGCTCGCGCGCCGCCGTCGCGACAACCGCGCCGGCTTCGCTGACGAGCACCGCTTTCACACCTGATGTGCCGATGTCGATTCCGAGATACACGCCGTCCTCCCTTTCGCCTGTTGCGGTGCGCGAACTCAAAGTCGCCTTATCCGCAACGGGTCGTTTTGAATTCCACCTGCCGCTAAGGCAGATTGTCCCGCATCACGATGTCGATCCTGATCTTCTCCTGTTCGCGCAAGATCGGCTCGCCACGGGCGAGCGCGAGCAGCACGCGCACGGCCGCGCGCGCTTCGTGTCCGGGGTTCTGCGAGATCGCGGCATGCATCACGCCCTGCAGCAGCAGCCGGCGCGTCAGCGCAGTGACGTCGTGTCCGACAAACACCACCTGCTTGTCGCGGCTGGCATCGCCCAAGGACTTTTCATTCAACGCGTTGGCGACGCCTTGCGTACCGGCGCCGACATTATAAAGACCCACGATGTCGGCATGCCTGCTCAACAGCCGCGCCAACAATTGTTCCGAACGCACGTCCTCGTCGCGTCCTTCGAGCACCGGCAGCACGCTGAGGCCGGGGAATTCAGAGGCCATCACCTGGTTGAAGCCAAAAATGCGCTCGGCATGATCGCGCAGGCCCTGCGAGCCCGCGACGATCGCAACCTTGCCGGACTTTTGGCCGACCAGCCGTCCGACCAACGCGCCGGCGGTGCGCCCCGCGGCAATGTTGTCGATGCCAACATAATGGTGCCGGCGCGACGACGGCACGTCGGAGACCAGCGTCACGACACTGGTGCCGGCATCGACGAGATCGTCGATGGCGGCGCGGACGCCGGGATGGTCCAGCGCCACCACGGCGATGCCGTCGTAATCGTCGGAGAGCCCTTCCAGGGAAGCCGCGAGCACGGACGGATCGAACACGTCGGTTGCGACGGTCTCGACGCCGAGGCGGCGGGACGACAACCAGCCCGACATCTCGCCGAGATAATCCTGGATCTGCTGCATGAACGGGTTCGGTCCCGACGGCATCACGAAGGCGAAACGGCGGGCGCGGCCGCGGGCGAGCTCGGCGGCGGCCACGTGAGGCTGGAACGAATTGCGCTCGATCGCCTCTTTTACGCGCCGGACCGTATCCGGCCGCACGCCCGGACGATTGTGCAGGACGCGGTCCACCGTCGCGAGGCTGACGCCGGCCTGGCGGGCGATGTCCTTCAGCGTCAGCGCGGTCGTGGTGAGCGTCTCGGCCATGGCTGAAGGCTAGCAGAGGTATTTTGAGGTACGCAACTCATTTTGAGGGGCGGCAGGCATTTTCCGGCAGTTGGGCCTAGGAACAGCCTTTCCCGTCCGCCGTTGCTGCCCCGTGCGTAACGATATCACCCATGATCCCGGCGAGGGATTGAGCCCGACCCTCGAGCGCAACATCCAGGCGTTGGTCGCGCGCCGCCGCCGCGAGCAGCGCGCGGCCAAGGGTCAGGAAAAGGTCGCCGATGCGATTACGGCGTTCACCGGCAGCATGGCGTTCGTCTACCTCCATGTCGCGGTGTTCGGCTTCTGGATCATCGCCAATCTGCACTGGCTGCCGGGAATTCCGGCCTGGGACGAGAGCTTCGTGGTGCTGGCGATGATTGCTTCGGTCGAGGCGATCTTCCTGTCGACATTCGTGCTGATCTCGCAGAACCGCATGAGCGCAGCCGCGGACAAGCGCGCCGATCTCGATCTCCAGATCAGCCTGCTCGCCGAGCACGAATTGACCAAGGTTGCCCGCCTCCTCACGCAGATCGCCGAGCGGCTGGACGTCCAGCCCGACTCGAAGCGGGATCTGGAGGAGGCAAGCCGCGACATCGCCCCCGAGCGCGTGCTCGATAGGATCGAGCAGACGCGTTCCTGAGCTATCGGCTCGCCGACAGATCCAAAGTCAGGAACAGGCTGTTGGGATCATCGACATAGCCTTGGAACGGGCCGCAGAGGACAAAGCCATGCGCCCGGTAGAGCGCGTGCGCCGGCTTGAAATAGTCCCACGAGCCGGTCTCGAGGCTGAGCCGCGCCATGCCGCGCGCGCGGGCTTCCGTGATGATGTGGCGGAGCATCTCACCGCCAAAGCCGCGCCGGCGCGTGGTCCGGAGCGTGTGCATCGACTTCACCTCGCCATGCGCTCCCGACAGCGACTTCAGCGCACCGGTGGCGACCAGCGTGTCGCCGTCCCAGCCGGTCCAGAACGCGACTTCCGGGGCACGAAGCCCGGCGAGATCAAGCGCATGCGCACTGCCCGGCGCGGTCTGTGCTCGCGCCGCCGCAACGTGATGGTCGAGCAGCGCGATGACGCGTGGATCAAAGGTGTCGCCGGTGCGGATCTGCATCGTCAGGGCTCACATCTTGCCGTAGGACGCGCCGCGGCGCGTGATGATGACGTAGCGCGCATCCTGTCTGGTCTCGTTCTCGAAGATCACCGCGCGCATCACGTCGAAATCGAGACAGTCGCCTTCGCGCAGGCGAACCGCCTTGGCGTCGATGTGCACCGCGATCGCACCCTCCAGCATCAGCAGTTGCTGGGTGAAGGCATTGCGCCCCCAGGGGCTGTACGGCACCCGCGCACCCGCCGGCAAATCGACGACGATGATCTCGATGCCGCTCGCCGCGTCCGTCGGCGAAGCGTGGCGGCGGCGATAGCTGCTGTCGGGATCGCGCCAGTGCGGCTGGTCGGCGAGCCGCACCATCCGCTCCGGCGGCTTTTCGGCCAACGCGACGACGTCGCTGAGCGACACGTCGAGCGCGGCGCAAAGTTTACCCAGCAGCGCAGCCGTCGCACTGCTCTGCGCCCGCTCTACCCGTCCGATCATCGCACGGCTGACGCCGGAGCGGCCTGCGAGCTCATTCAGCGTCATGCCGGCCTGCGTCCGAAGCGTCTTCAAGCGACGACCGATCGCGCGATCGAGCTTTTGCTGGTCCATTGCTTGTAGGTCCTGACTTTCATCCGAACATGGCCCGGCGCGGTGACCGCAAGCCACCAGGCGAGAGAGCTTAACCGAGAGCGCGCCGGGTGCCGGTCACGACGAGCTAATATATTGGAAACTTGGTCTGGCGCACGCGAGAGAACATCGGCCCTTCTTCGCCAAGGCTTCGAAGGGCATCCTGCTTCGCGTTGCCGAGATATCAAAGTCCTGCGAAGCGCCTTGACGCGAAGCAGGATGGAGCGGGCGAAGGGAATCGAACCCTCGTATGCAGCTTGGGAAGCTGCCGTTCTACCATTGAACTACGCCCGCGGATGCGCAGCCTGCGCCCGCTCTGATTAGCCGAGACGGCGCATCTCGCCAAGCGCTTTGGCGCAGCCCGCCTGACCCTTCTTAAGTTTCCGTCAAGATTTTGGATGCGCCGGATTGTGGCGGTGTTATGATCGCCTGTCTGGGGAGACGTGCACTGAGTGGGGCGTGTGCATGGTGGGGCGTGGCTACGCGATATTCGACACGACCATAGGGCGCTGCGGCATCATCTGGAGCAGCACCGGTATCGTCGCCGTGCAATTGCCGGAGGCGCGGGAGATCGACACCCGCCGCCGGATTTTCCAGGTCCATCCCGAGGCGCGCGAGCAGCGGCCTTCCGCGAACGCCGCGTTCGCGATCGAGGGCATCGTGGGCTTGCTGCAAGGCAGCGATGCTGATTTTTCCGAGGTTAGCCTGGACGCGAGCGGGGTGCCCGGCTTCAACCGGCGGGTCTACGAAGCCGCCTGCGCCATCCCGCGCGGGGAGACGCGCACTTATCACGAGATCGCCAAGACGCTGGGCGCCTCCGGCGCCGCGCATTCGGTGGCACAGGCGATCGCGAGAAATCCCTACATGCTGATCGTGCCCTGCCACCGGGTGCTGGAGGCCGGCAATTACACCGACCGGCTCTCGCCCTATGGCGGCGTGATCTCCAAGCGGCGGCTGCTGTCGCTCGAGGGCGCCCATCCGATCGCCAGCAAGACGCTGTTCGACGTCCTGCTGCCCGTTGCCCCGCCGAGACCCTCCACCTAGATAGGTGGCATGGATGCAACGACGCTGCTGACCACACCCTCGATGACGGTCTCCGAGTTTCGCTGCGACGCGGGACCGGACGACAGCCCGTTTGCGGAGTGCCGCACCGGCCATTCCATCGCCTATGTCCGCGCGGGCAGCTTTGGCTGTCATTGCCGCGCCGGCTTCTTCGAGCTGGTGGCCGGCTCGATGCTGGTCGGCGCACCGGGCGAGGAATACACCTGCACGCATGAGCATGTCGCCGGCGACGTCTGCCTGTCCTTTTTCCTCAGCGACGATCTGGTCGACGCGCTCGGCGGCCGGCGCGACGTCTGGCAGGTCGGTGCGACGCCGCCGCTGCCCGAGCTGATGGTGCTGGGCGAACTCGCCCAGACGGCGGCAGATGGCAACAGCGACCTCGGTCTCGACGAGCTCGGGCAGATCCTCGCCGGCCGTTTCGTCGATGTCGTGTCGGGCAAGACGCGCAAGCCGACGACACCGACGGCGCGTGATCGCCGCCGCGCCGTGGAAGCCGCGCTGTGGATCGACGCCAACTCGCATGCCGAGGTCGACCTCGAACAGGCGGCGCGGCAGGCAGGCCTCAGCCCCTTCCACTTCCTGCGGCTGTTCTCCGCCGTGCTCGGCGTCACCCCGCATCAATATCTGGTGCGCTCGCGGCTGCGGCATGCGGCGCGGCTGCTGACCGACGACGACATCGCAGTCACCGACATCGCCTATGACGTCGGCTTCGGCGATCTCTCCAACTTCGTCCGCACCTTCCACCGCGCCGCCGGCGTCTCGCCAACCAAGTTCCGTCAGGCCTCGAAGGGGGAGCGCAAGATTCTCCAAGAGCAGCTTGCGCTCAACTGACTAGGTTCGTCTCCGGCGCGCGCCGATTGCGGCGCGCTTTGGAAATGGAGACGACCATGTACGATCATATCGGATTGCGCGTTGCCGACCTCGACACCGCCAAGCGCTTCTACACCGCGGTGCTGGCGCCGCTCGGCTATGTCTTGTGCTCGAGCGGCGATGGTTATGCCGGCTTCGGGCCGAAGGGCGAGCCGGCGCTGTGGCTGCACCTGAACAAGGGGCGCAAGGCGGATGGCGCGCATATCGCGTTTCGCGCTGGGGATCATGATTCGGTCAAGGCATTCCATAGCGAGGGCCTGAAGAGCGGCGGTCGCGACAATGGCGGTGCCGGCCCGCGCAAGGATTACAGCCCGACTTACTACGCGGCGTTCTTGATCGATCCCGATGGTAACAATGTCGAGGCGGTCTGCACGTGAGCTCGCTCCGTCATTGCGAGGAGCACTTGCGACGAAGCAATCCAGACTCCAACCGCGGAAACATCTCTGGATTGCTTCGCTGCGCTCGCAATGACGGGGTCCTCGACCAAAATCTAACGCAACCAAGGACACCTTCATGGCCTCCATCCACAACGACATTCCCCTCCCCGCCCCGGCGCACGACGTCTGGGATGCGGTTCGCGATTTCGGCGCGCTGCATCAGCGGCTGGCGCCGGGCTTCGTCACGGCCTGCACGCTCAACGGCGACGCGCGCATCGTCACCTTCGCCAACGGATCGGTGGCGCGCGAGGTGTTGGTCGATTGCGACGATGCCGGGCGGCGGCTGGTCTACGCGATCAACAACGAGCGTCTAAAGCATTACAGCGCCTCGGTGCAGGTGATCGCCGAGGGCGAGGCGAGATGCCGCCTGGTCTGGATCATCGACATGCTGCCGAACGAGCTCGCGCCCTATGTGCAGGGACAGACCAAGGACGCCGTCGCCGCCATACACCGAGCGTTTCCAGCCGCAGCTGCGTGATCTTTCTCACAGAGCCCAGCCCTCGTCCGCACTAACCATGGCGGCGTGCGTCCGGTTGGCTCCGCTCTCCCGGCGGCGCCCCGCACGCGAGGAGCAGGCCATGAGAGGTGCGGACAAGGTGATCTGCCAGGCGGCCGCCGTGCTGCTGATGTTTTCGATTTCGAGCGGACCGGCAAAGGCCCAGTTCCTCGGCGGCGGAGGTGCCGGCGGCGAGGACATGATGACCCAGATGGCGCCGATGCTGGAGATGATGAAGGCCAAGATGGGCAAGCGCCGCTTCGGCATGATGATGCAGACCATGGGCCCGATGATGAGCCGCATGATGGAGAATGGCGGTGGTGGTCTTGGTGGCATGATGGGCGGCGGCGGAATTGGCGGCCTCGGCGGCGGCAATCTCGGCGGCGGTTTCGGTGCGCCCAATTACGGCGGCTACGCGCCGATGGCCGGAGGCGGCACCATGCCGACGGGCATGGGCGGCATGGGCGGCGGCGATATCATGGGCATGCTCGGCGGCGCCGGCGGCGGCGACATGATGGCGATGATTCCGCAACTAATACGGCTCGCCAATGTCGGCGGCAGTGGCGGCCATCGCCGCCACAGGCATCGCTAGTCCGAAGCGGCCGACAGAGCCGGCCTGATCGCCGGTTTGGTTTGGCGCGGTCCCCAGCGCGTCAGCACCACGCTGGAGCACGAGAGCAGGCCGAGCACGACCATCGAGCTCGCCGCCAGCCAGAAGAAGCTTTGCGCGGTGGCATCATGCGTCGACAGCCACCAGCCGACCGCCGAGATGTAGATCAGCCGCGCGGTCTGCGCCAGCACCGGTCCGATCACCTTGGCTGCGCCCTGCGACGAGAAATACATCGTCGAGGCGAGGCCGATGAAGGCGTAGAACGGCGCCACCGTCGACAAATATTGATGGCTGGTGGCGCGCACGGTCGCGCTGTCGGTGAAAATGTTGACCCAGAGATCGGGGAAGGCCGCGACCAGGCACGCCGGTGCACCGACGGCAACGAAGGCGCTCGCCGCCGCGATCCAGGCAATGCGCCGGGCACGGGCGATGCGGCCGGCGCCGACCGCCATGCCGATCATCGGCACCGAGGCGATGCCGAACGAGAACGCGATCGAGGTCAGCAGGAATTCCAGCCGCGCACCGATGCCGTAGCCGGCGAGGATCGCGGTGCCGAATTTCGCAAGCATGTGAGTGAAGATCGAGATCGTCAGCACCGATTGCAGCGGCGAGAAGCAGGCGATGGCGCCGACCTTCAGGATGTCGAAAAACATCGCCCATTGGATGCGCAGCCCGCGCAGCTTCGGCGTCACGCGGGCGCGGCCGGAGAACAGGTACCAGCCCATCACACCGATATTCATGCAATAGGCAATCAGCGCGCCGGCGGCGACGCCGCGCATGCCGAATTGCGGCACCGGACCGAGGCCGAGACCGAGCGTGCCGCCGAGCACGATCTGCCAGGCCGCGGAATTGAGGATCAACAGCGAGGGCAGCTTCATGTTGCCGGTGCCGCGCAGGACCCCGGCCATGGTGTTGAGCAGCCAGGGCAGCACGGCGCCGCCGAAAAACACCTGGGTGTAGGCGATCGCATGCGTCAACACGTCGCCGCGGCCGCCGAGCATTTCCAGAACGCGCGGCCCGAAGATCAGCATGCCCAGCATGAAGACAAGGCCGAAGCTGATGCCGATCAAGAGCGCGTGCGCGGCGAGCGTCCCGGCACGCTCGCGATCGCCGGCGCCGAGTGCCCGCGCGATGGCGGAGGCCACCGCGCCGCCCATCGCACCGCCCGACATGGTCATGGTCAGGATCACTGTCGGAAACACCAGCGCCATCGCGGCCAGCGCTTCCACGCCAAGGCGTCCGATATAGGAGGTCTCCGCAATCACTGTGCAGGTGCCGGCTGAAAGCGCGACGACGTTGGGCCAGGCCAGCCCGAGCAGCGTGCGCAGGATCGGCCCGTCGGTCAGTGCATTCTTCACCGGGGGTGGCGGCGGAGGTAGCGGTCGCTCTTGTTCATCGACCGGAATCTCGGCGATGTCGGACATGTCCTCTCCCGGGCGCGAGCGCCAGTTGCGGCGCGGCAATGACTGGGTGTGCCAATGAATTTGTTCGCGCAAAAGGCGCGGGGTTCAGCTTGTTAGCACGGCAATTGCCGATTCCTTCTGCGCCTGATGCAGGCGTGCCCTGCGGCAGCGCATTTCGGTCGGTGACATCAGCCGACCGTCCAGATCAGCGGCGGCCGGCCCCCCGCGGCCGGGCGCATGTGCACGCCGATGTGCCGCCCGCATCCGGCCGCGAGCCCTTCGAACAGCCCCGCCAGCACCTTGGCGCAAGCGGGGTGGCAATCGGCGACGCCGTCCATCAACTTCCAGCTCTGCTGACGGATTTCGAACGTGCCTTCGGATTGCGTTGTCTCAGCCACATCGTCCTGCGCGACAAACAGCGCGTTGAGGAACGTCGCGAACTCGCCCGCACCGCCGCGGCCCATCGACAGCGCCGCAGCGATCTCGTCAAAATATTGCATCCCGATCAGCTTGCCCGTGAGGTGCAGGAGATAGCCGGCATCCTCGGGGCCGAACAGCTGCACCATCACGGGCGCGGCGGTGCGCACATATTCCATCGCGTAGTTGCGGTAGGCTTTTTCCAGTCGCGGTCTTGGCCAGCTTGCGACCGGCAAGGCCGGAGCCGCGGCTGCATCGAACAGTGGCGCTTCGAGATGCCGCGCGAACACGAGGCGCTGGTCGAGCTCGAGCGGGTGGTCATATTGGTAATAGTAGCCTTCGAGCCCATCCTGGCCGTCGACGCTCTGCTTGGTGCAGACGAACCCCAATCTGGTATCGCCGAGCGCCACGCCGTTGTTGGCGTGCCAGCCGCGCAGCATCGCGCGCGAGACTTCGCCCGGCACGCCGCAGATGGCAGTGCCTTTCCAGATCCAGCGCGGTGGCGGATAGCGGACCCAGGCTTTGCGGTCGCTCTCATACATGTATTCGACGTGCACGCCGCCGATCCAGTTCGAGAGGTAGTGATATTGCGCGGCGGCGACTGCTGGCGGCAGATGGCTCAGCCCGAGCTTCTCCAGCCCCGGCAGGAAGCGCTCCTGCTGCTGGCGGCGGAACACGCGAAAGACGAACTCCGCGGCATCTGCCGTGCCGCGACGTGTGACCACGGTGAGGATCAAGCCGGTGAAATAGGCGTGATAGAGATCGGCAACCGCGCGCCAGCGTTTCCATTGAGCTTCCTGCGCGGGGTCAGATGCAGCGGCCATGTTCGCTCCCGATCGTTGTTTTGATCGAGTGTGTCACCGCAGCCGGCGACGGACAAGCTGAGCCGCATGCAGGGCGCCCTGCACGCGGGCTCGCCAATTCCGCATCACGAATTTTGCGCAGGCTTAATTTTGAGCAACTTTGGCGGCACGCTCGCGCTCGACGCGGTCGGTGACGTCGCGTGCCATCGCCACCGATCCCTGCACCACTCCAGCGGCGTCCCGCACAAGCGCAAAGGTCATCTCGATGTAGAGCTTGCGTCCGTCCTTGTGCAGCGCGCGGGTCAGTGTCGGTTTGCCCGCAAGCTTCATCGCGCCGCTGGCTAGCGCGGCCTCGAAACCCTTCCAGTGCGCGGCGCGCAGATGTTCGGGAATGATCAGGTCGAGATTCTGGCCCAGCGCTTCGTCCGCGGAGAAGCCGAACAGTGCGGACGATGCGCGATTCCAGCGCATGATGGTGCCGGAGCGATCCGAATAGATCAGCGCATCGGCGACGTCGTCGAGGATGTATGCGTCGAGTTGGGATGGATTGGTCATGTCAGCACCTGGTGGCCCGGATGGAGCACAGCGTAAGCCGGGATCGTGCCACAAGTGAGACTTTCCCGGATGACGCTTGCGCTCCATCCGGGCGACGGGTGATCGCTACACCCGGAAATGCTTGCTCAGCTTCAGGCCCTGCGCCTGGTAGTTGGAGCCGATGCGCTGGCCGTACATCGCGTCGGGACGGGCCAGCATCTTCTCGTAGACGAGGCGGCCGACGATCTGGCCGTGCTCGAGGATGAACGGCACCTCGCGCGAGCGCACTTCGAGCACGGCGCGCGACCCCAACCCGCCGGCGCCGGCATAACCGAAGCCGGGATCGAAGAATCCGGCATAATGCACGCGGAACTCACCGACCAACGGATCGAACGGCACCATCTCCGCGGCGTAATCGGGCGGCACCTGCACGGCCTCTTTCGACGCGAGGATATAGAACTCGCCGGGATCGAGGATCAGGCTGCCGTCGGGGCGGGCCGAGATCGGCTCCCAGAACTCCTCGACGGAATAGCCAGCGCGGCGATCGACGTCGATAACGCCGGTGTGGCGCTTGGCGCGGTAGCCGACGAAGCCACCGCTCTTTTCGCCGGAAAGATCAACCGAGACGGCGACGCCGCCGGTGAGATCGGCATCGTCGATATCGACGAGACGCTCGGTCGCATGCAGCGCCTCAAGGTCGTCGATGTTGAGGATGGCATCGCCGGTGCGGAAGCGCACCTGGCTCAGGCGCGAGCCCTCGCTGACCAGCACCGGGAACGTCTTCGGACTGATCTCGGCATAGAGCGGACCGTGATAGCCGGCACCAATCATGTCGAAGCGGCGGGTGCCGTCGGCGATCACGCGGGTGAAGACGTCGAGCCGGCCGGTCGAGCTTTTCGGGTTGGCGGCCGCGACGATCTCCGGCGGCAGCGCGAGGCTTTCGAGCAGCGGCACGATGTAGACGCAGTTGGTCTCCAGCACGGCGCCGTCGGCGAGGCTGAACTCGTGCAGCTTCAACTCGTCGATGCGCTCGGCGACAGTGGCGCCGGGACCGGGCAGGAAGCTGGCGCGAACGCGATAGGCGATGTCGCCGAGGCGCAAATCGAGGCTCGCCGGCTGGATCTGGCTTTCGACGAAGTCGTAAGCGGGCAGGATGAGACCGCCCTCCGCCATCGCCGCGATCATGCGGTCGGGCAGGATACCATTGGCGTCGGCGGCGACCGTGAACGTCAACCCGGGGTCCTCATCAGGGATCAAACACATCCCGACATGCGGGAAATATGAGCGTTTTACGGCTATCCGATGGACGTCTTGACGGAAAGGGCATTGCGGAATATGAGCATGACTTATCCCGTGGTGATTTGAGCCGGCCGGCTTGCAGCCACGTTAAATAAGTCGCTAAACAGGCCGGGGACCTCTGTGATCCCGGCCCGTGGAGATATTCCAGGCCGGTTTTTTTGTGACCATTTTCGATGGTCACTTCAGGAGGTCCTATGTCGAAGTCCCCGGCGTCCACCGCGTCCTACCGTCCCGAAACCCGCCTGGTCCATTCCGGCACCCTGCGCTCGCAATATGGCGAGACGTCGGAGTCGCTGTTCCTGACCCAAGGCTACGTCTACAACAGCGCCGAGGAGTGCGAGGCGCGGTTCAAGGGCGAGGACCCCGGCTTCATCTATTCACGCTACTCCAATCCGACCATCTCGATGTTCGAGCGGCGCATGATCGAGCTCGAAGGCGCCGAAGCGGCACGTTCGGCGGCGACCGGCATGGCCGCGGTGACGACCGCGATCCTGGCGCCGCTCAAGGCCGGCGATCACGTCGTGGCCTCGCGCGCGCTGTTCGGCTCGTGTCTCTACGTCGTGCAGGATTTGCTGCCGCGCTACGGCATCGAGACCACGCTGGTCGACGGCCTCGATCTCGACCAGTGGCAGCGCGCCATGAAGCCGAACACCAAGACGTTTTTCCTGGAGAGCCCGACCAACCCGACGCTGGATGTACTCGACATTCCCGGCATCGCAGAGATCGCGCACAGCGGCGGCGCGCGGCTCGTCGTCGACAACGTGTTCGCCACTCCGATCTGGCAGAGCCCGCTCGCGCTCGGCGCCGACGTGGTGGTCTATTCCGCGACCAAGCACATCGATGGCCAGGGCCGCTGTCTCGGCGGCATCATCCTGTCCTCGGAAGCGTTCATCGCCGAGCACATCCACAATTTCATGCGCCAGACCGGCCCGTCGATCTCGCCGTTCAACGCCTGGGTTCTGCTCAAGGGCCTGGAGACGCTCGCCGTGCGCGTGCGCGCGCAGACCGAGACGGCGGCGCGCATCGCAGACGTGCTGGCGAGCCATCCGAAGATTTCACGGCTGGTGTTTCCCGGCCGCGCCGATCATCCGCAGGCCGCATTGGTGAAGAAGCAGATGCGCGGCGGCTCGACGCTGGTCGGCCTCGAGGTCAAGGGCGGCAAGCAGGCGGCATTCCGCGTGCTCAACGAGCTCAAGCTCGCCAAGATCTCGAACAACCTCGGCGACGCCAAGAGCCTCGTCACGCATCCGGCAACGACGACGCATCAGCGCCTCAAGCCGGAGGACCGCGCCGCGCTCGGCATCAGCGAGGGCTTCATCCGCTTCTCGGCGGGGCTTGAGCATGCGGACGATCTGATCGAGGATCTGACCGCGGCGCTGGAGAAGGCGTAGCCACGCATCGACATCGTGGGGTGGTCAAAGCGAAGCGTGCCCAGCATTCACGATGGCAGCGCCGATGGATGGTGGGCACGGCGCGCGAAGAGCGCGCCTTCGCCCACCCTAAGCACCGATGCTTACATCGGCCGATAGGTCCGCACGTCCGCGGGCACGTTGACGCCGAGCTTGATCTGGCCGACAGAGCGGATGATGTCGTCGCCGAGGAGCTGGGCGAAGCAGGCGTAGCCCCAATCGTTCATGTGCAGGCCGTCGGCGATCACGAAGCTCTCGACCGGAATCGACTGCTTCTCGTGCCAGTCGCGCATCACCTCGAAGCGCGGGAAGATGCCGACATGACGAAGCTCGGCGACCTTGCCGAGCAACTTCACCATCTTGCCGGCGCTGTCCGCGCGCTGGTTGACGGCGGGCGAATATTGCGGATCGACCAGCACGACGTCGGTGCCGCCGGCAGCCTGGATGCGGCTGATGCCGTCCTCGACCAGTTTGGCGGTATCGCCGGGATCGAGATTGCGCAGCACGGCATTGGTGCCGACCTGCCAGATCACCAGATCCGGATGCACGTCGATCACCTCTTTCTGGAGGCGCTTCATCATCTCGGGTGCGTCCTCGCCGCCGACGCCGGCATTGACGACGGTGATGTCGGCAGTCGGATAGTGCCGGTGCAGCTGCGCGGCAAGGCGATTGGGATAGTTGAACTCCGGCGAGCTCGCGCCGAATCCCGCGGTCGACGACGAGCCGAATGCGACGATGACGACGGGCTGGCCGGCGACGAGCTTGCCCGCGACATGCGGCAGCGAGCCCATTGCCTTCGCGCCGCCCTTCGGCGACAGGCAGGGCACGCGGCTGAAGACGTCGCCGGCGGATTTCGCGACCTGCTTCACCTTGTCGATGGCGCGCGCGGTGATGCCGCGCTGCTCGGGGGATGTCGCTGCGACGGCGGTCTGGGGCGGCGAAGCGGGAGCCGGATCAGCCGACTGCTGCGGGGCCGGCGTTGCCTGCGCGGCCTGCGTCTGCGCGTGCGACTGCGAGGCCGGACTCAGCAACAGCAGCAGCGCTGCTGCGGGCACAGCCAGCCATGCCGTCAGGCAAAAAGGGCGGAGAGAACTCATTAACGCTAGACCTCAATTTTGCTGCTGGGCCGGCTCCAGATGGGCAGCGTCGATCACGAACTGTGCCAACGCCCGGCCAAGGCAATCATGGACCTGTTTCGCCAGCTCGGGCCCGCGCGACGGGCTGAACAGGTCGAACTGCCCCTGATCATTCCACTGCCGCATGATCGCAAAACGATCGAACAGCGGAATGTCGTGCTCCTGCGCCACCACCCGCATATTGTCGAGGTATGGCGGCACCGAGATCATGGTTTCGGTACGCGGACTGTACTGCAGATTCATCAAGACGACGTCAGCCCCTGCCTTTTGCAACGCAACAACCCCTTCGGTCACCGCGCCACGAAAATCGTCGGGATCAATGGCTCGAATAGCATCCACGGTCCCGGTCTGCCAGATGACCAAAGTAGGCGCTTTTGCTTCCATCAGCTTAACGAAGCTGGCGGCCGCCTCCTCGGCCGTTTTCTTGCTCTGTATTTCTACGGAGACGTGCACAGTCTCGGTCGGCGGCAGCTTCTCCTTCAGGATGGCCTGCATCCGCGCCGGATAAGAAGCGTCCTCGGAGGCCGGAATCGTGGTCGAGCGGCTGCCGATGACCAGGATTTCGAGCGGCTTGCCGGCCTTGATGGCATCGGCGACCTTGGGAAGCTGGCTTTCGCTGGTGAGCAGATAGGACGGCAATTCGCAGGCTGCGGGCGCGGCTGAAGCAGCAGGTGCCGCCGAAGCAGCAGGCGCGGCCGAAGAAGCAGGCGCAGCATCGTCCGCACGCGCCGGAGGCGCGGCGAGACCACCGCACAGCAGGATCAGGCTCAGGAAAACCTTCGCCTTCATCAGCCCCCTCCCGCCATATCGGCGCTGCCGACGGCGCTTTTGGTTTTCGAACCGCTCTTGTCAGCCACCCGCTTGTACCACGAAATCAGCCAGGCCATGGCCCACATGATCAGGATTCCGGAGAGACTAATTAGCGCATGCATCACCGGGCCGCCCGAGACTTCGGCCAGGATGAAATGGCCGGCAAAGGCTAGGAAGACGCCAAGACAGAATATCTCCAGGGAATGCGAGCCGCACAGGATCAGCGGCCGCAGCCAGGGCGATTTCAGGCCCGGCCAGTCCCGGGGCAGGACGCGCACGGTGAGCGCGGCCAGCGCCAGGAAATGCGTGAAGCGCAGCACGTCGAGGTCGGCCTTGTCGATCGGATACATCCACTGCTCGAGCCGCTTCGGCATGAAGTGGGAGAGCTGCGGCACATACCAGGTCAGCGTCACGTAGAATGCCGCGACCAGATAGGCGATCGCGATCCACATCGTCACCCGCGAAGCGAGAATGTGCGACATCCGTCGCGCACCCCCGAGCGCGCACCATGCCCCGAACACGAACAGCAATTGCCAGGCGAAGGGATTGAAGGCCCAGAAGCCGTTTGGATAGGCCGACAGATAGAGATCGTATTCCCAGGTCACCGCGTAGAGCGCGACGGAGAGGCCGAGCGTCACGTCGGGGCGCCATTTCATCAGCCACAGGATCAAGGGCAGCGCCAGCATCAGCACGATGTAGAGCGGCAGCACGTCCATGTTGACGGGACGGAAGCGCAGCAGCAGCGCCTGCACGATCGTGACGTCGGGCTGCTTGAGGAAATCCATGATGCCCATCTCTTCGGTGTAGAGCGGGTTCTCGAACCTGGTCGCGACGTAGGAGATTTCGGCAAGGAAGATCGTGAACAGGAAGACGTGGGCGACATAGATCTGCCAGACGCGCCGCAGGATGCGCGCGGTGGCGACGACGATGCCGGACTCCAGCATCGCCCGACCGTAGACGAAGGCGGCGGTATAGCCGGAGATGAAGATGAAGATCTCGGTGGCGTCGCTGAAGCCGTAATTGCGGATCGTGAACCAGGTCAGAAGGCTCGGCGGCAAATGGTCGATGAAGATCAGCCACAGTGCCAGGCCGCGGAACAGGTCGAGCCGGAGCTCGCGCTCGCCGATGGCGGGCAGCGAAATGGCCGGCGATGCCGCGCGCGGCTTTGCACCCGCGGATTTGACCTCCACAGGTTTGGCGGTTCCCGCGATCGTCGATCCCGTCACTTGGTCGGCAATGGTCATCGGGGGCTAAAAACCCTTCCGCAAATCGCGACGTGGCAAGGAGTGTACCGGTCCGGCCGTCATCTCGCAAAGCGCCCGGATCACATGCAAAGACACTTGGACGTGTACTTCCCTGCGAATTCTGGCGGGACGATGTCGCCAGAACCGCCTCCGGCGTTTGGTTCCCGAGCAGATTTCGGTATGATGGCAATCATGTACCGCGCCGTGACCCGCCAGATCGAAGTGACCGTCGAGCCGAACTTTGTTCCGGAGCAGTCGTCGGCCGACCGCTCCCGCTATTTCTGGTCCTACACCATCGTCATCACCAATTCCGGCGACGAGACCGTGCAGCTCAAGACGCGGCACTGGATCATCACCGACGCCACCGGCCGGCAGCAGGAGGTGAAGGGCGAGGGCGTCGTCGGCGAGCAGCCGACGCTCGCCCCCGGCGAACGCTTCGAATACACCTCCGGCGTGCCGCTCACGACCGCCTCGGGCTTCATGACCGGCCGCTACCAGATGGTCAGCGCAACCGGCGAGCGCTTCGAGATCGACGTGCCGACGTTCTCGCTGGACAGCCCGGACAACAAGCGGGTGTTGAATTAGGGTCTGAGATGGTGGGCACGCTTCGCTTTACCCGCCCTCCGGCACTACAGCACCGCGCTACGCGTCCTCGACGCCCGCCTCGTCCGGTGTGAACTCGTACACCGAGCTGCAGAACTCGCAGGTCACGACGACCTTGTCGTCCTTGACCATCGCGGCACGATCGTCGGACGAAAAGCTCTTCAGCATCGATGCCACCGCGTCGCGCGAGCAGGAGCATTGCGCCTTCAAGGGCAGCGGATTGAACACGCGCACGCCGCGTTCGTGGAACAGACGGTAGAGCAGCCGCTCGCCGGACAGCTCCGGATCGATCAGCTCGACATCTTCGACGGTCTCGATCAGCGAGCGCGCCTCGACCCAGGCATCGTCTTCAGCGACGGCATGCACCTCGACGCCTTCGGGCGCATCGCCGGGATGCAGATCGGCCTGCCGCGCGCGCTCGGGCGCCTTCGGCAGGAACTGCATCAGCATGCCGCCGGCGCGCCAGCGATGCTTGCCGCCGTCGTTCGAGCGCCATTCCTCGCCGACGGCGAGACGCACGCGGGTCGGGATCTGCTCGGAGCGCAGGAAATATTCGTGAGCGGCGTCTTCCAGGCTGCCGCCGTCGAGCGCGACCAGGCCCTGGTAGCGGCTCATGTCGGGGCCCTGGTCGATGGTCATGGCGAGATGACCGTGCCCCAGCAGCGCGCCGGAATCCTTTGCATCGCCGAGGCGCGCGGCGTCGTAGCGCGCATAGGCGCGCAGACGATCCGGCGCCTGATAGTCCACGACCAGGAACGACACCGGACCGTCGGTCTGGGCCTGGAGGATGAAGCGGCCCTCGAACTTCAGCGCCGAGCCGAGCAGCGTGGTCAGCACGATGGCCTCGCCGAGCAGCTTGCCGACCGGCGCCGGATAATCGTGCTTGGTCAGGATCTCGTCGAGCGCCGGACCAAGCCGCACCAGCCGACCGCGCACATCGAGCGCGTCGACCTCGTAAGGCAGCACGGCGTCATCGATCGGAACCGCGGATGGCGCGCGAACCGGGCCTTCGGGCCCGGTTTTCATGTCAGGGGATTGGGAAACCATGGCGCTTTATCTGGGGTCGGAAGGCGGAATTGGAAGGGGTTCGGAGCAGCTCATCTGGACACTGGTTTGATCATGATACGGCAACTTCGGTGTCGTCCCGGCGAAGGCCGGGACCCATAACCACGAATATTGGTTTGGCGAAAACTCGTTGCCTCCGCCGATCTGCCACAAGAGAGATTCCGCGGTATGGGTCCCGGCCTTCGCCGGGACGACGGAAAGTTAGCTCGCCGCGTCGATCTACTTCACCGCGTCGAAGCACCAGGCCAGAATGCCCTTCTGCGCGTGCAGGCGGTTTTCGGCCTCGTCGAACACGACGGATTGCGGACCGTCGATCACCTCGTCGGTGACCTCCTCGCCGCGATGGGCGGGCAGGCAGTGCATGAACAATGCATCGGGCTGGGCCAGCGACATCAGCTGGGCATTGACCTGATAGGGCTTGAGCACGTTATGGCGGTGCTCGCCTTCCTTGTCCCCCATCGACACCCAGGTGTCGGTCACGACACAATCGGCCCCACGCACGGCGGCTTCGGCATCGGTGCCGAGCATGATCGGCGCGCCGGTTGCCTTGATGAAGTCGCGCATGGCTTTTTTCGGGGCGAGCTCCGGAGGTGTCGCGACATTGAGCTGGAACTTGAAGCGCTCGGCGGCGTGCGCCCAGGACGCCAGCACGTTGTTGTCGTCTCCGGTCCAGGCCACCGTCTTGCCCTCGATCGGGCCGCGATGTTCCTCGTAGGTCATGAGGTCGGCCATCACCTGGCAGGGATGCGAACGCCGCGTCAGGCCGTTGATGACGGGCACGGTGGCGTTCGCCGCAAGCTCCAGAAGGGCGTCGTGATTGAGGATGCGGATCATGATCGCGTCGACATAGCGCGACAGCACCCGCGCGGTGTCGGCGATGGTCTCGCCGCGGCCGAGCTGCATCTCGGCACCGGTGAGCATGATGGGCTCGCCGCCGAGCTGGCGCATGGCAACATCGAAAGACACCCGCGTCCGCGTCGAGGGGCGCTCGAAGATCATCGCCAGCGTCTTGCCTTCGAGCGGCCTGACCGGCTGATGCGCCTTCTGCTTCGCCTTCATCGCGGTGGACGCGGCGAGCATGCGCTTGAGCTCCGACAGCGGCAGCTCGTTGATATCGAGGAAGTGCTTCGGTGTTTTCTCGTGTGTATTATCGGGCGACTTGCTCATCAGCTTGCCGCCCGCTTGTTGCCGGATAACGCGGTGCAGGCGCGCTCGAGCCGCCCGACGCTGTCCTCGATCTCGGCTTCGGTGACGATCAAAGGCGGCAGGAAACGCACGACATTGTCGCCGGCACCGACGGTGAGCAGCTTTTCTGCGCGCAAGGCGGCAACGAGATCGCCGGAAGGCACCACGGCCTTGATGCCGATCAGGAGGCCCTCGCCGCGCACTTCGCTGACGACATCGCCATGACGGTCGATCACGGAGGCGAGCTTCTGCTTGAGCAGCAGCGACATCCTCTGCACGTGATCGAAGAAGCCGGGCTTGAGCATGACGTCGAGCACGGCATTCGCAGCCGAGATCGCGAGCGGATTGCCGCCGAAGGTCGAGCCGTGCGAGCCCGGCGTCATGCCGGATGCCGCTTCCGCGGTCGCAAGGCAGGCGCCGATCGGGAAGCCGCCGCCGAGCGCCTTGGCCAGCGACATCACGTCGGGTTCGACGCCAAGGCGGCGGTACGCGAACAGATCGCCGGTGCGGCCCATGCCGGTTTGCACCTCGTCGAAGGCGAGCAACAGACCCTTCTCGTCGCAGAGCTGGCGCAACGCCCTCAGGAAGGCGGGCGTTGCCGAACGCACACCGCCCTCGCCCTGGATCGGCTCGATCAGGATTCCGGCGGTCTGCGGACCGATCGCCTTTTTCACCGCGTCGAGATCGCCATGCGCAACTTGGTCGAAGCCCTCCATCGGGGGGCCGAAACCTTCGAGATATTTTGCCGAACCCGTCGCGGCAAGTGTCGCCAGCGTGCGGCCATGGAAGGCGCCTTCGAAGGTGATCATGCGATAGCGGTCGGGATGGCCCTTCGCGGCGTGATAACGGCGCACGACCTTGATCACGCATTCCAGCGCTTCGGCGCCGGAATTGCAGAAGAACACGAACTCCGCGAAACTTTCATTGCACAGGCGCGCGGCGAGCTTTTCGCCGTCCGGGCTCTGGAACAGGTTCGACATGTGCCAGAGCTTCGTGGCCTGCTCCTGCAACGCCGCGACCAGCGCCGGATGGGCATGGCCGAGCGCATTCACCGCAACGCCGGAGGTGAAGTCCAGATAGCGCTCGCCATTGGTCGCGATCAGCCAGCAGCCTTCGCCACGCTCGAAACCGAGGTCGGACCTGGCGAAAACGGGGAGCAAATGCGGCGCTGCGCTGTTAGTCATGACGGTCACTTGAATGTTGCGGACGGTGTGAGCGTGCATTGCGCAACGCACCATCGACCGGCCCGGAAAACGAAACGTGCCGCCTCTTGAGGGCGGCACGCGCGACTATCTTAGGCCTGGTGAAACGGGTGTCAATGCCGCCCGGAAAGCCTCGCGAAACGCTGAATCCGTAGTCTTGCGGTGCCGATTTTGCGGGATTTAGTCACGGAACATGTGGAAGCGAGTCGGCGGACTCTTGCGCGGGAGTCACGCCATATTGTAGCGTTTGGATTGTCAGATACGACATCTCGTGCAGTGGTTCTGATCTTTAAGTCCTTATGTACCGGCGTAAACGTTCGGGCGTTCAAGACGCGCCCGGCGAGCCTTAAGGGATTCTGGCGGCACGGGTTTTTGAAGGCTTAGGCATTCGCTGCGAGGCCCCAGGATGGCGGGCGCGCAGCGAGGGAAAGGGTGCAATGACGGTTTTGACCTGGTCCGATGATCGCGTCGAGCAGCTGAAAAAGCTCTGGGAGGCCGGACTTTCGGCCAGCCAGATCGCGGCGGAGCTCGGCAATGTGACCCGCAATGCCGTGATCGGCAAAGTGCACAGGCTCGGCCTTTCGGGCCGCGCCAAGAGCCCTTCGTCGGCAGCGCCGCGGCCGCGCAAGGCGCGCCCCGCGCAGCACATGATGCGGGTGAGCCGCCCGATCTCGCGCGGCAACACCGCGCTGGCGCAGGCCTTCGAGGTCGAGGCTGAGCCGGATCCGGTCACCTATGACAACGTGGTGCCGATGAGCCAGCGGCTGTCGCTGCTGGAATTGAACGAGGCGACCTGCCACTGGCCGGTCGGCGATCCCTCGAGCCCGGACTTCTTCTTCTGCGGTGGACGGGCGCTGTCCGGCCTGCCCTATTGCGCCCAGCACTCGCGCGTCGCTTACCAGCCGGCGTCGGATCGGCGCCGCGCACCGGTGAAGCCGGGCCCGCGGTAATTACGGCAAGTCGTCGCGCGAAGAAGGTTCAATTTCCGTGTCGTCCCGGCCTAGTGCGCAATGCGCACGGGGGCCGGGACCCATACTCGGAGCGCGCGGTTGTTGCGCGAAAGGGGTCACTCCGAGTCTTCGCCAAACCACGTTCGGTGGTTATGGGTCCCGGATCAGCGCTCGCTTCGCTCGCTCGTCCGGGACGACGTCGAAGAATTCGGGGACAGCTTGCCAAGAAACAAAGCTGCAACCCTACACCTGCTCCGCCTTCGCAAACCGATCATCCAGCGCGTAACCGGCCCCGCGGACGGTGCGGATCGGGTCCTGCTCGCGGCCGAGATTGAGCAGCTTGCGCAGGCGGCCGATATGCACGTCGACGGTGCGCTCGTCGATATAGATGTCGCGGCCCCAGACGCTGTCGAGCAGTTGCTCGCGCGAGAACACCCGTCCCGGGTGCTCCAGGAAGAACTCCAGCAGGCGATATTCGGTCGGACCGAGATCGATCGGCCGGCCCGAGCGCGCCACGCGGCGCTTGTCGCGGTCGAGTTCGATGTCGCCAAAAGCGAGGACGGTGGCGAGCCGCTCCGGGCTTGCGCGCCGCAGCAGGCCTTTCACGCGCGCCAGTAGCTCCGGCACCGAGAATGGCTTGACGATGTAATCGTCGGCGCCGGTCGCAAGACCCCGCACCCGCTCGCTCTCCTCGCCGCGCGCGGTGAGCATGATAATCGGGAGCTGCTTGGTCTCGGGACGGGTGCGAAGCCGCCGGCACAATTCGATGCCTGACAGGCCCGGCAGCATCCAGTCGAGCACGATCAGATCGGGGATGTGCTCCTTGAGGCGGGTGTCGGCGTCGTCGCCGCGCATCACCGTCTCGACGTCATAGCCGTCGCCTTCGAGGTTGTAGCGGAGAAGCTCGGTCAGGGCTTCCTCGTCCTCAACCACCATAATGCGTGCGCCCATCGGGTCGTCGCTCCCTTAAGTCTTCAGGTGTTCGGTACCGTGTTGGCGAAGGTCGTCATGTCGCCCTTCGGCCGCTTGTCGGTGATCGCCTGGCCCTCGATCATGTAGAACACGGTCTCGGCGATGTTGGTGGCGTGGTCGCCGATCCGCTCGATGTTCTTGGCGCAGAACATCAGGTGAATACAGAACGAGATGTTGCGCGGATCCTCCATCATGTAGGTGAGGAGCTCGCGGAACAGCGAGGTGCAGATGGCGTCGACTTCCTCGTCACCCTTCCACACCGCCATCGCCGCTGGCAAATCATGCGCGGCATAAGCGTCCAGCACCGACTTGACCTGCTGCTGCACGAGGTCGGTCATGTGCTCGAGGCCACGGAACAGCTTGAGTGGATGGAAGTCCGTCTCCAGCGCTGCGACGCGCTTGCCCATGTTCTTGGCGAGGTCGCCGATGCGCTCGAGATCGGTCGCGACGCGCATGGCGCCGACGATCTCGCGCAGATCGACCGCCATCGGCTGGCGGCGGGCGATGGTCAACACCGCGCGCTCCTCGATGCGCTTCTGCAGCGCGTCGAGCTCGGTGTCGATGGCGACGACGCGCTGGCCGAGCGGGACGTCGCGGCGGATCAATGCGTCGACGGACTCGACGATCATGCGCTCGGCGATACCCCCCATCTCGGCGACCAGGCGCGTGAGTTCCTGGAGGTCGGTGTCGAAGGCCTTTGCGGTATGTTCAGAACCCATGTCGCGTCTCCTAGCCGAACCGGCCGGTGATGTAATCCTGCGTGCGCCGGTCGGACGGCGACGTGAAGATCTTGCTGGTGTCGTCGAACTCGATCAACTCGCCGAGATACATGAAGGCGGTCTTGTCGGAGACGCGCGCCGCCTGCTGCATGTTGTGGGTGACGATCGCGATCGTGTAATCCTCGGACAGCTCCTGGATCAGCTCCTCGACCTTGGCGGTCGAGATCGGGTCGAGCGCCGAACAGGGTTCGTCGAACAGGATCACCTCGGGCCGCACCGCGACGGTGCGGGCGATGCAGAGGCGCTGCTGCTGGCCGCCGGAGAGCGACAGGCCGGAGGCGTTGAGCTTGTCCTTGACCTCGTTCCACAGCGCGCCGCCGCGCAGCGCCTTCTCGACGCGGCCGTCCATCTCGGACTTCGAGATCTTCTCATAGAGACGGATGCCGAACGCGATGTTCTCGTAGATCGTCATCGGGAACGGCGTGGGCTTCTGGAATACCATGCCGACGCGGGCGCGCAGCAGATTGAGGTCCAGCTTGCCGTCGAGGATGTTGGTCTGGTCGAGCATGAGCTGACCGGTGGCGCGCTGACCGGGATAGAGGTCGTACATCCGGTTGAAGATGCGCAGCAGGGTCGACTTGCCGCAGCCTGACGGACCGATGAACGCCGTGACACGGTTGGCGCCGAGCGTCAGGTTGATGTTCTTCAGCGCATGGTGCTCGCCGTAATAGAAGTTCAGGTTGCGCACGGTCACCTTGGGGGGCGCCTCCGGCAGCACTGCCGCGTGCGGCAGTCCACCTGACGCGCTCATCGATACGGAAAGATCACTCATTTTGCGGTCCTCTCGGCGCCAAGGATGCGCGCGAAAATATTAAGGGCAAGAACGGTCAGGGTGATGAGCAGCGCGCCGCTCCAGGCCAGCTGCTTCCAATAGGCATAGGGGCTCTGCACGAAGTTGTTGATGGTCACCGGCAGGTTCGCCATCGTCTTGTTCAGGCCGAGGCTGAAGAACTGGTTCGACAGCGCGGTGAACAGCAGCGGCGCGGTTTCACCGGCGACGCGGGCGGTCGCGAGCAGCACGCCGGTGATGAGGCCCGAACGGGCAGCGCGATAAGCGATCCGCTTGATCACCAGCGAACGCGGCAGGCCGAGCGCCGAGGCCGCCTCGCGCAACGCGTTCGGCACCAGCAGCAGCATGTCCTCGGTCGTACGCAGCACCACCGGGATCACGATGACCGCGAGCGCGAGCGAGCCCGCGATCGCCGAGAAGCCGCGCATCGGCACCACCACCGCGCCGTAGATGAACAGGCCGATGATGATCGAGGGTGCCGAGAGCAGGATGTCGTTGATGAAGCGGATCACCGAGGTCAGCCGGTCATTGCGGCCGTATTCGGCGAGATAGGTGCCGGCGAACATGCCGAGCGGCGCGCCGATGCCGACGCCGATCACGGTCATGATCAGAGAGCCGACGATGGCGTTGAGCAGTCCGCCCTCGTTCGATCCCGGTGGCGGCGTGTTCTCGGTGAACAGCTGGACATTGAGTCCGGCCAGTCCGTTGTAGAGCAGCGTAATCAGGATCAGCGCGAGCCAGGTGACACCGAAGGCGGTTGCGGCGATGCAGAGCCCGCGGACGACGATGTCCTTGCGGCGGCGGCGTGAATAGATCGGATTCATGGCGTCAGTTCCCCGCCTTCTTTTCCAGCCGCATCAGCATCAGCCGCGCCGCCGCGAGCACGAAGAAGGTCAGCACGAACAGCAGGAGGCCGAGCAGGATCAGGCCGGACTGGTGCAGGCCGTCGCTCTCGGCGAACTCGGATGCGATCGCCGCCGAGATCGTGGTGCCCGGCGCGAAGATCGACGACGAGATCCGGAACGAGTTGCCGATAATGAAGGTCACCGCCATGGTCTCGCCGAGCGCGCGGCCCAGCGCCAGCATGACGCCGCCGATGACGCCGACGCGGGTGTAGGGGATCACCACGCTGCGGACGACCTCCCAGGTGGTGCAGCCGACGCCGTAGGCGGCTTCCTTCAGCACCGGCGGCACCGTCTTGAACACGTCGACCGAAATCGAGGTGATGAAGGGCAGCACCATGATGGCGAGGATCAACGCGGCATTGAACAGGCTGAGATAGGACGGGGGACCCGCGAAGATCGCGCCCAGCACGGGCACGCCGTCGAAAATCTTGATCATGAAGGGCTGGAACGTGTTGGCGAGGAACGGCCCCAACACGAAGAAGCCCCACATGCCGTAGATGATCGAGGGGATGCCGGCGAGCAGCTCGATCGCCATGCCGATCGGGCGGCGCAGCCATTGCGGGCAGAGCTCGGTGAGGAAGATCGCAATGCCGAGACCCACGGGAATGGCGATCAGCATCGCGATGAAGGAGGTGACGAGCGTGCCGTACATCGGCCCGTGCGCGCCGAGCACGGGCGGATCGGCGGACGGCGCCCAGCGCTGCGTCCACAGGAAGGAGATCCCGAATTCCTTCATCGCCGGGAAGGCGCCGACGATCAGCGAAATGATGATGCCGCCAAGGATCAGAAGCACCGAGATCGCGGAGAGCCGCGTGATCCAGTAGAAGGTGACGTCGCCGAGCTTGAACGCGCTCAAGGCCTTGGCGCGATCATACGGTCCGGCGTCGTCGATTACATCGCTCTGAACGGCCATCTCTGCCACGCCGGTCCCCTGTACCAAATAGTATACGTTTTTTGTTGGTCCGTGCCCCGGATGCGGCGCAGCGCATCCGGGGCACGAGCGTCGCGAGCCTAGCTCTTGATGTCGGCAGCCCAGGTCTTCTCGATCAGCTGAACGACCGGGTCCGGCATCGGGATGTAGTCGAGCTCTTCAGCCGCCTTGCCGCCGCTCTTGAAGGCCCAGCGGAAGAACTTGATGGCTTCCTGCGAGGCCGCCTTGTCGGTGGCGTCCTTGTGCATGAGGATGAAGGTTGCCGCCGTGATCGGCCACGACTTCTCGCCGGGCTGGTCGGTCAGGATGACGTAGTAGCCGGGAGCCTTGGCCCAGTCGGCGTTGGCGGCGGCCGCCTGGAACGCTTCGACGGTCGGCTGCACCGGCTTGCCGGCCTTGTTGACGAGACCGGTGTAGGTCAGCTTGTTCTGCTTGGCATAGGCGTACTCGACATAGCCGATCGAGTTCTTGGTCTGGCTGATGTTGCCGGACACGCCTTCGTTGCCCTTGGCGCCGACGCCAACCGGCCACTCGACGGCGGTACCCTCACCGACCTTGCTCTTCCAGTCCGCGCTGGCCTTGGCGAGGTAGTTGGTGAAGTTGAAGGTGGTGCCCGAACCGTCCGAACGGCGGACCACGGTGATGGCCTCCGAGGGCAGCTTCACGTTCGGGTTCAGCTTCTTGATCGCGGCGTCGTCCCATTTGGTGATCTTGCCGAGATAGATGCTGGCCAGCGTCTCGCCGTCGAACACCATCTCACCGGGCTTCACGCCCTCGATGTTGACCACGGGAACGATGGCACCCATCACCATCGGCCACTGGACGAGGCCGTCCTTCTCGAGCTGCTCGGCCTTGAGCGGCGCGTCGCTCGCGCCGAAGGTAACGGTCTTGGCCTGGATCTGCTTGATGCCGCCACCGGAGCCGATCGACTGGTAGTTCAGACCGTTGCCGGTCTCCTTCTTGTAGGCATCGGCCCATTTGGAATAGATCGGGAACGGGAACGTCGCACCGGCACCGGTGATGTCGGCAGCAAAGGCCGCCGTCGTCGATGCGGCGACCATGCCAGCAGCGACGAGTGTTTTGAGGAAATTCATGCTGGTCTCCATACAGGGGAGCGAAGCGCCATCCGCGCCCGATCGCGCTCCCCGTGCCGCCCCTTTAGGAGCGGACAGCTGAGCTTTTACGAAGGTTTGGTGACAGTCGGATGACAGTGTTAAGCAGCTGAAATCGCTGGAATTTAGCTCAGAGCCGCAGGCTTGCTCTGGGGGAAACAGGCAGCGAAAGTGGCGCCCTGCTTGGGCACGCTTTCGATCAAAAGCCGGCCGCGATGGCGGTTAAGAATATGTTTCACCAGCGATAATCCGAGGCCGGTGCCGCCCTGCGAGCGGCTGTCGCCGACATCGACCCGGTAGAACCGCTCCGTCAGCCGCGGCAAATGTTCCGGCGCGATGCCGGGGCCGAAATCCCGGACCAAGACCCGGATTTCCTGAGTTCCATCAGGGGCGGAACTGGACGTCAGCGACACGATGACACGACCGCCCGAGGCGCCGTATTTGAGCGCGTTCTCGATCAAATTCTCGAACAGGCGGAGCAGCTCCTCACGGTCGCCCGCGATCAGCACCGGGGTCTCAGGCAGCTGGGTCTCGACCTCGACCTGGCGTTCCCGGGCCAGCGGCTCGAGCCCGTCGGCGACCTGCAAGATGATCGGCAGCAGGTCGACCAGGGTGTCGGGCCGCACATGGGCCGACAGCTCCACCCGCGACAGCGACAGCAGATCGTCGATCAGACGCGCCATCCGGGTGGCCTGGTTGTGCATGATGCCGAGGAAGCGCTCGCGCGCCTTGGGATCGTCCTTGGCCTGGCCCTGGAGCGTGTCGATGAAGCCGGACAGCGCGGCCAGCGGGGTGCGCAGCTCGTGACTGGCATTGGCGACGAAATCGGCCCGCATCTCCTCGACCCGGCGCAGCGGCGTCTGGTCGTGGAAGGTCATCAGCATGCATTTGTCGGCGCCGCCGAAGGCGGTCGGCACCGGCACCGGCGTGATGGTCAGCTCCATCCAGCGATCGACCGGGACATGGTCGAGATAGGTGGCGCGCCGCGGCTCGGTGGTCGCGATCGACTCGCGCAGCGCCGTGATGATCTCGGGCGAGCGCAGCGCGAACTGAGCGAGCTCATTCCGGCGCAGCGCCGGCGCGAGCTGGGCGGCTGCGGCGTTGAGATGGATGACGCGGCCGGCGCGGTCGAGCAGCACCGCGGGATCGGGCATGCCGGCGATAACAGCGGCCACCGCCGCGCTCTCAACCGGGTTGACGCCGCGGGTCTCTTCGCGCGAGGCGGCGGTATCGTGCAGGCGCCACGGGATCAGCGCTGCGGCCGCGATGCAGAGCAACACCGCGATCGCATGCAGCGCCGACAATTCGCCCAGCGAGACCACCACCGACAGCGCGAGCGCCGCGGCGATCAGGATGACGGTCGAGTGCCGCAGCCGGTCGGACCAGGGCTGGGAGGAGGGAGAAGATGGGGCGTCGATCGCCATCGGGGCGGGCTTCTCCAAAGGACCTTGCGCCGGTCAGGCGCCGCTGTCGCTGCGCTTTCTCACGTAAGCGGCTTCAGGTGCGGGGCCGGGGTCGAGCTTGAGCGCCGCCTGCTGCAGGCGTTTCGATCGTGCGCCGATGATAACTTCGCGAAACGTCAGCAAGATTACAGAAATGACGAAAGGGGACAGATAATAGAGGACGCGGAACAGCAGCATCCCACCCAGCAGCTCCTCCCGGTCCATCTGCCAGAGCCCGACCAGCATCGCCGCGTCGAACACACCAAGGCCTCCGGGCGAATGGCTGGCAAAGCCGAGCAGCGTGGCCGAGACGAAGATCACCGCGACCACCACGAAGCCGAGATTGGGCTCGTCCGGGACCAGCACGTACATCGCGAGCGCGCAGAAGCCGAGATCGATGATGCCGATCGCGATCTGGAGCAGGGTCAGCGGGCCGCCCGGCAGCATCACGGTCCAGGGCCCGCGGCCGACCATCCGCGGCTGGGTCCAGACCCAGACCACGTAAGCGACCAGCCCGACGATGATCATCATCGCCAGCATCCGGTTCAGCCAGGGCGGAAGCATGTCGATCGAGGCCGCGGCCTCCGGATGATAGGAGATGCCGAGGCCCAGCACCGCGGCATTGCCGAGCCAGAAGGTCAGGCCCGCGAGGAAGCAGATCTTTGCGACATCGATCGCGTTCAGGCCGTAGGCGGAATAGATGCGGTAGCGCACCGCGCCGCCGGTGAAGACGCTGGCGCCGACATTGTGGCCGATCGAATAGCTGGTGAAGGCGGCGAGCGCGTTGATGCGATAGGGCACGTGGGGGTGGCCGATCGCGCGCACGGCGAACAGGTCGTAGAAGGTCAGCGTGAAATAGCCCGCGGCGACGAACAAAGCCGCCAGCGCAATCTGGCTCGGCTCGGTGCTCTTGATCGCCTCGAGGACTTCGTTGACATCGATGCCGCGCAGCATGTGGTAGAGCACATAGCAAGCGATGCCGATGACCGCGACGCTGATCACAACTCCAAGCTTATGCAGGATTTGCTTCTGGCGCAGAAACGACATCGCCCTGCGTATGGCTTCCAGCATCTAGACCTCGAACAACGCTTCAGCGGCCAGGGTGGCCAGCGAACAGGCGGGCGACACGCAGGCACCCGACGAACCCTCGCTGCCGGTCCCGGCATCGCGCATACCCGCTATCCCTCCACTAGCGCGTTTCCGGGCGGAGTGGAATTCGGCAATTCGAACAAAAACTCGTGCCTTCAATATTTTAGGCAGGGTTGCGGGCTCCTGATGCACGGTTTGGCGCTTTCGGCGGCAAGAGTGACGCGAATCTCCATGGCAATCCTGCGCAGTGGCCATGAAGTTTTGATGATTTCGACCGCACAATGTTCCGTCACGGCTTAAGCCGACGTCAATCTATGGGCCGCCCCCGCCTGTTGAAAGAGGGGTGGCCGGAGCGTTTGTTCACGGTTTTCGATGGGCCGGGAAGGCCGCGCAGCCGTGCTCCTGACGTCCGCAGTCAGTGTGCACGGCAACATCACAGAACGGCAGGCGGCGCGGTGCGCGAGACCACCCGGTCGCGCAGCCAGGCGCCGATGGCGCCGCCGACGAGGTAGCAGGCGAACATGATCAGGCCGAGGTCGAGCCAGTAGCCGAAGCGGCCGGGGACCACATGCGCGAGTGATGCCGCGACCAGGCCGGCAACAAGCACGGCGAGCCAGCGCGCGGTCACCTTCGAGGTGCCGTTGCCGCGTTGGACCACCGAGATCCAGCCCATGCAGAAGCCGAGCAGCAGCGAGCTGATCAGCCAGCCCAGATGGAACGAGACGAGATAGGGCATCGTCACCTCACCAGAAATTCGATGCGGCGGTTCTGCGCCTTGGCGTCTTCGCTGTCATTGCCGGCAACCGGCTGCGTGCTGCCGTAGCCGACCGCGGTGAAGCGGCTGGCAGGCAGGCCGGCCTTGACCAGATAGTCGATCACCGCCTGCGCGCGCTTCTCCGAGAGTGCCTGGTTGAAGGAATCCTCGCCGTCGGCATCGGTATGCCCGGCGACCTCGATATTGGTGGTAGGACATCGCAATGCCGTCTCGATCAGATGATCGAGAATGCCGGCGGAATCCGGATCGATCTCGGCGCGCTTCGCCCCGAAGCGAATCTTGGCCTTGGCCAAGAGCTCGGAGAACAATTGCTGGCACACGGTGCCGTCGACCGGACCGGCTGCGGGTTTCACCGTGATTTCCGGCTTGTATTGCCAGTTTTTCGGAAAGTCCTTGCCGAGGCCTGCGCGGATGTCGTTGGCGGCACCTTCATAGAGCGCATCGCCCGACAGCTTCACCTCGCGGTCGGACACAACGAGCGTGCCGGTCGACAGTCGCGACAGCGCGCCGAGCGCTGCGACCACGGCGGGACTGAAGGCGCCGGGCGCGCCGACGCTGGCCTTGAGATTGTCGACGACCTTTTCGTTGAAGAATTTCCGCGACGCGCTGGTGGCGATGGCCGCGTGGACATTGTTGTCGGGCACATAGCCGGTCAGCGTCACCGTCGCGGCCACCGGATCCTTGTAGGCCTGGAAGACGTAAGGCGGCGCCTTGACGTCGTTGGCGGCGATCGAAAAGCCCTCGGGCAGGTTTTTCAGCGCCGCTGCGACCGCTTCGCGGCCGCCGAGATCGCGCGCCATGCCCGACAGAGTGACTTTGGTGTCTGTGATCGTGATCTTGCCGTCCTTGAGCTTGCCGATCTGGTCGAGCAGCAGCATCGCAGCCGCCTCGAACCGCAGCGGTGCGCCGCGCGCCAAACCCATCTGATCGGCCACCTCGGTACCGGCGACCTCCTTGCGGGCCGCTTCCGTCAGGCGGCCCTTCATCGACGGCAGGGGCGCGGAGCCCGACAGCGTGACCCGCACCACATCGCGTTCGGCGTTCCAGACGAAGGGCTTTGCCTCGGGCACGAGGCGGGTCCGGTCGTCGACCAGGCGCACGCCGGGCACGGTCTCGACCGCCACAACAGCGTCGCGGCGCCCCTCCTCGGAAAAGGCCTCCGCAGCCAGGCCGACGTCGCGGCCGTCCACCGCGATCCGGGTCTTGTCCAGAACGGTATCCTTTAGCGCCGCCGAGCTGCGGGCGGAAAGGTCCGCCTCGACCGGCAAAGTGTTATTCCAGGCCGCAAATCCCCACATGACGGCCAAGGGGATGAGCCCCGGCCACCATTTGCTGGCCCACCTGAAAAGCTTCTGCATTCGACGACCCGAACTCTGGAACCGGAGACAAAACAAACCCTTGGCGGGCTGTCAAACCGGAAATGACGCCCTTCCGAAGGCCGGGCGTGGACAATTGGAATAACTTTTTCTTCAAGGGTTCTTCCGTAAGTTGAAGGCGGAATGCCAAAGTCCGCCAGCGGGTCATGAAACAACTTCGTAACAACGTCATCCGCGCCGGACTGGAAGCACTCTATTTCAGCGGCGCCCACCACCTGTTGCGCCCGCTTTTGTCGGGCGTCGGCGCCATTTTCATGCTGCATCACGTGCGGCCGGCCCGCGTCGCAGCGTTTCAGCCGAACCGGCATCTCGAAGTCACCCCCGAATTCCTGCGCGCGACCCTGTGCCATCTGCGCTCGCGTGAGATCGACATCGTCAGCATGGACGAGTTGCATGAGCGGCTGGTGCAGCGCCGGTTCGACCGCCGCTTCGCCGCCTTCACGCTCGACGATGGCTATCGCGACAATCTCGATTTTGCGCTGCCGGTTCTGCGCGAATTTGACGCGCCTCTGGCGGTCTATGTCGCCAGCGATTTCGCGGAGGGCACGGGTCGGCTGTGGTGGGAGGCGCTGGAGGCCGTGATCGCCAAGACCGAGCAGATCGAGGTGACAATCGGCAATGCCGCGCTGCGGCTCGATGCGACGACGCCAGCCGCCAAGCAGGCGGCGTTCGACCGTCTGCACGACTGGTTGCGCGCATTGCCCGGCGAGCACGATCTCAAGCGCGAGATCGAGGCGCTCTGCACGAAGTACGGCGTCGACATGGCCGCGCTGTGCCGCAGCCTCTGCCTGTCCTGGGACGAGGTGAAGACATTTGCCGCCGATCCCCTGGTCACGATCGGCGCGCATTCTGTCAGCCATTGCAATCTCGCCAAGCAAAGCGAAGCGATCGCCACGCAGGAGATGGCCGTGAGCCGCGCCCGGATCGAGCAGGCACTCGGCCGCAATGTCCAGCATCTTGCCTATCCCTATGGCGATCGCGAGGCGGCGGGCGAGCGTGAATTCGTGCTCGCTGCATCCGCCGGTTTCAAGACCGCGGTGACGACGCGACCCGGCATGCTGTTCGCCGAAAACGCCGGCCACATGACCGCGCTGCCACGGGTCTCGCTCAACGGCAATTACCAGGACACGCGGATTCTGCCGGTGCTGACCTCGGGCGCCGCGACCGCGATGTGGAACGGCTTCCGCAGGATCGCGGCGGCTTAAATCTCTCCGTCTTCGCTGCCCGAACTCAGACGTGGTCCTGGCGAAAGCCAGGACGATGATGCGGCGCCTTCCTTGACTCCCCTCCCCACCCCGCTCACAACCGGCGCAAACCAAGGGAGGCACCATGTTCAACGATCTGTTCTCGCTCAAAGGCCGCGTCGCGCTGGTGACCGGCGGTTCGCGCGGCATCGGCAAGATGATCGCGGCGGGATTTCTCAGCGCAGGGGCCGCGAAGGTCTACATCACCGCGCGCAAGGCCGGGCCTTGCGAGGCGACCGCGAACGAGCTCTCCGCACAGTATGACGGAGAGTGCATCGCACTGCCGATCGACATCTCGACCGTCGACGGCTGCGACAGGCTCGCTGGCGAAATCATCAAGCTGGAGCCGAAGCTCGACATCCTCGTCAACAATGCCGGGGCTGCCTGGGGCGCGGAGTTCGATGAATTCCCCGAAAGCGGCTGGGACAAGGTGATGGATCTCAACGTCAAGTCGCTGTTCTTCCTGACCAAGGCGCTGGCCAAGCCGCTGCGCGCGGCGGCTTCGCATGAGCGGCCCGCCAAGGTCATCAACATTGCCTCGGTCGACGGCATCTTCGTCAATCCCGGCGAGACCTACTCCTATGCTGCGAGCAAGGCCGCGGTGATCCATTTGACGCGGCGCATGGCGACGAAACTGATCAAGGACAACATCAACGTCACCGCGATCGCGCCCGGCGCGTTCAAGTCCGACATGAACCGGGCT
Source organism: Bradyrhizobium sp. 76 (assembly GCF_023073025.1). Taxonomy (NCBI): domain Bacteria; kingdom Pseudomonadati; phylum Pseudomonadota; class Alphaproteobacteria; order Hyphomicrobiales; family Nitrobacteraceae; genus Bradyrhizobium; species Bradyrhizobium sp. 76. The sequence continues at coordinate 51,169 of NZ_JADPIS010000103.1, forward strand.
GCGCGCGACCATTCGGACGAGGTCGCCAAGCGCATTCCGGCGCGGCGGATCGGAACCGACGAGGACATGGCCGGCGTAGCGATCTATCTCGCCTCGCGCGCCGGTGACTACGTGGTCGGCAACACCATCGCGGTGGATGGCGGCGTGGTGTACGCGAACGCGGGCCTGGAGATCGCGGGGTAGGCGGGGGCGCGTCAGCACGACGCCCTCACCTCACACTCCAGTGCCGTCCCGGCCTAGTGCGCAATTGCGCACAAGGCCGGGACGACAGGTGAGTATGTAGCGCGGCCGTCGCGCCTCGCTGGCAGCCCTTACGACTCGATCCTCACATACTCGAAATCGCCGGGCTTGTTGTCGATGCCGACTTTCGGCGGCGAGATCCAGGAGGCGAACTGGCCGGTCTCAGTGACGGGCTGCATCAGCGAGGTGATGAAGTCGCCGTCGGCGGTCGATGGCAGCCATTCGTCCTTGCGCTTAGCCCAGGTGGCGTCGTCGATCAGAAGACCATCCGGCGTCGCGTGGATGCTCTTGAACTCGCCGATATGGCGATGGAATGCGACGTTGGGCAGCTTGAGCTGGAATTGATAGCCGGAGGTCGAGATCACCTTGTTCCAGCGCAGCATGCCCTTGACGCAATCCTGGCTGTAATCGTCGCGCAGGCGCATGTTGAGCGCGGTCAGCGCCGGCTCGTCCACCAGCTTGATCTCGCCATCGATGAACTTCAGCACCGGATAGGTCGCGTTCTTGAGCTGATGATCGTCGTCGATCTGGGTCTCGTGATAGCGGCCCTTGATGCCGGTGTTAAAGGCGTTCGCCGCGTTGGTCGAGACTTCCGAGCCAAACAGATCGAGCGACAGCGTATAGTGCAGGTTCAGCTTCTTCTGGATGGTCGGCAGATCGATCACGCCGAGCGCGCGGACCTTCGCGATGTCGGTGGGATCGGTGATGCCGGCTTCCCGCATCGCATCGCAGGTGCGCTGCACGACGCGGGTGATGCCGGTCTCGCCGACGAACATGTGGTGCGCTTCTTCCGTCAGCATGAAGCGGCAGGTGCGCGACAGGGGATCGAAGCCGGACTGCGCTAGCGAGTGCAGCTGCATCTTGCCGTCGCGGTCGGTGAAATAGGTGAACATGAAGAAGGACAGCCAGTCCGGCGTCGCCTCGTTGAAGGCGCCCAGCATGCGTGGCGAATCAGCGTCACCCGAGCGGCGGCGCAACAAATCGTCAGCCTCTTCACGTCCGTCGCGGCCAAAGTACTTTTGCAGCAGGTACACCATCGCCCAGAGGTGACGGCCTTCCTCGACATTGACCTGGAACAGGTTGCGCATGTCGTATAGCGAGGGCGCGGTCTTGCCGAGGTGGCGCTGCTGCTCCACGGAGGCAGGCTCGGTGTCGCCCTGGATCACGATCAGACGGCGCAGCATGGCGCGATATTCACCCGGGACTTCCTGCCAGGCCGGCTCGCCAAAATGCTCGCCGAACGGCACGACGCGGCTCTCTTCCTGGGGAGCAAGGAGAATGCCCCAGCGATACTCGGGCATCCGCACGTAGTCGAACTTGGCCCAGCCGCGCGGATCGACCGAATAGGCGGTCCGCAAGTACACCAGCGATTCCTGGAAGCCTTCCGGCCCCATGTCTTTCCACCAGTCCATGTAGCCGGGATGCCAGCCTTCCAGCGCCTTGAGCACCTGGCGGTCTTCGGCCAGATTGACGTTGTTCGGAATCTTGGTCGAGTAGTCGACGTTCATGATGTTCATGGAGGACCTCCCGTGGGGGACTTACTCGTTTAAAGGGTGCGAATGGCGAGTGGCGAGTAGCGAATGGAAATCCCTATTCGCCCTTCGCCACTCCCCACTCGCTAGACTCGCGTCATATCGAATTTCGGCTTCTGGCCGCTGCCGTAGCGGCGCAGCGCGCCTTCCTCACCGACCGCGTTCGGGCGCTGGAAGATCCAGTTCTGCCACGCGGTGAGGCGCGAGAAGATTTTCGATTCCATCGTCTCGGGGCCGACGAAGCGCAGGTTCGCTTCCATGCCGGTGAGGCTGTCGGGCGAGAAGCTGGCGCGCTCCTCCAGGAATACGCGGACCTCGTCGTCCCAGTCGATGTCGTCGAGCGCGAAGGTGACGAGACCGAGCTCTTCGGCCTGCTCGGCGTCCAACGCGGTGCCCATCGTGGCTTCCGCGCGTTCCACATCGGCTGGATCGGCCTGGAAGCGCGACTGAAGCCGCGTCAGGCCATGGCTCATCGGATAAGGGCCAAAATTCAGCGCTGACAGTTCGATCGACGGCGGCGGGCGGTTGTCGCCCTGGCGCGTGCCGATCAGCATGTAGGAGCGGTCGGCGGCGAAGACGAGTTCGGCGAGCGTGCCGGCGAAGCAGGAGCCGGGCTCGACCAGCGTCACCAGCGTGCGCGAGGTGACGTCGATGCGCTTCAAGACGCGCTTCCAGTAATGCCTGATTTCGTTGACCAGCCAGTGCGCCTTGTTGGCTTCGAGGAAGGCGTCGCAGGCGAGCACATGGGCGCGGTCGCCATGGCTCTTGAACACCAGCATGGCGATCTCGAGCTCGTTGATGCGCAGATGCAGGATGGCGTCATCGAGTTCGCGCGCGACCTGGAGCGGCCAGAACGCGACACCCTGCGCCATCATGCCGTCGATGTCAGCGGGCGGCGCGGCTTCAGGCGCCTTGATCGAGATCGTGGCGATGCGTGCCGCGCGGTCGATGTCGACGCTGACAAAGCCATAGCGGATGCTGGTCTCATCGATGATGCGCTTGAGCGGCGTCAGCGCGATGCCCTTGCCGCTGCCCTTGCGCTTCGAGGCCTCGGCGAATTCCCTCGCGCGCTCGGCAACCTTGCCTTCGAGCTTGCTGTTCGGCGCGATCTCGTCGACCAGGCGCCATTGCACGGCGCGCTTGCCCTTCACGCCTTCTTCGATGGTGCAGAAGAAATCGGCGTGATCGCGGCGCACCTTGCGCTTGTCGACCACACGCGTGAGGCCGCCGGTGCCCGGCAGCACGGCGAGCAGCGGCACTTCGGGCAAGGCGACGGCGGACGCGCCGTCATCGGCGAGCATGATGTAGTCGGTGGCGAGCGCGAGCTCATAGCCGCCGCCGGCGGCCGAGCCGTTCACGACGGTGATGAAGCGCTGGCCGGAATTCTCCGACGAGTCTTCCATGCCGTTGCGGGTCTCGTTGGTGAACTTGCAGAAATTGACCTTGTGGGCATGCGTCGAGCCCGCGAGCATGCGGATGTTGGCGCCGGCGCAGAACACGCGGTTCTTGGCCGAGCGCATCACCACGACCTTCACCTCGGGGTGCTCGAAGCGCAGGCGCTGGACCGCGTCGGCAAGCTCGATGTCGACGCCGAGATCGTAGGAATTGAGCTTGAGCAGATAGCCCTCGAACAGGCCGCCGTTCTCATCGACGTCCATGGTCAGGGTAGCGACGTCACCGTCGATCGCGAGCTTCCAGTGCCGGTAGCGGGACGGCTCGGTCTGGAAATCGATGAATGTCGCGCCGCCTGCGAGGCGCCGATCTTCCCCGGCCATGGGCCACCCTTGAGCTTGATTACGCGTTTTGGCTGTCGTGTTAGATGCACAATAATGCACATTTTCGCGCGCGTCTACCCGTTAAGCGACCGAACATGCATTTTGTTTCATGTCTTCGCGCAGCGAAGCTGCTGCAAATTGCTCAATCGCGTCAAGCGTCTGTCCCGGAGCTTCGCGGTGGGGAGAATGCGCCGCGCCTGAAATGACTTTCAAATCGACCGGGCAATAGCATTCTTGCTGCGCGATCTCGACCTGACGCAATGTCCCATATTGGTCGTCCGCGCCCTGCAGGATCATGACGGGGACGCGGATATAGGCGAGATATTCCGAGATATCCCAGTCGCGGAATTTCGGATCGAGCCAGGCGGCATTCCAGCCGTAGAAGGCGTTGTCGACGTCCTTGTGCCAGCGCGCGAGCTTTGCCTTCAGGTCGGTGGTCTCGAAGGTGGTCTTGATGTCCGCAATCGACTTCACCGAGATGTCCTCGACGATGAAATGCGGCGCGATCAGCATGAGGCCGTTCAGGCGATGATCCTGATGCGCGCCGGCATAGATCGTCGCGATCGACGCGCCGTCGGAATGGCCGAGCAGCAGGCCGCGCCTGAAGCCGATCGCATCGAGCACCTTCGGCAGCACGTCCAGGGCCTCGCGCTGCATGTAGTCGAGCGGCCGCGGCAACGCGACCTTGCTCGACTGGCCATAGCCCGCGCGAGAATAGGCGAAGATGCCGGCGGAGGTGGCTTGCTGCAGCTTCTCGGGGAAGTCGCCCCAGAGGCCGACGGAGCCGAGGCCTTCGTGCAGCATGACGATGGTGGGTGCATCGGCGGATTGCGGCGCCAGCCATTTGTATTCGAGGCTGGCGTTGCCGATGCTGAGGAAGCCGGTGGGAGTGAGAGTCATTTCTTCGTCCGTCCTTCTCCGTCGTCATGCCCGGGCTTGACCCGGGCATCCACGTCGCTCCTCAATCGCGGTCGCGCGTGGATGGCCGGGACGCTTTGCTCAAGACGCGCTTCGCACTTTTGCCCGGCCATGACGACCTGTTGTCAATTCGTCCCGTCCCGCAGCTTGAACCGCTGGATCTTGCCCGTCGCCGTCTTCGGCAGCGAGTCCACCACGTCGATCCAGCGCGGATATTTCCATGGGCCGATCTTCTGCTTGACGTGGTCCTTGAGCATCTCCTGCAGGCCCGTCGTCGTCGCGCCGGGGCGCAGCACGACGAAGGCCTTCGGCTTCAGCAGACCTTCCGGATCGGCTTCGGGCACGACCGCGGCTTCCAGCACGGCTGGATGCGTAATCAGCGCGCTCTCGACCTCGAACGGCGAGACCCAGATGCCGGAGACCTTGAACATGTCGTCGGCGCGGCCGCAGAAGGTGTAGCGGCCCTCGGCATCCCTGACATATTTGTCGCCGGTGCGGGTCCATGGTCCCTCGAACGTGCGGCGGCTCTTGTGGCGCTGGTTCCAGTAGCCCTCGCCGGCGGAAGGCGCATCGACCAGCAGTTCGCCGACCTCGCCGTCGGCGACATCCTGTCCCGCCTCGTTGACGAGCCGCACCGCGTAGCCCGGCACTGGCTTGCCGGAGGAGCCGTACTTGATGTCGCCGGGCGCGTTCGACAGGAAGATGTGCAACAGCTCGGTCGAGCCGACGCCATCGAGGATGTCGACGTTGAAGCGCGCTTTCCAGCTGTTGCCGACGGATTCCGGCAGCGCCTCGCCGGCCGAGGTGCAGATGCGCAAGGCGCGGCCGCCGCGCTCGCTCTTCATCGCCTCGTCATTGAGCATCGCCGCGAACAGGGTCGGCACGCCGTAGAAGATCGAGGGATTGTAGCGGTTCATCAGATCGAACATGCGCGCCGGCGTCGGCCGTTCGCCGTTGAGTACCACGGTGGCGCCGACCGACATCGGAAAGGTCAACGCATTGCCGAGACCATAGGCGAAGAACAGCTTTGCCGCGGAAAGACAAACGTCGTTCTCGCGGATGCCGAGCACCTGCTTCGCATAAGTTTCCGCGGTCGCCTGCATGTTCGAATGGATGTGACGCACGCCCTTGGGCATGCCGGTCGAGCCTGACGAGTAGAGCCAGAACGCCGGCTCATCCGGATGCGTCGCGGCGGTGGTGAACCGGTCGCTCTCGTCCGCAATCTCCTCGGCAAGCTGCTTGTGGCCATTCTGCTTGGCGCCGGAGACCACGACATGCTCGAGATCCGGCATGCGGCCGACGACGTCCTTGATCACGGGATAGAGCGCTTCCGAGACGATCAGCACGCGCGCGCGGCAGTCTGCGAGGATGTAGGCGTATTGATCTGATGTCAGCAGCGTGTTGAGCGGTACCGGCACGATGCCGGCGCGGATCGCGCCCAGAAACACGATCGGGAAGTCGACCGTATCCAGCATGATCATCGCCACGCGCTCTTCGCGGCGGACACCGAGCCGGCGCAGCATGTTGGCGGCGCGCCGCGTTTCGCGCTGGAGCTCGCCATAAGTGAGCCGTGAGACGGTGTCGTCGAAGGCGAGCTTGTTGCCGCGTCCCTCATCGACGTTCCGGTCGAGCAGCCAGGTCACCGCGTTATAGGATCCCTCGCTCACGGACTTCTCCCCTGAATTTAGAATTATAATTCATAGAAAGACACCGCATCGGCTTGCTGTCAATGCCAGCAGGCACTATGTTTCATTAATACTCGCCGCAGGACCTCTTTAAAAGCAGGACCTCTTTAAAAGAAGACATCCGCTCAAGCAGGCCCATGATCCGTAGTCCATGACTGACAGTCCCGACGCCGAATCCCGATTTCTCGAACAGCTCGGCCAGCGCGTGCGCAACATGCGCGCGCTACGCGGCATGTCGCGCAAGGTGCTCGCCAAGGTATCAGGAATATCGGAGCGCTACATCGCGCAGCTCGAAAGCGGCAAGGGCAATGTGTCCATCGTGCTGCTGCGCCGCGTCTCTGACGCGATGGGCGCGCATCTCGAAGACCTGCTTCCCTCGGCCGATCCGACCCCGGACTGGCAGATGTTTCGCGATCTCTTGCGCAAGGCGACGCCGGCGCAGATCGCGCAAGCCAAGGATCTGCTCGCGGGCGGCAGCGCCTCCGCGCCGCGGCGCGCGCCGTTCTGCGGCATCGCGCTGATCGGCCTGCGCGGCGCCGGCAAATCGACGCTTGGGCGGATGCTGGCGAAGAAGGTCGGCTGGAGTTTTGTCGAGCTCAACAAGGAGGTCGAGCAGCAGAACGGCCTCTCGGTCGCCGAGATCATCGCGCTCTACGGCCAGGAAGGCTTTCGCCGCATGGAGCAGGCGGCGCTGCAACAGCTGCTCGCGCGCAACGAACTGATGGTGCTCGCGACCGGCGGCGGCATCGTCTCGGAGCCCTTGACCTTCGACCAGATCCTGTCGTCGTTCTACACGATCTGGCTGAAGGCCGAGCCCGAGGAGCACATGGCCCGCGTCCGCCGCCAAGGCGATTTGCGCCCGATGGCCGACGACCGCTCAGCTATGGCAGAGCTGCGCAACATCCTCTTGAGCCGCGAGCCGCTGTATGCGCGCGCGACGGCCGTGGTGGACACGGCGGGACTCTCCGTCGATGCCGCCGCGGCAAGGCTGATCGATGCGGTGCGGCCGGTGCTGCAAAACGAGGCGCGCAGCTTTGGGCTGCGCAGCGTGGCGCTGTAGGTCTGAACTCCCATGACCGACGACGACGTTGCAATCTCCATGTTCGAGCGTATCGGCGGCAGCGCCACGATCAATCGACTGATCGATCGCTTCTACGAGCGGATGGATACGCTGCCGGAGGCGAAGATCATCCGCGCGATGCATGCGGACGACCTCGACCTTATCAGGGATGTGCTGAAGCGCTATCTCACTGAGTGGACTGGCGGCCCGAAACTCTACTCGGTCGAGAAGGGCCATCCACGGCTGCGCCAGCGCCACATCGGCTTTGCCATCGGCGATGCCGAGCGCGACGCGTGGATGCTCTGCATGCGCGGCGCGCTCGAGGAGACCGTTGTGGACGCCGCGGCGCGGCAGGACCTCGACCGCGCGTTGTCCGGCCTCGCCGACTGGATGCGCAACCGGTAGCCAGGCTACAACAGCTGCGACCGCACCGCCTCCGCGCCCTCACGCAACAATGGCAGGAAGCGACCGATCAATTCCTGCGCCGGCACGCGGTCGACATGGGCGCCCATGTTGATCGCAGCGATGATCACGCCGTCGTAGCGGCGGACGGGAACCGAGATCGAGCGGAAATGCAGCTCGGCCTCGCGATCGACCAGCGCGTAACCCTGCGCGCGGTCGGCAACGATGCGCGCGAGCAGCACCTTGGGATCGGTTACCGTCTGCGGCGTCAGCGCTTCGCGCTTCGTCGCCGTCAGGCGCGCTGCAAGCTCGGCATCGTCGAGCTGACCGAGCATGACGCGGCCCACCGAGGTGCAGAAGGCCGGTAGGCGGTAACCGATGTCCAGCCCACCTGAAAACATCCGCGCCGGACTGCTACGCGCGATGAACACGACCTCATCGCCGTCGAGCACCGCGAGCGAGGCGATTTCGTTGGCCCCTGTCGCGGCGCGGTCGAGCACCGGTTGCAGGACCGTGACGAGTTGGCTCGACCGCAGATACGACGCGGCCAGTGTCAGCACATGTGGCGTCAGCGAGAACAGCTTGCCGTCGCCGCTGACAAAGCCGCCGCGCTGAAGCGTGAACAGCATGCGCCGCGCGGTGGCGCGTGGAAGCGCCGCGGCACGGGCGAGATCGCTGAGCGTCATCGGGCCGGCCGTGGTGCCGAAGCATTGCAGTAGGCGCAGCCCGCGATCGAGGCTCTCGACGAAATCCGTCGCGCGCTCGTCGCTCTCGCTTCGCTTCAGCTTGGGCATGGGTGTCGGGTCATTCCTGCAAAATAGTGCTTGCTGCCGGATCAAGGCATGTCATAATTCGCCCATTCGTTCAATAGGCGAACAAACGCCATTCCACAAAGGATGCACTCGCCATGATGAGCCAGGAGCAGAACGACCTGATCACCCGCACCGGTGCGAAGGACCCGTGCGGGAAGCTGATGCGGAGCTACTGGCAGCCGGCGGCGCTGGTGGATGAGCTCGACGGCGATAGACCGATCCGTCCCGTCAGATTGCTCGGCGAAAATCTGGTGCTGTTCCGCGACGAGACCGGGCGTTACGGCCTGATCGATCGGCACTGCGCGCATCGCGGCGCCGATCTCGCCTTCGGACGGCTCGAGCATGGCGGCCTGCGCTGCGCCTTCCACGGCTGGCTGTTCGACGCCACTGGGCAATGCATCGAGACGCCGGCGGAGCCGAAGGACTCAAAGCTCTGCCAGAACATCCGCCAGCGCTCTTATCCCGTGGTGGAGAAGAGCGGCATCCTCTGGGCTTATCTCGGCGAGGGCGAGCCGCCGGCATTTCCCGAGCTCGATTGTTTCGTCGCGCCCGGCACGCACACCTTCGCATTCAAGGGGCACATGGCCTGCAACTGGTTGCAGGCGCTCGAAGTCGGCATCGATCCCGCGCACGCCTCCTACCTGCATCGCTTCTTCGAGGACGAGGACACCTCCACCGCCTACGGCAAACAGTTCCGTGGCGCATCTGCGGGAAGCGACCTGCCGATGACGAAGATTTTGCGCGAATACGATCGTCCGATCATCAATGTCGAGCACACCGAATACGGCCTCCGGTTGATCGCGCTGCGCGAGATCGACGAGGAGCGCACCCATGTGCGCGTCACCAACCAGCTCTTCCCGCACGGCTTCGTCATCCCCATGAGCACGGAGATGACGATCACGCAGTGGCACGTGCCGGTCGACGACGAGAACTGCTACTGGTACGCGATCTTCACCAGCTACACGAATGCCGTGGACAAGAAGAAGATGCGCGACCAGCGGCTCGAGCTCTATGAGCTGCCGGACTACAAATCCCGCAAGAACAGGACCAACGATTACGGCTTCGATCCGCACGAGCAGCAGACGGCGACCTATACCGGCATGGGCACCGACATCAACGTCCACGACCAGTGGGCGGTCGAATCGATGGGCGCGATCCAGGACCGCACCAGGGAGCACCTCGGCACGAGCGACAAGGCCATCATGCAATACCGCCGCCTGCTGCGGCAGGAGATCGAGAAGGTCGCGGGCGGCGAGAAGCCGATGCTGCATCTCGACGAGGCCACCGCACGTTCGATCCAGGGCCCGGCGACCATGGACGGCATCGGGCCGACACGAGGCTGGGAGATTTACTGGATGGAAGTCGACGTCAAGCGCCGCCGCAACGCGCCGTGGACGGCGCCGGTGCCGAAGGAGATCGCGGACAACGTGCATCGGCTGACGGCGGCGGAGTAGCGCAGAATGCAGGTCCCTCCTTCGTCATTGCGAGCGAAGCGAAGCAATCCAGACTGTCTCTGCGGAGGGATCCTGGATTGCTTCGCTTCGCTCGCAATGACGGAGAATGTAGCGCATGCTTCGCCTCTCACGGATAGAGGAGTGAAAAAGTGACTTTCGTCGCGCGTCATGCGCTGTGGTCGGATGAGCAGAGGGACGCGGCGACGCGCATGCGCCGCATCGTCGAAGAGAAGAACCTCGATGTCATCCGCCTCGCCTTCCCGGACCAGCACGGCATTCTGCGCGGCAAGACCATCATTGCATCGGAGGCGCTTGCGTCGCTCGAAAGCGGCTGCTCCATCACCACCACCATGCTCGCCAAGGACACCTCGCACCGCACGGTGTTTCCGGTGTTCACGTCGGGCGGCGGCTTCGGCATGAAGGAAATGGAGGGCGCGGCCGATGTGCTGATGGTCGCGGATCCCACGACGTTTCGCGTTTTGCCCTGGGCGCCGACCACCGGCTGGGTTCTCTGCGACCTCTATTTCAACGACGGCCGTCCCGTCCCGTTCGCGACACGCGGGCTCTATCGCAAGGTGCTCGGCGAGCTCGCAAGCCGCGGCCATGATTTCGTGGCGGGGCTCGAGGTCGAATTCCACATCTTCAAGCTCGACGATCCGCATATGCGCCCGGAAGATGCCGGCCAGCCCGGCACGCCGCCTTCGGTGAGCCTGCTCAGCCACGGCTATCAATATCTCACCGAGCAGCGCTTCGACCAGATGGAGCCGGTGCTGGAAATCCTGCGGCGTGACATCGTTGCGCTCGGATTGCCTTTGCGCTCGGTCGAGGTCGAGTTTGGGCCGAGCCAGTGCGAATTCACCTTCGCCCCGAAGAAGGGTCTGGAGCCCGCGGACAACATGGTGCTGTTTCGGAGCGCCGTGAAGCAGATCGCGCACCGCCACGGTTATCACGCCACCTTCATGTGCCGGCCGAAGCTACCGAACCTGTTCGCGAGCGGCTGGCATCTGCACCAATCGGTGGTCTCACGCGCGAGCGGCGAGAACCAGTTCATGGCCAAAGACGGCGGCGAGCCGCTCAGCGCGTTCGGCCGCGCCTGGCTTGCCGGCCTGCTCGACCACGCCCGCGCGTCGACCGTGTTCACCACCCCGACCATCAATGGCTACAAGCGCTACCGCTCCTATTCGTTGGCGCCGGACCGCGCGATCTGGGGCCGCGACAATCGCGGCGTGATGATCCGCGTGCTCGGCGCTGCCGGCGACGCCGCCACGCGCCTGGAAAACCGCATCGGCGAGCCCGCCGCCAATCCCTATCTCTACATGGCCTCGCAGATTCTCTCCGGCCTCGACGGCGTCGACCGCAAGCTTGATCCCGGCCCGTCGGCCGACATGCCCTACGAAACCAAGGCGCCGCTCTTGCCGAAGTCGCTGCGCGATGCGGTCAGCGCACTGAAGGACGATCCGTTCTTCCGGGAAAAGCTCGGGGCTGAGTTCGTCGATTACTACACCCACATCAAGAACGCCGAGATCGACCGCTTCCTGTCCGAAGTGACCGACTGGGAGCACAAGGAATATTTCGAGGTGTTTTGACGGAGATGCGCCTCACCTCCCCGTGAGGCGACTTCGTCGGCTCTGTTCCGACGACATTTCACCGCTCCCGACGAAGCCGTTTTTCCCGACCGACGAAAACCGCCGGAAAGACGCGGGATCTAGGCTGCCGCAGTGATCAACAATGGAGTTCGGTCATGTTGGGTCAATTGTTCAGTCTGATCTATCGCCTGTCCTGCCGGACCACCCTGATGGAGATCGGCGCGAACCGCCTCGCACGATAGCGGTGGGCGGGACGCGACTTAGGTAAGAGGGATTGACCAGATAACGGGGGTTTTCATGCGCAAGCTGGTTCTGATCGCAGCGATGTCACTGCTCGCAACACAAGCCTACGCCGGCGGCCCGCGGAGCCTCAGCCTGGCAGCGACCGATGCAAGCCAGCTGGCGGCCGAGCAGCCGGCCACAGCAGCAGCGCCGCAAGCTCCGGCACAAATGCCTTCGGCAAATGTCCAGACGGCGACCACCACACCCGCTTCAAGCCCGCCTGCGACAACAGCGCCAGCCGCAACAGCTCCGGCCGTCGCGCCCGCCCAATCCACCGCTGCGCCGGTCGCCAGAACGACCGAAACGACCAAGCCGAAACACCGCCAGCCATCCACCGAGGCGCGCGTGATCCGCGAACTGCATCGGCATGGGATTTACTGGTGAGGGGACCCAGCTCTCACTTCCGTCATTGCGAGCGTAGCGAAGCAATCCAGAATCTTTCCGCGGCGGCAGTCTGGATTGCTTCGTCGCTTCGCTCCTCGCAATGACGAGGAGAGCTCAAATCCCCAGATATTTGTGCTGCAGATCCGGCTCGGCCAACAGTTCATTCGACGTGCCGCTCCACACCGTCTTGCCGCGCTCGATGATGGTGTGGCGGTCGCAGATGCGGGCAAGGTGGTCGACGTTCTTGTCGACGACCAGGATCGACTGTCCCCGGCTCTTGAGCAGCGACAGGCAGCTCCAGATCTCTTCGCGGATCAGGGGCGCCAAACCTTCGGTCGCTTCATCCAGGATGAGGAGCTTCGGGTTGGTCATCAACGCGCGGCCGATCGCGAGCATCTGCTGCTCGCCGCCGGAGAGCTGGTTGCCCATGTTGGAGGCGCGCTCGGCCAGGCGCGGAAACATCACGTAGATCGCCGCCAGCGTCCAGGGATTGCTGCTGTCGAAACGATCGGCGGCGGCCGCGACCAGGTTTTCGCGCACGGTAAGGTTCGGGAAGATCTGCCGCCCCTCGGGGACGAGGCCGACACCGAGTTGCGCGATCCTGTAGGACGGTTGCGTCCGCACCTCCGAGCCTGCGAAGCGGATGCTGCCTGCGCGCGCCGGCGTCAGGCCCATGATGGAGCGGATGGTCGTGGTCTTGCCCATGCCGTTGCGGCCCATCAGCGAGACCATCTCGCCTGATTTGACAGACAGCGACAAGCCGAACAGCACCTGGGACAGGCCGTAGCAGGTCTCGATGCCGTCGACCTCGAGCAGCGTGTCACCCATCCCTTTTTCAGACATGGTGCGTCACCACATGCGCCTCGCCGAGATAGGCGCGCTTGACGTCCTCGTTCGCCCGGATCGCAGCCGGATCGCCGGAGGCGATGACGCGGCCATAGACCAGCACGGAGATGCGGTCGGCGAGCGCAAATACCGCCGGCATGTCGTGCTCGACCAGCACGATCGAGACCTCCTTGCGCAGCTCCTGGAGCAGCTGCACCATGCGCTGGGACTCGGCGACGCCGAGGCCCGCCATCGGCTCGTCGAGCAGCAAAAGTTTCGGCTTGCTTGCCAGCGCAACCGCCAGCTCGATCTGGCGACGCTCGCCATGGCTGAGCCTGGACACCAGGACGTCGGCACGATGGGCGAGACCGACGCGGTCGAGCGCGGCATGCGCGGCATCGCGCAGGCCCTTTTCCTTGCGTGCATCAGCGAAGAAGCGGAATGAGGTGCCAGCATGCGCCTGGGCCGCGAGCGCGACATTGTCGGCGGCGGTGAAATCGAGCAGCAGCGAGGTGATCTGGAACGAACGTGCCAGGCCCAGCGCGCAGCGGCGATAGGCCGGCAGATAGGTGATGTCGCGCCCCGCCAGCGAGACGCTGCCGGAATGCGGCTCCAGATGCCCGGTGAGCTGGCTGATCAGCGTGGTTTTGCCGGCGCCGTTCGGGCCGATGATGGCGTGCAGCTCGCCTGCCGCAACGTCGAGAGAGACGTTGTCGGTCGCAATGATGCCGCCGAAGCGGCGTACCAGCCTGTCGACACGGAGCAGCGGCTCAGCCACGATTGAGCCTCCCGAGCAGGCCCATGATGCCGCCGCGGCCGAACAGCACGATCAGCAGCAGCATCGGGCCCATGATCAGCGCCCAGTATTCGGTGAGCTGCGACAAGAATTCTTCCAGCAGCAAATACACCACCGCGCCGATGACCGGACCGAACAGCGTGCCCATGCCCCCGAGGATCACCATCACCATGAGGTCGCCGGAACGGGTCCAGTACATCGCGGCCGGGCTGACGAAATCGGTGTTGTTGGCGAGCAGCGCGCCGGCAAGGCCGCACATCATGCCCGAGATGACGAAGCAGACCAGCTGGTAGCGTTTCGAGGGAAAGCCGATCGCCTGCATGCGTTGCTCGTTGGAGCGCAGCCCCTGCAGGACGAGGCCAAAGCGCGAATTGACAATGCGCCAGATCAGGAAGACCACGCCGAACAGGCAGGCGAGGCAGAGATAATAGAACTGCGTGCGGTTCGACAGGTTGATCAGCCCGGAGAAGTCGCTGCGTTTGTAGACGGTGAGGCCGTCATCGCCGCCGTAACGCGCCAGCCCCGAGGCGACGTAATAGGCCATCTGCGCGAAGGCGAGGGTGATCATGATGAAGTAAACGCCACGCGTGCGGAGCGAGAGCGCGCCGATCACGACGGCGTAAGTCGCGGAGGCCGCGAGCGCGACCGGAAACTGGATGAAGCCGCTTCCCACGCCTTCCTGCGCCAGCATGCCGACCGCGTAACCGCCGATGCCGAGATAGGCGGCGTGACCAAAACTCATCATGCCGCCAAAACCCATGATGAGGTTGAGGCTCGCGGCCGCCAGCGCCAGGATGACGATGCGCGTGAACAGCGTCAGGATGAAGATGTTGCCGGAGAGTTGCGAATAGAGCGGCAGCAGCACGAGGCCCGCCAGCATCAGGGCCGTGACGGCCTTGCTCACAGTGAATGACTTCATCGGCGGTTGGCCGGAAACAGCCCCTCCGGACGCACCACCAGCACGATCGCCATCAGCAGATAGATCAGCATGGACGACAGCGCGGGCGCGGCAGTGGAAGCAGCAGCGCCGCTCAGCACCTGCCGCAACAAATTCGGCAAGAAGGCGCGGCCGAGCGTGTCGATCATGCCGACGAAGATCGCGGCCAGGAACGCGCCCCGGATCGAACCGATACCGCCGATCACGATGATGACGAAGGCAAGGATCAGGATGTTCTCGCCCATGCCGATCTGCACGGTGAGGATCGGCGCCTGCATCAACCCGGCAAGACCAGCGAGCGCGGCACCGAGGCCGAACACCAGGGTGTAGAGCAGCTTGATGTTGATGCCGAGCGCGCCGATCATCTCGCGATTGGACGCGCCGGCCCGGATCAGCATGCCGATGCGGGTACGCATCACGCCGAGATAGAGCAGCAGAGCAACCAGCAGCGCCACGACGATGATGGCGAGGCGATAGGCGGGATAGTGAATGCCGGGCAGGATCGGCACCGGCACGGTGAGCCAGGCCGGCAGCGGCAGCGCAAGCCCGGCCGGCCCCCAGATCAGCCGCACGGCTTCATTGAAGAACAGAATCAGGCCGAAGGTCGCGAGCACGTGGTCGAGATGGTCGCGTCCGTAGAGGTGCCGCAGCGCGGTCATCTCGAGCACGATGCCGAGCACGAGCGTCGCGCCGAGTGCCAAAAGCGCGCCGAGCAGGAAGCTGCCGGTCCAGGCTGCGAAGGTCGCGGCGAAATAGGCGCCCATCATGTAGAGCGAGCCGTGCGCGAGGTTGACGAGATCCATGATCCCGAACACCAGCGTCAGGCCGGCGGCGAGCAGGAACAGCAGCAGGCCGAACTGCAAACCGTTCAAGAACTGTTCGACGACGAGCAGCATCAAAACTCTTTCAGGCGCACGCAGGTTCGCGCCGATGTTCGAACACGGTCGCCATCAGTGAAAGAGCTCCCCCTGCCTGTACAAGGCGGAAAAATGGGTAATGGCAGTATCGTTCCGAGGCAAGAGCGATTCGACACCCAACATGCACTTTGTTGCATGCCGATGCATCCGATCGATCCTGGCCCTGTAATTTGCCCTGCAAGAAGACTGCCGCGCAGGATGGGTCAACCTGCCGCACCCAAACGGATCACCCTCCCTCCGTTCCCGGAGAGAGGGTGTGAAATTCGTCGCAACGTATGGATGGAGACGCCTAGTGCGACGTCATCTGCCGGGGAAGGTCATCCGGCTCGGCAAGCACGCTATTGGCTGTCGAGGCCTCCAGCGCCGCCATCCGGAACAGATAGGCGAGCGTCGCCAATCCGGTGTCTTCCGCCATCTGCGCGAGTTCGAGCGCCATGTCGGACATGTAGCCGAGATTTTCGTCTTTGATCTGCGCCATGATCTGGCTGTCCCGCATCATGTTCGACATCTCAGGCGCTCTTTCGTTGCGCGGCAGCGAGGCCGCAGAGGTTGGCAAGGGCGATGCAGTCGATACGCGGACCGTCCTGTTGGACGACGTTTGTCGTCCCGATACGGTTACACACGGCATCCAGCGACTCCTGACGGATCTCGATCGTGGCCGCCATCGTCCAGGAATCTTCGACCAGCGCCGGCAATCCCAGCGGCGCGACGATGAATCCGATCTCGTGGAAGCGCGGCAGCCACCAGGTCTCCATCACAAGAGAGAGACGCTCGATGCCCTGATCGAGACAGAACTCCTGCGCCGCTGCCATCAATTGCCAATTGAACGCGCCGTCGCGGCGCTCGCGCGAAACGAAGAAACGTGACCACTCCCATACCAGCGGGTTGGAGGGGCAACCGCGCACCGCGGCGAGATGCGGGAAGACCTCGCTCATCATCGTCGGCTTGGTGGTAGGATAGAGGCGGGAGCCGCCGAGCACCCGGCGATTTTCGAGCGCCAGCAGGTAGACCGCGTCCTCATTGTCGTAGGTATCGACCTCGCGGCCATCGGGCTTGCGCAGCGCCTCCCATTTCCGCTCCTCGACAAAAATCTCGTGACGCACCCTGAAATGTTGCTCGAGAACGTCCTCGTAGAGGTGCCGGTTGGCGGCAGAAATCACATGAATCATTTATTCCCCCATTGTTCGAAATAAGGGGAACACTCACGGAAAACGGCCAAAGCGACTATTGGGAAATTTCCCAGTAGGCGCGGATTTCAGGGGGTGATGATTCTGTGGCGGATTGCGATCGCAACCGCATGCGTCCGGTTGACGGCACCAAGTTTGCGCGCGGCAGTTGCGAGATGCTCTTCGGCGGTGCGCTGAGTGATGTGCAGGATCTCGCCGATTTCCCAAGCCGACTTGCCCTGCGAGGCCCAGGCGAGCACCTCGCGCTCGCGCGGGGTAAGGCGCATCGATCGATGCGGCGCCGGATCGAGCAAGCGGCGAATGTGATCGAAGCCGTACATCCCGATCAGGTGCAGCGCCGGCTTGCTGCGCGCATTGAGATCGAGGTGAACGCCACCGAGCGAGACGCCGGCCTCGTAGCCGGTCAATCCGTGGATCGGCACGACGAAGCCGCGCGACATACGGAAATCGGCAGCGCGCCGCATCACCTCCACCGCGCCCGGCTCCAGTTCCGGATCGTACGGCGCCTCGGACCACTCGAAAGGGTTCACCGTCTGCCGGCATTTGCGGATCACGGGATCGACGCGGTCGTAGCCTTTTTGGGTATAGAGGCTGAACCACTCCGCCGGCCACTTCTTGGCGAGCACCATCTGGGAAAAACGCTGATCGGGATTCGGCAAGCCGGTTACGATGATGTGCTCGAAGCCGTAGCGCCCGAACGCGGTCGCAAGCGCATCCATGGCGTCCGGAACCTTGGTATAGGCTCCAAGCCCCTCAATGAAGTCGAGCGCTTCCCGGCCATAATCCACGGCGGACATCGGTGCGTTTCCTGACCCTCGTTATCGCTATAGCACGTCCTGGCGACTGCCTCAATTCAGCGCTTCCGTAGTTTCCCGGTATCCCTTTGACCCCGAAGGCTTAATCTACTTGTGGAAGAAGTGACGTCAAGTTACACCTATAATGTCTGAAGCGGGGAAACCACGATGGAAGACGAGGACATCGCCCTCAACAGCGTGCTCGGCCTGGAACTCAACCGCGTATTTTTCGCCGTCCGCGAAACGGCAAACAAGCAGAAGATCATCGAGTTCGCGCGCGGGGTGCTGCAAAGCGAGCGCAGCAAGCCGGCCGAGAGCGCCTCGCCGGACGGACCGGCGAGCTAGCACGCAATTGCTGTGAGCGCACGAACGGTCCGTTCGGTGCCATGGCTTGCTCTGATCTGAACCGAACAACCGAACGCGAATGTTTCCTTCCTTCTCCCCTTGTGGGAGAAGTGGCGTAGGCGGCCTTCGGCCGCCGTTCTTAAAACAAAACGCCGATGCTTCGGATCGGCTATGGCGCCGGATGAGGGGTTGTTTCCACGCGTTCAAATGCGCGAGGCTCGCGCGGGGAGAGAACCCTTCACCCGTCTCGCCCTATCGCGGCGGTCCACCCGCCTCCACAAGGGGAGAGGGAAAGGCAGCGCCGACCACGATTATCTTTTGGATGCCCAAGACATGATGACGCTGCGCCAGGTTGAAGTGATCCGTGCCGTGATGGTGACGGGCACGATCGGCGGCGCGGCGAAGCTGCTGAACGTTTCGGCACCGGGCATCAGCCGCCTCGTCAAATACACCGAGCGCTCGCTCGGCATCCGCTTCTTTCAGCGCCAGAACGGCCGCTATTTCCCGACGCCGGAAGCCGAGAACATCTTCGAGCAGATCAACGGCGTCTACAAGAAGGTCGACGACCTCTCCGAGATCATCTCCAAGATCGGACGCGGCGGATTGTCGGAATTGCGCATCGGCTCGGTGCCGAGCATTTCGCAAGTCATGGTGCCGCGCGCAATCGAGCGGGTCCGGCGGCGCTATCCGGATTTGGGCATTGACATCAACATCCTCAAGCTCGAGGAAGCCATCGACTATCTCATGCTCGGCCGCGGCGAGTGCGTGGCGATGAGCTACCGCCTGGAGCATTCCGGACTCGACTTCATGCCGCTCGCCTCCGGCGAGCTCTATTGCATCGTGCCGCCGGGCCACGAGCTCGCCGGCCGCAAGCAGGTCTCCGCCGCCGAGATCACCCGCTATCCGCTGATTGGCATCGATCCCAACGATCCCTACGGGCGGATCATGGCCGAGATCTTCGCGCGCCACCGCCTCGAGTACAACATCACCATCCGCGCCCGCTTCGGCACCACGGTCTGCGCGCTGGTGAAGGCGGGTCTCGGCATCGCCATCATCGACCAGTTCACGGTGGCCCATGGCGGCTATCCCGGCATCGAGCTGATCAAGATCACCGAGCCGACGCGATTCGACACCTATATCGCGGTGAAGCGCGGCGCGCCGCTGTCGCTTCATGTCGAGTATTTCATCGAGGCCCTGCGCGCGGAGATGCGCGCGGTCGAGCCGTCGCGGGGCAAAAGCAGGGCCGCGCCGCCACGGCGGAAGAGATAACATTACGTTAGGTTTGCAGGACAAGAGGGTAATTGTGTTAGGCCGAAGAAAGGCTATCGTCCCTGGTGGAAGCCCCTTGGAATTGGGCGGATTTCCCCGCTAATGGCCGGGACCAAACGCTCCCAACGAGACGATAGCGAACCATGTCAAAGCGCGGACCTGCCGCATCCAAAAAACTCCTGACCGGCCTGATCGGCGCACCCATCGCGCATTCCGCCTCCCCTGCCATGCATGAGCGCGCCGCGGAGGGGCTTGGCCTGCGCGGACATTATCAGCTCATCGAAGTGGCCGGCGCCGATGCGGCCGGGCTCCGGCTGATGCTGGAAGGCGTGCGGCGGCTCGGCTTTGCCGGCGTCAACGTCACTTTTCCCTACAAGGAGGCAGTGGTCCCGCTGCTCGATGAACTGGCACCGGGTGCAGCCGCGATGGGGGCGGTCAACACCGTCGTCGCCAGCAACGGCCGGCTGATCGGCCACAACACCGACACGACGGGCTTTGCGCGCGCCGTCGCGCCGCTGCTGGCGGCCTCTGGAAACGCGGTCGCCGTGATCGGCACCGGCGGCGTCGGCAAGGCGATCGCCTTTGCGCTGGCGAGCCTTGACGTGGCCGACATCCGCATCTTCGACAGCGAGCCGGCACGCGCCGAAAAACTCGCCACACTGCTCGTCAAGCAGGGTGGCGCCAGGGTCGCCGCGAGCGTCGAGGACGCGCTCGACGGCGCAACGGGCCTCGTCAACGGCACGCCGGTCGGCATGCTGCCGAACCGGGAAACGCCGGTCGCGCCGACGCTGTTGCGTCAAAACCTGTGGGTCGCCGACGCAGTCTATTCGCCGCTGATCACGCCGCTGCTGGCGGCTGCCCAAGCCAAGGGCGCACGGATCATGACCGGCCGGGAGCTTGCGATCTACCAGGCCGCCGACGCTTTCGAACTGTTCACTGGCCTTGCCCCATCCACCGAGATCATGGGAGAGGCATTCGACGAGGTGATGGCGGCACGAAGCCCGACCTATCACGCAGCGTAACCGAAGCGGCCGGACACAAGGCCGCACGTAACATCAAAAGAAATCGGAGGAGAGACCATGAAATCGACCATTCTGGCAGGCGCCCTGCTTGCATTCGCGACCGCAACCGGTGTCCACGCCCAGGCGATCAAGCTCGCCGACGTCGCCGAGCTGTCCGGCGGCGGCGCCACCGTCGGCACCAACTGGAAGAACGGCATCGACCTCGCGATCGAGGAGATCAACGCCAAGGGCGGCGTGCTCGGCCGCAAGCTCGAAGTCACTCATGCGGACTCGCAATCCAACCCGGGCGTCGCGCGCGCGCAGGTGCAAAAGGCGCTCGACGCCGAGCCCTATGTGCTGCTCGGACCCGGCTATTCCGGCTCCGTGAAGGTGACGGCGCCGCTGGCGGCCGAGGCCGGCATCGCGCAGATCATGGGCGGCGAAGCCGCCGAGCTGACGCAAGGCGGAAACAAATTCCTGTTCCGCACCTCGTTCGGCCAGCAATCGTCGATGCCGAAGGTCGCCAAATACATTCACGACGACATGAAGGCGAAGTCGGTCGCCGTCGTCTGGGTCAACAATGACTTTGGCCGCGGCGGTCGCGATGTCGTCGTCAAGGAGCTCGACCGGCTCGGCTCCAAGGTCGTCGCCGATCTCTCCACCGAGGCGGGCCAGGCCGATTTCGCCGCCGACGTCGGCAAGATCAAGGCCGCCAATCCCGACGCCGTGTTCGTCTATTTGAACGAGGAAGAGAGCGCGCGCATCCTCAAGGAGCTGAAGCGCCAGGGCGTCACCGCGCCGCTGATGGGCGAGACCACGCTGATCGGTCAGAAGGTGATCGAGCTTGCGGGCGATGCCGCCAACGGCGCGCGCGGCCATGTCGGCCTCACCACCGATGCGCCGGTCGACCTGATCAAGGCCTTTCGCGACAAGTTCGCGAAGAAGTACAATTACGTGCCCGACCACAACGGGCTGAAAGGCTATCTCGCGGTCTACATGGTGAAGGCCGCCACCGACAAGATGGGCAAGGTCGATTCCAAGGCGTTCGCCGACACGCTGCATGGCCTGACCATCAAGGCCGCGGACGAGCCGGGCATCTTGATGGACGTCACCTTCAGCGACACCGGTGACATCGATCGCCAGAGCTTTCTGGTCGAAGTGGTCGAAGGCAAGCAGGTCGTGAAACAGGTGCTGCCGAAGGTGAAGTGAGGTCTTTGCCCTTCGCCCGCTTCTTGCGGAGCGAGATCTTTCGTCTCCCTTTCCCGAAAGAATGGGGGGAGGGAGAAGAAAGAGAGTGGGGAGAGGGAGAAGACAGCGCGCCGAGAGGGGAAAATGTCCAATCTGTTCGATCTTCTGGTCGCCGGACTTGCCACCGGCGCGATCTATGCGCTGGTCGCGGTCGGCTTCACGCTGCTGTGGCAGACCTCGCAGACCATCAATTTCGCGCAAGGCGAATTCGTGATGCTGCCGGCGTTCCTGATGCTGGCGGCGATGCATGCCGGCGCGCCGTTCTGGCTCGCGATCATCCTGGGCATCCTGCTCTCGATGCTCCTGCTCGGCCTCGCCTTCAAGATGCTGCTGGTGGATCCGATGATGCGTCACGGCGTGCTGCCGCTCGCGATCGCGACCATGGCGCTCGCGATCGGCCTCAAGGAGGCCGTAAAACAGTTCTTCAGCGCCGAAGCCTCACCTTTCCCCTCGATCGTGCCGACCGGGGACGTCTCCATCCTCGGCCATGCCGTCTCGCTGCAAAGCATCGGCGTCCTCGGCCTCGCTATCGTTGCCGTCTTCGGCTTGACCGCGCTTCTCAACCGCACCTCGCTCGGCCACCAGATGCAGGCGGCGGCGCAGAACCCGACCGTGGCGCGCATCATCGGCGTTCCGATCGAGCGCATGATTCTCCTGACCTTCCTGATCAACGCGTTCCTGGTCGCTCTCGCCTCGCTGTTGATCACGCCGATCTATCTCGCGAAATTCACGTCCGGCGAGGTGCTGGGCCAGGCTGCCTTCATCGCCGCGATCGTCGGCGGGTTCAATCAGGTGCGCGGCGCGATCGCAGGCGGTCTCCTGATCGGCGTGCTCGACAATCTCGCGGCCGCCTATGTCTCGACGCAGTACCGCGCCGCCGTGCCGATGATCTTCCTGATCGCCGTCATCCTGTTCCGGCCGCAGGGCCTGCTCGGTCGCGCCGAGGAGCGGACCGTATGAGTGGCTTCGCCAAACCTCTCAAGATCGCGTTCGGCCTCATCGTCATCGCTGCGCTGATCGTCGTCCCCATGAACTTCAACCGCTATGGCCTGTTCATCCTGAGCCAATGGGCGGTGATGGCTATCGCCGCAATGGGCCTCAACCTCACGCTTGGCTATGCCGGCCAGGTCTCGCTGGCACAGGGCGCCTTCGTCGGCATCGGCGCTTACGCCGCGGCGATCATGACCACCCATGGCTGGCCGCTGCCGGCGGCGATCGTCGTCGCGATCGCCTTGAGCTTCGCGGTCGGCTGGGTGCTCGGCTATCCCGCGCTGCGGGTGCAGCACCACTACCTCGCCTTCGTCACGCTCGCCTTCTCCACGCTGGCTTTCCTGGTGTTTCGCAACGAGAGCTGGCTCACCGGCGGCATCTACGGCATCTCCAACATTCCGCGTCCGCACATCTTCGGCATCGCGACCAACAAGCCGCTGCCGTTCTACTATGTCTGTCTCGGCTCGCTCGCGATCGTGTCGCTCGCGGTGTGGTGGCTGATCCGCTCGCCCTGGGGCCGCGCCTTCATGGCGCTCCGCGAAAACCCGCTGCGGGCGCAGTCGCTGGGCGTCGACACGCGCCGCTATACGCTGATGGCGTTCGCGATCGGCTCCGCGCTCGGCGGCGTCGCCGGCGCGCTCTATGCGCCGCTGACGCAATATATCGATCCCGTGCCGTTCAACCTGTCGCTCTCGCTCGACCTGCTGATGATGGTGATCGTCGGCGGTGCCGGCTTCTTCCTCGGTCCGTTCCTCGGCGCGATGATCGCCGTGCTGTTGCCGGAATGGCTGCGCTTCACCGAAGGCTATTATTTGATGCTCTACGCGATCGCAGTGATGGGGCTGCTGATCTGGTCGCCGACCGGAATCTTGGGAATCCTCGACCGCTATCTCGCCGAACGCCGTACCAAGGTGGCCTCCGCCCAGCGCGCCGTCGCAAAGTCCCGGCTGGAGACGGTGCAATGAGCGCGGTCCTCGAAGTCACCGACATCAAGAAGAACTTTGGCGGGATCAGCGCCGTCGGCGGCGTCTCTTTCGACGTCCGCGAAGGCGAGATCCTCGGCCTGATCGGGCCGAACGGCTGCGGCAAGTCGACCCTGTTCAACTGCATCCTCGGCCAGCTCACGCCGAGCGGCGGCGAGGTCAAGCTCGACGGCAAGGTCGTCACAGGCTTGCGCCCCGCCGAGCTCAACAAGCTCGGGGTCAGCCGCACCTTCCAGCTCCTGCAGGTGTTCCCAAAACTCTCGGTGCGCGAGAACCTGATCCTCGCGGGACAGGAGCACCAGGGCAGCATGGCCTCGCGCCTGGTCGGCCGCTCCGATGCCGGACTGACGGAGGCCGCCAACCAGATGATCGGGTTTTTCAAGCTCGATCATCTCGCCGACGAGCCGGCCGGCGGGCTCTCCTATGGCCAGCAAAAACTGCTCGACGCCGCCATGGCCTTCATGGGCGGACCGCGGCTGGTGCTGCTCGACGAGCCCGCCGGCGGCGTCAACCCGTCGATGCTCGCTGACCTGAAGGACCGCCTGGTCGCGATCAACCGCGAGAAGAATGCCACCTTCGTCGTGATCGAGCACAACATGGAATTCGTGATGTCGCTGTGCTCGCGCGTGATGGTGATGGCGGAAGGCAAGGTGCTGGCAATGGGACGGCCCGACGAGGTCCGAAAGAACCCCGCCGTGATCGAAGCCTATCTAGGACATTGAGGAACCAGCCATGAGCGATCCGATCCTCTCGGTTCACAATCTCGTCGGCGGCTACGGCAAGATGACGATCCTGAACGGCACCACCTTCGCGGTGCCGCAGGCCACCATCACCACCATCATCGGCCCGAACGGCGCCGGCAAGTCCACCGTGTTCAAGGCGATCTTCGGCCTGCTCAAGCTGCGCGAGGGCAAGATCAACTTCGCCGGCCGCGACGTCACCCATTTGGGCCAGCGCGCGCTGCTCAATGCCGGCATCTGCTACGTGCCGCAGGGCCGCAACATCTTTCCCGAACTGTCGGTGCGCCACAATATCGAGCTCGGCGGCGTTTCCGCCGGCAAGGGCATCGACCTGCGGAGCAGGATCGAGGCCGCGCTCGACCTGTTCCCGGCGCTACGGCGGAAATCGACGCAGCAGGCCTCCACGCTGTCCGGCGGCGAGCAGAAACAGCTCGAAATCGCCCGCTCGCTGCTGCTCGAACCGAAGCTCGTGCTGATCGACGAGCCCTCAATCGGCCTGTCGCCACTGATGGTGCAGCAGACTTTCGACATCCTGAAGAGCCTGCGCGACCGCGGTGTCACCATTCTGATGATCGAGCAGAACGCACGCTCGGCGCTGGAGATATCCGACATCGGCATCGTGCTCGAGCTCGGCCAGACCCGGATGATCGACGGCGCGAAGCGCATTTTGAATGATCCCCGCATCGGACAATTGTTCCTGGGCGGCGCGATGGAGGACAACGCAGCATGAGTAAACGCTCGATCGCAACGGTCTCTCTCTCCGGCGCCCTTGACGAGAAGCTCCGCGCCATCGCGTCTGCAGGCTTCGACGCGGTCGAGATTTTCGAGAACGATCTACTGTCGTTCGGCGCCGGCCCGCGCGACATCGCAAAACTCTGCAAGGACCTCAATCTCGAGATCTGCGCGTTTCAGCCGTTCCGCGATTTCGAGGGCATGCCGGAGCCGCAGCGTTCGCGCAACTTTGCCCGCGCCGAACGCAAGTTCGACCTGATGCAGGAGCTCGGGACCGATCTGCTGCTGATCTGCTCCAACGTGTCGCCGGCCTCGCTCGGCGGCATCGACCGTGCCGCGGATGATTTTCGCGAGCTTGGCGAGCGCGCGGCCAAACGATCTTTGCGGGTCGGCTACGAGGCATTGGCCTGGGGACGCCACGTCAACGACTACCGCGATGCATGGGAAATCGTGCGGCGCGCCGAACACCCCGCGATCGGTGTCATCCTCGACAGCTTTCACGCACTGGCCCCCGGCTTTCCAGTCCGCGCGATGGCCTCGATCCCCGGCGACAAGATCTTCCTGATCCAGCTTGCGGACGCGCCGAAGCTCGAGCTCGACATCTTGTCGTGGAGCCGGCACTTCCGCTCCTTTCCCGGTCAGGGCGACCTGTCGGTCGGCGAGTTCATGGCGGCGATCGCGGCAACCGGCTATGCCGGACCGCTGTCGCTGGAGATCTTCAACGACCAATTCCGCGCCGGCTCGGCCGTGCAGACCGCGGTCGACGGCCTGCGTTCGCTGATCCTGCTGGAAGACCAGCTTGCACCGGATTGGCCAAAGCTCACCAGCGAGCCCTTGGTGCCGAAGCCCAGAAGTCGCGGCACGGGCTTCATCGAGTTTGCCGTCAACGAAACCAAGGCCGGCGAACTCGCCCGCCTGCTCGCGCAACTCGGTTTCCGCAAGACCGGCAAGCATCGCAGCAAGGCGGTGGAGCGCTGGTCGCAAGGCAAGGTCGAGCTCGTCGTCAACTCCGAGACCGACGGCTTTGCGCATTCGCACTACGTGACGCACGGCCCCGGCGTCTGCGCCATTGCGCTCGACGTCGACAATGCCGGCCTCGTCATGCAGCGCGCCGAAACACTGAAAGCGCGCACCTTCTACCAGCCTGTCGGACCGGGCGAGCTCGAGATTCCCGCAATCCACGGCGTCGGCGGCAGCCTGCTGTATTTCCTCGACCAAGCCGGCAAGAACTGGGACACGGATTTCGAACAAATTCCGAGCGACGCTCGCGCGGACGCCCTGCTGGCCGTCGATCACATCGCGCAGTCGATGCCCTATGACGAGATGCTGTCCTGGCTGCTGTTCTACACCGGCATCCTCGACCTCGAGCGGCTGCCGCAGATGGAGATCGCCGATCCCAGGGGCCTCGTGCAAAGCCAGGCCGTCGTCAACGGCGACCAGAGCCTGCGCTTCGTGCTCAACGGCTCATCCGCCAACCGCACGCTGCCGGCCCGCTTCATCTCCGAGTTTTTCGGCTCGGGCGTGCAGCACGTCGCGTTCACGTGCCGGGACATTTTTGCGGCGGTCGCGGAGATGCGCAAGCGCGGCGCGGATTTCCTGGATATCCCGGATAATTACTACGACGACATCGAAGCCAAATACGACCTCGCGCCCGAGCTGATGGCGCAGCTGCGCGCCAACCACATTCTCTACGACCGCGAAGGCGACGGGGAGTTCTTTCAGGTCTACACCCACATCTTCGACGAGCGTTTCTTCTTCGAGATCGTGGAGCGACGGGATTATCAGGGCTTCGGCGCGGCCAATGCCGGGATCAGGCTCGCGGCGCAAGCGCGCGAGGTGCGGCCTGTGAGCATGCCGCGGGTGTAGTCTCTACCGAGAGCCGTCATTGCGAGGAGCGAAGCGACGAAGCAATCCAGAGTCTTTCCACGGAAGGATTCTGGATTGCTTCGCTGCGCTCGCAATGACGTGGAGGGACTGTGAGTGTGCGGCGACAGGACAACTCGTAAAGGCCGCCCCTGACCCGTTCCCTCTCCCCGCAAGAACGGAGAGAGGGAGAAGCAATCAGCTCACTTCATCGCGCATTTGTCGTGGAAGCGATCCTGGTCGTTTTCAACGATGGTCGCGACCGTCTTCAGCGAGAGCTGGCCTTCGCCGTCCTTGACCACGTCCTGAAGATAGAAGTTCTGCACCGGGATGTGGTTCTTGCCGTACTTGAAGGGGCCGCGTAGCGACTTGAAGTTGGCCTTCTCCATCTCGGCTTTCATCGCGTCCTTCTTGCTGGTGTCGCCCTTCACCGCGACCACCGCGCTGTTGATGAGCTGGGCCGCGTCATAGGCTTGCGCGCCGTAATAGGTCGGGCGCAGGCCGGGGTACTTCTTGCGATAGTCGGCGACGAAGCGCTTGTTCTGCTCGTTGGGCAGATCATTCACCCATTCCTGCGCGCCGGGAACGCCGAGCGCGTTCTCCTTTTGCAGCGGCAGCGACAGCTCGTCGACGGTGAACGCCGTGTAGAGCGGCATCGTGCTCTTCAGCCCGGCTTGCGCATATTGGTTGAGGAACTGCACGCCGGCTGCACCGGGATAGAACACGAAGATCGACTCGGCACCCGAGGCGCGCGCCTTGGAGAGCTCGGCGGAGAAGTCGAGCTGGCTCGGCCAGACCGTGTATTCCTCGCCCTTGACCTCGCCCTTGAACGTGCTCTTCACGCCCGCGAGCATGTCCTTGCCGGCGGCGTAGTTCGGGCCGATCAGGAAGACGCTCTTGACGCCCTTCTGGTTCATGTAGAGGCCCATGGCGGCCGGCGTCTGGTCGTTCTGCCAGGAGGTCGAGAACACATAAGGCGAGCAGAGCTCGCCGGCGAGCTGCGACGGACCGGCATTGGCCGAGATCAGGATGGTCTGCGAATCCACGGCGGTCTTGAGCGAGGCCAGCAGCACGTTCGACCAGATGTAGCCGACGATGAAGTCGACCTTGTCGGACTGCACCAGCTTCTCGGTCTTCTGCTTGCCGACGTCGGGCTTCTGTCCGTCGTCCTCGTAAATCACCTCGACCGGCTTGCCGTCCATCTTGCGGCCGATGTGATCCAGCGCGAGCTCGAACGAGTTGCGCATGTCGTTGCCGATCACGGCGGTCGGGCCGCTGAAGGTCGAAACGAATCCGATCTTGATGGTGTCGCCGGCGGATGCCGGGCCTGCCAGCACCAGCGCCGCTGCGCCCGCCAGCCAGAATGCCGTCCTCATAACCACTCCCCTCCATATTATTATGCCCGGAAGCGGGGTGATTGCCGCCCCGGGTCATCTCTATTGAACGCAAAATCTGTCGCGCCGCCAATGGCTCAGCGCCCGCCCTGCACCATATTTCGCCCCGATCGTTAATGGCAAGAAATATAGTTCTACTCACTTCGGCGAGGGCTGCGGCGCTTTTTCGCGGGATATCGATACGTCAGGCCTATCCAGCGATTGATGACGGCTATTGGACCGCGGCGCCCGATCAGCGTTTAGATGAGGATAGAGCCGCGAGATTCGGAGGGGCGCATCATGACCACGACACCGCATCGCGTCGTCATCGTCGGAGCCGGCTTCGGCGGGCTGGAGACGACCTACCGGCTCGCCGGCAGCCCGGTCGAGATCACGCTGATCGACCGCCGCAACCATCATTTGTTTCAACCGCTGCTCTACCAGGTCGCGACCGCCTCGCTCGCCACCAGCGAGATCGCATGGCCGGTCCGGCACCTGATGCGCGACCGGCGCGATGTGACGACGCTGTTTGCGACCGTCAGCGGCGTCGATGCCGACAGGCGTTGCGTGCTGATCGACGACGGCAGCGAGGTGCCTTACGACACGCTGGTGCTCGCCACCGGTGCGCGGCACGCCTATTTCGGCCACGACGAATGGGAGCAGTTTGCGCCGGGCCTGAAGACGCTGGAGGACGCGACGACGCTGCGCCGTCACATCCTGGTGGCGTTCGAGCGCGCCGAGCGCGAGACCGATCCGGAAAAGCGCGCGGCGCGGCTGACTTTCGTCATCGTCGGCGCCGGCCCCACCGGCGTCGAGCTCGCCGGTACCATCGCGGAGATGGCGCATCACACACTGCCCGCCGACTTCCGCAACATCGACACCAACAAGGCGCGCGTGGTGCTGATCGAGGCGGGTCCGCGCGTGCTCGCAGGCTTCCCCGATGACCTTTCGGCCTACGCGCAGGCCTCGCTGGAGAAAATCGGTGTCGAGGTCGTGCTCGGACAGGCCGTCACCGAGATCAATCGCGAGGGCGTGGTGTTCGGCGGCAAACTGCTCGAAGCCAAGACACGAATCTGGGCCGCCGGCGTGCGCGCCTCGCCCGCGGCCGAGTGGCTGGGCGCACCGGCCGATCGTGCCGGGCGCGTGCAGGTCGAAGACGATCTTACGATCCCCGGTCATCCCGAAATCTTTGCGATCGGCGATACCGTTTTGATCAACGCCTGGGACGGCAAGCCCGTGCCCGGCATCGCGCCCGCCGCCAAGCAGCAGGGCCGTCACGTGGCCGAGACCATCAAGGCCCGGCTGCGCAAAGAGCCGACCGGCCCGTTCCGCTACAAGCACTCCGGCAGCCTCGCGCAGATCGGCAAGCGGCTCGCGGTGATCGACTTCGGCCGCATCAAGCTGCGCGGCACCATCGCGTGGTGGATCTGGGGCATTGCCCACATCTACTTCCTGATCGGCTTGCGCCACCGCCTCAGCGTCGCGCTGAGCTGGCTCTGGATCTACGCCCGCGACCAGCGCGCCGCCCGGCTGATCACGCAGGGAAGTAGTAAGGTGGTGTAGGGCTTCTTCTCCCTCTCCCCGTTCTTACGGGGAGAGGTTAAGTGAGGCGCGCTCGCCGCCCCTATTTCACCAGCTCACAGCCGCCTTCCGCCAGCGGGCGGAACGCCTGCTCCGCAGAGATCGTCGAAACCAGCTTGTAATAATCGTACGGATATTTCGACTCCTCCGGCTTCTTCACCTCGAACAGATACATCGGATGCACGACGCGGCCGTCCTGGCGGATCGTGGTGTCGCCGAACAATTTGTCCTTGCCCTTGAACTTCTTCATCTCGGGCACGGCATCCTTGGCATTGTCGCTGCCGGTGGCGGCGACCGCGTTGAGATAAGCGAGCGTGGAGGCATAGACCCCGGCCTGGTTGCCGCTCGGCATCTTGCCGTTCATGCCGGGCCGCGCCGCGAACCGCTTGGCGAAGGCGCGGGTGTCGTCGTTCATGTCCCAGTAGAAGGCCTCCATGAGTTGGAGCCCTTGCGCGACCTTGATGCCCATGCCGTGGACGTCGTTGATGAAGAGCAGGAAGGCGACGAGCTTTTGTCCGCCCTGCTGGATCCCGAACTCGGCCGCCTGCTTCACCGCGTTGATGGTGTCGCCGCCGGCATTGGCGAGCCCGATCACCTGGGCCTTGGAGCCCTGCGCCTGCAACAGGAACGACGCGAAGTCGGACGTGCCGAGCGGATGCTTGCTGGAGCCCAACACCTTGCCGCCATGCGCCTCGATGTATTTCTGGGCTTCCGCCTCGATGCCCTTGCCGAGCGCGTAATCGACCGTGAGGAAATACCAGTCCTTGCCGCCGCGCGACATCATCGCGGCCGCCGTGGTGTTGCCGGTCGCCCAGGCGTCGTTGACCCACTGGATGGTGTTGGGCGAGCAGGCCTTGCCGGTGAGATCGGAGCTCGCGGTAGATGATGCGAGAAACGTCATGCGGCTGCCGCGCAGCAGCGTGTTGATGGAGAGGCCGACCGCCGAATTCGGCACGTCGACAATGGCGTCGACGCCCTCGACATCGAGCCATTTGCGCGCGATGGCGTTGCCGACATCGGCCTTGTTCTGGTGATCGGCGTAGACGATGTCGACCTTGATGCCTTTGCCGCCGCCGTTGAAGTCCTCAGCGGCCATGCGCGCGGCCTCGACCGAGCCCATGCCGTTGGTATCCTGGAAGATGCCGGAGATGTCGTTGAGCACGCCGACGCGCACGACATTGTCGGAGATCTCGGCATTTGCCGCGCCGCCAATCAGGCTCGCGGCCAGCGCAAGCGTCCACTTCAAGTTCTTCATTGGTCCCTCCCCTGTCGTATTGATTATTTGCGATGCCGGCAGCGTCAGCCCGGCGTGATGGTTACAGGCAGGCTGTCGAGCCCGCGCAGCGTGTTGTTGAAACGGCGCTGTGGCTCGCCCGTGATCTCGATCTTCGCGATCCGGCGGGCCAGAGCCGCGAGCATTGTCTCGCCTTCGAGCCGCGCGACCAGCTGACCGACGCACATGTGAATACCTGAGCCATAGCCGACATGGCCCGACGTGCGGCGGGTGACGTCGTAGCTGTCCGGCTTGTCCCAGCGCCGCGGATCGCGATTGGCAGCCGCCAGGAACATCAACACCTTCTCGCCCTCACCGATAGTCGCGCCTGACAGATCGACCTCGCGCGTTGTCGTGCGGAAGAAGGTCTGCACCGGACTTTCAAAACGGACGGCCTCCTCGAAAGCGTTGCGCGCCAGCGTGAAATCGCCGCGCAAGCGCTGCCACTGCTCCGGGAAGCGCGCGAGACAGTAGACCGCTGCACCGATGCCGTTGACGGTGGTGTCGAGGCCCGCCGACAGCAGCGAACGCACCAGCAGCGGCGCTTCGGTCGCGGTGATGGCACCCTCGTCGACATGAGCGTGGATGCAGGCGCCGATGCCGCCGGGCGTGAGGTTGTCCCGCTGGCACTGCTCGGTAACATAGGCCTGGTGCGGCGCCGAGCGCGCGATCGCCTCGTTGCGCAACTGGTTCGGCGGGCCGAAGGCGTTGAACACCACGCTCGCATAGGGAATGAGATTCTCGCGTCCCTCAGGCTTCAGCCCGAGCGCATCCGGGAAGATCGACAGCGGATAGGCTTCGGCGAGGTCCGTGATGGCATCGAAGCTGCGCTTCTCCAGCAAAGCGTCCACACGCTCTTCCGCTGCCGCGGCAAAGCGGTCGCGGAGCCCCTTCATCACCGTCGGCGACAGCACCTTCGAGAGCACGGCGCGGGTGCGGGCGTGCGCGGGTGGATCGGCTTCGAGGATCAGGCTTGGCGGCCGCCACGGCGTCTCCTTCTTGAAGTCGGACAGGCCGACGCCGCGGCTGGAGCAGAAGGTCGCGGGATCGTTCAGCACGGCATGAACTTCGGCATAGCGCGCCACGCCATAGACGTTCCACTTGTCGAGATAGACGACCGGTCCCGCCTCTCGCAGCAGCTCATGCGTGGGATAGGGGTCGGCAAAAAACTCCATCGCGAAGGGATCGACGTCGAGATGCGGGGCGGCCGACGAACCGTTGATTTCCGGGGAGCTGGAAGTGCTCATTGAAGTCCCCCCTCATTTTGATCTTGTGAAAGGGCCGCGCTTACCTTTAGGTCTCCAGACACGCCGCGAGACAGAATCCCGACATGCCGCCGTCTTCGACCAGAGCCCGCCAAAAACCTGCGCCCGCCGACACGGGACCGACGCTCGATCTCGACCGCTACGTCCCCGCGTTCATCACCTTCATCGCCAACAAGCTCTCGAACAGCGCCACCGCGTTCTATCAGCGAGAGTTCGGCGTCAACGTCACGGAATGGCGGATCATGTCGCTGCTGGCGATCGAGCCCGGCATTCCCGCCTCGCGCATCTGCCACGTCATTGGTTTCGACAAGGGCCCGGTGAGCCGGACGCTGGCTGGTCTGGAAAAGCGGGGGCTGATCTCGATCCGCACCGATCCCAACGACGGGCGCACCCATTCGATCGCGCTGACGGCGAAGGGCCGCGCCATCCATGACAAGGTGATCGTCGCCGCATTCGAGCGCGAACGGCGCCTGTTGTCCTGCCTGGACAAGGACGAGCGCGAGGTGCTGATCGAGCTGTTGCGCCGCCTGCACGAAAATCTCGGCGCGGTGACCGGCAGCACCGAGACCTGACGGAGCACGCGCGGTACGCGGACCTCTCTCATGTCCAGGCATGCGCCAGCATTCGCCGGCGGCACTCTCTCTGCCGAGCATTGCTTCCTCCAGAATCCGACGCGGCGGTTCCTCCCGCCGTCATCCTTGGTTGGAACGGTTCGCATAAATTAGTTGCTTAGGCAACAAAAGAATCATGCAGGATAATGCGGCAGGTTGGCTGGCCTAACGGCGAGCTGTTTTCAGCCCGTCATTGCGAGAGGAGGCCTACGGCCGCCCACCTACGCGAAGAGCTGCCGTTTCAACTGCTACAGACCGATCCACTCACCCGAGACATCGTCATCCAACCGCGCTACCGCATCGGCGCGGCGCGTCAGCACCGCGCGCTGGTTGATGTAGCCCTTGTCGGTGATCTCACCGCCGTCCACCGATGGCGGCTCGACGAGCAGCAGGGCGCGCGTGGCGTGGCCGGAGGAGTTGGCGCCGTGTTGCTTGAGTTTCGCCAGACCCTGCGCGATCGCGGCTCTGACCTTGTCATGCGCGAGCAATTCGTTCAGGTTCGCGGTCTCGGGCAAACCGGCATGCGCGCGGCACGCGGCGATGTTCGGGAACACCAGGAAACGCACCTCGTCGCCGCCATGGCCGGTGACGACGATGTCCTGCGCGAGCGGCGCCAGCGCGGCGATGCCGGCGAGGCGCAGCGTGCCGACGCTGACCCAGGTGCCGGAATTGAGCTTGAAGTCCTCCGCGACACGGCCATCGAAGAACAGGCCGCGCTCAGGCTGGTTCGCATCGGCGAACTTCACGGCATCACCAATGAGATAAAAGCCCTCGTCGTCAAACGCCTGCCTGGTCAGCTCCGGCGCCTTCCAATAGCCCGGCGTGACGTTGGGGCCGCGCACGCGCACCTCCAGCTTGTCGCCGGAGGTCACGAGTTTCAATTCGGTGCCGGGGATGGGCACGCCGATATTGCCCGAGCGCTCCGCGAGGAAATGGCAGTCGGTCGCCAGCGGCGACGTCTCGGTCGAGCCCCACGCCGAGACCATCGGCATCGCGCGGCCAACAGTCTTGACGGAAAGTTCTTCCAGCGCGTCCCAGAGATTCTGCGGCAGCGCAGCCCCCGCGTAGAAGGCGAATTTCACCTCGCTGAAGAAGCGGCGACACAGCTCCTCGTCTGCGCGCAGCGCCGTGATCAACATGTCGAAGCCGCGCGGCACGTTGAAATAGACCGTCGGCATCACGCTTCTGAGATTGGCGAGTGACGCCGCAAACAGGCCGGGCGCCGGCTTGCCGCCGTCGATATGGAGCGAGCCGCCGTTGCGCAGCACGAGATTGAAATTGTGGTTGGCGCCGAACGTATGGCTCCAGGGCAGCCAGTCGAGAATGACGAGATCCTCGCGCGCCTGTTCGAGAAAGGTCCACGTCTGGGCCTTGGCCTGCTGGCTGGACGTCAGCATGCGCTGGGTGTTGATGACCGCCTTCGGCGTGCCGGTCGAGCCCGAAGTGAACAGGAGCTTTGCGATCGTCGCGGGCGTCACCGCGGCGAAGGCCTTTGCGACGTCGGCGCTCTCGGGCGTTGCCGCGATGGTGCGGAAGGCCAGCGCATCGGCATCGTCTGCATTGCCGCTGATGATCCGCGCGCTATGCAGAGGCTTGATCGCGGCCAGCGCCGCCGCAAACGGCCTCGTCGCGGAAACATAGATGGCGCCCGGCTCCAGCAGCGTGATCATGCTCTTGAGCTTGTCAAAGTCCTTTGACATCAGGGAATAGGCCGGCGAGATCGCCGCCGAGGGCACGCCGACATGCTGAACCGCCAGTGCCAGCAGCGCGTGATCGATGCTGTTGTCGGAGAGGATCGCGAGCGGGCGCTCCGGACTGAGACCTTGCGCCAGAATCCAGGACGCTGCCGCGCGCACCTGGCGCAGCGCCTGCGCGTAGGTGACGGTGGTCCATGGCAATTCGGCACTGCTGCGCTCGGCGAGGAAAATCGTATCGGGCCTCTGCCGCGCCCATTGCTCCAGCCAGTCGCCGATGCAGCGCGCGCCATCGCGCAGCGGCTCGGGCGAGCGCAGCACGATGCTGCCGTCGGCGCGATGCTCGGCAACGGTTCTGGGTGTCGCGAACAGGCTCGCAGCATCACCGCGAGGGGCGGTTGTCATGGTTTCCTCCTCGCCCGGAAGCCGGGATCGGCCGCAGCCTCGTCGCGGACCACGTTGGCCTGCATGTTGGCCATGACAATTGTTGGGGCGCAAGCTCAGGCCCGTTGAGCTGCCCATTATTTGCGCAAATGCTCGTAACAGGGCGCTGACACGAAGCTCCGCCAGCGCTCGAAATATCCCACAAGCCACTGATCTCTCGGTAATATCCGCAGCACTTGTCCTGCCCGGATTCTGTACACAATGGCACATCGCTTGCTTCGATCGGGGTGAAGAGACGTAGCCGGAGATTTGTCGCCATGAAGGCTGAAATGGGGGCTGAGCAGCCTGAAACGATCGCCGCGATCGTGGCCGCGCATCGCGCGGGCACGCTCACGCCGGCGCAGACGGTCGCACGCACCTATCAGCGCGTCCGCGACCACAATGATCCCGCCGTCTTCATCAGCCTGCGCGACGAAAAGGACGCGATCGCCGAGGCCGAGAAGCTCGCCACCAAGGAGGCCGCCAGCCTGCGGCTCTATGGCGTGCCGGTGGTGGTGAAGGACAATATCGACGCGCTGGGATTTCCGACCACCGCGGCGTGCCCGGCCTTCTCGTACATCCCGACACACGATTCGACCGCGGTTGCGCGGCTGCGCGCCGCCGGCGCGATCATCATCGGCAAGACCAATCTCGACCAGTTCGCGACCGGCCTTGTCGGCGTGCGCTCGCCCTACGGCATCCCCAGGAACGCGATCCGCGATGACCTCATTCCCGGCGGATCAAGCTCGGGATCGGCCGCCGCCGTCGGCGCTGGGCTGGTGCCACTGTCGTTAGGTACCGACACCGCCGGCAGCGGCCGCGTGCCGGCGATGCTCAACAACATCGTCGGTCTCAAGCCGAGCCTCGGCATGATTTCGACCGCTGGCCTGGTGCCGGCGTGCCGGACGCTCGACTGTATCTCGGTGTTCGCCCTGACCGTGGACGACGCCGCGCTGGCGCTCTCCGTGATGGCAGGTCCCGATCAGGCCGATCCGTTCTCGCGCGACCGGCCGCTTGGCGCGATCACCCCGCTTCCGGCAAACCTGCGCCTGGGCGTGCCGCGCAGCGGACAGTTGATCTTCTTCGGCGACAAGAAGGCGGAAGCGGCTTACGCCGAGGCGCTGAAGCGCTGGACCGCGCTTGGGGCAACGCTCGTCGAGTTCGACCTCGAGCCGTTCTATGAGACGGCCCGACTGCTCTACGAGGGACCGTGGGTCACGGAGCGCTATCTCGTGATCCGCGACCTGCTGGCGTCCGCGCCGGATGCCATCCATCCCGTGACGCGCGAGATCACCGCGGCCGGTGCGCGGTTGACGGCGGCGGACACCTTCTCCGCGCTCTATCGTCTGCAGGGCCTGCGCAAGATCGCCGAGCGCACCTTCACCAATATCGACGCGCTGGTGCTGCCGACGGCGCCGACGGCCTATACGACCGCGCAGGTGCTGGCCAATCCGGTCGAGCTCAACAGCCGGCTCGGCACCTATACCAATTTTGTCAATCTGCTCGACCTCTGCGGTCTCGCGCTGCCGGCGGCGATGCGTGCCGACGGCATCCCGTTCGGCATCACGCTCCTTGCTCCCACCGGACACGATGCGCTGCTCGCCAGCATCGGGCGCGTGTTCCATGCCGATACCAAACTGACGCTTGGCGCAAAGGGCGTGGCGCAACCCGCGCTGGCGCCGCTTGCCGCTGATAGCAGCGACGAGATTCCCATCGCCGTAGTCGGCGCGCATCTGTCCGGCATGGTGCTGAACAGCGAGTTGAAAGCGCTGAAAGGCCAGCTGATCGAGGCGACCAGGACCGCGGCGGACTACAAGCTCTACGCATTGAAGACCACGCCGCCGAAGCCGGGCATGCTGCGCGTCGAGGCCGGCAAGGGCGCGTCGATCGAGCTGGAGATCTGGTCGCTGTCGTCGTCCGCCTTCGGCAAGTTCGTCAACGCGATTCCCGCGCCGATGGCGATCGGCACCGTGCGGCTGGCGGATGGCCGCAGCGTGAAGGGATTTCTCGTCGAGCCCGAGGTGCTGGGCGAGGCTCGCGACATCACCGCGTATGGCGGCTGGCGGAAGTATATGGCGGAAGCTGCGACAGCGTAGGTCTCGTAGGGCGGGCAAAGCGAAGCGTGCCCACCATCACCGTCAGCTTGGGTGGATGGTGGGCACGGCGCTTTGCGCCTTTGCCCACCCTACGGCACCGTGCGCGCGGCCCTAAACCGACACCGCGTAGATCTCGTACTCCCCGCGCACCAGCTCGATATGCGCACGCATCGCGGCGGCGGCGCCCTGCTTGTCGCCGCGCATGATGGCGACGACGACGCGATCGTGTTCCGCTTGCGACTTGGCGAGACGTCCGAGATTGCGGAACTGGGCGCGGCGGAACGGCTGCACGCGCACGCGCGTCGCCAGCGTGATCTCGGCGATGTAGCCGTTCTGCGATCCCGCATAGATCGCATTGTGGAAGCGCTCGTTGACTTCGTGGAAGCGATCGGGGTTGCCGGCGTAGCTCAACACCCGCAGCTCTTCGTGGATGGCTTCCAGACCGTGACGCTCGGCAGCTGACATGCGTTCGGCGGCAAGGCCCGCGCACAGCGCTTCCAGCTCCGCCATCGCCTCGAACATGCCCGTCAGCCGTTCGAACGAGGGCTGCGCCACCACCGCGCCGCGATGGGCGCGCGCTTCGACGAGGCCGCTTGCCACGAGCTGGCGCAGGGCTTCCCGCACCGGCGTGCGGGAGACGCTGAAGCGGCGCGCGATGTCGGTTTCGTCAAGCGGCGCACCGGGTGGCAGAGCTCCGCGCACGATCTCGTCGGCGAGCTGCAGGCGCAGCTCCTCGGCGCGCGTCACCTTGTGCGCTGATGGCGACGCCCGGTCGACACGCGGCACCGCCGGTTCGGCCGGCAGCGCTCCGGGCGGAAGATCGTCAAGCGTCATACGGTCAGGTCTCTTTCGACTCGTCGATGATGCTGACATGGGCGGCGACGACGCGCCAGCCCTCCGGGAACTTTACCCAGGTCTGCATCTGCCGGCCGACCTTGCCCGGCATCGTGTCGCGATAGAACAGGGTGGAGGCGACCGCGGTGTCGCGGCCATAGCTGGTGATCACGGTTTTCGCGGTGCGGCGATTGAGGCCGACCGGCGAGCGCCCGGCGCGAAAGCCGGAGATCGCTTCATAGCCGTACAGGTTCTCGCCGATGCCATAGCGCAGCGTGCGGGGATCGTTGCGGAAGAGCTCGCCGAGCACCGCGACGTCGTTGGTGATCAGGGCCTGCTCGTAGCGCTCGAACGCGGCTTTGACGTCCGCGATCACGTCGGGGAGATCGATCTCCATCTCAAAATCCTCTTGGGCTGGGCGCGGCGGCGACGCCCATCTTCTCCAACGCGTACGCGACGCGCAACGCGATGTCCTCGCGCCAGGGCGCGGCGATGATCTGCACGCCAATCGGCAGCGGCTCGAGCGGCACCGGCACGGCGACCACGGGGAGGCCGATGAAGGAGATCGGCTGGGTGTGGAGGCCGATATTGGCGCGCACCGGCAGCTCGACGCCGCCAAGATTGAAATTGACCTGGCCGAGCTTCGGCGCGGTGCATGGCGTCGCGGGCGCGATCAGCACGTCGACGGATTTGAAAATCTCCGCGAGCTGCGCGCGATACCAGCGGCGGAATTTTTGCGCGCGGTCGACCAGCGGCGCCGGCACCATGGCGCCCGCGATCAGCCGGTCGCGCACGGCGGGATCGAAATCGTTCGGGCGTTTGCGCAGCCGATCGAGATGCAGCGAGGCGCCCTCGGTGGTGGTGATGACGTAGGCCGCCGCGCGGGCGCGCGCGGCTTCGGGCACCTCTACCACGCGCGTTGCGCCCAGCGCCTTGGCGACGCGGCTGACGGCTTCGACTGCTTCCGGAAACAAATTGGTCTGGAAGTAGCCGCCGGCGATCGCGATGCGCAGGTCCGAAACCGGATTGGCAAGCAACGGCAGCGTCGGCTCCAGACCACGTGTGGTGGTGCAGGCGGCGTCGTCGGCATCCGGCCCCTGCATGGCGTCATAGGCCAGCGCGAGATCGGTGACGGAGCGCGCGAACGGGCCGAGATGATCGAGGCTCGCGACGAACGGGAAAGAGCGCGCACGCGAGAGCCGGCCATAGGTCGGCTTCAGGCCGAAGATGCCGCAGAACGAGGACGGCACGCGGATCGAACCGTTGGTGTCGGAGCCGAGCGCGATCGGCACCAGCGCGCCGCCCACGGCACTGCCCGAACCGCCAGAGGAGCCGCCGCTCATCCGCGTGGTGTCATGCGGATTGCGCGAGGGACCGTCATGGACGTTCTCCCCGGTGAAGTCATAGGCGTATTCGCCCATGTTGAGCGCGCCGACCAGCACGGCGCCGGCCGCTTCCATGCGCTCGATCAGCGTGGCGTCGCGGCTGGCGGGCGCGCGATCGCGGTTGATCTTCGAGCCTGCGCGGGTGGCGAGGCCCGCGACGTCGAACAAATTCTTGACCGCGAAGGGCACGCCGGCCAATGGGCCGACGGTCTTCGCGGCGGCGATATCGGCATCGATCGCGCGCGCTTTGGCGCGGGCGCGATCGGCGGTGACGTCGGTGAACGCATTGAGGATGGTGTCGTGCTGCTTGATGCGCGCAAGCGCGGCTTCGGTGGCATCGAGCGCGGACATCTTGCGGCCGGCAACCGCGCTCGCGATCTCGGAGGCCGTCATCTCTGGCTTGGTCGTCATGGCGGCGTCAGACCGTGAACACGGGCGCCGGCTCGGTCTCGTCCGGCAGCGCGAATTCGTCGACGAGGCGGCCGAGCCGCAGCGAGACCTCAAGATTGGCGCGTATGGACGACCTCCATGCTTCCTCGACGGGCAACGCCAACGCTTTGGTGACAGCGTCGATATAATCGTCCAGCGGTTCGGCCATCACGCTCCCAAACAAGCTCTCAGTGTGCGCCCTGTGTCTGCAGCGGCGGATGCGGGATCGCCGTCAGCAGCTCCTTGGTGTAATCGTCCTGCGGATCGCTCAAGACCCTCTCGGAAGACCCTTCCTCGACGATTCGACCCGACCGCATGACAATGACACGATCGCACAGCAAGCGCACTACGTTCAAATCATGCGAGACGAACAGATAACTCATACCTAGCCGCGCCTTGAGGTCCTGGAGCAGATTGAGGACCACGGCCTGGACCGAAACGTCGAGCGCGGCGGTCGGCTCGTCCAGGATGACGAGTTTCGGGTGCAGGGCGATGGCGCGGGCGATGCCGACGCGGGCCTTCTGGCCGCCCGACAATTGGTGCGGAAAGCGATCCAGCAGATTGTGCGGCAGGCCCACCATGGTGGCGAGCTCCTCGCAGCGAGCGCGGAGCGCGTCGCGCCCCCTGATGTCACCGAGCTGCATGATGGGATCGGCGATGGCGCGCACGGCGGTGAAGCGCGGGTTGAGGCTGTCGGTCGGATCCTGGAACACCATCTGGATGCGGCTGCGCTGCGGCAGGCGCGCGAAGCCGGCGGGCGCGATGGCGCCGATGTCCTCGCCGTCGAACTGGATCAGGCCCGAGGTCTGGTCCAGCAGCCGCATCACCATCATCGACGTGGTCGATTTGCCGCAGCCGGACTCGCCGACCAGGCCGACGCTCTCGCCGTGACCGACCGAGAAGCTGATGCCGTCGACGGCGCGGAACACATCGGGCTCTACAGGCGGCTTGCGGCCGAACAATTTGCCGAGCGTCGCGGTCGCGCCCTGACGGGGATATTCCTTGACGAGCTTGTCGATGAGGAGAAGGGGCGTCTTGCCCGCCGGGACGATCGGAGCCAATTCCGCGGATGCTGCGCTCGTGGCGGCGAGTGCTGAGCCTTCCTCCTCCGGCAACAGATCCCGCAGGCTCACGCCGAGGCGCGGCGTCGCGCGCATCAGCTTCTTCGTGTAGGGGTGCTGCGGGTTGGCGAAGATGTCGGCGGCCTTGGCGGCCTCGACCACTCTGCCCTTCTCCATCACCACGACGCGGTCGCAATAGGCCGCCGCGAGGCCGAGGTCATGCGTGATCAGGATGGTGGACATTGCCTTGCGCTTGGTCAGCTCGACGATCAGATCCATCACCGCCTTCTGCGTGGTGACGTCCAATCCGGTCGTCGGCTCGTCCGCGATCAGCAGTTGCGGATTGCAGGCGAGCGCGAGCGCGATGACGACGCGCTGGCACATGCCGCCGGACAATTCGAACGGATAGGCGTGATAGCGCTCGCGCGGGCGAGCGATCTTGACCTGCTCCAGCGCCTCGATCGCCTTTTCGCCGCGGTCCGAAACCATGGCCTGCTGGACATGGGTGCGCAGCACGTCCTCGATCTGGTCGCCGACCTTCCGGATCGGGTTGAGCGCGGCGCGCGGATTCTGGAAGATCATCGAGACTTCGCGACCGCGCAAATCGCGCATCTGGTCTTCGGTCGCGGCCTTGACGTCGATACCCGAGAACATCACCGAGCCTTCGGCGATCCGCCCCGCGCGGTCGAGGATGCGCATCACCGCGTACGACGTCACCGACTTGCCGGAGCCGGACTCGCCGACGATCGCCAGCGTCTCGCCCTTGGCAACGGAGATGTTGACGTGCTGCACCGCCTTGACGATGCCGCGGCGGGTGGTGAATTCGACGGTGAGGTCCTGGACGTCGAGCAGCGGCTGGGCGGTCATGGGCACCTCCCAAACAAAAACGTCGAAAACAACCCCATGCACAGTAGAACGGGATTGATTTCATTGGAGAATTTTGAGCGAAAATTTGCGCGGAATCTCGCCATCACGTCCTCCGCTGGGGGTCGACGATGTCGCGCAGGCCGTCACCGAGAAGGTTGAAGCAGAACACGGCGATCATCAGAGCGAGGCCCGGGAATAGCGCGATCCACCATTCGCCTGACACCATGAAGCCGGCGCCTTCGGCGACCATGATGCCCCATTCCGCCGTCGGCGGACGAACGCCGAGGCCGATGAACGAGAGGCCGGCGGCATTGAGGATGGCGTAGCCCATGGTCAGCGACATCTGCACGATCATGATCGGCATGATGTTCGGCAGGATATGCACGAGGAGAATGCGGAATTCGCCGTTGCCGGACAGACGCGCGGCCTGCACGAAGCCGGCGTTCCGGCGCACGTTCGCTTCGGCGCGCGCGACGCGGGCATAGAGCGGAAAGTTCACGATGGCCGTGGCGAGGATGATGTTCTGCACGGTATTGCCGAGCGCGGCGACGATGCCCATGGCGAGCACGAACAGCGGGAATGCCATGATGGTGTCGGCGATGCGGCCGACGATGCGATCGGTCCAGCC
This sequence comes from Bradyrhizobium sp. 76, assembly GCF_023073025.1. Classification (NCBI taxonomy): domain Bacteria; kingdom Pseudomonadati; phylum Pseudomonadota; class Alphaproteobacteria; order Hyphomicrobiales; family Nitrobacteraceae; genus Bradyrhizobium; species Bradyrhizobium sp. 76. Next base: position 93,446 of record NZ_JADPIS010000103.1, read on the forward strand.
GCCGAAATAGCCGGCCGCGATGCCGGCGAGCCCGCCCATCAGGAACACCAGCGCGACGGAGGCGACCGCGATGAACGTATCGAGCCGCGTCGCCACCACGACGCGGCTGAAGATGTCGCGGCCCAATTGGTCGGTGCCGAACCAGTGCGCGGCCGACGGCGGCTTCAGCGACGCCGCGGTATCGGATGCCAGCGGGTCATACGGCACCACATAGGGGCCGAAGATCGCGGCAAGGAGGATCACGATCAGCAGCGCGAAGGCGAAGCCCGTGACCTTGTTTTCGCCGAGCACGTAGCGGGTCTGGTCGAGCAACGCGACGAACCCTGACGTTCGCGCGGGACCGACAGGTTCAACAGCAGGCGCAACGGAGCTCATTGTGTCCCCTACCCTTCCAGCCGCACGCGCGGATCGATCACGCCATAGAGAATGTCGATCACCAGATTGAGCAGCACGTACATCACCGCCATGGTCAGCACGAAACCCTGCACCGGCGCGAAGTCCGACGAGATCAGCGCCTCGACCGCATAGGAGCCGATGCCTGGCCAGGCGAACACTTTCTCCACCAGCACGTTGGCGCCGAGCAGGAACGAGAACACCATGCTCAGCGTGGTGATGACCGGAAGCATCGCGTTGCGGAAGGCATAGGTGACGATGACGGTTGCCGGGGACAGGCCGCTGGCGCGCGCGGTGCGCACGAACTCGGACGACAGCACCGCCAGCATCGAGGCGCGCGTCATGCGCGCGATTGGCGCCAGCGAGAAGATCGCAAGCGTCGTCGCCGGCAGGATCAGCTGGCTGCATGCCGAGCGGAACGCCTCGAAGTCTCGCGCGATCAGGGTGTCGATCAGATAGAAGCCTGTGACCGTCGGCGGCGCGCTGTAGAACACATCGAGCCGGCCGAGCGGCGCGGGCGACCAGCCGAGCCGGAAATAGAAGACATAGACCAGCACGAGGCCGGTGAAGAACACTGGCAGCGAGACGCCGGCCGTCGTCGTCACGCGACAGAGATGATCGACCCACGATCCCGGCCGCGTCGCCGCCAGCACGCCGAGTGGAATCGCGATGACGACCGAGACGATGAGGCCGAGCAGCGTCAACTCGGCGGAGGCCGGCAGGCGGTTGCGGATCTCGGCTGCGACCGGCTGGCCCGTCGTGAGCGAATTGCCGAAATCGCCATGGGCGAGATCGTTGGTGTAGCGGAAGAACTGCTCGATCAGCGGCTTGTCGAGGCCGAGTTTTTTCCGGATCTGCTCCACGGCTTCCTTTGTTGCGGCGGGCCCAGCGAAATACGCGGCGGGATCGCCCGGCAGCGCGCGGGTCAGCAGGAAAGTGACGATGACGACCCCGATCAGCGAGGGAATTGCGAACATCAGGCGCTTGCCGATCATGGTCAGCATGGGGTTGCGCTCCTGCTGCTCTGCATTTGTGGGCGGGTTCGCGCCACCTGCTCCGCTGCGCCCCCTCTCCCACGCAACCGGGGTCTACCCCGGTTGCGCATTGGTGATTGGCGCAAGTCGGGTAGGCCCGACTTGCGATGGGAGAGGGTTGGGGTGAGGGGTGGCCCCAAGCGAGGTCGGAGTTCGTGGCTACCCCTCACCCTGCCCCCCTCCCAAAAGGGGAGAGGGAATGAGAGAGCGGTGGCCGCCTCACTCAGAAAGAGAGTCGATGACGCGACCATCTCGCCCACTACCCCCCTCACCCCTTCGCCATCGCGCGATAATCCAGGCGGCGGTGGAACCAGTATTGGTAGCCGCTGATGTTCTTCTGCATCGCGACGTTGACGAAGGGCTGGTACAGCGGGATGCGCGGGATGTCGCTGTAGGCGAGGTCGACGAAGCCCTTCACGTCGGCGTCGTAGGTCGCGGTGTCACCGGTCGCGGCAGCATTCCGCGCCCCGTCGATCAGCTTGTCCATCTCCGCCGACTTGTAGCTCATGGTGTTGAAGACGGAATTATTGCCGTGATAGCACCAGTAGAAGAAGTATTCGGGGTAATCGAGCCAGCCCGAGAACACGTTGGTGAAGAGCGGCATCTCCTTCTTGTTCAACTCGGTGCGCCAGTTGGCGCCGGGCACCTTGTTGATGGTGGTCTTGATGCCGATCTGGGCCAGGCTCTCCTGCACCAGCACGCAGAGCGGCTCGTTGACGCCGGCGAAGTTGAGGTCGAACGAGATCGTGGTCTCGAAGCCGTTGGGATAACCGGCTTCAGCCAGCAGCGCCTTCGCCTTGTCCATGTCGGTGTTGAATTTGTGCGGCTGCGGCCAGGCGACTTCGGTCGGCTTGTCCTTGGCGGCCCCGAACATGGGATTGGCCAGCCCGAACATCACCGCGTCCATGATCTTCTGATAGGGAATCGCGTAGGCGACCGCCTGACGCACTTTGGGATTGTCGAACGGCGGCTTGGTCACGTTCATGCCGATATACTGGATGCCGTTGGAGAACGGCAGCGACACCACGTTGAGCTTGCCGCTCGCCTTCATCTCCTGGAAATCCTTGAACGGCAGCTCGTAGGAGATGTCGGCGTCGCCACGCTCCAGCAGCGCGCGGCGATTGCCGGCCTGCGGCACCATGCGCCAGATCACGCGCTTGATCTTCGGCAGCGGGCCGCCGACCCAATCGTCGTTGCGCTCCATCACCACTTCGGTGCCGGCGGTCCACTTCGTCACCTTGTAGGCGCCGGAGCCCGCGGTCTGCTGCTTGGTGAATTCGAGACCCCAGGGATCCTTCTCGCTGGCATTCTTCTTCACAAGCTCGGAGTTGATGATGCAGGGCACGATCACCGCGAGATCGGGGATCGTCAGCTTGTCCTTCTTCAGGAAGTCGACACGCACCGTGTAGTCGTCGATCACGACGAACTGCTCGGGCTTCGTCAGCGAGCCCGCGCTCATCTGGAAGGTGGGGAAGCCGCCGACGCTGACGGCGCGGTCGAGCGACCACTTCACGTCCTTGGCGGTGACGGGCGCGCCGTCGTGGAATTTGGCGTTCTTCTTCAGCTTGAAGGTGACCGACATATCGTCGATCTTGAACTCCTCGGCGAGCTCGCCCTTGAATTTGTCGCGGTCGTAATAGGGCACCCCGCCGGGGCCGGTCTTCATCTCGTGGCTGAGCAGGCGGTCGTAGCAATTCCAGGACACCTCATAGCCGGGCACGTTGGTGCCGACGCCGTGGATGTCGAGATTGTTGGGGCCGCCTTCCGAGACGATCAGCAGCGTCTCCGAGCGCGCATCGGCCATCGCCGACGAGATCACGGAGGGCATGGCCGGAAGCGCCGCGCCTGCGGCCAATCCGGAAACGGACTTGAGGAAATCGCGGCGCTTCATAAAATGGCTCCAACACAAAGTTTTCTGGTTGGAACTGGATTCGCAAGGTTCGTGCCAAGGCTTAATGAGAGTTTAAAACAACATAAGCCACTGATATAACCGCGTAAAATGGCCATTACTTCGACTGTCGATCAGAAGCCGATCTCCAGCGCGTGCATACAAAGAAGCAGATTTGCATATAAAATGGGCTTTCTGGAACGCTCGCTCATTGCGTGGGCGCATCTCGTCCCAAGTCACTCGGCTACCGATCCGCGGCAATCACCCCGGCCAGATCAGCTCCTGGAGCTCGACCAGATCGTCGGCCTCGTCCTGCCAACCCTCGATGCAGATGTGGTTGTTGAGGTCGCTGGCGCGATGCAGCAGCATCAGCGCCATCAGGCGCCGCTTGAGTGAATAATCGAGCTTCGCATAGCCAAAACCCTCGAGCAGGCTGCGCACCCTCCCCGGCCGGCCCGCTGCCATGAAGGCGCTGGGGCCGAGCAGATCGTAGTCGCGCCATCCCGCCAGCACGTCGCCGAAGTCGAACAGGCCGGCGAGCGACCATTGATCATTATGGCAGGCGAGCAGGAAGTTCTCCGGAATGTATTCGCCGATCAAGATCACCGGCGGCGCATCGATGGGAATGAGCGCGGCCGCGTCACGCAGGAGGTCGTCGAGGCCGGCGAGGAATTTTGGCGCCAGGCCGAGACGCGTGTGCCGCGCCTTGCAGCCCTGCATCTGGGCCCGCATGAAGTCGGCCCAGCGCGGCTCGATCTGCGCGAGCGGACCGAGCGGCGCGCGCTGCACGGTGGCGATGGTCTCGCCGATCTGGCGCAGCACGCGCTCTCTCTGCGCTTCCGCCAACGACGGCCAGACCTCCGAACCGAGCGTGCCGGCAAGGCGTGTGATTGCGAGATAAGGCCAGCCGTCGCGCTCGCCTTCCGCGACGATCTCGGGGATCGGCAAATGGAGGCGGCCGGCAAGCTGGGTCAGCGAGCCGTGCTCGGAGACGAATTGCGCGCGGAGCAGCGGCGGGAAGATTTTCAGGATCAGGTGATCGCCGAAGCCGACGACGAGATTGGTGCCGGTGGCAAACACGTGCGGCGCGCTGACATCGAGACCGTGGCTGCGGGCGATGTCGATGGCGATCGGCAGCCATCGCGGAGGGTCGGCGCGAAAGGCGCGAAAGGCAGCAGCGTCGGTGAAAGTCGGCAAGATTTGCGATGGAACGCTGGTCATGCGCGCCCGATCAGGCAAGCAGGTTTTGGTTGATTTGATGCGCGCCAAGCAGACGGTGCACCTTTCCCGCTTGCGGGGGAGGTCGGCGCGAAGCGCCGGGTGGGGTTCTCTCCTCTAGGGGATTGTCCCTTTGCGGAAAGACCCTCTCCCCAACCCTCTCCCGCAAGCGGGAGAGGGAGCGCACTTCCTTCGCGGTTAAAGAGAGGTCCAATCTGAGAACTCTACCGATCCGGGCTGGCGCGCTCGAACTGGCGCAGGATCTTGTTGCCGCGCTCGACCGCGGCATCGAGCGCGGCTTGCGCGCTCTTGCGGCCGGCAAAGGCCTGCTCCAGCTCGTCCTCGATCGCGCCGCGGATCAGCACGAAGGAGCCGAGCCGGATGCCCTTCGAATTCTCCGTCGGCGGATGCAGCGTGATCTCCTCGAACGACATCGCCGAGCCCGGATTGCGCTCGTAAAACCCTTGCGCGCGCGTCAGCTCGAAGGCGGCGCGGGTGACAGGCAGATAGCCGGTGTTCTGGTGCCAGGCGGCCTGCACGCCGGGCTGCGACAGATAGGCGAAGAATCGCGCCACGCCCTTGTATTCCTCGCGCGGGCGGTCGCGCAGCACCCACAGCGTGGCGCCGCCGATGATCGAATTCTGCGGCGCGCCCTTCACGTCGGGCCAATACGGCATCATGCCGTAGCCGATCTCGAACTTCGAGTTCGCCTTGATGTCGGCGCGCGTCGCCGAGGAGCCGATGAAGATGCCGCATTCGCCGTTCTGGAAGCGCGGCTCGGCCGACTGGCCGCGGCCGCTATAGTCGAACACCTTCGTCTTCTGCCACTCGCTGAGCTCGGCGACGTGACGCACGAGAGACGGATTGTTGATGGTCAACTCGGCATCGAGCGCGGCAAAGCCGTTGGTCCGCGTCGCCAGCGGCAGATTGTGAAACGCTGAAAAATTCTCGACATGGATCCAGGACGGCCAGGACGTGGTGAAGCCGCACGCCGCGCCGCGATCGCGCAGGCGTTTAGCGGCAGCACCGAGCTCCGGCCAGGTCTTCGGCGGCGCCTCCGGATCGAGCCCTGCATCGCGCAACATGGTCTTGTTGTAATAGAGAATCGGCGTCGACGAATTGAACGGGAAGGACAAGAGATTGCCGGCCGCATCGGTGTAGTAGCCGGAGACCGCGGGAAGATAGTCATTGAGCGAGAACGGCTCGTTCATGTCCCGCATCAGGCTGAACACGGGATAGATCGCGCCCTTGGCCGCGGTCATGGTGGCGGTGGCGACCTCGTTGACCTGGACGATCGCGGGCTGGCTGCGCGAGCGGAAGGCGAAGATCGCGGCCGTCACCGTCTCGGTGTAACTGCCCTTGTAAGTCGGCACGACGCGATAGTCCGGCTGCGAGGCGTTGAAGTCGGAGGCGAGCTTCTCGAGCTGGCGGCCGAGTTCGCCGGACATGGCGTGCCACCACGCGATGTCGGTCGCGGCCCGCACCGGCGCGGCCAAGGAGAGGGCCGCAAGGGCGGCGATGACCTGCAAGAAGCGCAATGCTGAAATCACGATGGCTCTTTCCGTATCGCGCGACGACGGCGACCGTCCCTGCTTAAGGCGCGGCATTTGCGGTTTCAACCGGGAATGAGCGCCGGCCGCGCCGCACAATCACGCCGAAGCCCCGGGCGGGATGGCCTTCCCCCGACCATCTGCTAGATTGCATTGAACCTTTTGCTCCCGCCATAGACTCCACCACTGAGGGGTTGAGTGTGCCAGTGTTGAACCGTGCCGAACGCTCGCGGACCGGGGTGGTTTTCGTCGCGCTTCTGATCGCCATCTGCGCGACGGGGGCCGCTGCGCGGGAATTCCGCGCCGCCGACACCCAGGCCGAGGATTATCCGACCGTGCAGGCGCTGCGCTACATGGGCGCCCTGATAGCCGAGCGCAGCGGCGGCCGGCACGAGGTCAAGGTGTTCCACTCCCGCCAGCTCGGCGAGGAGAAGGAGACCATCGAGCAGACCCGGGTCGGCGCGATCGATCTCAACCGGACCAATGTGGCGCTGATCGGCAACTTCGTCCCGGCGATGAACGTGCTGGCGATGCCGTTCCTGTTCCGGTCCATCGAGCACATGCAGAAGGTGCTGGACGGGCCGATCGGCGGCGAGATCCTCGGCAGCTTCGAGCCCTATGGCTTCGTTGGCCTCGCCTTCTACGATTCCGGCGCGCGGTCGATCTACAACGGCGCCCGCCCGGTCAGAAACGTCGCGGACCTCAAGGGATTGCGGATCCGGGTGCAGCAGTCGGAGTTGATGAGCCAGATGATCCGCGCGCTCGGCGCGGAGCCGGTCGAGATGCCCTATGGGCAGGTGCTTGCCGGGCTTGCCAACCATTTGATCGACGGCGCCGAGAACAACTGGCCCTCCTACGTGACGACGGACCATTACAAGCATGCCGGCTATCTCGCCCTCACCGAGCACACGATGAGCCCCGAAGTGCTGGTGATCTCGCTGAAGGCCTGGAAAAGCCTGTCGGCCGACGACCAGACCATCTTCCGGGAAGCGGCGCAGCGCTCCAGCCGCTTCATGCGCGAGAAATGGCGCGACCTCGAGGAGCAGTCGCAGCGCAAGGCGGAAGAAGCGGGCGTCACCATCGTCAGGGATATCGACCGCAAGCCGTTCGAGGACGCGATGGTCGCGATCTACACCAAGGCCGGGCAAGATCCGGCCGCGGCCGCGCTGATCGAACGCATTCGCAAGGTGGAGTGAGGCCTCTTGCCCGGGCTTGGACACAGCGAGCATGCAGACAGGTCGCCCGGCCCGATGGGGCGGCTGCGCGCGCGGCTGGTCGGCGTGCTGCGGGCGGTGCCGATCCGCTGGCGCATCCTGTCGATCGCGGCGCTGAACTCTGCCGTGGTCATCGTGCTGGTCGGGCTGATCTGGAACGGCTCGCAGGTGCTCGGCTCGGCCTGGGAGGACGTGCGCCAGGTGCGCGAATCCGACCGGATTCTGGCGCTGCTCGAAAGCGAGACCGGGCGGCTGCACAATCTGATCCACCGCTACATCAACCAGCCGAGCCCCGACCTGTTCGCCGAGATCCTGCTGCTGCGCGAGGCGGTGCTGGGGACGCTGACCAATCGCGCCGCCAAGGACCCGATGCTGTCGGGCTCGGTCGAGGAGCTGGAGCGCACCACCGACCGCTTCCTCAACGGCTTCGGCGAGCTGCGCGGCGTGCAGGCCACCATCGCGAAGACCTATGAGGATCAGGTGCAGGGACCGGCCAGGGACATGGCCGGGCTTTACTCCATCATCGAAGGCGCCACCGGCCACCGCGACGCGCTGATCTGGCCTTCGCTGGGCAAGTCGCGCGAAGCCTTCACCGCGATGCTGGTCGCGGCCAATTCCTACTATCTCTCGCTGTCATCGGGTGCGGCCGACGACGCCCGCCGCAATACCGAAACCATCGAGAAGACCATCCCCGTGATGATCGATCTCGCCGACAACGACCTCCAGCGCATGGCGTTGCGGCGGCTGGCGGCCCGGACCGCCGCGCTGCGCGAGGGCTTCGCAAAGCTCTCCGAGCAGCTCACGAACCGTACCGAACTGCTGCGCAACACCATCGACGCCAACCAGGCCGAGGCCATCGGCGCCATCGACGATCTCTCCACCAAGATGCGCCAGCGCGAGCAGAAGGCGCAGGAGACGTTCGACCGCACGCTGGCGGACATTTCCCGTCGTGTTCTTTCCATCGCGGTGATCTTCCTCGGCATCATCCTCACTGCCGGCGTGCTGATCGCGCTGTCGATCCGGCTGCCGCTGCAGCAGATCATGGCGGCGATGCGCGCGATCACGCTCGGCGACCTCGGCCGCGAGGTGCAGGGCACGCGTGCACGTGACGAGGTCGGCGCCATGGCGCGCGCGGTGGAAGTGTTCCGCGAAAACGCCATCGCAAAGCGCCAGACCGAGGACGAGCTGCGCGCGTCCAAGGAGAAGGCCGAGAGCGCGCTGCTCGAGCTCAACGCCGCGCAGCAGAATCTGATCGATGCCGAGAGGCTCGCAGCCCTCGGCGGCCTCGTCGCCGGTGTCGCGCACGAAGTCAACAATCCGATCGGGATCAGCCTCACCGTTGCGTCGAGCTTTGCCCGGCGCACCGAGATCTTCGAGGCCCAGCTCAAGGGCGACGGCGGCCTACGCCGCTCGCAGCTGGAAGAATTCGTGCAGTCCTCGCGCGACGCCTCGCAGCAGCTCGTCGCCAATCTCCAGCGCGCCGGCGAACTGATCCAGTCTTTCAAGCAGGTCGCGGTCGACCGCTCCCATGCCGAGCGGCGGCAGTTCTCACTGAGCGAAGCCACCGACCAGATCATCGCGAGCCTGCGCCCGGTGCTGAAGCGGTCGCCGATCACGCTCCATGTCGACATGCCCGAGGGGCTGCTGCTCGACGGCTATCCCGGCTCTTACGGCCAGATCCTGACCAATTTGTTCCTCAATGCCGCCAACCACGCCTTTGCCGACGGCCGCGCCGGCACGATCACGATCTCGGCGCGGCCCCGCGGGGCCGACGACGTCGAGATCATCTTCACCGATGACGGGGCCGGCATGACCTCCGACGTGCAGCGCCAGGCCTTTGACCCATTCTTTACCACCAGGCGCAATGAAGGTGGCACGGGACTCGGCCTCCATATCGTCTATAACCTCGTCACCCAGCAGCTCGGCGGTCGCATGATGCTGGAATCCAAGCTGGGACAAGGCACTACATTTCGCATTATCATGCCCCGGGTCGCCAGGGGCGGCGGGCAAAGCACAGAGACTGACGGGACTTCTCAATGGCCGAACAGGACGATGTCCTCCACCTGATCGACGACACCGGTACTGCATCGGAGGATGTTGACGCCCGGAAATGGAAGATCGCCGTCATCGACGACGATCCGGCCGTGCATGACGGCACGCGCTTTGCGCTCTCGGACTATTCCCTCAACGGCCAGGGCCTGGAGATCCTCTCCGCCCATTCCGCGGCGGAAGGTCGCAAGCTGATGGCGGCGCACAACGACATCGCCGCCGTGTTGCTCGACGTCATCATGGAGACGGACGTCGCCGGCCTCGAGCTGGTCGAGTACATCCGCAACGAGCTCAAGAACGAGACCGTGCGCATCATCCTGCGCACCGGACAGCCCGGCCAGGCGCCCGAGCGGCGCGTAATCGTGCAGTACGACATCAACGACTACAAGGCCAAGACCGAGCTCACCGCCGACAAGCTGTTCACCTCGCTGACCGCGGCGCTGCGCTCTTACCAGCAGCTCGAGCGCATGCTGCAGACAAGGCGCGGGCTCGAGATCATCATCGACGCCGCCTCGACGCTGTACGACTTCAAGTCGATGCAGCGGCTCGCCGAGGGCGTGCTGACCCAGCTCGCCTCGCTGCTCAACGTCGATTGCGCCGGCATCCTGGTCTTGCGCGACAATGGCGGCCTCGACCCCGAGCTCTCGGTGCTCGCCGGCAGCGGCTGCTACAGCCGCTTCATCGGCACGACCTCGTCGAAGGCGCTCGACCCCGATCTGCGCGCGATGGTGGAAGCCGCTTTCCAGGGCCGCAAGAACGAATTCGCCGACCACCGCAGCGTCATTTATTTGCGCACCGGAAGTGGGCGCGAGGTCGTGGTGCTGCTGCAGGCCGAACGCGAGCTGTCCGAGACCGACCGCTCGCTGGTCGAGATCTTCTCCAGCCGGCTCTCGATTGCCTTCGACAATGTCATCCTCTACCAGCAGCTGCAGGCTGCCAACACCCAGCTGGAAGACCGCGTCGCCCAGCGCACCCGCGCGCTGATGCAGGCCAACCGCCGGCTCTCAGCGCAATGGCTGCGGCTGCAGCGCGCCAACGGCTTCAAGAACGAGATCCTCGGCACCGTTGCCCACGATCTGAAGAATCCGCTCGGCGTCATCCTCGGCCGCACCGAGATGCTGAAGGAGCTGATCTCGACCGGCGCGTCGTCAGGCGGCGTGGTCGCCCAGGTCGATCACATCCGCGATGCGACCAAGCGCCTGACCTCGATGGTCGATCATCTGATCTCGGACGCGATGGCCGATGCCTTCGACATCACCATCCGCCGCGAGCCGGTCGACGTCGCGGCCCTGGTCAAGGAAGTCGCCGAGGCCAACCAGCCGCTCGCCATCAACAAGCAGCAGACGATCAGCGTCACCGCACCCGTCAACATCGTCACCATGTGCGACACCGACCGCATCCGCGAGGCGATCGACAACCTCATCAGCAACGCCATCAAATACTCGCCGATCGGCGGCAAGATCGGCGTCATCGTCGGCCATGAAGGCGGCGACACAATCGTCCGCGTCAGCGACGAGGGCGCCGGCCTGTCGCCGGAGGATCTCGGCCGCCTGTTCGGCCGGTTCCAGCGGCTGTCGGCAAAGCCGACCGCCGGCGAGAGCTCGACCGGGCTTGGGTTGTCCATCGTCAAGCGTATTATCGACATGCACGGCGGCGAGGTGACCGCCGAGAGCGAGGGCCCCGGCAAGGGCTCGACCTTCACCATCACCCTCCCCGCGACCGAAATTCCGTGATCTCAGGACCATGACCCAAAGCCAGCACATCATGATCGTCGACGACGAGGCCCCGGCCCGGGAGATGGTCGGCGATTACCTCAAGATGCACGGCTTCACCGTGACGCTGTGCGACGGCGGCAAGTCGTTGCGCACGGCGATCGACGGCAGCATGCCCGACCTCGTCGTGCTCGACCTCAACATGCCGGAGGAAGACGGGCTCTCGATCATCCGCGACCTCAAGAGCCGCATCAACGTGCCGGTGATCATGCTGACGGCGACGGCGAGCCCGATCGACCGCGTCGTCGGCCTCGAGCTCGGCGCCGACGATTACGTGGCCAAGCCGTGCGAGCTGCGTGAGCTGATGGCGCGCATCCGCTCGGTGCTGCGCCGGAGCGCGCCGGCGAAAGCCGTGGCGGAAACGGCGGCTGCGAAATCGGACAAGGAGCAATTGGTACGGTTCGGGACGAAGTGGCTCGATCTCGAAGCTCAGGCCTTGCGCGACGACGAGGGCAACGAGCACCCGCTGACCGCATCCGAGTTTGGGCTCTTGAAGGTGTTCGCGGCCAATCCGAAGCGCGTGCTGTCGCGCGAGCGCCTGCTGGAATTGGCCAACGCGCGCGACGCCGAAGCCTTCGACCGCGCCGTCGACCTGCGCATCATGCGCATCCGCCGCAAGATCGAGCCCGATCCGGCAAAACCCGCCGTGATCCGCACCATCCGCGGCGGCGGCTATCTGTTCTCGCCGGCGGGCGAGAAGGCGTAGATCACGCACCACCCACGGTGTCGTCCCGGCGAAGGCCGGGACCCATTACGCCAGGGAGAAGTTGTGGCGCGAGGCTGGTCCCTCGTGTCTTCGCCAAACCCACTCCGTGGTTATGGGTCCTGGCCTTCGCCAGGACGACAGCTGGGATTGAGGCGACATCGAACGCAAAGGCCCGAAATACGTTCCCGGCGCCTCCGTCCGCCTCCATTCCCCACCCCCGTATTTTCCGTACATTGAAATTCCACGCTTTTTTACCCCGAATGTTTCGTCGCGGCTAATCCGACGAAACAATTTGATGGCGCACGAAACCATTTTCCCCTTTTCGTGCAGACGTCCCGAAACGTTGGCTCATTAACACTTTGGTCGAAGGAAACGCCGCTCGGTTGCGGCGCTACGGGGAGCCAAGTCAATGCCGAACGTCATCGCCATCAACGCCCAAGCCAGCCAGAGCATCATTGCCGCTCAGGCGACCTCGGACGACATGCTTCTCGAAAGCATTGCCGACGGCAACCGGACGTCCATGCACATCCTTTATTGCCGGCACAATGTGCGCGTCTACCGCTTCATCCTGCGGATCGTGCGCGACGCCACCACGGCGGAAGACCTCGTCAGCCAGGTGTTTCTGGACGTGTGGCGGACCGCCGGCCAATTCCAGGGCCGCTCGCAGGTTTCGACCTGGCTGCTCTCGATCGCCCGCTTCAAGGCGCTGACCGCGATGCGCCAGCGTCGCTTCGAGGATATCGACCAGGAAGACGTGCGTCAGATCGCCGACGGTTGCGACACGCCGGAGACCTCGCTCGACCGCAGCGACACCAGCGCAATCCTGCGTGCCTGCGTTCAGAAGCTGTCACCCGCGCATCGCGAGATCATCACGCTTGTCTACTACCACGAGAAGTCGGTGGAGGAGGTCGGACAGATCATCGGCATCCCGCAGAGCACGGTGAAGACCCGGATGTTCTACGCCCGCAAGCAACTCGCCGAATTGCTTAAGGGCTGCGGCGTCGAGCGCTTTGCCGCTTGAAGTTCAGATATTTCAAGGGGATAGGGCGTTCGTTTTGGCCTTACCCCGGACACGGAAGTGTTACCGCCGACGAAACAATTGAAACAAAGCACAACATCAGGCGGAAAAACTTCCCTCCTATAAAACTCACATACGGTTTCGTTAAACCTCCCAAGACCTCCAACGACCCGGACGGGATGCCCCCCTCCGGGTCGTTTTGTGTTTGGGCTGGTTCGGGTGCCGGCCTTATGGTTCGAGACGCCCGCTGCAGCACTCCCGTCACGAAGGCGTGACGCGAGGTAACGACTGCCTCTCTCATCCCGAACAGCCCTCGTGACCCCCATTCACGAGTGCTCCGATGCTCGAACTCACCTTCGCCGTCCTCGCCGGCATCCTCACCATCGCCGCGCCGTGCACGCTGCCGATGCTGCCGATCCTGCTCGGGGCCTCGATCGGCCGCAGCTCGCATCTGCGCCCCGCGATGATCGCGCTCGGCTTCGTCATCTCGTTCTCCGCGACCGCGCTGTTGCTCGGCGCCATCACGCGGCTGTTTAATTTCGATCCGAACGTGCTGCGCGAGGCGGCATCGATCCTGCTGCTCGGCTTCGGCCTGTTGATGCTGTGGCCGGCGCCGTTCGAATGGCTGTCGATCCGGCTCAACGGCTGGCTCGATCTCGGCAACTCCGGCGCCACGCAGCGCGAGGGCGCGCTCGGCGGGCTCGTGCTCGGCACCACGCTTGGCCTGGTCTGGACGCCCTGCGCCGGCCCGGTGCTCGGCTCGATCCTGACGCTGGTCGCGACCACTGAAAACGCGACCTGGGCCGGCACGCTGCTGGTCGCCTACGCCATCGGCGCGGCCATTCCCATGCTGGCGATCGCCTATGGCGGGCAGGCCGCCACGACGCGAGTACGCAGTCTCGCGCGCATCTCGCCGCGGCTGCAGCAGGGCTTTGGCGTTGTCGTGATCGGTTTCGCGCTCGCCGCTTATTTCCAATACGACACGCTGATCGTGGCGTGGCTCACCGGCTTCTATCCCACCGGCCAGATCGGCCTGTGATCATCCCTCATCTTCACCGGAGGATCTTTCCATGACTTTCAAACTGCTCGCCGTCTCCGCCGCTCTGATCGGCATCGCCGTAACCGGCGCCGTCATCCCCGGCATCTGCGACGAGGCCGCGCGCGCCGTCCCTGTCGTGACAGCGGCCGCCAGCCAGGACACCGCGCCCGACTTCGCCGGCATCAACAACTGGTTCAACTCGAAACCGCTGAACATTGCCGATCTGCGCGGCAAGGTCGTGCTGGTTGATTTCTGGACCTATGGCTGCGTCAACTGCGTCAACACGCTGCCGCACGTCATCGACCTCTATGCCAAGTACAAGGACAAGGGCCTCGTCGTGGTCGGCGTGCACACACCGGAATTCCCGTTCGAGCGCTCGGCGTCCAACGTCCAGGCGGCGCTCAAGCGCCACGGCATCACCTATCCGGTGGCACAGGACAATGATTCCAGGACCTGGAACGCGTACCGCAACCGATATTGGCCGGCGCAATACATCATCGACCAGAACGGCAAGATCGTGTTCCAGCACGAGGGCGAAGGCCGCTATGACGAGATCGACCGCACCGTGGCAAAGCTGCTGAACGCCAATAGCTAACACCCGGCGCGGGTCTCGCCCTTGTTGCTTGACTCCACGGACCCGTCCGTGGAGTTTCGCGGGCCACGTAATCAGCCGCTCGCGATGGACGACGCCACCAGCAGCACCGACATTCGCCTTCGTGAAGGCGCCTCGATCGCGCAGCGGCTGGTCATGTCCGGCTTTGCGGCCGCCGTTGCGCTATGCTTCACGCCGGGCCTGTTCACACGCGATCCCCTGGAGGTCATCATCTCCGTGGTCGCGCTGCTGGTGGGAGCAGCGTTCGTCGCTATCATCATGCTGGCACCGGCGGTGGTGTGGATCATCACGCCGGATGAGATCCTGATCGGGGAGCAGCGTCCGTTCGGAAAACTGCGGACGCGGATCGTCGCCAAGGACGACATCAGGGGATTGCAGGTTCCCGGCAGCAAGAGGGCGAAAGCCCGCTTCCAGCTCGCCTTCACGTTGGCCTCCGGTGAGCGCCTGACATCGCCGCCGATCGCCGATGTCACCCACGTGCACGACACGGTGGCGCGGATCGCCGCGCAATTCGACGTTCCCGACGTCGAGTCTCCCGTCAATCCGCTCGATGCCAGCAATCCCGAGATGCGTCTCGGCGACCCGCTCGAGCCGTTCTCGAAGAGAGACATCAGGATCGTCGCACTGATCGTCGTCGCATTGTGCGCCGTTCCCTACGCCTACAGGCTCTGGCGTGGCCTGTCGCCCGGGCCGGTCGACATCATGCTGCTGCCGGTCGGCGCGATCGCCGCTTTCGGGGTGTCCCGTTATGCCAATCTTGTGACCGGCGCCTTCTGGATGATCCGGCAAGGTGATATCCGCGTCGAACGCCTGTGGGGCGACGGCACGTTGCGCGCCGACCACATCGAAGGGCGCGACGTCAAGACGATCACGGTCGAGCGCCGCGGCCGGTCCGAGGACGAGCACTGTATCGTGGTGATCCGATTGCAGTCGGGACGGCGGTTTCGCAGCCCTCGCATCGGGTCGAGGCCTGAAGCCCGGGCCGTAGGTGCCGAAATCGTCCGGCGGCTCGGGATCGCGGCTGAGAATAACCAGATCTGATAGCGCGTCGCTTCCACATCGTCATGGCCGGGCTTGTCCCGGCCATCCACGTCTTTACCCATAGCGCCAAGAACGTGGATGCCCGGGACAAGCCCGGGCATGACGGCGTTTGTGAATGCAAATTTGGTCGCCCCACCCCAAGCGAGGCCGTGGCTACTGCTTTTCGCGCCATCCCCTGTTTGTGGCATTGCCCGGCCTCGTCAAAAAACCAAAGCATTCTCGTGACATATCGGCTAAGTGTGCCTTGAACTTGCCATGAAGAGGGCCCTCAGATTTGATGGTTCCAGATGGTTTTGGCCTTGGCCGTGGGGGAGAGCTTGAAATGACGGATTTTCGTCGTCTGACCGGGATGTTTGTGGCTGCGATCGGCCTGATCCTGTCCGCGCCCCATGCCTACGCCCAGCAGCCCGACCGCGGCGACGAGCCGGGCCTGGTCGCCGACGATGCCTTCGAACTCGATCCGGAGTGGCAGAAGCAGGTCGTCTACTTCCGTACCACCGAAGCGCCCGGCACCCTCATCATCTCGACCGCCGAACGGCATCTCTATCTGGTGCAGCCTGGCGGTCGCGCGATCCGCTACGGCATCGGCGTCGGCCGCGACGGTTTTCAGTGGCAGGGGCTGGTGAACATCACCAACAAGAAGGAGTGGCCGGACTGGACGCCGCCGGCGGAGATGATCCAGCGCCAGCCCTATCTGCCGCGCTTCATGGCCGGCGGCCCCGGCAATCCGCTCGGCGCGCGCGCCATGTATTTGGGCACCACGGTCTACCGCATCCACGGCACCAATCGGCCCGACACGATCGGCACCAAGGTCTCCTCGGGCTGCTTCCGGCTGGTCAACCGCGACGTCGCCGATCTCTACGATCGCGTCCCGGTCGGCACCAAGGTTGTCATCCGGCAGAAGCCCGAGCTCTGATCTCCTCGCCTTAGCGAATATTCCTTTTCCCGATTATTTCGAGAGAGCAACATGATGCGCACTTTTCGTGGCGGCCTGCTGATCGGGCTCGCAGTCGCCGTGCTGGTCGCCGTCCTGGCCATCATCTATGAATTCTACGACACCCGCACGCTGAAGCGCACCGTCCGCCGCGGCGAAGTGCTGTGCGGCGTCAACAAGGGCCTGCCGGGCTTCTCGATCCCCGACGACAAGGGCAACTGGACCGGCTTCGACGTCGATTTCTGCCGTGCGGTGGCCTCCGCGATCTTCAACGACCCGAGCAAGGCGAAGTTCGTCGCGCTGGATGCCAACGAGCGCTTCAAGGAATTGCAGAGCCGAAAGGTGGACATCCTCTCGCGCAACTCGACTTGGAGCATGGCGCGCGAGCTCGACTACGACCTCTATTTCCCCGCGGTCGCCTATTACGACGGCGCAGGCTTCATGCTGCCGCGCGCGCGCAACAAGGAAACTGCGCTGGACCTGACCGGCAGCAAGGTCTGCGTCCAGACCGGGACCACCACGGCGCTCAACGTCACGGATTACTTCCGTGCCAACAACATGAAGTATGAAGAGGTGAAGTTCGACAAGCTGGACGACGTCGTGAAAGCCTACGACACCGGCAAATGCGATACGCTCTCCGCCGACGTCTCCCAACTCTACGCACTGCGGATCAACCTGTCGAAGCCCGGCGACCACATGATCCTGCCGGACATGATCTCCAAGGAGCCGCTCGCCCCCGTCGTGCGTCAGCGCGACGACGACTGGATGATGATCGTGAAGTGGACGCTGTACGCGATGATCAACGCCGAGGAGCTCGGCGTCTCCTCGGAGAACATCGACGAGGCCCTGAAGTCGAAGAAGCCGGAAGTGATGCGGCTGGTCGGCACCGAGGGCAATTACGGCGAGCAGCTCGGCCTCACCAAGGATTGGGTGGTCCGCATCATCCGCCACGTCGGCAATTACGGCGAGATGTACGAGCGCAACATCGGCGAGAAGTCGAAGCTGAAGATCCCGCGCGGCATGAACCAGCTGTGGAATGCAGGCGGCGTGCAGTATGCACCGCCGGTGCGGTAGGAGGTCTTTCCGCCATCATTGCGAGCGAAGCGAAGCAATCCAGGATCTTCCGCAGAGGCAGTCTGGATTGCTTCGTCGCAAGTGCTCCTCGCAATGACGAGCTTGGGGCAAGCGCTGTCCACACTCTCAACTGTCATCGCCCGGCTTGACCGGGCGATCCAGTACGCCGCAGCCTCTCGGTAGATCTCTGCCGTCTCTGGAATACTGGATCGCCCGCCTTCGCGGGCGATGACACCGAATGCGACGCGACGGTGCGCCTCAATACCCCCGCGCACGCGCCAGCTGCTCGGTGTGGTAATTGGCGTCGCCGAACAATTCCTCGCACACGCGCGCGCGCTTCATGAAGAAGCCGATGTCGAACTGGTCGGTCATGCCCATGCCGCCATGCATCTGCACGCCTTCCTGCACCGCGCGCGTGGCGGTGGTGCCGGCGCGGGCCTTTGCCACTGCGACGCTTGATGCGGCCTTGGCGACGTCCGTATCGAGCGCCTGCAGCGCCTTCATCACGGCGGCGCGGGTGATCTCGATGTCGACATAGAGCTCGGCGGCGCGGTGCTGCAGCGCCTGGAATTCGCCGATCAGCTTGCCGAACTGCTTGCGGCTCTTCAGGTACTCGACGGTGCGGTTGAACACCTCTTCGCTCAGGCCCACCATTTCGGAGGCCACCGCGCCGCGCCCGATATCGAGCACGCCGTCGAGCAGCGTGGCGCCCTGGCCGACTTCGCCGAGCACGCTGTCGGCATCCACCTCGACATTGGCAAGCTCGATCCGCGCCGCATTGTGAGCGTCGACCATGATGGTGCGCTCGATCGCAACGCCCTTGGCCTTCGGGTTGACCAGGAACAGCGTCAGCCCCTCGCGTTCGCCGGCCGAGCCGGCGGTGCGCGCAGCGACGATGAGAAGATCGGCGACGTGACCGTCGACCACCAGCGCCTTGGCGCCGGAGAGCCTGAAGCCGTTGCCGGCGCGTACGGCCTGGAGGCTGGTCTGAAGCGGCCGATGTTTTGCGCCCTCGTCGATCGCGAGCGTCGCCAGCAGGGAGCCGTTGGATATCTTCGGCAGATATTCCGACTTCTGCCCGGCATTGCCGCCACGGTTCAGCGCCGAGGCCGCGACGACGCTGGTGGCGAGGAAGGGCGACGGCATCAGCGTGCGGCCGATCTCCTCCATCACCACGCCGGCCTCGACATAGCCGAGACCGCTGCCGCCGAACTCTTCCGGCACCAGCAAGCCGGCAAAGCCCATCTCGGCGAAGGAATGCCAAAACTCCTTGGAAAAGCCGGCGGGGTCTTTGCTGTCGCGCAGATGCCGCAAATGCGACACCGGCGCCTTGTCGCTGATCAACCCGCGCGCGCTGTCGCGGAGCATCGATTGTTCTTCGGTGAGGACGAGGGCCATGGGTGCGTTCCGATTCGAAATCTGTTTTGTCTTGGTCATTCCGGGATGGCCCGAAGGGCCAGGCCCGGAATCCATCAGGGGGCATATACGCGGTGAAATGGATTCCGGGCTCGCGCTTCGCGCGCCCCGGAATGACGGGAAGTCTACGCCCCCGGCAGATCGAGGATGCGCTTGGCGACGATGCCGAGCATGACCTCGGTCGTGCCGCCCTCGATCGAGTTGGCCTTGGTCCGCAGCCAGGCGCGTGGACGGGCGCCTTGCTTCGAACGCTCGCTCTCCCATTCCAGTGCATCGACGCCGCCGGCCGACATCAGTATCTCGTAGCGGCGCTTGTTGAGCTCGGTGCCGTAATATTTCATCGCCGACGAGAACGCCGGATGCGCCTGCCCCGCCTTGGCGAGATCGACCGCGCGCTCGGCGCAGGCTGCAAGGGCGGCTTCATCGACGTCGAAGCTGGCGATCCGGCCGCGCAGCATGGAATCGTCGAGCCGTCCCAGCGCATCGGTGCCGACGGAATCGGCCGCGATCTGGCCGAGCGGACGGCCGACGCCCCGCTCGCCCATGCCCGATATCATCGCGCGCTCGTGCTGGAGCAGATATTTTGCGACGTCCCAGCCGCGATTGACGGTTCCGACCACGTGCGATTTCGGCACGCGGACATTGTCGAAGAAGGTTTCGCAGAACGGCGAGTAGCCGGAGATCAGCAGGATCGGCTTGGTCGTCACGCCCTTCGAGGTCATGTCGAACAGGATGAAGCTGATGCCGTCATGCTTCTTCGCGGCGGGATCGGTGCGGACGAGGCAGAAGATCCAGTCGGCGTAGTTGGCGTAGGACGTCCAGATCTTCGACCCCGTGATGACGAAATCATCGCCGTCGCTCTCGGCACGGGTCTGCAGCGAGGCGAGATCGGAGCCGGCGTTCGGCTCGGAATAGCCCTGGCACCAGCGGATCAGGCCAGCCGCGATCTTCGGCAGATGCTCCTTCTTCTGGGCATCGTTGCCGTATTTCAGCAGCGCCGGCCCGAGCATCCAGATGCCGAAGCTCGACAGCGGGGGCCGCGCGCCGATTCGTGCCATCTCCGCGCGCAGCACCTTGTGCTCGGCGGCGCCCAGGCCGCCGCCGCCGTACTCCTTCGGCCAATCGGGTACGGTCCAGCCCTTGTCGCGCATGCGCTCGAACCAGATGCGTTGCGGCTCGGACGAGAATTTTGCATTGCGTCCGCCCCAGAACACGTCGGCATCGGATGTTGCAGGCTTGCGCATCTCCGGCGGACAATTGGCCTCGAGCCAGGCGCGCGTTTCGCTGCGGAATGTTTCGAGATCGGCGGTCTCAGTCTCGCTGGCCCTGGCGTCAGTCATTGGTCGTTTCCATCAATCTAAATCGGCTTGTTGGCCGCGACTCTGGGCCAAGCTCCCGCGGAATTCAACCACTTCCGTGTCACGCATCCGCTATAGTCGCCGCGACGGCGAAGCTAGAAAACAAAGAGGAAACAACAATGCGCCTGAAACTTCTTTCGCCTGGCGAAATGAACGAGAGCCAGCGGCAGACCTATGACGAGTCGATTGCCGGCAAGCGCGGCAAGCCGCCGGCGCCGATGATGGCCTGGCTCAACAGCCCCGACATGGCCCGCCACGCCACGCGGCTCGGCGAGGTCCTGCGCTACGATACGATCTTCCCCGCGAAGCTCTCGGAGATCGCGATCCTGGTGACGGCGCGGCACTGGACCGCGCATTACGAATGGTACGCGCACAAGCGCCTCGCGCTTGCCGGCGGCATGGCCCCTGACATCATCGATGCCATCCGCGACCGCCGCACGCCCGTCTTCGACGATCCCAAGGGCAAGATGATCTACGACGTCGCAAAGTCGCTGCATGAGGGCCACGGCGTCGAGAAGGGCCTCTATGACGAGGCGGTGAAGCTGCTCGGCGAGCGCGGCGTGGTCGAGGTGATTGGTCTCTGCGGCTATTACACGCTGGTGTCGATGACGCTGAACACGTTTGAGTTCGAGCTGCCGGAGGGCGAGGTGCGGGAGCTGTCGTAAGTTGCCTATCCGGAAACGCTGGGTTTCTGGATAGGCCGGTAGCACTGTCCCAAGCCCGCACTTATGTGGAGTTCATCAACGGAGCAGCCGCATGTCGCAGAACCAAGCCGTCGCCGCCGGCACCAGGATCGGCCACGTTCACCTCAAGGTCGCCGATCTCGATCGCGCGCTCGGCTTCTATTGCGGCGTGCTCGGTTTCGAGCTGATGCAGCGCATGGGCTCCGGCGCGGCCTTCATCTCGGCCGGCGGCTATCACCACCACATCGGGCTCAACACCTGGGAGAGCAAGGGCGGCTCGCCGCCACCGGCGGGCACGACCGGGCTCTATCACACCGCGATCCTCTATCCGACGCGGCCGGCGCTGGCGGATGCGCTGCACCGCGTGCTCTCGGCCGGCATTGCGCTCGACGGCGCCAGCGACCATGGCGTGTCCGAAGCGCTCTATTTGCGCGATCCGGACCAGAACGGCGTGGAGCTGTACTGGGACAAGCCGCGGGAGCAATGGCCGTTCGGGCTGGATGGGAAGCTCGCGATGTTCACGAAGCGGCTGGATGTGGACGAGCTGCTGAAGCAACGCGAGGCCTGAGCACCGCGCTCGCCTCGTCATTGCGAGCGCAGCGAAGCAATCCAGACTGTCTCCGCGGAGACAGCCTGGATTGCTTCGTCGCAATAGCTCCTCGCAATGACGGAGCTTGTTGAAGCGCCGTCGCTCACGCCTGGGATTTTCGCCCCCGCACCATGATCAACGCCGCCGCCGCCAGCTCCAGCGCAATACACAGATAGAACGGCAGCTCATAGCCACCGGAAAAATCGCGCAGAAGGCCGACCACGCCGGGGCCGAACGCATACGTCACCTGGTTGATCGCGGTGTTGAGGCTGATCAGCACGCCGAACGAGGCGGAATCGAATTCCTGCTGCACGATCAGCGACGGCAGCGTGATGAGATTGCCGACCGAGAAGCCGAACAATGCGCAGGCCGCGATCAGCACGTAATCATTGTGCAAATTGATGACGACGAGAAGCGCCACGGCCTGGCTCAGGAACGACAGTGCGGAGGCAAGCCGCTGGTTGAGGCGGTCGATCACCAGCGAGAACAGCACCCGGCCGATCACCGCCATCGCGGTCAGCACCGCAACCGCGACGGCCGCGCGCTCGCGCCCGATCACGGGATCGAGGAACGAGATCAGGTGGACGATGAAGCCGACCTGCGCGAACAGCACCAAGGCAAAGGCAATGGTTACGGTGAGGAAGCCGACGTCGCGCAAGGCCTGGCTGCGGATCTGCGCCGACGATTGCGGCTTCGCTCTCGTCGCTGCGCGCCGGCCATGGAGATCGGGCGGGCGGCCGACGACAATCAGGATCACCGGCAGGAGCAGCGCCAGCATGGCACCGGCGACGGTAAACATCGCGCTGGCGAAGCCGATGTGGCCGATCAGGGTCACCAGCAGCGGCACCCCGACGATGCCGCCGAAGCTTGCGCCGTTCAGCGCGAGGCTGATGGCCATGCCGCGCTTGTGGTCGAACCACAGGCTGATCGTGTTGGTGATCATGGCGAGGCTGGTGCCGGCCCAGCCGAAGGCGAGCACGGCGTTCGCGAGATAAAGCTGCCACGGTTCGCGCACCGCGCCGATCGCGACCGCCGCGGCCGACATCGCCAGCGTCCCCGCGATCAGGCCGAGGCGCGGGCCGTATTTGTTGACGGCTTCGCCGACGAAGACGACGAGCAGCGCGCCGAACAGATAGAAGAACGTCGTGCCGGACGAGATCAGCGAGGCCGACCAGCCGTGCGCACGCTGGAGCTCGGCGACATAGACGCTCTGGCCGTAGAAGCCGAGCCCCCAGCCGAAGGTCGCGAGCAGGAAGCAGACCGCAACGATGCGCCAACCTTCGTAGCGGAGGGAGGATTCGTCGATGGATGCGTCGTGCCGGGGATTATCGAGCATTTGCGCTTGTCCTTCGTTTCCCCCGCGAGCGCCGTGCTTCACGCTCGCCTGTTCATGACGAGCATCATGTAACAACCCAAGCCCCGGAAATCACTTCGACCTGGATCGAACTATCAACGCTGCTGACAGCCTCCCGCCAATTCAGATCGCATCCGGGAACTCGCCCATCGCCGCGTCCAGTCGCGCTTTGCGACGGCGGGCAAAGGACGCCAGCGAGAGCACGGCGAGGCCGAGCAGCACCGGCGGGAACACCACCATGTTCACCGCGGACCAGCCGTAACTGGCGAGCAATTGGCCGGACGAGAACGAGCCGATCGCCATCATCCCGAACACCAGGAAATCGTTGAAGGCCTGCACCTTGTTGCGCTCCTGCGGCCGGTGCGTCTCCAAGACCAGCGCGGAGGCGCCGATGAAGGAAAAATTCCACCCCACACCGAGCACGACCAGCGTGGCCCAGAAATGCATCGCGGTGATGCCGGACAGGCCGATGCAGGCTGCGCCAGCCTCCAGCAGCAGGCCGGCGGCAACGACCTTGCGCGCGCCGAAGCGGGCAATCAGCGCGCCCGTGAAGAAGCTCGGCCCGTACATGGCGACGATGTGCCATTGAATGCCGAAATTTGAATCGGAAACGCTCAAGCCGCACAGCTTCATGGCGAGCGGCGCCGAGGTCATCACCAGATTCATCATGGGGTAGGAGATGACGCCGCACAGCGCCGCCGCAATGAAACGCGGCTGGGCCACGATCTCGAGCAGCGGCCGCCCGCCGTGAAGATCGGCCGGTGCTGGCTTCGGCATGTCGACCCCGGCGACGATGCCCATCGCGATGAGCGCGACGGCAGCCTGGACCAGGAAGCTGAAAGCGAACAGATAAGGCTGCCAGACATCCATGGTCCATTGCACGAGTTGCGGACCGAGCACGCCGGCGAACACGCCGCCCGCCATCACCCAGGATACCGCCTTGGGTCGATAGGCAACACTGGCGCCGTCGGCCGCAGCGAAGCGATAGGACTGCGCCACCGCGCCGTAGAGGCCGCCGAGAAAAGTCGCCAGACAGAACAACGGAAACGAAGCGTGCAGGATCGCGAACGAGCCGAGCAGACCGGTCAGCGCGCCCAGACCTGTGCCGACGATGAAAGCCACTCGGCGGCCGAAGCGGCGCGAGATCGCGCCGGTCGGCAGCGTGCCGGCGGCGAGGCCGAGCACATACATCGAGATCGGCACGGTCGCGAACGAGACGTCGGGCGCGAGCGTCGCGCCGACGATCGCGCCGGTGGCGAAGATCACCGCCGAGTTGGCGCCGGTCAGCGCCTGCGCGGCGGCGAGGCGCACCACATTGGCGCGCACGCGGGCGTCGGCGGCGATCTCATCGGCTGCAGTCACATCCAGCATCGGCATTTCCGCCCCAACGGGCTTTCGAGGGGCTTTTAAAGGCTTTCAAGGGCTCGCTTGATTCCCGGCACTATGGCGGGGCGCGGGAGGCCGGGCAACCGGCGCAAACGGGCGCAGGCCATGTCTCTGACGCAATCGGGCCGATGATAATGGGCCGCGCACTTGACGGCTTGCGCTCGATCAAATCCTATCCGCCGCGACCTTCCGGAGTTTCGTTCATGTCCGTCGACGACAGGCCTACGCTCAGCGCTCCCGACGACGATCCCTGGCTCTGGCTGGAGGAGATCGAAGGCAAGCAGGCGCTCGATTTCGTCACGCGGCAGAACAGCCTGACGCTCGAGGCGTTCGGCGGAGCGGCCTTCGCGCGCGACCGTGACCTGCTCGCAGCGATCTACGATCGTCCCGACAACATTCCCTATGTCAGCCGGCGCGGCGACGAACTGCACAACCTCTGGAAGGACGCCACCAACCCGCGCGGCCTGTGGCGAAAGACTTCGCTCGCGGAGTTTCGCAAACTGCATCCCACGTGGGAGATCATGCTGGATGTCGACCAGCTCGCCGCGCGCGAAGGCGAGGACTGGCTGCTGAGCGGCATCACCACACAGAAGGGAAGCGCGCGCGCCATTTTGGGCCTGTCGCGCGGTGGCAGCGACGCCGTGACCTTGCGGGAATTCGACCTCGACACCAAGAGTTTCGTTGCCGACGGGTTTGCGCTGTCGGAAGCCAAGGGCGGCGCCGATTGGCTCGATGCCGACACGCTGCTGCTGTCGAGTGCCCACGGCGAAGGCATGGCGACGAGCTCGGGATATTCGCGGACGGTTCGGCTGTGGCGGCGCGGCCAGCCTGTCGATCAGGCGCAAATAATCATCGAGACCACGGCCGATCATATGGCGATCTCCGGCATCGTCGACGACACCGCGGCGGCGCCGCGCAGCTGGATCGTCGACCAGATCGATTTCTTCAATCATGCGCTCTGGCTGCGCGGCGCGGACGGCACGACGACAAAGCTCGATCTGCCGACCGGCATCTGGTTGCAGGCGCATGGCGACTGGTTCGCGATGAAGCTGCGCGAAGCCTGGTCGATCGAGGGGAAAACCTATGCCGCCGACACCGTGCTCGGCATGTCGCTCTCGGCGTTCCTCGCCGGCAGCCGCGATTTCGCGGTGCTGTTCGAGCCGGAATCTCGCCGCGCCCTGCAAGGTCTGTTCTGGGCCGGCGGCAGGCTGGTGCTGTCGATCCTCGACGAGCTCCAGCCGCAATTCGAGATCTGCACGCCGTGCGCCACGAGCTGGAGCCGCGCGTCACTCGGCGGCCTGCCGCAGATCGGCGTGGTCGACATCTGGCCGCTGGATCGCCATCCCTCCGAGAGCAATGGCGACCTGCTTGCCAATGTGCAGGATCCGCTCACGCCGCCGTCGCTGCTGCTGATGGAGCGCGGCGTCGCGAGCCCGACCGTGCTGAAGCAGGCGCCGAAAACATTCAACGCCGACGGCCTCGTGGTGACCCAGCACGAGGCGATCTCGATCGACGGCGAGCGTATCCCTTATGTGCAGACCGGCCCCAGCGGCGAGACCGGCGATGCACCGGTGTATATGAGCGCCTATGGCGGCTTCGCCCATTCGGTGAAGCCGTATTACAACCCGTCGCTCGGCAAGCTGTGGTTGGAGCGCGGCGGCACGACAGTGCAGGCGAATTTGCGTGGCGGCGGCGAATTCGGCACGCGCTGGCACGATGCCGGCCGGCTCGCCGGCAAGAAACTGTCGCATGACGATTTCGCAGCCGTTGCCGCCGATCTCGTCCGCCGCGGCGTGACGACAGCAAAGCGCATCGCCGCGCA
This sequence comes from Bradyrhizobium sp. 76, assembly GCF_023073025.1. Taxonomy (NCBI): domain Bacteria; kingdom Pseudomonadati; phylum Pseudomonadota; class Alphaproteobacteria; order Hyphomicrobiales; family Nitrobacteraceae; genus Bradyrhizobium; species Bradyrhizobium sp. 76. Next base: position 119,597 of record NZ_JADPIS010000103.1, read on the forward strand.
GGGTGGATCGAACGGCGGCATCCTCATCACCAACATGCTGGTGCGCTACCCCGAACGTTTCGGCGCGCTGTTCTGCACCATCCCGCTGATCGACATGCGCCGCTACACGAAGCTGCTCGCCGGCGCGAGCTGGATCGCGGAATATGGCGATCCCGACAAGCCGGAGGAGTGGGACTGGCTGAAGACCTACTCCGCCTATCACAACGTCAAGGCCGGCCAGCCCTATCCGCCGATCCTGCTTGCCACCACACGGCGTGACGACCGTGTCCATCCCGGGCACGCGCGCAAGATGGCGGCAAAGCTCCAGGCCATGGGTTACGAGGCCTGGTTCTACGAGCCTGAAGCGGGCGGCCACGGCTACGGCAAGGACAACAAGGAGCGCGCCGCGTTCGAGGTGATTGGCTTTCGGTTCTTGAAGGACAAGATCGGCTGGAGGGATGGCGAGGGCTAGCGTTGCGGCGCTGACGTCTTCGGATCGTCATGGCCGAGCTTGACCCGGCCATCCACGCCTTGGCTGGTGCACGAAGAACGTGGATGCCCGGGACAAGCCCGGCATGACGACCTTCTATCGCGCGAATACCAAAGTCAGATTGTTCGCGGGCATGTCGATCGTATCGACGAGGCGAAGACCTGCGCCGCGGGCGAGCGCCTCGACGTCGGCGATATCACGCACGCCCCAGTCGGGATTGCCTTCACGCAACGACGTGTCGAACACGGCATTGCTGAGCGCGATGTGCTTGCCGTCGCGCTTGAAAGGGCCGTAGAGGAACAGCTTGCCGTCGGCGCGCAAATAGCGGCCGGCGCCGGCGAACAGGCCCTCGGCGACGCTCCATGGCGCGATGTGGATGACATTGGCGCAGAACAATGCGGCAAGACTTGACGGCGCCTGCCCGCTTTTCATCTCCGGGCACCAGTCCGGATCGGTGAGATCGATCCGCAGCGGCGAGCGGATGTTCTTCAGGCCTGAATGAACGCGCCACGCCTCGATGCTCTTGAGGTGGCGCTGGTTGAGATCGCTGGGCCACCAGATCAGGCCGGGCGTGTGCCGGGCGAAGTGGACCACGTGCTGGCCGGTTCCGCTGCCGAGCTCGACCACGTTGCCGGTGCAGCCGGTGAGATGTTTTTCCAGTGCCGCCCAGAGCGGCTCGTGATTGCGATGAAATGCCGGCGCGTCGAGCCGCCCGTCGGACTCGACCCGACCGCCATCCCTGCCGAATTCGACGACATATTCAGCCAAGTGAGGTCCCCTTGAAAAACGAGAACGCGTTGAAAACAGGATGAGCGCCCAAACGCTCAGGAAACAGCCGGCCCGCGCCACGACCCTTAACTCTCGGTCCAAATCGGCTGAACAAATAATCTCATTAGTTGCAATGGGGAAGATATTAACTTCATTTTGTCGCGTGCATAGTCTGGATTGTCAGGCGGTGCCCTTTGTGCTTTGGAACGCTTCTATTTCGCGATCGAGACCATGGATATAACGCTTTGGAATGACGCCTTGACCGCCTTTTCCCGGACGCCCGTTCTGTTCATCTTGCTGGTCATTGCCGCCGGCCTCGCCAGCCCGGCGTGGGCGCAGTCCGTTGTGGCCGACGGCCAGAAACTCGCTTTCGACCGCGGCAAGGGCAATTGCCTGACCTGCCACGTGATTAAGGGTGGCGACCTGCCGGGAACGATCGGGCCGGAACTGAAGGACCTCAAGGCCAAGTACCCCGATCGCAACGAGCTGGCCGCGATCATCTTCGACGAGACCAAACGCAATCCGCAGACCATGATGCCGCCGTTCGGCCGGAACCGGATTTTAACCGAACAGGAGATCAGCGCGATCGTTGATTTCCTGCAGACCCTGTGACTTCAGGCGCGCCAAGAGATTGGTTGGGAGACCCGAAATGACCACACTCACCGGCCCAAGCGCGACGCGCCGGCTGATTCTTCAAGGCGCAGCCTCGGTCGCGCTGCTCGGCCTCGGCAATCTGCCGTTCGGCGCCGCGCCCGCGCGCGCCGCGGCCAACGACAAATATCCGGAAGAGGCCTTCAGGCAGAAGAGCGAGGCGGACGCCATCAAGGCGCTCTACGGCAAAACCGCCGAGCCGTCCGACAAGGTCAAGCTGGACGCCCCCGAGATCGCCGAGAACGGCGGCGTGGTGCCGATCTCGGTGACGACGACGCTCGACAAGGTCAGCTCGATCTCGTTCTTCGTGGCCGAAAATCCCAGCGCGCTGGCCGCGTCCTACAGGATTCCCGAAGGCACGATCCCTGCTGTCGCCAACCGGCTGAAGATGGCCAAGACCACCAACGTGGTCGCGATCGTGGAGGCCGACGGCAAGCTCTACAGCGCGACCAAAGAGGTCAAGGTCACCGTCGGCGGTTGCGGCGGCTAAGCGAGGAAGATCGATATGGCATCCAGCATTCGCGTCCGCGCCACCGCCAACGGCGATATCACCGAGGTGCAGGCGCTGATCCAGCACCCGATGGATACCGGCTTCGTCAAGGACGCCAAGGGCGAGCTGATCCCGGCGCATTACATCCAGCAGCTGAAATTCGAATGTAACGGCAAGGACGTCTTCGTTGCCGATTGGGGCACCGCGGTCTCGAAGGACCCCTACGTCAAGTTCAGCTTCAAGGGGGCCAAGAAGGGCGACGATCTCAAGGTCTCCTGGACCGATAACAAGGGTACGTCGGACACCACCACCGCGAAGATCTCGTGATGAACGCCCGCACCTCCATCCTGCTTGGTTCGTTGAGCGCCGCGCTCGTCGCCTTGGCCCTCACCTCTCCGCGCGTGGTGGCGGCCGACAAGGTCGATCCCGTCGCCGATGCCAAGGCGTTCCAGAACTTCTTCTTCCAGAAATTCCCGACCGTGAAGCACGAGGGCTTCGTCAACGGTCCTTATTCCATGAACGAGGACATGAAGCGGCAGTGGCAGGAGAAGGAGGAATTCCCGCCCTACGAGTTCGCGCTCGACGCCGGCAAGGAGATGTTCGCCACCCCGTTCAAGAACGGCAAGACCTATGCCGACTGTTTCCCGAACGGCGGCATCGGCATCCGCCAGAACTATCCTTATTTCGACGAGAAGGAAGGCAAGGTCGTCACGCTGGAGCTGGCCCTCAACCGCTGCCGCGAGGCCAATGGCGAGGCGCCCTATTCCTACGTCAAGGACGAGATGGCCTCGCTCACCGCGTACATGGCCTTCACATCGCGCGGCAAGCCGATGGACATCAAGATCCCCGACGATCCGCGCGCGCTCGCGGCCTTGGAGAACGGCAAGCGCTATTTCTACACCCGCCGCGGCCAGTTGAACTTCTCCTGCGCGAGTTGCCATGTGCAGAGCCCGGGCGAGCGCATCCGCGCCGAGATCCTGGCGCCGGCGCTCGGCATTCTGAACGCGATGCCGATCTACCGCTCCGAATGGAGCGGCATGGGAACGACCAGCCGCCGCTTCGTCACCTGCAACAGCCAGACCCGCGCGGTTCCGCTGGAGCCGCAGGCGGATGAATATCGCGACGTCGAATATTTCCTGTCCTACGTCGCCAACGGCCTGCCGATATCGGGACCGGGAGCGCGGCCATGAAGCGGTCACTTGCTCTCGCCATGCTGCTTGCCCTGAGCCTCGCGCCGGCGGCCCACGCGGCAAATGAGGCAGACTACAAGACCGCCTATTCCGCCGCCGAAGCTGCCGCGAAGGAGGCTGCCGGCTTGCGCCACCAATGGACCGTGACCGTCTCGGCGCTGGCCGCCGCAAAGAAGGCGGCCGATGGCGGCGATTTCGACCGCGCCGTGGCCGCAGCCAGGGAGGCCGAGGCGCTGGCGAAAGCGTCAGTCTTCCAGGCGATTTCCGAAAAAGAAGCCTGGAAGGCGATGGAAATCCGCTAGACTGTTCGCTCCTGCAACAGCTTGCGGCCACGAGAGGGCGCGGAGAATTTCTGGATGGCGATCCGCCGCCGCGATTTCCTGAAGAATGCAGGCCTTGCTGCCGCATCGTTCAGCCTGCCACGGCTTGCGCGCGGTGCTGAGGCCGCGAGCATTTACGACCTCGAACGGTTCGGCAATGCGCGGATCCTTCACCTCACCGACACCCATGCGCAACTCAATCCGGTCTATTTTCGCGAGCCCAGCGTCAATATTGGGATCGGCGAGATGGCCGGACGGCCGCCGCATCTGGTCGGGCGCGCCTTCCTCGACCGTTTCGCCATCAGGCCCGACAGCGCGGACGCCTATGCCTTCAGCTGCTTCGAGTTCGAGAAGTCCGCAGGCCGCTTCGGCAAGCTCGGCGGCTTCGCCCATCTGAAGACGCTGATCGACCGCTTGCGCGGCGATGTCGGCGAAAAACACTCCGTGCTCGTTGACGGCGGCGACATCTGGCAGGGCTCGGGACTCGCCAACATCACGCAGGGCCGCGACATGGTCGAGGCCGCAAACCTGCTCGGTATCGAGGCGATGACCGGGCATTGGGAATTCACCTACGGCGAGCAGGCGCTGCGCGACAATCTCGCGCGCTTCAAGGGCGAGTTCCTGGCGCAGAATGTTTTTCTGACCGAGGAAGCGGCATTCAACGACGCCGCCGCCTTCGACAAGACGACGGGGCGCGTGTTCAAGCCCTCCGTGATCAAGGAGCTCGGCGGCCACCGCGTCGCGATCGTCGGCCAGGCCTTCCCTTACGTGCCGATCGCGCATCCCAAGCGGTTCACACCGGACTGGACCTTCGGCATCCGCGAGGAGGAACTCCAGAAGCATGTCGACGGCTTGCGCGGCGCCGACAAGGTCGATGCGGTCATCCTGCTGTCGCACAACGGTATGGACGTCGATCTCAAGCTCGCAAGCCGCGTCACCGGCATCGACGTCATCCTCGGCGGCCATACCCATGATGCGATCCCGCAGCCCATCGCAGTGAAGAATGCGAGCGGCACGACGCTGGTCACCAATGCTGGCTCCAACGGGAAATTCCTTGCCGTGCTCGATCTCGCGCTCGACAAGGGCAAGGTCGGCGACGTCAAATATCATCTGCTGCCGGTCTATTCCGAGCTGTTGAAGCCCGATCCCGCAATGGCGGAACTGATCGGCCGGTTGCGGGCGCCCTTCGTCACCGACTGGTTGGAGAAGATCGCGACGCCCGATCGCCTGCTGTATCGCCGCGACAATTTCGCCGGCCCGGTCGACGAGCTGATCTGCAGCGCGCTGCGCACCGAGCTCAACGCCGAGATCGCGCTGTCGCCGGGCTTCCGCTGGGGCGTCACCGGGCTGTCCGGCCAAGCGCTGACGATGGAGGATTTGCTCGCGGAAACCGCGATCAGCTATCCCGAGACCTATGTGCAGGAGATGACCGGCGCCCAGATCAAGGACGTGCTGGAAGACGTCTGCGACAACCTCTTCAACACCGATCCCTATTACCAGCAGGGCGGCGACATGGTGCGCGCCGGCGGGCTCAGCTACACCTGCATGCCGACAGCGCCGATCGGCAGCCGCATCTCGGAGCTGAAGCTCAATGGCGGCAAGGCGCTCAGTGCCAGCCACCGATACAAGGTCGCGGGCTGGGCCTCGGTCAACAGCCAGCAAGGCGCGCCGGTGTGGGATGTGGTGGCAAAATATCTGCGCTCGGGCCGGATGTTTCAGGAGCGGCTCGGCTCCGGCGTCACGCTAAAGGGCGTCGAGGGTAATCCGGGCATTGCAGGACAGGGATGATGCGGTCGCAAACCCTATCCGCGATGCTGCTGGCGCTGTTCGCCTGGGCGGTGCCGCCGGCTTTCGCGCAGCAGGTGCCGCTCCAGGACAAGCCGTTCGCCGAGCACAAGATCGTGCTGCAGCTCTCCGATGGCGATGCCAGGAAGCAGGCTCTGGTGCTCAGCGTCGCCAACAATTTGCTGAAAGCCTACGACCCCGACAAAGTCGCGATCGAGGTGGTGGCGTTCGGTCCCGGCATCGATCTCCTGTTGTCAGGCAGCGAACGCCGCAAGCAGGTCGAAAGCCTGATCGCGCAAGGCGTACGCTTCGACATCTGCCTCAACACCATCGACACGATCGAGCGGGAGACCGGCAAGCGGCCGGAGTTCATCCCCGCCGCCACGCCGGTGCAGGTCGGGGTCGGGCAGATCCTGTTTCTCAGCGAGAACGGGTACACGCTGGTGAGGCCCTGAGCCTTTTGTCGGGGCAAGGCGTCGCGGCACAGCCGGTGTCATCGCCCGCGAAGGCGGGCGATCCAGTACTCCGAGACGGCGAGGGGTACGGAAAGGGCGCGGCGTACTGGATTCCCCGCCTTCGCGGGGAATGACAGCGGTGGCCAGGTGACGCCCACTCGCTCGTCACAGGAATAAAAATCTTCCAAATTTTGTTGCTTACACAGTGAATTGCTTCTCTTGTGAGCCCGAAATGTAGTAGAATCTCCGGGTAATTCACGCCGGGCCTCGCCATGATCTTCCGCCAGCTCTTCGACAGTGTTTCGGGTACCTACAGCTATCTCCTGGCGAGCCGCCCCGGCGGCGAGGCGCTGATCCTCGATCCCGTACTGGAGAAGGTCGACCGCTACTGCCAGCTGCTGCGCGAGCTCGACCTCAAGCTGGTTAAGGCCGTCGACACCCATCTGCACGCCGACCACGTCACCGGCCTCGGCGAGCTGCGCGACCGCACCCATTGCATGACCGTGATGGGCGACCAGACCAAGGCCGACGTGGTGGCGATGCGGGTTGCCGACGGCGACAAGGTGACGATCGAAGGCCTGGCGCTCGACGTGATGTACACGCCCGGCCACACTGACGATTCCTATTCCTATTTGATGGGCGACCGCGTCTTCACCGGCGACACGCTGCTGATCCGCGGCACCGGCCGCACCGATTTCCAGAACGGCTCGTCGCGCGCGCAATACGATTCGATCTTCAACCGCCTGCTCAAGCTGCCGGACGAGACGATGGTGTTCCCGGCGCATGACTACAAGGGCGACACCGTCTCCACCATCGGCGAGGAGAAGCGCTACAATCCGCGGCTCCAGGTCCGCTCGGTCGACGACTATATCGAGCTGATGGCCAATCTGAAGCTGCCCAATCCGAAGATGATGGACGTCGCGGTGCCCGCCAACATGCATGTCGGCCTGCATCAGGAGGAGCTGGAGAAAGAGGGCCGCGCGCTCCGCGCCGTCGAGGCGATCCGCAGCCTCGGCCGTCCCGATATCCTGCTGGTCGATTTGCGCGAGACCAACGAGCGGATGAAGCACGGCATGCTTGAAGGCGCGCTGCATACGCCCTATCCGTCCGTTGAGGACAGCCTCAAGCCCGGCGGCATGCTGCGCGAGGTCGCGGCCGCCACCGGCCGCCGCGTCGTGTTCTTCTGCGCCTTCGGCGAACGCTCTGCGATGGCGGTCGCCGCCGCCAAGGAGGCCGGGCTCACCAACACCGCCCACATCGCCGGCGGCATCGATGCCTGGAAGAAGGCCGGCGGGCCGGTGGTGCACTGACCGTCTTGCCGCCGTTCTTGAGATAAATCAGCAGCTGCCCATATATTCAGGCTAGACGGATGCAGCATCACCATCCGGGACCAGCCATGGCCAAGATCGGCAAGCCGAGCGCGCCGCCGAAAATTGCGGACGACACGCCAGCAAAAGACAAGGCGAAGAAGCCTCCGCCTCCGCTCGACACCGACGACGATGATTACGAGGACGGCGACATGGCGACCCCGAAGCGCGACCGCTACGGGCCGGATGACGAGCCGTTTTGAGGGGCTCGGCTCTTGCCACGCTCTCAACTATCATCCTGGCGAAAGCCAGGACCCATACCGCGTGATCTCTCGATTATGACGGATCGCAGTCCCGGACGATGATCCTCCGCCAAACTGCCCCTTGGGGTAATGGGTCCTGGCTTTCGCCAGGACGACAATGTGGAGCCACCGTCCTCGCCATTCTCATGACCCCCCTCTCGCCCCGCCCCCACTACCAGCCATGCGCCTGCGTTCATGGACAAATAACCGCTCTGCCCGATAGTTTGCGCGTCTCCAAAGGACATAAAACGGAACTGCAATGGTCGACGTTCTCGCCGCACCGCAGCAAGGCAAGGCGGACAGCGCGCTACGCACGCTGACGGGAATCTCGATCGCGCATTGGGTCAGCCATTTCCATCTGCTGGTCCTGCCGATGCTGTTTCCGTTCCTCAAGAATCAACTCGGCGTCGGCTATGTCGAGCTCGGCTTTGCGCTCACCGTGTCGGCCGTGGTGTCGGGGCTGACGCAGGCGCCGACCGGCTATCTCGTCGACCATTTTGGCGCGCGACGGATCCTGCTGGGCGGCCTCACCCTCGGCGGCCTCGCGCTGATCCTGCTCGGCCTGCATCTCAGCTACGCCTCGCTGATCGCCTGCGCCGTGCTGCTTGGGCTCGCCAACAGCGTCTACCATCCCGCCGATTACGCCATCCTTGCCGAGCACATGGACGAAGCGCGGATGGGCCGCGCCTTCTCGATCCATACCTTTGCCGGCTATTTCGGCGGCGCGGTGGCGCCGGCGATCGTCGCCGCGATGGTCATCGTGTCCGGCGGCGCCGGTGCGCTGATCGCATCGGGCGCGATCGGCGTTCTGGTCGCGCTGTTGCTGGTGACGATGAACATTCCCGATGCCGGCGCGCACAAGACCAAGCCGGGCACCGAGAACGCACCTAAACAAGCCGTGATCACGCCGGCGCTGATCACGCTGACGGCGCTGTTCATGCTGCTCAGCCTGTCGGTCGCCGGCATCAACAATTTCGGCGTGGTAGCGCTGATGAGTGGCTATGGCGTCACCTATTCCGCGGCCAATGTCGCGCTCACCGCCTTCCTCGGTGCAAGCGCCGCCGGCGTGCTCGCGGGCGGCTTCCTTGCCGACCACACCGAGCGCCACGGCTATGTCGCCGCCGCCTGCTTTGCTGCGAACGCGGCGATCGTGCTGCTGATCGCGCTGGTCACGCTGCCGGGCTGGGCGCTGATCGCCACGATGGCGACCGCGGGATTCCTCTCCGGCGTGATCGCGCCCTCGCGCGACATGCTGGTGCGCAATGCAGCGCCGCCCGGCGCTGCGGGGCGCGCCTTCGGCATCGTCTCCACCGGATTCAATCTCGGCGGCATCGTCAGCCCGCTGCTGTTCGGCTGGATCATGGACCAGAGCGCGCCGCATTGGGTGTTCGGGGCGTCCGTGATTTTCATGGTCGCGACGGTGGTGCTGTCGCCGTTCACGGAGCGGAAGCGGCGGCCGCAAACCTAATCGTGTCCCGGCCTGGAGCGCAGTTGCGCGCCAGGCCAGAACGACGATTGTAATTGGGTTTGGCGGAGCCCACCCCTTACGTCGGCGACACCGCGCTCTTCAGCGGCGCGGCCTGCGGCGTAGCTCCACCGGTCAGCCTGGCCTTTTCCGTGTTGGGCCAGAGCAGGAGCAGCCCGAGGAGGCCGGAGCCGACCATGATCGCGGCGTTGATGGTGAAGCCGGTCATGTAGCCGTCGAGCATGCTGCCGGCACGCTGGATCACGCTGCCCATCACCAGCGGCGCGATGATGCCCGAAAGCGTATAGAGCGCACCGTAGATCGCGAGAACCGCGCCGCGCTGCGACGTCGGCGTGAACTCGCCAAGCATGGGCGGGCAAACGACGTAGATCGCGCCGCACAGGCCCGAGCCGACCACGAGCAGGGCGATCTGAAGGCCGGCGCCTTGGACGTGTGGCATCATCGCGAGGATCAGGCCGCCGACGATCAGCGGCACCGAGCCGAGCACGCCGCGGGAGATCCGCGACGTGTAGCCGCGTGCCAGCATCACCTGCGAGATCCAGCCCGTGAGAATGACGATGGTCGCCCCGAACACCCAGGGAAGAATCGAGACGAAGCCGGCCTGAGACTGCGAGAAGCCGAGGCCCTTGACGATGAAGGGCGTGAACCAGGTGAGCCCGAGCGACAGCGCCCAATAGGCGCCGAAGGTCGCGGTCACGCAGCCGATGAAGGTGCGCGATGTCAGGAGCTGGAGATAGGGTATTTTCGGCTCGATCACGGCCGATGCGTGGGTGTCCAGCGGGCCTTCCTTGCCGAGTGCGAGCCAGGCGGCGACCCAGATCAGGCCGACGATTCCAAGCGCGCCGAACGCATAGTGCCAGGAATGATTGACGATGATCCAGTTCAGCGCCGGGACCGCCAGGATCACGCCAAAGGCCGAACCTTGCGACAGGATTGCGGTCGGCATCGTGCGCTTCTCGTCAGGGAACCATTTGTAGACTGCGTGCATCGCCACCGAGGCCGCCGGGCCTTCGCCCGCGCCGAGCACGATGCGGCAGATCAGGAGTGTGGTGAAAGAGACGGTGCCGACCATCGGAAACTGCGTCAGCGCCCAGATCACCGCGAGCGTCAACAGCACCCAGCGGGTCGGTACCTTGTTGACGATGAAGCCGACCACGATCGCCGAGATCGAGAACAGGAAGAAGAACGACGAGCCGAGCAGACCGAACTGCTCGGGCTCGAGCTTCAGCTCGGTCATGATCGGAACGCCCGCGAGACCGACGACGATCTTGTCTGCGAAGTTCACCAGCATGAAAAGAAACAGGAGAAATGTAACGGTCCAGGCACCCTTTGGCGTTTCCTTGGACGTTTCCTTGGACATCCCCGTCATCTTGCCCGCCGCGGGCTGCATTGCCTGAGCGCTCATCGTTCTCCCCGTCGTCCCTTTTTGGCACTTTTTTGATTTGGTCCTCTTAGGAGCTAACAACGGCTTCAAGACCAACGCAACCCGGCATTTCCGCAGCAAGTGTGCTACGCAGCAATTCCGCTAATTCCGTCCGGCGCCATTCATCGTGCTGAGCATCCGAAACCTCTCCAAGACGTTCTCTTCGGCCGGTGAGCCGGTCCATGTGCTGCGTGGCGTCGATCTCGACCTCAAGGCCGGCGAACGCGTCGCGCTGACCGGCGAGTCCGGCAGCGGCAAGAGCACGCTGTTGCACCTGATTGCAGGGCTCGATGCCGCCGATGGCGGCACGATCCGACTGGAAGATACCGAGGTCACCAAATTGTCCGATGCGGGACGCGCCGGCCTGCGGCGCGACCGGATCGGCCTGGTGTTTCAACAGTACAATTTGATCCCGAGTCTGTCGGTCAGAGACAATCTGGTGTTTCAGGCGCGGATCGCCGGCCGGTACGACGCAGCTTGGTACAAAGAGCTGATCGAACGTCTCGGGCTTGGCGGCCTGCTCAAGCGTTATCCAGAACAATTATCGGGCGGACAGCAGCAACGGGTCGCGATTGGCCGGGCGCTGGCGACAAAGCCGTCCTTGCTGTTGGCGGACGAGCCGACCGGCAATCTCGACGAGGCCACCGCCGAGGACGTGCTGGCCCTGACGCGCGACCTCGTCACGCGCACCGGCTGCGGCTTTCTGATGGTGACGCACAGCCTGCATCTGGCCGCGACACTCGATCGCCACGTCAACCTGCATGCCGGGCGGATCGCATGAGGCGCGCGCTCTGGGTCCTCGCCGTGCTGCTCAGTCATTGGCGGCGCCACAAGATGCAGTTCGCGACGCTCCTGATCGGGCTGATCGCGGCGACTGCGCTGTGGAGCGGCGTGCAGGCGATCAACCAGCAGGCCCGCAACGCCTATGACCGCGCCGCGGCAACCTTCGGCGGCGCGCGCACGCCGATGCTGGTCGCGCCTGATGCCGCGACCTTTCCGCAGGAATTGTTCGTCAAGCTCCGCCGCGCCGGCTGGCCGGTCTCGCCGATGCTGGAGGGCCGGGTCCAGGTCAACGGGCGCTCGGTCCGGCTGCTCGGCATCGAGCCGGTGACGCTGCCGGTCGATGTCGGTAATGCACCTCGGCTCGGCGCCGCCGATCTAAGCAGCTTCGTCGCGCCGCCGGGCCAGACGCTGGTGGCGAAGGAAACGCTGAGCGATTTGCAGGAGCAGGAGGGCGCGGCACCAGCGATCAGCAACGGCGCAAAACTGCCGCCGCTGCGGGTGCTGCCGCAGCTCGTGCCCGACGTGCTCGTGGTCGATATCGGCGTGGCGCAGCGGCTGCTGAACAAGCCGGACCAGATCTCGCGGCTTCTGATCGGCAAACCGAAGGGCAAGCCTGCGCCATTGGCGAGCGTCGTCGGCGACCGCTTGCAGCGGGTTGAGCCGGATGCGGAGACTGAGCTGGAGCGCCTCACCGACAGCTTTCATCTCAACCTCACTGCGTTCGGCCTGCTGTCGTTCTTCGTCGGTCTTTTCATCGTCAATTCAGCCGTCGGCCTCGCCTTCGAGCAGCGGCTGCCGATGCTGCGTACGCTGCGGGCCTGCGGTGCCTCGGCACGACTGGTCAACACCGTGCTGGTGGTCGAGCTCGTGGCGCTGTCGCTGATCGCAGGCCTGATCGGGCTTGCCTGCGGCTATTTCATTGCGGCCGCGCTCTTGCCAGACGTCGCAGCATCCCTGCGGGGACTCTATGGCGCGCAAATCCCGGGGCAGCTCAGCTTGCGACCCGAATGGTGGCTCGCCGGCATCGGCATCAGCATTGTGGGCGCGCTGGTGGCCGCGGCGACCAGCCTGGTCAAGGCTGTCAGGATGCCGGTGCTGGCGACCGCGCAGCCGCGCGCCTGGCAACAGCGGCAGCGCCGTTGGCTGATCTTGCAAAGCGGGGCTGCCGGCGCCGTGTTCGCGGTCGCATTGTTGCTTCTCCAGTACGGGCAATCGCTGATCGCGGGCTTTGGCGTGCTGGCAGCGCTGATGCTCGGCGCCGCGTTGATCCTGCCGGCCTTCCTCGACATCATCCTGCAAACCGGGCAGCGTTTCGCGCGAAAACCGCTCGCGCTGTGGTTCTGGGCGGACAACCGGCAGCAGCTCTCGGGTTTGTCGCTGGCGCTGATGGCGCTGCTGCTCGCGCTCGCCGTCAATGTCGGGGTGTCCACCATGGTGGAAACGTTCAGCCGCACCTTCGTCGGCTGGCTCAACGGGCGGCTCGCAGCCGACGTCTACATCAGCGCCTCCGACAATGCGAAAGGCGTCGCGATCCGCAACTGGCTAAAGGAGCGCAGCGACGTCCAGGCGATCCTGTCGGGCGGACGCGCCGAGACGCAGGTTCAGGGCCAGCCGGTCGAGCTGCTCGGCCTGCCCGATCACGCACTCTATCGCGAGCGCTGGCCGCTGCTGGAAGCCGCGCCCCGTGCCTGGACCCGGCTCGTGCCCGGTAATGCCGCGTTCATCAGCGAGCAGCTGAGCCGCCGCCTCAACGTCCGCGTCGGCGATGTCGTTGACGTCCCGGCGGCGGGCGGGACCTGGGAGCTCGACATCGTCGGCATCTATGCAGACTACGGCAACCCCAAGGGACAGCTTGCGGTGAACGTCGCGGCACTGATCCGGCAGTTTCCGCAGACGCCGCAGACGCGCATCGGTCTCATCGTCGCGAAGGAGAATATCCCCGGCCTGATCACGGCGCTGCAGAAGCAGTTTGCGCTCGACGAGCGCAGCGTCGCCGACCAGGCGACGGTGAAGGCAGAATCGATCCGGATCTTCAACCGCACCTTTGCGGTGACGTCGGCGTTGAACGCGTTCACGCTCGGCGTCGCCGGCATCGCGCTTTTGACCAGCCTTCTCACACTGGCGAATTCCCGCCTGCCGCAGCTTGCGCCGCTCTGGGCGATCGGCATCACACGGCCGCGCCTCGCCGCAATCGAACTGACCAAGACGCTGTCGGTTGCGCTGTTCACCTCGCTCCTGGCCGTGCCGCTCGGCCTGCTGGTGGCGTGGTGCCTGATCGCGATCGTCAACGTGAAGGCGTTCGGCTGGCGGCTGCCGTTCCACGTGTTTCCGCTGCAACTGGTCGAGCTGGTCGCGGTCGCGCTGTTCGCCTCGTTGCTTGCCGCCCTGCTGCCGATGATCCGACTGGCCCGGATGCAGCCGGCGAGCCTCGTCAAGGTGTTTGCCAATGAGCGCTGACAGGATATCGCGGCGCACCTTCGCCGGCGGCATCGCCGCGCTCGCGGCAGTCCGCCGCGCGGGCGCGCAAGGCTATGCCGGGCTCGGCGAGACAGCCGACGGCTTTGCCAAGGTCACGCCGGGGAAGACGTTCGCCTTTCCGGACGATCACGGGCCGCATCCGGAGTTTCGCATCGAGTGGTGGTATCTCACGGCGAATCTCGTCGATAGCAGCGGCGCGGCTTGCGGCCTGCAATGGACGCTGTTTCGCCAGGCGACGCAGCCGGGGCCGCAGAGCGAAGGCTGGGCCAATCAGCAGGTGTGGATGGCGCATGCGGCGGTGACGCGCGCCGACACCCACCGCTTCAATGAGCTGTTTTCCCGCGGCGGTGTGGGGCAGGCCGGCGTCACCGCGAAACCGTTCTCGGCCTGGATCGACGATTGGGCGATGAACGGATCCGAGCGCACCGAAGATCGCACTTTGGCGCCGCTGACGCTGACGGCCGCGGGCGCCGACTTCAGTTATGCGCTAACGTTGGAGGCCGATCGTCCGGTGGTGCTGCAGGGCGATCGCGGCTACAGCCGCAAGTCGGAGCGCGGACAGGCCTCCTATTATTACAGCCAGCCGTTCTACCGCGCCCGCGGCACGCTCACCATCGACGACAGGCCGGTCGATGTTTCCGGCCAGGCCTGGATGGACCGCGAATGGAGCAGCCAGCCGCTCGACACCGACCAGACCGGCTGGGACTGGCTGTCGCTGCATCTCGCTTCCGGCGACAAGCTGATGCTGTACCGGCTGCGCCAGAAGGACGGCCGGAATCATCCGTTCGGCAACTGGATCTCCGCCGCCGGCGACACGCACATGATTGCGGGCGACGACATCCAGATGAGTCCGAAGGCGACTGCCGAGGTCGCGGGACACAAGCTGCCGGTGGAATGGCAGATCGCGATCCCCTCGCGGTCGTTCTCGATCCTGTGCAAGCCGCTCAATCCAAAGGCGTGGATGGGGACCGGCTTTTCCTATTGGGAGGGGCCGATCAGCTTTGCCGGCACGCATGACGGCGTTGGCTATCTCGAGCTGACCGGGTATTGAACCGGGACCTCTTCAAAGGGACTATCGATGTATCACCTCACCGCCCTCGTCACGCTGCTGGCGATCCTGTTCTACTTCTTCACCACCATCAACGTGTCACGCTCGCGCACCAAAACCGGCGTCAAGGTGCCTGCGATGTCGGGCCATCCGGATTTCGAGCGCGCGTTCCGGATCCAGATGAACACGCTGGAATGGATGCCGATCTTCCTGCCGTCGCTCTGGCTGTTTGCGATTTACATCAGCGATGCCGGCGCGGCGGCGATCGGCGCGCTCTGGATCGTCGGCCGCATCGTCTACTTCATCGGCTATTCCAAAGCCGCCGCAAAACGCGGTCCGGGATTTTTTATTCAGGGTATTGCGGCCATTGCGCTGTGGGCCGGGGCGCTGGGAGCGGCGGTGCTGCGGCTGGTGTGAGGTCGAACTGCGAAGACTTTCGCCGCCGTCGTCCTGGCCTAGTACGCAATTGCGCACGAGAGCCAGGACCCATAACCACAGGGCGTGGTTATGGGCACGATGATGGCCACGGCTCGTTTCAACAAGCCGCTGTCGGGCTAATGGGTCCTGGCTTTCGCCAAGACGACTTAGAGACCCCTACTTCGTCAGCGGACAGCCGCTCTCCTTGGCCGTGAAGAACGCCTTCTCGCCGGGAACGACCGCGAGCTGCTTGTAATAGTCCCAGGGCTTCTTCGATTCGGAGGGCTTCTTGACCTCGAACAGATACATGTCGTGGACCATGCGGCCGTTCTCGAGCACCTTGCCGCCTTGCGCGAAGTCGTCGTCGACCGGCAACTCCTTCAGCTTCTTGGCGACCGCATCCGGATCCTTGGTGCCAGCGGCCTTGACCGCCTTGAGATAGCTCAGCGTCGCCGAATAGGTGCCGGCCTGGATCATGTTCGGCATCCGGCCGGTGCGCTTGAGAAAGCGTTCGCCGAGATTGCGGGTGCGGTCGTTGATGTCCCAGTAATAGCCCTCGGTCAGCACCAGGCCTTGCGCGGCCTGCAAGCCGAGACCGTTCACTTCGGCGAGCGTCATCAAGAGGCCCGCGAGCTTCTGGCCACCGGAGACGATGCCGAACTCGGACGCCTGCTTGATCGAGTTGGTGGTGTCGAGGCCGGCATTGGCAAGGCCGACGATCTTCGCCTTCGAGCTCTGCGCCTGGAGCAGGAAGGAGGAGAAGTCCGAGGAGTTGAGCGGCACGCGCACCGAACCGAGCACCTTGCCGCCATTGGCGGTGACGATCTCGCTGGTGTCCTTCTCCAGCGCGTAGCCGAAGGCATAGTCCGCAGTGAGGAAGAACCAGCTGTCGCCGCCGGCCTTGGTTAGCGAGCCGCCGGTGCCGACGCCGAGCGCGCGGGTGTCATAGGCCCAGTGGAAACCATAGGGCTGGCAGGCATCGCCGGTGAGGCGCGAGGTCGCAGCGCCAACCACGATGTCGATCTTCTTCTTTTCCTTGGAGAGCTCGTGGATCGCGAGCGCGACCGATGAGGTCGTCAGCTCCGTGATCATGTCGACGTTCTCGACATCGTACCAGCGCCGCGCGATGGAGGTCGCGAGATCCGGCTTGTTCTGGTGGTCGGCGGTGACGAGTTCCACCTTCTGGCCCAGCACCTCGCCGCCGAAATCCTCGATCGCCATCCTGGCGGCCTCGACCGACCATTTGCCGCCGTAATCGGCGTAGACGCCGGACTGGTCGTTGAGAATGCCGATCTTGACGCCTTGCGCATAGGCCGGCGCGGCCGCCAGCAAGGCCGAAATTGCGACAGCGGCCAAAAGTGCTGATTTCATAGGTTGCTCCCAGCAGTTTTCTGTTTTGAAATCGCGCGGATACTAGTGAAGAACCCCGGCGGTGCCCATCCATTTCGGCCTAGGCCGTTAGTAGGAAAGATCGGCGTCCAACCCAATGCTGTCGTCCCGGCGAAGGCCGGGACCCATACCGCGGAATCCATCGGTTGCATTCGGCAGGAGCACCGAACGACGAGTCTTCGCCAAACCACGTTCGGTGGTTATCGGTCCCGGCCTTCGCCGGGACGACAGCGTGAATATTGGAGCGTCGGTTGCTGCCACTGATACTTATGGAGCCACCGCCGTCGGCTTCCCCTCGTTCTTCCCCTCGGCCAGGTTCCTCACCACCACGTAGAAGATCGGCGTGAACAACAGCCCGAACAGGGTGACGCCGATCATGCCGAAGAACACGGCGACGCCGACCGCTTGCCGCATCTCCGAGCCCGAGCCGGACGAGATCACCAGCGGCAGCACGCCGAGGATGAAGGCGAAGGACGTCATCAGGATCGGCCGCAGGCGCAGGCGGCAGGCGTCGATCACGGCCTCCAGCCGCGGCTTGCCTTCCTTCTCGATGTCGCGGGCGAACTCGACGATCAGGATCGCGTTCTTTGCCGCCAGCCCCACCAGCACGACGAAACCGATCTGGGTGAGGATGTTGACGTCCTGCCCCATGATGCGCACGCCGATGGTGGCGGCCAACAGGCACATCGGCACGATCAGGATCACCGCGAACGGCAAGGTCCAGCTGCCATATTGCGCAGCGAGCACGAGATAGACGAACAGCACGCAGATCGGGAACACGTAGAGACCCGCATTGCCGCCCGTGATCTGCTGGTACGACAGGTCGGTCCATTCGAAGGTGAAGCCGCTCGGCAGGGTATCGTCGGCGAGCTTCTTGATGGTGTTGAGCGCGGTGGTCGAGCTGGTGCCCGGCGCCGGCTCGCCCTGCAATTCGGACGCCGCATAGAGATTGTAGCGCGCAACGCGGTCGGGGCCCGAGACGTCCTTGAACTCGACCACGCTGCCCAGCATCACCATGTCGCCGGAGGCGTTCCGCGTGCGCAGGCGCGACAGGTCGCTCGGCTCTTTCCGGAACGGGAAGTCCGCCTGTGCGGTGACGTGATAGGTGCGACCGAACAGGTTGAAGTCGTTGACATAGGTCGATCCGAAATAGGTCTGGATCGTGTCGTTGATGCCGGCGATGGGAACGCCGAGCTTCTGCGCCTTGGTGCGGTCGATGTCGACGAAGAGCTGCGGCGTATTGGCCGAGAACGGAGAGAACACGGAGGGAGCGAGCAGCGAGGGCGATTTGCGCGCCGCGGCGACAAGCTCGTCAGTAGCTGCGGCGAGCATCTCCGGCCCACGGCCCTGGCGGTCCTGGATGCGGATGGTGAAGCCGCCGCCGGTGCCGATGCCGGGCACGGCCGGCGGCGGAATCACGATGATGAAGGCACCCTGAATCGCGGCCAGGCGTTTGCGCAGCTCGACCGTGATGGCGTTCGCAGACAATCCCTTCTTGATCCGCGCCTCGGGCTCGTCGAACACCGGGAAGAGCGCCGCCGCGTTGCCGGCCTGCGTCCGCGTCGCGCCGGAGAAGCCCGCGAAAGCGGCGACGCGGATGATACCCGGCGTATCCAGCGCGATCCGCTCGATCTCGCGCACGACCTCGGTGGTGCGTGCCAGCGAAGCGGCGCCCGGCAATTGCACGGAGATGATGACGTAGCCGCGGTCCTGCGCCGGAATGAAGCCTTGCGACGTGGTGGCGATCAGCCAGCCGGCGCTGCCGATCAGCACGACGTAGATCAGGATCATCACCGCGGAATGCCGGATCACGAAATTGGCGAGGCCGGCATAGCCATGCGCCAGACGGTCGAACACGCGGTTAAAGACGCCCGTGAAAGCGCTCCAGCCGCGGGCGAGGATATTCCAGCGCGCCGGCGGCCGCTTCTCCTCGTGCGGGACGAGGAGAAGCGAGGCCAGCGCCGGCGATAGCGTCAACGAGCAGAAACAGGAGATTGCGGTCGCGACCGCAATGGTGACGGCGAATTGCTGGAAGAATTGCCCGGATATGCCGCCCAGAAACGCAGTCGGAACGAACACCGCGCAGAGCACCAGCGCGATCGACACCAGTGCGCCGCCGACCTCCTCCATGGTCTTCAGCGCGGCATCGCGCCGGCTCATGCCATGCTCGAGATGCCGCTCGACATTTTCGACCACCACGATGGCGTCGTCGACCACGATGCCGACGGCGAGAACGAGCCCGAACAGCGTGAGATTGTTGATGGAGAAGCCGAGCGCCGCCATCACCGCGAAGGTGCCGACCAGCGAAACCGGGATCGCGATGATCGGAATGATCGCGGGTCGCCACCCTTGCAGGAACACCAGGACCACGATGACCACGAGCAACATGGCCTCGTAGATGGTCTTGATCAGCTCATGGACGGACTGCGCGATGAACTCGGTCGGGTTGTAGCCGATATTGAAGTCGAGGCCCTTCGGAAAGGTCTCCTTCAGCTTCGTCATCGTGTCCGAAATGTTCTTCGCGGTCGCGAGCGCGTTCGATCCCGGCCGCTGCGTCACCAGCATGGCGACCGCCGACTTGCGCAGCAGGAAGCTGTTGGTGGAGTAGGCGAGAGCACCGAGCTCGATGCGGGCGACGTCGCGCAGGCGCACCGTGCGGCCGTCGGAGCCGGCCTTGATCAGGATGTCCTCGAACTGCTTCTGGTCCTTCAATCGCCCGGTAAAGGTGAGGTTCGGCTGGAAAGCGCGATCCGCGATCGGCGGCTCGGCGATCTGGCCGCCCGCGATCTGCACGTTCTGCGCACGGATCGCGGCGAGCACTTCGGCCGAGGTCAAGCCGAGATTGGCGATTCTATCCGGATCGAGCCATAGCCGCATCGAATAATCGCGTGCGCCGAAGATCTGGATGTCGCCGACGCCGTCGATCCGGAGCAGCTGGTCGCGGACCTGGAG
Organism: Bradyrhizobium sp. 76; assembly: GCF_023073025.1. NCBI lineage: Bacteria > Pseudomonadati > Pseudomonadota > Alphaproteobacteria > Hyphomicrobiales > Nitrobacteraceae > Bradyrhizobium > Bradyrhizobium sp. 76. The sequence continues at coordinate 139,310 of NZ_JADPIS010000103.1, forward strand.
CAGCGCGTAGTTGGAGATGTAGAGCTGGTCGAAAGTGTCGTCCGGCGACAGCATGAACACGACCATCAAAATGTCGGGCGAGTTCTTGCGTGTGGTGACGCCGTTGCGCTGAACCTCTTCAGGCAAACGCGGCTGCGCGATTGCGACGCGGTTCTGCACCAGCACCTGGGCCTTGTCGAGATCGGTGCCAAGCTTGAAGGTGACGGTGATGGTGAGCTGGCCGTTCGAGGTCGCCTGGCTGTAGAGATACAGCATGTCCTCGACGCCGTTGATCTCCTGCTCGATGGGAGCTGCAACCGTGTCGGACACGGTCTGCGCGGAGGCGCCAGGATATTGCGTGGTGACGACGACGGTCGGCGGCACCACTTGCGGATATTCGGAGACAGGCAGCGTGGTGTACGCGAGCGCGCCGACGATCAGCAGCACGATCGACAGCACCATCGCCAGGATGGGCTGATTGATGGAGAGGCGGCCAAGATTCATGACTTGTCACCGGGCTTGCCACCGGCTGGTGCTGGCGCAGTCTGCGGGGCGACCTTGGCGCCGACACGGGCGCGCTGGATGCCGTTGATGATGACGCGGTCGTCAGCCTTCAGCCCTTCGCGGATCACGCGCAAGCCGTCATCGAGCGGCCCTAGCGTCACGGGACGCGCCTCGACAGTGTCGTCCGGCTTCACCACGAACACGATCTTGCGCGACTGGTCGGTCGCAACCGCGACGTCGGGAATCAGCAGCGCCTCATATGGCGCGCTGCCGATCAGGCGGACGCGACCGAACTGACCCGGCAGGATCGACAGATCGGTGTTCTTGATCACGGCGCGGCTGCGCAGCGTGCCGGTGGAGACATCGAGGCGGTTGTCGAGGAAATTGATGCTGCCTTCACGGGATGGTTTCGTCTCGCCGGCGAGCGTCACCTGCACCGGGTTCGCCGTATCGCGCGAGCTCGGGCGGCGGCCTTCGAACCACAGCTTGCTGTATTTGATGAAGGTCGCCTCATCCATGTCGAAATAGATATAGATCGGGTCGAGCGTCACGATCGAGGTGAGCAGCGTCGACGTTCCGGTATCGCTGCCCTGCACGAGATTGCCAGGGCTGACGAGATGGCGGCTGACGCGGCCGGTCAGCGGCGCCGTCACATGCGTGAATTCGATATTGAGCTTGGCGACTTTGAGCGCACCCTCAGCCTGTGTTTCGGCAGCGTGCGCGGCCTGCAAGGCCTGACGGCGCTGATCGACAACCTGCTCGGAGACGGCGCTGGTCTGCACCAGGCTCAAACCGCGATCGAGCTCCCGCTTTGCAAGCTCCACCTTGGCACGCGCATCGGAAAGCTGCCCCTCCGCCTGCGTGGCCACCGCCTCGAACGGACGTGGGTCGATGACATAGAGCAGATCGCCCTGACGCACGATGGCGCCATCCTGGAATTCGACAGAGTTGACAAACCCGCCGACGCGCGGGCGAACCTGCACCTCCTCCATCGCCTCGAAGCGGCCGGTGAACTCGTCCCAATCGGTGACGGTGCGCTTGACCGGCTGGGCGACGGTCACCGGCGCGGGCGGCGGCGCGGCCGCTTGCGGGGTCGGCTGGCCACAGCCCGCAAGACCGAATGCCGCGGCGAGAAGCCCCGCGATCACGCGAGGTCGAGGCGAAACGAAATCGTGCCTTTTGACAAACTGCTCGCTTCCGTCCAGTCCAGTCATCCCAGGTCCTCGCATAAAAACCGCGGAAATAGCAGGGTACGCCTGTACCCGCGGGCGCCACAAGATGGGTCGCAATGATGAACTCTTCAAGACCAAAGCGCGCGCAAGGCTCGGCGAGATGCCCTAGCCGGATGATGGGTTGACAGGTCCTTCTTCGCCTCTCCCCGCCTGCGGCGAGAGCTATTGCATCTGACAAAAAAACTTGGGGCATTGACACTTCCACAGCGTCATGGCCGGGCTTGTCCCGCCTCGCCGAAGCGGCTTCGGCCGCGCAGGCGGGACAAGCCGGGCATGACGACCTCTCGGCCAGCGTCTTCACGCATGACGAATGCCGCCAGCGCGGCTAGACTACCCCCCACAAAAACAAGTCGAATTGTCCGGGGAGGACAGGCGTGCACCAGGGACGTGTCGTTTACGGCGCGATCGAGGAAGTCGTGTTCGGGCATCCCGCGGCCGAAGCCGTGGTCGCGCAGATGGACCGGCTGGGGACGCGCCGCGCCTTCCTGATGGTCTCCGGGACGCTCAACCGCCAGACCGACGAAATTGCCAAGATCAAACAGGCCCTGGGCACAAATTGCGCGGGCGTCTTCGATGCCATGCCGGCGCACACACCGCGCGAGGCGGTGATCGCCGCCACCAATGCGGCGCGCGACGCGGGCGCCGACCTGATCGTCACCGTGGGCGGCGGCTCGATCACCGACGGGGCCAAGGCGGTGCAGCTCTGCCTCGCCAACGGCATCGACGATGTCGACGGCATCGAGAGTATCCGCGTGCACAAGGGCGTCGCGCCTGAGATGAATGCGCCGACCGTGCGTCAGATCAGCGTCCCGACCACGATCGCCGGCGGTGAGTTCAGCTCGATCGCAGGCGTCACCGACCGCACCGCCCATGTGAAACAGATGCTACGGCATCCGCTCAGCGTTCCGCGGGCGACCATCCTCGATCCGGCCATCACCGTGCACACGCCGGAATGGCTGTTCCTCTCGACCGGCATCCGCGCCATCGATCATTGCGTCGAGGCGATCTGCTCGCGCGAGACGCATCCCTATGCCGACGCGCAGTCGGTGAAGGGCCTCGCCATGCTCGCCGACGCGCTGCCGCGGGTGAAGGCCGACCCTGGCGATCTCGACGCGCGCATGGATGCGCAGATCGGCACCTGGCTGTCGATGGGCGCGCTCGCCGCCGGCGTGCCGATGGGGGCGAGCCACGGCATCGGCTACGTGCTGGGTGCAGCCTTCGACGTGCCGCATGGCTACACCTCCTGCATCATGCTGCCGGCCGTGATGCGCTGGAATGCGCCCGACAATGCCGAGCGCCAGATGATCGTCGCGGCCGCAATGGGCTTTCCGGGTCACAAGGCGGCCGATGTGCTGGATGCCTTCATCCGCTCGCTCGGCATGCCGCGCAGCCTCGCCGATGTACGCGTCTCGCCGGAGCATTTCGACGCCATCGCGGACGCTGCGATGCGCACGAACTGGATTCCGCGCAACCCGCGCAAGATCGACGGCCCCGCGCAGGTGCGCGAAATCCTGCTTCTTGCCGCATGATCTAAAGCCGGAGGACCGATGTACCCAGGTCAGCATGCCCGCCTGCGCCCGCTCCAGCCCGCCTTCATCATGGCGGCGACTGGCGAGGCCATCACCTATCGCGAGCTCGATGCGCGCAGCAATCGGCTGGCGCATTTGTTCCGCAAGCACGGCTTGAAGCGGCTCGACCATTATTCGATCTTCATGGAGAACAATTCGCGCTACCTCGAAGCCTGCGGCGCGGGCGAGCGCTGCGGCCTCTACTACACCTGCATCAACTCGTTCCTGACGCCGGGCGAGCTCGCTTATCTCCTGGTCAACAGCCAGTCGAAAATCCTGATCACGTCGGTTGCGAAGCTTGAGATCGCGCGCGAGGCGATCAAGGTCTGCCCCGACATCAAACTGTGCATCGTCGCCGACGGCCCGGGCGAGAGCGAGCGCATCGTCGGCCTCACCGAGGTGACCGCCAATCTGCCGAAGACGCCGATCCCGGACGAATGGCTCGGCACCGCCATGCTGTATTCATCGGGCACGACGGGACGGCCAAAAGGGATTCTGCGACCCCTTCCGGAGGAGCCGCCAAAGCACAATCTGCCGTTGTTCGATTTCCTGACCAAGCTTTGGCGATACCGCGAGGGCATGATCTACCTCTCGCCGGCGCCGCTCTATCACTCCGCGCCGCAGGCCGCCGTGAACCTCACGATCCGGATGGGCGGCACCGTCATCATCATGGAAACGTTCGATCCCGAGCGTTACCTCCAGCTCGTGCAGCAATGGGGCATTACTCATACCCAGTTGGTGCCGACGATGTTCTCGCGCATGCTCAAGCTGCCGGAGGAGGTGCGCACGCGCTATGACCTGTCGTCGCTCGAAATCGCGGTCCACGCCGCCGCCCCCTGCCCGGCCCTGGTGAAGGACGACATGATCAAATGGTGGGGACCGATCATCCACGAATATTACGGCGCAACCGAAGGCCTTGGCTTCACCGCCTGCGACAGCGCGGAATGGCTCGCCCATCGCGGCACCGTCGGCAAGGTGCTGCTCGGCGAGCTCCATATTCTCGACGAGACCATGAAACCATGCCCCACCGGCACGCCAGGACAGGTCTGGTTCAAGACGGCCTCGCCTTTTGAATATTTCAACGACCCGGAGAAGACCAAGGAGGCGCGATCGGCCGACGGCAGCATGAGCACGGTCGGCGACGTCGGCTATGTCGACGAGGACCGCTTCCTTCATCTAACAGACCGCGCGACCTTCATGATCATCTCCGGCGGAGTGAACATCTATCCGCAGGAGTGCGAGAATTTACTGATCACCCATCCAAAGGTTGCGGACGCCGCGGTGTTCGGCGTGCCCAATCCCGACCTCGGCGAAGAGGTGAAGGCGGTGGTGCAGCCGATGCCCGGCATCGTGCCGGGCGAGGCGCTCGCCGCAGAGCTGATCGCGTTCTGCGGGGCGTCGCTGTCGCGGCAGAAGGTGCCGCGCTCGGTCGATTTCGAAAAGGAGTTGCCGCGGCTGCCGACGGGGAAGCTGTACAAGCGGCTGCTGCGGGACCGCTATTGGGGGAACAAGGCGTCCAGGATCGTGTGAGGGGCTTGGCCGACGCGCGCCACACACTTGGTGTCGTCCCGGCCTAGTGCGCAATTGCGCACTAGGCCGGGACGACGGTGGAGTTAGTGGCCAGAGATTGGGCTCCCTCACTTTGTGAGAGAAAACCCCTGCGGCCGTCCGTCATCCGAATTGCCAAGAGAGTAGCAGACCTTGCCGGTTGCCTCACCGCGCGCGCGTCGCTATCGTCCCCTCAAACAGGCCGCAAAAGGCCTAAAAGACAAGATGTCCAGGGAGGACGAGGATGCGGAGCGTACGAGCGCTCGCCGCGACGGCGGCGCTATCTTTGCTTGCGTTTTCGACCATTGCACTCGCCGGCGAGCCCAAGCAGGGCGGCATTTTGCGGATGTACCACCGCGACAGTCCCGGCAACGCCTCGATCCACGAAGGCGCGACCTACTCGCTCAACGTTCCCTTCATGCCGGTGTTCAACAACCTCGTCATCTACAAGCAGGACGTGGCGCAGAACAGCATGGACACCATCGTGCCCGAGCTCGCCGAGAGCTGGGCCTGGGTCAACGACAACAAGACACTGACCTTCAAATTGCGCCAGGGCGTGAAGTGGCACGACGGCAAGCCGTTCACCTCGGCGGACGTCAAATGCACCTTCGACATGCTGATGGGCAAGTCGCAGCAGAAGTTCCGGCAGAACCCGCGCAAGAGCTGGTACGAACAGGTCAACGATGTCTCCACCAACGGCGATCTCGAGGTCTCCTTCAACCTGAAGCGGCCGCAGCCTTCGCTAATTGCACTGCTCGCCTCGGGCTACACGCCGGTCTATCCCTGCCACGTCTCACCCGGCGACATGCGCACGCACCCGATCGGCACTGGCCCGTTCAAGTTCGTCGAGTTCAAGGCCAATGAATCGATCAAGCTGACTCGCAATCCCGATTATTGGCGCAAGGGGCGGCCCTATCTCGACGGCATCGAGTTCACCATCATCCCGAACCGCTCGACCGCCATTCTCGCCTTCGTCGCCGGCAAGTTCGACATGGCCTTCCCGACCGAAGTGAGCATCCCGCTTCTCAAGGACGTCAAATCGCAGGCGCCGAACGCGGTCTGCGTGGTCGAACCCAACAATGTCGCGACCAACATCATCGTCAATTCGTCTGCGCCGCCGTTCGACAATATCGACATCCGCCGCGCCATGGCGCTGTCGCTCGACCGCAAGGCCTTCATCTCGATCATGTTCGAGGGCCAGGGCGACGTCGGCGGGACCATGCTGCCGCCGCCGAATGGGCTGTGGGGCATGCCGAAGGAGATGCTCGAGACCATTCCGGGCTACGGCCCCGACATCAACGCCAACCGCGAAGAGGCCAAGAAGCTGATGCAGAAGGCCGGTTACGGACCGGACAAGCATCTCGCGGTCAAGGTCTCGACCCGCAACATCCCGGTCTATCGCGATCCCGCCGTGATCCTGATCGACCAGCTCAAGAGCATCTATATCGACGGGGAGCTCGACGTGGTCGAGACCGCAAACTGGTTCCCGAAGATCGCGCGCAAGGACTACATGCTCGGGCTCAATTTGACCGGCAATGCCGTCGACGATCCCGACCAGTCCTTCTACGAGAATTATTCCTGCGGCTCCGAGCGCAACTACACTAATTACTGCAACAAGGAGATCGAAAAGCTGTTCGATGTGCAGTCCCAGGAGACCGACATCAACAAGCGCAAGAAGCTGGTGTGGGACATCGACAAGAAGTTGCAGGAGGACGTCGCCCGCCCGATCATCTTCCACGCACGGACCGGCAGTTGCTGGCAACCTTACGTCAAGGGCGTGACGGTGATGTCCAACAGCTCCTACAATGGCTATCGTTACGAGGATGTCTGGATGGACAAGTAGCGCGGGCGACTGACGGGTTCGACGGGAGGCGATGTATGTTTGCCTATCTGGTGCGGCGCCTGTTGCTGATGCTCGTGACCCTGTTCGGGATCTCGATCGTCATCTTCTTCCTGCTGCGCATCGTCCCCGGCAACATCGTCGACATCCTGTTTGCCGCGGCCGGCTATGTCGATCCCGCCGACAAGGCCAATTTGGAAAAAGAGCTCGGCATCGACCAGCCGCTGGTGGTGCAATATTGGCACTGGATCAGCGGCTTCCTGCGCGGCGATTTCGGCTACTCCTACGTCTCCGAGAAGCCGGCGCTCCAGGAGATCCTGCCACGGATTCCGATCACCGCACGGCTCGCCGGGCTGGCGCTGCTGTTCTCGGCGTCCATCGGCATTCCCCTGGGCGTGATCAGCGCAGTGAAGCAGGGAACGAGGCTCGACTACGCGTTACGTGTGGTGAGCCTCAGCGGATTGTCGCTGCCATCGTTCTGGCTGGGCCTGCTTATCCTCACCGCCTCGGTCGCGATGTTCAACCAGATGCCGATCTTCAATCCGAATCCGGCGACCTGGCTGGAAGCCTTCGCGACCTATGCCGTGCCCGCCGCCGCCGTCGGCTTCCGCAGCGCGGCGCTGACCATGCGCATCACGCGGTCCTCGATGCTGGAGGTCCTGCGGCAGGACTATATCCGCACCGCGCGTGCCAAGGGCGCATCGGATGCCGCCGTGAACTACCAGCATGCGCTGAAGAATGCGATTCTGCCCGTCATCACCGTGATCGGCATCGAGGCGGCGTTCCTGATCGGCGGCCTCATCGTGACAGAGACGGTGTTCAACATCCCCGGCGTCGCGCGTTTCCTGGTCGAGGCGATTCGCTGGCGCGATTATCCGATCGTGCAGAACCTGGTGATGCTGATTGCCATCGTCGTGGTAAGCGCGAACTTCATCGTCGACATGCTGTACGCCGTGTTCGACCCGCGCATCAGGTACACGGATTAGGAGAACCTGTTGGCCGCAATCGACTATGACGTTGAACTGAGGCGCGCCGGGGCGCACGCGACCGTCGGCTGGCGGCGCGTGCTGTTTTTGGCGCAGCGGCATGTGCTGGGCGCGGCCGGGCTCGTCATCATGACCCTGTTCGTGTTCACCGCGATCTTCGCCGACTTCATCGCGCGTTACGATCCACTGACGATCGATGCCGCCCGGGCACTGGCGCGTCCAAGCCTGGCACACTGGATGGGCACGGATTCCTTCGGCCGCGATGTCTTCAGCCGCATCATCCATGGCGCGCGGATCTCGCTCGCGGTCGGCATCGGCTCGACGGCGCTGGGCGGCAGCATCGGCGTGATCGTCGGCCTCACCTCCGGTTATCTCTCGGGCTGGGTCGATCTCGTGTTTCAGCGTGTCTCCGATGTTCTGCAGGCGCTGCCGCTGCTGGTGCTGGCCCTGATCATGACCGCGGCGCTTGGGCCGTCCTTGCCGAACGTCATCATTGCGATCGCCATTCCGCTGATCCCGACCGTCTCGCGCGTCATCCGCGCCAACACGCTGGCGCTGCGCGAGCTGCCATTCATCGAGGCCGCCAAGTCGATCGGCATGAGCGAGGTACGCATCGCGCTCCGTCACGTGCTGCCGAACACGCTGGCGCCGCTGATCGTGCTTGCGACCGCCCAGCTCGGCTCGACCATCCTCACCGAAGCCTCGCTCTCCTTCCTCGGCCTCGGCATTCCCGAGCCGTACCCGTCGTGGGGCCGCATGCTCTCTGAATCCGCCGCCGAATATGTCCGCACCGCGCCCTGGCTGGTGATCTTCCCGGGCATCGCCATCAGCCTCGCGGTGTTCGGCGCCAATCTGTTCGGCGACGCCTTGCGCGACATCCTCGATCCCCGGCAGCGCGGCTGATGACTGACAAATCCGATCTCGTGCTCGAGGTGAAAAACCTGAAGACGGTGTTCTTCACCAACTCCGGTCTGTTCAAGGCCGTCGATGATGTGTCCTTCACGGTAAAGCGCGGCGAGACGCTGGCGATCGTCGGCGAATCCGGCTGCGGCAAGAGCGTCACTGCGCTGTCGCTGATGCGGCTGGTGCCTGATCCCCCCGGCCGCATCGTCGGCGGCTCCGTCACGCTTGAAGGCACTGATCTTCTGACGCTGGACGAAACAGAGATGCGCGCCGTCAGAGGCAACCGCATCTCGATGATCTTCCAGGAGCCGATGACCTCGCTCAATCCGGTGATGCGGATCGGCGACCAGATCGTCGAGGCCGTGCGGCTGCACCGGAACATGTCGAGTAAAGAGGCCCGGGACATCGCGATCGAGATGCTGCGCCTGGTGCGCATCCCCGAACCGGCTCGGCGCGCGCGGGAATATCCGCATCAGCTGTCCGGCGGCATGCGCCAGCGGGCCATGATCGCGATGGCGCTGGCGTGCCGGCCGGCGCTGCTGATCGCGGACGAGCCGACGACCGCGCTCGACGTCACCATCCAGGCGCAGATCCTCGCGCTGATCCTGGACCTTCAGAAAGAGCTCGGCACCGGGCTCGTGCTGATCACCCATGATCTCGGCGTCGTCGCGCAGACCGCGCAGCGGGTCATCGTGATGTATGCGGGACGGAAGGTCGAGGAAGCGAGCGTCGAGGCACTGTTCGCCGCGCCGAAACATCCCTACACGCGCGGATTGATGGCCTCGATCCCGTCGGTGCCGGCGCCGGGCGTCGCCGCGCCAGCACGGCTGAACGAAATTCCCGGCACGGTGCCGTCGCTGGTGCGGCTGCCCAAGGGCTGCGCGTTTGCGCCTCGCTGCAAGCTCGCGATCAAGCGCTGTGAGGCCGAATATCCGCCGCTCACCGATTGGGGCGGTGGCCATCTCGCGGCATGCTGGCGGGCGGCCGAAGTGGCGGAGGTGGCATGACCGAGGCGCTGCTCGAAGTCACCGATCTCAAGAAGCACTATCCGGTGCGCGCCGGTGTGTTGCGCCGACAAATCGGCACAGTGCATGCAGTCGACGGCGTCTCATTTTCGGTTGGGGTGGGCGAGACGCTGGGCCTCGTCGGCGAATCCGGCTGCGGCAAGTCCACGGTGGCGCGCAGCGTGCTGCGGCTGGTCGAGCCGACCTCGGGCCAGATCCGCCTCAAAGGCGAAGACATCACGCATCTGTCCAAGTCCGCGTTGCGGCCACATCGTCGTTCGATGCAGATCGTGTTCCAGGATCCGTTCGCCTCTTTAAATCCGCGGATGACTGCCGGGGACATCGTGGGCGAGCCGCTGTTCGTGCACGGGCTCGCGACCGGCAAAGCGCTGGAGGCGCGTACCGCAAACCTGTTCGAGCAGGTCGGCCTGCGGCCCGACCAGATGCGCAATTTCCCGCATCAATTCTCCGGCGGCCAGCGCCAACGCATCTGCATCGCCCGCGCGCTGGCGCTGGGGCCGCGGCTGATCGTCTGCGACGAGCCGGTCTCCGCGCTGGACGTCTCGATCCAGGCGCAGGTGATCAATCTCCTGATCGATCTGCAACGCGAGCACGGCTTCTCCTATCTCTTCATCGCACATGATCTCGCCGTGGTCGCTCATATCAGTCACCGCGTCGCCGTGATGTATCTCGGCCGCATCGTCGAGATTGCCGACAAGGACGAGCTGTTTGCAAATCCGCGCCATCCCTACACGCAGGCCCTGCTCGCCTCGGTGCCGGTCGCCAACCCGCTTGCCAAAAAGCTCGTACCGCTGGTCGACGGCGACGTGCCAAGCCCGGTCAATCCGCCGCCGGGATGCGCGTTTCACACCCGCTGCCGGTTTGCGATGGAGCGATGCAGGACGGAGCGGCCGGCGTTGATGGAGGCGGGCGAGGTGCACCAGGTCGCGTGTTTGCTCAATGACGGGACGGGGCGACCAAATGCGATGCCCTAGGGTGGGCAAAGCGAAGCGTGCCCACCATTCAATCGCAATTGCCGCACGATGGTGGGCACGGCGCTGCGCGCCTTTGCCCATCCTACGATAGCTACGATTGCCGCTCTACCTCGGCCCGATCTCGGCCACGATCCGGCCCGTCGTCACCTGCTCGCCCTCGGCGACGTCGATCGCGGCGACCACGCCGTCGATGCCGGCCTTGTGGACGTGCTCCATCTTCATCGCTTCCAGCGTCATCACCGGCTGACCGGCACTGACGCGGTCGCCCGGCTGGACCAGGACGGCAACGACGCGGCCGTTCATGGCGGCACGAACCTTGCCGTCGCCGCCGTTGCTTGCGGCGGCCTTCGGCGCGGCGAGCGTGAGATCGGACGCCGCGAGCGGGATGCCGCGGCGCTGGAGGTGGAGCCGGTCGCCATCGCGTAGGAATTTGGCCCTGTCCATCACGCCGTCATGACGGAAGCGGATCATGTCGAGATCGAGCCGGTCGATCTCGAACTTGTCCTGCCGGCCGTCGCTGGCGACAACGTAGCTGCCATCGCGTTCGCGCCAGACTTCTAGCTCATACGCCCGGCCTGCGATCTCGATCTTCGCCGGTAGCGGGAACGTTGCCGCGAGGCTCCGTCCGCGGCGCCACGACGGTGCCTGCGGGTTCGTGACGTAGAGCAGCAGGCCGGCCAAAGCGACATCGAATGCGGCGTCCGTGCCCGGCGCCAGCAACTCGTCGCGATGCCCACCAATGAACGCCGTCGTCGCCTCGCCCTTGGCAAAGCCGGGATGACGCAGGCACGATATCAAGAACGCCTGGTTGGTGGTCACGCCGAAACCGGTGAGCTGTTCGAGGCCGACGATCAGCCGTCCCCTCGCTTCCTCGCGTGTCGCGCCATGGCCGATCATTTTGGCGATCATGGAATCATAGAACGGCGGAATCTCGGAGCCGGATTGCAGCGCATGTTCGACGCGGATGCCATCCGGCACCTGCCAGCACGCCATGCGCCCGGACTGCGGCATGAAATCATGCGCGGCGTCCTCCGAGCACAGCCGCACCTCGATGGCGTGGCCTGTGAAGCGAATGTCCTGCTGCTTCACCGGCAACGGCTCGCCGCGCGCAACGCGCATCTGCAATTCGACGAGATCGAGCCCGGTGATCGCCTCGGTCACGGGATGCTCGACCTGGAGGCGCGTGTTCATTTCCATGAAGTAGAACTCGCCGCTCGAATCGAGCAGGAATTCGAGCGTGCCGGCGCCCTCGTAACGCAGCGCCTTCACCGCGGCGACCGCGACGTCGCCCATCTTCGCGCGCAGTTCCGGCGTCACAGCGGGCGACGGTGCCTCCTCGATCAGCTTCTGGTGGCGCCGCTGCACCGAGCAATCGCGTTCGCCGAGATGGATGGCGTTGCCATGGCTGTCGCCGAACACCTGAATTTCGATGTGACGGGGATTCTGGATGGCGCGTTCGAGGATCACGGTCGGATCGCCAAACGCCGCCTTCGCCTCGGACCGCGCGCTACGCAGCGCATCAGGAAACGACGACGCGTCCGTCACGAGCCGCATGCCGCGTCCACCGCCGCCGGCGACCGCCTTGATCATCACGGGAAAGCCGATCTCTCTCGCCTCCGCGAGCATGACCTCATCGCCCTGATCGGCGCCCTGATAGCCGGGCACGACGGGCACGCCGGCCTTTTTCATGATCTCCTTGGCACCGGCCTTGTTGCCCATTGTTTCGATCGCCTGCGGCGACGGGCCGATGAAGACGAGGCCGGCATCCTTGCAGGCCTGCGCAAACTCCTCGTTTTCGGCGAGGAAGCCATAGCCGGGATGAACGGCATCCGCGCCGCTGGCCTTTGCGGCCGCAACGATTGCGGGAATGTTGAGGTAGGATTGCCTCGGCAGCGGCTCGCCGATGCGCACGGCCTGGTCTGCCTGTTGCACATGGAGCGCGTCGCGATCCGCATCCGAATAGACCGCGACGACACCGAGCCCGAGCTTCCGCGCACTGCGCATCACCCGTAACGCGATCTCGCCGCGATTGGCAATCAAGACCCTGAAGAACGGTCGGTGCTGCGTTGATCCGTTCCTCATGGCCGAGCCACCGAAAACTGCATGCGCTGGGGCGTGCGCGCATCGCCCTCGCGGCAAATCGCGAGCACTTCCGACAGCAGCGCGCGGGTGTCGCGCGGATCGATGACGCCGTCGTCGAGCACGCGCGCGCTGGTCGAGAACACGTCCATCTGGCCGTCGAACACGCCGACGATCTGCGCCTTCATGGCATCGAGCTTTTCCTTTTCGACCGGCTTGCCGCGGCGCGCGGCGGCGGCTTCGGTGACGATCGCCATGGTCTCGGCGGCCTGCTCACCGCCCATCACGGCGGTCTTGGCGTTGGGCCAGGAGAAGCAGAAGCGCGGATGGAAGCCGCGCCCGCACATGCCGTAATTGCCGGCGCCGAACGAGGCGCCGCAATAGATGGTGATCTGCGGTACCGTCGCCGACGTCACCGCCTGGATCATCTTGGAGCCGTGCTTGATCATGCCGGCTTCTTCGTAAGCTTTGCCGACCATGTAGCCGGTGGTGTTGTTCAGATAGAGCAGCGGCGTGCGGGTCTGGCAGCACGCCTGGATGAAATGCGTCGCCTTGTTGGCACCGGCCGGATCGAGCGGACCGTTGTTGGTGATGATGCCGATGGCTTGGCCCTCGATGCGGGCATGGCCGCAGACGGTGGCCGGGCCGTAGTTCGGCGCCATCTCGGTGAAGTCGGAATCATCGACGATACGTGCGATCACCTGCTTCATGTCGAAGGCGCGCTTGTGGTCCATCGGCATGATGCCGAGCAGCTCGTCCTGGTCGTAGCGCGGCGGCTTATATTCCGCGCTCGCCCTGCCCGGCCGCTCCCATTCCAGCGCCGCCATGATCTCGCGCGCGATGCGCAGGGCGTCGCGGTCATCCTCGGCGAGGTAGTCGCCAAGTCCCGACACCTGCGTGTGCATCTCGGCCCCGCCAAGCTCCTCCTCGGTTGCGATCTCGCCGGTGGCGGCCTTCAGCAGCGGCGGGCCGGCGAGGAAGGCGCGGGTGCGGCCACGGACCATGACGATGTAGTCGGACAGGCCGGTCTGATAGGCGCCGCCGGCGGTCGAGGAGCCATGCGTCACGGTGACGACGGGCAGCCCCGCCGCCGAGAGCCGCGCGAGGTTGCGGAAGATGTTGCCGCCGCGAACAAAATCCTCGACGCGATAGCGCAACAGATTGGCACCGGCGCTTTCGACCAGCTGGACATAGGGCAGCTTGTTTTCTAACGCGAGCTCCTGCACCCGCAGCGTCTTGTCGAGGCCGTAGGGCTGGAGCGCGCCGGCATCGATGCCGGAATCGTTGGCGCTGACCATGCAACGGATGCCCGAGACGAAGCCGATGCCGGCGATGACGCCGCCGCCGGGCACGCTTTTGTCCGGATCCGATACGTCGAACATGAAGCCGGCGAGCGTGGACAGCTCGATGAAGGGCGCGCCGGGATCGAGCACCAGCGCGACGCGTTCACGCGGCAACAGCTGGCCGCGCTTGTGGAAGCGGTCTTTCGCCGCGGCTGATGCCGCACGCGTGCGCTCTTCCAGCGCGCGCATGCGGTCAATCAGGCCAAGCATGCCGTCGCGATTGGCGCGGTAGGCGGCGCTGCCGGGGGAGATGGCGTTTTCGAGAATGGACATAACTCAATCCTGCTCGTCATTGCGAGGAGCGAAGCGACGAAGCAATCCAGGCTGCATCCATCGAGAGATTCTGGATTGCTTCGCTTGCTCGCGATGACGGTTGAGGCGATAATTTACCTATTCGTCCCAAAAATCTTTCGCGCTTCCGCCGGGCTCGCTATCTCGCGGCCCGCACGGCGGGCGCAGGCGGCGATGGCCTCGATCAGCTGGCCGTTCGACGTCACCTTCTTGCCGTCGGCGAGATAGAAGGCATCTTCGAGACCGGTGCGCAGATGACCGCCGAGCTCCGCACAGCGCTGGTGCAGCGGCCAGATCTCTTCGCGGCCGATCGCGGTGACCTGAAATTGCGCCTCGGGACGCTTCAGCTTGATCAGGATCGGCAGCAGATCGGGATCCGACGGCATGCCGGAGGCGACGCCCATCACAAAGTTATACTCGAGCGGGCCCTTGTACATGCCGACCTGGCGGTACATGCCGACGCAGCGGACGATGCCGACGTCAAAACATTCGAATTCGGGGATGGTACCGACCGCGTTCATGACGTCGAGATAGTCCTTCACCTTCTCGACCGCATTGTCGAACATCATCGGCGGCCAGGCCCAGCTGTTGTCGGCCTTCACCTTCAGATAGTTCAGCGAGCCTGCATTGCAGGCGGCGATCTCCGGCCTGGTCTCACGGATGCAATCCAGCGCACCGCTGTAGTTCGGCCCGGAGACGCCGGAGGTGTGGTTGATGATCACGCCGGGGCAGGCTTCGCGGATCGCCTGCTGGATCTCCTTGCTGACGCTGACCTCCCAGGACGGCAGATGCCCCTTGTCCGGCGCCTGCTGACGCAGATGGATGTGCATGATGGACGCGCCGGCATCGAACGCAGCCTTGGCCTCGCGCGCCATCTGCTCGGGCGTCACAGGCACGTTGTGCTGCTTCGGGTCGGTGAGCACGCCGTTCAGCGCGCAGGTGATGACGGCCTTGTCGCTCATGCCTTGAATGTCTCGCACGTTGATAATTCAACGCTTGCGATCATGTGATGGGCGGCATGCGGCTTCTTGCGCGGAGAAGCTGGAATGGGCCAGATGTCGTAGGGTGGGCAAAGGCGCTCTTGCGCCGTGCCCACCATGTCTCAGCGTGGATCGAAGATGGTGGGCACGCTGCGCTTTGCCTACCCTACGAGAGCATCCTACGATGCCTCCGCGAGCCTCACCGTCTCGGTGCTGCGATAAATCGCAAGATCACGCGAGCCGACGAAGATCGCGCGCGGCTTCAGGCCGTAGAAGCGGCGGATCGAATGGCTGAAATGGGTGGAATCGGGATAGCCGATGTCCTGCGCGAGATGGGCGAGGTTGAGGTCCTGGTTGGCGAAGTGCAGCAGATGCCGCGCGCGCTTCCAGGCGCGGAAGGAGCGGAACGAGATGCCGGTCTCTTCCTTGAACAGATGCAGGAAACGCGAAGCGGAAAGTCCGGCGTCCGCCGCGCAAGTGTCCGCCGTCACGGGCTCACCTGTGAAGCGGCCGATACGGGCGACCGCACGCGTCACGCGGGGGTCGAGCACCCGGCGCGGCAGCGCTTCGCCAAAACACATCTCGTCGAATTCGGCGGTGGTGATGTCGCCGTAGCGGCGCTGGCGCAGCAGCGTGTAGGCGGCGAGGATCTTGCGGGCATAGACGGCCTTGTCGGGTCCGGTGAGCCGCTCGGCCAGGACCTCGATCACGCCATCAGGCATGCTCTCCGGCTCCAGCGTGACGCTGATCGCGGTGCGGTAGTCGCTGGCAATGGAATGCCGCTGGTTCGGCAGGGTGACGAACAGCTCGCCAGTGGCGAGGGCATCATCGATCGTCAGATGCAGGCTGCCCTTGACCGCGACATAGACGTGACAGCAGCCGGGGGTCCGCTTGCGGGGGCGGCCGAGCAGGCCGGCATAGAATACCCGCTCCGGCGTGATCAGCATCAAATGGTCGGATTCGCGACCGTTATCTTCCATTGGGATCCTCCTCGCGCGGCTCTTTGGCCGCTGCGGACGGAGGTCACCTTAGCGGAAATCTGGGCGCTGTCACGGCGGGATAGCGCTATCATGAAGCGCAAAAGGTCGGCAGCCCGCGAGGGTGGTGGACGAGACGGAACTCCTGGCAATATCGTCGTCCCGGCTTTCGCCAGGACGACAGTTAAGCCCTTACTCTTGGCGCCACGTTCTGCTCGACGCCGGCCTGTTGCTCCGCAGCAACCGCGCGCTTGAAACCATCGCGCTGCTGCAAGCGCGTCCAATAAGCTGCGACATTTGGCCCAAAATCCTTGGCAAGCCCGATAGTATCGGCGAGGCGGAGCGCGTATCCGATCACGATGTCGGCGGCGGTGAAGCGGCCAGCACACAAGGCCTCGGTATTTGCGGTGGCTGCCTCGACGGCGCGCAGCCGGCCCAAGAACCATTTGGCATAGTCGCCGGCGACCTGCGGATTGCGGCGCTCTTCCGGCTCGAGCTGGGTGTATCGGAGCACCAGCGTCTGCGGGAAGGTTAACGTGGCGTCGCTGAAATACATCCAGTTCAGGAACGCGCCATAGGCGGGATCCTCCGGCCCGACCATCAGTGGCGTCGGTCCATGTCTGACGCCGAGATAGTGGCAGATGCCGGACGATTCCGTCATTCTGGTCTCGCCATCAACCATGAAGGGAATCGTGCCGAGCGGATTGAGCGCGAGGTATTCCTTGGCGAAGACCCGGGGCGGGAACGGCAGCATCTTGAGCTCGTAGGAAAGCCCCATTTCCTCCAGCATCCAGAGCGGACGGAACGAGCGCGCGCCGTCGCAGTGATAGAGCGTGATCAACAGGAACTTCCTTTGCTGCCGGGCAGCGTGCCCATCATCTTGCACAGGACCATCAGCATGACCTCGTCGGCGCCGCCGCCAATCGATGTCAGGCGGCTGTCGCGATAGGCTCGGCTGACCGGCGTCTCGTTGGTAAAGCCCATTCCGCCCCAATATTGCAAGCAGGCGTCGGTAAGCTCGCGGCCGAGCCGGCCGGCCTTTAGCTTGGCCATGGTCGCCAGTTTTGTGACATCCTCGCCCGCCACCAGCGCCTCGCCGGCACGGTAGATCAGCGCGCGCAACAGCTCGACCTCGGTCTGCATCTCGGCAAGCTTGAAATGGACGACCTGGTTGTCGAGGATCGACTTCCCGAAGGCCTTGCGGTTGCGGGTGTATTCGATGGTCTCGTTGATGATGTATTCATGCGCCTTCAGGCAGGCGGCCGCGCCCCAGAGGCGCTCCTCCTGGAACTGGATCATCTGATAGGTAAAGCCCTTGCCCTCCTCGCCGATCCGGTTGCGCTTGGGCACGCGGACATTGTCGAAGAAGATTTGTGCGGTATCCGACGAGCGCATGCCCATCTTGTCGAGCTTGCGCGCGACAGTGACGCCCTTGATCTTCATGGGCACGCAGATCAGCGACTTGTTGCGGTGAACGAGCCCGTCGCCGGTGTTTGCGAGCAGGCAGATCCAGTCGGCCTGAGTGCCGTTGGTGATCCACATCTTGCCGCCATCGATGACGTAATCGTCGCCGTCGGCGCGCGCATTGGTCTTGATCGAGGCGACGTCGGAGCCCGCGCCGGGCTCGGAGACGCCGATGCAGGCCACATAGTCGCCAGAGATCGAGGGCGCCAGGAATTCGCGCCGCACCTCGTCGGAGCCGAACCGCGCCAGCGCCGGCGTCGCCATGTCGGTCTGCACCCCGATCGCCATCGGCACCCCGCCGCAATTGATGGCCCCAAGCTCCTCCGCCATCATCAGCGCGTAGGAATAGTCGAGGCCGGATCCGCCGAATTCGACCGGCTTGTTCAATCCGAGAAAGCCGAGGCTGCCCATCTTCCTGAACAGCTCATGCGCCGGGAAGATGTCGGCCTTCTCCCATTCATCGACGTGCGGATTGATCTCGTTGGCAATGAATTTCTGTAAGGAACGACGGATCTCGTCGTGGTCGGCGGTAAACAGCATTGCTTCCTCTCGTCGTCACAATCCCATCTGCCGCGACGCCAGATCCTTCATGATCTCCTCGGTGCCGCCGCCGATGGCGTTGACCTTGACCTCGCGGTAGATGCGCTCGGCCTTGATGCCGCGCATGAAGCCGGCGCCGCCAAAAATCTGCACGGCTTCAGAGGCGCAGAATGCCATGGTCTGGGTCGCCTGGTTCTTCATCATGCAGATTTCGGCGACCGGGCTTTCACCCTGCTCCAGCCGCCAGGCTAGCATCTCCAGCATCGCTTGCGACGCGGCGACCTTCTGCGCCATGTCGACGATCTTGTGGCGGATCACCTGGTGCTGCGCGAGCGGCTTGCCGAAGGTCTTGCGCTCCTTGGCGTAGGCAATGGCTTCGTCGAGGCAGACGCGCGCGAACGCGGTGCAGCCAGCCGCCATGCTCATGCGCTCGCTGTTAAAATTCCGCATGATGATCTTGAAGCCCTGGCCTTCCTCGCCGATCAGGTTTTCCGCCGGTACGCGGCACTCGTCGAAATGCAGGGTCGCGGTGTCAGAGGCCCACCAGCCCATCTTCTTCAGCTTTGTCCGGGACAGGCCCGGCGTATCCCCCTCGATCAGGAGCAGGCTGACGCCGCCGGCGCCCTCACCCCCGGTACGCACCGCAACGGTCAGATAGTCGGCGCGCATACCCGAGGTGATGAAGGTCTTCTCGCCGCTCACGACGTAGTGATCTCCGTCGCGACGCGCCTTGGTCCGGAGGCTCGCAACATCAGATCCGCCGCCCGGCTCGGTGATCGCGAGCGCCGAGATTTTCTCTCCCGCGAGCACCTGAGGCAGCACGCGCGCCTTAACCTCCGGGCGCGCGGCCCGCGCGACCGGCGGCGAACCGATCGTATGGCTCATCAAGCTGGCGCTGACGCCGCCGGCGCCGGCCCGCGCCAGCTCCTGGCTGGCGACGATCTTCATGAACTGGTCGGCGGCGATTCCGCCATATTCCTCGGGGAAACCGAGCCCCAAGAGCCCGATCTCGGCCGCCTTGCGATAGAGGGCGCGGGGGAATTCGCCGGCCTCGTCCCACTCGTGGGCGAAGGGCGCAATCTCTTTGTCGACAAAGCGGCGCATCACGTCACGAAAGGCGTCATGTTCGGCGGTATAGAACGGGCTCATCATCGCACTCTCGCCCTGCTGGCGGATTCGTCTCGTGCACCATGGCCGGAACTTTGACAGCTCACTTGCGCGGAGTGGCTGGCCAAGGCTCCCCTCCAAGCAGGCTCGCTCTAGCAACTCAACGCAAGACGATTTTCATCGCTCGCGCGCCAACTCCGGATCAAAAAAAGGCGTGGTGCACAAACTCCGGCTGGCCTCAGGGCCATGCCGGGCATGGTGCATGGCAATAGGGACGCGGGCGGCACCAGACCGCCGAGGGAGGAATTTTTGGCCGTTCGTTACTACGACTGGATCGCCCACCATGGCCGCCGCACGCCGAACAAGGTCGCGGTGATCGACCTCGCGAGCGAGCGCCGCTTCAGCTATGCGCAGCTCGATGCGCGCATCTCTCGTCTCGCCTCATTTCTGCGTCATACGCTGAAGGTCTCGCGCGGCGAGCGGGTCGCGGTGCTGGCGCTGAACACGACCGATACGCTGGAGGTGCAATTCGCCTGCGGCCGGTTAGGTGCGATCTTCGTGCCGCTGAACACCCGGCTCACCGTTCCCGAACTCCAGTTCATCACCGGCGATTGCGCCCCGAAGGTGATGATCCACGACACCGATCTCGCCGAAACGGCGCTTGCCGTGGCGAAGCTCTGTGGGATTGAGACGAGCCTGCTGCTTGGTCCCGGCGGGCCTTACGAGGCCGGCATCGCCGCTGCAAAGCCACTCGAGAAAATCGAGGAGGTCACCCTCGATGATGTCTCGACCATCATGTACACCTCCGGCACGACGGGTCATCCCAAGGGCGCCACCATCACCCATGGCATGACCTTCTGGAATTGCGTCAATCTCGGCGGCCCCGCCTGCATCGGGCCATCCTCGGTGCTGCTCACCGTGCTGCCGCTGTTCCACACCGGCGGTTTGAATTGCTACACCAATCCGGTGCTGCATGCCGGCGGCACCGTGATGATCATGCGCGCCTTCGATCCCGGCCCGGCGCTCGGCCTGATCAACGACCCCGCACAGGGCATCAACGTGTTCTTCGGCGTGCCCGCGATCTACCAGTTCATGGCCCAGCATCCGGCCTTCGCGACCACCGACCTCGGCCGGCTGATCGTCGGCGGTGTCGGCGGCGCACCAATGCCAGTGCCGCTGCTCAAGGTGTGGGAGGCGCGTGGCGTCGCGCTTCAGCAGGGCTACGGCATGACCGAGACCTCGCCAGCCGTGCTGGTGCTCGACCGCGAGGATGCTGCACGGAAAGCCGGCTCCGCCGGCAAGCCGGTGTTGCACACCGAAGTGCGCATCGTGCGTCCTGATGGCAGCGACGCCGATGTCGGCGAGCTCGGCGAGCTCTGGGTCAAGGGACCAAACATCACGCCCGGCTACTGGAACAGGCCGGAGGCGAACAAGACGTCGTTCACCGACGGATGGCTGCACACGGGCGACGCGACACGCGTCGATGAGGAAGGCTTTTACTACATCGTCGACCGCTGGAAGGACATGTACATCTCCGGCGGCGAGAACGTCTATCCGGCTGAGGTCGAGAACGTCCTGCACCAACTCGACGCCATCGCGGAAGCCGCCGTGATCGGCATTCCCGATCCGCAATGGGGCGAGGTTGGCCTCGCCATCGTCGCGGCCAAGCCGGGCCAGCGGTTGACCGAGGCAGATGTCTTCGCGCACTGCGCGGCGAATCTCGCGCGCTTCAAATGTCCGCGCCAGGTCCGCTTCGTCGATGCGTTACCACGCAATGCCACCGGCAAGATCCACAAGCCGACCTTGCGCAAGGAATTCTCGATCACTTCCGAAGTCGACAAGAAAGCCGCCAACGCCTGATCAAAGCGCCCCTCTCGCGGGCGCTTTTCTTTTTTGAAGTGCCAAAGTCAGAAGAAACCCCAAAGAAGCCCCAAGGAATTTACATGAACAAGAAACTCTCCCTGCTTGCCGCGGCAACGGCGATGACGCTGTTTGCGACCCACTCCGCGTATGCCCAAAAAGCGTACGACACCGGCGTCACCGACACCGAGATCAAGATCGGCAATGTCGAGGCCTATTCCGGGCCGGCTTCCGCCTACGGCGTCATCGGCAAGACCGAGGAAGCCTATTTCAAGATGATCAACGACCAGGGCGGCATCAACGGCCGCAAGATCAACTGGATCTCCTACGATGACGGCTACTCGCCGCCGAAGACGGTTGAGCAGATCCGCAAGCTGATCGAGAGCGACGAGGTCTTCCTGGTGTTCAACGCGCTGGGCACGCCGACCCAGACCGCCGTGCAGAAGTATCACAATTCCAAGAAGGTGCCGCAGCTGTTCCTCGCCACAGGCGCCAGCAAGTGGAACGACCCGAAGAATTTTCCCTGGACCATGGGCTTCCAGCCCAGCTACCGCGTCGAGGCACAGATCTTCGCCAAGTATATTTTGAAGGAGAAGCCGGACGGGAAGGTTGCGATCTTCTATGCCAACGATGATTTCGGCAAGGACTACCTCGCCGGCATCAAGGACGTGTTCGGCGACAGGGCATCGAAAATGATCGTGGCGGAAGAGAGCTACGAGACGTCGGAGCCTTCGATCGACGCCCATATCGTCAAGCTCAAGGGGACCGGCGCCGACGTCTTCGTCAACATCGCGACCCCGAAATTTGCGGCGCAGGCGATCAAGAAGATTGCCGAGCTGGAGTGGAAGCCGATGCATCTCATGACCGATGTCTCGGTCTCGATCGGCGCGGTGATGAAGCCGGCCGGCCTCGAGGCATCCGAAGGCGTGCTGTCGGCCGGTTATCTGAAGGACGCGTCGGACCCGCAGTGGAAGGATGATGAGGGCATGAAGAAGTTCATGGTCTTCGTCGACAAATACATACCCGGCGCAAATATTTCGGACGCCAATCTGGTTTACGCCTATGCCGCAGCCCAGACCATGGTGCAGGTGCTGAAGCAGGCGGGCGACAATCTGACCCGTGAGAATGTGATGAAGCAGGCAGCGAGCCTCAAGGACTTCGTCCCCGACACCCTGATCCCGGGCATCAAGATCAACACTTCGGCCACGGACTTCGCGCCGATCGAGCAGCTCAAGATGTGGCGATTCAAGAAGGGCCAGTGGGAGCTGTTCGGCGACATCATCAGCGCCGAAACCGGCGGCTAGTTCGACTGAAAAACCACCGAATAGCGGCCGAAGGGCCGCTATTCCTTTCAAGCGAGCGACGACGCTATTCCCGCGCTTTCGACCTCGATCATGTCGTGGCCGACGTCGATGCCCGCGATGGACAGGCCGAGACGACGCGAATCGCCGACGCCCCTGAACGCGGGGCATGCCCAGGCGAGGGTGACGATGCCTGACGGCGGCAGATCGAGGCTCAGCGTGTAGCCATCATAACCGGTCACGACCGCCTCGGGCGCGACGGGCTTGCCGTCGAGATAGAATCGCGCGTCGATCGTATGCAGCGGCGCGCGAAGCGCCGGGCTTCGAACGCGGACGATGGTGCGGCCGGGCATCCCCTTGATCCGCACGGCAGCCTCCGGTTCGCTCCAGCGGAACGTGTGACCGGCGGAGAACTCCTCGGCATGGAATCCGGTCTGCGCGATAATCTGCTCCCCAAGAAGCCCGCCGGCAGACCGCGCATCTCGCCCGAGACGATGAATGCAATCGAGTCTCTGATGCCGGATCAGCGCGGCGATGTATCGCCGCATCCATCGCGCGATCGCCTCGCTCGATCCAGCGGCCGTCAGAACGACCAGCACGGCCAGCGCGTGCCATGCCCCCAGCCGCGCGAAGCCGCGCGCGCCGAGATCGCCGAGCAGCGCCGGCACGGACCAACGCCACAACGCCAGCAATTTCTCGCCAGGCCGTCTCCAGCCGCCGCCAGCGAGGCTGTAGCGCAGGAGCGCGTTCAATGCATTGCGGGCGAGCGACGTGCCGGCCTCGCTCCGCGAGCTCCACTCGATCGGAATGTCGAGCAGCTCGCTGCCGGGATCGTTGCGAGCCTCGCTCAGATAGCGAATCTCGCCTTGCACGAAGTCGAGCGTGAATTGCTTCAGCTCGTCGAGCTCGCCGACATAGTAGTGATGGAAGCGCGCCTCCTCGAGATAGCCGAGGGAATAGCCTCTCGCGTGATAGGCGGCGGCAAGCACCCATTCGGCGAAATGACCGAACTCCTCGCGCAGGCCGCCGCATTCCCGGTAGATGTCGCGCCGCGTCACGAAACACTGATCCAGGATCTTGCGCCAGGGATGCTGCTTCATACCGAACTCGATGTCGGCCTGGTACATGGCGGCCTCTGCCACGGATAGCCGGTTATGGCAGATCGGGATCGAACGGCAGGAAAAGCCGGCCCAGTCGGGATGAGCATCGATCGCGCGAATGCAGAGTTCGATCACCTCGGGTTCGGGCCGGCAGTGCGATTCCGTGAAGAACAGATAGCTGCCGCGCGCCTTCGTCGCGCCGAATGCGCAGAGCCCGATGTCGTGTTCGGAATCGGCGAATTCGAGGCGAGCCCTGTTGCCGGCCAACGCCTTCAACTGTTCGCGTGCCGTGAAATCCGGCGGCACGACCAAGATGATCTCGTAGAGCGATTTGTCGGCAGTCTGCGACGTCCAGCCGAGCCAGGACAGCTCCCACTGCCCGCGGTGAGATTCGAGCGGGATAATGATTGAGAACAGCGGAGATTCGCCGTCGTCGAGTGCGGGCGCGTCCTGCATGTCCCCTTATAGACGCATGCTGCGTCATTCCGGCTAATTTCTTGCGGACTATACCGACAGAAACAGCGCGAACGATTCTTCCACCGTTCGGCGCAGATGCTTTTGGTACAGTTCGTGGTTGGCATCGCCGGGCGCGACCCGACCCAGCGAGGGCTTCGCGAAGTTTCGGAGCGGCACATAGGCGATCGGCGCTGCGATCGGCGTCAGCTGCGAGCCGGGGCCGGCGCGGAGTGTCGAGATGATCCCGTACATTTCGCCGGCGACCGTCGGCCGCGACACCGTGATCACGCGATGCTGGCCGTGCTTGATGATGACGAGATAGATGAAGCCGGACTGATGCGGCACGGCGACCTCGCCGGTGTGTTCATAGGCGGCATCGGTCCGTTCCCCCTCGCGGAACACCAGTGCAGAGACTTTCGGCTCCCAGACGATCTCGGTGCGGTAGGCGAAGATCGCGTCCTTGTCGCCGAACGACGGCCGCAACGTGATGTAGACGTCCTCGAGCCAGGTCACCGCGCGATGGGCATAGGAGCCGAGGCTGTCGGGCGCGACATCGTTTGCGGCCGGAGGCGTCACCGCAGCGGCGCTTCTGCGCAGGGAGACGCCGAGCGCCTGCTCCAGTCGCACCGTGGTCGCCAGCGTGAACGGCCGTCGGCCGCCGAGCACCTTCTCGAGAGTCGACAGGCTGAGCTTGGCCTGCTCGGCCAGCGCCTGCCGAGAGATCCGGCGCCTGGCGAGCTCCTCGCGAATGGTCTCTGCGATCTCGCGACTTTGCTCGTCCGAAAGCTGCTTGTCGGTGAATTTGTCCTGCGTCTGCATCGTGGCCCTGCTCCAGGACGACATCCTAGCAGGGCGGACAAACCAGCACAAAACCGCACTTCGCCCCCCGGCGGCGGCCCGCGCGGGCCGGCCGCGACGGATCATTGCCGATCATTCTGCTCGCGCAATCGGGCCGTCCCGGCGGATGCTCATAGCCAGCAAACATCCTCGGGAGCAGGCAAAATGGATACCTACGACACGATGGACAGCAACGAACACCCTTGGCTGGGCAGACTGATCGTGGTCGGACTTTTCCTTCTGGCGCAGGGCATCGCGGTGATGCTGGTCGCCTTCGTGGCGCTGCTGGTGAGCTTGGAGCCGGGCTGGTCGGCGACGACGGAGCAGGCCAGCCTGCTCCAGCCCGGCGATGCCAAATCCGGGTCTCTTCTCCTCAAGGAGGACGGCGCCTACACGGAAGCGATCCGCCTCGGCATCGACGTCGACATCACGGTATCAGGCCCGACGCTGCGCGCCCGCGTCACCCAGATCTTCCGCAATCCGACCAAGGATTGGGTCGAGGCGACCTATGTCTATCCGCTCCCCGCCGGCGGTGCCGTCGATTCGCTGAAGATGGTGGTCGGCAACCGCGTCGTCGTGGGCGACATCAAGGAGCGGCAGCAGGCGCGCGTGATCTACGAAGAGGCGCGCCGGGCCGGCCAGAAGGCCGCGCTCACCGAACAGGAACGGCCGAACATCTTCACCAACTCGGTCGCCAATATCGGTCCCGGAGAAACCGTGCTGGTGCAGATCGAATATCAGGAACCGGTGCACCAATCCGGCAACGAATATTCCCTGCGCCTGCCGCTGGTGGTGGGGCCGCGCTACAATCCGGCGCCGATCGTCCAGAGCGTCGATTTCCGCAACGACGGTTCCGGCTGGGGCGCGACGAATTCGGATCCGGTGCCGGACCGCGACCGCATCTCGTCACCCGTGCTGGATCCCGCCCGGAATGCGCCGGTCAATCCGACCAGCATCACGGTGCGCCTGAACGCCGGCTTTGCGCTCGGCGAGGTCAAGAGCCTCCACCATAATTTCAAGGTCGAGAGCCCGGACAATACGACGCGAATTGTCACGCTTGCCGACGGTGCCGTGCCTGCCGACCGCGATTTTGAACTGACCTGGAAGCCGGCTGCCGTGAAGGCGCCGTCGGTCGGCTTGTTCCGCGAGCGCGTCGGCGACGCCGATTATCTGCTCGCCTTCGTCACCCCGCCCGCCGCCGAGCAGGCGACGCAGAAGCCACGGCCGCGCGAGGTGGTGTTCGTGATCGACAATTCCGGCTCGATGGGCGGCACGTCGATCGTTCAGGCCAAGGCGAGCCTCACCTACGCGCTCTCCCGTCTCCAGCCGTCCGACCGTTTCAACGTCATCCGTTTCGACGACACCATGGACGTGCTGTTTCCGGCTTCCGTGGCGGCGGATGCCGAGCGTGTCGGTGAAGCCACCTCGTTCGTCAGCGCGTTGCAGGCGCGTGGCGGTACCGAGATGGTGCCGGCGATGCGGGCCGCGCTGACCGACAAGCTCGGCGACGCCAGCATGGTTCGCCAGGTCGTATTCCTGACCGATGGTGCGATCGGCAACGAGCAGCAATTGTTCGAAACGATCACGGCGATGCGCGGCCGCTCGCGCGTGTTCATGGTCGGCATCGGGTCGGCGCCCAACACCTATCTGATGACGCGCGCCGCTGAGCTCGGCCGCGGCGCCTTCACCCATATCGGCTCCGTCGAGCAGGTCGAGGAGCGCATGCGCGTCCTGTTTGCCAAGCTCGAGAACCCGGCCGTGACCGGGCTGAGCGCCAAGTTCTCCGAAGCCAAGGCCGACGTCACACCGACGATCATTCCCGACGTCTATCGCGACGAGCCGCTGGTGCTGGCGGCAAAGCTCGACACGCTGGCGGGCTCGGTCGAGATCAAGGGCCGCGTCGGCGACCGCCCATGGTCGGTGACGCTGCCGCTGCAAAATGCGGCCGAAGGCAAAGGCCTGTCGAAGCTTTGGGCCAAGCGCAAGATCGATGATGCCGAAGTGGCGCGCACCCTGCGCGAGATGACGCCCGAAGACTCCGACAAGGCGATCCTGGCACTGGCACTCGACCATCAGATCGTCACCCGGCTCACCAGCCTCGTCGCGGTCGACAAGACGCCGAGCCGTCCCGAAGGCGAGCCGCTCAAGCCCAGCGAGTTGCCGATCAACCTGCCGGCCGGTTGGGATTTCGCGAAGGTCTTTGGCGAACGACAGCAAGTCCCGGCGCAGCTCCGCGAGCGTCACGCCGATGCACGCAACCAGCCGGCCACGAGGCGGCCGACGCCCGCTGCACCGGATACGATCCGCCTGCCCAAGACCGCGACCTCAGCAGAGCTGAAAATGACCGCAGGCCTGATCCTGATCGTGCTCGCCCTGTTCCTGTTCGTGTTCAACCGGCGTCAGACCTTGCTCACTGACGCCGCTTGAGAGAGGAGTCCCCCGAACTCCTCTGTTAGCGCGCGCGGCTGCCCGTCCCACACCAACGGCCGCGCGCGCCTTTTTTGTTGTCATTGCGAGCGCAGCGAAGCAATCCAGGCTGCCTCCGCGGAAAGATTCTGGATTGCTTCGCTTCGCTCGCATGACGAGTGTGGAAACAATGCCCCGCTTCATCTCTCCCCTGGCTCTCGCCCTGATCGGCATCATCCTTTTCGGCGACGGCGCCTACATCCATGCCAAAGCGTGGCTCGCGCAGGTGCTGCTGGAGCGCGCGTTCGACCGGAGCGTTGCAACCGGCGAAGTGGTCAGGCCATGGTCATGGGCCGATACCTGGCCGGTCGCGCGAATCGAGGTGAAGCGGATCGGCGCCAGCGCGATCGTGCTGGAAGGCGCGAGCGGCCAGGCGCTCGCTTTCGGGCCCGGCCATATCCGCCAAACGGCTGACGCGGGCGAACGGGGTGTTGCCGTATATGCAGCGCACCGCGACACTCATTTCCGCTTCCTGCGGAATGTCGCCATTGGTGACCTGATCGATGTTACACGCAGTGATGGCAAGCACTTTCGTTTTCGCGCGGATTCCTCCGCTGTGGTTCGCTTCGATGCCTCCGGCATCGATCCTGCGGCACGGACTGCCGAACTCGTGCTCGCGACCTGCTGGCCGTTCGATGCCGTCGCGTCCGGCCCCGAGCGCTATATCCTGCATGCCACCCTGATCGGAGCCGATGAATAGCGGTTCGCAATCGATCCGCACCCCCCTCTTGAATCCGCCCGACCTGTAGGGACAATCCCGCTTGATGGAACCGCTGAACCGGCGCCGTCGACCGGAGACTATCAGAACGGCCCATTGGGCATTTTCGCTGCAATTTGCGAGAAGAACGGTGATGGATGAGGAGTTCAGGCAGCGTCTCGAACAGCTCGAGAACCGCGTCGCGCTCCTGGAGAGGAATCAGGATCTCATTGCCGCCGGGCAAAGACGTTCCTCGCTTCGGAGCCTCTGGCGCCGCCCGCCGATGTGGACCTTCGAGCAATATCCGCCGCGCCTGCTCAACCTGACGGCTTTCCTGCCAGCACCTGCGATCCATTCGGGCGCGCCACGGATCGCGATGGTCACGCCGAGCTACAACCATGCGCAATATCTCGGCGCCACGATCGACAGCATCGTCAGCCAGAACTATCCGGACCTGTATTATCACGTGCAGGACGGCGCCTCGATCGACGGCACGCTCGATCTCCTGAAGAGCCGCGGCGATAGCCTGAGCTGGAGCAGCGTACCGGACAAGGGGCAATCCAGCGCCATCAATCTCGGCTTCGCCGGCGTCGAGAGCGAGATCATGGCCTATCTCAACAGCGACGACATCCTGCTGCCCGGAACACTTGCCTACGTCGCAAATTACTTCATCGCACATCCGCATGTCGACGTCGTCTACGGCCATCGCATCTTCATCGATCGCGAGGGACTCGAGGTCGGCCGCGCCGTGCTGCCGCCCCATGACGGCAAGGCGTTGCGATATGCCGACTACATTCCCCAAGAGACGATGTTCTGGCGCAAGCGCGTGTGGGACAGCATCGGACCGATCGACGAGAGCTTGCACTACGCGATGGACTGGGACTTCATCCTGCGAGCGCAGGCCGCGGGATTCAAATTCGCACGCTTGCCGCGATTTCTCGCCTGCTTCCGAATCCATGATGCACAAAAGACGGCCTCTACTTATGCGGTCGGCGTCAGGGAAATGGGCATCCTGCGGCGGCGCGGTCTCGGCTTCGATCCGACACAGATGCAGATCCGGCGCGCCATCGCTCCTTATCTGGCGAAGCAGTTGGCCTATCACTACGCCTACAAGCTCGGCATGCTGAGATATTGAACGACCGCGCAAGCAGTGATCCGAGGATGTCGATCTCCAGGGCTTGACGCGCGCTCATTCCACCGCACGGCATACCCGCCCACCTGGTTGCCAGTCCGAAGAACTCGCCATAGAACAGAGCGACGCACCGCCAACAAGAACAACAGGTGAGGTCACACCATGGAAGCTCGCGCATCTGCCGCATCCGCTTCATCGCGCCCATGGTCTCCGCCGCCCGATGCCAGCGACATCGTCAAGGGCATCCACGCCATGCTGCATCCGCGCAACATCGTGTTGGTAGGCGCGACCGACAAGCCCGGCAACTATGCCGAGCGCATCTGGAACAATCTGGTCAAATACGGCTACGAAGGCGGGCTCTATCCGGTCAATGCCAAACGCGACACCGTCTGGGGTGTCCCCTGCTACAAGGACTTTGCAAGCCTCCCGGAAAAGCCCGACCACGTGCTGGTGCTGGTCCCGGCGCGCTTTGCCGTGCAGGTGATCCGCGATGCCGCCGCGGCCGGCGCGCGCTCGGCCACCATCGTCACCTCGGGCTTCAGCGAGTTGCAGGACGAGGAAAGCCAGAAGCTCGCCGCCGAACTGCAAGCGGCCGTGCGCGAGACGGGATTGGCGGTCACCGGCCCGAACTGCCTCGGCAATTTGAGCGCCGGCGAAAAGCTCTTCACCAATATCGACGACCGTATCGTCACCATGGAACAGGGCGCGGTGGCGATTGCCGGACAATCCGGTGCCATCGTCATGGCGATCCGCCAGGCCCTGGAAGATCGCGGCGTCGGGGTCGGCTACATGGTGACGACTGGCAACGAGGCCGGGCTCGAGACGCCGGACCTGATGCGCTATTTCGCCGAGGATCCGAGCATCAAGGTGATCGTGGTGTACCTCGAAGGCGTGCGCAACACCAAGGCATTCCGGGACGCCTGCAAGGCGGCCCGCGCCGCGAGCAAACCGGTGATCGCGCTCAAGCTCGGGGCGTCCGAGGGTGGCCGCGCGGCGGCGATGGCACACACCGGCGCGCTCGCGGGCTCGATCGAGACATTCGATGCCATTGCAACGCGCGAAGGCGTCATCAGGGTCGGCGGGCTCGACGAACTGATCGAGACCACCGAATGCTTCGTCCACGCCGCTGTGCCCAGGGGCGACCGGCTCGCTGCAGTGACGCTATCCGGCGGCAAGCGCGGCATGCTGATCGACGCCTTCGATGCAGAAGGCCTGAATTTTGCACCGCTCAGCTCGCACGTCGGTTCGGAGCTGGCAAAGATGCTCGGGCCGGGCTCGATCGTCGGCAACCCGCTCGACGCTGGCTTTGCCGCGGTGGTCGATCCCTCCGTCTACATGAAAACGATCGGACTCATGATCGACGACCCCGATATCGACATCGTCATCATCGATGCCGAGCTGCCGAAAGCGCCGCACGAGCTGCGCGAGCGCAATCTGCGCATCGTCGACGAGATGGCGAGCCGGGCCGGCAAGCCGGTGATCTATATCAGCGCGATGTCGATCGGCTTTACCGAGTTCACCAAGAGCTTGCGCAAATCGCTGCCGCATCTTGCGGTCATGCAGGGCATGGATCGCGCGGTGACTGCGATCAAGTCGCTGCTCGACTACGCCAAGCTGCGCAAGGAAGTGCCCGACATCGTCTCCAGCTCGAAGCCCGCCGCGCGTGCCGTGCTGGAGAAGGCGCTGAAATCGGCAACCGGCGCCGCGCTCGACGAGGTCGCCTCGAAGAAGCTCTTGAAGGCCTATAGCATCCCGATCTCGAAGGAGGCAATCGCACAGACGGCAGCCGAGGCCGTGAAGATTGCCAAGCAGATCGGCTTCCCAGTCGTGGCCAAAGTCGTCAGCGCCGAGATCCTGCACAAATCAGATATCGGCGGCGTGGTGCTGAATCTCACCAGCGCGGCCGAGGTGAAGAAGGCGTTCGCCGACATCACCGCGCGGGTGAACAAGTTGAAGGGCAAGCCGAATCTCGACGGCATCCTGATCGCGCAACAGGTCAAGGCCGATCTGGAACTCGTGGTCGGCGCCTCCCTCGATGCCGAGATGGGCCCGGTCGTGCTGTTCGGCACCGGCGGCATCGACATCGAGCTGATGAAGGACGTCGCGCTCGCCGGTGCGCCGCTGGACGAGGACGAGGCGCGGCTTCTGATCGGCCGCACCAAGGCCGGTATCAAGATGCGCGGCTATCGCGGCAAGCCGGCCTTGCACGAGGCCTCCGCGGTGAAGGCCCTGGTCGGCCTCTCCAACCTGATCGCGGATGCCGGTGACCGGATCGCCTCGATCGACGTCAATCCGTTCCTGATCAATGCCAAAACAGGCGTCGCCGTCGATGCCCTGATCGTGCTGAACAATGCTGCGGCCAAGCGCGCCGCTGGGCATTGATGTCGCGTAGGGCGGTTCGTCGTTGCGCTTCCGCCTTCGCTCTTCGAGCAACACCGGACAAGTCGTTAACCCGCCAAGCCTAACATTGCCGCCGACAGCCTCTTCCGGGCTGCTTCCAACTTCCCCGTTTTGGCCGTAAAATCACCCGGCATGGCACGCGCGAGCAATCTGGTGATCGGAACGGCGACGCTGGCGGTGATCGCCGTGGCGTTCGGCGGCGTGCTCGGCGTGCAGAAATGGCGTACCCTCCAGAGCCGCAGCCAGTTGCGCGTGGTATTCGAGGGCGGCTCCGCCAGCGGATTGCGTCGCGGCGGGCCGGTCAATTTCGACGGCGTCCCCGCGGGCCAGATCCTGTCGATCAAGCTGGACAATCCGCGCAAGGTCGTGGCCCTGGTGATGCTCGACAACTCCGCGCCGATCCGCAAGGACACCGTCGCCGGCATCGAGTTTCAGGGTCTCACCGGCGTCGCCGCGGTCTCGCTGATCGGCGGCGCGCCCTCGGCGCCGCCGGTGCCGCTGGACTCGGACGGCGTCCCCGTGCTGACCGCCGATCTCAGCGACGCCGAATCGATCGTCGACACCCTACATAGTGTCGACCGCACCATCGTCAGCAACGCCCCGGCGATCAAGGAGGGCCTGCGCACGTTCGAGAACTACACCGCTGATCTCCGGAGCAAGGGCGGCGAAATCGATTCCGTCATGGCCAAGGTCGACAGCGCCTTCGCGGGCTTCGACAAGGCGGTCACAAAGATCGAAGGCGTAGTGCCCGGCTTTGCCGACGGCAAGGCGGATGAACTGTTCGAAAAGATCCAGGGATTGCACGAGCTCGCCGATACCATGAGGAAGAAATCGGCGAACTTCCTCGAAGACATCCGTCGCTCGCTGCTCGACGTCAGCGAGGCCGCCAACAAGATGAGCGGGACACCCACACCGGCCGCCGCTCCGCGCCCGCCGCGCAAGCCGGCGCAGCAGAAACGGTAGCGCCTACCAGGCGTAGCGGACGACGCCCTTGCCGGCGTAAGAGCGGGTGACATTCGAGAACTCCCCCTCGAAAGTCGCCGACGCAGACCAGCCGTTCATCCAGCTCATCTGCACTGCCGCTGTGGTCAGCACGGAATCGTGCACCTGGGCGGCGCCGTTCACCACGAACGCGGATCCCGGCAACGTCTGGAAGACCGCACCGACGGTGCGATCCGGATTGTAGTCATGTGCCCAGGCGACGCGGCCGCGCAGGGTCATCAGGCCGCCGGCTGCGGCGAATGACCTGTCCGCGCGCAGGCCGAGCTCGGTGCGGCTGCTGGTCGCGTCCTTGGCGGCATAATTCAGCGCGAAGACGTTGCTGCCGACCACAGCGAACTCCGAATAGCTCGGAAGACTGAACACGGTGGCCTGGAGCGCCGCATAGGGCGTGAGGCCGATCCACTGCGAGGCATAGCGATAGCCGCCCTCGATACGGCCCGAGAGCGCGTTGGCGCTGAACTGCGCACGCAACTGGTCGACGCCGGCGGCGGTGACGATGCGGTTGGTCGTGACGTCCTGCCAGCCATAGGCCAGCGCGGCCGTTATGTAGGCCGGTCCTGCGTTGTGACGCACGAAGGCGCCGGCCTGGAACAGGTCGGAGCGACCCCAGCCGAGTCCGTTGACGTTGAAGCCGGTCGCCCCGCCCGCAAGCGCGAAGCCGGCGATCGTGGACGGCGAGAAGCGGTAGTCGAGGCCGACGGCGGTGCCGTAGACGCTGCTGCTGGTGTTGTTTGAGCCGAGGCCGGCATTGCCGTCGGTGGTCTGCGAGCCACCATAGCCGGCCGCCCACACGTCCCAGCGTTGTTCGAAACTCGTCGGCGGCGTCTTGCTATGGATCGAGGCAAGAGCGTCGCGTGCGTTCCTGTCGCGTGTGCCCTTGCCGGTCGCAGCATACGCATTCGCGCTCGTCTCGTCGGCGAAGGGCGTCGCACCCGGCGTCCCGTTGCGCCCCGCGCCAAACACGTCGGTGAGCAGGCTGAGAAACAGGTTCATCGCGTTGAAGGTCGCCTGCTGCGAACCCGTTGCCGACTCGCCGGACGCCTGCGTCAGGCCGTTAGGACCGAGGCCCGCAAACTCGGATCTCAGGCCGCCATTGGCGTTGAAGAAGTTCTGAAGAGTCGTGGCGACATTCTTCTGATTGACGTTGAGAGCGTATTTCGCACCATAGTCCAGTGTGAAATTGAGATAGACAGCGCCGGCGGGATCGACGGTCGTCGTGCCGATAAGGCCCCCGGGAGCGGCGACACCGGCAAAGTTATCGGTGGCCGAGCCGGAAAACTGCATGATCTTGTATTGCGGTAACACGGTGCTGCCAGCATATAGCGAGACGCCGACGGTGCCGCTCAGGGTGACGTTGCCGAAAACATTGGCAAAGCTCGCGGTAGTTCCGCTGCCGACCTGCACGACGTAGGCCGCACCGGACTGAAAGGCGAGGTCTCCCAGAACCAGCATGCTCGAACCCGGCCTGCCGTCGCCGGGCGCGAAGATGCCTCCAGCAGCGATTGTGGTGTTGCCGACGATTCCGGCGCCGAACAGCGCGCCGCCCGCGTTCACCGTGGTCAGGATCGATTGGGAGATATCACCATCGACCCGCAGGATGCCGCCATTCACCGTCGTGGTACCGGTGTAGGTGTTTGTACCCGAAAGGATCAGGGTGCCGCTGCCGACCTTTTCAAGTGAGCCGGGGCCTGCGGGACCGCAACCGCAGGGATTGAAATCGCCGATGACGCCGCTGACCTCCGTCGAAAGATTGTTGCCGCCGACGACCAGGGTGTTGCCGCCGCCGATGTAATAGAAGCCGCTGCCCTCGATCGATCCGGCGGTGATGCGGCCGTCGCTGTTCGGTCCGATGCTGTTGCCGAAGTCCACGATGCCCGTGCCTGTGGTGATGAAGCGTGCGTTACCACCGGTGGAATTGTCATAGAAATCGGTCTCGCCACCGTCCTTGGTAATGATCGTGGCATTGCCGGCCGTCGTGAACGCCGCGAAATTGGTGAGGCCATCAGCCTCGTTGATGATCGTTGAGCTGCCCGCGGTCGCCGTGTCGGTTCCGAACGGCGTACCAAATACGGTGGCACCGAAATCCTTGTTCAGGATCGTAGCTGACGCGGCCGAGGATTGCTCAGCAAACGCGGTGCCTCCGTTATTCTGGTTGGTGATGGTGGCCGTGCCCGCATTGGTCCGGCCAAAGAAGCCGATCAAGCCGCCATCATTGACGATGGTCGCGCGGCCGGCCGTGGCGGTGTCGGTCCCACCCCCCAATGGATCTCCGAAATAGATCAGGCCGTTGTTTGTGATCACCATCGAGCTGGCGGAGGTCGCGTTGAGGAACTGCGTCGTGCCGGAGAAACTGTTCGAGAGCGACGTGATGCCCGACGTATCGGCATTGACGACACTGAAGAGCCCGTCATTGACGACCGCGCCGACGATGCTCGCGGTATGCGTCGCGTCGCCAAGCTGCAACGCCGCACACGAACAGATGAAGGTGCCGCCGGTATAGGTGTTGGCGCCGAGCAACGCTAGAATACCGGGTCCCTGAACGTTGATCCCGCCGCTGCCCACGATGCGTGAGCTGATCACGGCCGATGGGTCCGCCGTGCCGGTGACATCGTTGGTATCAAATGTAGTGCCGCCCGAGGCCAGCCGGAGGTCGCCGCCCTGGATGGTGTAGACCGAACCGTCGCCGGTGAGGTCAAAGCCCACGAGGCTCGTGAGTTGCACTCCGCTCGGCGTAACCGTCACCGTGCCGCCCGTTGCGGGCGTCGAGGGAACGCTACTGCCGAACAGCGTGCCGGCTGACAAGGGATCATAGGCCGTACTGACCGAACCGAAGAAATCCGTCCAGTTGGTCGTGGTGTTGTCCCATACACCGCCGCCGCCGTTGACGACGCCGTTCGGCGTGGTCTGCGATCCGTTGAATACCTGCTGCGCCTGGACGGCGTCCGTCGACAGGCAGAGGCCGAACAGCATCGCAACGACGGACGACGCGGCCGCACCCACGCGCAGCCGGCTCTGCCCGCTCGATGGCGACCGAAATTCCACCCCAACGCCCCTTGTCACCGGCGCTCCCAGCCGCGCCGCCGCCAAATTAGGCGACCAGTTCCCTCCGTGAAACTACGGAATCCATGGAATCGGCCGTCGGGGACACAACCGGGGTTGATTCAGCGGGTGATGTTGCAACCGCGCCACGCTTTTGCGAGACACAATTCGCATTCTACGCACATGGGCCTGCGTCAGAGTGTCCACGCACGTGTATGGTGGTTCACATCGACGCCGATGTCAGAGCCATCGTGGCTCAGTAATTCGACGGCGCCGCTTCATTCGGGATGCCGTCGATCGGGCATTCGGCGGTCCCGGGCGTCGCGCGCGTCATCGCCTCGACCATGTCCCTTGTGCCTTCGGGATCGGCGATCCAGTTCTTGTAGAAATCATAGGGGCAGGCGGCGACGCCGCGCGGGCTTTCGCCGGAATTGATCATGCCGGTGTAACCGCGATGGACCAGCTTGTAGAGATGGTTCTGCGACTGGCCGTTGCGGCGCGCATCGCGGATCAGATGCTTCGACAACTGGGCATATTGGATGCCGTAGTCCTCCTCGCCGCACTCGCCGAGGGTGCGGCCGTCGAAGCCGATGATCGCGGAGTGACCGAAGTAGGAATAGACCCCGTCGAAGCCGGCGGCGTTGGCGACCGCGACATAGACGTTGTTGGCCCACGCCATCGCCTTTGAAATCAGGATCTGCTGCTCCTTGGCCGGATACATGTAGCCCTGGCAGCGTACGATCAGTTCGGCCCCTTTCATGGCGCAGTCGCGCCAGATCTCCGGGAAATTGCCGTCGTCGCAGATGATCAAGCTGACCTTCATCCCCTTCGGGCCGTCGGAGACATAGGTGCAATTGCCGGGATACCAGCCCTCGATCGGCACCCACGGCATGATCTTGCGGTACTTCTGTACGATCTCACCCTTGTCGTTCATCAGGATCAAGGTGTTGTAGGGCGCTTTGTTCGGATGCTCCTCGTGGCGCTCGCCGGTCAGCGAGAACACGCCCCACACCTTGGCCTTGCGGCAGGCTTCCGCAAAAATCGCGGTCTCTTCACCGGGCACCGCGCAAGCGGTCTCGTACATCTCCTTGGAGTCGTACATGATGCCCTGGGTGGAGTAT
This sequence comes from Bradyrhizobium sp. 76, assembly GCF_023073025.1. NCBI lineage: Bacteria > Pseudomonadati > Pseudomonadota > Alphaproteobacteria > Hyphomicrobiales > Nitrobacteraceae > Bradyrhizobium > Bradyrhizobium sp. 76. The sequence goes on from NZ_JADPIS010000103.1 coordinate 176,061, forward strand.
TCCGGGAAGATTACCAGATCCATGCCGGGAAGGCCGACCTTCATGCCCACCACCATGTCGGCGATCTTGCGGGCGTTGTCGAGCACCTCGGCCTTGGTGTGCAGGCGGGGCATCTTGTAGTTGACCACCGCGACGCCGACGGTGTCGTTGCTGCTGGAGATGTCACCGTGAAGCATTTGAATTGCTCCTCTACCCTGTTTGAGATTGCCGCGTGAATCAGTGACTGATCATCCAGGGCCGCGCGGTCGGAAAACCCTTGGCGCCGCTTCTGGTCTTGCTTACCAGCCGCGCCGGCTTTTTCTTGTCCGATGAGCTCCTGCCCGACGAGTTCTTTCCCGTGGAGCAGCAGCCGCAACCGGGACCGTGCGAGGCCTTGTATTGCGCCAGCGTCTGCGGCGCGTGCGTGCTGCGCTCGTTGACGGCGTGAGCTTTTCGTTTTTCCGAGGGCATGCAGAAGAAATTCGGCGCGGTCAGAATGACGCGCGGCGCCATGATTTCACATTGCGGACAGACCTGCGGATCGTCGCATTCGGCCATCGGGCGCATGTCTTTGAACGGACCGCAATCGTCACAGAGATATTCATAGACCGGCATCGCAATCATCCCTACGCTGTTGTCTGTGAGAGAACTGCCGCGGCGGATGCGGGGCGGCAGATACGCCGTCCCGCATCCCGTCGCGCAGGGATTACTTGTCCGGCGAGATCGGCATCTGGATATCGCCCTTGATGTGCTTGATCGGACCCGCCGAGGACGGCATCACGTCGAAGTCGAAGATTTCCGTCGGCAGCCATAATGTGGCGCAAGCGTTGGGCACGTCGACCACGCCGGAGATGTGGCCCTGAACCGGTGCGGTGCCGAGGATCGAATAAGCCTGGGCGCCGGAGTAGCCGAACTTCTTCAGATATTCGATCGCATTCAGGCAGGCCTGGCGATAGGCGATGGTGACGTCGAGATAATGCTGCTTGCCGGCCTCGTCGACCGAGATGCCTTCGAAGATCAGATAGTCCTTGTAGTTCGGGGTGATCGGCGACGGCTTGAAGATCGGATTCTTGACACCGTACTTCGCCATGCCGTCCTTGATCACCTCGACCTTCAGATGCAGCCAGCCGGCCATCTCGATCGCCCCGCAGAAGGTGATCTCGCCGTCGCCTTGGCTGAAGTGCAGATCGCCCATCGAGAGACCGGCACCCGGCACGTAGACCGGGAAGTAGATCTTCGAGCCGCGCGAGAGGTCCTTGATGTCGCAATTGCCGCCATGCTCACGCGGCGGCACGGTACGTGCGCCTTCAGCGCCGATCTTGTCCTTGACGTCACCCTTGGCGCGGCCGCCATGAGCGGTCGGCGCGAATGGCGGGTTCGCCAGTCCAGGCACGCGGGTCGGGTTGGTCGCGATCAGTTCGGCCTCGCGCTTGTTCCAGGTGTCCAGCATCTTCGGATCGGGCAGACAGCCGATCAAGCCGGGATGGATCAGGCCGGCGAAGTTGACGCCCGGAATATGCCGCGACGAGGTGTAGAGGCCCTTGATGTCCCAGATCGACTTCTGCGCCAGCGGGAAATGGTCGGTGAGGAAGCCGCCGCCATTCTGCTTGGAGAAGAAGCCGTTGAAGCCCCACATGCTCTCCTTCATCGGACCGACATCGAGCAGGTCGACGACGAGCAGGTCGCCGGGCTCGGCGCCCTTGACGCCGATCGGGCCGGAGAGGAAGTGCACGATCGACAGATCGATGTCGCGCACGTCGTCGGCGGAATCGTTGTTCTTGATGAAACCGCCGGTCCAGTCATAGGTCTCGATGATGAAATCGTCGCCGGGATTGACCCAGGCTACGATCGGAATGTCGGGGTGCCAGCGGTTATGCACCATGTCATTTTCATAGGCCGACTTGGTGAGATCGACCTTGATCAGTGTCTCTGGCATCGAGATGCTCCCCTTTTATACGGTTGGTTAGACGGACAGATATTTCGAGACCTGCGCGGCATCGACGGCGTCGCGCGGATCGTCACGGACGATCTCGCCGTTCTCGATCACCAGCACACGGTCGGCGATATCGAGCGCGAAGCTCAGGACCTGCTCGGACACGACGATCGAAAGCCCCTTCTCGTCGCGGATACGCTTGAGCGTGCGCGCCATCTCCTTGATGATCGACGGCTGGATACCTTCGGTCGGCTCGTCCAGCAGCAGCACTTTTGGCTTGGTCGCCAGCGCGCGTGCGATCGCGAGCTGTTGCTGCTGGCCGCCGGAGAGATTGCCGCCACGGCGGTCCTTCATCTCCAGCAGCACCGGAAACAGTTCGTAGATGTCGCCGGGCACCTCGGTTCCGCCGGAGACCACGAGGCCGGTCTCGATATTCTCCTTCACCGTCATGGTGGAGAAGATCATGCGGCCCTGCGGTACATACGCGAGGCCCTTGGCGACGCGCGCGTAGCTCGGCAAGGCACCGAGCTCGGCGCCCTCCATGGTCACCGAGCCGCTCTTCGTAGGCAAAATGCCCATCAGCGATTTCATCAGCGTGGTCTTGCCCATGCCGTTGCGGCCCATGATCGCCACGATCTCGTTGGGCGCGACCTTGACGTTGAGACCGTGCAGCACCTCGCTCTGGCCGTAGGCGACGTGAAGATCAGAGATAGCCAGCATCGTCGCGCTCCTTAGTGACCGAGATAAACTTCGACGACCTTGGGGTCGTTCTTCACCTTCTCCATGGTCCCTTCCGAGAGGATCTGGCCCTGGTGAAGCACGGTGACCTTGTGCGCGATGTCCTCGACGAACTTCATGTCGTGCTCGATGACGAGCACCGAGCGGTTTTTGATGATGCGGTTGAGCAGCTCGGCGGTCTTGGCGCGTTCGGACACGCTCATCCCGGCGACGGGCTCGTCGAGCATCAGCAGGTCCGGATCCTGGATCAGCAACATGCCGATCTCGAGCCATTGCTTCTGGCCATGACTGAGCTCGGAGGCATAGGTGTTGAGCTTGTCCTTGAGGAAAATCATCTCGGCGACCTCTCCGACGCGTGACCTCACCGGCTGGTCACGCTGGAAAGTGAGTGAGCCGAATACGGTGCGGCCGCGCGGAAACGAGATCTCGAGATTCTCGAACACGGTGAGGTCTTCGAACACTGACGGCGTCTGGAACTTGCGGCCAACGCCGGCCTTGACGATCTCGTTCTCCTTCAGCTTGGTCAGCTCGGTACCGCGAAACTGGATCGAGCCTTCGGTCGCCTTGGTCTTGCCGCAGATCAGGTCGAGCACCGTGGTCTTGCCGGCCCCATTGGGGCCGATGATGACGCGGATCTCGTTCTCCTCGATGTAAAACGAGAGATCGTTGACGGCTTTGAAGCCGTCGAAGGAAACCGTCAGTCCGGAGACCGCGAGCAGGAATTCCTTGGGCTGATGACCGACGAGCATGATCTATCTCCTCACTGCCAGCGTGGCATCGGCATCGCGATGACCGACGAGCATGATCTATCTCCTCACTGCCAGCTTGGCATTGGCATCGTGATGACCGACGAGCATGATGGTCTCCTCACTCTGCGGGTGCGCCGTCGGCAACCGAATTGTCGGTCCAGCCCGGCTTCTTGCGCGAGGCGAACAGGCGGTCGATGCGCGGCTGCACATAGTCGGCCCAGAGCCCCGACAGACCGTTCGGGAAAGCGAGCACGACCGCGATGAACAGCGCGCCGAGACCAAACAGCCAGAGTTGCGGAAAGGATTCCGACAGGCTGGTCTTGGCGAAGTTCACCAGAATGGCCCCCCATATCGCGCCAAAGATCGACATCCGTCCGCCGACCGCGGTGTAGATCACCATCTCGATCGACGGCACGATGCCGACAAAGGACGGCGACATGAAACCGACATTGAGCGCGAACATGGCCCCGCCGATCGCGGCGAAAACCGCGGCCATACAGAACGCAAAGATCTTGAAGTTGGCGACGCTGTAGCCGGAGAAGCGGACGCGGTCTTCCTGTTCGCGCATAGCCACCAGGATGCGGCCGAGCTTGGTCAGGCGGATGAACTGCGCGATGCCGATGCAGGCGAACAGCAGCACCACTTCGACGAAGTACAGGATGACCTTGGCGTGGTCGGGCCGGATGTCCCATCCCTTGAGGGTGCGCAGGTCGGTCATGCCGTTGATCCCGCCGGTGTAACCCTGCTGGCCCACGATCAGGATGGTGAGGATGGCCGCCACCGCCTGGGTGATGATGGCAAAGTAGGTGCCGCCGACGCGGCGCTTGAACATCGCAGTGCCGATGATCAGCGCGAAGATGCCGGGGACCAGGATGATGGCGAGGATGGTGAAGGCGAGACTGTGAAACGGCTGCCAGAACAGCGGCAGTGACGTGATCTGATTCCAGTCCATGAAGTCCGGGATGCCTGGCGTCGACTGGATCTTGGTATTCTCGACGCTGGAGGCCTCCAGCTTGAGGAACATCGCCATGCAATAGCCGCCGAGGCCGAAGAACACGCCCTGCCCCAGACTGAGAATGCCGCCGTAGCCCCAGCACAGCACCAGACCGAGCGCGACGAAGGCGTAGGTCAGATATTTCGCGACAAGGTTGAGACGGAACACATCCAGCGAGAGCGGCAGGATCACGAACAGCACAGCGGCGAGCACGAGGAAGCCCATGAGCTCGGATCGATTGAAGAAGCGTGAGTTGATGACCATGACTTGCCTGCTTCTTGTTATTTGCGGACCTTGAGGGCGAAGAGACCCTGCGGCCGCAGCATCAGGATTCCGACAACGGCAAGCAGCGTCAGCACCTTGGCCATCGAGCCCGACAGGAAGAACTCGAGGGTCGATTGGGTCTGCGAGATCGAGAAGGCCGATGCGATGGTGCCGAGCAGGCTTGCCGCGCCCCCGAACACGACCACGAGGAACGTATCGACGATGTAGAGCTGTCCGGAGGTCGGCCCGGTCGAGCCGATCATCGTGAAGGCGCTCCCGGCGACACCGGCAATGCCGCAGCCGAGGCCGAAAGTGTAGCGATCCACCTTTTCGGTGTTGATGCCGACGGCTCCGGCCATGATGCGGTTCTGCACGACGGCGCGCACCTGCCGGCCCCAGCGCGATTTGTACATTACGTAGGCGACGCCCACGGTGATCAGGACGGTGAGGCACATCACGAAGACGCCGTTGATCGGCACTTCGATGCTGTCGGTCACGTGCAGCGAGCCAAGCATCCATTGCGGCAGCTCGACGCCGACCTCGCGCGCGCCGAACACGGAGCGATAGGCCTGTTGCAGGATCAGGCTGAGGCCCCAGGTCGCAAGCAGCGTGTCGAGCGGGCGCTTGTAGAGGTGCCGTATCAGCACCCATTCCACCAGCATCCCCAACGCACCGGATGCGACAAAGGCCAGGATCATCGCGAGGAAGAAGTAGCCGCTGAACAGGCTCGGCAAATAGGACTGGAAGAAGCTCGAGGTCATCCAGGTGACGTAGGCCCCAAGAATCATGAACTCGCCATGGGCCATGTTGATGACGCCCATCTGGCCGAAGATGATCGCAAGTCCCAGCGCCATCAGGACGTAGACGGAGAACAGGATCAGTCCTGCAAAGCCCTGCATGACGAAGATGGAGCCAAGGTCACCAAGCGAGTAGTCGCCGAACATCGATGTCCTCCGTCGGGAAAGGGTCCCGCGTCGCGAGCAGGTTCGCGACGCGGGGGTCTTGGGCGTGGATTTGCGGTCCACGCCAGGGAGAGGTTTTGTCTGAAAGGGAAACGGCGACGAACGCCGTGACTGACTGATAGCTCTCGTCTTACTGGTAGCCCTTGGGGAACGGATCCGGCTCGACCAGATCAGCGGTCTCGTAGATCAGTTCGAACTGGCCATCGAGCTTGGCACGTCCCACCCGGGTCTTCGACCAGAGGTGATGATTTTCGTGGATGCGCACATAGCCTTCCGGAGCGCCCTTGAACTCGATGCCTGGCGATGCCGCCGCGATCTTGTCGATGTCGAAGGAGCCCGCCTTCTCCACCGTCAACTTCCAAAGCCACGGGCCGAGATAGGCAGCCTGGGTGACGTCTCCGATCACGGTCTTCTCGCCCCACATCTTCTTGAACGCCGGGACGAAGGTCTTGTTGTTCGGATTGTCGAGCGACTGGAAGTACTTCATGCAGGCATAGGCACCCGCGATGTTCTCGCCGCCGATGCCGTCGATCTCGTCTTCCGTCACCGAGATCGTCAGCAGCGCCTGCTTGGAGAGATCAATACCGGCCGCCTTGAGCTGCTTGTAGAACGCGACGTTCGAACCGCCGACCACGTCGGTGAAGATCACGTCTGGCTTGGTCAGCTTGATCTTGTTGATGACCGAATTGAACTGGGTGTTGCCGAGCGGATAATACTCTTCGCCGACGACCTTGCCCTTCAGCACGTTCTCGACATGCTTGCGCGCGATCTTGTTCGAGGTGCGCGGCCAGATGTAGTCGGAGCCGATGAAGAAGAACGACTTCGCACCCTTCTCCTTGGCGATCCAGTTCAGGCCGGCGAGGATCTGCTGAGTGGCTTCCTGGCCGGTATAGATCACGTTCTTGGACTGCTCGAGACCTTCGTAGAAGGTCGGGTAGTAGAGCATGCCGTTGTACTGCTCCATGACGGGCAGCACGGCCTTTCGGGATGCCGAGGTCCAGCAGCCCATGATCGCCGCGACCTTGTCGTTGACGAGCAGCTTCTTGGCCTTTTCGGCAAAGGTCGGCCAGTCGCTGGCGCCGTCTTCCTGGATGAACTTGATCTTGCGCCCCAGCACGCCGCCCATGGCATTGATCTGCTCGATGGCGAGCTTTTCGGCCTCGATCGAGCCGGTCTCGGAGATCGCCATGGTGCCGGTCGCCGAATGCAGGATGCCGACCGTCACCTCGGTGTCGGTAACCGCGAGGCCCGTGGTATTGACCGCCGAGGTCGCCGGGGCCTGCGCAAAAGATGCTCGCGGCAGCATGGTGATGGCCGGCACGGCCGCCATTCCCATCAATAATTTGCGCCGGAGCGGCGATAACAGGCCCTTGTTCGCTTCGTCTGACATGAGCACCCCACTGTTGTTCGAGGACACGCGATTGGTGCCGTGAGGATGGCTCGAATTTGTGCGCCGCAAGCATACGCAAGATCGCGTATACTGCACCGCAAAATGACGACGTAGGCTTTTGGTACGGGTTTTGCGAGGGGTCCGGCGCGTTCGGGAGTAGGAGTGGGGCTGAAGTGGCAGGGCGGCAGCGAATAGATCGCGTCAGGCGCCAGTACAACCAATGGGTCGCCAACCAGACGCTGGAAGACTACGCGCTGCGCTTCACCGCCAAGAGCGCGCGCCGGTGGTCCGCCGCCCGCGTCGCCAACACTGCACTGGGCGCCATCTCCTTTCTCGCGCTGGAGGCGATCGGCGGCACCATCACCCTGAACTACGGCGTTACCAACGCCACCGCCGCGATCCTCGTCGTCTCCACCATCATCTTCTGCTGCGGCGTCCCGATTGCCTATTATGCCGCCAAATGCGGCATCGACATTGACCTGCTTACCCGCGGCGCCGGCTTTGGCTATATCGGCTCGACCGTCACCTCGCTGATCTACGCCTCCTTCACCTTCATCTTCTTCGCCATCGAAGCGGTAATCCTGGCGACCGCGCTCGAGATGTGCTTCGGCATTCCGCGCCCGATCGGGTACCTCATCAGCGCGGTCGCGATCATCCCGCTTGTCACCTACGGCATCACGCTGATCAGCCGCTTCCAGCTCTGGACGCAGCCGATCTGGATCATCCTGCACATCCTGCCCTTCGCGGCGATCGCCTGGGCCAACCCTTACTCGTTCACGGAGTGGCGCAAATTCGCCGGCGAGCACGGCGACGCCAGCGGACATTTCGATCTTCTGCTGTTCGGTGTCGCATCCTCCGTGGTGTTTTCGCTGGTGGCCCAGATCGGCGAGCAGGTCGACTTCCTCAGGTTCCTGCCGCGCGACCGCCGCACGTCGCGAACGTCGTGGTGGGCCGCCCTGCTGATCGCCGGCCCCGGCTGGATCATCTTCGGCGCGCTGAAACTGCTGCTGGGCTCGTTTCTCGCCTTCTTTGCGCTGAGCCACGGTCTCTCCAGCGAGCTGGCGGCCGAGCCTGCGCACATGTATCTCGAAGCGTTTCGCTACGTGCTGTCGCAGCCTGACATGGCCTTGGCACTCACCGGCGCGTTCGTGATCCTGTCGCAGCTCAAGATCAACGTCACCAACGCCTATGCAGGCTCGATCGCCTGGTCGAACTTCTTCTCGCGTCTGACGCATAGCCATCCGGGCCGGGTCGTCTGGCTGGTGTTCAACGTGATGGTGGCGTTGCTGCTGATGGAGATCGGCGTCTACAAGGCGCTGGAGCAGACGCTCGCGCTCTACTCCAATGTCGCGATCGCCTGGGTCGGCGCGCTGGTGTCCGATCTCGTGGTCAACAAGCCGCTCGGCCTGCGCCCACCGCAGATGGAGTTCAAGCGCGCCCATCTCTACGATATCAACCCGGTCGGCGTCGGCGCGATGACGATCGCGACCATCGTCTCGATCGCGGCATTCTACGGCCTGTTCGGCTCGACCATGAAAGCGCTCGCGGCCTTCGTCGCACTGACGGTCGCCTTCGTCACCGCGCCCGTCATTGCCTGGCTCACCGACGGAAAATACTACATCGCGCGCAAGCCGAAGAGGAGCTGGGCCAATATCGAATCGATCCAGTGCTGTATCTGCGAGCACCATTTCGAGCCGGAGGACATGACCTCCTGTCCTGCCTATGCCGGCCCGATCTGCTCGCTATGCTGCTCGCTCGACGCGCGCTGCCACGATTTGTGCAAACCGCATGCGCGCGCGCAGGTGCAGTTCGCCGACGCGCTCGCCAGGATCTTGCCGCAGGCGATCTATCAGCGGATCAACTCGCAGTTCGGCCATTACATCGGTGTGTTCGTGGTCTCCGCGGGCCTCGTCGCGCTGGTACTAGGGCTGATCTACCTCCAGACCTCGGTCAGCGTGCCCGGCGAGAACATGCTCGTCTCCAACGTGCTCTGGAAGGTGTTCTTCTCGCTCAGCATCATCATCGGCGTGGTCGCCTGGCTGTTCGTGCTGGCGCAGCAGAGCCGACGGGCCGCCGAGGCCGAGACCCGGCGCCAGACCACGCTGCTGATCCAGGAGATCGACGCGCACAAGCGCACCGACGCCGAGCTCCAGCGCGCCAAGGAAATCGCCGAATCCGCCAACCTCGCCAAGAGCCGCTACGTGGTGGGCCTAAGCCACGAGCTGCGCTCGCCGCTGAATGCTATCAGCGGCTATGCCCAACTCCTGGAGCAGGACACCACGCTCAACACCAAGCCGCGCGACCAGGTCCGCGTCGTCCGCCGCAGCGCCGATCACCTCTCCGGCCTGATCGACGGCATTCTGGACATCTCCAAGATCGAGGCGGGGCGGCTGTACCTGTCGCGCGACGAGGTGCGCCTGACCGAGTTCCTCGACCAGCTCGTCGGCATGTTCCGCCTTCAAGCCGCTGCCAAGAGCATCGACTTCGTGTTCAGGCGGCCGGCGCATTTGCCGGTCGTGGTCTATGCCGACGAGAAGCGGCTGCGCCAGGTGCTGATCAATCTGCTGTCCAACGCGATCAAATTCACCCAGACCGGCAGCGTCCATTTCGTGGTGCACTATCGCAGCCCGGTCGCGGAGTTCGAGGTGATCGACACCGGCCCCGGCATCCAGGGCGACGATCTCGAACGCATCTTCGCACCCTTTGAACGCGGTGCGCTCGGTGTCTCGCAGCCGCAGACCGGCACCGGGCTGGGCCTGACCATCAGCCGGCTGCTCGCCGGCGTCATGGGCGGCGACATCAAGGTCTTGAGCACGGTCGGCAGCGGCAGCACGTTCAAGGTCAAGATGCTGCTCTCGGAAGTCACCAATCCGCAGCGTATTGCGCCGGTGGAGGCCCCGATCTCAGGCTATCACGGCGCACGCAAGACCATCCTCATCACCGACGACGATCCCGTGCATCGTGACCTCCTGCGTGAGGTGTTGACACCACTCGGCTTCATCCTGCTCAGCGCGCCCGACGGCCCCGGCTGCCTGGCGCTGGCCCAGCACTGCCGGCCCGATCTGTTCCTGCTCGACATCTCCATGCCTGGCATGGATGGCTGGACGGTCGCGGAGACGCTACGCGCCAACGGCCACCATCAGGCGCGCATCCTGATGGTGTCTGCCAGCGCGCTCGAGGCCCACGGCACACCGCTGGCACAGCCTTTCCACGATGGCTATCTGATGAAGCCGATCGACATTCCCAGGCTTTTGGAAAGCATCCGCCAGCTTCTCAAGGTCGAATGGCAATACGGCTCGGAGGAGATCGCCGTGCCGCTGTGGCGGCCGGAGAGCGGCTCGCGACCGCCGGTACAACACATCGAGGCGCTGATCGGGCTCGGTCAGATCGGCTACGTCAAGGCTATCCAGTTGAAGCTGGACGAGATCGGCAGTGAGCATCCTGAACATGCCGACTTCGTCGCGGAAATGCGGTCGCTGGTCGACCGCTTCGATCTCGACCAGTATATGGCCACATTGAAGACGTTGCATGCGTATGAGCACTGAGTCGAAAAAGCGCGACGTCGCGCTCGTAGTCGACGACTCCCCGGAGACGCTGCGGCTGCTTACCGACGCGCTCGACAGCGCAGGGATGACGGTGATGGTGGCGCTCGACGGCGCAGCCGCGATGCGCATCGTCGACCAGATCACGCCTGACATCGTGCTGCTCGACGCGGTGATGCCGGGCATGGACGGGTTCGAGACCTGCCGCCGCCTCAAGCGTGATGCGGGCCTTGCCAATGTCCCGGTGATCTTCATGACAGGGCTCGCCGAGACCGAGCACATCGTGCGCGGGCTGGAGGCCGGCGGCGTCGACTACGTGACCAAGCCGATCGTGATCGAGGAGATGCTGGCGCGCATCCGCGTTCATCTCGGCAACGCGCGGATGACGCAGAGCGCGCGCGCCGCGCTCGACGTCTCCGGCCGATTCTTGTTCGCGGTCAACCGCCAGGGCAAATTGTTGTGGGCGACCCCGCAGGCGCAGAAGCTGCTGGCAGACCACCACGGCGCGCAGGCCGAGGACGACTTCGTCCTGCCGGTACCATTGCTGCAATGGCTGGAGCAGGCGAAGGGCAAGGGCAGCTCGAAGTCTCAGGCGGCTTCCTTGCCCGACAATCCTCAGCTCCGCCTGTACTACATGGGCGAGACCGCGCCGAACGAGTTCCTGCTGCGACTCTCCCGGGAGTCCGGCACCGCGCCGCCACCCGAATTCACCAGCGAGCTTGGCCTCACCACCCGCGAAGGCGAGGTGCTGGCCTGGCTCAGCAAGGGCAAGACCAACCGCGACATCGCGCAGATTCTGGGCTTGAGCCCGCGCACGGTCGACAAGCATCTCGAGCAGATCTACTCCAAGCTCGGCGTCGAGAACCGGACTGCGGCTGCGGCGATTGCGACGAATGCGACAAGAAGGAATTCGTAGTCTTGCTGCGAGTGAGTTGAAACACTCCTTGCCCAACAAAAGATGTCGTCCCGGCCTAGTGCGCAATTGCGCACTAGGCCGGGACGACTGCAGAGTGTGTGGTCAGCGCGAGCGCCTCACCCGTACACAAACTCCCCGCCATCCAGATCCGTCTTCGGGATCTCGTCCTTTTCGGTCCAGTAATCCTGGCTGTGCTGCCATTCCGGCTTGTCGCCGCGCTTGGGCAGCAGGTCCATGTTGCGCATCATGTAGCCGGGGTTGAAGTTCTCCGGATCGATCCAGGGCAGGATCGGCATGTTGTGGTCTTCGGCGCGCAAGCTCACCTCGACCTTCTTCTTGCCTTTGGCCTTCATGTGACCGAGCAGACGGCAGACGAAGTCGGCAACGAGGTCGACGCGCAGCGTCCAGCTGGCGCGGAAATAGCCGAACACCCAGACCATGTTCGGCACGCCCGTGAACATCATGCCGCGATAGGTAACGGTGTCGCCGAAGGCGAGCGGCTTGCCGTCGACCTCGAAGGCGATGTCGCCGAGCGCCGCGAGATTGAAGCCGGTTGCGGTGACGATGATGTCGGCTTCGAGCAGCTTGCCGGATTTGAGCTGGATGCCGTTCTCGACGAAGCACTCGATCTCGTCGGTGACGACGGACGCCTTGCCGCTGGCGATCCCCTTGAACAGATCGGCATCCGGCACGAAGGCGATGCGCTGCCGCCATGGCCGGTAGCTCGGCGTGAAATGGGTGTCGACATCGTACTCCGGACCGAGCACCGCGCTGATCTGGCCGATCAGCTCCTTTTTCACCTGCTCGGGTTTTGACAAGCAAAGCTTGGTGAACGCATCCTGCTCGAACAGGATCTTTCGCCGGACAATCTCGTGGATCCAGGCCTCGTCGACCTGCAGCCGGCGCAGCTCCTCCGCGATCTCGATGGCGTTGCGGCCGAGACGGAAATAGGTCGGCGAACGCTGCAGCATCGTGACATGCGCGCATTTGTCGGCAATGTTCGGCACCAGCGTCGCCGCCGTCGCGCCGGAGCCGATCACGACGACCTTCTTGTTCGCGAGGTCGATAGCATCAGGCCAGGTCTGCGGATGAACTATGCGGCCCTTGAAGCGATCGGTACCTTTCCATTCCGGCGTATAGCCTTCCGAATGGCGGTAATAGCCCTGGCACATCCAGAGGAAGTTCGCCGTGAAAGTTTTTGGCTCGCCGGTGTCGGTCGTCACCGCCTCGATGGTCCAGAGGTTCTGCTCGCTCGACCAGCTCGCCGAATTGATCCTGTGCTTGTAGCGGATATGCCGCGCGATATCGTTTTCGTCGATCACCTCGTTCATGTAGGCGAGGATTTCGTCGGCGGTCGCGATCGGCGGCCCGACCCAGGGCTTGAAGCTATAACCGAAGGTGTGGAGATCGCTGTCGGAGCGGATGCCGGGATAGCGATGTGTGGTCCACGTGCCGCCGAACGTCGCCTGCGTTTCCAGGATGACGAAGCTCGCACCGGGAAGCTGCTTGGTCATGTGATAGGCGCTGCCGATGCCCGAGATACCGGCGCCGACGATCAGCACGTCGAAATGTTCAGAAGCCTGTTTGGCCGTGGCGTGACTGCGAACAGCGACATTCATTGTTGCTTCTATGCCTTGCTTGTTTTTGTGGCCGCCCTTGATTGGGCGGCGCGTTTCCTCTGCGACGGACGTGGTCGCCCAGCGCGGTTCCGCTTCAAGATGACATAGATCAGGACGCGGTCAAATCACAGCGTCGCACCCCAGCTCCGCGCAGTCTGCAATATCCAGTCGCGATAGAGCGTGAGCGGCGTGACGCCTGTCAGCCCGCCGCAGCCGGCGGCTCCGTTCGGCCCCGTGGACCAGCTGATCACGCCGACGAGCACGGCTCCGGCCGGCTTGTCCTCGAACACGGGACCGCCGGAATCACCGGTGCAGGCGCCAATTCCGTCGCGAACACCGTTGGTTACGGGGTCGACCAACCGGATCTGGAGCGTGCCGGGCCGCCCCGTCGCAACGAGGCCGGCAACACGCGTCGCGCCGCCACTCTTGCCGTCGCCACGCACGGTGACGCCGATACCGGCGATGACGAAGCGGCTGCCGACCTGGATCGGAATATTCGGCGCACTGACCGGTACCGTCGATTTTCCCTTCAATGGAATTTCCAGCTGCAGCAGCGCCAGGTCGGCGGTAGCGCGATGCCCTTGCATCGCCTGCATGTTGAAACTCGGATGGATCGCGACGGTGCGGACATTCAGCAGTTGCGGCTGCCCGTCGGTGCCGCGGTCGACGATCTTGTAGTCCGCGCCGGGCTGCACGCAGTGGGCGACGGTAAGCACCAGCCTTGGCGCAACCAGGGTGCCCGTACAAAAATTGCCGCGCGAGCCGACGATGGTGACGACGGCGCGCGCGACGCCATCGGCCTGCGGCGTGCCGCCGCCAACGATGGCATAAGCGGGCGTGGCCAGCAGCAGCGCGGCTGTAATGATCGTTGCAAGCTTTTTCATGGGAACACGCTTCGGCATCGGTGACGGCGGCGGGATGGCTTCGGACTGGCTCTTGCCGATAGCGCATGCTAGCGCTCTTGGAAAGGAATTGACGAGGGCGGGATCTTGACGATCGAGGCTGTGATCTTTGATTTTGGCGGCGTGCTGACGAGTTCGCCGTTCGAGGCGTTCACACGGTTCGAGACAGAGCGTGGCCTGCCCATCGGCATCATCCGGCGCACCAATGCCGCCAATCATCTGGAAAATGCCTGGGCCAAGTTCGAGCGCGCCGAGGTCGATATCGACACGTTCGACGAGCTGTTCGCAACGGAGTCGCTGGCGCTCGGCGCGGAGGTGCGCGGCCGCGATGTGCTCCCGCTGCTTCAGGGCGATCTGCGCCCCGAGATGGTGGAAGCGCTGAAGCGCATCAAGGCGCAATTCAAGACCGGCTGCATTACCAACAATCTGCCGGCCAATGCGATCGGCAGCATGACCGGGCGCTCACTCTATGTCGCCGAGGTGATGGTGCTGTTCGATTATGTCATCGAGTCCGCCAAGATCGGCCTGCGCAAGCCCGACCCGCGCATTTATCAGCTGATGGTCGAGACACTGAAGGTTGATCCGAAGAATTGCGTCTATCTCGACGATCTCGGCGTCAATCTGAAGCCGGCCCGCGAGATGGGCATGACGACGATCAAGGTCACCAGCGGCACCCAGGCGATCGCCGAGCTCGAGGCCGCGACGGGATTGAAGCTGAGCTAGAGCGTCATTCTCCGTCATTGCGAGCTATCGCCGAACCAGACCTACTCCGTCGCGCCTGCAATCCGCTCCGGAAACGCAGCGGCAAGTGACGCGCGATCGGCTTTCAACACGCCTCGCTCGGTGATGAGGCCGGTGACGAGCCGCGCTGGGGTCACGTCGAAGGCATAATTCGCGACCGGCGAGCCCTCCGGCACGATGCGTACCGTCTCAAGCCTTCCGTCTGCGGTGCGGCCGGTCATGTCGGTGACCTCCTTGCCGCTGCGCTGCTCGATCGGGATGTCGCGGACGCCGTCATCAACGGCAAAATCGATCGTCGGCGACGGCAGCGCGACATAGAACGGCACGTTATTGTCGTGAGCGGCGAGCGCCTTCAAATATGTGCCGATCTTGTTGCAGACGTCGCCATTGGCGGCAACGCGATCGGTGCCGACGATGGCGAGATCGACCATGCCGTGCTGCATCAGATGCCCGCCGGTGTTGTCCGGTATGACCGTATGCGCCACGCCGTGATGGCCGAGCTCCCAGGCCGTGAGCGAGGCGCCCTGGTTGCGCGGACGCGTCTCGTCGACCCAGACATGGACCTTGATGCCGCGCTCGTGCGCGAGATAGATCGGCGCCGTCGCCGTGCCCCAATCGACGGTCGCAAGCCAGCCGGCATTGCAATGGGTCAGCAAATTGACCGTCTCGCCCGGCTTCTTCCTTGCGACGATCGCCTCGATGAGTTTCAGGCCGTTGCCGGCGATGCCGCGGTTGATCTCGACGTCCTGCTCGACGATCTCGTCGGCGCGCGCATAGGCAGCTTCGGCCCGCTCTAGCGGATCGATCGGCGCGAGGCTCGCTCGCATCTCGTCCAGGGCCCATTTCAGATTGATCGCGGTCGGCCGCGCCACCACGAGCGTGTCGTAGGCACGCTTCAGGCCGGCGTCGGAGGCGTCCTCGCGCATCGCCAGCGCCATGCCGTAGGCTGCGGTTGCGCCGATCAGCGGCGCACCGCGCACCAGCATGTCGCGGATGGCGAGGGCCGCGTCCTCGCATGAGATCAGCTTCGCAACGATGAACTCGTGCGGCAGCCGGCGCTGGTCGATCGCTCCGACCGACCAGCCGTCGCGCTCGCGCCAGATGCTACGGAAATGCTTGCCGTCGACCTTCATGGCATTCTGCCTTTCGTATCACGTTTGCAGGATGCGCCCGGCCACCGCATCGAGCTTCTTCAAGAGCTCGGGATCGCGCGCCTCGGGCGCGGTGATCAGTGCGGTATCGAGCGCGCGGTCCGAGCCGATCGGGCACGGCTCATGCTCGCGCGGGAAGTCTTTCGCCAGCCGGGCCACCAGCGCTTTTGCCTTGTCGGCGTTCGAGTTCAGAACGCGGATGATGTCCTGCACGGTGACGGCGTCGTGATCGGGATGCCAGCAATCGAAATCCGTCACCATCGCGACGGTGGCGTAGCAAAGCTCGGCCTCACGCGCGAGTTTCGCCTCGGGCATGTTGGTCATGCCGATCACGGAATAACCAAGCGTCTTGTAGGTCGTGCTTTCCGCATAGGTCGAGAATTGCGGTCCCTCCATGCAGACATAGGTGCCGCCGCGCGCAAACGCGATGCCCTCGGCTTCGGCCGCCGTGGCAAGATGGATGCGCAGCCGCGGCGAGACCGGGTGCGCCATCGACACATGCGCGACGCATCCCCTCCCGAAGAACGAGCTCTCGCGTTTGTGGGTACGATCGACGAACTGATCGACGAGAACGAAGGTTCCCGGCGGCAGTTCCTCCCTGAACGAGCCACAGGCCGACAGCGAGATCAGGTCGGTGACCCCGGCGCGCTTGAGGACGTCGATATTGGCGCGATAATTGATGTCGGAGGGCGACAGCCGGTGGCCCTTGTCGTGGCGCGGCAGGAACACGATCGGCAAGCCGGCAATTGAGCCGCGCCGCAGGGGCGCCGACGGCTCACCCCAGGGGCTTTTGATCACCTCTTCGCGAGCGTCCTCCAGCCCCGGCAGGTCGTAAATGCCGGAGCCGCCGATGATGCCCAATACCGCCTGCGTCATACCTGCTCCACCCCGTTCGCGCCATCGCGATTCCGGGGAGAAGCTATGCCAGTTTTACGTCGGTTTTGGAACGGGGGGTGATGGAGTCAGAAAGTGCCGTCATGGAGACGCGCGCCTGATTATGCCGCGGCCGCCGACTGCAGCTGGGTCGCGACCATACGCTCCAGCGTCTCGACCGACTGGAAGTTCTCCGGTGTGATCTCGGACTGGGGAATCGTGAAGTCGAACTCGGCTTCGACGCCGAGCATCAGATTGACCATGTCCATCGAGGTCAGGCCGACGTCGACGAGCTTGGCCTGCGGCGTGACCTCGGCGGAGAGCGAGTTCTGGGCGAGGACGCCCTTCACCAGCTTGATGATGCGATTGCGCAACTCGGTATCGAAAGCCTGCATCGGTAAATTCCCATCTGTCGACAAAGGTCGGACTGGTTGCCGGCTACGATGGGCACGGCGGGCCGATCCCGCAATGGACACCACCATTACTTCGCGTTTCTTAGTAAACGATGACTCAGATTGTCTGGATTTCCGACTTCTTACAGATCCCTAACGCGATCGCGGGAATCCGGACGATGCAAACAACCCGAACTTAACTGTTCGTTCGGAATTGGGCTTTGTTTACCCTCTATTTCATCGACGAATTTGAATTAAATCCGTAGCCTCATCTCATAAGCAAAGATGGTCGAAGGATCGCTCAAGCGGCATCGCGAATGATGCCGGCGATCCTGAACGGCAAACCGGAGGCGGACGAGTATGAACGTGCGTGAAGCAGTCCTCACTGTCGACGAGACGCAGACGAGCTTTCTCGAGCATGGTCCCTCCCTCATCGAACGCGCCGCCCGGACCGCCACCGTGGCGGCAGCCGACGCCGACGGGGTCGATCGCGATGCCCGCTTCCCTCACAAGGCTTTCGAGGTTGCGCGTGAGCAGAAGCTGCTCGGCGTCATGATCCCGGCCGAGTTCGGCGGCTTCGGTGCCTCGATCCACGACGTCACCGACGTCTGCTACACGCTCGGACGCGCCTGCGCCTCCACGGCGATGATCTACGCCATGCACACGACAAAGGTCGCCTGCGTCGTCAGGCACGGCCACGGCATCCCCTGGATGGAAACCATGATGCGCCGGGTCGCGCGCGACCAGTGGCTGCTCGCCTCCTCCACCACCGAAGGCCAGAACGGCGGAAACATCCGCGCTAGCGCCGCCGCCGTCGACGTCGTCGGCGACACCGTCTCGCTGCTGCGCGACGCCACAGTGATCTCCTACGGCGCCGAGGCCGACGGCCTCGTAACCATCGCCCGCCGCGCCACCGACGCTTCTGCGTCCGACCAGGTTCTTCTGGCGCTCGCCAGGGACGACTATTCGCTGAAGCGGACGCTGGGCTGGGAAACGCTCGGCATGCGCGGCACCTGCTCGACCGGTTTCGAGCTGAAGGTCGACTGCCCGACCGACCGCGTCTTCCCGGAATCCTACGACAAGATCCACGCTCAGACCATGACGCCGTTCGCGCATCTGTGCTGGTCCTCGGCCTGGGCTGGTATTGCTGCAGCCGCCGTTACCCGTGCGCAGGCCTTCGTCCGCAAGGCGGCCCGCACCTCAGGCGGCCAGATGCCCCCGGCGGCCGCGCATTTCACCGCCGCCAAGATGTCGCTGGCCAAGCTGCGGGCGCTGATATCAGCCAATATCGACGCCTTTGCTCGCGCCGAGCACGACGAACGCGCGCTCGGCTCGCTCGACTTCCAGTCTTCGATCACGCTTCTGAAGGTGCAGGCCTCGGAGCTCGCGGTCGAGACCGTGATGCATGCGACGCGCACCGCAGGCCTTTCCGGCTACCGCAATGACGGTGAGTTCACCATGGGCCGCCACCTGCGCGACGTGCTGTCGTCGCCGATCATGATCAACAACGACCGCATTCTGGCCAACGCCGCAACATCGACCCTGATGAGCGGCGTGCCATTGAGCCTTCACGACTGACGTCCTTTTCCTAACTGACGCGCCTTGGCGACCAAACCAACAAGAACAATTTT
The DNA here is from genome assembly GCF_023073025.1 of Bradyrhizobium sp. 76. Lineage (NCBI taxonomy): Bacteria > Pseudomonadati > Pseudomonadota > Alphaproteobacteria > Hyphomicrobiales > Nitrobacteraceae > Bradyrhizobium > Bradyrhizobium sp. 76. The sequence continues at coordinate 194,837 of NZ_JADPIS010000103.1, forward strand.
GAGATAGCAGGACATCGAATCATGAACATTGCCGTCCTCCCCAATTCGCCCGAGACCGCCCCGCAAATCGCGGATCCGCTCGATCATCTCGCCGACAAGCTCTTTCATCCGATGGGCTCGGACGGCGTCTACGCCCGCACCGCGCTTTATGAGGGCATCGTCGAGCGGCTCGCCGCACTCATTACGAGCCATCGCGAGGCGGGCACCGAAGTGATGCGCTTCCCGCCGGTGATGAGCCGTTCACAGCTCGAGAAGTCCGGCTATCTCAAGAGCTTTCCGAACCTGCTCGGTTGCGTCTGCGGCCTGCACGGCACCGAGCGCGAGATCAACGCCGCGGTCAGCCGCTTCGATGCCGGCGGTGACTGGACCAGCTCGCTCTCGCCGGCAGACCTCGTGCTGTCGCCGGCGGCCTGCTATCCCGTCTATCCGATCGCGGCGAGCCGCGGCCAGTTGCCGAAGGGCGGCCTGCGCTTCGACGTCGCCGCCGACTGCTTCCGCCGCGAGCCGTCAAAACATCTCGACCGGCTGCAATCGTTCCGGATGCGGGAATATGTCTGCATCGGCAGCCCCGACGACGTCGCCGATTTCCGCGAGCGCTGGATGGTGCGCGCGCAGGCGATTGCGACCGATCTCGGTCTCACCTTCCGCGTCGATTATGCCAGCGATCCGTTCTTCGGCCGCGTCGGTCAGATGAAGGCGGTGAGCCAAAAGCAGCAGCAGCTCAAGTTCGAACTGCTGATCCCGCTGCGCTCGGAAGAGCAGCCGACGGCCTGCATGAGCTTCAATTATCACCTCGAGCATTTCGGCACGACCTGGGACATCAAGGACGCCAATGGCGAGCCGGCCCACACCGGCTGCGTCGCCTTCGGCATGGACCGCCTGGCTGTCGCCATGTTCCACACCCACGGCACCGACCCTTCCGCCTGGCCCGCCAAGGTGCGGGAGATCATGGGCCTGCAGCCGCAGATCGCGGCCGATGCCCACGGCGAAGGCTGGCGCTAACGGCAAGAGGCCGGCCATTTCCACGGGAAAGACGAGCGTGATCCATACCAAGGTCCGATGCCGCGAGATCACCGAGTCCGACGTCGATGCGGTCGCGGACTTGCTGACGCGCGGCTTCGTCGGCCGCTCGCGCGGCTACTGGATCCAGGGCCTGCGCCGGCAGGCCTTCAGGCCCGTACCGGAAGGCTATCCGCGCTTCGGCTACATGCTCGACAATGACGGCACGCCGGTCGGCGTGCTGCTGCTGATCTACACGGCGCGGAGGGACGGCGATGAGACCGCCATCCAGTGCAATTTGTCGAGCTGGTACGTCGATCCGGCCTACCGCAACTACGCCCCGCTCCTGACCAAGATCGCGCAGCGCCACAAGGACGTCACCTATCTCAACATCAGCCCGGCGCCGTGGACCTGGCCGATCATCGAGACGCAGGGCTTTCGCGCCTATTGCCGTGGCATCTTCTTCTCGGTGCCAGCGCTGGCGCGCGTCCCACGCTGGAGCAAGATCGAGGTCATCTCGCAGCACGCCAAGACGATCGACGGGCTTTCCGATGCCGAGACCGATCTCTTGACGCGGCATGCGCGCTACAATTGCCTCAGCCTGGTCTGCCGCACGCCGAAGGGAACGTTCCCCTTCATCCTGCAACCGGTGCGCATCCGCCGTGGCATCATTGCGCCGCCCGCGATGAAGCTGATCTACTGCCGCAACGCGGCCGAATACACCGAATGCGCAGGCCGCATCGGCCGGCTGCTGCTGCGGCTCGGCAAGATCGCGGTCGCCGTCGATTCCAACGGCCCGGTTTCCGGCCTCGTCGGCATCTACACCGAGCGTCGCGGCCGCAAATATTTCAAGGGCCCACACCGGCCGCAGCTCGCCGATCTCACGGATACGGAACTCGTGCTGTACGGGCCGTAGGCCCCGTTTGGGCCGGACATTCGATGTCATCCGGGCCTAACGCGCAATTGCGCAGGTCGACCGGCGCGACGGTACCTTGCCCCCCCTTCACATTGGCAGCATCCCTGCATCGCCGGTCACCCTCCGTAAACTAAGGCGCTTAAGGGAATTTTCCCGCTTCTTCGCTAGCCTCGGCGACTGAATTACATCGCGTTAAGTCTATTGCCCGCCGAGACCCCGCCGCCCCATGACGTCGATCCGCGACAACGAGCTTGATGCACGCCGCGAGCAGGGCCCGAAGGCCCTGGTCGGGCTGAGCCAGCTTGCGCTCGACCACATGGAGCAAGGCGTCTGCGTCTACGATGCCGGCAACCGGATCGTGCTGGTCAATCAGCGCTACCTCAGCCTGTTCAACATGTCGGCCGAAATCGTGCGGGTCGGCACGAGCTACCGTGACGTGCTCGCCCACAGCGTGGCCCTCGGCAACATCCCTGCGGGGGAAGTCGACGCACTCTATGCCGCGCGCATGACGCGGATCGCAGCCGGCCAGCCGTTCCGGACTCAGCAGACGCTCGCGAGCGGCGTGGTCATGGCGCTCGAGCTAAAACCGCTTCCCGGCGGCGGCTGGATGACGATCTGCGAAGACGTCAGCCGCCTCGCCCGGGTCGAGGCGGAGCTGCGCGTGCAGACCGAGCGCAGCCAGCACGCGCTCGCCAACATGGCGCACGGATTGATCATGTACGATGCCGACAGCCGCGTCGTCGTCTGCAACGAACGTTTCCTGAAGCTCTACAATCTCGACCCGGAAATCGTGAAGCCGGGCGTCTCGCATTGTACGGTCATCGAGCACTGGATGTCGCGCGGCAACCTGCCGGGGGTGTCGGCCGACGAATTCTACGACACCAGGCTGGAGGACGTGCGCACCAGGAAGGCGAAAAACCTGCTGGTGATGCGCTATGACGGACGGATGGTGCAGGTGGTTTCCCGTTTTCTGCCCGACGGCGGCTGGGTGACCGTGCACGAAGACGTCACCGAGCGGCTGCAATACGAGGAGATGCTAAGGCAGCAGAACTTCATGCTCGACGCGGCGCTGGAGAACATGGCACACGGACTCGCCTTCTACGACAGCGAGATGCGCCTGCGCGTCTGCAACACCACCTACCGGAAGATCTATCGGCTCTCGCCGGAGGAAGCCAAGCCGGGCACGCATCTCGGCGAACTGATCGAACGCTCGATGGCAAACGGCGCGTTCTCCTCCGAGTATAGTCCGCAACAACTCCTGGAAGCCGCCAGCGCAAGGATTGCCGACCGCAACTCCTCGCCGATACGCCGGCGGATGTCGAACGACACCACGATCTCGGTGCGCTATTGCGCTCTGGCCGAGGGTGGTTTTGTGGCCACCTACGAGGACATCACCGAACGCGAGCACGCAGTCGAGGAGCTGAGCGAGCAGTATCGGCGCTTCGACGCGGCCCTGAACAACATGAGCCAGGGCCTGTGTATGCTCGATTCGAGCTTGCGCGTCATCGTCTGCAATCGGCGCTACATCGAGATGTACGGACTGTCACCCGAATTGGTGAAGCCGGGTGCGTCGATGCGCGAGATCATGGAGCACAGCTGCGAGCTCGGCATCCATCCAAACACCACCGCCGCGCGGCTCTATGCCGACTATGTCGAGAGACTGCGCGAGGGCGAGCACACACTGCACCGCTATTTGGGCGACGGCCGCATCATCAAGCTCAATCACAAGCGAATGGAGCATGGCGGCTGGGTCGTCACCTATGAGGATGTCACCGAACGCCACAAGGCCCAGGCCCGCGTGGCGCACATGGCGCGGCACGATTCACTCACCGACCTGCCCAATCGCACTCTGTTCCGCGAGAAGATGGGCGAGGGACTGAACCAGGTCGCGATCGCCGGCGGCGCGATGGCCGTGCTGTGCTTCGACCTCGACAATTTCAAGACCGTCAACGATCGCCTCGGCCACGCGGCCGGCGACCGGCTGTTGCGCTGGGTCGCGGCGCAGCTGAAGGAGAATGTCGGCGAGCACGACACCGTCGCGCGGCTCGGTGGCGACGAGTTCGCGGTTCTCCAGCGCGGGCCGCAGCCGCAATCGGCGGAAAGGCTCGCGCGCCGCCTGGTCGAGATCATCGGTCACCCGCCGCCGCTGGAGCACCAGTCGATGCATGTTGGCGTCTCCGTCGGCATCGCAATCGCGCCCGATCATGGGCTCGACGCCGACCAGCTGATGAAATGCGCCGACCTCGCGCTGTACCAGGCCAAGGCCAAGGGGCGCGGCGCCTATCAGCTGTTCGAGCCCGAAATGGAGAAAGAGGCTCGCAGCCGGCACGCGCTCGAGCACGATCTGCGCGGCGCGCTGGAGGCCCGTGAATTCCACCTGGCATTCCAGCCGCAGGTGCGGCTCGACACCACCGAACTTACCGGCTTCGAGGCGCTGCTGCGCTGGAAACATCCCTCGCGCGGCCTCGTCTCACCGGCGGAATTCATTCCGATTGCGGAAGAGAACGGCCTGATCGTTCCGATCGGCGAGTGGGTGCTGCGCACGGCCTGCGCGACCGCCGCGACATGGCCCGATCTCACCGTCGCCGTGAACCTGTCGCCGGTGCAATTCCGCTCGCGCGGGCTGGTGACGATGGTGACGAGCGCGCTTGCGGAGGCCGGCCTGCCACCGCATCGGCTCGAGCTCGAGCTCACCGAGACGGCGCTGCTCGACGACAGCGAGGCGACGATCGAGATCCTGCACCAGCTCCGCGCGTTGGGGGTGCGCGTCAGCCTCGACGATTTCGGCGTCGGCTATTCTTCGCTGAGCTATTTGCGCAGATTTCCGTTCGATCGTATCAAGATCGACCGCTCCTTCGTCGGCACGATCAGTGAAAGCCCGGAGAGTGTGGCGATCGTCCGCACCATCGCCAGCCTCGGCTCGGTGCTCGGCGTCGAGACCACGGCGGAGGGTGTGGAGACGATTGAACAACTCGACTTCGTCCGCGAATGCGGCTGCACCGCCGTGCAGGGATATTATTTCGGCAAGCCCTCCCCGGCCGCGGAGGTCGGACGCGTGATCGAGACGCTGAGCGCAGTACGCCGCGTGGCGTAAGGGCCCCACCGAAGGCAAATTCCGTATCTCGGCACGCCTTCAAACGACCAATTGTCGCACGTGCGCTTTTCGGCGGGATCACCGTATCGCGCCCGCGCAATGCGCTTTTCTTCTCCCATGAATTCGGGGACAATCCCGTCATAACAATGAGAAACGGCGGCCCGAACCAGGCCACCGCGAGGGAGGAGTTTCGATGTCGCGATACGGGCTGAAGACAATCGCCTTTGCCGCCATGCATGCCGTTGTGAGCGCGCTGCTCGCAACCGCCGCCGGTGCGCAGGATTATCCCACCAAACCGGTGACGCTGATCGTGCCATGGCCCGCCGGCGGATCGACCGACATCTCGATGCGCGCGATCGCCGACAGTGCGTCTAAGGTCCTGGGGCAGCCGATCGTGATCGACAACAAGGCCGGCGGCGGCGGCACTGTTGGACCTGCCACCATGGCCGCAGCTGCGAAGCCGGACGGCTACACCATCTCACAGCTTCCGATCACCGTCTTCCGCCTGCCCCTGATGCAGGAGGTGTCGTGGGATCCGGCGAAGGACTTCACCTATATCGTTCACCTCACCGGCTACACCTTCGGCGTAACCACCAGCGCCGAGTCGCAATTCAAATCCTGGAAAGATGTGGTCGAGTTCGCGAAGGCAAATCCGGGCAAGGTGACCTACGCGACGCCGGGCACAGGCACCTCGCTTCATATCGGCATGGAGCAAATCGCCGCGATGTCCGGCATCAAGCTCACGCAGGTGCCGTTCAAGGGCGGGGCAGAGACCAACGCCGCAGTACTCGGCCAGCATACCATGCTGCAAGCCGACTCCACCGGTTGGCGGCCCTTGGTTGACGCCGGCAAGCTGAAGCTTCTCATGGTGTGGACCGGCGCGCGATCGCCGAATTATCCTGACGTGCCAACGCTGAAGGAGCTCGGCTATCCCATGGTCTATGATTCCCCGTTCGGCATCGCCGGCCCCAAGGGCATGGATCCCAAGATCGTCGCCAAGCTGCACGACGCCTTCAAGAAGGCGGTCGAGGATCCCGCGGTGATCGCCACGCTCGCCAAATACGATATGGTGCCGAGCTACAAGAATACCGAGGAATACAAGAAGTTCGTCGTCGAGGTCACGGAGTCAGAGCGCAAGGTGATCGACACGCTCGGGCTTGCGAAGAAGTAGGATTGAGCCACTTTCGTGTCCCGGATCTGCAGCGCACCGCGTCGCGCTGCGTAGCGTCCGGGGCACGGCCGAGAGGGTATCGATGAACGACCAAACCACCGTCAAACTCCGTCTCAACAACTCCGAACTCTGGGGCGGCTTGATCGGGCTCGCGCTCGGCGGCTTCGTGATCTGGCAGGGTGTGAAGCTCAAGCTCGGCACCATCAACGATCCCGGCTCCGGCTACGTACTGTTCTACACGGGCATCCTGATGTGCGTGTTCGCGGCCAGCATTATCATCTCGGCCATCACCGAGGGCGGGCCGACGCTGGCTTCGCGCTGGGACAATGTGAGCTGGAGCAAGCCGCTTCTCGTCATCGCCTGCCTCACTGCGTTCTCCTTTGCCCTCGAGCCGCTGGGATTCTTGCTGTCATCGATTCCGCTCATGTTGCTTTTGCTGCGCTTGATCGATCCCGTGCGTTGGACGCTGGCGATCCCGATCGCCGCGCTGGTGCCGCTCGGAATGTGGTGGGTACTCAAGCGGCTGCTGCTGATCCAGCTACCCTCGGGCCTGTTCGGGATCGGTTGATCGCATGGATACGCTCGTCAACGTCGCGCACGGGTTTGGCGTCGCGCTCCTGCCGATCAACCTGCTCTACTGTTTCATCGGCGTCTTCATCGGTACGCTGGTCGGTGTACTGCCAGGCATCGGGCCGATCTCGGCGATGTCTCTGTTGCTTCCGGTGACACTGTCAGGAACGCCGGAATCCGGCATCATCATGATGGCGGGGATCTATTACGGCTCGATGTATGGTGGCTCGACCACTTCGATCCTGGTCAATATCCCGGGCGAGGCGGCTTCAGTCGTGACCTGTATTGACGGCCACCAGATGGCGAAGCAGGGCCGTGCCGGCCCTGCGCTGGGCATCTCCGCCTTCGGCTCCTTCATCGCCGGCACATTTTCGCTCGTTGCGCTGATGCTGGTGGCACCTCGGCTCGCCAACATCGCCATCGCGTTTGGCCCTGCCGAATATTTTAGCCTGATGGTGCTCGGCCTCATCGTGCTCACGTTTCTCACTCAGGGATCAATGCCGAAGGCGCTCCTGATGGCATGTATCGGCGTCGTGCTCGGACTGATCGGCCTCGACAGCATCACGGCGCAACCGCGGCTGACGTTCGGCCGCATGGAGCTGATCGACGGCATCGGACTCGTGCCCGTCGTGATGGGCCTGTTCGGCGTCGCCGAGGTGCTGCTCAATACCGAGCAAGCAATCAAGCGCGATATCATCAACGCCAAGATCACGCAGCTGTTGCCCAATAAGGCCGATTGGCAGGCGAGCGCCGGCCCGGTGGCTCGCGGCACGTTCCTCGGCTTCCTGCTCGGCATTCTCCCGGGCGGCGGCGCCGTGGTCGCCTCGTTCGCGTCCTATGCCCTGGAGAAGCGGCTGTCGAAAACGCCGGAGCGTTTCGGCCATGGCGCGATCGAGGGCGTAGCGGGTCCCGAATCCGCCAACAACGCGGCGGCCGGAGGCGCTTTCATTCCGCTGATGACCTTGGGCATCCCCCCGAACGTGGTAATGGCGCTACTGCTCGGCGCCTTCGTCATCCATGGCCTCCAACCGGGGCCGCTGCTGATCACGCAGAACCCCGGCCTGTTCTGGGGCATCGTCGCCAGCATGTATATCGGCAACGTCATGCTGCTGATCCTCAATTTGCCGCTGATCGGCATGTGGGTGCAGCTGCTCAAGCTGCCCTACAACATCCTGTTCCCGCTGATCATCCTGTTCACGATCCTGGGCGTCTATTGCTCGAGCAACAACGTGTTCGACGTCTATGTGATGGTCGCGTTCGGCATCATCGGTTATTTCATGCGCAAGCTCGGCTTCGAGCCCGCGCCGCTGGTGCTGGCGTTCGTGCTGGGACCGATGATGGAGAACAATCTGCGCAAGTCGCTGATCCTGTCGCAGGGCGACCTCTGGACCTTCGTGCAGCGCCCGATCTCGGCAGCGTGTCTGGCGCTCGCGCTGGTGCTGCTGATAGCGCCGTTATTGCCCGCGTTGCGCAAGAAGCGCGAGCTCGTGGCGCTGGATGAGGGCGCGTGAGGGTTTGGCAGGGTGTCTCAGCTTGCCGCGGGCAGCACGCTATCCGGCGGCGCGCCCCAGGGGCGGTCGGCTGAGGCGAGCCCGATCAGGCGGCCCTGGATGTAGTCGCAGCCCCAGTCGCGCAGCATGTTCGCAGCTTCTTCGTCCTGCACCCATTCGGCCACCGTCTTGATGTCGAGGCGGCGAGCGAGGTCGATCAAGGTCTGCACGAAGGCGCGGTCGTCGGCGGAGCGAGTGATGTTCTGCACGAACGCGCCGTCGATCTTCACGATGTCCACGCCGAGCTTGCGCAGATTACGGAACGAGGTGTAGCCGGCACCGAAATCGTCGATGGCGATGCGACTGCCGAAATTCTTCAGCCGGGTGACGAAGCCGCGCACGTCGTCGATGTCCTGGATCGCGACGGTTTCGGTGATCTCGACGATCAGCCGCTCGGCGACGCCGGGATGGGCGCGCATGAGCGATTCGATTCCGGCCCACCAATCCGGATCCATGGTGGTGTCCGGGGAGATGTTGAGGCTGAGGCAGATGTCGGGCGCGGCGGCGAGCTCGGCGACCACGAGCTCGAGCACGCGGTGATCGACCAGGCGGATCAGGCCGAGCCGTTCCGCGACCGGCACGATGTCGGGCGCGAGCAGCACCTGGCCGTCGCCCTGGTCCATCCGCACCAGGCATTCGTGAAAAGCGCACTCGCGCGAGAGAGCGGCAACCACCGGCTCATAGGCGAGCTTGATGCGGCGCTCGTTCAGCGCCGTGACGATCTCGTCGGTGACGCGGATGTTGACGCGGCGCTGGGCGTCGCGCGCGGCATCCGGGCGCCAGGCGGCGAACGAGCCGACGCGGCGTTGTTTCGCGGTGTCCAGGGTCTCGTGGGCGCGATTGACCGCTTCATCGGTGTTGCGGGCATAGCGCGGCACGCTGACCGCGCCGATCGAGGCGGTGACCGACACCGGGCCGGATTTGGTCGGCACCACCTCGTCGCGGATGCCGGCGAGGAAGCGCTCGGCGGCGACGTTCATGTCGTCGACGGTGCAGTTCTTCAGGATCAGGCCGAACTTGTTGCCGGAGAAGCGGCCGAGCACGTCGCCCCCGCGCAAGCGCGCGCGAATGCGCGTGGCGACGTCGAGGATCACGGCGTCGGCAACGTCGAAGCCGAAGGCTTCGTTGACACGCGCGAGATGATCGATGCCGACCAGCATGAAGGCCGCGGTCGAGCGGAAACGGGTCGTCTCCTCGATGGCCTCGGCCAGCGCGGCGATCAGATGCGAGCGATTGAGCTCGCCGGTCAGCGGATCAAGCCGGGCGAGCTTCGTCAGTTCCTCGTCGCGGGCATGGCGTTCATTGTTGATGCGGACGGAGCCGATCGCACGCACGGGGCGGCCGTCGGGGCCGGCGAACCACCGGCCGGTCTCCTCGATCCAGACCACGGGATCGGCGGCGCTCATGCGCACGCCGTACTCGACCCGATAGGGCGTGCCGTCGGCGCCATGCACGGCTGAGGTCTGCGCCAGCGCGGCGGTCCGCAGCGATTGCGCGGGCTCGATCAGCTTTGCGAATTCGGCGCCGGTGGCCAGCCGTTCGGTGGGAATCCCGGGGAAGATGGCGCCGACCTGCTCGCCCCAGACGATGGCATCGCTGGCGATGTCCCAGGCGAACACGGCCTGGCCGAGGGCAGCCAGGATGTCGGAGGCTTGCGGCAATGCGGGGGTCAAAATCGCCTCGTTTCGGGACAGCGGGGAGTCCTGAGTCGGCACAGGATAAAGCCAGATTCGCCATTGACCCTAGGCAAAGTTGATAAACAATTTGGAAACCACGTTTGTTCTCGTGCAGGAACCAAACCGGCCCGTCCGGCATAGGCCTTGCGAGTACATCACACGCACCGGCGCCAGCGTCTCGAAACGCGACAATCCAGGCCGGGTCAACGGTGATCGCGATGTTGAGTACTGATCAAGTGGACATGGCGGACAACGGCACAGGCTCGGCTGTGGTGCCGCTGATGCCGGTTTTGCAGTGGGTCCACAAGGCACCGCTGCCGCGCCCCGATCCGAGCTTCGTCGCCCAGCTCATCGCCAATGCCGAGCACCTGCCCCAGGCGAGCCGACTTCGCCGCGTGTCTTCTGAGGATGCGCAGGTCGCCTATGGCAGCAAGCGCCCGCTTCCGAGCGTGACCGCGCGCACGCGCCAGGTGGCTTGAATCAGCGCGGCGCGTCGGGAGACGGCTGGGTGCCGTTGCCCGGCTGCAAATGCGGCGAGGGAATTTCCGGCGAGGGCGTACTCACAGGCTTCGGCGCGGGATGATCCATCAGTACGGATTCGGCGACCGATTGCGCGGATTGCGCGGATGCGGGCGGCGCAACGACCGGCTCGAACTTGGGCTCGAACGTCCCTTCATCCGCCGGCGTCTCGGCTTGGCGCTTGGCCTTGCGAGGCGCCGGCACTGTCGTTTCGGCGACATAAGCGACGCGGCGGCGGGTGCGCTGGGCGATGCCGCCGAGGAAATCGGCCATCGCCAGCAGCACCAGAAGGAAATAGGTGGAGTTGCCGAATTTGGGCCACATCACGAATTCGGCCGCAGCCGCGCCGAACACAATCAGCGACAGCAAATGATCCATCAGGAATTTCGACCCGGGCCGCGCGCCCTTGACCACCTCGAGCAGCAGCAGCACGACACCTAGCGCGAGCATCACGTCGGCAAGCGTGACCGGCCAGGCCTCGCCCGTGATCATCGGCACCCTGAACAGCACGTCCGTAAAGGACACGCTGGGCATCAGGAAGGCGATGATGTTGTAGACCGCAAGCGGGATCAGGAGCAGCGGGAAACCGACCATCGGCGAAATGCCTTCTCGATCAAGAAATCCAGACAGGACAATGCGGCGGCGAAGCATTCGCTCCGCCGCCGTCACTGTCATATCTCATGGATTGGCCGAAATCAGGCAGGCGAAATCATCCTGCCTGGGAAAGGTCCTGAATTCAGGACTCTTTCTTCTTCAGGACCTGACGGCCCTTGTACATGCCGGTCTTGAGGTCGAGATGATGCGGACGACGGAGCTCGCCGGAGTCCTTGTCTTCCACATAGGTCGGCTTCTTGATGGCGTCGGCCGAGCGGCGCATGCCGCGGCGCGACGGCGAGGTTTTTCTTCTCGGAACGGCCATTTCAGTATCCTCTAGGGATTGGTGTCATCAGGGCATCGTCCGCGAGGGGACGGCTCAGCACCCGCAAACCGAGGCGAGCTGAATGCCGGTCAAGGCCGGGCTTATAGAGGAAGGCCTGCCTTAAATCTAGGGCTCTGGGCCGGAAAATGCGCCCGAAAAGGACCGGAAATCAGCGATTCTCCCGCCAGCAGGTCGAAAGCGAGCTGGCCTGCGCCCTCGCCACATAGGTCCCGGCCAGCCGCCGGACACCCGGTCCCGGCGTCCTGGCGCTGCGTTTGACCGGATTCGGCAGGATCGAGGCCAGAAGCGCCGCCTCCCGGGGGGAGAGGTTCGCCGCCGATTTGCCGAAGGCATAGGCGCTGCCCGCCTCGGTCCCAAACTGGCCCTGTGGTCCCAGCTCAGCGATGTTGAGGTAAATCTCCAGGATCCGTGCCTTGGGCAGCACGAGATCGATCCACAGCGCCAGCGGGAATTCCAGCGCCTTGCGGACGAAGTCCCGCCCCTGCCAGAGGAACAGGTTTTTCGCCACCTGCTGGGTGATGGTGGAAGCGCCCCGGAACGGGGTGCCGTCCTCCCGGGCATCGTCGACCGCCTCACGCAGCGCCCCCCAGTCGATACCGTGATGCTTGCAGAAATGGGCGTCCTCGGCCGCCACCACCGAGCGTGGCAGCGAGGGCGACATCGCCGCCAGATCGATCCATTCCCGCTGCATCGGCGCACCCCGAAGCGAGCGCCAGATCATCAGCGTCGAAACGGGATGGCCGGCGCGGTAGAACGGCGCGACGACATAGGGCGCGAGAACCGCGACCGCGAGCACCAGGAGAAGGATTTTGACGACGCGCAAATCAACCTTTCCGGCGCAGAACGAAACGCGGCCACGGGCCCGGCATTAAGTCTGTGATAATTCGGGCCTTTTCCAGCACTTTTTAGGCCTTCCAAACGATTGACTGAGGCGGGCGCATAAAGGATTGTCCCGCCGAATTTTAGTTCTGGAGCCCTTCTTGATGACCGGCACGTCCCCGTCCGATTTCGCCAAACGTCTGGACAAGACCGCTGATGACACCGAGGCGCTGCTCGGGCGCCTGCTGTCGGACGACATCCTGCCCGATGAGATCGCCCGGCCCAAGCGACTGATGGACGCAATGCGCTATTCGAGCCTCAACGGCGGCAAGCGCCTGCGGCCCTTCCTGGTGGTCGAGAGCGCGGCCGTGTTCGGCGTGCCGCGCGAAGCCGCGCTGCTCGTCGGTGCGGCGCTCGAATGCATCCACTGCTACTCGCTGATCCACGACGATCTGCCGGCGATGGACAATTCGGACCTGCGCCGCGGCCGTCCGACCTTGCACAAGAAGACCGACGACGCGACCGCGATCCTCGCCGGTGACGGCCTCCTGACGCTCGCCTTCGACATCATCACCCGCGACGAGATCCATCGCGACGCCAATGTCAGGCTTTTGCTGACCCGCGCACTGGCGCGCTGCGCCGGCATCGGCGGCATGGTCGGTGGCCAGATTCTCGACCTTGCCGGCGAAGGCCGCTTTGGCGGCAACGAGCCGATCGACGTCGCCCGCATTCAGCAGATGAAGACCGGCGCGCTGCTGCGCTACGGCTGCATCGCCGGCGCGATCCTCGGTCAGGCCTCGCAAAAAGAATATCAGGCGCTCGACGATTACGGCCGCGCGCTCGGTGAAGCCTTCCAGATCGCCGACGACCTGCTCGACGTCGAAGGCGATGCCGCCGCGCTCGGCAAGCCTGCCGGCGCCGATGCAGCTCTCGGCAAGACCACCTTTGTCACCCAGCTCGGCATCGAAGGCGCCAAGCAGCGCGTGCGCGACCTGCTCGCGCGCGCCGACAGCGCGGTCTCGATTTTCGGCGATCGCGCCGCCGTGCTGCAAGCGGCTGCGCGGTTCGTGGCCGAACGGAAGAGCTGATAGCGCGATGGCGGGCGGCAACAAGGAAGACCCCGCCCTCGCCCGCTTTCGCAAGATGTCGCGGCCGATGCGGCTGATTTATGCGCGTCCGCGGACGTTCATGTCGCTTGCCGTTGGTATTCTCGTCTGCCTGCTCATCCCGGGTTCGCACCGGCTGGTCACGCGGCTTCTGTTCGGCTGGGATGCGTTGATCGCCGTTTATCTGGTGCTGGTCTACGCGATGATGCTGTGCAACGACCACCAGCACATCCGCCGCGCCGCAGCGATGCAGGACGACGGTCGCTTCGTTATCCTGCTGGTGACGGCGATCGGCGCCTTCGCCAGCATCGCCGCGATCGTCTCGGAGCTTGGAACGCCGCATCGCGGCGTCCTGGAGCTGAGCATCGCAATCACCACCATCGTATTGTCATGGGCCGCCGTGCACACGATCTTCGCCCTGCATTACGCGCATGATTATTACCGGCACGCCACGCCGGGCGGCCTTCAGTTTCCCAGCGGCGACAAGGAAGACCACGCGGATTATTGGGACTTCGTCTACTTCTCGTTCGTGATCGGCATGACCGCGCAGGTCTCCGATGTCGGCATCTCCGACAAGACCATCCGCCGCACCGCCACCGCACACGGCATCGTCTCATTCATCTACAACACGGCCTTGCTGGCGCTGACCGTCAACATCGCGGCCAGCGCGATCTCAACTTGAACTCACTTCCGCAATCCTAATTACAGACCTCGGCATTGGCATCATTGCCGGGGCCGCCGCCGCCGCGATATTCGAGATGGCAGCCGCGGTTGACCGGACGGCAGCCGCCGTTATTGCAGAATAGCTGTCCGCCACTCGAGGGGCGGCTGGCGCCAGCAGCAGCAGCAATGCCGGCAGCGCCAAAGCCGCCAGCTGCTCCGGCAGCTTCACCGCCGGCTTGACGACGCTGCCGTGCGGGACGCTCGTCGCCGTCGTCACGCTTTGCAGTCGCAGGCTTGGCGGGCCTGGCGGCACGCTGCTTCTCGCACTCGTTGTCGTCGTTGAGCGCATAGCCATCACGGCAAACGATCCTGGTGCACTTGTCGCCGTCGGCCTTGAAGCCGTGCTCGCAAACCAGCGGACAGACGCGCGACTGTTTCGACTTGACCGTGTCGAGTGCATCGGTGCTCGCCACCTTCACGTCGAGCTTGGTGCCGGCATAACGGTTGAACTGCGACAACGAGCGCTGTGCGGACGGGGTCCAGTTGCCGTCGGCGGCGCCGGAGAAGCAGCCGACGCGGCCGAGCTCGGTCTGCACCGAGCGGCTGAGATCGGCCGGCGCGATGGCCGGCGTCAGCGACGCGACGTTGGTGCCGGCTGGGCTCGCCGTGCTGGCGGGCGCTGCACTCGGCGCCGCGGCGGCGAGATTGACGCGCTGCTGCTCGGCGGCGGCCGCCTGCTGCTGCGCCTGCTCCTTGGCCTTTTGCGCGGCAAGCTGGACCTGCTCTGCGGCCTTCGCATCGGCGGCTGCCTTGGCCTGCGTATCCTTCTGCGCGCCAACCGCGGCGAGACGATCGCGCTCGGCCTCGGCCTGCTTGGCCTTCTCGGTGGCCGCCGCATGAGCCTGTTCGGCGCCGATTTTTTCGACCTGAAGCTTGGCGAGGCTCGCATAGAAGCCGTCGGGATGCTGGGCAAGGAAGGCATCCCACGCCGGCCTGTTGCCGACCTGGAGCGCGAGTTCGTAATCGCGGCGGATGTCAGCCTGAGGATTCGGCGCGGGCGCAGCGGCAGCCGCAGCGGTCACCTTGACCGGCACCAGCGGAACGTCTTCGCCGCCGAGCGAGCCATAGACGAACGGCTCCTGCTTGTTACCTGTCGACTTGAGCACGTCGTCGCGCACGAAGCCGAAGGCGCGGCGGACGTCGAGGCCGGGCGTCGTCAGATGCTTCGACAGCGCCACGGTGAAGGGGCTGTTCGCACCGTCGCCGTCCTGCGCCGTGAAGCCGGCCTTGGCCGAATAGGCGATCAGCGTGTTGGAGCTGGTCGGCTCAACCTGGGCGAGGCCGCGGCCGATGCCGCGCGAGGCGACCGTGCGCTTCATGGTCTTGCCGAACGGATTGTCACGGCAGGCATCCAGGATCACCAGGCGAAGCTGCTTGGCCGGTTCGACCGCGACCAGGACGCGGTCGAGGGAGAGCGCCTCGTCAAAGACGTCGGTGTCACGCTCCAGCTTGGCGTCGACAGGGATCAGATAATTCGAGCCTTCGACCTCGATGCCGTGGCCGGCATAATAGACTACGGCGATATCGGCATCGCGGGTCCCGTCGGCGAATTCGCGCAGCACGCGCCGCGTCTCCTGCGCCGTCAGATCGCGCCGGGAATCGACGATGTCGAACCCGGCCTCCTTCAGCGTCCTGGCCATCACCGAACCGTCATTGACGGGGTTCGTAAGCGACGGCGCATGCTGATAGGCGGAGTTGGCGATCACCAGCGCGACGCGCTTCCCGGCGAAAGCGGGCCCGGTGCCGAATAGCAGCGCGACGACGAGGAGAAGTGGGCAAAGTCTGAGCAATTGGCGCATGACACGACTTCCGGGTTCAGGGCATTTCAAGCCCCTTTGGGATGGCTTTAGCAGGATCCGCCGCAAGCGCTTGTGATGGAGGTCACGAAGGTGGCGCCAGCGGCAGGCCGAAAGGCCCCTTTTGTTTGTCGCGCCAGTCCGGGCGCGGTTCGCCGAGAAACAATCCCACAGCAGGTTCCCTCAGGCATCTCCCACGTGGCCCCGATATTGCGGCAGATTATCCGTAATCTCGTGCCAGGGCGCCTTCGAGCCAACGAAAATGTGGGCGTTGGGTCGGATCGAGGGGGCATCGACCAGGGTTCCCATGGCGACATGGACCCATTTTCCCTCGCGCACGCGGGAATAAAGCAGCGAGCCGCAACGGGCGCAGTGGGCGTCGTGGGTGGTGTCGTCACCGTAGATGGTGCGCTGGTTCTCGCCCCTGACGATGCGGAGCTTGCTCTGCTCAATGCCGGCGAACGGCTTGAAGGCGGCGCCGGTGGTGCGGCGGCAATCCGAGCAGTGGCAGTTCATCGCATAGGAGAACGCGTCCGCCACCTCGTAGCGCACGGTGCGGCAGTAGCATTCGCCGATCAGGAAGGAAGCGTTCGAATTCTCTGATCCGGTCATCACAGCGTCCTTGCGCCAATGGTACGGACACCATAGCGCATTTTGACGTGTACGACTAAGTTCGCCCTGAGCCATCATTCAAAGGGATGACCATGAGCCAGAACCGTTCGAGCGTCGAAGCCGTCGTGCAATCTTACTTCGACGGACTTTACGAGGGCGATGCCGAAAAACTCGGCGCCATCTTCCACCCCTCCGCCGATTTGCGCTGGGTCGAGAAGGGCGAGCTGCAGGTGCTGACCCTGCCGGACTGGCTCGACCGCGTGCGCAAGCGTCCCTCCGGCAAGGCCGAAGGCAAGGCGCGCGAGGATTTCATCGTCACCATCGACCGTTCGGACGACAAGACCGCCTTCATCAAGGTCCGGTGCCAATTGCCGCCGCGTTTTTTCACCGACTATCTGGTGGCGATGAAGCTCGCCGACGGCTGGCAGATCGTGTCGAAATCCTATCGGTATGACCTGCGGGAGTGAGGGGCGCGACCTTCCGCTGCCCGAAATCGGGCGCACTTGTCCCACATCCTCCGTCATTACGAGCGCAGCGAAGCAATGACGATGCGGATGGAGTGCATGCCGCATCTCCACCCCGCCCCGTCTCGCCCAAGAGTTCCCCATGCTTCTCGACCGCCGTTCGCTGCTCGCCTCGCTGTGCTGGATGGCCGCCTCCCCTGCGCTCGCCGCGGACGCGCAGCCTGAGCTCGAAACCTATGAGCGCGAGAGTGGCGGCCGGATCGGGGTCTATGCCGAAAACCTCGCGACCGGCGCAAAGCTCGCCTGGCGCGCTGACGAACGGTTCGTCATGTGCTCGACATTCAAGGCTTCGCTGGCGGCTTGCGTCCTGGCGCGGGTCGATCGTGGCGAGGATCAGCTTGCGGCCATGATCCCGTACGGCAAGGCCGACCTGCTGGAGTACGCACCGGTCGCCAGGCAGAACATTGCCGCCGGCGCAATGTCGGTCACCGAGATGTGCAAGGCGATCGTCGAGCTCAGCGACAACACCTGCGCCAATTTGCTGTTGGCACGGATCGGCGGCCCCGCCGCGCTCACGGCATTCTGGCGCTCACTCGGCGACACCACCTCGCGGCTCGACCACAATGAGCCCGAGCTCAACCGCTCACCGCCCGGTGATCCCCACGACACCACGACGCCGGCGGCGATGGCAGGCAATCTGCGCCGGCTGCTCACGGGCGAGGCGCTGTCGGCCACCTCGCGCGCGCAGCTCACGGAGTGGCTGGTGGGTTGCAAGACCGGCGCGAACCGGCTGCGTGGCGGGCTCCCCGCAAGCTGGAAGATCGGCGACAAGACCGGCAACAACGGCAAGGACGCCTCCGGCGACATCGCAGTGGCCTGGCCCAAAATCGACACGAAGCCCGATGCACCGATCCTGATCGCGGCCTATACTCAGGGCGGCACGCCGACCGCGGCGCAGATCGAAACCGTGTTCGCACGCATCGGCCGCATGGTGGCCGAGCGGCTGGTGTAGGCCGCACGCATTGACGTTGCGACCGCTTCCGGGTGAAGACAGATCATCATGGAAGCGAAATTTCAGACCTTTCTCATCCTGCTCGCCGTGCTGGCGGGCACCGCGCTTGTCGCCCGCCGCTTCAACATCGCGCCTGCCATTCTGCTGATGCTCTCCGGCGTCGGCCTCGCCTTCGTGCCGGGCATGCCGCCGATCGAGCTGCCGCCGGAACTGGTGCTGCTGATGGTGCTGCCGCCGCTGATCTACTCGGCGAGCGTCGCGATGAGCTGGCGCGAATTCAAAAAGAATCTTCGTCCGATCGTGCTGCTCGCGGTCGGCGCGGTGATCTTCACCACAGCGCTGGTCGCAACCGCCACGCATTATTTCATCGGCCTGCCCTGGACGATCGGCTTCCTGCTCGGCGCCATCGTGGCGCCGCCCGACGTGGTGGCGCCGCTCGCGATCGCGCGCCGGCTGCACTTGCCGCGCAGGCTCATGGTCATCCTCGAAGGCGAAGGGCTCGCGAATGACGCCACCGCGCTGATCCTCTACCGCTTCGCGCTCGCCGCGATCATGGTCGGGCATTTCTCGCTGCCCCTGGCAGGCGGCGAGTTCTTGCTCATCGTCGCTGGCGAGATCGCCTTCGGCATCGGTGTCGGCTGGCTCTCCCTACGGTTCCGCAAATGGTCGGGGGATCCGCAGGTCGAGCTGACACTGTCGCTGATCACGCCCTACGTGTCCTACTGGCTGCCCGAGCATCTCGGCGGCTCCGGCGTGATCGCCACCGTCGCCTGTGGTCTCTATGTGAGCTGGAACGGGCCGCTGCTGATCTCGGCATCGACGCGCCTGCAAGGAATCTTCTTCTGGGACCTCGTGATCTATCTGATCGAGGGCTTGCTGTTCCTGCTCACGGGGTTCCAGATGCGCGCGCTGTACGAGAAGTCGAAGGCGTTTCCGCTCGACGACATCATGATTGCGACTGCCGTGGTGCTGGCGGTCGTCGTGATCGCGCGCTTCGCCTGGCTCTATCCCGCGACCTATCTGCCGCGGATGCTCAGCAAGTCGCTGCGCGCGCGCGATCCGTCACCACCATGGCAATGGCCGTTCGTGCTTGCGTTCACCGGCGTGCGCGGCGCGGTGTCGCTGGCGGCGGCGCTGGCGCTGCCGTTCACGCTGCCGGGCGGCGAGGCCTTTCCGTTTCGCGACCTGGTCCTGTTCGTCGCCTTCGGTGTCATCTTCATCACGTTGATCGGCGTCGGCCTCACGCTGCCTCCGGTGGTGCGTTGGCTCGGTGTCGCGGAAGCCGGTCGCAACGAGCATGCCGCCGAGCACGAGTCCGAGATCGCAGCACGGCGCCAGGCCCTCGATGCCGCCCTGAAGTCACTCGACGCGCTGACCGAGGAGAAGGACGTGTCGGACGAGGTAATGCGGCTCCTGCGCGCGCGACACGAGATCCGGGTCAACCAGCTGCCCGATTCGCTCGAGCCCACCCACCACGACGTCTCCGCCGCCGGCACCGCCCTGACTCGGGACCTGATCGCCGCCGAGCGCAAATTCATCCACGACCTGCTGCGCGACGGCCAGATCACCGACGAGACGCGCCGGAGGATCGAGCGGGATCTGGACCTGGAGGAGGCGAGTTTGGCGAACCGGGAGTATCGAGGCGGGCCGCTATAGATTCTCGTCATTGCGAGCGTAGCGATCTACCGTCTCTCGCAAAACTCCCTCATCGCCACCGCCACGGCGCCCGCAATGATCTCCTGCCGCTCCGGCGAGTTCATCGCCATCTCCTCGTCGCGGTTGATGATGGAGCCCGCTTCGAGCAGCACTGCGGCGCTGCGGGTTTGCGAGAGCACGACGAGCCCGTCATAGCGGTAGACGCCGACATCCTTGTCGAGCAATTGGCGCCGGTAGCGGCCCATCACCGGCAGGGCATATTGGCCGGCATAATGCAGGTCCTGATCCTTTAGCTGCCGGCCGATCATCCGGGCCAGCATCAGGCTCGCAGCGTAGTGCGGATTCCGCTGCGACACGAACAGAGAGTGGCCCGAAAAGCGGTCGCTGAAATAGCTGTTCGCGCCGTCGAACTCCCAGGTCTCGATCAGCTTGTCCGGCACCGAATCGTGATGGATCGACAGGAAGAGATCGGCCCGGGCGTCATTCGCGGTGCTGACGCGTTTGAGCAGGCTCGGCCGCGCCTTGCCGGCCGTGACGAGCAGGCGGGCCGCGGCAAAGCCTTCGGCTTTGAGCTTCGCCGTGATCAGACCTGCAAGCCGGAAGTTGAAGCCGAACTCCGTGTCGTTGCGTGCGCTCAACGCGCCGTAGGAGTCCGGGGTGTGCCCGACATCCACGACGATCCGGAATTTCGACATCTCACATTTGACCGGCGCGTGCGGCGGCTTGGGCTTCACGATTTTTCGCGCGATAGCAGCATGACCGGTGCCTGCAGGCGCCAGCGACCATAGCAGGATCGACGCGACCAGCGTCGAGACGAGACTTGCGATGATACTGCGCGGCTGCCCCAAGTGCTACTCCGCTGCCGCTGTTCGCGGCCGGCCGACAAAGCCTATGACGTCGCCGAAACGCTCCAGCATCACCGCGGAAAGGTCCTTGGTCTTGCTGGTGACGCAGGCGCCCGAGCGCACGGCGTAGCGATCCTGATGTGCGGCGTGCGGCGGCGGCTCGCCCTGCTGAAGCGCCCGCGCCAGCTCCATCACGACTTTCCGGAAATGCATGATACCGAGATCGGTCGGTCCGAGATGCTCGCGGCTGCGGTCGGCGATCGGGCCCTGGCTGTCCTGCACGGCCGCATCCTGTTCGGAGACGCCCTTGATGCCGGTGTAGCTCCTGGTCTTCTGCAGCTTGCGGTGGATCAGATAGTCGTTGCCCTTGTGGCGCAGCGGCACGTAATTGTCGCCGACCTCCGCGATCACGCCATTGCCGCGGTCAAAGGCGTCACGCTCGGCTTGCGTCAGCGGCCGCTCCGGATTCCAGGCATAGGTGTAGATCCAGCAATTGGTGTCGGTGACGGGCACGAAGGTCTGGCCAAAGATGTTCTCGCCCGGCATCGCGCTCGGGGCATAGGCGTGGAACGGCATCAGGAACTGCGCAATGCGCCAGTAGATGTCATCGCGGCCCGTGAGCCGCCCGCCGGCGATGGTGAGGCCCGCATCGTGCGGAGCGATCTTGATCACGGGACGCGGGTCTTCGGCGATCCAGCGCATGTGATCGCTCGACATCCGCGCGATCGGATTCACAAAATCCTTCTTGATATCCAGAATCTCGTTCTCCTCCTTGTCGAAGGAGAGATGGGCGAAGGTGAAATGCGCGGTGTCGATCGAGCCTTCCAGCGCCTGCACCCAGTTGCAGTCCTGCCATTTCTTGCTGACGTACCGGTGCGAGGCCGGCAGCAGCGCCATTTCGAGATCGGGCAGCTCGGGCATCGCGTCCGCGGGACCCATATAGGCCCAGATCATCTCGCCCCATTCGCGCGCCGGATAGGATTTGATGCGGATGAGATCCTTGGCGTTGAGATCGGGATAGGAGGTCGGCATGTCGACGCACCTTCCATCGGTGTCGAACTTCCAGCCATGATAGACGCAGCGGATGCCGCATTCCTCGTTGCGCCCGAGCCAGAGATTGGCGCCGCGATGCGGGCAGTACTGGTCGATTAATCCGACAACGCCGCGGGTATCGCGGAAGGCGAGCAGCTCCTCGCCGAGAACGATGATCTTCTTCGGCTCGCCGTCGGGCTCGGGGAGTTCTTCCGACAGCAGCACGGGGATCCAGAACCGGCGCAGCAGCTCGCCCATTCCCGTTCCAGAGCCCGATTCCGTCAGGAATTTGTTGTCCTCGGCGCGGAGCATGGAAAATCCTCCCGACGGTCTTTGTTTTCGGCAAGATTGGCGCGGACGCGGGAATACGTCAACGCGGAACGCGGTGCGCAGGCGGGTTAAACCGGCCGCTCCCCCTTCACCGTCACGCGCGTGCCGGAGCGCGTGTGCGGCCAGTAGTCCCACATCGCGCGGTGCTGGGTGCAGCGGTTGTCCCAGAAGGCGATGGCATTCTCGGTCCAGCGAAAGCGGCACTGGAACAGCGGATTCTCGGCGTGCTGGTAGAGATAGGCAAGCATCGCATCGCTCTCGTCGCGCGGGATTCCGTTGATGTGGCGGGTGAAGCCGCGGTTGACGTAGAGCGCCTTCTTGCCGGTGACCGGATGCGTGCGCACCACGGGATGCTCGGCACTCGGATAGGACGGGCGGTCGGCGACGCCGTAATTGGCGTAGAGCCCGCGATAGATCGGCTCGCCGTCATGCAGCGCGATCAACCCGTCGAGATAGGCCTTCATCCGATCCGATAGTGCCTCGTAGGCGGCATACATGTTGGCGAAGAGCGTGTCGCCGCCGCGCGGCGGGCACTGCTTGATGTAGAGGATCGAGCCCATCGGCGGCTCGAGATCGCAGGATACGTCGGAATGCCAACCCTCGCCGTTGGCGCGCGGCGAATTCGCATCCGCATAGATCTTCATCAGCGCCGGGTCTTCGTCCTCATGCGGCGCGGCAGGATGGAAATGCAGCTCGCCGAACTTACGGCCGAAGGCGAGATGCTGTTGTGGCGTGATGGTCTGGTCGCGGAAGAAGATGACGAGGTTTTCGGCGAGCGCGCGATGGACCTCGTCCATCTGGCGGTTGGAGCGGGCATCGTCGGAAACGAGCTTGCCGATGTCGACGCCGGAGATTTCCGCGCCGATGATCGGGGTGAGCTTTTCGACCGCGATGGTCTCGTACGGCACGCCGTCGTCCGTCGCGTGGCGATAGCGCGGACCCTGCTTGCCGGTGAGTGAGCTCATGGCGTGTCTCCCGATCGTTTGATTGGGAGCATGGTAGCGCGCAGTTAAGGATGTGCAATCTGCATTGCAAACACCGCCCGTCGTCCCGGACAAGCGAAGCGCAGATCCGGGACCCATAACCACAGGATTTGGTTTGGCGAAAACTCGGAGCGACAGCTCGTTCTAACCACCAATCCTGTGGTTATGGGTCCCGGCCTCCGCCGGGACGACAGCTCAGTATGAGGCGCGAGCGGAGCAATACTACTCCGCCGCGGTCACCGGCACCTTGACGCCCTGGCCGTAGCGCTGCTCGATGTAGTCGATCACGAGCGCCTTGAAGTCGGCGGAGATGGTCGGGCCGCGCAGGGTGCGGAACTTCTTGCCGTCGACGAACACCGGGGCAGCCGGCGCTTCGCCCGTGCCCGGCAGCGAGATGCCGATATTGGCGTGCTTGGATTCGCCGGGGCCGTTGACGATGCAGCCCATCACCGCGACGTTGAGCTCTTCCACGCCGGGATATTTCGTCTTCCAGGTCGGCATCTCGTCGCGGATGAAACCCTGGATCGATTGGGCCAGCTCCTGGAAAGTGGTCGAGGTGGTGCGGCCGCAGCCGGGGCATGCCGCAACCAGCGGCACGAAGGTGCGGAAGCCCATGGTCTGCAAGAGCTCCTGGCCGACCTGCACCTCACGGGTGCGGTCGCCGCCGGGCTCCGGCGTCAGCGATATCCGGATGGTGTCACCGATGCCCTGCTGCAGCAGGATGCCCAGCGCGGCGGAGGAGGCGACGATGCCCTTGGTGCCCATGCCGGCTTCGGTGAGGCCGAGATGGATGGCGTAATCGGAACGGCTGGCGAGAACCTCGTAGACCGCGATCAGATCCTGCACCGCCGAGACCTTGGCCGACAGGATGATGCGGTCCTTGGGCATGCCGAGCTCTTCGGCGCGTGCCGCCGAGAGCAGCGCCGACTGCACCATGGCTTCGCGCATCACCGCGCGCGCATCGCGCGGATTGGCCGAGGCGGTGTTCTCATCCATCAGCCTGGTCAGCAGCTCCTGGTCGAGCGAGCCCCAATTGGCGCCGATGCGGACCGGCTTGCTGTTCTTGTTGGCGATCTCGATGATGTCGGCGAACTGGGTGTCGCGCTTGTCCTTGAAGCCGACATTGCCGGGATTGATGCGATATTTGGCGAGCGCCTCGGCGCAGGCCGGATAGGCCGCGAGCAGCTTGTGGCCGATATAGTGGAAGTCGCCGATCAGGGGCGTGGTGAGACCGAGCTTGAGCAGGCCGTCGCGGATATGCGGAACGGCAGCTGCCGCCTCCTCGCGGTCGACGGTGATGCGGACCAGCTCGGAACCGGCGCGGGCGAGCGCTGCGACCTGGGCAATGGTGCCGTCGATATCGGCTGTGTCGGTGTTGGTCATCGACTGCACGACGATCGGCGCACCGCCGCCGACGGCAACGTCGCCGACCTTGACCTGGGTGGTGTGATGACGCGGCGCAGGCCCCGCGATGTCGGAATCGATGGTGTTTTCGAGCTTGTTCATGGCGTCCAAATATCAGGTTTTGGTGACGTTCAGCAATGCATCGCGCGGCGCCGCCGCGGATTGGCCGGGACGGTTAACCAGAAAAAGCCCAGCAATTACAAGGACCGCAGCGGCCCCGAATGTCAGGCTCAGGGTGTCGTGCATGATGAAATAGCTACCCACCACGCCAAACAAAGGGGTGATGAAGGTAAAAGCCGACAATTTGCTGGCCGAATAGGTCTTCACCAGTGCGAACCAAAGCGTGAACGTGGTTCCTACCACCCAGATGGCCTGGAAGGCCATCAGGCCCAGCGACAGCGGCGACGGGGTGTGGGGGATGGTCTCCCCGAACAGCCAGGCGGCCGTGCCGAGGATCGGGATCGAGGTCGCGACCTGATAGCCGAGTGCCTTTTCAGGCGCCGCGAAGCGCAGCCGGGTGCCCTTGGCAACCAGCGTGGTCGCCGCCCACAGCGCGGCGCCGCCGACGATCATGAGGTCGCCGAGCAGAACATGCGAATCGACGTTGGGCTGCGGCACGCCGATCGCGAGTGCGACGCCGGCAAAGCTGATGGCGAGCCCCAGCCATTGCGTCCCGCCAAGTCGCTCGCCGAGCACCTGGTAGGAGCCGAGCGCAACGAAGAACGGCGCGGTGTAGAGGAACACGACGGCCCGCGATGCCGGTGTGAAACGCAGGCCCTGAAAGATCAGCACGAACTCGATGCCGAACATCAGTCCGGCGATGACGCCCGGCTTCCAGGTGCCGTCGCGTTCGAAGAATTTAACGCCGCGCAAGCTGCCGATGATGAACAGCACCGGCAGCGCGCCCATCGAGCGGAACGTGGCCTGAAGCATCGGCGGGATGTCCGGCAGCACCAGTTTCACTGCGATCTGGTTGAATCCCCAGGTCAGGCACAGCATGAGCATCAGGGCGATGGCGCCGGCACTGAGGGGACGACCGGCGGACGGTATGGCTTGAGGTGAGGACATTTCTTCCTGAAAAACCGGCTTTGCGCCGTTGTTGCTCTATGCAGCTTTCTGACAATGCGCACAGACGCCCGTGATTTCCACCACGGACAATTTGGGAGCGAAGCCTGAGTTGCGCGCGGCGGCGTTGAGGTCCCTGGCGAAGGAAGCCGACGGAATCTCACCGACCAGGCCACAGCGCTCGCAGATCAGGAACGTCACCGCCGAGGTCGCGTCGTGGTCGTGAGCGGCGCAGGCGAGATAGGCGTTGCGGCTTTCGATGCGGTGCACGAGGCCGTTGGCCATCAAGAAATCGAGAGCACGATAGACCGTGATCGGCGCCGGCCGCGGCATCGACTTTGCCAGCTCGTCGATCACCTCATAGGCGCCGAGCGGCCGGTGGCTCGAGAGCAGCGCCCCCAGCACATGGCGGCGTATCGGCGTGAATTTCTGCGCGCGCTCTCCGCAGACGACCTCGGCATGCGCCAGCGCATCCGCGGTGCAGCGGCCGTGATCGTGGTCGGGCGCGGGAAATGCCGGTTTTGCGAGGGTCATGCGACCGGCGTTCTAGCATTTCGAAAGGGGAACCCAAAGCGGCACCGGCGATGCGGCCATCAGCCATGCTCGGCCTGCGGGACAGTGTCCCGCAAACCCGCCATGAAATAATCATAAGCTTGCTTATTATATTCCAAGCTTATTGGAGACCAAGCTCATGAGCCCAGGGCCCGTGGACCAGAACTTCCTGTTTACGCTCGCCGAGCTCTATCGCCTGCTCCGGGTCTATGCCGACAAGGAAGCCTCGCGCTTCGGCATCACCCGCGCGCAATGGGCGGTGCTGGCCAAGGTCGAGCGCAGCGAAGGCATGAAGCAGTCGGAGCTCGCCGAGCTTCTCGAGGTGCAGCCGATCACGCTGACACGCCTGATCGACAAGCTCTGTGACAGCGACTGGATTGAGCGACGCAACGATCCGTCGGACCGCCGCGTCAAGCGGCTGTACCTGAAGAAGGCCGGGCGGCAATTGCTCGGGCGGATGAGCGGGCTGAAATCCGAGCTCACGGCCAACGCGCTCGACGGCATCACTCCGGCGGACGCCCACCGCCTCCTCACCCAACTCGAAACAATCAAGGAAAACGTGCGGTCCGCGATCCAGACCAGCGGAGCGGAACAAGCGCGTAAGGAGCAGCGCTATGGCTGATCAGGTTCTCAAGTTCCAGCCCGAGCAGAAAATCGACGGCGGCAAGCCCACCAAGAAAGCCGGCACCAATCCGCGCCGCCGCCTGCTGGCGGGCCTGCGCCGCTACCGCCGCGTGCTGCTTCTGGTCGTGCTGCCGATCGTCGTCGCGGTGGCCGGCTTCACCTTCTATCTCAATGGCGGCCGCTATGTCGGCACCGACGATGCCTATGTCGGCGCGCAGAAAGTGCTGGTGACCCCCGATATCTCCGGCAAAATCCAGAAGGTCGTCGTCAAGGAGGGCCAGATCGTCAAGCACGGCGACGAGCTGTTCGAGATCGACCCCGCTCCGTTCCGTCACGCATTGGAAGAAGCCAAAGCGCAACTCGCCCAAGCCCGCATCACCTATGACAATCTCGTTGCCAACATCAAGATCTACGGCGACATGCTCAATCTCGCCCAGCAGGGCATGGACCTGAAGCAGCGCGACGTCGAACGCAAGCAGTCGCTGGTGAAGAACAATTACGGCTCGCAGCTCGATCTCGACAACGCGTCGAATGCATTGGTGACCGCCGGCGCGCAGGCGCAATACATCAAGCAGCAACTCTCCAATGCCAAGACGCAATTGCTCGGCAATCCCGAGTTGCCGCTGGAGCAATTCCCCGCCTACGCGCAAGCGAAAGCCAAGCTGGACGATGCCCAGCGCAACCTCGACCACACCGTGCTGCGCGCGCCGATGGATGGCGTGGCAACACAGGTCGAGCAGATCCAGCTCGGCCGCTACGTCGCCGCCGGCACGCCGGTGTTCTCCATCATCGACGTTGCCCATCCCTGGGTCGACGCCAATCCGAAGGAGAGCGACCTCACCTACGTCACCGAAGGACAGCCGGTCACGCTCGAGGTCGACGCGTTTCCGAACCATATCTTCAAGGGCAAGATCGGCTCGCTCTCGCCCGGTACCGGCGCGCAATTCGCGATCCTGCCGCCGCAGAACGCCAGCGGCAATTTCGTCAAGGTGGTGCAGCGCGTGCCGATCCGCATCTATTTCGACGAGACCGACAAATCCGTGCGCAAGCTGAAGGCCGGCATGAGCGTCTACGCCACCATCGACACCGGCCACCAGCGCACGCTCGCCGGCCTGCTCGGCCTGTCGGCGACCGCGAGCCAAGACAAAGATCAGGACAAGGACTAATCCTATGGCGGAGTCCAATCCCGCCCTTATGGTTCCCGGCCTGCGCCGGAACATGGTGACGATCTGCGCCATGACGGCAACGATCATGCAGGCGCTGGACACCACCATCGCCAACGTCGCCCTGCCCTACATGCAGGGCACGCTGTCGGCCTCGCAGGACCAGATCAACTGGGTGCTGACCTCCTACATCGTCGCCGCCGCGATCATGACGGCACCGGTGGGCTGGATCGCCAACCGCTTCGGCCGCAAGCGCATCTTCATCATCTGCTCGGCCGGCTTCACCATGGCATCGGTGCTGTGCGGGCTTGCGCAGGACATCAACCAGATGGTGCTATTCCGCCTGCTGCAGGGCGTGTTCGGCGCGGCCCTGGTGCCGTTGTCGCAATCGGTGATGCTCGACTATTACACGCTCCAGGAACGCGCCAAGGCGATGTCGATCTGGGGCATGGGCGTGATGATGGGGCCGATCATGGGTCCCTCGCTCGGCGCCTGGCTGACCGAGACTTATTCCTGGCACTGGGTGTTCTTCGTCAATTTGCCGTTCGGCGCCATCACCGTGATCGGGCTGATCATCTTCATGGACGAGACCCGGAAGGATCTCAGTCTCAGGTTCGACTGGTTCGGCTTCGCGGCGCTGGCGGTCGCGATCGGCTCGCTTCAGCTCGCGCTCGACCGCGGCGAGCAATTGGGCTGGCTCGAATCGGGTGAGATCCTTGCCGAGTTCATCGTCTCGGCCGTCGCTTTCTACTTCTTCATCGCGCACTCCTTCACGACCTCGACGCCGTTCATCCGCTTCGCGCTCTTCAGGGATCGCAACTTCGTCACCGGCTGCATGTTCATGGTCGTGATGGGTCTCGTGCTGTTCTCGACCATGGCGCTGGCCTCGCCCTACATGCAGAACGTGATCGGCTATCCCATCATCACCGCGGGCCTGCTGCTGGCGAGCCGCGGCTTCGGCACCTTCTTCGCCATGATGCTGGTCGGCCGCATGATGCGTTACATCGAGGCCCGCACGCTGATCATCACCGGCCTGACGCTCACCGCGGGCTCGCTGTTCCAGATGACCGGCTGGACCGATTTGACCCAGGTGCCGGAGATCGTGACCGTCAGCGTCATCCAGGGCTTCGGCTTCGGCCTCGTCTTCGTGCCGCTATCGACGGTGGCGTTCCTGACCTTGTCGAACGAACTGCGCACCGACGGCACCGCGATGCTGACCCTGATGCGCAACGTCGCGAGCTCGGTGGGCATTTCCGTCGTCATCGCCCAGTTGACACAGGGCACGCGGCGGACCTACGCGATCCTGTCCGAGCACATCAACCCGTTCAACCACGCGCTCCAGATGCCGAGCGTCAGCGGCATGATCAATCTCTCCACCGACGCCGGCCGCGCCATGGCCGATCGCATGGTCAGCGTGCAGGCGCAGATCATCGCCTTCGCGCACGACTACGAGCTGGTGATGTTCTTCATCCTCTGCACGATCCCGCTCGCCCTGCTGATCGGCTCGACCAAGGCCACCCTGCGCAAGCAGGCGGCCGGGCCGGAACATGCGGTGATGGAGTAACGCTGTGGCGCGAGCAGTTACAAAATCTCCTCGCAGCCCAGATCCTCGACCGCCATCATCACCCGCTCCAGATTATTCCACCAGATCACCGGCGGGATGTTGATGCTCCATTGCCAGACCGGTTTGGTGATGTGCCAGAGCACCGACCAGCGATAGTCCTGGTCGAGCGCGCCGCGCGTATAGCCAGTGACGCCGTGCGCGATCAGCGTGTCGTGGTAATGGTTGAGCAGAAGGCGTTCGAACGCCTGCCGGCGTTCCGGATACCAGTGCAGCGCCATCATGTAGGCGAGATCGTGGGTAGGAACGTTGATGCGCCAATGATCGAAATCGAAAATGCGCACAGCGTCAGCGATGCCCGCGCGTGGCAGCAGGAAATTGCAGGTATGGGCATCGCCGTGAGCGATGGTCACATGGCGATGTGAATGGTAGCGTTGCAACAGTTGCTCGGCCTTGTCGATGAAGCGCCGATACAGGGTCCGCCGCTCCTCACTGAGGCGATCACCAAGCAAATCGGCGAAGCGGTCGTAATGGCCGGCGAATGTCTCTATCAGACTCGCCGTATCATCAAGGCTCATCCAGGTGCCGATGGTGTCGCCGAGACCCGGATGGTCCCACCAAGATGCATGCCAGCGGGCGAGCGCCGTTACGATCGCCATCGCCTGATCGCGTGAGGGCGGCAATGGCCAGTCAGCTGCAACGTCATGGCTGTCGGTGAGATCTTCGAGCAGAAGATGCCAGTCCTGGCTCTCCTCGTCGAAATGACCATCGTAGCAGCACGGCACGATCTGCGACGGCATATTCGGCGCAAGATGAGTGTAGAAGGCCACTTCCTGCCGACCGGAATTGGCCAACGCCTTGGCGTAGGTCGGATGCGGCATCTTGAGGATGACGGAGGGCGGTGCCCCGGCGGATTCCCCGACATAGCGCAGCCCAAGGCGGATGACCTGCGACACCATGGCCGGGTGCTGATGCAGCACCTTCACTTCGCGCACCGCGCCAGCGTCCAGTACGCCACTCCTGCGCAGCGCAGCCGTCAGCTGGGCGGGCTCAACGACCGCTGGCAATTGTGGAGGTGTCATAACCACGATGCCCCTGTCCCGCGTCACACTGCACGATCACGGCCGCAGGCGCCAGCGAACGACCCCGCGCCCGACTCAAGCCGCCGCTGTCGAGTCGCGCACCGTCCGGACCACGACCGACCGGAGCTGTTCGAGATTGGCCGCCATGCCGGCGATCGCCTGTCTGACCTCCGCGGCGCGCTCGTTCACGGAGGCGGCGTCGCGGCTGACATCACCGATCTTGGCCGAGACCTCCTTGGCCGCGGAAGCCGATTCGGAGATCGACCGCGTGATCTCTCGCGTCGCCGCGTCCTGCTCTTCCATCGCGGCGGCAACCGAGGTGGCAACGCCGTCGATCTCGACGATGTGACCTCCCATGGTTTCGACGGCATCGACTGCGGCCTGCGTCGAGGCCTGGATCTCGGCAATCAGCCGCGCGATCTCCTCGGTGGATTTGGCGGTCTGGTCGGAGAGGGATTTCACTTCGGCGGCGACCACCGCGAAGCCACGGCCGGCCTCCCCGGCGCGCGCCGCCTCGATCGTAGCGTTGAGTGCCAGCAGATTGGTCTGGCCGGCGATGCCGCCGATGAGGTCGGAGACCTCGGCGATCTTCTTCACTGATCCGGCCAGCGTCTGGATGGTCGAGCGCGCCTGTTCCCGACCAGCGACCGCCGATTTCGTCACCGTGCTGGTCCGCGCGACCTGGGTTGCGATCTCGCGGATCGAAGCACTGAGTTCTTCAGCTGCGGCCGAGACGGTCTGCGAGCTGCCGAGAGCCTGGTTGGAGGCGGCTGCGACCGCCTGCGATTGTGTCGAGAGCGACCTTGCGATCTCGGACAGACTGGAGGCGGCACGCTCCACGCCTTGCGTCGCGGCGCTCGCGGTGTCGACCGAGCGGCCGGTCTCGCGCTCGACGGTTTCGGCCATCTGGTGCAGGGCGCCGCGCTTGGCGAGCGCCGCCTCCTGCGCCTTCTGCAACTGCTCCTCGCGCAGGCGGGAATTCTCGACCGCCGCCTGCTTGAACACCAGGAGTGCGCCCGCCATCGAGCCGACTTCGTCCTGCCGGTGCGCGAAAGGGATGTCGGCGGCGAGATCGCCGGTTGCGAGCTTTTGCATCGTGCTGGTCATGCGCACGATCGGGCGCATCACGCCGAGGGCGACGCCGAGCAGGCCCGCCGCAATGAAGGCGAGGACGGCGGCGGAGACGCCGAGGAGGATATAAAGCATGGAGCTGTCGCGGTCCGCGGCCAGCTTCTCCATGTCGGCATTCTGCTTGTTGGCGCTCTCGACGATGCTGTCGATGACGGCGCGGTGCGCGGTGTAGGCGTCCTTGAGCTGCGCGTAGGCGCGCTCGGAAGCGGCCGTGTCCTTGGCCTTGAGGGCGGGGAGGAGCTGGTCGGACAACAGCTTCCAGAACTTCTGCACCTCGGCGTCGGATTTCGACACCAGGGCCGTTTTCAGGTCGGCCGAGAGGCTGGAGGTGACCCAGAACGCCTTGCGCTCGTCGTAGTCCTTGCGGAGCTGGACCAGGCGTTCGCCATGGGCCGCCAGTTGGTCGGGCTCGCGCATGGCGAGCGTGGCCTCGAGATAGGCCTCGATCACATATTCCGGCGGCGGCAGGATGTCGGCGATGAGATCATTGCCGAGCTTGATGTCGGAATAGAGCGGGCCGCCGACCTTGAGCTCTTTCAAGGCGTAAAGGCTGGTGGAGACCACGGCGGTGAAACCGATCGCCAGAACGATGCCGAAAGCAATGATTGCGGAAGAAAGCGAAAGGCGAATTTTCATGGAACAATCCAATGGGTCGCGCTGAATCCCACGGACCCTAAAGGATTACGGTAAACACGGGATTGCGTCGCGCGGAAATTGCATCGCACGAACTCCGAAAAAGTACGGGAAACGGCGTCAGGTGAACGGTTTCGGGCAGCGAAATCAGGCCCGTCCTCCGCTGTCGTCCCGGATCGGCGCTCCGCCTGTCCGGGACGAGGCTGGGATCACACGTCGAAAAACACCGTCTCGTTGTCGCCCTGAAGCCGCAGATCGAGCCGGTAAACCGGCTTGCCGGCCTCGCGCACTGCGGTCAGCGTGGCGCGGCGGTCGGCCGGCACCACCGCCAGCACGGGATCGGCGGCATTGCCGGCCTCGTCGCTGAAATAGATGCGGGTGTAGAGATGCCGCAGCATGCCGCGGCCAAACACCGCAAGCAGGATATGCGGTGCCTGCGGCTTGCCGTCGGGATCGGGCACCGCACCCGGCTTGATGGTTTCAAAGGAATAATTGCCGTCCTTGTCCGTGCCGCAGCGGGCAAAGCCGCGGAAGCTCGCATTCGGCAGCGCGCGTTTGTCCTGCGGATCGGCAAAGCGCCCCTGCGCGTCGGCCTGCCAGATCTCCAGCATGACATCAGGCACAACGACGCCATCGCCGTCGAACACGCGGCCCTCGATCCGGACGCGATCGCCGGTGACGTCGGGCGTCAGGGTCGAGTTGGTGAACGCATCGTTCCAGGCATACTCGCCGGTCGGCGTCAGGCCGTATTTGAAGAACGGGCCGACGGTCTGCGACGGCGTGATCCCATTGTCCTGCACTTAACGGTTCTCCATAGGGGTGGCGTTCTTGCCGCGCAGCACAATGTCAAAGCGGTAGCACAGCGCCCATTCGGGCTGGGTGTTCTCGAGATCGAACGACGACACCATCCGCGCCCGCGCCTTTTCGTCCGGCACCGAATTGAAGATCGGATCGAACGGGAACAGCGGATCGGCTGGGAAGTACATCTGCGTCACGAGACGCGTGACGAAGGAATGGCCGAACACCGAGAGATGGATGTGTGCGGGACGCCAGGCGTTGTGATGGTTGCCCCAAGGATAGGCGCCAGGCTTGATCGTGACAAAGCGATAGTAACCGGCGGCGTCGCTCACGGTACGACCGGCGCCCGTAAAGTTCGGATCGAGCGGCGCCGGATGCTGGTCGCGGACGTGAACGTAACGGCCGCAGGAATTGGCCTGCCAGATCTCGACCAGCGAACTCGGCACGCCGCGGCCGTCCTCGTCGCGCACATGGCCGTGCACGATGATGCGTTCGCCGAGCGGCTCGCCGGTGTGTTGCGTGGTGAGGTCGTTGTCGCCCTCGCGCACGGTCTCGTGGCCGTAGACCGGGCCGGTCAGCTCCGACAGCGTATGGCGCATCGGGATCAAGGGCTTGTTCGGAGCGCGCTTGATCGAGCTCTTGTACTCGGGCGACAGCGGCAACGGATGCGCCGTGTTGGTGTCGACGGGATAGATGAATGTCATTGGCGAACTCCTCCCCCGGCCCTTTTCCGACCGGTCTACGCTTCCGCCAATCATTATAGGATATAACTAATTGGGGGAAGCGGCTTTGCGCCCCATTTGATCGGCGGACGCGGCAGGACGGCCTCGCCGGCTTCGAGCCGGTAGACATGGTCGAGCGAATACCAGGGCGTCGCGACGTCGCGCTCGGTCGGATGTGGCGTGTCATGGCGCAGGAACTTGCCGATCAGCGCCTTGGTCACGCCGAACTGCACGTCGCTATCGATATGCGGATCGGCGGGGTCGTAGACCTGCGAGATCAGCACCTTGAATCCGGGCTTGAAGACCAGGGCGTGCAGGTGCGCGGGACGATAGGGATGTCGGCCTTGCGCCTCCAGGAGGCGGCCGACCACGCCGTCGGTCGGAATGGGATAGCCGACCATCATCACGGAGCGGAAAGAGAAGGCTCCGTCCTGGTCGGTCGTAAACTTGCCGCGCAGGTTCATGTCGGCCTGCTCGGGGTCCTGATTTTCATACAGACCAACCGGCGACGCGTGCCAGACGTCGACCTCGGCGCCGGCGACGGGGCGACCGTCCCTGTCCACGACGCGGCCGTTGACGAACAGCGGCTCGCCCGTTGTCTCGGAGCGGACGATCGATCCGCCATTCTCCACCCGTGGCGAGTTCAACCGCCAGAACGGTCCGAGCAGCGACTGGTCGGTTTCCGTGTTGCCTTCATCGCCATTGTTCAGCAGGCACACCAGCGGCGAGACGCCGAGCGAGCCCGCCATCAGCACGACCTCGTTATGCGTGTCGGTCGAGAGCTTGCCGAGTTCGGCGATCACAGCCGTGGCGTCGCGGAATTCCTTCTCGGTCAGGCGAACGTCGCGAACAAAGCCGTGCAGATGCTTGACCAGGGAGACCATGATCTGGCGCAGCCGGGGATCGGACGTCCGCTCCATCACCGCCAATGCCGCGGCCGTGACGTCCTGCTCGCGCGCGATGATCATGGGCTACTTTCTCCCTGTCATTCCGGGATGGTCCGAAGGACCAGACCTCAGGTGCGTAATTGCGCACCGGGGAATCTCGAGATCCCGGGTTCGGTGCAAATGCACCGCCCCGGGATGACGGAACGCTACCCGTCCGGTCAGTTCAGCTTCTCAATCGCGACGGCCACGCCCTGGCCGACGCCGACGCACATGGTGGCGAGCGCCAGCTTGCCGCCGCGCTTTTCCATGCCGTGCACGGCGGTGAGCGCAAGGCGCGCGCCGCTCATGCCGAGGGGATGACCGAGTGCGATCGCGCCGCCATGCGGATTGACGAAGTCGGCATCGTCCGCCACGCCGAGCTGGCGCATGCAGGCGATACCCTGCGAGGCGAAGGCTTCGTTGAGCTCGATCAGGTCGAAATCGCTGATCTTCTTGCCGAGACGCTCCATCAGCTTGCGGGTGGCCGGCACCGGGCCGATGCCCATGATGCGCGGCGGCACGCCGGCCGAGGCGAGGCCGAGGATGCGCGCGCGCGGCGTCAGGCCGTGCTTCTTCACGGCAGCCTCGGACGCCAGGATCATCGCGGCAGCGCCGTCATTGACGCCGGAGGCGTTGCCGGCGGTCACCGTGCCGGGATTGCGCACGATCGGCCTGAGCTTCGTCAGGGCTTCCAGCGTGGTCTCGGGGCGCGGATGCTCGTCCTTGTCGACGGTAACGGGCCCGGCCTTGCCGCCGGGAATCGTGATCGGGGTGATTTCCTCCGCGAAATAGCCGGCCGCGATCGCGACGCCCGCGCGCTGCTGCGAGCGGATCGCGAAGGCGTCCTGATCGGCGCGCGAGACCTGGAATTCCTCGGCGACGTTCTCGCCGGTCTCGGGCATCGCGTCGACGCCATACTGCGCCTTCAGCAGCGGATTGATAAAGCGCCAACCGATCGTGGTGTCGAAGATCTCAGCCGAGCGCGAGAACGCTTCCTGCGCCTTGCCCATCACGAAGGGCGCGCGCGTCATGGATTCGACGCCGCCGGCAATCGCAAGCTCGATCTCGCCGGAACGGATGGCGCGGCCGGCGGCACCGACCGCATCGAGGCCGGAGGCACAGAGCCGGTTCAGGGTCTGGCCCGGAACCGAATCCGGCAGACCCGCAAGCAGCAGCGCCATGCGTGCCACGTTGCGGTTGTCCTCGCCGGCCTGGTTGGCGCAGCCGAAGAAGACCTCGTCAACCTGTGCCCAATCGAGATTGGGGTGCTTGGCCATCAGAGCCTTGATCGGGGCCGCCGCAAGGTCGTCGGCACGCACCTTGGCGAGCGAGCCGCCAAAACGGCCGATGGGGGTCCGCACGGCATCGCAGATAAAGACGTCACGCATCGTTGTTCTCCCTGAATGCCGCGATCCGGCCTAAATTCTTCAATGTCGACGGAGTTTTAGGAGGGCGCCCGCAGCAGGTCAATTGACCGATACGCCCGTGTTCCGAGGGGGGCGCACGCGAGTTGCGCATGCCACGGTGCGGACAACGTGGAAAACCTCCCCTCCGCGGGCAAAGCGATAGGAGCGCGGGGTGAAATTTTGTAGGTTGCGCCGCCCATGACGATGCAACAACCGATCCCAGTGCCGCCCCCCGACGAAGCGGCCGCCCCGCAGGCGGAAGCCGCCGCGCGCGTCACGCCGATGATGGAACAGTACCTTGAAATCAAGGCGGCGCATCAGGGCCTCTTGCTGTTCTACCGGATGGGCGACTTTTACGAGCTGTTCTTCGAGGACGCAGAGATCGCCTCCAGGACACTCGGCATCGTACTGACCAAGCGCGGCAAACATCAAGGCGCCGATATCCCGATGTGCGGCGTGCCGGTCGAGCGCTCCGAGGATTATCTTCATCGGCTGATCGCCGGCGGCCACCGGGTCGCAGTGTGCGAGCAGACCGAGGATCCCGCCGCCGCCAGGGCGCGCGGCAACAAGAGCGTCGTGCGCCGCGGCGTGGTGCGCCTGGTCACGCCGGGCACGCTGACCGAGGACACGCTGCTCGACGCGCGCGCCAACAATTACCTGCTGGCGCTCGCGCGCGCGCGCTCATCGGCGGGCGGTGACCGCTTTGGCCTCGCCTGGATCGACATCTCGACCGCCGAATTCATGGTGACGGAATGTCCGGGCGGCGAACTCGCCGCCACGCTCGCGCGCATCAATCCGAACGAGGTGATCGTCACCGACGCACTCTATAACGATAGCGAGCTCGGACAGACCCTGCGCGAGCTGCCGGCGGTGACGCCGCTGACCCGCGACGTCTTCGACGGCGCCACCGCCGAGAAGCGGCTGTGCGACTATTTTGCCGTCGCGACCATGGACGGACTGTCGCAGCTCACGCGGCTGGAAGCCACTGCTGCCGCCGCTGCCGTCACCTATGTTGACCGCACCCAAGTCGGCAAGCATCCGCCGCTGTCGCCGCCAGCGCGTGAGGCCTCGGGTGCGACCATGGCGATTGATCCCGCCACTCGCGCCAATCTCGAACTGACGCGGACGCTGGCCGGAGAACGCCGCGGCTCGCTGCTCGATGCGATCGACTGCACGGTGACCTCGGCCGGTTCGCGCCTGCTGGCGCAGCGGCTTGCCGCGCCGCTGACCGATGCGGCGGCGATTGCGCGGCGGCTCGATGCCGTCGGCAGCTTCGTTGCCGACTCGGCCGCGCGCGAGGACATCCGCAGCATCCTGCGCGGCGCCCCCGACATGTCGCGGGCGCTGGCCCGTATATCGGTCGGCCGCGGCGGGCCGCGCGACCTCGCCGGCCTGCGCGACGGCATCATCGCCGCCGACCAGGTGCTGACGCGGCTTGGCGAACTCGACCAGCCACCGCAGGAGATCGCCGCGGTGATGGCGGCGCTGCAAAGGCCATCGCGCGAGCTCGCGGCGGAATTCGCCCGGGCGCTCGACGATCAACTGCCGCTCATCAAGCGCGACGGCGGGTTCGTTCGCCAGGGCTATGAGCCTGCGCTGGACGAAACGCGAAACTTGCGCGACGCCTCGCGCCTGGTGGTGGCCTCGATGCAGGCGCGCTACGCCGACGACACGGGGGTGAAGGGTCTCAAGATCCGGCACAACAACGTGCTCGGCTATTTCGTCGAAGTTACCGCGCAGCACGGCGACAAGCTGATGTCGGCGCCGCTGAACGCGACTTTCATCCACCGCCAGACGCTGGCCGGCCAGGTCCGCTTCACCACCTCGGAACTGGGGGAGATCGAAGCCAAGATCGCCAATGCCGGCGACCGCGCACTCGGGCTCGAGCTCGAAATTTTCGAGCGGCTCTGCACCAAGGCGTTGGCAATCAGCGAGGAGCTGCGCGCCGCCGCCCACGCCTTTGCGCTGCTCGACGTCGCGACGTCGCTTGCCAAGCTGGCGATCGACGAGACCTATGTGCGGCCCGAGGTGGACTCGTCTCTCGGCTTTGCCATCGAGGCCGGCCGTCATCCGGTGGTCGAGCAGGCCTTGAAGCGCAATGGCGAGCCGTTCATCGCCAATGCCTGCGACCTCTCGCCGGGCCCTGCGCAAAAATCCGGCCAGCTCTGGCTGCTGACCGGTCCGAACATGGCCGGTAAGTCGACCTTCCTGCGCCAGAACGCGCTGATTGCGTTGCTTGCCCAGATCGGCAGCTTCGTGCCGGCGACACGCGCGCGGATCGGGATCATCGACCGCCTGTTCTCGCGTGTCGGCGCCGCCGACGATCTCGCCCGCGGCCGTTCCACCTTCATGGTCGAGATGGTCGAGACCGCCGCGATCCTCAACCAGGCCGGCGAGCGTGCGCTCGTGATCCTCGATGAAATCGGCCGCGGCACCGCGACCTTCGACGGCCTCTCGATCGCCTGGGCCGCGATCGAGCACCTGCACGAGAGCAATCGTTGCCGCACGCTGTTCGCGACGCATTACCACGAACTGACCGCCCTCTCCGCAAAACTGCCGCGGATGTTCAACGCGACCGTGCGGGTGAAGGAATGGCAGGGCAATGTCGTGTTCCTGCACGAGGTGTTGCCGGGTTCGGCCGATCGCTCTTACGGCATCCAGGTCGCCAAGCTCGCGGGCCTGCCACCAGCCGTGATCACGCGCGCGAAATCGGTGCTGGCGAAGCTGGAAGCCCAGGATCGCGGTCAGACCGCGCGCGCGCTCGCCGACGATCTGCCGCTGTTCGCAGTGCCCTCGCGCGCCGCCGCAGAAGCCGCCCCGCTGAGCGAGGCCGAACTGCTGATGGACGCGGTGAAGGCACTGCATCCGGACGAGATGTCGCCGCGCGAAGCGCTCGATGCGCTCTATGCGTTGAAGGCCAAGCTGCCGAAGCAGTGATCGGTCCTTCCGCAATCGTGATTGCGAGCGGAGCGGAGCAATCCAGAATCTCTTCGCGGCGGCAGTCTGGATAGCTTCGTCGCTTCGCTCCTCGCAATGACGAGCCTAGTGCGCCAATCGCTTCCTTCGCCCGTTCCACCACAGCGTCAGATTCCAAACGACGCAGGTCGCAAGCCCCATGCAGAGCCCGATCGCGGAGCCGAAATGGGCGGCGCCGACGTGCAACACCGCGATTGCCATGCCGAATCCGAGCAGACCCCAGGCGGAGTTGGCCAGCACCGCAGCAGTCGGAGGGCCGCCGACGCGCGGATGCAGGATCACCATGATGCTGGTGAACACGACCGGGTAGAGCGCGATGATGCCGCTGATGCGGGGGCCGACCGAACTCGATGTCGAGACGACGATGGCGACGAGCGTCGCCACCAGCAATGCCCGCATCGGCACGTCATACCAACGCCGCGTCACCAGCGGCATCTTCACGTGGCGATAGCCCGCGAGCAGCGGAATGCAGATGCCGAACGCGATCAGATTGGCGGCGAGCCCGGCGGTGAGCGACCAGTCGAACTGCTTGATGATCGATGCGAACACGATCCAGACCGCGACCGCGCTTCCGCAACTCACCAGAAGGCTGCGTCGCTGTGCCAGCACCACATAGGTAACGCACATGAAGATCGTCGCTACATTGACCGGCAAGCTCGACAGTGCGCCCTGCGCGATGAAGGCGGCATCGTGGTCGAGCGCGAGGAAGACGTAGGATGGTCCGGCCGAAACCGGCAAGGTCGCGACCAGCGCGCCGATCACCGGCCCTGAGCGCTCGGTGATGATCGAAGCCGTCACGACGAACACCGCCGCGACCATCATGCGCAGAACGAGGATGAGGATGAAGTGGAGCTCGGGGGACATTTTTTTCTTTTGTCGTCCCGGGCTTCGCCGAGACGACACGAATTGTTGGGCGAGCGAGCGGCCTTCGCTCGCTACATCCGCTGCAT
Source organism: Bradyrhizobium sp. 76 (assembly GCF_023073025.1). Taxonomy (NCBI): domain Bacteria; kingdom Pseudomonadati; phylum Pseudomonadota; class Alphaproteobacteria; order Hyphomicrobiales; family Nitrobacteraceae; genus Bradyrhizobium; species Bradyrhizobium sp. 76. The sequence goes on from NZ_JADPIS010000103.1 coordinate 234,643, forward strand.
CGACACCGAGACCTTCGGGCCGTTCTTGATGGTCTGATAGACCACGCAATAGCGCTCGGTGAGCTTGAGCAGCAGGTCGAGCTTGTCTTGCGGCGCATCAGTGTCGACGTCGAAGCGCAGGCGTATCTCGGCGAAGCCGACCGGCGTCTCCTTGTCGACGCCGAGCGTGCCGCGGAAATCGAGATCGCCCTCGGCGTAGACGTTGCCGGTCTTCAAGGGCACCTCGATGGCGGTCGCGACCGATTTCAGCGTGACGCCGGCGCAGGCGACCAGCGCCTCCAGCAGCATGTCGCCGGAGCAAAGCTCCAGGCCGGAGCCGCCGGTCGCGGGATGCAGGCCGGCCATTGCGATGGCGCGGCCGGTCTCGACCTTGCAGGCGATGCCCTCGCTGTCGGTCGAGCCCTTGGCCTTCAACGTGATCATCGCGGTCTTGGGGTCGGTCTTGTAGCGCTCCTTGATCGGGGCCTGCATCTGGCGCAGTGCTGCGGCGTCCATTTTGTCTCTCCCGGGAAAATCGTCTCTACGAAGTACCGGCTTGCGATGTACCGGCTCGGAGCGAAATTGTCACCACCACATGGCCTGACCGGGACCCTGGGTTGCGTCACGGTCGGGCACGCTGCGGTCGAGCGAACGGTCGAGTGACGTCAGCACACTCCGCTTGAAATTCTCGAACAGCGGCGAATTGCGGTCGCGCGGCCGGCCGAGATTGATCTCGATCTGGTCGAACAGCCGGCCCGGCCGCGGCCGCATCACCAGCACGCGGTCGGCCAGCACCACGGCCTCGTCGACGTCATGCGTGACGAGGATGAGCGTCGGCCGCGTGTCGGCCCAGAGATCGAGCAGATGATCCTGGAGGTCGCGGCGGGTGAAAGCGTCGAGCGCCGAGAACGGCTCGTCGAGCAAGAGCACCTCGGGCTGCGGCACCAGCGCGCGGGCGATCGCGACGCGCTGTGCCTGCCCGCCCGAGAGCTCGCGCGGCCACGCCTGCGCCTTTTCGGCCAGCCCGACACGCTCGAGCGCACGCGCCACCTTTTCACGCCGCTCGGTCGCGGGCCCATCGGCAACACCGAAGCCGATATTATCGGCGACGCTGAGCCAGGGCAGCAGCCGCGGCTCCTGGAAGATGATGCCGATCTTGGCATGCGGCGCGGCGATCGCCTCGTTGTCGAGCGTCACCGCGCCCGAGCTTGCGCGGTCGAGGCCGGCGATGGCGCGCAGCAGCGTGGACTTGCCGCAGCCCGAGCCGCCGATGATGGCGACGATCTCGCCTTGCCTGATCTCGGCGGAGAAGCGCGCCAGCGCCTGCACGCCGTTGGGATAGGTCTTGCTGACCCGGTCGAGCGCCAGCATCGCCTTATGCTCCCACCGTACGCCCGAAGGCGTCCTGCCAGCGCAGGAAGGGCGCAGCCGCGATCTCGATCAGCCAGTCCGTGAGCTTGCCGAGGATCGCGAAGATCACGATGGCGGCGAGGATCTGCGCGGGCTTGCCGAGCTGCTGGCCGTCGAGCAGGAGATAGCCGAGGCCTTCGGACGCGCCGATCAGCTCGGCCGCCACCACGAACATCCAGCCCAGACCAAGACCGACGCGCAAGGACACGACATAGGCCGGCAGCACCGCAGGCAGCAGGATCCGCCGGATCATGGCAGGTCCAGAGAGACGGAAGGTGCGACCGACCTCGACGATCTTGCGATCGACGATGAGGATCGCGCCCATCACGCCGAGATAGACCGGGAAGAACACGCCGACCGCGATCAGCGCGATCTTCGAGGTCTCGAAGATGCCGAGCCAGAGAATGAACAGCGGCACCCAGGCCAGCGAGGGGATAGCGCGCAGCGCCTGCACGGTCGGATCGAGCAGCCGCCGCGCCAGCGACCAATAGCCGGATATGGCGCCGAGCAAGGTGCCCGCGACCACGCCGAACGCAAAACCAAGACCAACGCGCCACAGTGTCGCGGCGATGTGACGGACCAACTCGCCGGAGCGGGCAAGATCAACGATGGTGGCAAACACGCGCGAGGGCGGCGGCACCAGCCGGCCATTGGACCAGCCGCGCCAGACCAGGAACTCCCAACCGAGCGCGAGGGTCAGCGGCAGCAACACACCCAGCAATGGACGCGCATAACGCGACAACCACGAAGGCGCGGCGGCGCTTTCGGCCGGTTCCGTGGTCTGTTGCAGGACTGGCGCCTCAGAGATCATGGCCGGTAGGAAGCGCGTCTCGTCAGGGAATGCAACACTACTCTTGCCGCGCCCTCCGCTGCTTTTCCCTTCTCCCCTTGTGGGAGAACGTGGCATAGGCGACCTTCAGCCGCCGTCCTTAAAAGAACGCCGACGCTTCGCGTCGGCTATGGCGCCGGATGAGGGGTTCTCTCGGCTCGCAATACCGATCGTGAGGAAAGATACCCCTCACCCGCCTCGCTTCGCGAGGCACCCTCCCCCACAAGGGGGGAGGGAAAGAGCACCTTAATTCGTCGGCAGCGGGACCTGGTCATCGATCAGAGCATCGAGCGTCGCCTTCACATCGACCTTGGCATCGACCACGCCGGCCTGTTGCAGGGCGAGGCCTGCGGCGAGGATCGACTCGCGCTGGGGCGCGCCGATGCGGCTGTGGGTCAGCTCGGTGCGCTCCTTGAGCTGCTTGTCGACGACAGGTTCCGGCAGCTTGGTCACGGCGATGAAGGTCTTCTTGAGCTCGTCGTAATTCGCCAGCGAGTATTTGCGCGCCTCTTCGTACACCGCGAGCACGCGGCGGGCGGCGTCCGGATAGTCTTTCAAAAACTGCTCGCGCACATTGAGGATGCCCCAAGTGTTGGCGTCGGCCTTGCGGTAGAACAGTTTCGCGCCCTCCTCGACCTCGGCCTGCGCCATCATCGGATCGAGCCCGGCCCACGCATCGACGTCGCCGCGGATCAGCGCGGTCTTGCCGTCGGCGTGCTGGAGCAGCACCGGCGTGATGTCCTTTTCGGTGAGACCTGCGCCAAGCAGCGCGCGCACCAGGAAGATGTGCGGATCGGTGCCGCGCGTTACCGCGACGCGCTTGCCCTTGAGGTCGACAACATTAGCGATCTTGGAATCCTTTGATGTCACCAACGCCGTCCATTCGGGCCGCGAATAGACGTAGATCGACTTGATCGGGTTGCCGTTGATACGGGCGACCAGCGCCGCCGAGCCCGCGGTCGAGCCGAAGTCGATCGAACCGGCGTTGAGGAATTCGAGCGCCTTGTTGGAGCCGGCCGACTGCACCCAGGTGACGGTGATGCCGTCCTTGGCGAACTCTTTTTCCAGGAGCCCCTTCTGCTTCAGGACCATCGACACCGGATTATAGGTCGCCCAGTCGATACGGATTTCCTTGAGCGGATCCGCCGCCCGCGCCACGGGGGACATTGCGAGAGCGACCGCTCCCGCCAACAGTATGCGTCGTGTAATCCTGATCATGCCCGGCCTCCTCAAAACTTCATTGTTTTTCAATGAGTTATGTCTAGAGGTCAACGAGAAAATCCATCCCTCGAAAGCGCGCCGGCTGAGAACAGCTTTGCCCAAAGCCGCACCTTTCCAGCATGGAACGACTATTGCGAGAGAATGGCGGGTGACAGGGCCGGCCGCCTCTTATATCCGGTGAGACATGGACAGCGTTGCGACTGAGCAGAAGGCCGAGGTGGACGATCGCTTCGACACCGCGCGGATCACCGCCGCGGTCGATGCGCTTGCCGAGAAGCACCAGGGACGCGAGGACGCGTTCCGCACGGCCATGGCGCAACTGCTCAAGGCCGAGCTGATTGCGTCGCGCGCTGCGGCACAGACGATCCTGCTGAAGGACCGTCACGGCCGGCGCTGCGCCGAGCGGCTGTGCCACGTGCAGGACGAGATCATCCGCATCCTGTATTCGGCGGCAACTCGTCATCTCTACCGCTCGCCGATCCCGAGCGGTGCCGAGCGCATGGCAGTGGTGGCGACCGGCGGCTATGGCCGCGGCCTGATGGCTCCCGAGTCCGACATCGATCTGCTCTTCATCCTGCCCTACAAGCAGACCGCCTGGGGTGAGCAGGTCGCCGAGGCCATTCTCTATTGCCTCTGGGACATGGGGCTGAAGGTCGGTCACGCCACGCGCTCGGTCGACGAGTCGATCCGGCAGGCGCGCGGCGACATGACCATCCGCACCGCGATCCTGGAGACGCGCTTCCTTACCGGCGACCGGCCGCTTTATGACGAGCTGGTCGCCCGCTTCGACAAGGAGGTCGTGCAAGGCACCGCGTCCGAGTTCGTCACCGCAAAGCTCGCCGAGCGTGAGGAGCGGCATCGCCGCGGCGGTCAATCGCGATATCTGGTCGAACCCAACGTCAAGGACGGAAAGGGTGCCCTGCGCGACCTGCACACGCTGTTCTGGATCGCGAAATACGTCTACCGCGTGAGCGACACCGACGAGCTGGTCGACCGCGGCGTGTTCGACGCGCAGGAATACCGCACCTTCCGCCGCTGCGCCGACTTCCTCTGGTCGGTGCGCTGCAATCTTCACTTTTACTCCGGCCGCCCTGAAGAGCGCCTCTCCTTCGACCTCCAGCGCGAGATCGCGGTCCGGCTCGGCTACACCTCGCATCCCGGCATGCAGGACGTCGAACGCTTCATGAAGCACTACTTCCTGGTCGCCAAGGAAGTCGGCAATCTCACCGCCATCCTCTGCGCCAAGCTCGAGGACCAGCAGGCCAAGCCCGCGCCGGTGCTGAGCCGGATGATGGCGCGGCTTCGCCCCACCGCGGTGAAGCGGCGGGTGCCCGACAGCGACGACTTCATCGTCGACAACAACCGCATCAACGTCGCCGCGCCCGACGTCTTCAAGCACGATCCGGTCAATTTGATCCGCATCTTCCGCCTGGCGCAGAAGAACAATCTCGCCTTCCACCCGGACGCGATGCGTGACGTGACGCGCTCGCTCGGCCTGATCAACGCGCAGATGCGCGAGAATCCCGAAGCCAACCGGCTGTTGATGGAGATCCTGACATCCGACAACGCGGAAATCGTGCTGCGGCGGATGAACGAGACCGGCGTGCTCGGCCATTTCATCCGCGCCTTCGGCAAGATCGTCTCGATGATGCAGTTCAACATGTATCATCACTACACCGTCGACGAGCATTTGATCCGCTGCGTCGGCTTCCTCCAGGACATCGAGCGCGGCGGCATCGAGGAATTCGCGGTGGCGAGCGACCTGATGCGCAAGATCCGGCCGGAGCATCGCTCCGTGATCTACATCGCGACGCTGCTGCACGACGTCGCCAAGGGCCGGCCCGAAGACCACTCGATCGCCGGCGCCAAGGTGGCGCGACGGCTTTGCCCACGGCTCGGCTTCAGTCCGGCCGACACCGAACTCGTGGCCTGGCTGATCGAGGAGCATCTGACGATGTCCACGGTCGCGCAGTCGCGCGATCTCTCCGACCGCAAGACCATCGAGAATTTCGCCGCCGTGGTGCAGTCGGTCGAGCAGATGAAGCTCTTGACGATCCTGACCACCGCCGACATCCGCGGCGTCGGTCCAGGCGTATGGAATGGCTGGAAGGCGCAGCTTTTGCGCTCGCTGTACTACGAGACGGAGCCGGTGCTGACGGGCGGCTTCTCGGAGGTTGACCGCGGCAAGCGCCTCACGGCCGCATACGCCGAATTCCGTAACGCCTTCGCGGAATGGCCGGCGGAGGAGCTCGACGCCTATATCGGCCGGCACTATCCGGCCTATTGGCTCAAGGTCGAGCTGCCGCGCAAGATCCGGCACGCGCGCTTCGTCCGTGCCAGCGAGCAGGCCGGCCACAAGCTCGCGATCAATGTCGGCTTCGACGAGGTGCGCGGCGTCACCGAGCTGACCATCTTCGCCGCCGACCATCCCTGGCTGCTGTCGATCATCGCGGGTGCCTGCGCCTCGGCCGGCGCCAACATCGTCGACGCCCAGATCTACACCACGACCGATGGCCGCGCGCTCGACACGATCTCGATCTCCAGGGAATACGACCGTGACGAGGACGAGGGACGGCGCGCGACGCGCATCGGCGAGATGATCGAGGACGTGCTGGAAGGTAAGCTGCGTCTGCCCGAGGTGGTGGCGCGGCGCACCGTGCGCGGCAAGGCGCGGCCGTTCGTGATCGAGCCGGAAGTGACCATCAACAACCAATGGTCCGACCGCTACACAGTGATCGAAATGTCCGGCCTCGACCGGCCCGGCCTGCTCTACGAGCTGACCACCGCGATCTCGAAGCTCAACCTCAACATCGCCTCAGCCCATGTCGCGACCTTCGGCGAGCGCGCCCGCGACGTGTTCTACGTCACCGATCTCCTGGGCGCACAGATCAGCGCGCCGACACGCCAGGCCGCGATCAAGAGCGCGCTGACCCACGTGATGGCCGGCGACAAGGCGGTTCAGCCGGCGGCGTGACTTTCTGGTCATTCCGGGCTGAATCATCATCATCGCGCCGGACGTCGAAAGTCGGCCAGGGCTCGCCCGGGTCCACATCCGAAGCTTGAGGCACAGCGCCACCGATTGCTCAACACATTCTTATGCGGGCTCTTAGACCGCCACGCCTTCGTGCCGCAGCAGCCAGCGCTTGCGCTCGAGGCCGCCGCCGTACTTCACCAGAGAACCATCGGCGCCGATCAGACGGTGGCACGGCAGCACCACGCTGATCGGATTGGAGCCGTTGGCATGGCCGACGGCGCGAATGGCCTTGGGCATGTCGATCCTGGCGGCGAGCGCGCCGTAACTCATCGTGGTGCCGGCAGGAATTTGCGCCAACGCATTCCAGACCTTCTGCTGGAACGGCGTGCCGGCGATGCGCCAGGCGATGCCTGAGAGCTGGCCGAGATCGCCGTCGAAATAATCCGACAGCGCAGTCCGAATGGCTGCGGGCGCGGGCTGGTCACGCAACTCCACCACACCGTAATGCAGGCGCAAGAGCTCGCGCATGCGGTGCTCGTAATCCGCCCAGTCGAGCGCGCGCAAGGTGCCCGCAGCGTCGGTGACCAGCAGCGCAATCCCGATCGGGGTCGCCAGCCGATCGAGGCCGAAGCTTGCAAGTGATTTGGTCGGTCGCGCGGGCATTGCGGCACCATGGCATCGAAACACGCCATCGCAATTGCCACGCCGGCCGTGCTAGCGTCCACCCGAAAGCTGACGCTGGGGGAGCTCAACTTGGTCTGGATCGCGAATATCCTGGTGGCGCTGGTCGCCGCACTGCACGCTTACTTCCTGATCCTGGAGATGTTTCTCTGGGACAAGCCGCAGGGCTTGAAGGTTTTCCGCAACACGCCGGAGAAGGCAGCGACCACAAAGGTGCTGGCGGCCAACCAGGGGCTCTATAACGGCTTTCTGTCCGCCGGCCTGGTCTGGGGGCTGGTGCACGGCAATCCGGCCTTCGCGTTCCAAATCAAGGCATTCTTCCTGCTCTGCGTGATCGTGGCCGGCGGTTATGGCGCAGCGACCGTCAGCACGCGCATCCTGATGGTGCAGGCGCTACCGGCGGCGCTCGCGCTGTTAGCGCTGTTCCTGGCCTGAGACGCCATAGCGCGGCGCCGCGATCCTTGCGCGTCGCCTGCCGTTCCTCCACAATCTCCGACAGCGATGGCGACCGTTGGCAATCAACGGGACAAGACCGTCGGTCGGAAATTCCGTCAGGAGGAACAACCCCACATGAGCAATCGCAGAGCCTTCATCACTGCCACGGCGGCGCTCGCCTTCGCGTTCTCCGCCAACCAAGCTCTCGCCCAGAAGAAATACGACACCGGCGCGAGCGACACCGAGATCAAGATCGGCCAGACCGTGCCGTTCTCCGGGCCCTATTCCGTCTACGCCAATATCGGCAAGACCCAGGCCGCCTACTTCAAGATGATCAACGATCAGGGCGGCATCAACGGCCGCAAGATCAATCTGATCCAGTATGACGACGCCTATTCGCCGCCGAAGACGGTCGAGCAGGTGCGCAAGCTCGTCGAAGGTGACGAGGTGCTGTTCACCTTCCAGATCATCGGCACCGCCGCGAACGCCGCCGTGCAAAAGTATCTCAATGGCAAGAAGATCCCGCAACTGCTGGCCTCGACCGGCGCCGCGCGCTTCAACGATCCGCAGAACTATCCATGGACCATCGCCTACAATCCCAACTACGTTTCCGAGGGGCGCATCTACGCCAAGTACATCCTCAAAGAGCATCCGAACGCCAAGATCGGCGTGCTCTATCAGAACGACGACATGGGCCGAGACTATCTCGCCGGCCTCAAGAGCGGTCTCGGTGACAAGGCCGCCGGCATGATTGTCGGCGAAGTCTCCTACGAGGTCACCGATCCCACGGTGGACTCGCAGGTGGTCAAGCTGAAGTCGTTGGGCGCCGATCTTTTCTATGATGCCTCGACACCCAAGTTCGCGGCGCAGGCGATCAAGAAGGTCGCCGAGCTCGGCTGGACGCCGGTGCACATTCTCGACATCAACGCGAGCCCGATCTCGGCGACACTGAAGCCGACCGGCCTCGAGATCTCCAAGGGCATCATATCGACCCAATACGGCAAGGAGCCCGGCGATCCGCAGTGGAAGGACGATCCGGGTGTGAAAGCGTTCTTCGCCTTCATGGACAAGTATTTCCCCGAAGGCGACAAGCTCAACACCGTCAACACCTATGCTTATTCCGTCGCCGAATTGCTGACGCAAGTTCTGAAACAGTGCGGCGACGACCTGTCGCGTGAGAACGTGATGAAGCAGGTCGCCAATATCAAGGACTTCACCCCGAGCTTCGCGCTGCCCGGCATCAAGATCAACACCGGGCCGAACGACTACCGCGTCAACAAGCAGATGCAGATGATGAAGTTCAACGGCGAACGCTGGGAGCTGTTCGGCCCGATCATGGAGGATGCGGGTCCAGCGGGTTAGTCTCTCGGAGATTTCATAGGTGGGCTACGCCCGGCGGACTGCACTTCGCGCATCCGCCGGGGCTGGGCCCACCTTAACGAACTTGCTGAGACGTTGCGTATCCTACGAACTGCGGGTGCACGCCCATCTTGCGTTGCAGCAATGCCTCATTCACACTCGACCTCAGCGGTGACGCCCCGTGCGCATGAGCGCACCCGATTGATCACCGGCAATAAACAATGAGGAAATGCGAATGAGGAATGGAATTCTGCATCTGGCCACGGCAACGGCGCTGACCCTGGCGCTGTCGGTCTCGGCGGCCAATGCCCAGAAGAAATATGATCCGGGTGCCAGCGATACCGAGATCAAAGTCGGCCAGACGATGCCGTTTTCTGGACCGGCGTCGGCCTATTCGTCGATCGGCAAGACCCAGGCCGCCTATTTCAAGATGATCAACGACCAGGGCGGCGTCAACGGCCGCAAGATCAATCTGATCCAGTATGACGACGCCTACTCGCCGCCGAAAGCCGTGGAGCAGATTCGCAAGCTGGTCGAAAGCGACGAGGTTCTGCTGACCTTCCAGATCATCGGCACGCCGGTGAACGCAGCCGTGCAGAAATATCTCAATTCAAAGAAGGTGCCGCAACTGTTCGCGGCGACCGGAGCCTCGAGGTTCACGGATCCGAAGAACTTTCCGTGGACGATGGGCTTCAACCCCAACTACTTCGTCGAAGGCCGCATCTACGGACAGTACATCCTGAAGGAGCATCCGAACGCCAAGATCGGCGTGCTGTATCAGAACGACGACCTCGGCAAGGACTATCTGAACGGCATCAAGGCCGGCCTCGGCGACAAGGCTGCCAAGATGATCGTGACTGAAGCTTCCTACGAAGTCTCCGATCCGACCGTCGACTCGCAGATCCTCAAGATCAAGGATGCCGGCGCCGATTTGTTCTTCAGCGCCACCACGCCGAAGCAGGCGGCGCAGGCGATCAAGAAGATCGCCGAGATGGGCTGGCATCCGGTGCAGATCGTCGACATCAACGCCACCTCGGTCGGCGCGGTGCTGAAGCCGGCCGGCCTCGACGCCGCCAAGGGCCTGATCAGCGTCAATTACGGCAAGGAACCGCTCGATCCGACCTGGAAGGACGATGCCGGCCTCAAGAGGTATTTCGACTTCATGGCCAAGTATTATCCGGATGGCGACAAGGATTCGAACTTCAACACCTACGGCTACAGCACGGCGCAGCTGCTGGTCCATGTGCTGAAGCAGTGCGGCGACGACCTGACGCGCGAGAACGTGATGAAGCAGGCCGCGTCGCTGAAGGACGTGACCAGCGACACCGCGTTGCCCGGCATCAAGGCCAACACCTCACCGACCGACTACCGGGTCAACAAGCAGCTTCAGATGATGAAGTTCAACGGCGAACGCTGGGAGCTGTTCGGCCCGATCATTGAGGATGCGAGTCCGGCGGGTTAGTTCTCGTAGGCAACTGCCTCAACGTCGTCATGCCCGGGCTTGTCCCGGGCATCCACGTTCTTGCGGCAGCAAAGGAAGGCCTGGATGGCCGGGTCAAGCCCGGCCGTGACGGAAAATCAATCCGGCACCTCGCCAAAGTTCTTTCCGACCGGCAGCACCGCGTGCCGAATGAGCCGTGAATCCTCCACCGCGGCCTGCCTGTGCTTCACCGCTTCGCGGTAGACGGGATCGCGGATCATCTCGACGAAGGCGGCGACGCTTGGGTATTCGGCGATGAAGCAATGGTCCCAGCGCTCGGTCTCCGGGCCGATCAGCATCAACTCGAATTTGCCTTGCCAGACGATGCGGCCGCCGAGGCGTTCGAACACCGGGCCGCTCTCGCGGCCATAGGCCGCATAGGCTTCCGCGCCGCTCGCCTTGCGGCCATCCGGATAGGCCGCTTCTTTGCGCAAGCGCACCAGGTTGAGCATGTGGATCGGGCCGGGACGGTCGTTGTCCCGGAACTGCGCGAAAATCTCCTTGGTCGGATCGATGTGGCCCATCTGAGTTTCCTTTTGTTTTATGCCGGCGATCCTAGCTCTGCCGACCTCCCAGCGGAACTGCGGCCGGCGAATGCCGCACCTCCTAATCACGCGTTAAGCTCTGGGTAACCGGGCCTTAAACAGCGACCGCTAGCGTGCGGCGGGGCGGGCTGACCGGGCGTTTGCGTATGGGGTTGGGAAAGAAAAAGGGTGGGCGCAAGGAGCCGCTGTTCGGCTTGCCTGCAGCACTCGCCGATCTGCGCCTGACCGCCGCCGACCGGATTCCTGGCGGCGATGACAAGCCGAAGAAATCAACGAAATCATCCGCCAAGCGCAAGAGCGAGGATGCCGGCGACGAGCCGCCGCGCGAGCGGAAGGCGCAGACCGGCCGCGGCAGTGCCAAGCGGCGATCGAAGTCGCGCATTGGCGCAAGCCTCGGCCGCCTGGTCTATTGGGGCGCGGTGCTGGGCCTGTGGGGCGCGATCGCCGTGATCGGCGTCGTGATCTATGTCGGTGCCCATCTGCCGCCGATCCAGTCGCTGGAAATCCCCAAGCGGCCACCGACGATCCAGATCGTCGGCATCGACGGCAGCATGCTGGCACAGCGCGGCGAGATGGCCGGCGCCAACGTCTCGCTGAAGGATCTGCCGCAATATCTGCCCAAGGCGTTCATCGCCATCGAAGACCGCCGCTTCTATTCGCATTTCGGCATTGATCCCATCGGCATCCTGCGCGCGCTCGTCACCAACGTACTCCATCGCGGCGTGTCGCAGGGCGGCTCGACGCTGACGCAGCAACTGGCGAAAAACCTGTTCCTGACCCAGGAGCGCACCATGGCGCGCAAGCTGCAGGAAGCGGAGCTCGCGATCTGGCTGGAGCGCAAACATTCCAAGAACGAGATCTTGGAGCTCTATCTCAACCGCGTGTATTTCGGCTCCGGCGCCTATGGCGTCGAGGCCGCCGCGCAACGCTATTTCGGCAAGTCGGCCAAGAACGTCACCGTCGCGGAAGCAGCGATGCTGGCCGGCCTCGTCAAGTCGCCTTCGCGGCTGGCGCCGAACCGCAACCCCGAGGGCGCGGAAGCACGCGCGAAAATCGTGCTCACGGCGATGGCCGATGCCAAATTCATCACTGAGGCGCAGGCGCAGGCCTCGATCGGCCAACCCTCCTACAATGTGAAGCCGGTCGGCGCCGGCACGATCAACTACGTCGCCGACTGGATCGGCGAGGTGCTGGACGATCTGGTCGGCCAGATCGACGAGAGCATCAAGGTCGAGACCACGATCGATCCGAAGCTCCAGAGCGTGGCGGAAGCCGCCATCATCGACGAGCTGGCAGCCAAGAGCGTGAAGTTCAACGTCAGCCAGGGCGCGCTGGTGGCGATGACGCCTGACGGCGCAGTGCGCGCCATGGTCGGCGGCCGGAACTATTCCGAGAGCCAGTACAATCGCGCCGTCACCGCCAGGCGCCAGCCGGGCTCCTCGTTCAAGCCGTTCGTGTACTTGACCGCGCTGGAGCAGGGGCTGACGCCCGACACCCTCCGGCAGGACGCGCCGATCGAGGTCAAGGGCTGGAGACCTGAGAACTACACCCACGAATATTTCGGCGCGGTGTCGCTGACCCAGGCGCTCGCGACGTCGCTCAACACGGTCGCCATCCGCCTCGGCCTCGAGGTCGGCCCGAAGAATGTGGTGCGCACCGCGCACCGGCTCGGCATCTCCTCGAAGCTCGAGCCCAACGCCTCGATCGCGCTCGGCACCTCCGAAGTCTCGATGGTCGAGCTGGTCGGCGCCTATGCACCCTTTGCCAATGGCGGCTTCACGGCGACGCCGCATGTCGTCACGCGGATCAGGACGCTCGGTGGCAAGCTGCTCTACATGCGCCAGGCGGACGAGCACAATCAAGTGATCGACCCGCGCTATGTCGGCATGATGAACGCGATGATGCGGGAAACGCTGATCAGCGGCACCGCCAAGAAGGCGGAGATCCCGGGCTGGCCGGCGGCCGGCAAGACCGGCACCAGCCAGGACTACCGTGACGCCTGGTTCATCGGCTACACCGCCAACCTCGTCACCGGCGTGTGGCTCGGCAATGACGACAACTCGCCGACCAAGAAAGCAACCGGCGGCGGCCTGCCGGTCGAAGTCTGGTCGCGCTTCATGAAGACGGCGCACGAGGGCGTGCCGGTGGCAGCGCTGCCGAGCTCGCAAGGTGGCTGGGGCCTGTCGAACCTGGCGCAGGCGACGTCGCAAGTGTCGCCGCCGACAGCGACCGCGCCCGGACCCGCACCGGCCAGCAACGGCGGCTATCGTCCGCCGCCGACGCGTGCCAATGCGCGTCCGGAAGCAGCCGCAGGACTCGATGGCTGGTTGATGGACCGGCTGTTCGGCGGGAATCGCTAGCGCAGACCTGAGGTCTTGGTGACCTCAAAACAAAAAAACGCGAAAACAACCCCATGCACAGTAGCCGAGGATAACGAAATCAACGGCTTGTGCGGGCAGCACAGACGCTTGAATCGCGCGCGCGGCTGTCATTCCCCGCGGAGGCGGGAAGCCAATACGGCGCGGCTTCTCGATTCAACAACAGCCGCCTCTGGAATACTGGATCGCCCGCTTTCGCGGGCGATGACAGCGTCACATGAGGCATCAACGAGCCTTAATCCTCGACCCCGTACCGGTGCAAATCGTTGCCGTATGTATCGAGCCACTTCTTGGCGCGCTCCATCGACGGGCAGACCTTGCCGCAGACGCGCCAGAATCGCGCCGAGTGGTTCATCTCGACGAGATGGGCGACTTCGTGGGCGGCGAGATAGTCGAGCACATAGGGCGGCGCGAGGATCAGGCGCCAGGAGAACGACAACGAGCCGGCCGAGGTGCAGGAGCCCCAGCGGCTGGATTGATCGCGGATCGAGAGCCGCTTCACCTTGACGCCGAGCTCGGCGGCATAGGATTCCGCGGCACGCTGAAGATCGCGGCGCGCCTCGCGCTTGAGGAAGTCGCTGACGCGACGGTCCGCATGTTCGACGCCGCCGGCGACGCAGAGAATGCGTTCCCCGCTATCGCGCACTTCCGTCCACACCGTACCGCGGGTGCCGGCGCGATAAACGATGCGATGAGAAACACCGCGAAGCGGTATCACTGTGCCAGGCTGGAACGGTGCGGCCTTCGGCAAACGGCCGAGACGTGCCGCGATCCACGCGCCGTGGCGCTGCGCGAAGTCTTTTGCTTCGGCGAGAGTGCCGCGCGGCGGCATGGTGAGGATGGCTTCGCGATCGCTCGGATGAATTCTGAGCGTGTAACGGCGCGCGCGGCGATGCCGGCGCAGCCGAATCGCAAAATATTGCGATCCATGGGTGATCAGGAGGGTCTTCGGCTCGTGGGGCCGACGATAGAGGAGTGCGCGAGTGGCCATGTCTGTCAGTCCGGGGGGCAGGAGAGCGCCCGGATTCTGCCATAACCGCCGCCAGGGAAAGCGCTCGGCGCAAAAACAAATCATTTGCCCAATATACAGGGGTCTGGCGTCCGGGAGACCCTACAGACTGGGGTTGGAACCGGCTTTTTTCGCCCCCGTTCGGCGCATGCGGCACCCCCCAAGGGGTGAGGTTGGACTCACTCCTACAAAGCTACCTAGATACCGCGAATCTGGCGGGAACTTGCCCCTGTCGGAGCCTCCGACAGGGCATCGATTTTCAGCGGGAAAGCCGAAAAACGCGATTATTCGGCTGCGAGCGCCTGCAATGAGCTCGGATTCGCCGCCGAGACCATGAAGTCGTGGATGCGTGGCACGATTTCCGATTTGAAGCGCGAGCCATTGAACACGCCGTAATGTCCGACGCCCTTCTGGACGTAATGAACGCGGCGGTGATCGGGAATCGAGCTGCACAATGTGTGAGTTGCTTCGGTCTGACCGATGCCGGAGATGTCGTCGTTCTCGCCTTCGACCGTCATCAACGCGACGCGCGTGACCTTGGAGGGATCGACGCGTGTTCCGCGATGGGTCATCTCGCCCTTCGGCAGCGAATGCTTCACGAACACGGTGTCGACCGTCTGCAGGTAATACTCGGCCGAGAGATCCATCACCGCGAGATATTCGTCGTAGAAGTCGCGATGCTTGTCGACCAGGTCGCCGTCGCCCTTCACCAGATTGGCGAACAGCTGCTTGTGGGCGTCCATATGCCGGTCGAGATTCATGCTGATGAAGCCGTTGAGCTGCAGGAAGCCCGGATAGACGTCGCGCATCATGCCCGGATGCGGGAACGGCACCTTGGTGATGACGTGGTTGCGGAACCAGTCGATACCGCGCTCCTGGGCGAGGTTGTTCACCGCAGTCGGATTGCGACGGGTGTCGATCGGGCCTCCCATCAGCGTCATCGAGGTCGGCACGAAGGGATCACGCAGCGCTTCCATGATCGAAACGGCAGCGACGACGGGAACCGAGGGCTGGCACACCGCCAGCACATGGGTGTTGCCGCCGAGGACATGCAGCATCTCGATGACGTAGTCGATGTAGTCGTCGAGATCGAAGCGGCCGTCGCTGAGCGGCACCATGCGGGCATCGGCCCAATCGGTGATGTAGACCTCATGCGCAGGCAGGAAAGCCTCGACCGTGCCGCGCAGCAGCGTCGCGTAATGGCCGGACATCGGCGCGACGATCAGCACGCGCGGCTGCGGGCTGCGCAGCGGACGGGTGAACTTGCGATCGAAGTAGAGCAGACGGCAGAACGGCTTTTCCCAGACCGAGCGGACCTCGACGGGGACACGGATGCCGTTGACCTCGGTGTCGTTGAGGCCCCATTCCGGCTTGCCGTAGCGCCGCGTGGTGCGTTCGAACAACTCGCAGGCCGCGGCAACCGACTTGCCGACCTCGGTGCGCGCCCATGGATTGAGGGGATTTTGAAACAGCAGCTTGGTTGCGTCCGTGATCGCGCGCGCCGGATTGAGAGAGGCTTGCCCCATCTCGTACATCCAGTACATCGGCGTCGTCAGGACCGGACTGCCTTCGGCCACCAGGGGCGGCGCGCCGCCAAACTCACCAATCGGCATCGCTATATTCCTCTTCGCATCGCAGCATACTGCCGAATGCGTAATATTGCGTCAATGCATGGTTCCGTACATCTACGTGGCCCAGGTGCCCAAACCGGGCTGAATCCACGAGAAAGTGACGTTATTCGCCGCCTGACAGCAGCGAGCCCTGCATCCGGGCGCTGCGCAAAAGGGCAAGGAATGCCCCAAAAGATGCAACCAACAGCACCGCGTTGATGGCCAACGCGCTCAGCATCAGATCGGTCCTGAAGGTGTTTTCGATCAACAGCGCCCGCATCCCTTCGAACACATAGGTCGGCGGCAGCGTCCAGGCAATATATTGCAACCAGACTGGCAGCACGCTGACGGGATAGTAGACGCAGGCGAGCGGCATGATGCCGAACATCAAGGTCCAGACGATGCTCTCGGCGCCGAGGCCGTTTCGCAGCACCAGGCCGGAGACGAAGATGCCGACCGACCAGCTCGTGAAGATCAGGTTGCAGAAGAACGCGATCAGCGGGACGCCGAGCGCATAGACGTTGAAGTGAAACAGGAACAGCGCGAGCAGCGTCATCGGAATGACGCCGATCGCGAGCCTGATCAGGCTCATGATCATCAGCGACAGCAGGAATTCGATCGGCTTCAACGGGCTCATCATGAGATTGCCGAGGTTGCGCGCCCACATCTCTTCCAGAAACGAGATCGAAAAGCCGAGCTGCCCGCGAAACAGGATGTCCCAGAGGATGACGGCGCCGATCAGGGTGCCGCCGGCGCGCGCGAAGAAATTTGCATTCTGCGCGATATAGAGCTGAAGGAAGCCCCAGGTGATGACCTGCAGCGCCGGCCAGTAGAGCAGCTCGAGCAGCCGCGGCCAGGACGACAGCAAGAGGTACCAATAGCGCAGGATCATCGCGCCGATGCGATGGAGCGAGATGCCGCGATGGAGGAAGGCCTCACTCATCGCACCGCCTCCTGCGCACCATTCACCCGGCCGCGCGCGACGTCCAGAAACACCTCTTCCAGCGTGGTGCGGTTGTAGCGCGCCATGATGGCTTCGGGCGTATCGTCGTCTTCGATCCGGCCGCGCTTCATGATGATGACGCGGTCGCAGAGCCGCTCGACCTCGAGCATGTTGTGCGAGGCCAGCAGGATGGTGGCGTTGTTCGCCTTGCGATAGCGCTCCAGATGACCCCGGACCCAGTCGGCGGTGTCGGGATCGAGCGAGGCGGTCGGTTCGTCCAGCAACAGAAGCTCGGGCTGGTTGATCAGCGCCTTGGCAAGCGCAACGCGCGTCTTTTGTCCTGCGGAGAGCTTGCCGTTGGCGCGGTCGATGAACTCGGTGAGATCGAGGTCGCAGGCGAGCTCAGCGATGCGGTCGGAGAGGTTCTTCACCGCATAGAGCTTGCCGAACACGGTGAGGTTCTGACGCACCGTGAGCCGCATGGGCATGTCGACATAGGGGCTCTCGAAATTCATCCGCCCCAGCACGGAGGCGCTGTCCTCCGGCATTCGATGCCCGAGCACCTGCACGCGGCCGGAGGTCGGTAGCACCAGGCCCATGATCGTCGCGATTGTCGTGGTCTTGCCGGCGCCGTTGCCGCCAAGCAGCCCGGTGATGCTGCCACGCGGAAGCGAAAAGGAGATGTCGTCGACAGCGCGGGTCTGCTTGTACACCTTGACGAGGTGATCGACCGCGATTGCCGCGGAGAGGCTGCGATCCGCGACAGTCGGCCAGCTTGAAGCCTTGTCATTCTCAGTCATGGTGGGCGTTCTTCTGCTATTGCAGCGGAGAGCGCAAGGCTTGTAATCCGGTGGTTCCGTGAGCCGCGCGCTTGTGATCGAGAAGGCACCGCCCCATTGGCCGAAATGACCGAACTTGCCGCTTCCGACTTTCGCCCCGCGCAGCGTCATATCCGCCTGGATACGATCCTGCGCCTGCGCTGGCTCGCGGTGCTGGGCCAACTCGCCGCGATCTTCATCGTGGCGCAGGGGCTGGAATTCAACGTCGAGATCGTCCCCTGCGTCAGCATCATCGCGCTGTCGGCAGCGCTCAATCTGGGGCTCCAGACCGTGTCCAATCCGCTGCAGCGGCTGGAGCCGATGCAGGCGGCCGGACTGCTCGCGCTCAATATCGTGGAGCTGGCGGGTCTCCTGTTCTTCACCGGTGGACTCCAGAACCCGTTCTCGTTCCTGTTCCTCGCGCCCGTGCTGATCTCGGCGACCGCGCTGCCGGCCCGCTTCACCTTCGGCCTCGGCGTGCTGGCTGTAGCCTGCGCCTCGGTGCTGTTCTTTTTCCATCTGCCGCTGCCCTGGGATTCCGACGATCCGCTGGTGCTGCCGCCGATCTATCTCGTCGGCGTCTGGCTCTCGATCGCGCTCGCGATCGGGGTCACCAGCCTCTACTCGTTCCAGGTCACCGAAGAGGCGCGCAAGCTCGCCGACGCGCTGGCCGCGACCGAGCTGGTGCTGACGCGCGAGCAGCATCTGACCCAGCTCGACGGCCTGGCCGCGGCCGCAGCGCACGAACTCGGCACGCCGCTCGCGACGATCTTCCTGATCTCGCGCGAGCTGGAGAAGACGGTGAAGGAGCCGAACTTTGCCGCTGACCTGAAGACGCTGCGCGAGCAGACGCAGCGTTGCCGCGACATATTGAGCAAGATCACCCAGCTCTCCTCCACCGGGGCGCCGTTCGACCGCATGAAGCTCTCGGAGCTGATCGAGGAGGTGGTGGCGCCGCACCGCGATTTCGGCGTGGATATCAAGGTGCGCATCGCCGTCGCCATCGTGGCCGAGCCGGTCGGCTCGCGCAATCCGGCGATCCTCTACGGGGTCGGCAACATCGTCGAGAACGCGGTCGATTTCGCCCGCACCACCGTCGAGGTGAATGCGTGGTGGAACAAGGACACGATCGAGCTCGTGATTTCCGACGATGGTCCCGGTATTCCGCCTGACATCCTGAACCGGATCGGCGAGCCCTATTTGTCGCGGCGGCGCAGCCAGGACGAAGGCGGCGGCCTCGGGCTCGGCGTGTTCATCGCGCGCACCTTGCTGGAGCGCACCGGCGCCAAGGTCTCGTTCACCAACCGCACCTTTCCGGACCATGGCGCAGTGGTCCAGATCACGTGGCCGAGAGAGCGTTTTGAGGCTATCGAGACCTTCGAAGAAACAATAGGATAGGCCGCGACCTTGCGTCGCACAACGGGGCCGATCGACTATTGGCGCCCTTGGCACCGCGCGATTGCGCCGCCATATGTAGAAGCGCTGGAGAGAGGACGAAACCTTGAACGCCATCGCCGAACTGAACGAACAGACCGACCGCTCGCTCCTGATCGTGGAGGACGACAAGCCGTTTCTGGAGCGGCTGTCGCGCGCCATGGAAACGCGCGGCTTTGCGGTGACGTCATGCGACACCGTCTCCGACGGTCTGGCGCAGATCGGCAAGGCGGCGCCGGCATTCGCCGTGGTCGATCTCCGGCTCGGTGACGGCAACGGTCTCGACGTGGTCTCGGCGCTGAAGAAGAAGCGCCCCGACGCCCGCGCGATCGTGCTGACCGGCTATGGCAACATCGCCACCGCCGTCACCGCGGTGAAGATGGGCGCGGTCGATTATCTCTCAAAGCCCGCGGACGCCGACGACGTCGTCGCGGCGCTGCTGTCGACCGGCTCGGACAAGTCCGAATTGCCGGCGAACCCGATGTCGGCCGACCGCGTGCGCTGGGAACACATCCAGCGCATCTACGAGATGTGCAACCGCAACGTCTCGGAGACGGCGCGCAGGCTCAACATGCACCGGCGTACGTTGCAGCGGATTCTGGCCAAACGCGCGCCGCGGTAATCCTTGGCGTTTTACTCATGGCGCGCAGATGTCGGCCCCGAGGCTAAGACGGTGACCCGGGACAGCCATTTGCCGGAGCAGCCCGCAACGTCGCTTTTGCACGTTGTGACTGGACCGAGACTACGAGCTGAATCTGGCAGCATCGCAGTTCGGCGGAAGCGCGGGCGGTCTATTCATGACCATAGTAGCGCTGGTTGCATTGGTGGCGGCCCCGCTCGTAACTCGCCTCTCGGTCCGCGGGCCCTTTCAGAATGCTACCAACGTCGGCGAGCATTCGGACGTTCTTAAGACACTCTACGTAGGGCTTGTTGGAAAGCCAATCGAGGCCGAGTCCGCCAGCATAGGAAGACTGCGTCGAGGTCACGAACGACGTCAGTCCGGCTAGTGCGGCAAAGGTTAAGAGAGCGGTGCGGAAGGTTTTCATGGCACGTTTCCTTGTGGCTGGTTAATTGCGGAACAAGCGATACCGTGCCGTACGTCTGAAGTATGTGCGGCCCGTCACGTCCGCTGCCGCTCATGAAAGAACGAAGCGTCACGTCGCTGCTTGATCTTCATGTTGCCGAGCAAGGGTTCGGTGTTAGCCACCGCTGATGTTGCCAGTCTGAGCGAAATCGTCCCGAAGCTTCTCAAATTTTACCGGGTACCTCTTCCAGGCATGTGACCTGGGGAAAGACATCCGGACGGAGCCTACTCCCAAAACTCCGCATGCCCCTGCGGATCGACCAGCCGGTTGATCCGCAATGCCGCCGCCATCGCGAACCGCACCGTCATCTGCTTGCGCGTGGCCGCAGCGAGCTTGTGCTCGGGCGCCTCACACTGCAGGTGCGCGCCATAGGCGTCCGCGATGATCAGGCCGGTATCTTGCGGAAAGATCTCGCAAGGCAGGTCCTGCGTGAAGGCGAAGAACAGCCGGTCGCAATGCGCCCGGTATTCGTGCCATTTCTGATCGGCGCGCAAATCCTCCGCCGACGATTTGATCTCGACGATCCAGATCTCGCCCCGCTCGTTCAGCGCGACCAGATCGGCGCGCCGCCCCGAGGGCAGCGGCAATTCGCTGATGCAGGTGAAGCCGAGCGAGCGCAACAACCGCGCCGTGCCGCGCGCGATCGCCAGCGCCGTCTCTGATTGACGGCGGTCGGGTGGCGGCACGATGGCAATGCGGGCGGTGTTGTCCATGGCGGGAGGATAGCCGATTCCTCCCTCGTCGTCCCGGCGAAAGCCAGGACCCATTACCTCAAGGGATCGTTGGTGCACGAGGGGATCACCACCAGTCCTCGTCAAACTGTGCCCTGTGGTAATGGGTCCTGGATCTGCGCTTCGCTTGTCCAGGACGACAGTGGCGCGGAACCTCCCCTCCCCTACGCACTTATCACGCAGCCGCCGCACCTCGGCGGAACCACCGAGGCTGCGCGCGCATGATCGACGATCTCTGGTACAAGAACGCCATCATCTATTGCCTGTCCGTCGGCACCTATATGGACGCCAACGGCGACGGCATCGGCGATTTCAAGGGCCTGTTGCGCCGGCTCGATTATCTGCACGGCCTCGGCATCACCACGATCTGGCTGATGCCGTTCCAGACCTCGCCCGGCCGCGACGACGGCTACGATGTCGCGGATTATTACAGCGTCGATGCCCGCTACGGCACGCTCGGCGATTTCGTCGAGTTCACCCATGGCTGCAAGCAGCGCGGCATTCGCGTCATCATCGATCTCGTCGTGAACCACACCTCCGACCAGCATCCCTGGTTCAAGGCGGCGCGGAGCGACAGGAATTCCCCCTACCGCGACTGGTATGTCTGGTCCGACAAGAAGCCGGCCAACGCCAATCAGGGCATGGTGTTTCCCGGCGTTCAGAAATCGACCTGGACACGCGACAAGGAAGCCGGCGCCTGGTACTTCCACCGCTTCTACGATTTCCAGCCCGATCTCAACACGTCGAACCCGCGCGTGCAGGCCGAGATTTTGAAGATCATGGGCTTCTGGATCCAGCTCGGCGTCTCAGGCTTTCGCATGGATGCCGTGCCTTTCGTCATCTCGACCAAAGGCGCCAAGGTGAAAAAGCCGGCCGAGCAGTACGACATGCTGCGGACGTTTCGTGAATTCCTGCAATGGCGGCAGGGCGATGCCATCATCCTCGCCGAGGCCAACGTGCTGCCAAAGACGGACATGGAATATTTCGGCCGCGATGCCGACCGCATGCATATGATGTTCAATTTCCAGGTCAACCAGCATTTGTTCTATGCGCTGGCCTCGTCCGATTCCCGGCCGCTGGGGAAAGCGCTGAAGGCGACCAAGCCGCGGCCGGCCTCGGCGCAATGGGGCCTGTTTCTGCGCAATCACGACGAGCTCGATCTCGGGCGATTGACCAAGGCGCAGCGCGACACCGTGTTCAAAAGCTTCGGTCCTGACAAGGACATGCAGCTCTACGACCGCGGCATTCGCCGTCGCCTGGCACCGATGCTGGGTGGCGACCGCCGGCGGCTCGAGCTCGCCTACAGCCTGATGTGCACACTGCCGGGAACGCCTGTCATCCGCTATGGCGACGAGATCGCGATGGGCGATGATCTTTCGCTGCCGGAACGCAATTGCGCGCGCACGCCGATGCAATGGTCGACGGAGCCGCATGGCGGCTTCACCACCAGCGACAAGCCGGCCTTGCCCGTCATCGACGAAGGACCGTACGGCTATCCGCACGTCAACGTCGCCAAGCAGCGCCGCGATCCCAACTCGATGCTGAACTGGACCGAGCGCATCGTCCGCATGCGCAAGGAGGTGCCGGAGATCGGCTGGGGCGATTTTTCGATCATCGCGACGCGCGATCCCGCCGTGTTCATCATGCGCTACGACTGGCGCAACAATTCCGTGCTGTTCGTGCACAATCTCGACGAGAAGCCGCGCGAGATCGCGTTCTCGGCGGGGCTGCCGGGCGAGGCCGGCGAGCACCTGATCAATCTGCTCGCGGAGGACCACAGCCACGCCGACAAGCGCGGCCAGCATCGCGTCGTGCTGGAGCCCTACGGTTATCGCTGGTACCGCGTCGGCGGATTGGATTATCTGTTGAAGCGGAGCGATATCGACAAGACGGTGCGGGGCAACAAGCATCCGGGGTAGGTGCCACAGCGTCGTCCCGGCGAAGGCTAAGATGGCGGAGTAACGACCACCCCCTCGTTGCCACGCAAATCCAGCACGCCTTCGATCCGCTCCCCCTCGCGATCCAGAAATGTCGACAGCAGAATCTCGCTGCCAAATCTGATCGCGCTGGTGGTGACCACGATCGGCTCAGGGCCGAGATTGAGCACCACGATCACCGCCCTGCCCTCGGCCTCGCGGCGATAGACCAGGAGATCGCCTTGCGCCGCGATCGGATGATAGTCGCCCGCGACCAGCGGCGGACAGCCCTTGCGCAACGCGATCAGGCGCTTGTAGAGCGTCAGGATCGAACGTGAATCGGCTTCGACATCGACGACGTTGTTGAGGATGTGATCCTCCGGCAGCGGCAGCCATGGCCTGACGTCCGAGAAACCGGCGAAGTTGGACGAATCCCACTGCATCGGCGTGCGACAGCCGTCGCGGCCGACACCGATGCCGGGCACGTTCTTCTCGAAGGGGTCGCGCACATCCTCAGGCGCGATCGCGAGCTGATGCATGCCGATCTCGTCGCCGTAATAGAGCGTCGGCGTGCCGCGCAGCGTCAGCAGCAGCATGGCGGCGACGCGGGCCTGCTCCGGCCCGACGCGGCTTGCGACGCGCGGGCGATCGTGATTACCGAGCACCCAATTCGGCCAGGCGCCCTTCGGCAGCGCCTTCTCGTAATCCTCGACGATCTTCTCGATCGAGCGCGCGCTCCAGAAGGTCTGGAGCAGCGCGAAATTGAACGGCATCTGCGCGCCGGTGAGATCGTTGCCGTAATAGGCCATCAGGCGATGCAGCGGCAGATAGATCTCGCCGATCAGGACGCGGGCATCATAAGCATCCGTGACGCGGCGCATCTCGGCGATAACGTCGTGCACCTCCGGCTGGTCGGTGGAATATTGCGTGAGGATCGTTTCGTTGGGCGGCCGGCCCTCGACATAATGCGGATTTTGCGGGTTGTCGCGGAACTTGGCGTCCTTGATCAGGTGCCAGATCACGTCGACGCGAAAGCCATCGACGCCCTTCTCCAGCCAGAACCGCATCACGTCATAGATCGCCGCGCGGACATCGGGATTGCGCCAGTTGAGGTCCGGCTGCTGGGCGAGGAAGGCGTGATAGTAGTATTGACCGGTGGTCTCGTCGAACTGCCACGCGCTGCCGCCGAACTCGGACAGCCAATTGTTCGGCACGCCGCCACCATCGCCCGGATCGCGCCAGATGTACCAATCGCGTTTCGGATTGTCGCGCGAGGAGCGGCTCTCGACGAACCAGGGATGCTGGTCCGAGGTGTGGTTCGGCACGAGGTCGAGGATCAGCTTGAGGCCGTTGTCATGCGCGGCGGCAAGAAGCGCATCGAAATCCGCCATCGTGCCGAACAGCGGCTCGATGCCGGTGTAGTCGGAGATGTCGTAGCCGAAATCGGCCATTGGCGAGGGGAAGATCGGCGACAGCCAGATCGCGTCGACGCCGAGCGATTTCACATAAGGCAGCCGCTGCAAAATGCCGGCGAGATCGCCGACCCCGTCGCCGTTTGAATCCTGAAAGGAGCGCGGGTAGACCTGATAGAAGATGCCGTCGCGCCACCAATTGCTGCCGCCCTGAGCCATGCGGGAAATCCATCCAAAAACTGCTTCTCGCGCGGGAGAACGCGGAAGGAGCGCCCCGGTTCAAAACAGCAGGCGAATTGGGACGGCCGTGTGACGATGTCCGCGGCTGTTCCCGAGCCCCGGGACAAATCTTTTGCTTGGCGGCATGACAAAAATCGGCATTGTGGCGCCATGACCGAGCAAAACGAGACACAAGCCCAGGCAGGCGCGAAGGCGGGCGCGATCATCGTCCCCGTGACGCTGTTCGAGCAGAATTGCACCATCATCTGGGACGAGCCTTCCAAGAAGGCCGTGGTGATCGATCCCGGCGGCGACGTGCCGAAGATCCTGGACGCCATCAAGCAGACCGGCGTCACCGTGGAGAAGATCTGGCTCACTCACGGCCATATCGACCATGTCGGCGGCGCGGCTGAACTGCGCGACGCGCTGAAGGTGCCGATCGAGGGCCCGCACGTCGCGGACAAATTCCTGCTCGACAACGTGGTCGAGAGCGGCGCGCGCTTCGGCATGAGCGGGGTGCGCAATTTCGAGCCGGACCGCTGGCTCGACGAAGGCGACAGCGTGGCGATCGGCGATCTCCAGTTCGAGATCTATCATTGCCCCGGCCACTCGCCCGGCAGCGTGGTGTTCTTCAACAAGGACTTGCGCTTCGCCCATGTCGGCGACGTCCTGTTCGCGGGCTCGGTCGGCCGCACCGATCTGCCCGGCGGCAGTCATGCGACCCTGATCGACTCGATCAAGACCAAGCTGCTTCCGCTCGGCGACGATGTCGGCTTCATCTGCGGCCACGGCGCCGGCTCGAGCATCGGCCAGGAGCGGATGACCAATCCGTTCATCACCGGCGAGATGTGAGCGTCTATTCCGCGGCGTCTGCGAACGCCGCGGGCTGGCTCAGGTTGCGGTCGCCCCAGTCGCGGATGGCGGCGACGACGGGCACAAAGCTCTTGCCTTTGCGGGTGAGGCGATACTCGACTTTCGGCGGCACCTCGCCAAAATCCTTGCGATCGATCAGGCCGCTCGCCGTCAGCGCCTTCAACTCGCGGCTCAGCACGCGCGGGGTGATCTCGGCGCTGCCTTCCGTGCCGCGCAGCAGGCCGCTGCGGATTTCACCATAGCGGCGCGGGCCGTCCTTGAGGTCCCAGACGATGCGCAGCTTGTACTTGCCGCTGATCATCTTCTGAAAGGCCGCGACCGGACAGTTGCGCGCGGGGACAGTCTTTGTCCTTTCCCTGGCCATGTCGTTTCCTCCATGTGCGAGCTTTTTTGTTTTGACGCGTTTTCTTCACGCGAACCGGTATCCACTTCGCTCGAAAACGCTTTGGCCGAGCATAGGAGCGACGCCGAAAAAGTCCATACTATCAATTTTGTCCATACTTGCAGGATCGCATCCAGCACGCAGATGATGACGCACAACGCCAACAGGGAGCGTCACATGAAGCACTTCATGATCCGATACGAATTCAAGAACGGCACGACGGAGGCCTGGCACCAGGAGGTCGGCCGCTTCATCAAGGCGATCGACGGCGATCCGGAGCTGAAAGGACGGATCGGCTATCGCGTCCTGAAGAACCGCGACAATGGCAGCTATTTCCATCTCGCCAGCGTCAGCGACGAAGCCGCGCAAAAGGCGCTGCAATCGCGCGACTTCTTCAAGGCCTATCAGGAGATGACGCGCAAGGTCGCCGGCGGCGAGGTGACGGCGACGCCGATCGAATGGATCGGCGCGACGGCCTGACTTATTTCATCAATCCCGCGGCGGTGAGCGCGCGCGTGATGATCTGGCCGAGATCGAAGCCGCGGGCGTCCTCGCGCTTCGGCTCGGCCGGCTCTTCGGCGACAGCGGCGCGGATCGAGCGGGCCAGATGCGGCGCGGACGAGCGGGCCGGCGTCGGCTCGGCCTTCTTGGCTGCGTCGGGGATCCAGCCGGTGAGGCCGAAGAATTTGGCGATGTGATAGGACGAGGAGATGCCGGCCTCGATCAGGAACGCGCCTTCCACGCCATAGCGCTGGTCGTTGTCGGCCAGGCCGAGCGGCGTGCCGTGGGCCATGTCGGTGATGGCGTAGGACTCGACGAGAGTCTCGCCGTCCTTGTTCCACCAGGCCTGGCGCGGATAGCCGTCGATGTCAGTTTCCGCCATCGGCGCCTCAGGCAGATCGTGCAGGTCGAGCCATTGCTTGACTATCTCGTTGGCATTGCCGGGGTTGACGGTGCGATCGGCGCTGCCGTGCCACACCGAGATCCTGGGCCAGGGCCCGCGATGATCTGAGGCCCGCCGCACCAGATCGCCAAGTTCGCGCGCCGGCCGCTCCGGGGAATGAAACATGCCGTCGAGCGCCTCGCGCAGATTGGTCGCGATGCCGTAGGGAAGTCCCGCGATGACCGCACCGGCCGCGAAGACTTCGGGATAGGTCGCGAGCATCACCGACGTCATGCCGCCGCCGGCCGACAGGCCCGTGATGAAGATGCGGCGGGGATCGATGCGATGCGTTTCGGTCATATGCGCGATCATCTCGCGAATCGAACACGCCTCGCCGCTATCCCGCGCCGTGTCTTCCGGATTGAACCAGTTGAAGCAGGTGTTGCTGTTGTTGATGCGCTGCTGCTCGGGCATCAACAGCGCGAAGCCGTAGTGCTCGGCGAGCGTCGACCATCCGGCACCGAGGTCGTAGCTTGCTGCCGTCTGGCCGCAGCCGTGCAGCACGACGACGAGCGCACGCGGCTTCTGCAGTTGCGGCGGCACGAACGCGAACAGGCGCAGATTGCCGGGATTGTCGCCGAAGCCCGTGACCTCTTGCAACGGACTGGACGCATCGGCGCTCCGGCCAAACTCGGCGAGGCGCAATCCGTCCAGCTTTGGCAGACGTCTCAAGAGATCGATATTTCTGGTTAACGACACGGCAACTCCTGGCAGGCGACGTTCAACGTCCACCCAAACCAAATAGTTGCTGCGGCGCAAAATAAAAAGACCGTGTGCTGTCGATGACGCGCTAAATCGCAGGAAAACCTGCAGAAATCCGCACGTATTAACCGCGATGCCTCAACTTCGTGCAGATGCGCGGCGCATCCGCGCCAGGAATGCGGCGCAGATCATGATTAATGTCACGAACAGCGCGAGCGAGACGAGAAATCCTGCGCGCGCTGATTGCACGGCTTCGGCGGCAAAAAACACGGCGCCGATTGCGGCCACTCCGGCCGCATTTCCGATCTGCGCCGTGGTGCCGTAAATGCCGGAGGCAGAACCTGCGGCCGCAGGCTTCACCGTCGAGAGCACCGCGCCGGAGAGCGGCGCCATCACCAGGCCCTGACCGTAGCCGAAGACGATCATAGTGAGCGCGAGCAGGAGCGCGGACGGCGCATCGACAGAGAACGCGACAAGCGCAAGCGCCGCGAGGCCCGCAATCTGAAGCGCGCAACCTTCGATCAAGACCCTGGTGCCGCGATGGCGCGCCCGTGCACCACTATGGCGCGAGGCCACGACGAAAGCGAGCGCGAGCGGAATGAAGGCCATGCCGGCCGCGAGCGGCGGGATCATCAGCCCTCGCTGCATGAACAGCGTCATGACCAGATAGAACGAGAGATTGGCACAGAAGAAAAAGAACGCCGCGCCAAGGCCGCGCAGGAAAGTGGCGTCCGCCAGCAGCGAGAGATCGATCAGCGGCATGCCGCCGGCTCGTGCGACCGCATGCTCCAGTTTTGGGAATGCCAGGAGAATTACGGCGCCGATCGCCATCACCAGCCACAGCCACGGCGCCCAGCCGACATCGTGACCGAGCAGCAGCGGACCGATCATGCACAGCAATCCGGCGAACAGGACGACGCTGCCCGTGATATCGAGCCGCGTGCCGGCGCGATGCGGCACCGAGGGCATGATGCGCCAGGCCGCAGCCGCGATGACGAGACCGCACGGCACATTGACGAAGAACACCGAGCGCCAGCCGGTGCCGGCGAGATCGATCGTGACCAGAAGACCGCCGAGCAGAAAGCCCGCGGCACCCGCGAGCCCCAGCGCGATGCCGTAGATGGCGAAGGCACGGTTGCGCTGTTCGTCGGTGAACAGGAGATGTAGCGTCGCCAGTACCTGCGGCACCATCAGCGCGGCGGAAGCACCCTGTGTCAGCCGCGCGACGATCAATTCCGCACCGGATTGCGCCAGTCCGCACCACAGCGACGTCAGGGTGAAACCGAGCAGGCCAGCCAGGAACACGTTCCTGGTGCCGTGAATGTCGCCAAGCCGGCCGCCGTTGACGACCAGCGTAGCATAGGCGATCAGGTAGATCGCGATGACGGATTCGATCTGCGCAGGCGATGCCTTCAACTCGACCGCGATGGTCGGAATGGCGACGTTGACCACGAAGGCATCGACGCCGAACATGAACTGGGCGGCCACGACAATCGCCAGCACCCACCAGCGACGCGACGTATCGAGGGGCTTTGTGACGGTTTGATGCATCGGCGCGCGACCTTTCGGATGTCGTTGCCGATCATCGCAGGCCTAATGCGGTGCCGCGATTACCTCGAAGGTAGGATGCCCGCGCGTTCCGCCACTCTCTGCGTGCCACGGAGAGGGAGACGACACACGCATGGCTGCATTCCGCCGCGCGGGACATCGCGCGATTGCGTTCGCTGTCTCCAGCACGTAGCTTCGCGCCACAAACAAGCAAAAAATCAAGCCGGAGAGAACGCCATGGCGCGCCTGAAGTTCGGAGCCTTCCTCGCCCCGCATCATCCGATCGGGGAGCATCCGATGCTCCAGTTCCGGCGCGATCTCGACCTGGTCGAGCAGTTGGATAGCCTCGGCTATGACGAGTTCTGGTGCGGCGAGCATCATTCCTCCGGCTGGGAAATGATCGCCTCGCCGGAGATGTTCCTGGCGGCGGCCGGCGAGCGCACCAAGCGGATCAAGCTCGGCACCGGCGTGGTGTCGCTGCCCTATCACCATCCCTACAACGTCGCGCAGCGCATGGTGCAGCTCGACCACATGACCGGCGGCCGCGCCATCTTCGGCTCCGGTCCCGGCGCGCT
Source organism: Bradyrhizobium sp. 76 (assembly GCF_023073025.1). Taxonomy (NCBI): domain Bacteria; kingdom Pseudomonadati; phylum Pseudomonadota; class Alphaproteobacteria; order Hyphomicrobiales; family Nitrobacteraceae; genus Bradyrhizobium; species Bradyrhizobium sp. 76. The sequence goes on from NZ_JADPIS010000103.1 coordinate 264,134, forward strand.
CGCCTCCGACGCGCATACGCTCGGCATCGATCCGATGACGCAGCGCGACCGCCAGGACGAGGCGATCGGGGTGATCCGCTGCCTCTTCAATGGCGAGCGCGTCACCGCGAAGAGTGACTGGTTCACCATGAACGACGCCGCGCTGCAGCTGCTGCCGTTGCAGGAGGAAATGCCGTTCGTGGTGGCCTCGCAGATCTCGCCCTCCGGCATGACGCTCGCCGGCAAATACGGCATCGGTATCATCTCGCTGGGTTCGATGACGACGCAGGGGCTGATGTCGCTGCAGCAGCAATGGCAGTTCGCCGAGGACGCGGCGAAAAAGCACGGCACCAAAGTCGATCGCGCGAACTGGCGCGTGCTGCTGACCTGGCACATCGCCGAGACCCGCGAGCAGGCGCGCCGCGAGGCCGGCACCGGGCTGATGCGCTGGCACAACGAATATAATGTCGGCACGCTACAGCGGCCGGGCCTGACTGCGTTCGCCTCACCCGACGAGGCCGTGGACAAGACCGCTTTCGTCGACGGCGCGGCCTCCGTCATCGGCACGCCCGACGACCTCGTCAAGATGATCAAGAACGTGATGCAGGTCTCCGGCGGAGTCGGTGCCGTCATCGGCTTCGTGCACGACTGGGCCAACCCGGAGAACACGCGCCGGAGCTGGGACCTTGTCGCGCGCTACGTCGTGCCCGAGATCAACGGCTACATCGACGGCCTGCGCAAGTCGCAAAAATTCGTGATCGAGAACCGCGCGATCTTCGAGCGCGCGGGACAGGCCGTGATGGCCAAGATCATGGAAAACGAGAAGGCCGCCGAGGCGCTGAAGGTGACCGGCGCCGGCCGCGTCGCGATTCCGGCCGTCAATGCGCCGGATTTGCAGAAGGAAGCGGCGAAGCGGTAGCGCAGAGTCCTCGTCACGGATTGTGCTATGTTGGCCGGGTCTCGCCAACCGGAGCAATCGTCATGTCGATGCAGAATGTGGCCGCGCCTGCGCTCGGCTTCACTCCGCCCAAGCGCAACGAGCTGACCCACATCCCCGGCGACGAAGGCTGGCCGATCATCGGCAAGACCTTCCAGGTGCTCGCCGACCCCAAGGGGCATATCGAGGCGAATGGTGCCAAATACGGCCTGGTCTATCGCACGCATTTCTTCGGCGAGACCAATGTCGTGCTGCTTGGCCCCGAGGCCAACGAACTCGTGCTGTTCGACCAGCAAAAGCTGTTCTCCTCGACCCATGGCTGGAACAAGGTGCTCGGCCTGTTGTTTCCGCGCGGATTGATGCTGCTGGATTTCGAGGAGCACCGGCTGCACCGCAAGGCGCTGTCGGTCGCATTCAAGTCCGGACCGATGAAATCGTATCTGAGCGATCTCGACCGCGGCATCGCCGCCCGCGTCGCGCAGTGGAAGGCAAAGCCCGGCGAGATGCAGCTTTATCCGGCGATGAAGCAGCTCACGCTCGATCTCGCCGCCGCGTCTTTTCTCGGCGCCGATATCGGGCCGGAGGTCGACGAGATCAACCGCGCTTTCGTCGACATGGTCGCCGCCGCCGTCGCCCCGATCCGCCGACCGCTGCCCGGCACGCAGATGGCGGCCGGCGTCAGGGGACGCAAGCGCATCGTCGCTTATTTCCGCGAGCAGATTCCGCTGCGACGCGGCAATCACGGCGGTGATGACCTGTTCTCGCAGCTCTGCCGCGCAACCCACGAGGACGGCGCGCTGCTCTCGGAACAGGACATCATCGACCACATGAGCTTTCTGATGATGGCGGCGCACGACACGCTGACCTCGTCACTGACCTCGTTCATCGGCGAGCTCGCGGCAAATCCCGACTGGCAGGACAAGCTTCGCGCGGAGGTCATGGCGCTGGGGCTCGCCCCCGATGCGCCGAGCAGCTTCGACGATCTCGAAAAGATGCCGCTGTCGGAGATGGCGTTCAAGGAAGCGCTGCGGATCAAGCCGCCGGTGCCCTCAATGCCGCGCCGCGCTATGCGCGATTTCACTTTCAAGGGTTTTTCGATTCCGGCCGGCACCGCGATCGGCGTCAATCCGCTCTACACCCACCACATGAAGGACATCTGGCCGGAGCCGGATCGCTTCGATCCGCTGCGCTTCACCGAGGAGGCCCAGCGCAACCGCCACCGCTTCGCCTGGGTCCCGTTCGGCGGCGGCGCGCATATGTGCCTCGGCCTGCACTTCGCCTACATGCAGGCCAAATGCTTCGCGCGGCACTTCTTGCAGAACATCGAGGTATCGCTCGAGCCCGGCTACAAGCCGGACTGGCAGATGTGGCCGATCCCGAAACCGCGCGACGGATTGCGGGTGCGGGTGGAGGCGGTGTGAGCATCGCAGTCGTCATTGCTTCGTCGCTTCGCTCCTCGCAATGACGAAATTATCCGGCCCCCTGATCGAACGCCTTGCGCAGGGCCACGTAGCCCTGCTGCTGCTGGCTCCAGTTGCGGCCGCCGGTCATCGCGCCGTCGATGACGAGGTCATGGCCGTTGATGAAGCTGGATTCGTCGCTGGCCAGGAACACCGCTGCGTGGGCGATGTCATCGGGAAGGCCGGCACGCGGGATCGGCTGCGCGGTCTTGTAGACCTCGCGCATCACCGCCGGCGTCTTCTCCGCCGCGTCGGTCGAAAGCCCGAGCGCCTTGCCGAAAATGCCGGTCGCGATGGCGCCGGGCGAGATCGAGTTGACGCGGACGTTGGATTCGCCGAGCTCCATCGCGACGCATTTGGTGAGGTGGATCACCGCCGCCTTGGCCGCACCATAGACCATCGACGACGAGAAGCCGGCCAGACGGCCGGCGATGCTGCCATTGTTGATGATGCTGCCAAAGCCCTGCTTCTTCATGTGGGGCGCGGCGTGCTTCATGCCGAGCATGACGCTGCGCAGCAGGGTCGCCATCGCCGCGTCGAAGCGCTCGACCTCGAGGCCTTCGATGCCGCCGGTCTGCGCCGGGCCGCCGGCATTGTTGAACAGGCAGTCGATGCGGCCGAATTTGTCCACCGCGAGCGCGATCAGCGCCTGCATCTGCGCTTCGACCGTTACATCCGTCTGGCGGAAGACGCAATTCGCCCCGAGCTGCTTCGCCAGCGCCTCGCCTTCCGGTATGCGCCGGCCCGCGATCACAATTTTGGCACCTTCGGCAACGAAGACTTCAGCAGTGCGCAACCCGATCCCGCTCGTCGCGCCCGTGATCACCGCGACCTTGCCATCCAACCTGCCCATGGAATGTCCCTGTTTTCGAACCCCTTGACGCCAAATGGCGGACACCGATCTACGACGGCGCCGCGACAGTTGGCGCCGCAGCAGGCACTATTCCTGCCGGCTTCCGACAAGGCAAGCTTTGCTTGGGGCCGGCGACATGCGTAACATTCCTGGCGACCGCTCGATTGTCGAACGCATATCGCCACCGGATCGCGCATGGGGAAGCTGATCGACGAATTCCGCAAGGGCTGGCAGGGCGTGGCACCGCCATCGCTCGGCCTGAGCCTCGCGTTTGCGGTCGCCTGCCTGCTGGTTGCGACGCTGGCGCGCTGGGCTCTCGCCCATGTGCGGCCCGACGTCTATTTCACGCCGTATTTCCCGGCCGTATTCTTTGCGGCCGCGTTCGGCGGCTTCCGCATCGGAATCATCACGGCGCTGGTCGGCGGCGTGCTCGGCGTCGTCGTGAATTTTGGCGATGCCCTTGCCGATAACGCGCGATTCGCCCTGCTGGCGCTCTATTGGGCGGTCAGCGCCCTCACCATCTGGGGCGTCGAGCATTATCGCTCGCTCCTTGTCGAGCAGCGCCGGATATCCAGACGCCTGATCGAGGAGGAAGACTATCGCAAGCTGCTGGTCGACGAGCTCCAGCACCGGCTGAAGAACAAGCTGTCGACGGTGCATGCGGTGCTGCATCAAGTGTTGCACGATCAGCCGCAAATCTGGGCCCGGATCGATCCGCGGCTGCGGTCGCTTGCCGCGACCGACGATTTGATCTCGCGGATCGACAAGGCCGGCTGCGACATTCGCGACCTCCTGATCTCCGAGCTCGGCCCTTATGGCCATGTCCGCTTCACGCTGAACGGCGACCGGCTGTTCCTGCCGCCGAAGCTTGCGGTCACACTGTCCCTGATGTTTCACGAACTCGCCACCAACGCGGGCAAATATGGCGCGTTCTCCGCGCCACGCGGGTTGTTGCAGGTGTCATGGACCGTCAGCGACGACCGTCTGACCGTGACCTGGGATGAAACCGAGGGCCCGAGCGTCGACAAGGTCTCCGAGCCGGGTTTCGGCACCAAGCTGTTGAAGTCCGCGCTGTCGGCCTTCGACGGCAAGACGGAGGTCTCCTATCTCAGGACCGGACTTCATTGCACCATGCAATGCCGCATCCCCAAGGACGGTTAGACACGGCGCAACCGAAAGCCGTTCGCGCGCTTCGTTCGCGGTTTCGCCGGACGCGTTGACGCCCTGTTAATGACGATGGGCTGCGCGCGTCGCATCGCCCCAAAATACCACCGTAGTTCTCCGGACCCCTTAACCAAACTTAAGAGGGAACCGCGCAAGATCGCGGCCATTGCAAAGGCGTGCTGAAACAACAAGATTCATGACTTCTATGAACGACAACAAATATTCCGGCGCGGGCGAAGCCGAACTCGGATTTCTCAAGGAAATCGTTAGAATGCTGCCTGCCGGCCTGACCGTGCAGGACGCGCAAGGCGAACTTCTCCTGGTCAACGATGTCGCGGCCGCCCAGCTCGGCATGGACGGCAGCCGCCCCTCGCGCGATCTCGCGCCCCGCCAGGAAGCCTGCCGGCAGGCTCTGAGCTCCGGCCGTGCGGTCGTCGCCGAGGAAGCGCTCCACGACGGAGCCGCACGCCAAGTGCTGCTGACCACCCACCGTCCGGTCCGCTTCGACGGACGCGAGCTGCTGATCTCGGCCTCGTCCGACATCACCGAGCAGAAGAATTTCGAGGACCAGCTGTTCCGCTCGGCCTATTTCGACGAGCTGACCGGCCTGCCCTCGCGGCGCGTGATCGAACATCGCGCCACCAGCCTGCTCGCGCAGGGTCGCGCCGGCGAGCGCTTTGCGCTCGCCTTTCTCGACGTCGACAATTTCAAGCACATCAACGACTATTACGGCCACGCGGTGGGCGATGCCCTGCTGGTCGAGCTGTCGAAGCGGCTTGGACGCGGCTTGCGCGACTCGGACATGCTGTCGCGCATCTCCGGCGACGAATTCCTGCTGCTGCTGTCACCGATCCAGAGCCAGGAGGAAGTCGCCGAGTTCATGCAGTCGACGCTGGAGCGGCTGACCGCGCCGTTCTTCATCGACAATTCGGAAGTGTTCGCCTCAACCTCCGTCGGCATCAGCCTCTACCCCGATCACGGACGAAGCTTCGAGACACTGCGTCAGAACGCCGACATCGCGATGTACCGCATCAAGAATGACGGCAAGGGATCGGCGGCCTTCTTCGACTCCAGCATGGAGCGCGAGGCGCTGGCGCGGATGAAGATCGAGCAGTCGCTGCGGCAGGCCATCCTCGAGAAACGCTTCTGCTGCGCCTTCCAGTCCAAGGTCGACATCCGCACGCAGGACGTGAAGGGCATCGAGGCCCTGGTGCGGCTGCGCGACGACGAGGGCGTGATCCAGGCGCCGGGCTCGTTCATCAATCTTGCCACCGAACTCGGGCTGATCGACGAGCTGACCCATCTCGTGCTCGCCGAGATCGTCAAGTCGATCGACCTGATCAACGAGACGTTCGGTGCGGAAGCGACCATCAGCATCAACGTCGCGGCCAAGCAGGCCGGCAACCCCGAATTCATGCGCAGCTTTGCCCAGGCGCTCGACGACACCGGCTTTCCGCAGCGCTTCATGATCGAGGTGACGGAAGACGCCTTCGTCGCCAAGAATCATTTCCAGGCCGAGATCCTGCCGATGTTCCGCAAGCTCGGTGTCGCCATCTCGATCGACGATTTCGGCACCGGCTATTCCTCGCTCTCGGCGCTGGCCGACATCACCGCGGACGAGATCAAGATCGACCGCTCCTTCATCACCGATATCCATAAGCGCCCACGCAACCAGGGCATCCTGCGCGCGATCGAATCCCTGAGCGAAGCGCTCGGCATGACCGTGATCGCCGAAGGCATCGAATCCTACGAGGAGCTCGCCTACCTCCAGGCTGCGACCAAGATCCGTTACGCGCAGGGCTATTATTTTTCCCGGCCGATCTTCCTGGAGGAGCTGAAGCTCGCAACGCCCATCTCCAGCGAAGCACGCGCCAGCGTCACAAACCGCTCGACGCAACAGAACCGGCAGGGCTATTCCCGCGCGAACGGATATCGGCGGTAACCCCGAGCCTGATCGTTACTTTGCAAATCCTGAGCAACCCGTTCCACGGGTGAGGTCATAATTGCATCTGCCGATTTCCTCGGCAGAAGCGATCCGGCGCGGCCGGGCCGGGACAATGTCACACATGCCCGTCGCGTGGTCTGCCGGAAGGTGGAATTGCAATGTCCGCACGGTTGTGCAAATCGCTATGGCCAAAGAATTCATCAGGAGGGACCACCGTGCGTCGATCGCTCATCTTAGCAACAACCATCCTCGCCCTCGCCGCGGGCACCTCCGCACAGGCCGACGATCTCAAGGTCGCGCTGATCTACGGCAAGACCGGCCCGCTCGAGGCCTATGCCAAGCAGACCGAGACCGGCCTGCAGATGGGTTTTGAATACGCCACCAAGGGCACCATGACGCTCGACGGGCGCAAGATCGTTGTCATCACCAAGGACGACCAAGGCAAGCCGGATCTCTCCAAGGCCGCGCTCGCGGAAGCCTATCAGGACGACAAGGCCGACATCGCGATCGGCACGACCTCGTCGGCCGCGGCACTCGCGATCCTGCCCGTCGCCGAGGAAAACAAGAAGATCCTGATCGTCGAGCCCGCGGTCGCGGACCAGATTACCGGCGAGAAGTGGAATCGCTACATCTTCCGCACCGCGCGCAACTCGTCGCAGGACGCGATCTCGAACGCGGTCGCGATCGGCAAGCAGGGCGTCACCGTCGCGACGCTGGCGCAGGACTACGCTTTCGGCCGTGACGGCGTCGCCGCCTTCAAGGAGGCGCTCGGCAAGACCGGCGCGACGCTCGCCGCCGAAGAATATGCCCCGACCTCCACCACCGACTTCACCGCGGTCGGCCAGCGCCTGTTCGACGCGCTGAAGGACAAGCCGGGCCGCAAGGTGATCTGGGTGATCTGGGCCGGCGCCGGCAATCCGTTGGCAAAACTCCAGGACATGGATCCGAAGCGCTACGGCATCGAACTGTCCACCGGCGGCAACATCCTGCCGGCGCTCGCCGCCTACAAGGGCCTGCCCGGCATGGAAGGCGCGACCTATTATTTCTACGCGATCCCGAAGAACCCTGTGAATGACTGGTTCGTCGCCGAGCACCAGAAGCGCTTCAACGCGCCGCCGGACTTCTTCACCGCGGGCGGGTTCGCCGCAGCGATGTCCGTCGTCGCCGCCGTCACCAAGGCGAAGTCGACCGACACCGAGAAGCTGATCACGGCCATGGAAGGCCTGGAGTTCGACACGCCGAAGGGCAAGATGATGTTCCGCAAGGAAGACCATCAGGCGCTCCAGAGCATGTATCACTTCAAGGTCAAGGTCGATCCGAACGTCGCCTGGGCCGTGCTCGAGCCGGTGCGCGAGCTGAAGATCGAGGACATGGACGTTCCGATCAAGAACAAGCGCTAGGTGCTTCTCCACCTCTCCCGCTTGCGGGAGAGGCCGGGAGAGGGCTCTGTCCTCCTGGGGGTTCTCGATTGCGGAGACACCCTCTCAGTAGCCGATGCTCCGCATCGCGTTCTTTCAAGAACGGCGGCCGTAGGCCGCCTGTGCCTCTCCCGCAAGCGGGGGAGGCAGCGCAGCGTGATCGCGGACAAGTTCTCCTCTCATCATTGCCAGACCCATGACGCTGACCCTCGAAACCCGCGACCTCACCATCCGCTTCGGCGGCCATGTCGCGGTCAACAGCGTCACCTGCAGCTTCCGCCCGGGCGAGCTCACCGCGATCGTCGGCCCGAACGGCGCCGGCAAGACCACTTATTTCAACCTGATCTCCGGCCAGCTCCGCGCGTCGAGCGGCAGCATTCTGTTCGATGGCACCGACATCACCCAGCATTCCGCGCCGATGCGGACGCGCGCGGGCCTCGGGCGCGCGTTCCAGCTCACAAACCTCTTTCCGAACCTCTCGGTGGAGGAGAACGTGCGCCTTGCCGTGCAGGCCGCCAACGGCACTCACTACGACATGCTGCGGCCCTGGATGGTCCGCCGCGATCTGATCGCCCGCGCCAATGCTATCCTGGATCAGGTCGCGCTCGGCCGCCGCCGTGGCGTCGCCGCGACCGCACTGTCGCATGGCGATCAGCGCAAGCTCGAGGTCGCGCTGATGATGGCGCTCGAACCGAAGGTTTTCATGTTCGACGAGCCGACCGCAGGCATGAGCATCGACGAGGTGCCGGTCGTGCTGAACCTGATCGCGCAGCTCAAGCAGGACAAGAGCAGGATCATTCTGCTCGTCGAGCACAAGATGGACGTGGTGCGATCGCTCGCCGACCGCATCATCGTGCTGCATAACGGGCAGCTTGTTGCCGACGGTCCGCCGGCCGAAGTGATCGCGTCACCGATCGTGCAGGAAGCCTATCTCGGCGTCGCGCCCAAGACATCTGAAGGGAATAAAGTTGCAGGGGGCGCAGCATGACCGATCTGTTGAGGCTCTCCGGCGTGCACACCCATATCGGCCGCTATCACATCCTCCAGGGCATCGACCTCGCTGTCGCGCAGGGGCAGACCACGATGCTGCTCGGCCGCAATGGCGCCGGCAAGACCACGACGTTGCGCACCATCATGGGCCTCTGGCAGGCCTCCTCCGGCGAGATCAGCCTCGCCGGCGAGCGCATCGAGAGCCGTGCGACGCCCGACATCGCGCGGCTCGGCGTCGGCTACGTGCCGGAGAGCATGGCAGTGTTTTCCGACCTCACGGTGAAGGAGAACCTGGTGTTGGCGGCGCGCGCCGGGCCGCTCGATGACGCCCAGCTCGACTGGATTTTTGGCTTCTTCCCGGCGCTGCGCCGGTTCTGGCTATCGCGCGCGGGAAGTCTCTCGGGCGGACAGAAGCAGATGTTGTCGATTGCCCGCGCCATCGTCGAACCGCGCAAGCTCCTGCTGATCGACGAGCCGACCAAGGGGCTGGCGCCGGCGATCGTGATGGCGCTGATCGAGTGCCTCAAGGAGATCAAGCGCAAGGGCGCCACCATCCTGATGGTCGAGCAGAATTTCTTTGCCGCCCGCGAGCTCGGCGACGACGTGCTGGTGATGGACAACGGCACCATCGTTCATCGCGGCGAGATGGCGGCCTTGGCCTCCGACGTGCCGCTGCAGGAGCGGCTGCTCGGCCTGAGCCTGGAGACGCATCAATGACCGAGCTCGCCGCAACCGACCCGCTGCCGAAGCAGAAGCGCGACATCGCGCCGATCCTGCTGCCGATCGCCGTCGCCCTCGTGATGATCCCGCTGATCGGCTCCCCCAGCACCTGGCTGACGCTGACAGCCGCGAGCCTCGCGATGGGCATGATGATCTTCATCATGGCCTCCGGTCTCACGCTCGTGTTCGGCTTGATGGACGTGCTCAATTTCGGCCATGGCGCCTTCATCGCGGTCGGGGCCTATGTCGCGACCCTGGTGCTGGCGCCGTTCGCCGCTTCCCTCCAGGCGGATTCGCTGTGGATCAACCTCGCGGTGCTGGCGCCGGCGGCATTGCTGTCGATGGCGGTCTCCGGCGCGCTCGGCCTGATTGTCGAGCGGGTGCTCATCCTGCCCGTCTACGGCCAGCATCTAAAGCAGATCCTGATGACGACGGGCGGCCTGATCGTCGCCGAGCAGACGCTGTATGCGGTGTGGGGGCCGCAGATCATCCCGACGCCCCTGCCGACGTCGTTGCGCGGCTCCTTCATCCTCGGGGACGTCGCGATCGCGAAATACCGCGTGCTGGCGACGCTGATCGGCCTTGCCGTCTTCATCGTGATCCAGCTCGTGCTCAACCGGACCAAGCTCGGGCTTCTGATCCGCGCCGGCGTCGAGAACCGCGAGATGGTCGAGGCGCTCGGCTATCGCATTCGCCGCCTGTTCCTCGGCGTGTTCATGACGGGGTCGGCGCTGGCCGGCCTCGGCGGCGTGATGTGGGCGCTGTATCGCGAGCAGGTTCACGCCTCCATGAGCGACGACCTCACCGTCCTGATCTTCATCGTCGTCATCATCGGCGGCCTCGGCTCGATCGGCGGCTGCTTCATCGGCGCGATCCTGGTGGCGATGATTGCCAATTACGGTGGCTTCCTGGTGCCGAAGCTCGCCCTCGTCTCCAACATCCTGCTGATGGTCGCCATTCTGATGTGGCGGCCGCGCGGCCTTTATGCGGTGACCAGCCGATGATGATCCTGTCAGGCGATCCGCCGAAGAGCCGCGTACTCACGCTCGTTCTCGTCCTCATCATCCTGGCGCTGGTGGCGACGCCGTTCCTGTTCCCCGGGGCGAAGGCGCTGAACGTCGCGGCCAAGATCTGCGTCTTCGCCGCGCTGGTCGCCTCCTACGATTTGCTGCTGGGCTATACCGGCTCGGTGTCGTTCGCACACACCATGTTCTACGGGATCGGCAGCTACGCGATCGCGATCGCGCTGTACGGGATGGGCCCGAATTGGGGCGCGGTTGCAACCGGCATCGTGATCGGCCTGCCGCTTGCCGCGCTGCTTGCGCTTGCGATCGGACTGTTCTCGCTGCGGGTCGCCGCGATCTTTTTCGCCATGATCACGCTCGCGGTTGCATCCGCCTTCCAGGTGCTGGCCTCGCAGCTGTCCTGGCTGACCGGCGGCGAAGACGGGCGCAGCTTTCAACTGCCCGAGCTGCTCAGGCCCGGCACGGTGCTGATCTCCAGGAACGTGCTGGGATTCGAAGTCAACGGCCGCATCCTGACCTACTATCTGGTGTTCGCCGTCTCGGCCCTGATGATCCTCGCATTGCTGCGGGTGGTGAATTCGCCGTTCGGGCGCGTGCTGCAGGCGATCCGCGAAAACCGCTTCCGCGCCGAGGCGCTCGGCTTCCGCACCGTCTTCCACCTGAGCTACGCCAACTGCATCGCCGCACTGGTCGCCGCCGGCGCCGGCATTCTCAATGCATTGTGGCTGCGTTATGCCGGCCCCGATACCTCGCTCAGCTTCTCGATCATGCTGGACATTCTCCTGATGGTCGTGATCGGCGGCATGGGCACGATCTACGGCGCGATCATCGGCGCCACCATCTTCATTCTCGCCCAGAACTATCTGCAGGCGCTGATGGGCGTCGCCTCCAAGGCGGCGTCGGAAGCCGGTCTGCCGCTGCTGCCGGGGCTGTTGCATCCGGACCGCTGGCTGCTGTGGCTCGGGCTGCTCTTCATCGCCAGCGTCTACTTCTTTCCGACCGGCGTGGTCGGACGGCTGCGCAATCTCGGCGGCGACAAGAGCGCGGGCAGCTCGCATTAACGCACGATTCATGATGCAGCGCGGCAACTCGCTGGACGCGACTGCGATCACGCAACGAGATTAACGCTCAGGTAACTGGCTTTCCTAAGCTTTACGCCATTTGTGTGGTGTATCCCTGTCCCTTCAGGGAGGGGGAATGCGCCAGGTCTTTGCAAGGATTGCAGCCGGAATGTTCCTAGCCGCGAAGCACGGCTGGGAGGCAGCGATTCGGCGCGGACCGGTGCTGTGGCTCACTTTGTGCGGCGTGTTGCTGGTCGCGGGGATCTTCGCGGTGACCGCCATGGCCGTCGGCGAATTTCGCGAACGTACCCTGGCCAACCGCGAGCGCGAGCTGGAAAATACGGTGCAGCTGATCGCGCGGCACTTCGATCAGCAATTTGAAGATTCCGACGTCGTCGCCGCCGACGTGATCGGGCAGATGAATTTGCCGGAGATCAGTTCGGCCGCGATGTTCCGCGAGCGCATGTCCGGACCTGCGACGAACCAGATGCTGCGGAGCAAGATCAGCTCCGTGTCTTACCTCGGCGACATCGCGATCTACGATGCCGACGGCGAACTGATCAACTGGTCGCGGGCCCAGCCGCTGCCCAAGATCAACGTCTCCTCGCGCGCCTATTTTCAGACCTTCAAATCGAATCCGATGGCCGAACCAGTGATTCTGGAGTCGGTTCGCAGCTTCATCATCGGCAAATGGACCACGGTCGTCGCGCGCCGGCTGAACGGCGTGGACGGCAGCTTCTTCGGCACGATGGTCCGCCGGATCGATCCGGACAGCTATCAGAACTATTTCGCATCCGTTGCGCTTGCGGAGGGCACGGCGATTTCGCTGTTCGACCGCAATGGCAAGATGCTGTCGCGCTATCCGCATGTCGAAGAGCTGATCGGCAGGGACTTCAAGGACGCGCCGCTGATGCGCAAGATGCTGGCCGAAGGCGGCCGGCACACCCTGCGCGTCAAGGGCCCGATCGACGGCGAGGATCGCCTCGGCTCCGGGGCCTCGCTTTCGCATTTCCCGCTGGTCATCGTCGCGACCAACACCACGAGCTCCGCGCTGGCCGACTGGCGGCAGCAGACCGGTTTCATGGTCACCACCGCCGCGCTTTCGGCCTCAGTGATTGCGCTGATCCTGTTCCTGATCGTTCGCCAGATCAACCGGCAGAACCGCGAGGCGCAGCAGCGGCTGGAAGCGGAGCGGGGCCGGCTCGACACCGCCCTGAACAACATGTCGCAGGGGCTGATCCTGTACGACGCCGCCGGCTACATCGTCACCTGCAACCGCCGCTACGCCGACATGTTCGGCCTCTCTCACGATGTCATCAAGCCCGGCTGTCACATCCGCGAGGCGATGTATCATCGCAAGGAGCGCGGCGCGTTCGACGGCGATGTCGAGGCATTTTGCGCCGAAGTCATGAGGATCGTCGCGGAAGGCACGGTCTCCACCAGAAGCCATCACTTGCCGAGTGGCCGCGCCTTTCAGGTCATCAACACTCCGCTCGCGCAGGGCGGATGGGTGGCCACGATCGAAGATATCACCGAGCGCCGCAAGCTGGAGCAGGAACGCGACCGCAATTACATGTTCCTGCGCGAGATCATCGATCACATCCCGTCGCAGATCACGGTGAAGGATGCTCAAACGCGGCGATATCTGCTGGTCAACCGGACCGCCGAAGAGCAATTCGGCCAATCAGGTGATCACATCGTCGGCAAGACTCCGTTCGACATGTACCCGGAAGCTACCGCCAGGGTCGTCACCGACGACGACAGCAAGGCGCTGAAGGCGGCCGAGGGATTGTTCAAGGACGAACATGCCTGGCAGAGCCAGGCCAAGGGGCTACGCTACATCACCTCGACCCGGATCCGAATCCGCGACGAATCCGGCGAGCCGCGTTACCTCATCAACGTCGTCGAGGATGTCACCGAACGGCGGCGCGCCGACGAGAAGATCGCGCATATGGCGCATTACGATGCGCTCACCGACCTGCCGAACCGGACGCTATTCCGCGAGCAGATCGAGCGCGAACTTGAGAAGGTCGGCGGCGGCAGCCAGTTCGCGCTACTCTATATCGACGTCGACGAATTCAAAGGCATCAACGATTCGCTCGGTCATCACGTCGGCGACGAACTGTTGAAGGGAATCGCGGCCCGCATCCGCGGCTGCCTCGGACAGGGCGACCTGATCGCGCGGCTCGGCGGCGACGAATTCGCGGTGATCCAGACCGGGATCGAGTCGTCCGCCAACGTGGTGTCATTCGTGACGCGAATCTTCGAGGCGATCCGCCGGCCCTATCATTGCTTCGGTCATCAGCTCTCGACCGACGCCAGCATCGGCATCGCGATGGCGCCGCAGGACGGCACCGATCTCGACCAGCTCATCAAGAATGCCGACCTCGCGATGTACGGCGCCAAGGCCGAGGGACGCCGCACCCACCGCTTCTTCGAGCCGGAGATGGATGCGAGCGCCAAGGCGCGCCTGAGCCTGGAGCAGGATCTGCGCCAGGCCCTGGTGAACGGCGGCTTCGATATCCACTATCAGCCGCTGGTCGACCTGCGCACTAACGATGTCACGGGTTGCGAGGCGCTGCTGCGCTGGCGGCATCCCGAGCGCGGCATGGTGTCGCCGGCGGAGTTCATCCCGATTGCCGAGGACACCGGCCTGATCAACGAGCTCGGCGACTGGGTGCTGCGCATGGCCTGCAACGAGGCCGCGACCTGGCCGGCGCATGTGCGCGTCGCGGTCAATGTCTCGCCGGTACAGCTCAAATGCGACACGCTGGCACTGCGGATCGCCGGCGCGCTCGCGGATTCCGGACTTGCCCCGTGCCGGCTCGAGCTCGAGATCACCGAGGCCGTGCTGATCCGCGACGACGAGGCGGCGCTCTCGATCTTGCACCAGCTCCGCGCCATCGGCGTGCGCATCGCGCTCGACGATTTCGGCACCGGCTACTCCTCGCTCAGCTATCTGAAGCGCTTTCCGTTCGACAAGATCAAGATCGACCGCTGCTTCGTCGCCGATATCGCCGAGACGAGCGGCGCGCCCGTGATCGTGCAGGCGGTGGTGAACATCGCCGCCGCCAGCAACATGACCACGGTCGCGGAGGGCGTGGAGACCGAGGCGCAGCGCGAGATGCTGCGCGCGCTCGGCTGCACGGAGATGCAGGGTTATCTTTTCAGCAGACCGAAGCCGGCCAGCGAAGTGCGGAAGCTGTTCGGCCCGAGCCATACCTTGCCGGTGGCGGCGGTGGCCTGACATGGCGAAGCCGGGGAAAACGTCAACCAAGACAGTCGACGTTGCGGATTCCTATGCCGTGCGGCTGATGCAGCATCTGGTGGTGCCGACCTTCGTGATCGACCCCAAGCGCCGCGTCGTGATCTGGAACAGAGCCTGCGAGCGGCTGACCGGCGTTGCCGCCTCCGAGGTGATCGGCACCAATAAGCACTGGCAGGCGTTCTACGAGACCAGGCGCCCTTGCCTCGCCGACCTTGTCGCGCTCGACCGCCCTGAACAGCTTCCGGAGTTCTATTCGGAGTATGGCGCGCGCGGCCATAACGGGCTCGGCTTCAGTGCCGAGAACTGGTGCGTGATGCCGAAGCTCGGCAGCCAGCTCTATCTCGCCATCGACGCCGGCCCGATCCACGACGAAGCCGGCCATCTGATTGCGGTGGTGGAGACGCTGCGCGACCTCACCGACCAGAAGCGCGCCGAGATGGCCCTGAAGGAGCTTGCCACCAAGGACGGGCTGACCGGCCTGTCGAACCGTCGCGCGTTCGACCAGATGCTGATGAGCGAATGGGCCCGCGCCCAGCGGACGCAGAAGCCGATGGCGCTGCTGTTCGTCGACGTCGATCATTTCAAGCTGTTCAACGACCGCCACGGGCACCAGAGCGGCGACGAATGCCTGCGCGCGGTCGCGTCCGTCGTCAGCCGGCATGCCGTGCGCCCGCTCGATCTCGCCAGCCGGTATGGAGGCGAGGAATTCGCGCTGATCCTGCCGGACATGGATTGCGATGCCGCCTGCGTCATCGCCGACGAGATCCGCTGCGCCGTGATGGCCTTGCGGGTCACCCACGGCGCCATCGGGGCCGGTGACCATGTCACCCTGAGTGTCGGCGTCGCCAGCCACATTCCGGACGAAACCGACGACAGCCCCGACCGGCTGCTGGGCGCGGCGGACGAGGCGCTCTATGCGGCCAAACGGCTCGGCCGCAACCGCATCATGTGTGCCGAACGGCTGCTCGCCGAGTTCGCCAAGCTCGGGCGGGACGGCGTCCCGGTTCCTGGCAGCGCGGGCCGTAAATCAGCCTAGCCCAAATCAGCCTGGCAGGAGACGGCGGAAGCGGTTGCCCGCCCCCCGCCAATCGGCTAAATGAACCTCGACTAGCACCCGTAGCTCAGCTGGATAGAGCGTTGCCCTCCGAAGGCAAAGGTCACACGTTCGAATCGTGTCGGGTGCGCCAGTCTCTTCCAATGCAGGCTGGGGTCATCGCCTGCTCAGCGCGCGCCTACGCTCAAGTCAGCATCGAGATGATCGCCTGGACCTGGTCGGAAGCCGACGTGACCAGGCCATCGTACGACGTCTGGCCGTGTGCGGCCGCCTTCAGGATGCATTCGGCGACGGCCGCCTTCAGGCCGAAGACCGACTGATCGGGCGGCACGCTGGCCATCACGGCCTCCAGCGCCTGACGCATCGTTCGAATGAGTTCGGAGCTGTATTGCATGGGCTGTCCTCCGCGACCTCATATTAGATCGCATGCCCATGCTTGCTACTCACAAGCCTGAGATTGCTCGGTGAATCACACATCACCTCGCGCTTCTAATCCCTCAATTGTATCATCTTTCCATGAGCGAATCCGACACGGTGGCCGGCGAGGCCTCGCCCGTCCGCAAGATCATCCATATCGACATGGATGCCTTCTACGCGTCCGTGGAACAGCGCGACAATCCGGACCTGCGCGGCAAGCCCGTCGCGGTCGGAGGCTCCGCGGAACGTGGCGTCGTCGCGGCCGCCAGCTATGAGGCCCGCCAGTTCGGCGTTCGCTCCGCCATGCCATCGGTGACGGCGAAGCGGCAATGTCCCGATCTGGTCTTCGTCAAACCGCGCTTCGAGGTCTACAAGGCAATCTCTAGGCAGATCCGCGACATCTTCGCGGAGCATACCCCGATCGTCGAGCCCTTGTCGCTCGATGAGGCCTATCTCGACGTGACCGAAAACCTGCAAGGCATCCCGCTGGCGCGCGACATCGCACTCAAGATCCGCGAGAGGATCAAGGCCGAGACGGGCCTCAACGCTTCGGCCGGCATCTCCTACAATAAATTTCTGGCCAAGCTCGCCTCCGATCACCGCAAGCCCAACGGTCAGTTCGTGATCTCACCGGAGATGGGACCCGCCTTCGTCGAGACCCTGCCCGTCGGAAAATTCCATGGGATAGGCCCGGCCACGGGCGCGAAGATGAACGCGCTCGGCATGTTCACCGGTCTCGATATTCGTCGTCAGACGCTGGAGTTCATGAATGCCAATTTCGGCAAGTCGGGCGCCTATTACTACTGGATCTCGCGCGGTGTCGACGAACGGCCGGTCCGGGCCAACCGGGTCCGCAAGTCCATCGGCGCGGAGACGACGTTCTCAAGCGACCTCACCGAATTCGACGCGCTGGTCCTCGAGCTCAAGCCGCTGGTCGACAAGGTGTGGCGCCATTGCGAGGCGACGGGCAGCCGTGGCCGCACCGTCACCTTGAAGATCAAGTTTGCCGACTTCGAGATCATCACGCGCAGCAGGTCCGCTCTTTCGCCGATTGCAGGCCGGGACGATCTTGAGCGGCTGGCTTGCGGCCTGCTCGAAGTCGAGATGCCGCTGCCCAAGAGCGTCAGGCTGCTGGGGGTCTCGCTGTCGTCCCTCCAGGCCGGGAACGATGCGGAGCCGCCGCAGCTGACTCTCGCAATCTGAACCAAACTGACGGGCTTTCGGCGGACGCAGACAG
Organism: Bradyrhizobium sp. 76; assembly: GCF_023073025.1. Lineage (NCBI taxonomy): Bacteria > Pseudomonadati > Pseudomonadota > Alphaproteobacteria > Hyphomicrobiales > Nitrobacteraceae > Bradyrhizobium > Bradyrhizobium sp. 76. Next base: position 281,662 of record NZ_JADPIS010000103.1, read on the forward strand.
CCACGTAGAGCGCTCGCCACGCGAATCTACGGTGGCTGATTTTCAGACTCGCCGCCGAAGGTCGATCCGCTGGGCCCGATCAATGCCTCACGTGTTCGAACACCACGATCACGCCGGTCGGCTCGGGCTCGTGCGCCATCAGGCGTGTCAGCTCGGAATCGCCCCAATCGGCGAGGCTGACGACTTCGCCGCTCTGGCGCTCGGTGCCGGGGGGCGCCGTAGGCTCGACGACCTTCAGCCCGGTCTCATCGACGAAGAAAGTGTGCTCGCCGAACATGCTGTTGAGCTGCGGCATGGCGGGATGCTCGTCGGGCAGCACCTGAGCGCCGAGCTGGTTGACGGTCTGCTTCACCTGTTCGGATGTGAGCTTCATGAGCTGCTCCGTTTTTTGTCACGTCGGTTTCATTGAGCTGAGCCAAAGCGAGCGTTCCCTGCGCCTATGTTCGCCTGGCCCAATCTCCCGAACAGGTGCTGCGCACAAATGTTCCGGAGAAATGCATTTCGTGATCGCGCGACGCGTCTGCCGCGCTTGCGGCACCAGATCGCCACGAGATGCACATGATTCGACATCCCAAGAGCCGAATTCCAAGCTGAATTCCAAGAGCTGAATTCCAAGAGCCGAATTCGCTACTCGCTTCTGTTCTCGCCAACCGACAGCGCGCAGATGCGTGACAGATATGTGTAGGACAGTCCGGTCTCCTCGGCCCAGGCGTTGAACTGCGCCTGCACTTTTGCCAGATCGCCCTTCGACTTGACCTCTTCGGCGATATCGAGACCGGCATCGCGCAGGCACGCCACGACGTCCCTGGACGTCCCAAAGCCGTCCCAGCCGACGAACCGCAGCAGCATCTGGCCGGTATTGCCACCCAACCGGCTGCCGCGCTTGCTCAGGAGATCGAGCAGGCCGATCTGGTCCGACGGCGGCCACTTCGTCAGAAACCTGCCGAAGCTGCCGTGGCCTTTTGCGATCTCCTGGACGAAGGCCGCGTTGTCGCGCACCGACATGATCTTGGCACCGTTGCGCACGATGCGCGCGTCGCGCATCAGGCCCTCCCAATAATCCTCGGGCTGGAAGGTGAGCTTGGCCGGCTGGAAACGCAGGAAGGCGTCTTCGAACCCCTCCCATTTCGTCTCGATCACGCTCCAGGCAAAGCCGGCACAAAACACACGCTTCGTCATCTCCGCGAGGATACGGTCGTCGCCGCGTTTGGCGAGGCCCTTCAGGTCGGGCTTTCCGGGCATCAGCTTTTCGAGCGCCTTGGGCCCGCCCTTGCGTTTTTCGGCGCGCGCACGAATGGTCTTGAAGGCGGTCATGGGAAGACGAGCTGTTGGGGACAGGAGTTGTTGAGGATACGCCACGACATCAGCATTCGATGATCCGGTCCAGCCCGGCGACGCTTCGATACTTGCACCCGCGGATGCGCCGCAGCATACTGCCCGCATTGAATTGGCGAGAGATGCGGCTGGTCTGCTTCTTGCGTTCAGATATTTTGCAATCCCTGAGCATTTTGACGTCTCACCCCTGGATTTCCGATGCGCTGCCTGGTCGTGGCCGACCTGCACTATTCGCTGCCTCAGCTCGACTGGCTCGTCAGCGCCGCTCCGCAATTCGACCTCGTGATCTTCGCCGGCGATGCGCTCGACATCGGCTCGATGGTGGATTTTCGCGCGCAGATCGTGGTGGTGAAGAAGTACCTCGCCCTGCTCGCCGCGAAGACCCGCGTGATCCTCTGCTCCGGCAATCACGACCTCGACGAGCGCAATGCGGAAGGCGAAAAGATCTCGCGCTGGATCTCGGAGGTGCGCGAGTTGGGGATTGCCTGCGACGGTGACAGCCTCACCGTCGGCGAGACGCTGTTCACGGTGTGCCCATGGTGGGATGGGCCGCTGGTCAAGCAACGCCTCGTCGCGCAGCTCGCCGCCGCCGCGGCCGGCCGGCCGCAGCGCTGGATCTGGATCCATCACGCGCCGCCGGCGAATTCACCGACGAGCTGGGGCGGCAAGCGTTTCTTCGGCGACGTCGAGCTGGTGCAATGGATCATGCAGTACCAGCCCTCGATGGTGATCTCGGGCCATGTGCATCAATCGCCGTTCATTACCGATGGCTCGTGGTTCGACCGGCTCGGCCAGACCTGGGTCTTCAACACCGGTTTGCAACCCGGCCGCCCGCCGACATACATCGTGCTGGACCTCGATGCCGACAGGGCGTTCTGGCTTGCGGCCGGCGAGGCGCAATGGATCGATCTTGGCGCGCCGCTGCAGCGGCCCGCCGCTCCGATCGAGGCGCCGCCCGACTGGCTCACATTCTTGGATCGGATTGCCGATCCGAACCTGGCGAGACCTCGAGCGGCGGCAGGTTGATCATGCTCTGGAGCACCTCGCCGACCATGGCCAGATGCGTGCCATGGCCGGCATATTGCTGCTTGAGATCGGCGAGATAGGTGTTGGCAACATTGAGCCGCTGCGCCAGCATCTTGGCGATCAGAATTGCCACGCCCGCCTCCTGCCTGAGGAACGAGGCGGCGTCCTCGAATTCGTAGACGACGGAATCGGAGCAGGCCCGTACGGTCGCAGTGTGCGGCTGCCCCAGCAGCACAGACATTTCACCCAGCACCGCACCGGGCTCGGTTACCGTGGCGACCACCATCTCGCCCTTGAGCACTTCGAGCTTGCCCTGCATCAGCACATAGAGATGACCGGTGGTGCCGCCTTCGGCGACGATCAGCGTGCCGGCCGCAACCTGCCGCTCCGTCCCACCGGTGCAATAATTCAGAACTGCGCGCATCCGACCAAAGCTCCGTCGCAGGGGGATACTAGGGCACGATCGGCGTCGCGCGCTTGCTCAAATTTGTGGCAAGCCGCGCACCCGCGATAGACGCTTGGCGAGATGGACTGACTGCCAGTCTCCGAGACCGGTGTCCTCGAACCCGGCCTTCTTCGCAAGGCCGCGCATCTCGGCGTTCGCGCGCGCGGTCTCGGCTGCAATCATCTCGTGACCGAGATCGCTCGCGTGCCTCTCCATCGCCGTCATCATCTGGAGACCGACGCCCTGGCGCTGAAAGCCATCGGCAACAGAGATGGCGAAATCACCATGCCGCGCAGCCGCATCGTAGGCGTATCTGGTTTCGCCGATGATCGTGCCTTGCCCCTCCTGCCTGATCTCGGCGAGCAGAGTGAAATGACCGGGATGGCTGGTCCTGGCGACGCACTCGGCCGCGACCACGGCAATGTCCGCCCGCGCGCCCATGAAGCGCTTGTTGCGCGATGTCGCGGAGAGGCTCGTGAAATAGATCGAGAGGCTCTCGACGTCGGACGCGCTGGCGGGCCTGATACGGACCGTGGCTTGGGCTTCGGCTGACTCGACAATGGCATCCAGCAATGACTGTGACATCCGCGAGGCTTTCGGCAGGTTGCATCGAATGCAGACCTAGCCGAGACCGCGCGCTTAACGCTTGGACGGTGCTGCCAATCTTGCGGCCGAAAACTAACAGTTTCGTTCCTCGGTGCCGTGCGTCACACGCGCGAGAGTGAAGGCACCTCCTCGGGCACGATCGCCTGGAGGCCGCCAAAGCGGCGCTCGCGGCCGTGGAAGGAGACCAGGGCCGCGGCGAGATCGCCCGCGTCGAATTCGGGCCACATCCGCTCGGTGAAGTGCAACTCGGCGTAGGCGCCTTCCCAGAGCAGGAAGTCCGACAGCCGCTTCTCACCCGAGGTGCGGATGATGAGGTCGACGTCGCGCAAACCAGCTTCCCCGGTGACGAGCTGCGAGAACGCCTCGCGGGTGAGACTCGTCAGCGCCGCTGCCTTTGCCGCCGCGTTGAGGATGGCGTCGCGCGCGGAATAGTCGACCGCAATGCGCAGATGAAGCGTGCTGCCGTGCGCGGTGGCGTCTTCCGCTCGCGCAATCGCATTGGCAATGCCGTCGGGCAGACGGTCGCGGCGGCCGATCACGGTGAGGCGCACGCCGTTCTTGACCAGGCTCTGCACCTCGTTGGCGAGGTAAAACCGCAGAAGCGTCATCAGCGCCGCGACCTCGGCCTTCGGCCTTCGCCAATTGTCGGTCGAGAAGGCGTAGAGCGTCAGCGTGCCGATGCCCTGCTTGGGCGCGGCTTCGACGATGCGGCGGATCGTCTCGACGCCGGCCTCATGGCCGCGCATGCGCGACAGGCCGCGCCGCGTTGCCCATCTGCCGTTGCCGTCCATGATGATGCCGACGTGAAGCTTTTCGTTGCGCGAGGACACAAGTTCACTTTGCATTGCAAAGTCTCCGGTCAAAAAAGGGGAGGATCAGGTCGAGACGATACCGAGGCGGCCGAGCGGCGCCGCCTCGCGGCCGGCGGCCTTGGCGGCGTCGCGCACCAGGCGTTCGAGCACGGCGAGATAGTCGAGGAAGCGGCGGCGGCCGGCCTTGGTCAGGCGGCAGGTCGTGTGCGGGCGATTGCCCTCGTAGCCCTTGGTCACCTCGACGAGGCCGGCTTCCTGGAGCACGGCGAGATGCCGGCTGAGATTGCCGTCGGTGAGGCCGCAGAGTTGCTTGAGATCGGCGAACGCCAGACCCTTCGGATGCGCCATCAGCGAGGTCAGCAGTCCGAGCCTCGCCTTCTCGTGGATCACGCGGTCCAGTCCTTCATAAGAGAAGGGTGCGCTGTCAATCTTCGACATCATGGTCTCCGGATGCGAAATACAGAATGCCCGCCATCACCGACTGCCCGATCACGAAGGGGAGGCCCATGGTCCAGGGCGACAGCGTGTGGGTTTGGCTCGCGAGCACCACCACCGCAAAGCCGGACATGAAATACCAGGCGCCGGCGAGCGCCACGGTGCGCGGCAGCGAGCGGACGGAGGCGAAAATGCCGAGCGACACCAGGATCTGCCACAGACCGGGCAGCAACCACAGCGTTTCGCCCGCGAACTTCCACATCACTACCGCAAGCAGAACACCGGCAACGCCTGCGGGCAGGAACTGCTCGACGGCCTGGTGGATCATCGCATCGGCGAGACCCGAATGATGGCGGCGCGAACGTGCGCGCATCTCGATACCGATCGTCAAGCCGGAGAGCGCGGCGGCAATGAACCAGCCGAAGAAGAAACCGAGCGGCTCGCCGGTGGGATCATCGAGCAACCAGAATTGCAGGATTGCGGTGAGAAGCGCGACTGCACCGGTCGCCGCCATCGTCGCCGGGCCGTAGCCGCGGAACGCCGTGCCGGCCGCAATCTGGCTGCGGATCGCCACGATGTCAGCCAGCGCCTTGTCGAGATCGCGCATTGGCAACGCCAAAACCTCGTTCCGCCCATGCTTGCCGGGACTATCGATCCCGCTACTTTGTATCGCAAAGTATATCGGATTGCAAAGTAAAGGCAAGTCCCGAACGTCGCCTCTTGACACCGGTCCTCGCCGGACAACTGCCGGTTGCGCGACACCTGCTCCCACAGATAAGATGCGCGCGAATGCGCTCCGGGGGAAAGTATGTGGCTTAAGTCATTCATCGTTGCGCCATTATTGCAGCTGAGCGTTGGCAGCGTTGCGCAAGCGGCCGGGCCATTCGGCAGCGTCAAAATCGGCAACTGGGTTGGCGGCGCGTTCAGCAATGACGAAACGGGAGCCTTCTCGCATTGTGCCGCGACGGCGCCTTATGCCAACGGCGTCATACTCGTCGTCGGCCAGAATACTGGGGGCTCGTGGATATTGAGCTTTGCGAGTCCCAGCTACCACTTCAAGCAGGGCGAGAACGCCGCGATCGACGTCATCTTTGACGGACAGGAGCAGGCCAGACTGTTCGCCACGGCCAACCAGACGAACATGCTCAGCTCCGTCATGCCTGCCAACGTGGTACGAGCGTTTCAGAAGGCAAGCCTGATGGTCGCGACGAGCGGCCGCACCGTGCTGAATTTCGACCTGACCTCGGCCGGGCCCGTGATTGCGGCATTGGCCAATTGCGTCACCAAGGTGAAGGCCGACGGCCTGAACAAGGCCGGAGACTTTACGAAGATCGCGGCAAAGCCGCAGGCCGCGCCGGACAAGCAGGCATCACCGCCGGCCAGCAAGTCCGCCAAAGCCAAAAGCGGTACGGGCTTTGTCGTGAGTGCCAGCGGACATGTCGTCACCAATAATCATGTGATCAATGGCTGCGTCGGCGACATCAGGGGCAATCTCACGGGTGAAGCCGGGATGGTTTTGCGCGTGGTGTCGAGCGACGCCAACAACGATCTCGCGTTGCTGCAGGCGCCGTCGACGACCACGTTCAAGGAGTTCGCCCGGATCCGCGACCGCTCGATTCGCTCCGGCGATTCCGTCGTCGCGATCGGCTTTCCTTTCCATGGATTGCTGACTTCGGATTTCACCGTGACGACTGGCATCGTCAGCTCGCTCAGCGGCATGCGCAACGATTCGCGTTTCCTGCAAATCAGTGCGCCGGTGCAGCCCGGCAATAGCGGCGGCCCGCTGTTCGACACCACCGGGCAGATCGTCGGCGTCGTTACGGGAAAGCTGGACGGATTACGGGTCGCCGCTGCGACCGGCAACATCCCCGAGAACATCAACTTCGCGATCAAGACCGGCGCGCTGCGCGACTTCCTCGACAACTCCGTGGTGCCCTACCAGACTGCCGAACCGAAGGGCGAGATCAAGACCACCGACATCGCCGGCAATGCGCGGCCGTATACGATGCTGATCTCGTGCAATGGCACGGAGCAGGCTGAGGCGAAGCGGTAGCGGCAACGCGCACGGCGTCTGCGCGGCCGCGGATGGCGCGAAGGCGATCCGGGCTGCCAGTCAAACCGCGAGTTCCTCAATACGGCGCGACGGGACGCGTGCGCCGCGGCTGCCGCGGTTGCGGCAGGGACGATTGACCGTAGGCAACGAGCGGATTGGGCCCGCAGGCCATGAGCCGGCCGGACACACTGGCCTGACATTGTCCATAGGTGCTGTAGGTGCAATCGCCGGGATACTCGTACCCACCGCCCTGGGCACACCAGGGATAGTCGTGCGCCGCGGCGGGGGTGACGGCGGAGAAGCCGGCAAGGAGTGTCGCGCCGAGGCCCAGCAGAGCCAATTGCGTCTTGCGCATGATCCCAACTCCTATCCTCACAGCGCGAGATACGCGCCATATAACATCAGGTTTCGCCACGCCGTTTTATTCCAGATCGACGGGCGCTGACACGCAAGAAACCTTGATGCGCAAGAAAAAAGCCCTGCCAAACGGGCAGGGCTCCATCACGGACATCACGAGATCGCTACTCGACCTTCAGGCCGGCGAACTCGACGACCTTCTTCCATTTCTCGGTCTCGGCCTTGATCTCCTCGCCGAACGCCTCGGGCGTCTGCGCCCGCGGCTCGCCGCCGAGCTCGACCAGGCGCTTGGCCATGTCCGGCTCCTTTATCAGCGTGTTGATCTCGCTGTTGAGCTTGGCGATGATCTCCTTGGGCGTGTTCTTCGGCGCACCCATGCCGAACAGCGCGCTCGCCTCGTAGCCCTTCACGGTCTCGCCGATCGCCGGCACGTCGGGCAGCTGCGGCGAACGCTCCGCCGTGGTGACGCCGATGGCGCGGAGCGAGCCGGACCGGATATGCTGGATGATCGAGGGCATGTTGTCGAAGATCACCTGCACCTGGCCGCCGAGCATGTCGGTGATCGCGGGCGCGGCGCCGCGATAGGGCACGTGCTGCATCTTGCAGCCCGTCAGCGCCATGAACATCTCGCCGGACAGATGCACCGAGGTGCCGTTGCCGGAGGAGGCCATGTTGACCTTGCCGGGATTGGCCTTCACGTATTCGATGAACTCGGCGACGGTCCTGGCCGGCACGTCCTTGTTGACGGTCATCACGTTCGGTACACGCTGGAACGAGGCGACCGGCGCGATGTCGCGCACGAAGTTGAACTTCAGGTTGGTGTAGAGCGAGGCGTTGATGTAGTTGGCCGGATTGACCAGTTGCAGCGTGTAGCCGTCGGGCTCGGCGTTGACGACCGATTCGGTGGCGATATTGTTGCCGGCACCCGGCTTGTTCTCGATCACGAATTGCTGGCCGAACTTCTCCGACAGTCGCTGACCGATCAGCCGCGCAAGGATGTCGGTGGCTCCGCCCGGCGGATAACCGACCACCCATTTCACCGGATGGGTCGGGTAATCGGCGGCAAGGGCCTTCGACAGCGGGCTGGCTGCAAGCGGACTGGCGGCGAGCAGGCTCAGCGCGGTACGGCGAGTGATCATCTCAAGGGTTCTCCCAACGTGTTGTTCTTGAAGCCAGATCGCTTGAAAATGGCGTCGGCGCGGTTGTAACAAAGCTTGCCGCAGGCGGAAAGTGCACGGGGCGCATCACGACGAAAGGATAAGGCATGGCGGTCAAGGTCGAAGCCCTCGATCATCTCGTGATCAACGTCGCGGACGTCGCAGTGACCGCCGAGTGGTACGGCAAGATTCTCGGCATGGAAGTCAAGGTGTTCGACCCCGGCGGCGGCAAAGCGCCGCGGACTTCGTTGCAATTCGGTAACCAGAAGATCAACGTCCGGCCGCGCGATGCCGACAAGGTGGAGTGGTTCACCGCAGACCACCAGACCGCCGGCAGCGAGGATCTGTGCTTCCTCACCTCCGCCAGCCCCGACGAGGTGGTGGCGCATTTGAAGGCACATGGCGTCGCGATCGAAGAGGGCCCGGTTCCCAAGCAGGGCGCCCGCGGCACCCTGCGCTCGGTCTATTGCAGGGATCCGGATGGCAGCCTGATCGAGATTTCGTCGTATGAGGACGGCGGCCGGTAAGGCCAAGCCGCCTGCCCCCACACCGTCATTGCGAGGAGCCCTTGCGACGAAGCAATCCAGACTGCCCCCGCGGGGGGATTCTGGATTGCTTCGCTCCGCTCGCAATGACGGCGGAGAGAGCAGGAAGACGCAATAATCAAAACGCGGCCGCCAGCAAGATGCAGGCTGCACGGGAGGACATATGCCGAATTCGCAAGCCGCCGCCGGAATCGTGGGCCCGTTCGACGGGCTCGACGTGCCCTGGCTGCTGAAGATGCGGGCTGAGGTGCGCAGCTCACATCCGTTCCTGATCTGGGCGCCGTTCGACGCGCCCGCGCGGCGCTGGAGCTATGGCGAGTTTCACGAGCGGGTCGGCGCGCTCGCGGCGGGACTGGCCAAGCGCGGCGTGAAGCCGGGCGAATATGTGCTCATTCATCTCGACAATTGCATCGAGGCGCTGCTGGCCTGGTTTGCCTGTGTCGAACTCGGCGCCATCGCGGTGACCACCAACACGCGCTCGGCACCGGCCGAGCTCGACTATTTTGCCGATCATTGCGGCGCGGTTGCCGCGATCACGCAGCCGGCCTATGCCGAGATCGTCGCGCAGAATTGCCGCAACATCCGATGGATGGCGGTGACCTCGCACGATTCGGGCGCGGCGCCCGCGAACCCGGTCTCACGCGGCGACAGCTTTGAGGAGCTGTTCGCCGACAGCGCCGACCGTCCCAGGCGCGCGATCGATCCGCGCGCGCCGTGCAGCGTGCAATACACCTCGGGCACGACATCGCGCCCCAAGGCGGTGCTGTGGACCCACGCCAACGCGCTGTGGGGCGCCAAGATCAACGCCGCGCACGAAGACCTGCACGCAAGCGACGTGCATCAGGCCTATCTGCCGCTGTTCCACACCAACGCGCTGGCCTATTCGATGCTGGCGACGCTATGGGTCGGTGCCACCTGCGTGATCCAGCCGCGCTTTTCCGCCAGCCGGTTCTGGGGCGCTGCGCGCGAGCACGGCTCGACCTGGACCTCGACGATCCCGTTCTGCATGAAGGCGCTGCTCGAGCAGGACATCCCGCGCGATCACAAATTCCGTCTGTGGGGCACCGCGATCAACGAGCCGCCGGCCTTCGCCGCCTTCGGCGTCAAGATCATCGGCTGGTGGGGCATGACCGAGACCATCACCCACGGCATCGTCGGCGACATCGACCAGCCCAACATCCCGATGTCGATCGGCCGCGCCGCGCCGGAATATGAAATCCGCATCACCGACGACGACGGGCGGCCGACCGAAATCGGCGGCACCGGAAATCTCTCGATCAAGGGCATTGTCGGCCTGTCGCTGTTCGCCGAATATCTGCACAACGAGAAGGCGACGCGCGAGAGCTTCGACGAGCACGGCTTCTTTCTCACCGGTGACCGCGTGGTGCGGCTGGAGAACGGCTACATCCGCTTCGCAGACCGCAGCAAGGACATGCTCAAGGTCGGCGGCGAGAACGTCGCCGCGTCCGAGATCGAGCAGGTGGTCGCACTGGTCCCCGGCGTGCGCGAGGCCGCCGTGGTGGCGAAGACGCATCCGATGCTGGACGAGGTGCCGGTCGTCTTCATCATCCCGCAGGGTGGCGTCGCCGGTGCGCGGCCTGATCTGCACGAGGCCGTGATGGCCGCCTGCCGCGCCGGCCTCGCCGACTTCAAGGTGCCGCGTGAGATCCGCTTCGTCGACGACATGCCGCGCTCGACGCTGGAGAAGGTCGCGAAGGCGGAGCTGAGAAAGATGGTGGGGTGAGGGCACATCGTCGTCCCGGCGAAGGCCGGGACCCATACCGCGTGATCTAACAAGGACGGGCAGTGCCTGTACCAAACGACGAGTCGTCGCCAAACCACTCCCTGTGGTTACGGGTCCCGGCCTTCGCCGGGACGACACCGAGCGTGTTGTGCTAGCGCCGCAAGATTCGCGACACCGACTTCAGAACGATCCCAGCGCCACCGGGCGGAAGGCCTGCAACAGCTGCTGGTCAAGCTTGCCGCCCATGCCTTCCATCATCGTAAACGCGCGCGAGTGGGTGAAGGGCATGCGATAGGCGCGCTTCTCCACGAGTGCCGCGTAGATGTCGACGATCGTCGTGACCCGCACGATATCACTGATCTGGTTCGACGAGAGATTGTTGGGATAGCCGGAGCCGTCGAGGAATTCGTGGTGATGCAGCACGACGTCCAGCATCTCCGGCGGGAAGCCGCCTTGGGCTGCGAGCGCGTCATAGCCGCGGCGCGGGTGCTGGCGGACTTCGGCCATTTCCTCATCGGTGAGCTTGCCGGGCTTGTCGAGCAGCGCGGAGGGAACGAAGGCCTTGCCGACGTCGTGCAGCAGCGCGGCACGGGTCAGCCGGCGCTGGTCGTCCTCGCGCATGCCGAGATGCTGGGCGAAGGAGACCGCAAATCCGGTCACGAACAGGCAGTGGCGGTAGCTGCCGACATGGTGGCAGCCCACCGTGGTGAGCCACTCGCGCAGCGAGGAGTGCTTGATCGCCTTCAGGATCTTGCTCTCGGCGGCGATGACGTCGTCGAAGGTCAGGGGCACGCCAAGCGGCAGCTTCTCGAACATCTTCTTCAGCACCGCGTGCGCGGCCTCGACGCCGCGATTGAGCGTCTTGCCGCGATCGGTCGCGTCGTAGACGGCGGTGTCGGGGAACGCCGCACGGATGCGCTGCAGGATGTCCTCGGGCTGAAGCGGCCGCGAGATGGTGTCGGTGGCGCCCAAGGCCCAGGCCTGCATGGTGCCGTGATGCAGGGCGTCGGCAAGCACGAACAGACGAGGCATCGCGCGATAGGCATCGCCGCGCAGCTTGTTGCGCACCCGCTGCACGCTCTCGGGCGAGCGCAGATTGATGTCGACCACGAGGCCGGAGAGATCGCGCGAGGGCTGCTCGGGTATCTCCTGCGTCGTCACTGTCGCGACGTCGCCAACCGCCTTGAGGATGCTGGCGAGCTCGGTGCTCTCGTCGCTCCGGTCGGAGGCGAGTAGAAGCCGGCGTTTGGCGGCGGGTTTGGCTGAGGCGTTCATGGCTTCCCCAAGAGCACGGGCGTGTTTCGGGCCAAAGCCTAAGCCGGATCAGGTTCTCCGGCCCTTAAGAGGCGTGCTCAATGGAACCCTGCGAAATCAGGGACAATTTTACGGAGTTCGCCTCTCCGAGCGGTTCCAATCAAAACCTCGAAAACAACCCCATGCACAGTAGGGATGTGCTTGCAAACGCAGAGCTTTTTTAACGACAAATCCGCCGGGGGCTGCCCCCCGGCGGATCATGTCGGGTCACAATCGCAACCAGCCTTACGCCTTCATCGCGCTCTTCACGGCTTCGGCGGTGATCGGCAGGGCCCGGACGCGAGCGCCCGAGGCGTTGAAGATGGCGTTGCCGATCGCGGGTGCGATCACTGTCACCGCGGGTTCGCCGACACCGGTGGCCTTTTCGCCATTGGCGATCACGGCGATCGCGACCTCGGGCACCTGGCTCATGCGCAAGGGCGTGTAGCTGTCGAAATTGGTCTGTTCGATGCCACCGTCCTTCAGTGTCGCCTTCTCATACATCGCCAGCGACAGGCCCCACAGCGCCGCGCCCTCGACCTGGGCACGGATGTTGTCGGGATGCACCTGCGTGCCGACGTCGGTGGCGACCGTGAGCTTCTTCACGGTGACCTCGCCCGACGGCGCGACGGCGACATGGGCAACGCAGGCCGTCCAGCTTGCGGTCGCGCGTTCCTGCGACGAGACGCAGGCTACGCCCATGCCCTCACCCTTCGGCAGCTTCCTGCTGCCGTAGCCGGCAAGGCCCATCGCGGCGAGCAACGTGTTGCGCAGCCGCTGCGCGCCGCCGTCGTTCTTGCCGGCGCCGTCGAGCAGCGAGATGCGGAACTGTGCGGGGTCCTTGCCCGCCGCCGCCGCGATCTCGTCGATCATGCTCTCGACCGCCCAGAAGGTCCAACCCGGCGCGACCGAGCGGAGCTGGCCGGACGGCGTCGCGTTGTGCGCCATCTCGTTCTTGATCGCGCGCACATGATGGTTGGGCACGGTGTAGAAGAAGTCGGCCCCGTTCACCGTGAAAGAGTCGAGCGGACCCTTCTTGTCCACCGACGGCGTCAGGAAATCAGGGATTCCCCAGCGCGCGGTCGGCCAAGCCGAAACCACGTCGTGGCTGAGCGCGACGAGCTTGCCGTCGCCGTCCACGCCCGCCTTTACTTTTTGATAGGTGAGCGGACGCGAGAAATCCATCGTCATGTCGTTCTCGCGCGTGTAGATCACCTTTACCGGCTTGCCGATGGCCTTCGCCGCCTGCACCGCCGGAATCATCATATCGGCATCGAGCCTGCGGCCAAAGCCGCCGCCGAGCCACATCTGGTGCATGACCACGAACTTCGGATCGATCCCGGCCGCTCCCGCCGCGATCGCACCGGAGCGCGTCGCGAACTGGTTGCCGGAATAGATGTGCAGGATCTCACCCTTGAACTCCGCCGTGGCGTTCATTGGCTCCATCGGCGCATGGATATTGATGCTGGTGGTGTACTCCGCCTCCAGCACCTTGGCCGCCGTGCCGAACGCCGCCGCGGGATCGCCGTCCTTGACGAAGAACTGGCCGGAATCCTCCTGCTTCTGAAGCCGCATGGCCTCGTCGAGCAGCGACTGGCTCGACACTTTCGCGTTCGGACCGCCGTCATAGGCGATCTTGAGCGCCTGCGCCGCCTTCTTGGCATTGGCATAGGTGCTGGCGACCGCGACGACCCAGCCCGAGGTCGTTCCGGTCTTGTCGTCGAGGGTGACGGCCTTGATGAAGCCCGGCACTTTCTTGGCGGCGCTATCGTCGACCGACTTGACCGTGGCGCCGAAGCGCACCGGCGGCGTCACCACCGCGCCATAGGCCATGCCCGGAATCATCACGTCGATGCCGTATTTGGCCGTGCCATTGGTCTTGGCGGGGATGTCGAGTTGCGGCACCGACACGCCGATCATGGTGTATTGATCCGGCGTCTTCAGCTTGATCGCCTTTAGCTCGTCCGGCGTGAAGGACTTGGTCGCCTTGCCGCTCTTGACGACATCGGCGAACGACATCGCCTTCTTCGACTTCGGATGCGAGATCATGGAATCGCGCACCACCAGTTCCGACGCAGGCACGCCCATCGCGGCGGCCGCGCCTTCCGTCAACGCCATCCGTCCGGCGGCGCCGGCGCGGCTCATGGCCTCGAAGTTCATCATGGTCGACCAGCTGCCGCCGGTGATCTGCGCGCCGAGCACGGGATCGTTGAACTTCGGATCATTGGAGGCGAGCTGAACCCGCATGTCGCTCCATTTGGCGCCCAGCTCTTCGGCCACGATCTGCGCCATGGTGGAGGCGATGTGCTGGCCCATGTCGGCCTTGCCGCAGGTGACGGTGACGAGACCATCGGGCGCGATCGCGTACCAGACACTGGGCTCGAAGTTCTGGGGCGCCGCGAGCGCCTCACCGATGCCGGGCACGCCGGCATAACCGAGCACGAGGCCGGTTGCCGCGGTGCCGACAAGGAAGGAGCGGCGGCTGAGATCTGTCGTTTCGGCTGTGACGCTCTTGATGTGCTTATTCATGTGGGCCTCCGCTCGTTGCCGGAGGCGGATGCGGTGCGCATCTCGGTTGCGGCGCGCATGATTGCCTTCTGGATCCGCGAATAGGTCATGCAACGGCAGAGATTGCCGTCCATATGTGCCACGACCTCTTCCTTGGTCGGGTTGGGATTTTTCGCCAGCAGCGACGCCGCCTGCATGATCTGCCCGGACTGGCAGTAGCCGCATTGCGGCACCTGCTCGGCGATCCATGCCTTCTGCAAGGGATGGTCGCCCTTGGCGGCGAGGCCTTCGATGGTGGTGATCTTCTTGCCGGCGACATCGCCGACCATGGTCTGGCACGAACGCACGGCTTCGCCGTTGACGTGCACGGTGCAGGCCCCGCACAGGCCGGCACCGCAGCCGAACTTGGTGCCGGTCATCTGCAATTGCTCGCGGATCGCCCAGAGGAGCGGCGTGTCGTTCGCCGCATCCACGGACAGACTCCGCCCGTTGATGGTGAGAGTTGGCATAGGCGTCTTCCCCTGCCGGTGCATGAAGCCGCTTACGGCGGCAACTTGTCTTGGCGGACGCCCACCGGGCCGGCGCCAGCCTTGGCCGCAAGAATGATCGCGTTCAGGCGCGGAGGCAAATGCAATTTGGAATCGATCGAACAAACGCGGCGCGCGCATCTTGTGCGTTGCGAGAACAGCGATGATGCAGCGACTGGACGCAACAGAGTGCACGCCAAACATGCAGGCCATCGCGTTCAGGCGGTTTCCCCCGAGTAACCTGGCGCGTTAGGATGGGTGAAGAAACGAGATAACAAGAGGCATGCAATGGCTGGGATCGATCGGGACGGCGTCAAAATCTACTACGAGGTCCATGGCGACGGGCCGCCGCTGCTGCTGACCCACGGCTACTCATCGACCTCGGCGATGTGGCATGGGCAGGTCGAGGCGCTTGCCAGGGATCACAAGCTGATCCCGTGGGACATGCGCGGTCACGGCCAGTCGGATTATCCCGACGATCCCGCCGCCTACAGCGAAGCGCTCACGGTCGGCGACATCGCGGCGATCCTCGATGCGGTCGGCACTGAGCGCGCCATCATCGGCGGGCTCTCGCTCGGCGGCTACATGTCGCTTGCCTTTGCTCGCGCGCATCCAAAGCGCGTCCGCGCGCTGCTGATCATCGACACCGGCCCGGGCTTCAAGAAGGACGATGCACGCGAGGCCTGGAATGCGCGGGCGCTCGCCACTGCCGACAAGTTCGACCGCGAAGGGCTCGACGTGCTGAAGGCGGCGACGCGCGAGCGCGCCACCGCGCGCCATCGCAATGCCACGGGATTGGCGCTCGCCGCACGCGGCATGCTGACCCAGCGCGATGCGAAGGTGATCGAGCTGCTGCCGGAGATCAAGGTGCCCAGCCTGATCGTGGTCGGTGCCGACGACACGCCGTTCCTCGCCGCGTCGGACTACATGGCCGCGAAAATTCCCGGCGCGCAAAAGGTCGTGATCCCCGCCGCCGGACATGCCGTCAACATCGACCAGCCGCAGGCTTTTGTTGACGCGGTGCTGCCTTTCCTGAAGAACTTGCCGGAATAGGACGATCGGACGGGAACACAGGCAATGAAGCGAGCGATGTTGGCTGCAGGCGCGGTGTTGCTGTCGGTATCCGCGCAAGCCGAGCAGTTCGGCGGGACACCACCCCGCCTGCCCTTCGTCGCGACCTTGTCGAACAACACGCCGCTCGCCTTCGGCATGGATGCCGGGCAGACCGCGCGGGCGCTGGGGCAACCGCTGCAATATGTGCGCGGGCGTCCCGGCAACGAGATCTATCTCGCGCTTCGCAACATCGGCGGCAGCGGACTGATCCCCTACCGTCACCGCCTTTTCCTGCAGTTCCGTCATGGCCGGTTGGCAGGATGGAAGGAGGATTACGGCGAGAACTGGATGTGGGAATAGGTGGTTCTCCTCATGGTGAGGAGGCGCGAAGCGCCGTCTCGAACCATGCAGGCCCGCCTCTCGCATCTCGGCCTTTCATCCTTCGAGACGCGCGCAAGAGCGCGCTCCTCAGGATGAGGAGAAAGAGTGAATTCGTGACAACCAACAAGGACAACCCGCGTGGGACAAGACATCAAGCTGACGGCCTCCGACAATTTCCAGCTCAGTGCCTATCGCGCTGACCCCGCGGGCACGGCGAAGGGCGCGGTGGTGGTGATCCAGGAAATTTTCGGGGTCAACCATCACATCCGCTCGGTCTGCGATCGCCTCGCCGGGGAAGGCTATGTCGCGATCGCCCCGTCGATCTTCGACCGGACCTCGCCGGGCTTCCAGTCCGGCTACACGCCCGATGAGATCGCGGAGGCGCGCAAGTTCGTCGCCAGTCCGGATTGGGACGCGATGCTGCGCGACACCCAGGCGGCGATCGATGCGGTGAAGAGCATCGGCCCGGTCGGCATCATCGGCTTTTGCTTGGGCGGCAGCGTCGCCTTCGTCGCGGCGACACGGCTGTCGGGCCTGAAGGCCGCGATCGGCTATTACGGCGGCGCCGTCGTGCGCTTTGCCGACGAGACACCCAAAGTGCCGACGCAGCTGCATTTTGGCGAGAAGGATGCCGGCATTCCCCTGACCGACGTCGAGACCATCAAGACGAAGCGGCCGGACGTCGAGGTCTTCGTCTATCCGGGCGCGCAGCACGGCTTTCACTGCGACGAGCGGGCGAGTTACGACAAGGCCAGCGCCGACATCGCCTGGCCGCGCAGCATGGAATTTTTCGCCAAGCATTTGAAATCGTAGCGCGCGCGGCTCTCTGTCATTCCGCGATGCGCCGACGGGCGCACGCCCGGAATGATGAAGAGAGCAGGAATCGGGTGGCTGCATCCTGCCGCACGGCGATAGAGCTGGCTGATCAAGCCAACCCACGCCGGGAGATCGTGATGCAGCAAGCCAATACGAACATCGTCATCCGCAATCCGTTCGGCACCATGGACGTGCCCGCGCCTGATGATCGCGACGTCATGGATTATGCCGCAATCGCCACGCTTGGCGGCGACGCCGCCGACGTCAACGCGGCGGCGTGGGCAAAAATCGCGGCACAGTCAGACCCGCTCGACGGCATCTGGGCCAGCCGCTGGAATGGCGGCGCAGATCCGACCATCGCCGGCGATACGCCGCAAGACTGGAAAGAAGGACGCGCTGAGGTGCGGGTCACAGGCGAGCGCATCTTCCTGCGCTTCGACTGGGACCATGGCCGCCGGCACGGGCTGATCGATGCGGCGCGCGACGGCGGGGATCACCTGGTCGGGAAATATATCAACCTAACCAATCCGGTGATTACACGGCCATGGGTTGGGCTGGTGGTCGACGCCACCAGGATCGACGGATGTTTTCCGAACGGGCGGCTGGATTTCAGGCGGTGAGCTAGAGCTTCGCTCGAAAGCGCTCTAGAACCAGCGCTCGCCGACGAACACGGTGTCGCCGGGGCTCAAGGGGGTGCCAAGCGGCACCACGGCGCGCATGGCGCCGCCGGCTTCAGTGTGTGTGACGGTGACCACGTCGCGCTTGGCGCGGGGCGAGAAGCCGCCGGCAATCGCGACGGCGCTTTCGACCGTCATGTTCGGCACATACGGATACTGGCCGGGCGCGGAGACTTCGCCGAGAATGAAGAACGGGCGATAGGCCTCGATCTCGACGGCAACCGAAGGTTCGCGGATGTAGCCGTTGCGCAGCCGCGCGGCGATCTCGCCGGCAAGGCCCGCCGGGGTACGGCCGCGTGCCGGCACGCCGCCGATCAGCGGCATCGTGATGGAGCCGCCGGCGTCGATCGCGTAGCTGTTGGTGAGACCTTCCTGGCCATAGACCACGACGCGCAGCCTGTCGCCGGCGTCGAGATGGTAGGAGGAATCGTACCGGACCGGCGCCGCCATCGGTGCGGCATAACCAACCGGCATGGGCGCAGGCGAGGCAAAGGAATTGCTGAGTGCTGCAATGGCACCGCCGCCACTGCCGACGACGACCGGCTGCGGCGCGTTGTACGGCTGGCCATAGGCCATCGAATCGAGATCGGCGCGCGGCTGCACATAGGCGACGGGACCAGCGGTTTGCATGCAGCCGCCAAGGGTCAGCGCGGCGGACGCTGCCAGGGACGCTGCCGAGATCGACAATCGAAACGCGCGTGCAACCGGCACCGGACTTATCCCTCGAAACGAGACAGATCCAGTGATGCACCGGTTATGGTTAATAAAGCGTTGAGGGCCGGGTGGCGCGACGATGCGGCTACGGGCGCAGTGCGCTCCCTCTCCCGCTTGCGGGAGAGGGTTGGGGAGAGGGTGTATCCACGACGGGACAATCCCCCAGAGGATAGAACCCTCACCCGGCGCGCGGGACGATGCTTCGCATCGCCCGGGACGCGTCGACCTCTCCCGCAAGCGGGAGAGGTGCACCACCTTCGCGGCTGACTTACGCGCTCACGCCGACGCCGATCGGGCAGGACACGCCGGTGCCGCCCAGTCCGCAATAACCGGCGGGATTCTTGGCCAGATATTGCTGATGATAGTCCTCGGCAAAGTAGAATTCGCCGGCGGATGCGATCTCGGTGGTGATGGTGCCGAGACCTTTTGCAGCAAGCGCCTTCTGATAGAGCGCCTTCGATTGATCGGCCGCTTTCTTCTGCGTGTCTGAATAGGTGTAGATCGCGCTTCGATATTGCGTGCCGACGTCGTTGCCCTGACGCATGCCCTGCGTTGGGTTGTGGCTCTCCCAGAACGTCTTCAACAGCTTCTCGTACGACACCTTGTTCGGATCGAACACGACCAGCACCACTTCGGTGTGACCGGTGCGGCCCGAGCAGGTCTCTTCATAAGTCGGGTTCGGCGTGTGGCCGCCGGCATAGCCGACGGCAGTTGTGTAAACGCCCTCGCCTAGCTCCCAGAACTTGCGCTCGGCGCCCCAGAAGCAGCCGAGCCCGAACACCGCCTGCTCGAGGCCGGCGGGATAAGGCGGCTGCAACTTCGTGCCGTTGACGAAATGGGTGGTCGCGGTCGGAATGGCTTGCGCACGGCCGGGCAGCGCTTCCGTGGCGCTCGGCAATGCGGTGGTCTTGCGCATGAACAGCATGGACGGATCTCCGGGAACGAGCTGTGCCTCGCCTGGGCCAAGGCGATGAGCCAAGCGCTCAGGCGGCGTGCTCGCGATCAGTTGGGAATATAGGTCTTTACGCGCAAAGGGGCAGCCCTGTTACGCCGTCCGCACGCCGGTTCGAGGCGCGCGAATTGAAAGCTCAATCCCGGGAATAGCCGATCAGCGGCTTGCGCGGGCGGAACAGGATCATCAGGAGGATGCCGAGAATGCCGAGGACGGCGAAAACCGGCTGATCCAGCACCAGGCGGATCACCGAGGTCCAGAGCCAGGGCGCCTTGGCCTCGACCCAGGTCCGGAATGCCGTCTGGCTGGCCTGATTGATGTCGTTCCAGAACTGGCCGAAGCGGGTGAACCGAAGGGTCTGGTCGGCGACCCAGCGGGCGCCGTCGTAGACCATGAAGATGAACCCGCCGGCGAGCAGCAGCAGCCCAATCAGTCGGAAAAAGCCGCGGATCATGCCTCACCCTCTATAGTCGTCCGATCGGACGACCCTCGGAACGCCGCCAGCCAATACAAGGGAGACGGCAGAAATTCAACCTCTTCAGGGCGTTACGGCATTCATCCCCACCCCAAGAGGCTGGTTGTCCAGCCCGGGAAAGCGTTGACGGTGCCAAAGACCCTCTCTATAAGGGCGCCAACTGGCGGCGGGCGCAATCCTGCCGCCGCTGTTCTTTGAGCAGTTGCAGGCTCTTTTGGGCTTAGAGGCTCTTTGGGGCTTAGAGGCTCCTTGAGCTGAGAGGCTCTTTGGGCCTCAGAGACAGCCGCAAGGCCGTCGCTCTTGTTCCAGGAACAGCCTAGCAACCGAACACCCTAATTCCGAGCGTCGATTACGCGGTCAAGCAAGCCGGCGCTACCCGACCAAGACGCGACCGGTACCCGCAAAGGACATTGAGACTATGGCCAATACCACTTCCGCCAAGAAAGCGACGCGCAAGATCGCCCGCCGCACCGCCGTCAACAAGTCGCGCCGCACCCAGATGCGCGGTGCCGTGCGTAACGTCGAAGAAGCGATCAAGACCGGCGACCGCGCCGCAGCCGTGACGGCGCTGGCGAACGCCGAGCCCGCCTTGATGCGCGCCGCGCAGCGAAACATCATTCATAAGAACAATGCCAGCCGCAAAGTCTCGCGGCTCACCGCGCAGATCGCCAAGCTCGCCAAGTAAGCTCGCGAGTGATCTAGCAGCATTCGTTCGATCGGACGATCCGGTCGCACATCGCATACGTCAAACAGCCCGGCATCACGCCGGGCTTTTTTGTTGCCTGCCATATCCACGCAAGCAGTCACGCGCCGAGCGACCTTCGATCGGAGGATTGCGGCGTTTGCACCATGATGTCCCGTAGTTCTACCTGCGAATGATTTTGCAACAGCGGAAACTTCCACCGCGGTGCAAAAAGTCGTTGCAAAGCGGGCACAACTTGAATTCGCGGCGCCTTGAGTTTTGCACACCGTAGATTCCCCGGATCGAATTGACCGGTGGAGTTACCCTGTGAAACGAGACTCAAAAAGCGATGGCTCGCTAACCACTTATCGACATAGTGAGGCCAAGCATTTGGAAAACTCGTCCGCGCGTCGCGCGCGTGACGCTTTTGTAAAAAATTTTTGGCGGTGGCGGAGAATTGTCACATGAAACGTGGCGTCTTCGATTCTGTGCACGAATCCAAAAACTTGCTCTGAAGCCTGTGCACAAGTCCGCGTGGCGTTAACGCAGATCAAGATTTTTGATGCCTCAAGTGTGAATCAATTCCGTTGCGAGTCTTTCCGCATAGTGTATTCCTTAAGACGTCAGCGGCGCCCACGATCTTGAGACCAGCGCGGTATCGGAAACGGGGCGAGCGTGCAAATCGGCGGCGATGTGCACGTAGGCGGCGCTTCAACAAGCGATTGTCGGATCAAAACCCACAGCAATGTGGGAACGGTAGCTCTTTGTCTGAATGTCTCCAAGCGGGATCTTTCTCTCGCGCTTAAGAGACATCTTGAAAGCTGCCCCGACAGGCATGATGGCGAGGCCGAGCGGACTAGTACACGGGCAGGCATCCGATGACGAAGCGGGTGTCGTTTGGACACGCAGGACCTTGTCGCGAGCAATCACGGCAGGACGGGGAGGTATCATGTCTTACGAACTCAACGCGGTATTGAAACACATTTCGACTTCCAGCATTTCGACTTCCAGCGATGCCGTTTTAGATTCGTCGGACACCAAGCCTCCCGCGTGTCACGGAGCGCCGAGTACGCGCTGACCTCGCGACCCCTCCATCTCTAGACATTGCTGATCGGACGCGGCGTTTCCGCCGAGCGGTCGAGCCATGCCTGCAGGTGAAATCGCTTGAGGTCCCGCCATTGCAAATAATCCTGGGCAGGTATTGCTGGCAGGAACTCTGCATGGCGCTCACCACGCAACCTTATCTCTCAAGAAAAGTTCTCAAATGATGACAACCCCGGAACAGGATCGCTGGTCACGCGTGAAGAGTCGGCTCCGCTCGAACGTTGGCGAAGACGTCTATACGAGCTGGTTTGCGCGCATGGATCTGGAAGGCGTCCAGGACGAGAGCGTGCGTCTGTCGGTGCCGACCCGCTTCCTGAAGAGCTGGATCCAGGCCCATTATGCCGAGCGCGTGCTGTCGTGCTGGCAGGCCGAGATGCCGGAAGTGCATCGCATCGATCTCACCGTGCGCTCGGCCGTGCGCCCCGTGGTGCAGCAGAAGGAAGCGCCCGCGCCGGTCGAAACGCGCCGCTCGCCTGCGCCGGAGCTGCGCTCGACCGCGACCGCGCCGGTCTCGGCCAATCATGATGCGCTCGGCGGTTCGCCGCTCGATCCGCGCCTGACCTTCGCAAGCTTCGTCGTCGGCCGTTCCAACACGCTGGCGCATGCGGCTGCGCGTCAGGTCGCCGAGGGTCGTCGCGGCGATCCCGTCATGTTCAATCCGCTCTACATCCATGCGGGGGTCGGCCTCGGCAAGACCCATCTCTTGCAGGCGGTGACCTGGGCCGGCAATTCCGGCAACGAGCGCAAGGTGCTTTATCTCACCGCCGAGAAATTCATGTACGGCTTCGTCGCCGCGCTGAAGACGCAGACGGCGCTCGCCTTCAAGGAAGCGTTGCGCGGCATCGACGTGCTCGTGATCGACGATCTCCAGTTCCTGCAGGGCAAGTCGACCCAGGCCGAGTTCTGTCACACGCTGAACGCGCTGATCGATGCCGGCCGCCAGGTCGTGATCGCGGCCGACCGTCCGCCGTCCGATCTCGAAAGCCTCGACGACCGCGTGCGCTCGCGGCTGGCCGGCGGCCTCGTGGTCGAGATGGCCTCGCTCGGCGAGGAGCTGCGACACGGCATTCTCAAGTCGCGCGTCGCCGCAGCCCGCGCCCATCATGCGACCTTCGAGGTGCCGGAGGAGGTGCTGACCTATCTGGCCCGCGCCATCACCCATAACGGCCGGGATCTCGAAGGCGCGATCAACCGCCTGCTCGCGCATTCGAAGCTCAACAACCGGCCGGTGACGCTGGAGATGGCGGAGCACGAGGTGCGCGACCTGATCCGGCCGCAGGAACCGAAGCGGATCAAGATCGAGGACATCCAGCGCGTGGTGGCGCGGCAATATAATGTCAGCCGCTCCGACCTCCTGTCCTCGCGCCGGACCGCCAACGTGGTCCGTCCGCGCCAGGTGGCGATGTATCTCGCCAAGACGCTGACCCTGCGATCGCTGCCG
Organism: Bradyrhizobium sp. 76; assembly: GCF_023073025.1. Lineage (NCBI taxonomy): Bacteria > Pseudomonadati > Pseudomonadota > Alphaproteobacteria > Hyphomicrobiales > Nitrobacteraceae > Bradyrhizobium > Bradyrhizobium sp. 76. The sequence goes on from NZ_JADPIS010000103.1 coordinate 304,800, forward strand.
GAGATCGGCCGCCGCTTCGGCGGGCGCGATCACACCACGGTGCTGCACGCCGTTCGCAAGATCGAGGCCCTGGTTTCCAAGGACACGGCGCTGTCGGACGAGGTCGAATCGCTCAAGCGCCAGCTTCAGGAATAAACGCCTAGGTCTTTCCCCTTTCCTCGCGCCGCCCCGGCCATGCCTGGGGCGGCGGTCTTGGTCCAGCTGGGCGCCGGCCCCGTCTTTGCCGGTAAATCGTGGGGAACTGTCGCGCAATCCCTTGAAACGGATGACTTTACGCGCCACCTTGCGCGACCCTGACGGCTTTGGTCATATCGGCTGGATGACCCGGCCTTCCGGGGATTTCGGTGCCGTGGCGCGCGTCCCGCCGCCCGGCTTTTCCAGATTTGTGTTTCCTTGGGGATCGGGCGAGTAGTGCAATGAAGGTTACGGTCGAACGCGCGCAACTCCTGAAGTCGCTGGGCCACGTCCATCGCGTGGTCGAGCGCCGCAACACGATTCCGATCCTCGGCAACGTGCTTGTTAGGGCCGAGAACGCGAAATTGTCGCTGAAGGCGACCGACCTCGATCTCGAGGTCACGGAAACGCTCGCGGCGGAAACCGCGACCGCGGGCTCCACCACCGTGCCGGCGCACATGTTCTACGACATCGTGCGCAAGCTGCCGGACGGTTCGCAGATCGTGCTCGAAGCCGACGGCGACCGCGCCGTGCTGGCGATCCGCGCCGGCCGCTCCCGCTTCACGCTGCAGACCTTGCCGGAGAATGATTTTCCGGATCTCGCGGCCGGCGACATGTCGCATTCGTTCAGCCTCGCCGCCAAGGACGTCAAGCGGCTGATCGACCGCACCCAGTTCGCGATCTCCACCGAGGAGACCCGCTATTATCTCAACGGCATCTATCTGCATGCCGCGGGCTCGGCCAAAGCCGCCACCCTGCGCGGCGTCGCCACCGACGGCCACCGCCTCGCCCAGCTCGACCTGGTCCAGCCCAAGGGCGCCGAGGGCATGCCCGGCGTGATCGTGCCGCGCAAGACGGTCGGCGAGGTGCAGCGCCTGATCGAGGACAACGAGGCCGAGGTCACGATCGAGCTGTCGCAGGCCAAGATCCGCTTCACCATCGGCAATGTGGTGCTGACCTCGAAGCTGATCGACGGCACATTCCCCGATTACGGCCGCGTGATCCCGCAGGGCAACGACAAGGAGCTCGTCGTCGACAAGAAGGATTTTGAGAACGCGGTCGACCGCGTCTCGACGATTTCCAGCGAGCGCGGCCGCGCCGTGAAACTCTCGCTGTCGCCGGGCAAGCTGGTGCTGTCGGTGACCAATCCGGATTCCGGCAGCGCGACCGAAGAGCTCGAAGTCGAATACGCTTCCGACGCGCTCGATATCGGCTTCAACTCCCGCTATCTGCTCGACATCGCCGCCCAGATCGAAGGCGACGTCGCAACGCTCCGGCTCGCCGACCCGGGCTCGCCGACCCTCGTGCAAGACCGCGACGACAAGAGCGCGCTCTACGTGCTGATGCCGATGCGGGTGTGAGGGCTACCGGCGCCCCTTCGCATCGACTACATCCGTCATGGCCGGGCTTGTCCCGGCCATCCACGTCTTTGGAGACAAAACGTGGATGCCCGGCAATGACAAAGACAACATGACCCCCTCCCGCATTCATCGCCTGACGCTGACGCATTTTCGTAATTACCGGGCGGCGGGGCTCGAGGCGAAGGCTGACATGGTGGCGCTGGTCGGGCCGAACGGAGCGGGCAAGACCAATTGCATCGAGGCAATCTCGTTCCTGTCGCCGGGACGCGGCTTGCGGCGCGCGACGCTGGACGACGTCGCCGACAACCAGGGCGACGGCTCCTGGGCGGTGTCGGCACAGGTCGAAGGCGCGCTGGGCCTTGCCACGCTCGGCACCGGCATCGATCCGCCGCGCGCAGACGCCGCGGTCAGCCGGCGCTGCCGCATCGACCGCGAACCGGTTAATTCGGCGGCGTCGTTCGGCGACCACATCCGCATGGTGTGGCTGACGCCGGCGATGGACGGGCTGTTCATGGGAGCGGCGTCCGAGCGCCGGCGCTTCTTCGACCGCCTGGTGCTTGCCATCGACAGCGACCATTCCAGCCGCATCTCCGCGCTCGAACGTTCGCTGCGCTCGCGCAACCGCCTGCTCGAGACCCGCAATTACGACGACCATTGGTGTGACGCGATCGAGCGCGAGACCGCAGAGCTTGCGGTCGCGGTCGCCGCAACCCGCGGCCAGACCGCGGCGCGGCTGATCGGCATGCTCAACGCGCGCGCGCAAGCCTCCGCCTTCCCCTCGGCGCAGATCGCGCTCGACGGCTGGATGGAGAACGCGCTGCTGACGGAGACCGCGACGTCGGTCGAGGATCGCTACCGCCAGATCCTGCGCGACAACCGTCCGCGTGACGCCATCGCGGGTCGCACCACGGATGGTCCGCATCTCACCGATCTGCAGGTGATCTACGCGCCGAAAAGCATGCCGGCGCGCGATGCCTCGACCGGCGAGCAGAAGGCGTTGCTGATCGGGCTGGTGCTGGCGCATGCGAGCCTGGTCGCCGAGATGACGGGCATCGTGCCGCTGCTACTGCTCGACGAGGTCGTCGCGCATCTCGATCCTGGCAGGCGCGCCGCGCTGTTCGACGAGCTGCGCAAGCTCGGCGCGCAGGTGTGGCTGACCGGCGCAGACCCCGCCGCCTTCGCCGAGATCGGCGCCGGGGGCGAGATCTTTGACGTCGAAAGCGGACAGGTATCGGCTCGGCGGTAGTCGCAGCCGTTGAACCGGCCCCATTTCCGCCGCGACTAGTTGCCGGAGGCGGCGCCGACGGCGTCGCGGCCGATTTGCAATCGCGCAATGACATCACGCGCGAACCCTGGAGAGTGAGATGCGGGCGGCAAGGTCCGGGGCGCGAGTCCCGGCACGATGGCAGGCGTTTGCGTGCGGCCTCGTCTTGCTCGCGACGTGCATGCTCGCGGCAAGCGCCGGCGCTTGGATGCCGCAGCCGCTATTTTCGGCCGATCTCATACCCGATCCCGATGCCAAGCTACCCGCACCGACCCGCTACAGCTTTAGGGGAATCCACACCACACTGATGCGGGGCGTCGAAGCGCCGCTTCGCGTCAAGCTCGAAGCCACCGTGCCCGCCGAGCTCAGCGACGTTCTCGCTTTCTATCGCAGGGAGTTCGGAAAGCTCGGCTGGCAGGAGCAGCATGATGGCGCCGTCGTTTCCGCCGATCACGTCCGGCTCGCGTTCGTCTCTCCGCTCGGGCCGGCCATGCTGGAGCTCGGCCGCAAGGACAGCAGCACCTTGGTTCATCTCGTGCAGAAGAACTCGGATACTGCAACCCGGGCGAACGTCATGCCCGAACGGGGCCACGCGAAGCTGGTGTTCAGCAATATCGGCGAGACGGAAGCCGTGCTCGGGATCGACGCGCGGATCATCAAGCGCGCCGGCGGCGCCAACGCCGTATCGCTGGATCTGGCGCCCGGCAAATATCCCTACGAACTGAGCGTACCCGGCCGTCCAGCCTACACCCACATCCTCACTGTCGCAGCCGGCGACGCCTGGGAGCTCACCGTCGGGCGCGACGGCGAGGCATGGTCGCCGCTCCAGCTGTATTGACCAGTTCGGGATCTTTGAACCTGCCCGGTTCCTGCCGCGACTTCTCGTCTGAGGCCCGCCGACGGCGTTGCAGCCGTTGCAATCGCGCGCGCCAAAGCGCCGCGCGGCATCCTGGAGACGTAACGATGGCGATGATCCCGCGCGGGATGCAAATCCCGGCACGATGGCGGCTGCTTGCATGCGGTCTCTTCCTGATGGCGAGCTGCTCGATCGCGGCCGGCGCCGATGAGGGTGTCGTCGACGTCCACGCGCTGCCGCAGCTCGAAGGTGCGGTGGAAGACATTTCGCGCCCCGATCCCTATCGCGTCGAATATCGCGTACCGACGCGGCAGGCGGTGACACTGCCCGCGGTCCAAAAGCTCCTGAGCGACAACGGCTGGGTGCCCTATGTGATGCCGCTTGAGGAGAAAAGCAGCCTGCTGAAGTTCAGGAAGGGACGACAGGGCCTTTCGGTTCATTTCACGCAGGCGCCCGGCCGGCCCGACCAGTCCGTGGTTTACTACACGACCGACCGGATCTACGGCAACGTGCCGTTTCCGGAAGGTGCAAGCGACATCGTGTTCGACGGGACGAGGCCCTATCTCGGCTGCGTCGCACCGACGACGCTCGATGCGACGTCGGATTTCTATGCCAGCCAGATGGCTGCGATCGGCTGGCAGAAGCTCACGCCGGAAACCGCCGCGCGCTGGGCGACCAGCCTGGACGAAACCGTTCCCAACGGCCTGCGCGCGTTCTACGCGCACGCCGATAGCAAGGAGACCGGCTTCTATCAGCAGAAGCCGGTGATGCTGACACTGACGCGCCGCGACGACGGCCGCACCCATGTCGATATCCGGGTCGCACCCTTTGCGCTGCCCAGCGAGCTCAAGGCCGATAGTGATCTGGCCGGCCTGCCACGGCCGAGCCCGACCAAAACGGCCAGGGGCCTCGGCGGCGCGAGCGACAACAAGCGCGAAATGTCGGCCGCCGCGATGGCCGAGTTGCCGGCCGTGCTCGCCTTCTATCACCGCGAGCTCGCCGCGCGCGGCTGGCAGGAGGACGGCAGCGCGCCGCTCGCACCCGGTGACGAGGTCGCGATCAAGATCTCTTCGGCGGAGGAAACCGGCGTGCTGCGGCTTGGCCGCAAATATGATTTCACCATGGTCAGCCTGACCGCGCAGGTGAAGGACTCCGCGCTTGCCGCCCGTGCCAAGGCGAAGAAAGAGGCGGACGAGAAGTTCCTTGGGGATGCGTTAGGTGCGGCCAAGCAGCTCATCACTGCCGACGAAGCAAGGCGCAAGGTGCAGGCGGCCGCGTTGTCCGACGCGCCGCTGAATGCGCTGGCCGACAGCAAGACGCCGGTGCCGCTGCCCGAAAACGCCGAAGGCGTGAAATTCGAGGGCGACGACGGCAGGCTCGAATTCTCCTCGTCATCGACCGTGAAGGCGCTTGCCGCGTTCTATCGCGCATCGCTCAAGCCAGCGGGCTGGAAGGAGCAACCTTCCGTCATCAACCAGCCCAACATGGCGGTGATGGAATTCTCCAAGAGCGGCAAGTCGATCTCGATGACAGTGATGCAGATGGGGCCGAAGGTAAACGTTAGCGCCAACGGCTCCGGTCTTGTTATCGTCGCGGCGAAGCCCGTCGAGGCCAAATCGAACCAAGCCAAGGCGGTCCAGGCCAAATCGAAGGAGCCACTCACGCTCGATCCCGATGTCGCCCTGCCCGTGCCGACGCAGCACAGCTCGACCGGCATCAGCTCCACGAAATTTCCCGGCAGCGACCAGTCGTTCCGGACCGAGCTCGAAGCGAGCATCCCCGCCGAGCTTGGCGAGGTCCTCGCGTTCTATCGCGCGGAGCTGACCAAGCGGGGCTGGCAGGAGAAGGCCGACGGCGCGATCGTCACGGCCGAGCGCGCGGAGCTCGCGTTTACCTCGCCGGAGGGACCGGCCGTGCTGAAGCTTGGCCGCGCCAGGGACGAGACCACGGTCAGCCTGATGCAGCGGAATCCGCAGGCCGCGGCCAAGGCCGACATCATGCCGAAGGCGGGACAGGCGAGGCTGATGCTCGGCAATATGGGACCGAAGGAAGCATCGCTGACGATCAACAATCAAACCGTGAAGATCGCGGCCGGCGCCGGCGGTCCGCAATCGCCGAAAGGCCCGATGCTCGATCTGCCGCCCGGCAAGTACCAGTACGCGCTGCGTCTGCCGGGACGCCCAGCTCGCACCGAGACCCTCACCGTGGCCGCCGGCGATGCCTGGGGCCTCCTGGTGGGGCCAAGCGGAGACGTGCTGCCGCTTCAGATGTATTGAGCTGCAAGGCCGTTCCGGGGGCGTTCCACGCGCCTCGGAACGCCTCTCCTCCCCGAAAAATCCACGCCTTCCAGAGCCCGAAACCGCGTCTCGAATCGCGCTTTTTCCAAGCCGCCGAATCGGCCTTCGAAGGCCTTGAAAATCGGCCGAAAAATCCCATCTAATCAAAGACTTGCAAGGAGATACTTTGCGCTAGGCGCAATCCGTCTTTCGTGGCACAAATAGCCCGCATATCAGCGCCTTTTGCGCCGCTGATTCGGGCGACATCTCGAAGGCCTCTCATGACAGAACCTGCTCGGCAGACGCCTGCCGAAAACGAACCCTCAAATCCGAGCGATTACGGGGCGGAATCGATCCGCGTGCTCAAGGGTCTCGACGCCGTACGCAAGCGCCCGGGCATGTATATCGGCGACACCGATGACGGCTCAGGCCTGCATCATATGGTCTACGAGGTCGTCGACAATGCGATCGACGAAGCGCTCGCGGGCCATGCCACTCGCGTCGACGTGATCCTCAATTCCGACAATTCCGTCACCGTGCGCGACGACGGCCGCGGCATTCCCGTCGACATCCATAAGGGCGAAGGTATTTCGGCGGCCGAGGTCATCATGACCCAGCTCCATGCCGGCGGTAAGTTCGACCAGAATTCCTACAAGGTTTCCGGCGGCCTGCACGGCGTCGGCGTCTCCGTCGTCAACGCGCTGTCGAGCAAGCTCGGCTTGCGCATCTGGCGCGACAACAAGGAACACTACATCGAATTCGCCCATGGCGATGCGGTCGCGCCGCTCAAGGTGGTCGGCGATGCGCCCGGCAGGCGTGGCACCGAGGTGACGTTCCAGGCCTCGACGGAAACCTTCAAGAACATCGAGTATGATTTCGCCACGCTGGAGCACCGGCTGCGCGAGCTCGCCTTCCTCAACTCCGGCGTCAACATCGCTCTCTCCGACATGCGTCACGCCGTCGAGAAGCGCGAGGAGATGCACTATTCCGGCGGCGTCGAGGAATTCGTCAAATATCTCGACCGCAACAAGAAGGCGATCGTGCCAGCGCCGATCATGGTGCGCGCGGAAGCCAACGGCATCGGCGTCGAGGCCGCGCTGTGGTGGAACGACAGCTACCACGAGAACGTGCTGTGCTTCACCAACAACATCCCGCAGCGCGACGGCGGCACCCATCTCGCCGGTTTCCGCGGCGCGCTGACGCGCCAGGTCAACGGCTATGCCGAGGCCAACGCGAAAAAAGAGAAAATCGCGCTCACCGGCGATGATTGCCGCGAAGGCCTCACCGCTGTGCTGTCGGTGAAGGTGCCGGATCCAAAATTCTCGTCGCAGACCAAGGACAAGCTGGTGTCCTCGGAAGTGCGCCCCGTGGTCGAGAACGTGCTCAACGAGGCGCTGCAGGCCTGGTTCGAGGAGCATCCCTCCGAAGCCAAGATGATCGTCGGCAAGGTGATCCAGGCGGCCGCGGCCCGCGAAGCCGCGCGAAAAGCGCGCGAGCTGACGCGCAAGAGCCCGCTCTCGGTCTCCTCGCTGCCCGGCAAGCTCGCCGACTGCCAGGAAAAGGACCCGGCGAAATCCGAGCTCTTCATCGTCGAGGGTGACTCGGCAGGCGGCAGCGCCAAGCAGGGCCGCAACCGCGAATTCCAGGCCGTGCTGCCGCTGCGCGGCAAGATCCTCAATGTCGAACGCGTGCGTCCCGACAAGATGCTGCACAGCGAGCAGATCGGCACGCTGATCACCGCGCTCGGCACCGGCATCAGCGACGAATTCTCGATCGAGAAGCTGCGCTATCACAAGATCATCGTGATGACGGACGCCGACGTCGACGGCGCCCACATCCGCACGCTGCTGCTGACTTTCTTCTACCGGCAGATGCGCGAGATCATCGACGGCGGCTATCTCTACATCGCCCAGCCGCCGCTCTATAAGGTCAACCGCGGCAAGTCCGAGCAATATCTGAAGGACGAGCGGGCGCTGGAAGATTATCTGATCGATACCGGACTCGACGACTGCGTCTACATTCCCGGCACCGGCGGCGATCGCACCGGCCGCGACCTGCGCTCGCTGGTCGACGACGCCCGTGCCGTTCGCGGCGTCCTGCGCAGCCTGCACACCCGCTACAATCGCAAGGTGATCGAGCAGGCTGCCATCACCGGCGTGCTCAACAAGGCGATCTACGGCGATCGGGAGAAAGCCGCCGCGGCCGCGCAATACATCGCCGCCCGCCTCGACACGCTCACCGACGAGGTCGAGCGCGGCTGGATCGGTCAATACGTCGAAGGCCATGGTTTCCAGTTCGAGCGCACGGTGCGCGGCGTCAAGGACGTCGCCCTCATCGACGACGCGTTCCTGGGCTCGGTCGAAGCCCGCAAGCTCGACGAGTACACGGTCAAGCTCCAGGACGTTTACGCCCGCCCCGGCAAGCTGCGGCGCAAGGATACCGAGCACATGGTCTACGGCCCGGTCGATCTGTTCGAAGCCGTCACAGACGCCGGCCGCAAGGGCGTCTCGCTGCAGCGCTACAAAGGGCTGGGCGAGATGAATCCGGAGCAGCTCTGGCAGACGACGCTGGACGTCAATGCGCGATCACTGCTCCAGGTGAAGGTCAAGGAGGTCGACGAGGCCGACGACATCTTCACCAAGCTGATGGGCGACGTGGTCGAGCCGCGCCGCGACTTCATCCAGGAACATTCGCTGAGCGCGACGATCGATATCTGAGATCGGATGGCTTTGGACGGTCGTCATGCCCGGGCTTGTCCCGCCTGCGCGGCCGAAGCCGCTTCGGCGAGGCGAAGGCCCGGGCATCTACGTTCTCCGTGCATCTGGCAAAGGCGTGGATGGCTAGGACAAGCCCGGCCATGACGTAGAGACACCTCGGCTGAACCTCCCCCCGCCCTCGCAACAAGTGCAGAATTGCTCCCGCGCTCAATTCTCGGTAGCTTCCGCCTCGAAAACCCGCCCCCCACTCAATACGACAGCGAGAGACCCCGTGGCGCCCATCCAGTACATCGTCGAGGGCGGTCACCGGCTCTCGGGCTCGATCGAGCCTTCCGGCAACAAGAATGCGGCCCTGCCGATCATCGCGGCAGCCCTGCTCACCGAGCAGTCGGTGACCTTGGAAAACGTGCCGCGGATCCGCGACACCGAGACGCTGGTCGAGCTGATCCGCTCGGTCGGCGCGGCGGCGGAATGGACCGCCCGCAACACGCTTCACATTCACGCCAAGAGCATCCGCGCCGCCGATCTCGATCCGGACTTGTGCGTCCGCATCCGCGCCTCGATCCTGCTCGCGGGCCCCCTGCTCGCCCGCTGCGGCGAAGTGATGCTGCCGCCGCCCGGCGGCGACGTCATCGGCCGCCGCAGGCTCGACACGCATGTGCTCGCGCTCGAGCAATTGGGAGCCAAGGTCACCGCGACCGACCGGCTCGAATTCCGCGCTTCGAAACTGACCGGCGCCGACGTGTTCCTGGACGAGCCCAGCGTGACCGCGACCGAGAACGCGCTGGTCGCAGCCGTCGCCGCCGAAGGCACCACGTATTTGCGCAACGCCGCGTCCGAGCCGCATGTGCAGGACCTCGCCAACTTCCTGGTCGCGCTCGGCGCTGGGATCGAGGGCATCGGCACCAACACCATGATCGTGCACGGTCCGGCGACGCTGGGTGGCGCGACCTACCGGATCCAGCCCGACCATATCGAGGTCGGCTCGCTGATCGGGCTTGCCGCCGTGACGCGTTCGCCGCTTCGCATCGTACGCGCGGGCGTCGAGCATCTGCGCTCGATCCGCATGGGATTCGAGCGGCTCGGCATCGTCTGCCGCATCGAGGGCGACGATCTCATCGTGCCCTCGAACCAGACGCTGAAGATCCAGGACGATTTTGGCGGCCACGTGCCGAAGCTGGAGGACCAGCCCTGGCCGGCCTTTCCCGCCGATCTGATGTCGATCGCGATCGTCACGGCCACGCAATGCGAGGGCGTGATCCTAATGTTCGAGAAGATGTTCGAATCGCGGATGTTCTTCGTCGACAAGCTGATCGCGATGGGTGCGCGCATCGTGCTGTGCGACCCGCATCGCGCCATCATCGCCGGTCCAAGCCGGCTGCACGGCGCGACGATGACCTCACCCGACATTCGCGCCGGAATGGCCATGCTGCTCGCGGCCGTCTGCGCCGAGGGCACCTCCACGATCAACAACGCCGACCAGATCGAGCGCGGCTACGAGCGCATCGACGAACGGCTGAATGCACTCGGCGCGAAGATCAGGCGCGTGCCGGAACGGAAGGGCTGAGAGTTTCTTCCCTTCTCCCCTTGTGGGAGAAGGTGGCATAAGCGGCCTTCGGCCGCCGTTTTTAAGAACGCCGAAGCTTCGCATCGGCTATGGCGCCGGATGAGGGGTTGCTTCAGCGAGTCCTGCTGCTTGAGGGCCGTACGCGGAGAGATACCCCTCACCCGTCTCGCCGCTAGGCGGCGAGCCACCCTCTCCCGCAAGGGGAAGACCAAGCCATGTTTTCGTCGCCCGGCCGTGCTATTGATCCGCCATGCTCGACACCGTCCAGCCTCGTTCGCAGCCGCAAGCCGGCGCGCCGCTAAACCCTCTCGCCGACGAATTCGTCGAGACGCTGCGGCTGGCCGTGCCGATGACGCTGACGCAACTCGGGCAGATCGCGATGATCACGACCGATCTTGCGCTGATCGGCCGGCTCGGCGAGAGCGCGGTGGCAGCAGCGGCACTGGCGCATACGGTCTATTTCGTCAGCTTCACGTTCGGGCTCGGATTGATGGCGGCGGTATCACCGCTGGTCGCGCAGGCGTTCGGCGCCGGCGATGTCAGGCGCATCCGCCGCTCCTTACGCGTCGGCCTGTCGGTCGCGCTGCTGATCTCGCTGCCGATGATGGCCTCGCCGCTCTATGGCGAGCACATCCTGGTTGTACTCGGTCAGGCGCCGCACTCGGCCGCACTCGCCCAGCGCTATCTGAATGGGCTGGCCTGGGGCATCGCGCCGGCGCTCGGCTTCATCGCGCTGCGCAGCATGATGAGCGCGGTGAACCGGCCGCAGGCGCCGCTGTGGATCACGCTCGCGGCGATCCCCGTCAATGCCGCGCTGGTCTATGTCCTGATCCACGGCCTGTTCGGCCTGCCGGAGCTCGGCCTGTTCGGCGCGGGGCTTGCGACCACGCTGGTCAATCTCGGCTCGTTCGCCGCCACGCTCGCCATTGCGGGGCTGCGCAAGCCGTTCGCGGACTATCGTCCGCTTGCCCATCTCTGGCGGATCGACTGGCCCCTGATGCGCAAGCTCATCGCGATCGGCGCGCCGATCTCGTTCTCGCTGCTGCTGGAATATGGCCTGTTCTCTTCGGCCGCGCTGCTGATGGGATTGATCTCGACCACGGCGCTCGCGGCGCATCAGATCGCGCTCCAGGTCACCGCCGTGCTGTTCATGGTCCCGCTCGGCATCGGCATGGCGGCCACCGTGCGGGTAGGTCACGCCTTCGGCCGGGGCGAGCCGCTTGCGGTGAAGCGCGCAGGTCTCGCCGCAGCCGTGATCGGGATCGCGTTCGTCTCGGCTCTGACCGTCGCGATCATCTTCGGCCGCTATGAGCTGGGACGGTTGTTCTTCGGCAGCGGCGAGGCCAGTATGGCGACCGTCGAACTGACCGCGACGCTGCTGCTGGTCGGCGCAACCTTCTTCATCGCGGATGCGATCCAGACCATCATGGGCGGCGCGTTGCGCGGCATCAATGACACCAGGATGACGCTGGTATTCGCCGCGATCGGCTATTGGTGCGTGGGCTTTCCCATCGCCTGGTGGCTGGCTTTTCACGCCGATCTCGGCGCGGTCGGGGTCTGGATCGGACTGTCGATCGGATCGTTCGTCTATGCCGGACTTCTGATCTTGCGCTTCCGGATGCTGACGCGCAAACTGGCCGGATGAACGGGACCGTCCGCGAAGTCACCCCTGAGGTCGACGCCGAAGCCGTGCTGGCAGGTGCGCAATTCATCGACACGTTTCGCGTCGAGATCGGCGCGGCGACGGTGAATGCCCGCGAGGCCTGCACGAGGATGGTGCTGCACGGTCCGCGCTGGATCGATGCGCTGACACGCCTGCGCAACATCCTGGTGACGCCCTTTGGATTGAAGAAATCGGGTGAAGGCGCACCGGCGCCGGGCGGCCTGATCGGCCTGTTTCCGGTGCTCAGCGAAACGCCGGAACGGCTGGTCGCGGGCTTCGACGATTCCCATCTCGACTTCCGCATCGTGGTCGAGGTTGCCGGCGAAGCGGTGCTGCGCCACGTCACCTTGACCACGCTGGTGCGGACCAACAATCTGCTGGGCCGCACCTATCTCGCGCTCATCACGCCCTTCCACAAGCTTGTGGCCCGCAGCATGATGGGGCGGCTCGCGGAGCCGGCCCGATGACGCTCTCCGTCGACCTCTTCTACTCCTTTCGCAGTCCGTTCAGCTATCTGGCCCTGCCCAAGACGCTCAAGCTGGTCGAAACCTACGATCTGGCGGTCAATGTGCGGCCGGTCTATCCGCTCGCAGTCCGCGTGCCCGGGTTTTTCAAGAAGGCGAGCCCGAACTTCATTCGCTATGTGGTGCTCGACAGCACGCGCGTCGCGCAGCACGAGGGCATTCCGTTCCGCTTTCCCAGGCCCGATCCGATCGTGCAGGACAAGGTGACGTTCGACGTCGCGGCGGAGCAGCCCTACATCCACCGTCTGACCCGGCTTGGTGCCATGGCGCAGCTTGAGGGACGCCCGCTCGCATTCACCGATGCGATCGCCCGCGTGCTGTGGGACGGCTCGGTGGCGGGCTGGAACGAAGGCGATCATCTCGCGCGCGCCGCCGCCAAGGCCGGCTTCGATCTCGTCGCGATGGATGCCGCGATCACCGCGGACCCGGATCGCTACGAGCAGGTAATCACTGAGAACGAGAAGGACCACGCCGCCTCCGGCCATTGGGGCGTGCCGACCTTCGTGTTCGACAACGAGCCGTTCTTCGGTCAGGACCGCATCGATTTGCTGGTCTGGCGCATGGAGAGCAAGGGCCTGATGCGGCGCTAGCTCACTCCGCCACGCGCGCGGGCTTGTCGGTCGCGGCCTCGGACCATTCGCCGACGACGCGATCGAGATCGCAGAGATTCTGGTGCATCTGCTCCAGCGAGAAGCCGAGCGCGAAGAAGCGCTCCGCGGTGTCGCTGGGCTGGCCCCGGATCAGGCCGTCCTGGCGCACGGCGGCGACCGCCTCGGCATAATGTTGGAGCGCGACATGCACGGGGTGGATCGGCGGGGCGCCGGCGCCTTCGCGCAACGCCGCGGCGGCCGAACGCAGGAAGCGTGCGATCACGGTCGAGACTTCCGTCAGCGGCGCGGCAAGCCGCGTCTGCACCTCGGCCGGCAACGGCACCACCGTGGAGCGGCCGATCATCACGACGTCATGGCGCAAGCGCAAGATCGTGCGCAACAACGGGCCGGTGTCCGGCCCGCTCGACAATCGCGCAGAGCGCTCGCGCTCGGCTTCGGCGCCGATGGTATTCATGCCGACCATTGCGGTGCCGATACCGTCCTGAATCCGGTGCAGCGCGTCGTTGTCCCGGCCGCGCGTCAGGCCCGCGAGCAATTCGGTGAAGGCCTCCGCGATCAATTCGAGCAGCTTCGCCGCGCTGGCGCGGATTTGCCGCACCGCGCGCGAGGGCAGCACCAGGAACGAGACCAGCAGCCCCGTCACCGCGCCGACCGCGACTTCGCTGACGCGATCGATCGCCGAGGCCATGGGATCGGCATGATGCATCGAGGGAAGCACGAGCACGATCACGGCCGTCACCGTTGCAGAGCTCAGATTCGGATAGATCGATGCGACAAAGGCAAGCGGCGCCACGGCCAGCACCAGCAGGCCCAGCAGGCCCAGTTCACCGGAATAGGGGATCAGGATCGCGATGGCGCCGCCATAGATCGCGCCGCCGATGGTGCCGAGCATGTAGTCGCGCGTCGCCTTCAGCGAGCGCCCGACGCTCATCTGGGTGACGATGATGGAGGTGAGGACGGCCCAGAGCGGTAACAAGAGATGCAGCGCGGTGGCGAGCGCGTAGGCGCCGGTGGCCGCCACCGTGACCCGGATCGCCAACCCCAATTGGGTCTTTCGCGACCAGACCCGGTCGAACAGCTCTCCTGCGAATGCCATCGTCCTATCCCGATCCAATTCTGGTAAAGCCAGCCAAAAGCATAGCTGATGCCCGCGGCCCCGAGGCCGCTTGAAAGGCCAAATCAGCCCGCCTAACTTGCGCGCCAAAACGAGGAAACACGATGGCTCACGAAACCGCAACGCTCGCCGCCTATGTCGCCAACCTGAAATTTCAGGATATTCCGGCGGAAGTGCTGGATCGGGCAAAAGTGCTGACGCTGGACTTCCTCGGAAGCGCCATCCGGGCCCGCAGCGAAGCGGAATCGACCCCCTCGATCCTGAAGATGCTGGAGGCCCTTGCGCTCGATACCAAGGGCGAATCCACCGTGTTCGGCGACAGCAAGACCTGGACGCCGGCGGTCGCGGCGCTGCTCAACGGCGCGCTCGGCCATTCCCTCGACTTCGACGACACCCATGCGGACTCCTCGCTGCATCCGAGCGCGCCGGTGGTTCCGGCCGCCTTCGCCATCGGCGAGATGGTCGCCGCGTCGGGCCGCGACGTGCTGACCGCGATCGTTGCGGGCTATGAGGTCTGCTGCCGGCTCGGCAACGCACTCGACCCGACCTCGCATTACGCCCGCGGCTTTCATCCGACCGCCACCGCCGGCACCTATGGCGCAGCCTCGGCCGCCGGCAAATTGTTCGGCCTCTCCGAGCAACAGCTCATCGCCGCCTTCGGCGTCGCCGGCAGCCAGGCCGCGGGCTCGCTGCAATTCCTGGTCAATGGCGCCTGGAACAAGCGCTATCAGGTCGGCGCCGCCGCGATGAACGGCGTGATCGCCGCGACGCTGGCGCGCAACGACTTCGTCGGCGCGACGGAATCGGTCGAGGGCAAGCACGGCCTGCTCGCCGGCTACACCGACGACGCGCATCCCGAAAAGGCGGTCGCCGAGCTCGGCAAGACCTACGAGACCATGAAGATCGGCGTCAAACCGTATCCGAGCTGCCGCTATACCCACGCCGCGATCGACGCACTGATCGCGATGCGGCGCGAGCACAATCTGACGCCCGATCAGGTCAAGCGCGTCGAGATCGGACTGCATCGCAACGGCATCACGCTCACGGGCGACGCCGCGACCAAGCGGCACCCGACCTCGATCGTCGGCGGCCAGTTCTCGATGTTCTTCACCGGCGCGCTCGCGCTCGACCAGGGCTCATTTGGCTGGGACGACTACACCCGCCTCGGCGACGCCGCCATCGACGCGCTCGCCGACAAGTTCGACGTGGTGCAGGACGATCGGCTCGAAGTCGGCCGCACCCACCCCTTCGGCGCCCGCGTGAGCATCACGACGGACGACGGCGTGCATGAGCGGCTGTATGCCGATCCCTCGGGAGAGCCGACCTCCTTCCCCGACGCGCAGGCGATGCAGCAGAAGTTCTTGACGCTGGCCCGTCCGGTGCTGAATGCGCGCGCGGAGAAATTCGCGGACGCGATCATGACGCTGGAGCGGTTCGATCGCGTGGCGAAGGCGACGGAGCTGGGAAGGTAACTCCTAATCCACCCTCGCGACTTTCCCTTTGTCGCGCGTTGCTGCCACGACATCCCGCACCAGACCGAACACGCCATCCGCTTCCGGCGGCCGGTTCGGCGAGCGGCCCATCCGCACGATCACCAGACGCTCCGACGGAATCACGATCGTGTATTGCCCGATCGTGCCCTTGGCGAAGAAGGCATCGCGCGGCCAGCCGTGACCGATGCGGAAGGTCGCACCAAAGCTGTCGCCCTGGTTGGTCCAGAAGCCGGCGCCGATGCCGACCCACGCATTGGACGTCGCCGACGCCGAGTAATTCACCCAGCCCTCGGGCAGGATGCGCCTGCCGCCGGCGACGCCGTCGTTGAGATAGAGCTGGCCGAAGCGCGCCCAGTCGCGCGCGGATGCGAGCATCTCGCTCGATCCCTTGATCGTCCCCGCGCCGTCGAGCTGGAGCGTGACGTGGCGCATGCCGAGCGGCGCGAACAATTCGCGGCGCGCGAAGGCAAGCGCATCCGCCGGATTGCCGCCGGCAGCGTTCCGGATCAGATGCGCGAGCATGATGGTGTTGCCATCGTGATAATTCCACACGGCGCCCGGCGACGTCGCAAGCGGCATGCTCGCGGCATAGGCGGCCATGTCGGCCTCTACGAATTTCATGCGATTGACCGGCTCGAACGCGGAGCCGAGCGAGGCCTGAAGCGAGCTGCCGAGCGCCAGGCCGGCGGTGTGGCGCAGCAATTGATCGACGGTGATCGCGTGACGGGGATCGTCCGGATTTGTCCAGGCGGCGACCGGTGCGGGCCCGTCGAGTTTCAGTCTGCCCTGACGCACGAGGATCCCGGTGAGAGCAGAGATCACGGACTTCGTCATGGAGAAGCCGAGCAGCGGCGTCTCCGGTCCGATGCCGTCCGCATAGCGCTCGGCGATGATGCGGCCCGACTTCATGACGACGATTGCGCGGGTGCGGCGGAATGGCGGGGATATCGGCTCAGCGAAGGCGTGATCGAGCGCGGCTGACAGCTCCGGGCTCTGCGGCGACACGACCGCGGGGCCGGCGATCTCGGGCAGCAACGCCGGCTGCCTGTCATCCGGCGGCACGTCGGTGATCCTTCCGCCGTGCTCAAGCGTGCAGCCGAGTCCCTCGCGATAGACGGCGTGGCTGCGGCCGATGCCGAACAGCGTCACCGTGACGTCCTTGCGCATGCGATCGACCTGATAGTCCATCGCCCAGGTGAGCAAACCGGCGCCCGGCATCGCATCAATGGTCTCGGTCAAACTACGCCTGACATCGAGGCCCGAGACAAACGTCTCCGAGCAGAGCACGTCGGCGATGAAGCCGGTGGCGACCTTGGGCACGTCATGGGCGCGAACCGCGCCGAGCGCGAGGCCGGCAGAAGCGATGGCGGTGGTGAGAAGGACGATCTTGCGGCGGCGGGTCACGGGCTTGCTCCGGCTTGAGGCGCGTGCCGGAGACGAAGCGGCATTCACGCGATGCCCGCTCGCCGGATTTGGAAAACGGCATAGCCGAAAGCCGCGAGACGCTCGCCGATTCCAAAATAACCTAGATATTACAGCACCCTAAAGCTTAGGCAGCATTGACCTTGAGCCGCCGGTATTCCGTCGGCGTCACCCCGGTCACGGCCTTGAAGGCGCGGTTGAACGGGCCGAGCGACTGGAAGCCGGAATCCATCGCGATGGTGATGACGGGGACCTCGGCTTGGGCAGGATCGGCCAGCGCGGCCTTGGCCTCCTCGATCCGGTGGTTGTTCAGGAACACATTGAAATTGCGGTAGCCGAGCCCCTGGTTAATCAGCCGGCGCAGCCGGTATTCGGGGATCTTCAGCCGGCCCGCCAGCACGCCGATGCTGATGTTCTCCTGGCGATAGATCCGTTCGTCCGCCATCAGCCGCATCAGGGCGTCGATCAGCTTTTGGTCGGCGGCATCCTCGCCGACAGGCTGGCTCGCCGCGATCGCGGGCGCAGCCTCCGCGGCGGCTGGAAACAGGTCGGCGCCATCGACCCGCATCATCGCATAGGCGATGGCCGCGACGATGCCGGCGAGCACGCCTGTATTGACGGTGTTGGCGACATCGCCGACGTCACTGCCGCCGACAAGGATCTGGAGCAGCGCGTTCAATCCGCCATAGAGCGCGGCGGCACAGACGATGAAGACGCGAACACGGCGGCGGCGCTCGACCAGATCGGCTGACCATGAGCCGATCGTCTGCATGATCGCGAGCGCAATGAAGCCGAGCACAATCAGGTTCACCGCGGTGAGGGCGACCCGGAAATGTCCGCTCGGCGCGATCCAGAGACAGCTGACGAAGCTGAAGGCTGTCACCAGCCCCCAGGTCAATCCGTGCCACCGGCGCAGGCGAAACTCGTCGTCGAACAGCGCGCGCGTGAACTGCCAGAACACCACGATATTGCCGGTTGAGAGCGCGATCAGCGGCGCATGCCATGCCGGGACCAGCGATGATGTTCCGACAGAATAGCTCACAGCATGCGCGGCCGAGCCGAGCGCAAAGGCCGCACCGAGCCGGGCTGCCAGCACATTGCGGAAATCGCTGACAAGCGATGCTGCCAGCACTAATAGCAACGCCACAGAAGCGGCGCGGAATGCGAGTTCAAGGGCGGCTGACGTCATCAGATGCTGTGGCCATCGGTATGGGCGAGCCGAACATCGTCCGTCCAATTGGTTTTTTCAAGCACCATCCGCACCACAGCTGTCATCGTCCGGCTTGACCGGACGATCCAGGACTCCGAGACGGCGGTGATCGAACCGAGTGGCCGCGGCGTACTGGATCGCCCGCTTTCGCGGGGCGATGACGGCGGAGTATGTGGTCCAGGCTTAGCCGCGACGGCCGCACGAAATCCTGCTACGATTTAGCTCGAAAAAACCAAAAGGAGTCCACCATGAGCTGGCAACCCTCGAACGATCCCGTGCTCGGCGATCCCATGTCCTGCGATGCGCTCGATCTCGTCATCGTGCCGCGCACGCGCGATCTCGGCGACGGCTTCGCGGTACGCCGCGCGTTGCCGCACGGCAAGCGGCAGATGGTCGGACCCTTCATCTTCTTCGACCATTTCGGGCCGGTGCAATTCGTCTCAGGCAAGGGCATGGACGTGCGGCCACACCCGCATATCGGGCTTGCGACCGTCACCTATCTGTTCGACGGCGCGATCATGCATCGCGACAGCGAGGGCAACATCCAGGAGATCCAGCCCGGCGCGATGAATTTGATGACGGCCGGCCGCGGCATCGCGCATTCCGAGCGCACGCCGGATGTGCAGCGCGCCTCGGGGCAGAAGATGCTGGGCCTGCAAAGCTGGATCGCGCTGCCGGCAGGATCGGAAGAAATCGCCCCTTCGTTTCAGCACTACGGGGCGGGTGACCTGCCGATGGTCTCCGAGCGCGACTTCACCGCGAAGGTGATCGCGGGCTCGGCCTTCGGCGTCACCTCGCCTGTTTCGATGGTCTCGCCCTGGTTCTATACCGAGGTCACGGCGGTCGCGGGCGCGACCGTGCCGCTCGATCCCGATCACGAAGAGCGTGCCATCTACGTCGTCGACGGCGAGGTCGAGATCGCGAACGAGCGCTACGAAGGGCCGCGGCTGCTGATCTTCCGGCCGGGCGACCGCATCACGGTGAAGGCGCTCAAAGCCACGCGGATGATGTTTCTGGGCGGCGACGCCCTGGAAGGCCCGCGCCACATCTGGTGGAATTTCGTCTCCTCCAGCAAGGAGCGGATCGAGCAGGCTAAGCAGGACTGGAAAACCGGCCGCTTCGCCGCGGTTCCGCAGGAACATGAGTTCATTCCGCTGCCGGAATAGGCTATCCCGGTTTCCGGTCGCGCGAACAGGCGCGGCCGGATGTCCTGTCGCAAGGCCTTGCTCCGAAAGTTCTGCCGATGACCACGATGCTCTCCAGCGACCTGCCGCTGCCCAAGATCGGGCGCGGCAAGGTACGCGATATCTACGCCGTCGACGACGACCGCCTGCTGCTCGTCACCACCGACCGCATCAGCGCCTTCGACGTTGTGATGGGCGAGACCATTCCGATGAAGGGCGCGGTGCTGACGCAAATCAGCGCGTTCTGGTTCAACGAGCTTGAAGGCGTGGTGCCGCATCACATGATCAGCGCCGACACCGACGAGATCATCGCCGCCGTGCCGGCCTTGAAGCCGCATCGCGCCGAAATTCTCGGCCGCGCCATGCTCTGCCGCCGCACCACGGTGTTTCCGATCGAATGCGTCATCCGCGGCTACCTCTCGGGCTCGGCCTGGAAGGAATATGCAGCCAGCGGCACACTGGCCGGCGAGAAGCTGAAAGCAGGTCTGGTCGAGAGCGAGAAGCTGGAGCCTTCGATCTTCAGCCCCGCGACCAAGGCCGAGACCGGCCATGATGAGAACATCACCATCGCGAAGATGCGCCAGGTCGTCGGCGACGAGACGGCTTACACGCTCGAGAGCATGACGCGCGCGATCTACACGCTCGGCGAGGAGCTCGCCCGCGAGCAGGGCATCATCATCGCCGACACCAAGTTCGAATTCGGCCGCGACAAGAACGGCCGCATCATCCTGATCGACGAAGTCATGACGCCGGACTCCTCGCGTTTCTGGGCCGTCGACACCTACAAGCCGGGCCAGCCGCAGGCGAGCTTCGACAAGCAGCCCTTGCGCGACTATCTCGACGTCGAGCGCCGCGCCGGCCGCTGGAATGGCGACGCCCCGCCGCCGCCTTTACCCGCAAGCGTGGTGGACGCGACCAGCAAGCGGTATCTGGAAGCATATCGCCGCGTGACGGGGCAGGATTTGAAGATCTAGCCCCACTCGGCACCTCTCGCTCCGTCATTGCCGGCCGGCTCGATGCCTCCCCGGCGTCGTCCTGGCGAAAGCCAGGACCCATACCGCGAGGTTTATCGCGTGCGTTCGGTGCAAATCCCGAATGCGCAGACTTCGCCAAACTGCTCCATTGGGGTAATGGGTCCTGGCTTTCGCCAGGACGACGACGAATGGCGGGCGCTTCGGTTTCTTCCATCCGGCTTGCAAGAATCCTGTTGCACTAGCCTCGCAGTCGTCTACCTCTCGGAGGGAAATATTCACGAGCGAGTGTTACGGCGTGACAGATCCAGCAATTGGCTTCACTCCGTCGGCCCGGCTCACTCCGGCCCTCAAGCGTGCGCTGACTGATATATTGGGCGGGAGCGCCGCCAGCGTCCTGACCGTCACATTCGGACTGTCCTACTCGCTGCTGATCTTCGCGGGGCCGTTGTCGCCCTATCTGTCCTACGGCATCACGGCCACTTTCGTCAGCTCTGCGGTGCTCGCGGCCGTCGTCGGGCTCGGTAGCTCCCTGCCCTTCGCGATTGCAGCCCCTGACAGCTCGACCGCCGCGGTGACGGGTATCCTGGCAGCCTCGGTGGTCGAACGCATCGAGACGGCGCACCTGTCGGCGCCGTTGCTGTCACCAATCCTGATCACGCTCGGCCTGTCGACGATGCTGACGGGATTGGTGCTGTGTGGGCTGGGCCTGACGCGGCTTGGCCGCGCCATCCGCTACGTGCCTTATCCGGTGGTCGGCGGCTTCCTGGGCGCAACCGGACTTCTCATCGTCATGGGTGCGGTCCGGGTGATCACCGACCACCCGCTGCAACTGGCGACACTGTCGCACTTCGCCAACCGCACCATCCTGCTGGAGCTGGGTGCCGCCTGCGCGATGGCGCTGGTGCTGTATCTCACCTGGCACCGCTCGCGCAGCCCGTTCGGACTGCCGATCATCCTGGTCGGCGGCGTGCTCACCGCGCATCTGGCGTTCTGGATCACCGGCGTTTCCTCCGATGAGGCGCGCACATTGGGCTGGACCTTTCAGTCCCCACCGCAAGCGGTCTTCGTGCTGCCCTGGCACACCGACGATCTCGCCCGCTATCCCTGGTTTGCCATACCGGACCTGCTCGGCAACGTCGTCGCGGTCATCTTCGTCACGGCCTCCAGCACGCTGTTCAACACCACCGGCATCGAGGTGGCCACGCATCGCGAAGCCAACCTGGAGTGTGAGCTGAACGTCACCGGCGCCGCCAATATCCTGACCGGCATGCTGGGCGGCTACCCCGGCTGCAGCTCGACCAGCCGCTCGATGCTCAATTTCTCCAGCGGCGGCCGCGGGCGCCTGTCCGGCCTCACGGCCGCGGCGCTGTCGCTGCTGGTGCTCGCCGTTGCACCCGAGCTGCTCGGCTTCATCCCCAAATTCGTGCTCGGCGGCCTGTTGCTCTATCTCGGCGCCGACCAGTTGCACAAATGGATCATCGAGTCGCGCAAGCGGCTGTCGAAGCTGGAATATCTCTCGCTGATCGCCATCATCGCGATCATCGTCGCCTGGGGTTTCGTGCCGGGCATCCTGATCGGCGTCATCATCGGCTGCACGACCTTTGCGTTCAGCGCCGCGCGGGTCGAGTCGATCAAGTACAGTTTCGACGGCTCGGAGTACCGCTCCTCGCTCGATCGCTCGCGCGACGACCAGGAGGTGCTGCTGGCCCATGGCGGCAAGATCCGCGGCCTCAATCTCCAGAGCTATCTGTTCTTCGGCTCCGCCAACCGGCTCTATCAGCACGTCAAGCAGCTGCTGCAGGAACGCCCCGAATGCCGCTATCTGCTGTTCGACTTCAAGCTCGTCACTGGCGTCGATTCATCGGCCGCCTATAGCTTTGCCCAGATCAAGCGCAGCGCCGGCGAACTCGGCGTCGAGCTGATCCTGGTGCATCTGTCGGCCACAGCCGAGAAGGTGCTGCGCTCCAGCGACTTCGTCGGCGAGGGCGTCACCATCGTCCCCGAGCTCGATCGCGCGCTGGAATGGTGCGAGAACGAGCTCATCTCGCAGCATCAGGAGCTGGCGCAGGAAGAAGCCAGCCTGCGCGACTGGTTCACGCGAATGCTCGGCAGTGAGGACGGCGCCGACGAGCTGATCCGCCGCTGCCAGCGCATCGAGGTCGAAGCCGGCGAGGTCATCGTGCAAGCCGGCGACCCCGCCGATTCCATGCACTTCATCCTCGACGGCCGCGTCGGCATCATGATCCCGGCCGACGACGACCGCAGCACGCGCGTGCGCAGCCTCGGCCGTTACACCACGATCGGCGAGATGGGGCTGGTATCACAGACACCGCGCAGCGCCACCATCCAGGCCGAGGTCGACAGCGTGCTCTACGTGCTGAACACGCACCAATTCGACGCCATCAAGACCGAGGATCCCGCACTCAGCCACAAGCTGCTGACCTATTTCGTGTCTGTGATGGCGGAGCGGCTGACCTTTGCGAACCGCACGATCGCGGTGTTGCGACGTTGATTGGCGCGTAGCTTCGTCATTGCGAGGAGCTATTGCGACGAAGCAATCCAGACTGTCTCGGTGGAAAGACTCTGGATTGCTTCGCTTCGCTCGCAATGACGTGGAGGAATGACGGCGACCTAAACCCCCGCCATCATCACGTATTTGATCTCGACATATTCTTCCATGCCGTGATGCGAGCCTTCGCGGCCGAGGCCGCTCTCCTTGACGCCGCCGAAGGGTGCGACTTCGGTGGTGATCAGGCCGGTGTTGACGCCGACCATGCCCGACTCAAGCGCCTCGGCGACACGCCAGACGCGGCCGAGATCGCGGGAGTAGAAATACGACGCCAAACCGAACGGCGAAGCGTTGCACATCGCGATGACGTCGGCCTCGTCCTTGAAGCGGATCACCGGTGCGAGCGGGCCGAAGGTTTCCTCCTGCGCCACCAGCGAGTCCGGCTTGACGTCGGCAAGCACCGTCGGCTCGAAGAACGAGCGCCCGAGTTCGCTGCGCTTGCCGCCGGTGACGACCTTGGCACCCCGCTTGACGGCGTCCGCAATGTGGCGCTCGACCTTGTCGACCGCTTTCAAATTGATCAACGGGCCCTGCGTGACGCCGGTTTCCGTGCCGTCGCCGATCTTCATCGCCGCGACCTTCTTCGACAGCTTCTGCACGAACTCGTCGTAGATCTTGTCCTGGGCATAGATGCGGTTGGCGCAGACGCAGGTCTGGCCCATGTTGCGGTATTTCGAGACGATCGCGCCTTCGACCGCCGCATCGATATCGGCGTCGTCGAACACCACGAACGGCGCGTTGCCGCCGAGCTCGAGCCCGAGCCGCTTCACTCCGACGGAGGCCTGCCGGTAGAGAATCTTGCCGACCGCGGTCGAGCCGGTGAAGCCGACGAAACGCACGGCCGGATGCTCGCACAGCACCTTGCCGATCGGCGCTGCATCGCCGGTGATGATGTTGAACACGCCCTTGGGCACGCCGGCCTTCTCCGCGAGCGCGGCCAGCGCCAGCGCCGACAGCGGCGTTTCATTGGCGGGCTTCAGCACCACGGTGCACCCGGCCGCAAGCGCCGGCGAAACCTTTCGCGTGATCATCGAGTTCGGGAAATTCCACGGCGTGATTGCGCCGCAGACCCCGATCGGCTGCTTGATCGCGAGCAAGCGCGCATCCGGCCGCTGCGTCGGAATCGTCTCGCCATAGACGCGGCGGGCCTCCTCGGCGAAAAATTCGACATAGGCGCCGCCGATGTCGACTTCGCCGAGGGCTTCGGCAAGCGGCTTGCCCTGCTCGGAGGTGAGGATCAGCGCGAGGTCCTCGCGGTTGGCGATGATCAGCTCGAACCATTTGCGCAAGATATTGGAGCGCTGCTTGGCGGTGTGCTTGGCCCAGCCCGGAAAGGCGCGCTCGGCGGCCTCGACCGCCCTGGTGGCGTCATCGGCCGAAAGCTGCGGAACCTTTGCGAGCTCGACGCCGGTCGCGGGATTGTTGACGGCGAAGACCGGCGAGCCGACCCAGGCGCCATCGATGTAGCAAGCCTCCTTCAGAAGCGACGGGTCCTTCAACCGGTCGCGCAGATTGGACGTGGCGTGCTGAGCACGTGCGGCGGCGGTCGGGGTCATGGCGTTGCTCCTGCGGGGCTTTTGCGGGCTGTTCCGGTTCGGCCGGAATATAGGGAGAAGCGGCGCGCAATGCACCGTCCCGCAACGCACATCTGCTGGGAGCCAGGCTCGGAGCGGCGGACTTACGCCGCGCCGCTCAGATAGGTCTCGCGCCGCCCGATCATGCGCTCGGCGGCGGCCTTGGCGTCGGCCTTCGAGGAGGTCGCGCAGGTCCGATATTCGAGATCAGGGACGTCGGACGCGTTGCGGCGGCCGAACCAGGACTTTGAACCGACCGGCAGTAGCGCCAGCGCCTGCGCCAGATTGTCGACCGCGCCAAATGAATAGAGCGCGCCGGTGCCGGCGATGCGAACCTCATAGATGCCGGGCGAGATCGGCGCCTCGAGATTCTCGCCCCGTCCGGGACGGGGATAGCGCTTCCATTCGCTCCAGGTCGAAATCATCTGAGGTCCCCCTCGCGGCCGGTGGGCGGCCGCTAAATTTGCATCAAGTCTTAACGTTGGCCGTCGATCGGCCGAGAGCTGAACGCCGCAGCTCACAAAATGTTTCAAGTGCGTCAAAACAGTCGAAACATAGCGCCAGCAGCCATCCACGGTCACAGCTGGTTGCGGCCATCCACCGCAGATTGTGACGGGGTATTGCAGTTCAGCGCCTTGTCGTCGTGCGCGGGGAGCCGACCGTCAAGTCACGACATCGCGACCGCGGCAGGTACGCGGATGCGCTTGCCGCGCGGCGCACGCGGGAGGACAATCGATCGCTTCCAACAATAATCAAACCGGAGGAAACGCGGATGCAAGGCAAAGCTGAGATCGACCAGATTCTGCGCCAGAAGAGCGAGGCCGGGGAAATTCCCGGCGTCGTCGCCCTCGCCGCCAGCGGTACCGACGTGCTGTATCAGGGCGCGTTCGGCAAACGCGACCTGTCCAAGCCGGACGCGATGACCGCCGACAGCGTGTTCTGGATCGCATCGATGACGAAGGCGGTGACATCAGCGGGCGCGATGCAGCTCGTCGAGCAGGGCAAGCTGTCGCTGGATGCACCGATCGGCGAGGTGTTGCCCGATCTCGCCAAGCCGCAGGTGCTCGAAGGCTCTGACGCCAAGGGCGAAGCCAAGCTGCGGCCGGCCAAGGGGCCGATCACGCTGCGCCAGCTCATGACCCACACGGCAGGCTTCTGCTACAACATGTGGAACGGCGATCTCGCGGTCTATCTGGACAAGAACGGCATCCCCGCCATCACCACCTGCCAGAACGCGGCATTGAAGACGCCTATCATGACCGACCCCGGCACGCGCTGGGAATACGGCACCAATATCGATTTCGTCGGCAAGGCCGTGGAAGCCGCCAGCGGCAAGCGCCTCGATGCCTATCTGCGCGACAATCTGTTCGCACCGCTTGGCATGAGCGACACCGCCTTCAAGATCACCGACGACATGCGCAAGCGCCTGGTCGGCATGCATGCGCGCGGCGAGGACGGCAAGCTCGCCGCGATCCCGTTCGAGCTCGAGCAGGAGCCGGAATTCCACATGGGCGGCGGCGGCCTTTATTCGACCGCGGCCGACTATATCAGGTTTACCCAAATGATCCTGAACAAGGGCCGCGGCAACGGCAATCAGGTGCTGAAGGCCGAGACCATCGCGACGATGGGGCAGAATCACATCGGCGATCTCGCCATGGGCAAGATGACCACGGCGGCGCCGATGTACACCAATGACGTCGATCTCTATCCCGAGCAGGTGAAGAAGTGGGGCCTCAGCTTCATGATCAACACCGCCAAGACCGCCGAGGGGCGTAGCGCGGGCAGCCTCGCCTGGGCCGGCCTCGCCAACACCTACTACTGGATCGACCCGGCGCGCGACGTCACCGGCGTGATCCTGATGCAGCTGCTGCCGTTCGCCGATGCAAAGTGTCTCGAGGCTTTTGCCGGCTTCGAGCGCGGCGTTTATGCCGGGCTCGATGCCGGCAGCGGGCGGAAAGCGGCCTGAGGCGCGCCTAGCACTCACGACGCGTGACGGCCGGGCTTGTTGTCCGGCCGTCCACGCACCTGACTGGAGGACACGATCTTGGCAGACAAGGCCGACAGTTACGTTTGCGGCATCTCCGACACGCCGCTGCTCGGCGACACCATCGGGCGCAGCCTCGATCAGGGTGCGCGGCGCTGGAGCGGTCGCGAGGCGCTGGTCTCGCCCAGCCACGGCGTGCGGTGGACATGGAAAGAGCTCGCCGAGCGGGTCGATGCGCTCGCGGCCGGCTTTGTCGCGCTCGGCCTCGAACGCGGCGAACGGATCGGCATCTGGTCGCTGAACCGGCCGGAATGGACGCTGACCCAGTTTGCCGCAGCCAAGGCCGGCCTCATCCTGGTGACGATCAATCCCGCCTACCGGTTGAGCGAGCTGGAATTCGCGCTTCACAAGGTCGGATGCAGCGCCATCGTCACCGCGACGGCGTTCAAGAGCAGCAACTACATGGACATGCTCAACACGCTGTTGCCGGAGCTTGCGATCGCCAAGCCCGGGCAATTGCGCGCCGCGCGGCTACCGGCCTTGCGCATCGTGATGCAGATCGGCGGCCCCGCCTGTCCGGGCACGATTCCGTTCGAGGAGGCCGCCGTCATGGGCGGACCCTTGCACCGCGAGCAGCTCGCCGCGCTCGGTGCCTCCCTGCAATTCGACGATGCCGTCAACATCCAGTTCACCAGCGGAACGACGGGATCGCCCAAGGGCGTGACGCTGACCCATCACAACATTCTCAACAACGGCTATTTCGTCGGCCGCGCCATGCGCCTGACCGAACAGGACCGCATCTGCATTCCGGTGCCGCTCTATCATTGCTTCGGGATGGTGATGGGCAACCTCGCCTCCGTCACGCTCGGCACGACGATGGTCTATCCCGGCGAGGGGTTTGATCCGCTCGCGACGCTGCGAACGATCGAGCAGGAAAAATGCACCGCGCTATACGGTGTGCCGACGATGTTCATCGCCGAACTCGACCACTGTGAATTCTCAAATTTCAATCTGAAGTCGCTGCGCACCGGCATCATGGCCGGTGCACCCTGCCCGATCGAAGTGATGAAGCGTGTCAACAGCGAGATGAACATGGGCGAGGTCACGATCGCCTATGGCATGACGGAGACAAGCCCGGTCAGCTTCCAGAGCGCCGTCGACGATCCGCTCGATCGCCGCGTCTCGACGGTCGGGCGAATCCATCCGCATGTCGAGGTCAAGGTCGTCGATCTCGACGGCAGAATCGTCAAACGCGGCGAACGGGGCGAGCTCTGCACCCGCGGCTACAGCGTGATGCTGGGCTATTGGGAGGAAACGGAGAAGACCGCCGATGTGCTCGACGCCAACGGCTGGATGCATACCGGCGACATCGCCGTCATCGACGACCAGGGTTATTGCAACATCGTCGGCCGCATCAAGGACATGGTGATCCGCGGCGGCGAGAACCTCTATCCCCGCGAGATCGAGGAATTTCTGTACCGCCATCCCAAGATCCAGGATGTGCAGATCTTTGGCGTTGCCGATACCCGCTACGGCGAGGAACTCTGCGCCTGGATCCGCGTCAGGTCCGGCGAGACGCTGACGCTGGAAGAGGTGCGCGCCTTCTGCGACGGCCAGATCGCCCACAACAAGATTCCGCGTTACGTGGAATTCGTCGACGAGTTTCCGATGACCGTGACCGGAAAGATCCAGAAATTCCTGATGCGCGACCAGGTGGAGCAACGGCTTGGGCTGAAGGCCGCGAAGACTGCGTAGGTTGCCTGTCATTCCCCGCGAAGGCGGGGCATCCAGTACGCCGCGGCTTCTCCGTAGCCCACTAACGGCTCTGGAATACTGGGTCACCCGGTCAAGCCGGGTGACGACAGCGGAGAGTGCCGCTCGCTATCACGGGGAGAGAGACCGCGTTACACGGTCAGTCCGCGCTGCCCTGCGAGTTCCTTCAGCGACACCTGCGGACGCGCGCCGATGTGCTGGATCACTTCGGCGGCTGCGAGCGCGCCGAGCTCGCCGCACTGCTTGTGGGACAGGTTGCGCGCCAGGCCATACAGGAAGCCGGCAGCGAAGAGGTCGCCGGCGCCGGTGGTGTCCACGAGTTTCGCGATCGGAGACGCCGGCGCTGCGACTGCATCAGTTGGCGTGACCACCACGCAGCCCTTTTCGCTGCGGGTCACCACGCCGAGATTGACGTCGTTGCGCAACTGCTTGAGTGCGGTGTCGAAATCGGAGGTCTGGTAGAGCGAATGCAACTCGGACTCGTTGGCGAACACGATATCGACGGTGCCGTTGCGCATCAGCCCCAGGAACTCGTCGCGATAACGATCGACGCAGAAGGAATCCGACAATGTCAGCGCCACCTTGCGCTTGGCATCATGGGCGATGTTGGCCGCCTTGACGAAGGCGTCCTTGGCGTTCTTGGGGTCCCAGAGATAGCCCTCGAGGTAAACGATGCCGGCCGCGGCGATCTCGGCCGGGTCGATGTCGGCGGGCGACAAATCCTGCGCGGCGCCGAGATAGGTGTTCATGGTGCGCTCGCCGTCATCGGTCACCAGGATGTAGGAGCAGCCGGTGGCAGGGCCGTCCTTCGCCGCGGGCGTGTTGAAAGCGACGCCGGCCGCGCGGATGTCGTGGACGTAGAGCTTGCCGATCTGGTCGTCCTTGACCTTGCCGACATAGGCGGCGCGCGCCCCGAGGCTGCCGATGCCGACGATGGTGTTGGCAGCCGAACCGCCGGAAACTTCCGTCGCCGGACCCATGTCCCTGTAGATGGCGGCGGCCCGTGCCTCGTCGATCAGGGACATGCTGCCCTTGGTCATGCCGTGCTTGCCCAGAAAGGCTTCGTCGGTCTTGACCAGCACGTCGAACAGCGCGTTGCCGATGCCGAGAACGTCATATTTCACGTCAGCCATTCACCCTGATCCTGTTTGGCGGATTGCGATACCCGCGGAAATCCGCTTCCTGTCGGTCTGAAATCTGGTTCGCGGCCTATCACGACCGGCCCTTCGCGGGCAAGCAACGGTATTATGCAGTTCCGATGATCCGCTCCTTCCTGACCGTCTCGACGGGGACACTGGCTTCACGGCTGCTGGGCTTCGCACGCGATTCGCTGATCGCGGCGCTGCTCGGCACCGGCGCCGTGGCGGACGCGTTTCTGGCGGCATTTCAGCTCGTCAATGTGGTGCGGCGCCTGCTCAGCGAGGGCGCCCTGAATGCGGCGTTGATCCCGGCCTGGCTGCGCGTTCGTGACCGCGAAGGCGAGGCGGCTGCGTCGGCGTTCGCGGGACGCGTGCTGGGTACGGTCAGCGCGGGCCTGATCGCGAGCTCGATCGTGATTGCGCTTCTGATGCCGCTGACCGTCATGATTATCGCGCCGGGCTTCGTCGGAAGCGCATCGCTCGATCTCGCCGTCCAGAATGCGCGGCTGATGCTGCCTTATCTCGCCTTCGCGGGACCCGTCACGGTGCTGATGGGCCTGCTCAACGCGCAGGGGCGCTTTGCACTCACCGCGTTCTCGCCGCTGCTGTTCAACATCGCCCTGATCGCCGCGATCACGGCCCTCCTGCTGTGGCACGCCGATCCAACCGTCGCCGCGTGGATGCTGGCGGCCACCGTCGGCATCGCCGGCCTGTTACAGCTCCTGATGCTGCTGTCGCAGCGAAGCGCGCGTCTGGCGACACCGTTGCGCGTGAGCTTCGACAAGGACATGCGCGGCTTCTTCGCCAAGGCGATCCCGGGCATGATCGCGAGCTCCGGCCCGCAATGGCTGATGGTTGCCGGCGCGATCATCGCCTCCGCCACGCCCGCCGCGGTCTCCTGGCTCTATTTCGCCAACCGCCTGATCGAGCTGCCGCTCGGTATTGTCGGGGTCGCCATGGGCACGGTGCTGGTGCCGGAGCTGACGCGCGCGGTGAGGAGCGGTGACCGCGACGCGGTTGCCTATGCGGAATCGCGTGCGCTGGAACTCGCGACCGGGCTGGCATTGCCGGCGACGCTCGGCCTGATCGTGCTGGCCGAGCCGATCGTGCGGCTGCTGTTTGAACACGGCGCCTTTGGCGCGGAGGACAGCGCGGCCACGGCGCATGCACTGGTGTGGCTGGCGCTGGGACTGCCGGCGCATGTGCTGATCAAGGCGCTGTCCCCGGCCTATTTTGCCCGCAGCGACACGATGACGCCGCTGCTGGCGACCGCGAAAGGGTTCGTGGTCGCGGTCGCGCTCGCGATCCTGCTCGGTCACTTCTTCGGCGCGAGCGGGATCGCCGCCAGCATTGCCGCCGGCGCCTGGAGCAGTGCGATCTCGCTGCTCCGGAAAGGCAACAGTGAATTCGGCTTCTCGGTCGATGCCAGCGCCCGCAACCGGCTGCCGCGAATCGTGCTCGCCGCGCTCGCCATGGGCGGCCTGCTATGGCTGACCGCGGGTCTCTTGCCTGCACAGGCCCATGGGCTCATCCGCTTCATTGCGCTGGGCTCACAGATCGCCACCGGAATCGTCGTCTATGGCTTGCTCCTGCAAATCCTCCGCGTCGCATCCTGGCGCGAGGCCGCCGGTGCCTTGAAGCGACCCGCCCAGCCCGATCCCGGCGCCTGAGTTTAGCGAAATTCCCTTGACGGGGCAGCGTCGCTGTTGGAAACGACGCCCCGTATCTTGCAGGGAAGCTGCCATGGCATTCGTTGAACGGGTTTTTTCGGGCGTCCAGCCGACGGGCAATCTGCACCTCGGCAATTATCTCGGCGCGATCGTCAACTTCGTGAAGATGCAGGAAACCCACAACTGCATCTATTGCGTCGTCGACATGCACGCGATCACGCAGGGCGTGGACGTCTGGGGTGGACCGGTCGAGCTCGCGCGCAACACCCGCGAGGTCACCGCGGCGTTCATCGCCAGCGGCATCGATCCGAGCAAGCACATCGTGTTCAACCAGAGCCAGGTCTCGGGCCACGCCGAGCTCGCCTGGATCTTCAACTGCGTCGCGCGCATGGGCTGGCTCGGCCGCATGACCCAGTTCAAGGAGAAGGCCGGCAAGGACCGCGAGAACGCGTCCGTCGGTCTGTTCGACTATCCCGTGCTGATGGCGGCCGACATTCTGCTCTACCGCGCCACCCACGTGCCGGTCGGCGAGGACCAGAAGCAGCATCTCGAGCTGTCGCGCGACATTGCGCAGAAGTTCAACAATGACTTCGGCGACTCGATCCGCAACCTCGGCGCCAATGACGGCCTGTTCTTCCCGCTCCCGGAACCCTTGATCACGGGCCCCGCGACGCGCGTCATGAGCTTGCGCGACGGCACCAAGAAGATGTCGAAATCGGACGCGTCGGATAATTCGCGCATCAATCTGACCGACGACGCCGACACCATCGCGCAGAAGGTGCGCAAGGCCAAGACCGATCCGGAGCCGCTGCCGACCGAAGAGAAGGGTCTGGAAGCGCGCCCCGAGGCCGACAATCTCGTCGGCATCTTCGCCGCGCTCTCCGGCCGCTCCAAGGCTGACGTGCTCAGGGATTTCGGCGGCGGCCAGTTCTCCAGCTTCAAGAACGCGCTGGTGGATTTGTGCGTCACCAAACTCGCGCCGATCGCCGGCGAGATGAAGCGCCTCGTCGCCGACCCCGGCCATATCGACGCTGTCCTGAACGACGGCGCCGACCGCGCGCGTGCGATCGCCGACGAGACCATGAAGCTCTCGAAGGACATCGTCGGCTTCATTCGCCGGCGCTGAGGCGCGTTCGCGAAACCGCGGCCGACGCCACGGCGCCGGCCGCTTCTGCTCTCCCCAAGCGAGACGGAGTGTGGCAGCATGTCAGCCGTGCACATTCCGGGACATGCATGACCAGCAAGCGACTTTGCTTCGAGCCGGGTCACAAGCCCAAATACCTCGTCATCGTCGACGACACCGCCGAATGGGATCGCGCGGTCTATTACGCCAGCCGCTGGGCGATCCGCGCCGGTGGCGGCGTTGTGATGCTCCGCATCATCGAGCCCGAACAGCAGAGCCAGGAATGGCTTGGAGTTGCGGACATCATGCGCGCCGAGGCGCAGGAGGCGGCAGAAGCCGCGCTCGACCGTGCCGCCGGCCGCGCCAACGGCATCGCCGCGATCACGCCGGAACGGGTGATCCGCGAAGGCGCCGCAATGGAACAGCTGCTGGCGCTGATCGACGAGGACCCCGACATCGCCATGCTGGTGCTCGCCGCGAATCCGGGCGCGGAAGGCCCGGGGCCATTGGTCTCGCTGCTCGCGCACGCGCTGGGCACGTTCCCGGTGCCGGTGACGGTCATTTCCGGCGCGCTGAGCGACCAGAGCGTGGATTCGCTGTCCTAGACTGCTGCTCTTTCGCCTCGCCTCGTTGGCCGGGAGAGGGATAAGCGGGCACCCTAACCCGCTGATTTAACAGGTGAACGGCGAACTTACCCCTTGACCGTGCGTTCGCCGTCGCCATCTGCTAGTGGATAGAGCACGCGCCGGCCTTGAACCGGCGACGTCTGGAGAAAACGATGTTCATTCAAACCGAAGCCACCCCCAATCCCGCCACGCTGAAGTTCATTCCCGGCCGCGTCGTGGTCGACGGCGGTCCGATGGAATTTGCCAATCGCGAATCGGCCGCACGCTCGCCGCTCGCCGAAAAGCTGTTCGAGGTCCCCGGCGTCACCGGCGTGTTCTACGGATCGGACTTCATCACCGTGACCAAGGCGGACGGTGAATGGCAGCAGCTCAAGCCCGCGATCCTCGGCGCCATCATGGAGCACTACATGTCCGGCGCGCCGCTGCTCGCCGACGGTGCCGCCGCGAGCGATGTCGATCTCGACGACGAGGACGAATTCTTCGACGAGGCCGATGCCGAGACGGTCGACATGATCAAGGATCTGATCGAGACCCGCGTGCGGCCCGCGGTCGCCAATGACGGCGGCGACATCACTTTCCGCGGCTTCAAGGACGGTATCGTCTATCTCAACATGAAGGGCTCCTGCGCCGGCTGCCCGTCGTCGACCGCGACGCTCCAGCACGGCATCCAGAACCTGCTCAAGCACTTCGTCCCCGACGTGGTCGAAGTCCGGCCGATGTAAGCGAGCTGCCTTAGGGCGGCCAAAAGCGAGCGTGCCCACCATGTCCGACGAGGTCTGACCGGGCACGCGGTATTCACGTTGTTGTAGCGCAAAGGCGTGGATGGCCGGGACAAGCCCGGCCATGATGGCAAGAACATTGGGCATCATGCGATTGCCAATGCTATGATCGCCTTATGCTGATCCTTGCCATCGATACCGCGCTGGAAGCGTGCGCGGTCGCCGTTCTCGACACCGATTCCGGCCAGCTCCTCGCACAGGAGCAGCTTCTGATGAAGCGCGGCCACGCCGAAGCGCTGATGCCGATGATCGCGCGCGTGATGCAGTCAGCCAATCTCGCCTTCACCGCGCTGGACCGCGTCGCGGTCACCATGGGCCCCGGAAGTTTCACCGGCCTGCGTGTCGGCATTTCGGCGGCCCGGGGCCTGGCGCTTGCTGCGAAGCGGCCCGCCGTCGGCCTGACCACCTTGTCGGCCTATGCCGCCGCCGTCGTCGGCCAGAGCGGAGCGGCGCCGGTGATCTCGGCGATCGACGCGCGGCATGATCACGTCTACTTCCAGATCGTGGCTGGTGACGGCAGCCAGCTGGTACGGCCAGCCGTCGCTCCCATCGACGAAGCGATCGCGGCGTCGCAATTCGGCGCGCCGCATCTGGTCGGCAATGCCGCGAAGATCCTCGCCGAGCGCTGGCCGAAAGATGTGCCGCAGCCGGTCGCGGTCGACGCGCAGCCCGCGCCTGACATCGGCTGGGTCGCATGGCTTGGCGCCGCGGCCGATCCCGCGACAAATCCGGCGCGGCCGTTCTACCTGCGAGCGCCCGACGCAAAGCCGTCCACACAACTGCCGCTTGCAGCACAAGCCGCAAGCTCATGATGAGATGGTTCTCGGAATGGTGGCGCGGCGATACGGCCGTCGTCGAGCCGGCTGTCGCGCGCGACGTCGCACGGCTCGCGCAACTCCACGGCGCCTCGTTCGCACGCGGTTGGGGCGAAGGCGAGTTCGAGAGCATGCTCAGCGAGCGCAACACGCTGGTGCATCGGTTGCGCCTCGGCCGCAAGACCGTGGGCTTCGCGGTGTCGCGGATCGGCGCGGACGAAGCGGAGATCCTCTCGATCGCGGTCGACCAGGCCCATCGCGGACGCGGCCTCTCTCGCACGTTGCTGATGACCCATCTCGGCCATCTGGCAGGCCGCGGCGTGCGCACAATATTTCTCGAAGTCGAGGAAAATAACCAGCCGGCGCGGCGGCTCTACGACCGAACCGGATTCATGGTGGTCGGACGCCGCGAACGCTACTATAAGCAGCCGAACGGGGAACAATTGAACGCACTTCTGATGCGACGTGACTTGTCGTAACATTGATGGCAGAAAGCGCCCCGTCAGGCGGACATCACATGACTGGTCTTAAACCTTCTCCCGCTTCCAAGGCATCCGGCATCGAGGCGCGCTGTGCCGCCACCGGCATGCGCATGACCGAGCAGCGCCGTGTCATCGCCCGCGTGCTCGCGGAGGCGGTCGATCATCCCGATGTCGAGGAACTGTATCGCCGTTGCGTCGCCGTCGACGACAAGATCTCGATCTCGACCGTGTATCGCACCGTCAAACTGTTCGAGGATGCGGGCATCATCGAGCGCCATGACTTCCGCGAAGGCCGCGCGCGCTACGAGCAGATGCGCGACAGCCATCACGACCACCTCATCAACCTGCGCGACGGCAAGGTGATAGAGTTCACCTCCGAGGAGATCGAGAAGCTCCAGGCGGAGATCGCCCGCAAGCTCGGTTACAAGCTGGTCGATCATCGGCTCGAACTCTATTGCGTCCCGCTCGACGACGACAAACCCACAAGTTAGTGGCCATCGATCTCGTCATCTTCGATTGCGATGGCGTGCTCGTGGACAGCGAGGTGATCTCCTGTCGCGCGCATGCGGATGTGCTGTCGAGGCACGGCTATCCGATCACATCGGAGCAGGTGCTGGTCCGCTTTCTCGGCGTATCCGAGAAAGACGCACGGCGAATGGTCGAACAGGAGATCGGCCGCAACCTTCCCGACGATCTCGAGAGCCAAGTGAATGCGGCGACGCTGCAATTCTATGCCAGCGATTTGCAGCCGATCACCCATGTGGCCGCAGCGATTGGCGCAATCGATTTGCCCAAATGCGTCGCGTCGAGCGGCACGCCGGAGAAGATCCATCATGGCCTGACCTGCGCCGGTCTCTACGATCTGCTTGCTCCGAACATCTTTTCCGCAAGCCAGGTCGCGCGCGGCAAGCCCGCGCCCGATCTTTTTCTGTTCGCCGCCGCGCAGATGAAAGTCGCGCCGGAGCGGTGCCTCGTGATCGAGGACAGCGTCCCCGGGGTGACCGGCGCGCATGCCGCCGGGATGACCGTGCTCGGCTTTCACGGTGGCAGCCATTGCCCGCCGGGCCATGTTGAAAGGCTCCGGGCCGCCGGGGCCGGATTGACGTTCGACGATATGCGGCAATTACCGGAGCTGGTCCGGCGGGTCGCGGCGGATACCCTGGCGGGCTGATTCAGGGCACTTTCTCAGGGCACTTGGCGACCGGGGCGCACGTGCGCCCCGAATCCATAGATTTTGGCGGGATTCCAGGCTCCCGCCGGCGGTCGCCCCGGATTGACAGCCCAAAGACCCCCAATCGCTGGATTTCCGCGGCGCCAGCCTATATCTGAGGGCGGTCCTCCCACCTCAATTCCGGGTTCCATGACGCCGCCGCGCAAGCTGCACATAAAATCATATGGCTGCCAGATGAACGTCTACGATGCCCAGCGCATGGTGGACACGCTGGCCCCGGAAGGATTCGTGGAGACGGCCAGCGCTGATGACGCCGATCTCGTCATCCTCAACACCTGTCATATCCGCGAGAAGGCCTCGGAAAAGGTCTATTCGGAGCTCGGCCGCCTGCGCGTCGCCAAGGACGCCGCCGCGCGCGATGGGCGCACCATGCAGATCGCGGTCGCGGGCTGCGTGGCACAGGCCGAGGGCGAGGAGATCGTGCGCCGTGCACCCGCAGTCGATGTCGTCGTCGGTCCGCAGAGCTATCATCATTTGCCGCAGCTGTTGAAGCGCGCCGGCAATGAGGGCCGCGCCATCGAGACCGAATTCCCGGCTCAGGACAAGTTCGGCTTCCTCGCCCAGCCCAAGCCCGGCACGATCCGCGCCCGCGGCATTTCCGCTTTCGTCACGGTGCAGGAAGGCTGCGACAAGTTCTGCACCTTCTGCGTCGTGCCTTACACGCGTGGCTCGGAAGTCTCGCGGCCGGTGACAAAGATCGTCGACGACGTGAAGCGGCTCACCGAGAACGGCGTGCGCGAGCTCACGCTGATCGGACAGAACGTCAACGCCTATCACGGCGAGGGACCGGACGGAAAAAGCTGGCCGCTCGGCAGGCTGCTGGAGCACCTCGCGGCGCTCCCGGGCGTCGCGCGGCTGCGTTATTCGACCAGCCATCCGCGCGATGTCGATGACAGCTTGATTGCAGCCCATCGCGATCTCGGCGCGCTGATGCCCTTCGTGCACCTGCCGGTGCAGTCGGGCTCGGACCGGATTCTGGCCGCCATGAACCGGAAACATACCGCCGATGATTATCGGCGTGTCGTCGACCGTTTCCGGTCCGCACGCCAAGACATTGCTTTTTCATCAGATTTTATCGTCGGCTTCCCGGGCGAGAGCGAGCAAGATTTTCTCGCCACCCTCGCGCTCGTCACGCAAATCGGCTACGCTGCGGCATATTCGTTCAAATACTCCGCCCGGCCGGGAACGCCGGCCGCGGACATGCAGGAGACGGTGTCCCCTTCCGAGATGGACCAGCGATTGGAGCGGCTCCAGGAACTGATCGACAGCCAGCAATCGGCCTTCAACAAGGCTGCGATTGGCTCAACGGTCGATGTGCTGTTCGAGCGTCCGGCCCGCAAGGACGGCCAGATCGTCGGCCGCACCGCATTCCTCCAGCCCGCGCATGTGATGGCCTCGCCCGACATCATCGGACAAATCCTGCCGGTCCGGATCGACAGCCTTGAACGCTACAGCTTCCTCGGTGAGCTCGCCATGGCGCACGAGCCCGCTTTATCACCCATCGCCACTGGAGCCTGAACCCTTGCCCAAAAGCGCATCGGATTCGTCTTCTTCCATCGCTCCCAGCCGCAAATTTGACCGCGACATGCAGGTTCCGCCCGAGACCCAGGTCGTCATCGATTTCGACGACAACCGCGCCGCGTCCGCGCTAGTTGGCCCTTATGGCCAGCATTTGGCACAGATCGAACGGCGGCTCGGCGTCGTCGTCGATTCCAAGGGCAACCACATCACGATTGGCGGCTCGCGCGACGGCTGCGACGCCGCGCGCCGGGTGCTGGAGACGCTCTACGCCCAGGCCGTGAAGGGACAGGATCTCGACCAGGGCGAGGTCGAGGGCGCGATCCGTGCCGTGATCGCGCAGGGCTCGCTGTTCGAGTTCGATGCCAAATCGGCCAAATCCACCTTCGACAGCATCAATCTGCGCAAGCGCCCGGTGCGTGCGCGCACGGCGGCGCAGGATTCCTACATCCGCGCGCTGAAGCGCCACGAGCTGGTGTTCGGCATCGGCCCCGCCGGCACGGGCAAGACCTGGCTCGCGGTCGCGCATGCCGCGCAGCTGTTCGAGCGCAAGGAAGTCGACAAGATCATCCTGTCGCGCCCGGCGGTGGAAGCCGGCGAGCGGCTCGGCTTTTTGCCCGGCGATCTCCGCGAGAAGGTCGATCCTTATCTTCGCCCGATTTACGACGCGCTCTATGACCTGATGGACGCGCGCATTGTCGAGCGCGCGCTGCAGACCGGCGAGATCGAGATCGCGCCACTCGCCTTCATGCGCGGTCGCACGCTCACCAACGCGGCCATCATCCTGGACGAGGCGCAGAACACCACGTCGATGCAGATGAAGATGTTTTTGACCCGCCTTGGCGAAAACAGCCGCATGATCGTCACCGGCGATCCCTCGCAGATCGACTTGCCGAACGGCCAGACCTCGGGCCTCGCCGAGGCGACGCGCCTGCTGAGCGGCGTCGAAGGTATTGCGCAAGTTCATTTCAAGGCCGAAGACGTGATCCGCCACGAGCTCGTGGCGCGGATCGTCTCCGCCTACGAAGGGTCGCCGCAGCGGCCGGCCGCCGGTAAATCCTGACGAGGCAGCAACCGGACCATATGGGCGCGGACACGGCGCCCCTTCGTTCGGAACAAGGACAATGTCACACCCCAACCTTCCCATCACCGAGGTCCTCGTCGTCGCCGATTGCTGGCAGCGGGAGCCCGAATCCGAAGCCGTGATCCAGCGCGCCGTGGCGGCCGCCGCCGAGAATGTCGACGAAGACGTTGCGGAGGCGGAAGTGGCGGTAATGCTGACCGATGATGCCGGCATCCGCACGCTGAACAGCAACTGGCGCGGCATCGACAAGCCGACCAACGTGCTGTCGTTTCCCGCGCTGCAGCCGGAAGGCGACTGGAAGCCGGGCGATGCGCCGCGCATGCTGGGCGACATTGCGATCGCCTACGAGACCATGCGGCGTGAGGCGGACGAGGAACAAAAACCGTTCGATCATCATTTGAGCCATCTCGCCGTGCACGGTTTCCTGCATCTGGTCGGCTACGACCACGAAAACGAAGACGACGCCGAGGAAATGGAAGCGCTCGAACGAGAGATCCTGGCTCATCTCGGCATTCCCGACCCCTATGCCGACCGCCCAGGGACGCATTGAGATGCCGGATTCCGACCCGATTCAGGACAATCCGCGCAACACGGCCAATTTACCGGTCGTGGTGACCTCAGGCGAGGTGATGCGCCCGACCGCCGATGGCTGGCTGCTGCGCGCCATCCGGACGTTGTTCGGCTGGAAGGCGGGTTCGGTGCGCGACGACCTCCAGGTCGTGCTCGACGCCACGACGCCCGACGACACCGGCTTCTCGACGGTCGAGCGCACCATGCTGCGCAACATCCTCGGCCTGCACGAGCGTCGCATCGCCGACGTCATGGTGCATCGCGCCGACATTGTCGCGGTGAAGCGCGACATCCCGCTCGGCGAGTTGATGGACCGTTTCGAGAGCGCCGGCCATTCGCGCCTTGTGGTCTACAACGAGACGCTCGACGATCCCGTCGGCATCGTCCATATCCGCGATCTGCTCGCCTTCATGACCGCGCGTGCGCGCGTGTCGGGGGTCACGAAAACCAAGCGCAAGAAACCGCTGCCGGCCGGGCTCGATCTGCGTACGGTCGATCTCGCGCTGCCGCTCGAAGAAGCGCGCATCATCCGCAAGCTGCTCTACGTGCCGCCGTCGATGCGGGCGATCGACCTGCTCGCGCAGATGCAGGCCACTCGCATCCATCTGGCGCTGGTGGTCGACGAATATGGCGGCAGCGACGGGCTGGTCTCGCTCGAGGACATCGTCGAGCAGATCGTCGGCGAGATCGACGACGAGCATGACAGCGACGAGCCGCCCTCGATCGTGCGGCTGCCCGACAACGCCTTCATCGCCGACGCCCGCGCCAGCCTCGACGACGTCCGCACCGTGATCGGCGAGGACTTCGTCACCGGGGAGGCCGGCGAGGAAGTGGAGACGCTGGGCGGCTATCTCGTCAGCTTCGTCGGGCGCCTGCCGGTGCGCGGCGAGGTGATCTCGGGCCCCGGCCATTACGAGATCGAGGTGCTCGATGCCGATCCACGCCGGGTCAAGCGGCTGCGGATCTCGACACGGAAGGAGCGCCCCGCGCCGCGCACCCAGCGCGAGAGCCGGCGCCGCGAGGCTGCGCCGGATGGCAGCCAGCCGACGGCCAGCGACACGCCCACCCCGCCGCCCAGCGACGGGACCGGTCCGCAGTGAGCGCTTTCCAGCGATTTCGCCAGATCGCGCTTGCCATCATCCTGACCTGGGGATGGAAGCGCGCGCTCGTCGCGATGGCTGCCGGTGCGCTCTCGGTGCTCGCGCTGGCGCCGTTCAACGCCTTCCCGGTGCTGTTCATCACTTTCCCGGTGCTGGTCTGGCTGATCGACGGCGCCGGCGCCGGACGATATCGCGGCGTCCCCGCCGCGGCGCTGACCGGTTACTGGTTTGGGCTCGGCTATTTCGTGCCCGGCCTCTACTGGATCGGCTACGCCTTCTTCGTCGATGCCGATGTGTTCGCCTGGCTGACGCCGTTCGCCGTGCTGGGCCTGCCGGCCTATCTGTCCATCTTCACGGCAATGGGCTTTGCGCTCGCCCGTCTGCTCTGGACCAAGAACGCCACGCGCGTGCTTGCGCTCGCGGCAAGTCTCACCATCACCGAATGGCTGCGCGGCCATGCGCTGACCGGCTTCCCCTGGAACGCGTTCGGCTATGCGCTGTCCGAGCCGCTGCCGCTGGCACAAACGGCGTCGCTGATCGGCCTGTGGGGCATGACGTTCCTGACGGTTGCGATCTTCGCAAGCCCCGCGGCGCTGATCGACCGCACGCCCGATCGCCGCCTGGCGTGGCGCGCACCGGCCGCGGCCCTGGCGCTCCTGCTGGTCATGGGTATCTTCGGCGCGATCCGCCTGTCGCTCCATCCGACCACGATGGTCGCCGGCACCAAATTGCGCCTGATGCAGCCGAATCTCCAGCAGGACGCGAAATTCAACTACGCCGCCAAGGCGGAGGTGATGAAGAAATATCTGGCCTTGTCGGACCGCGCCTCCGGACCGCAATCGACCGGCGTGCGCGATGCCACCATCCTGATCTGGCCGGAATCCGCCTTTCCGTTCTTCCTGACGCGCGAAGCCGATGCGATGGCGCAAATCGCGGAGCTTCTGCCCAAGGGCACGGTGCTGATCACGGGCTCGGTCCGCGCGCCCGACCTGCCGCGGGGCACGCCGATCACCCGCGCCTATAATTCGATCTACGTGATCGACCACGACGGCAGCGTGCTCTCTGTGTACGACAAGCTGCATTTGGTGCCGTTCGGCGAATTTCTTCCCTACCAGGGCCTGATGGAGAAGCTCGGTTTCGAGCAACTCACGCGTGTGCGCGGTGGCTTCATTCCCGGCACCGTGCGGCATGCGCTGGCGGTCCCCGGCGCGCCCTCCGCGCTGCCGCTGATCTGCTACGAGGCAATCTTTCCCGGCGAGGTGGCTGGACGCAATGAACGTCCGGGCTGGATCGTGAATCTCACCAATGACGGCTGGTTCGGAATCTCGACCGGCCCCTACCAACACCTCGAACAGGCGCGGATGCGCGCGATCGAGCTCGGATTGCCGCTGGTTCGCTCCGCCAATACCGGCGTTTCCGCAGTGATCGATCCGGTGGGACGCATCGTCGCCAGCCTCGGTCTCGGGATCGAAGGCATTTTGGATGCAAATCTGCCCGCCGCGATCCCGCCGACCATCTATGCGCGCGTGGGCGATGTACCCGCGGCCATGCTTGTCGCGCTCGCCGTGTTTTGGGCGGTCCGCCGACGTGTTGCCAAACGGCATCCCTGATCACGCAGCCTCGGCCGATAACTTTTGACAACCGTAGTCCCACGGTTGACAGACTGCACGCGGCCTCCTCATTCTGCACCGGCTGCAAAAGACAGTGGGCATTGCTAAATTTCTCCGCAATGTTTTCCAATAACAGGGTCTGATTTTGACGTTGCTTACACCTGAGGCATTCCTGATTGCGCCGAAGGTGATGTTTGGAGGGCTGAGGAAATGTCGAAAGCGCCCAACCCTGTTGACAAATATGTCGGCAGTCGCGTGCGGATGCGCCGCATCATGTTGGGCATGAGCCAGGAAAAGCTCGGTGAAGCTTTGGGCCTGACCTTCCAACAAGTTCAGAAATACGAGAAGGGCACAAATCGGGTCGGCGCGAGCCGCATCCAGCAAATTGCCGAAATTCTCCAGGTGCCTGTGTCGTTCCTGTTCGAGGGCGGTCCGAGCGGCGTGGCGGGGCCGGACGGCTTCGCAGAAGGCGCATCGCCGTCTTACGTCTCGGATTTCCTCGCGACTTCCGAAGGACTCGCCTTGACCAAGGCGTTCACCCGAATCACCGATTCGAAGATGCGCCGCTCGATCGTCGATCTCGTCGAGCAGATCGCGGCCCGCGAAGGCCCCGACAAGCGCTGACGCGCCATCTCAATCCGATTTGAGGCTGCGTCAAATCTGGCCTATGTCGTCATTTGCGGTCGCGCTTTGATGCGCGTCTTCCTCGATGATGCGATTCAAAGGCACAGATGCGCTCATGACCGGCTCCAATTGGTTCGATTCTCAAACTATTCTCGATGGCATCCGCCGCTGGGTGGAGGTCGAGACGCCAACGGACGCGCCTGAACAGGTCAACAAGCTGGTCTCGATGGTCGCGGAGCAATACCGCGATCTCCCTGTCACGCTTGAGCGCATCGCCGGCGTCGATGGTTGCGGCGATCATCTCGTGGCGCGCTCGACCTGGGGCCAGGACCGGCCGGGCATCCTGGTGCTGAGCCACCTCGATACCGTTCACCCCATGGGATTTATCGAGCGCCTGCCGTTCAAGGTCGAAGGCGACAGCGCGTTCGGTCCCGGCATCTACGACATGAAGGGCGGCGCCTACATCGCCCACCACGCCTTTTGCGCACTTTGTGCCACGGCCGCTCGCTCGCCGCTCGGCATCACCCACCTATTCACCTCCGACGAGGAGATCGGCAGCCCCACCTCTCGCGCACTCATCGAGACCGAAGGGCGCAAGGCGAAGTACGTCCTGGTGACGGAGCCGGCCCGCGATGGCGGCAAGATCGTCACCGGCCGCAAGGGCGTCGGGCGATTCGAAGTGTTCATCAAGGGCGTGCCCGCGCATGCCGGCACGCGGCCCCAGGATGGCCGCAGCGCGATCCGCGAGCTCGCCAATGTCATCCTGGCGCTGGAAGCGATGAACGATCTGGCGCGCGGCGTTACCGTCAATGTCGGCGTGGTGCGCGGCGGCACGCGGCCCAACGTGACGCCGGAAGAAGCCCACGCCGAAGTCGATCTGCGCGTGCTGAGCTTCAAGGACGCGGATGAATTCGTCGGCAAGATCCTCGCCCTGACATCGAGGACGGATGGCGTTACGGTCAAGGTCACGGGCGGACTCAATCGTCCGCCTTACGAGAAGAGCAATGCCGGCGCCTCGCTGTACGAGCATGCAAAGACGGTTGCCACGGAGATCGGCTTCGAGCTGCTCGACGTTCACACCGGCGGCGGCTCGGACGGTAATTTCACCGCCGCCCACACCGCGACGCTCGACGGGCTCGGCGTTGACGGCAAGGGCGCACACACTCATTATGAGCAGCTCTATGTCTCGTCGCTCGAACCGCGCGCGCGGCTGCTCCATCGCCTGTACCAGACGCTACGATGAGTGAGCGCAAATCAGATCCCGATCGCGAGGACAGCGAGCGCGCCTTCTTCGGACGCCGCAAGGGCCACAAGCTCAGGCAGCACCAGGCCGAGCTGATCGATCATCTGCTGCCGCGTCTTGCGCTCGCGATCGACCGCGAAGCACCGGCGGATGCCCGCGAGATCTTCGCCCCCGCAGTCGACGATTTGCGGCTCGAGATCGGCTTCGGCGGCGGCGAGCATCTTGCGGCGGAAGCGCAAAGCTTCGCCACAACCGGCTTCATCGGCTGCGAGCCTTACGTCAACGGCATGGCGAAGATCCTCGCGCAGATCGAGGCCGCCGACATCGGCAACGTGCGCCTGTTCGCAGGCGATGCCGCCGAGCTCCTGGCCTGGCTGCCGAAGGCTTCGCTGTCGCGGATCGACCTGATCCATCCCGATCCCTGGCCGAAACGGCGGCACTGGAAGCGGCGCTTCGTCCAGGACCGGACCATCGCCGCGATGGCGCGCGTGTTGAAAGCCGGCGGCGAATTTCGCTTCGTCTGCGACATCGACGATTACTGCGCCTGGACGCTGTCGCATCTGTCGCGCTCGCAGGACTTTGTCTGGCTCGCGGAGCGCGCCGATGATTTTCGCCTGCCGTGGGACGGATACACGATGACGCGCTACGGCCGAAAGGCCACGCGCGAAGGCCGCAAGGCGGCGTATCTGCGGTTTCGACGGGTCTAGATCGTCTGCCGGTTGCGCCAGAAATTCACGACGCGCTCCGCAGTCGTAGGCATCAGCCGCGTGAAATTCGCGCGCGCCTGCTCGAGATCGGCATCGGCTGGCGTGCGATTCGGGCCGTACCACATCAGGATCAGTGCACGCACTGTCGGCCAGCCGAGATTCAGCACCCGTCCCAGGACCAAAATTGGATCGTAGCGGTCACCCGTGATCAGGCGATCGAGGACCGAGAGGCGGACGCCGGACATCGCCGAGAGCGAAGCGATCGCCTCCTCGTATTTGTGGGCCTTCGCAAAGCCAAGCAGCGCGCTCTCGCCAAGATGGCCCC
The DNA here is from genome assembly GCF_023073025.1 of Bradyrhizobium sp. 76. Classification (NCBI taxonomy): domain Bacteria; kingdom Pseudomonadati; phylum Pseudomonadota; class Alphaproteobacteria; order Hyphomicrobiales; family Nitrobacteraceae; genus Bradyrhizobium; species Bradyrhizobium sp. 76. The sequence continues at coordinate 349,756 of NZ_JADPIS010000103.1, forward strand.
CGCGATGCAAGGCCAGAACCGTACGTTGCGCTCCCGAGAAATCGCGACGCGGGCCTGGCGGCAGCGTGGCTTCCTCGATGGCCGCCATGGCGCGCTTGATCTCGACCTGGCGCACGGGATTGACCACGCTCGAGAGGCGACGGCGGATGACGTCGAGCGTGCCGTCGAGAAGTTGTTTCAGGTTCTCACCCGAAAGATCGCTGCGCTGTCCGATCCTGAGCGTCAGCACGCCATCCTGCGCGGCACGCTTGATCAGCTCCGAATAGCTGCCAGGCGAGAACTCCGCGCCGGAATTGCCCGCGGCGCGGCGTACCACGTCGCGATCGCCGCGCTCGACCAGCACGTCGGTGATGACAGCCGACAGCGTGGGGCGCTCGCTCATCGCCAGCAGATGGCCCTGGCCCTTCAGTCGCGCGATCTCGAGGAGAGCGGCGTCGTCGAGCACGGGCGAATGGCGCAGCACGGGGCCCGCCACCGCGATTTCGTTTTCGCGCGCGAGCTGACTCACGAGATGCCGGGGCGCGTTGTTCAGGCGCGAGAAGCGTTCGGCGAGATCGACGCGCGAGGCGAGCTCGGCATGCGGGACGAGATCAATCAGCAGGTTATCGAAGAGATCGATGACATCGGGACGGAGGTTCTCGGCGTCCTGAAAGAACAATTGGGAGATGGCGTGCGCGATCTCGCCGCGACGCCGCGGGTCGCCGCGTTTGACGATATCGTCCAGTCCAGGAATGAGCGACGTGGCAACGGTCATGAAAACGCAAACTCGTACGGGGCACGCCGCGGGTGCGCCCTTGGTCCAAGCCGCCCCACAAGCAGGGAATTTAGGCCTCGGAGGTGAAGGAAGCGTTGCGTGGGGCCGCAGGCCGGGCGCAAAAAGCCCGGCCTGCCCTGTATGGGCCTTGTCCGGGAAGACGGAAAGGGCTATATCAGCGCCAATTCATCTTCTCATACGATCCGCGTAGTGAGAGTGGGCCCGAAAGGACCCGCTCTTTTTTATTACCTGAACGCGGCTTGGTGGAAGATGTGCGGCCCGGCGATCTGTCGGGCGAGTTCCGAAGCGAGCTTTGAGATCTTAAACCAAGCCTTAACCATATCGAGCGCCTTGACCTCTGACATGACCGAACCGAACCCTGGTTCCACGGATGCCGAATTGCTGGCCGAGCCGAGGCTCGTAGTCGAGCCGGGCGTCGCGGCACGGGTGTCCGCGGTCGCGGGGCCAGTGCTCGAAGGCATGGGCTACCGCCTGGTGCGGATCCGCATTTCCGGCGAATCCGGCTGCACCGTGCAGGTTATGGCCGAGCGGCCGGACGGCTCGATGCAGATCGAGGATTGCGAGGCGATCTCGCGGGCGCTGTCGCCCGTGCTCGACGTCGCCGATCCCGTCGATCGCGCCTATCGCCTGGAAATCTCCTCACCGGGGATCGACCGCCCGCTGGTGCGCCGCTCCGATTTCGAGCGTTATGCCGGGCATCTGGTGAAGATCGAGATGGCGGTCGCCCATGAAGGGCGGAAGCGGTTCCGCGGCACGATCGGCCCCGTCGAAGGCGACCGCGTGCATCTGCACCGCGACGACATCAAGGCGAGCGAGGCTGCCGACGTTCTCCTGACGATGGAAGACATCGCCGAGGCACGGCTGGTGCTGACCGACGAGCTGATCGCGGAATCCATGCGCCGCGGCAAGGCCCAGGCACGCGAAATGCGCCGCAATCTCGGCCTGGAGCCGCCGGCGGCACCGCACGCCAGCATCAGCGAAAAAACGACCAAGAACACGAAGCCGATAAAGAAGCCGGCGCCGACCCCTACAAAGAAGCCGGCTCCGACCAATACCAAGAAACATCGCCTGGCCGCCGAACGCGCGCGACGGGGCGAGATCGATCCTGACGAAGGAGACTAGCCATGGCAGTCAGCGCCAATCGACTTGAATTGCTTCAGATCGCCGACGCCGTTGCGCGCGAGAAATCGATCGACCGCGGCATCGTCATCGCGGCGATGGAGGATGCCATCGCCAAGGCGGCGCGGGCCCGCTACGGCAGCGAGACCGACGTTCACGCCGAGATCGACCCGAAGAAGGGCGAGCTTCGGCTGTCGCGCCACATGCTGGTGGTCGAGACGGTCGAAAATCATTCCAACCAGATCTCGCTGGTGGATGCACAGCGCGCCAATCCCGGTGCCCAGGTCGGCGACACCATTGCCGACACCCTGCCGCCGCTGGAATATGGCCGCATCGCCGCGCAATCCGCCAAGCAGGTGATCGTGCAGAAGGTGCGCGAAGCCGAGCGCGACCGGCAATATATGGAATTCAAGGACCGCATCGGCGACATCGTCAACGGCGTCGTCAAACGCGTCGAATATGGCAGCGTGATCGTCGATCTCGGCCGCGGCGAGGCCATCATCCGCCGCGACGAGATGCTGCCGCGCGAAGTGTTCCGGAACGGCGACCGCGTCCGCGCCTACATCTTCGACGTCCGCCGCGAGACCCGCGGCCCGCAGATCTTCCTCTCCCGCACCCATCCGCAGTTCATGGCGAAGCTGTTCGCGCAGGAAGTGCCCGAGATCTATGATGGCATCGTCGAGATCAAGGCGGTCGCCCGCGATCCCGGCTCGCGCGCAAAAATCGGCGTGATTTCCCGCGATTCCTCGGTCGATCCGGTCGGCGCCTGCGTCGGTATGCGCGGTTCGCGCGTGCAGGCGGTGGTGAACGAATTGCAGGGTGAGAAGATCGACATCATCCCCTGGTCGCCCGACATCGCGACCTTCGTCGTCAACGCGCTGGCGCCGGCCGAGGTCTCCAAGGTCGTCATCGACGAAGACCGCGAGCGCATCGAGGTCGTCGTGCCCGACACCAACAACCAGCTCTCGCTGGCGATCGGCCGCCGCGGCCAGAATGTGCGTCTGGCCTCGCAGCTCACCGGCTGGGACATCGACATCCTGACCGAGCAGGAGGAATCGGAGCGCCGCCAGGCCGATTTCGAGAACTCAACCCGCGTCTTCATGGAATCGCTCAATGTCGACGAAGTTGTCGGCCAATTGCTGGCGTCCGAAGGCTTCACCTCGGTCGAGGAACTCGCGATGGTGGACATCAAGGAACTTGCCGGCATCGAGGGTTTCGACGAGGAGACCGCGCAGGAACTCCAGAACCGCGCTCGTGAATATCTCGAACAGCTGGAAGCCGAGATCGAGGCCAGGCGCAAGGAGCTCGGCGTCGAGGACGCCGTCAAGGACGTGCCCGGCGTCACCTCGAAGATGCTGGTGAAGTTCGGCGAGAACGACATCAAGACGGTCGACGACCTCGCCGGCTGCGCCACCGACGATCTGGTCGGCTGGACCGAGCGCAAGGAAGGCGGCGAGCAGACCAAATATCCGGGCGCGCTCGATGGCCTCGATATCTCCCGTGACGATGCTGAAGCGATGATCATGCAGGCCCGCGTCAAGGCCGGCTGGATCACCGAGGCCGACCTCGCCAAGCCCGCTGAAGAGGCCGAGGCGACCGAAGATCAGCCGGCTTAGGGCGAAGGAGGATGTCACCCGGATGCTCGCCGATACTGACCCCGAACTCGACCATGGACCGCGGACCGAAAGGTCCGCGACCGTGCGGATGTGTGCGGTCAGCCGCGAGGTCCGGCCGATCGACGAGCTGATCCGCTTCGTCGTCTCTCCCCAAGGGCACATAGTTCCCGATCTCAAGCGCAAGCTGCCCGGACGCGGCATGTGGGTCACCGCCTCGCGCGAGGTGGTTGCGGAAGCTGTTCGGCGTCACCATTTTACGAAAGCCTTCAAGCGCGAGCTGCGAATCCCTCAGACGCTTCCCGCCGACCTCGAGGCGCTCCTGGTCCGGAGCGTGGTCGAAGCCCTTGGGATTGCGGCCAAGGCGCGCCAGATCGTCGCCGGTTTCGGCAAGGTCGAAAGCGCGCTTCGGGAAGGTACGGTCGAGGTCCTGATCCATGCCAGCGACGGGGCCGCGGACGGAATCCGCAAATTGGACATGCTGGCGCGTCAAAATGAGGGAAATCGCGGCGCCAAGCCCCAGATTCCCGTCGTCACCGCACTAAAATCGACAGAATTGGATTTGGCACTTACCCGGTCAAATGTGATACATGCTGCCCTGCTCGCGGGCCCGGCGAGCAAGTCATTCCTGTCACGTAGCCAGATGCTGGTCCGATACCGGATGGCGGACGCTGACAGGACTGCCGAAAAGCCCGGCTAGGATTTCTGAGAGACAACGACCACCCGATAGCACGGTGCGGCAACGCACAACGACAACAAGATCAGGATTAGGACTGCTTAATGGTTGATACCAAGACCCCTGGCGACAAGAAGCTGAGCGTTCCGAGCAAGACGCTATCGCTCAAGCCGCGCGTCGAAACGGGCACCGTGCGCCAGAGCTTCAGTCATGGCCGTAGCAAGCAGGTCGTGGTCGAGAAGCGGGGCAAGCGCCGCATCGACGGCAGCCCCGAGCCACAGGTGGCCGAGGTGGCGAAACCCGCGCCGGCCGCCGCGCCCAAGCCTGCTCCGGCCCGCCCCGCGCCGCCGCGCAACGCCGGCTCCGGCGTGGTGCTGCGCACGCTGACCGAGGACGAACGTTCCGCCCGCGCCAGCGCGCTGGCCGATGCCAAGGTGCGCGAAGTCGAAGAGCGCCGCCATGCCGAGGAAGAGGCCCAGCGCCGCGCGGTCCGCGAAAGCGCAGAGCGTGCTGATCGCGAGGCCGCCGAAGCCCGCCGCAAGGCCGAGGAGGAGCGTCACCGTCACGAAGAGGAAGCCAAGCGGAAGGCCGAAACCGAGGCCAAAAAGCGTTTTGGCGAAGGCGAGCAGCCGCAATCTGCGGCGCGCCCTGCCACGGCGACCTCGGCCGCTCCTGCACCGCGACCCGGAGCGCCCACGGCGCGGCCCGGGACGACCACCACGGCACGCCCGGGAACAACGACCGCGCGGCCTGGAACGACCACGCGGCCGGGAGGCCCGGTGGGTCGCACCCCCGCTGTCGCGGCCGGACCGGACGAGGACGAGGGTCCGCGCCAGATCCGTCGCGGCCCCGGTGGCGCTGCGCGGCCTGTGGTAGCCCCCAAGCCCACCCACAAGCCCGGCCCGCAGAAGGAGCGCGGCCGCCTGACGGTCGTCACCGCCTTCAATGCCGACGACGTGCGCGAGCGCTCGATCGCCTCGTTCCGCCGCCGCACCCAGCGCCTGAAGGGCCATGCCGCGAACGAGCCGAAGGAAAAGCTCATCCGCGAGGTGATCATTCCGGAAGCGATCACGATCCAGGAACTCGCCAACCGCATGGCCGAGCGGGCGGTCGAAATCATCCGTATGCTGATGAAGCAGGGCGCGATTCACAAGATCACCGACGTGATCGACGCCGACACCGCGCAGCTGATCGCCGAAGAGCTGGGTCACACCGTCAAGCGCGTTGCCGCGTCCGACGTTGAAGAAGGCCTGTTCGACGCCATCGACGATTCCACCGACACCGAGCCGCGCTCGCCGGTGGTGACCGTGATGGGCCACGTCGACCACGGCAAGACCTCGCTGCTCGACGCGCTCCGCCATGCCAACGTGGTCTCCGGCGAAGCCGGCGGCATCACCCAGCATATCGGTGCCTATCAGGTGACATCGCCGGAAAGCGGCAAGAAGATCACCTTCATCGATACGCCCGGCCACGCCGCCTTCACCGCAATGCGTGCCCGCGGCGCCAAGGTCACCGACATCGTGATTCTGGTGGTTGCGGCCGATGACGGCGTGATGCCGCAGACCATCGAGGCGATCAATCACGCCAAGGCGGCCAATGTGCCGATGATCGTGGCGATCAACAAGATCGACAAGCCCGACGCCAAGCCCGAGCGCGTGCGCACCGAACTGCTGCAATACGAGGTTCAGGTCGAATCGCTCGGCGGCGAAGTCGTCGACGTCGAGGTGTCCGCCAAGAACAAGACCAATCTCGACAGGCTGCTCGAGATGATCGCGCTGCAGGCCGACATCCTCGACCTGAAGACCAATTCGGATCGTCCGGCGGAAGGCACCGTGATCGAAGCCAAGCTCGATCGCGGCCGCGGTCCGGTGGCGACCGTGCTGGTACAACGCGGCACGCTGCGGGTCGGCGACATCATCGTCGCCGGCGCCGAAATGGGCCGCGTCCGTGCCCTCATCAACGATCAGGGCGTCACCATCGACGAGGCCGGTCCATCAGTGCCGGTCGAAGTGCTCGGCTTCAACGGTCCGCCGGAAGCCGGCGATCGTCTTGCCGTGGTCGAGAACGAAGCCCGCGCCCGTCAGGTCACGAGCTATCGCGCCCACCAGAAGCGCGAGAACGCCGCTGCCTCGATCTCCGGCATGCGCGGCTCGCTCGAACAGATGATGTCGCAGCTCAAGACGTCGGGCCGCAAGGACTTCCCGCTGATCATCAAGGCTGACGTGCAGGGATCGCTGGAAGCCATTCTCGGCTCGCTGGAGAAGCTCGGCACCGACGAGGTCGCCGCGCGTATCCTGCATGCCGGTGTCGGCGGCATCTCGGAATCGGACGTGACGCTCGCGGAAGGTTTTAACGCCGCGATCATCGGCTTCTCGGTTCGTGCGAACAAGGAGGCCGCTGCGGCCGCCAAGCGCAACGGCATCGAGATCCGCTACTACAACATCATCTACGACCTCGTGGACGACGTGAAGAAGGCCATGAGCGGCCTGCTGGCGCCGACCTTGCGCGAAACCATGCTCGGCAATGCCGCGATCCTGGAGATCTTCAACATCTCCAAGATCGGCAAGGTCGCCGGCTGCCGCGTCACCGACGGCACCGTGGAACGCGGCGCCAACGTGCGCCTGATCCGCGACAACGTCGTCGTGCACGAAGGCAAGCTGTCGACGCTGAAGCGCTTCAAGGACGAAGTGAAGGAAGTCCAGGCTGGTCAGGAATGCGGCATGGCCTTCGAGAACTATCACGACATGCGCGCCGGTGACGTCATCGAGTGTTACCGCGTGGAGACGATCCAGCGCTCCCTGTAAGTCCAAATCTTACCGAAGCGCCTGGATCTTATTTGAACTGAATTGCGGGAGTGCGATGGCCGGATTTTTTCCGGCCATCCACCCCTCTTCGTTTCAGCAGGACAAATGACAATGCCCGTGTCCCAAACGCGGGCATGACGAGGTGATTTTCAGAGCATGCCCCGCCATCATCAGAAGAAGAGTTCCGCGTCCGGCGGCTCGCAACGTCAGTTGCGCGTCGGCGAGCAGGTTCGCCATGCGATAGCCGAGATTCTGGCGCAAGGCAGCGTGCATGATGCTGACCTCGAAGGTCACATCATCACCGTGCCGGAGGTGCGGATGTCGCCCGACCTGAAGCTCGCAACAGTCTACGTGATGCCGCTCGGTGGCCGCGACACCGAGATCGTCCTCGCTGCGCTCGAGCGCAACAAGAAATTCCTGCGCGGCGAGGTCGCGCGGCGCGTTAACCTGAAATTTGCACCTGACCTTCGCTTCCGCGTCGACGAACGATTCGACGAAGCGGAACGGATCGAGAAGCTTTTGCGAACACCCGCGGTGCAGAAGGACCTGGAACAGGATCCGGATTCGGATCGGGAAGAAGAACGATGACGATGGACCCGGCTCACGGCACGATCGGCGGCGAAGAGGCCGATCAGCTCGACGTGCAGAAAAATAATTTTGCGGACATGAGCGGCAATTCTCAGCCGCCTCAGGAGCCGCGCCGCGTCAACAACGATCCCCGCGCCAACAAGCAGAAGGGCAACCAGCCGCGCCGCGACCGCCGCGACGTCCACGGCTGGGTCGTGCTCGACAAGCCGATCGGCATGACCTCGACGCAGGCCGTTGCCGTGCTCAAGCGCCTGTTCAATGCCAAACGCGCCGGCCATGCCGGCACGCTCGATCCGCTGGCCTCCGGCGGCCTGCCGATCGCGCTTGGCGAGGCCACCAAGACCGTCCCCTTCGTCATGGACGGCCGCAAGCGCTACCGGTTCACGGTATGCTGGGGCGAGGAGCGCGACACCGACGACATCGAGGGCCGGGCGACCGCAACCTCGGACCAGCGCCCGACCCGGGAGGCCATCGAGGCCCTGCTGCCCCGTTTCACCGGGGTGATCCAGCAGATCCCGCCGCGCTATTCCGCGATCAAGGTCCAGGGCGAGCGCGCCTACGACCTGGCCCGCGACGGCGAGGTCGTGGAATTGGCCCCCCGTCCGGTCGAGATTCACCGTTTAAGCCTTGTAGATCAACCGGATAGCGACCGGGCCGTGTTCGAGGCCGAGTGCGGCAAGGGCACCTATGTCCGCGCGCTGGCCCGCGATATGGGCCGGATTCTCGGCACTTACGGCCATATCTGCGCGCTGCGGCGGACCCTGGTCGGCCCATTTGGCGAGAACGACATGATTCCGCTGGATCAGTTGGAGGCTTTGTGCGATAGAGCCGCGTCCGGCGAGGGTAGCCTCGCCGACGCGCTTATGCCCGTTGAGACCGCGCTGGACGACATCCCGGCACTGGCCGTCACTCGGGCTGATGCGGCAAGGCTCCATCGGGGCCAGGCCGTTTTGTTGCGCGGACGGGATGCGCCCACTTGTAGCGGCACAGTCTATGTCACGGTGGCAGGCCGGCTTCTCGCGCTTGCCGAAGTCGGCAATGGCGAAATCATCCCCAAGCGTGTGTTCAACCTGACCGGCCTGACTGCCAGCGCCGATCGCAACGAGAGAAATTGACGATGTCGATTGCCGCAGAACGCAAAGCGGAAGTCATCAAGACGAATGCCAACAAGGCCGGCGATACCGGCTCGCCAGAGGTTCAGGTCGCGATCCTGTCGGAACGCATCGCCAACCTCACCAACCATTTCAAGACCCACGTGAAGGACAACCATTCGCGTCGCGGCCTCTTGAAGCTGGTCTCGACCCGCCGCTCGCTCCTCGACTATGTGAAGAAGAAGGACGAGGCGCGCTACAAGTCGCTGCTCGAGAAGCACAACATTCGTCGTTAAGAGTTCCTGCGCGCGCCAAACGGCGCGCGTTTTCGCGCGTGATTTCGAACGAAAGCGTTTGTTTAAAGGTTTTTCGTCGATGCTGCGTGCGCGTCGGATGCAAGCCGTTGACGGCGAGCATCCGGGGCATGATAGGCGAGCACCGAGCTTCGGCGTTCGCGTTCGTGCCGACTGACAGTCCAGCAGCAATCCGGCGGCTGGGCACAACGGGCAAGGCGCCCGTATGACCCGAAGGGATGGACGCCATCCGAAATCCAAAAACCATGGCAGGATCGCAGGACGCTGATCGCCCGCTTCGATCAACGTCCCGCAATCTTGCGCATGGTTTTTGTTTTTCGACCCGTCCTTCTTTCGAGAACCCATGAAAGAAGACCTCTATGTTCAATAAGCATTCAGTCGAGATCGACTGGGGTGGGCGCCCTCTCAAGCTCGAAACCGGCAAGATCGCCCGCCAGGCCGACGGCGCCGTTGTCGCGACCTACGGCGAGACCGTGGTGCTCGCCACCGTCGTTGCCGCGAAGTCGCCGCGCGAAGGCGTCGACTTCCTGCCGCTGACCGTCGACTACCAGGAGAAGACCTACGCAGCCGGCCGCATTCCCGGCGGCTATTTCAAGCGCGAGGGACGTCCGACCGAGAAGGAGACGCTGGTCTCCCGCCTGATCGACCGTCCGATTCGTCCGCTGTTCGTCGACGGCTGGCGCAACGAGACCCAGGTGATCATCACCGTGCTCTCGCACGACATGGAGAACGATCCCGATATCGTCGCGCTGGTGGCCTCATCGGCTGCGCTCACTCTGTCGGGCGCCCCCTTCAAGGGCCCGATCGGCGCCGCGCGCGTCGGCTTCGCCAATGACGAGTTCATCCTCAACCCGACACTCGACGAGATGGTCGACACCCAGCTCGACCTCGTCGTCGCCGGCACCGCAGACGCCGTGCTGATGGTGGAATCGGAAGCCAAGGAGCTGAACGAAGAGATCATGCTCGGCGCCGTGATGTTCGGTCACCGCCACTTCCAGCCGGTGATCAACGCGATCATCGAGCTGGCCGAAAAGGCAGCGAAGGAGCCGCGCGAGGTCACCACGATCGACAATTCGGCGCTCGAAAAGGAAATGCTCGGCATGGTCGAGCAGGAACTGCGCGCCGCCTACGCCATTCCGGTCAAGCAGGATCGCTACGCCGCGGTCGGCAAGGTCAAGGAAAAGGTGATCGCTCACTACTTCCCGGAAGGGCAGGAGCCGAAATACGACAAGCTGCGCATCGGCGGCGTGTTCAAGGAGCTCGAAGCCAAGATCGTTCGCTGGAACATTCTCGACACCGGCAAGCGCATCGACGGCCGCGATTCCAAGACCGTGCGCAACATCGTCGCCGAAGTCGGCGTGCTGCCTCGCGCCCACGGCTCGGCGCTGTTCACCCGCGGCGAGACCCAGGCGCTGGTCGTGACCACGCTCGGCACCGGCGAGGACGAGCAGTACATCGACGCGCTGTCGGGAACGTACAAAGAGACGTTCCTGCTGCACTACAACTTCCCTCCCTACTCGGTCGGTGAGACCGGCCGCCTCGGCGGCACCAAGCGCCGCGAGATCGGCCACGGCAAGCTCGCCTGGCGCGCGATCCATCCGGTGCTGCCGCCGCATCACGAATTCCCCTACACCACGCGCGTGGTGTCGGAGATCACCGAATCCAACGGCTCCTCGTCGATGGCATCGGTCTGCGGCGCCTCGCTCGCGCTGATGGACGCCGGCGTGCCGTTGAAGCGGCCGACCGCGGGCATCGCGATGGGCCTGATCCTCGAAGACAAGCGCTTCGCGGTTCTCTCGGACATCCTCGGTGACGAGGACCATCTCGGCGACATGGACTTCAAGGTCGCCGGTACCGAGCAGGGCATCACCTCGCTCCAGATGGACATCAAGATCGAGGGCATCACCGAGGAGATCATGAAGGTCGCGCTCGGCCAGGCCAAGGATGGACGTATCTACATCCTCGGCGAGATGTCGAAGGCGCTCACCAACGCCCGTGCCGAGCTCGGCGAATACGCGCCGCGCATCGAGACCTTCAAGATCGCCACCGACAAGATCCGCGAAGTGATCGGCACCGGCGGCAAGGTGATCCGTGAGATCGTCGAGAAGACCGGCGCCAAGGTCAATATCGAGGACGACGGTACCGTGAAGGTCGCCTCCAACGACGGCGAGGCCATGAAGGCCGCGATCAAGTGGATCAAGTCGATCGCCTCCGATCCGGAAGTCGGCCAGATCTATGACGGCACCGTCGTCAAGGTGATGGAGTTCGGCGCTTTCGTGAACTTCTTCGGCTCCAAGGACGGTCTCGTCCACATCAGCCAGCTCGCCTCGGCGCGCGTGCAGAAGACCTCCGACGTCGTCAAGGAAGGCGACAAGGTCAAGGTCAAGCTGCTCGGCTTCGACGACCGCGGCAAGACCCGCCTGTCGATGAAGGTCGTCGACCAGGAGACCGGCGAAGACCTCGAGGGCAAGGGCGAGAGCCAGCAGCCCGCGCGCGAAGCGGCCGGCGAGTAAATCTCGCCACCTGCCAGAAACACGAAGGGCGGCCTCGCGGCCGCCCTTTTTGTTTGTCGCTTGCCGAGCTTTGGAATCAGGCCGCGATGTCGAACCGGTCAAGGTTCATCACCTTGGTCCAGGCCTTGGCGAAGTCCTTGACGAACTGCTCCTTGGAATCCGACGTGGCATAGACCTCGGCGTAGGCGCGAAGCTGCGAGTGCGCGCCGAAGATCAGGTCGACGCGCGTGCCGGTCCACTTCACCGCGTTGGTCTTGCGGTCGCGGGCCTCATAGGTGCCGTCGGTGCCGGCCGGCGTCCACTGCGTGCTCATGTCGAGCAGGTTGACGAAGAAGTCGTTGCTAAGCGTTCCCACCTTCGAGGTGAGGACGCCGTTCTTCGAACCGTTCGCATTGGCGCCGAGCACGCGCAGACCGCCGACGAGCGCCGTCATCTCCGGGCCGGTAAGGCGGAGCAGCTGCGCACGATCGACCAGAGCCTCCTCGGGCATCATGAATTGCTGCCGCTTCCCGATGAAGTTGCGGAAGCCGTCGGCCCGCGGCTCCAGCGGAGCAAACGAAGCGGCGTCGGTCTGCTCCTGCGAGGCATCCATGCGGCCCGGCGTGAAGCCGACCTTGACGTCGACGCCCGCATCCTTCGCCGCCTTCTCGACCGCGGCGGTGCCGCCGAGCACGATCAGGTCCGCCAGCGAGACCTTCTTCGCACCGGATGACGCGTTGAAGTCCTTCTGGATCGCTTCGAGCTTGCCCAGGACTTTCGAGAGCTGAGCCGGCTCGTTCACCTCCCAGTCCTTCTGCGGGGCGAGGCGAATGCGTGCGCCGTTGGCGCCGCCGCGCTTGTCCGAGCCGCGGAACGTCGAGGCCGACGCCCATGCGGTCGAGACCAGCTCCGAGACCGACAGACCCGAGGCCAGGATCTTGGTCTTCAGCGAGGCGATATCCTGCTCGCTGGCCAGCTCGTGATTCACGGCGGGGATCGGGTCCTGCCAGATCAGCGTTTCCTTCGGCACCAGCGGGCCGAGATAGCGCACGACCGGACCCATGTCGCGATGGGTGAGCTTGAACCAGGCACGGGCGAAGGCGTCCGCGAACTGATCGGGATTCTCCAGGAAGCGGCGCGAGATCTTCTCATAGGCCGGATCCATACGCAGCGAGAGATCGGTCGTCAGCATCGTCGGCCGGTGCTTCTTCGACTTGTCGAAGGCGTCGGGAATGATGGCATCGGCGTTCTTGGCCGTCCACTGCTGCGCACCGGCCGGGCTCTTCGTCAGCTCCCATTCGAAATTGAACAGGTTCTCGAAAAAGTTGTTGCTCCACTTGGTCGGTGTCGTCGTCCATGTCACCTCGAGTCCGCTGGTGATGGAATCGCCCGAGTGACCCGACGCGTGCTTGCTCTTCCAGCCGAGGCCCTGATCCTCGAGCGCGCCCGCTTCCGGCTCCGGTCCGACCAGCGACGGATCGCCGGCACCATGGGTCTTGCCGAAGCTGTGGCCGCCGGCGATCAGCGCGACGGTCTCTTCGTCGTTCATCGCCATGCGGGCGAAGGTCTCGCGAATGTCCTTGGCCGCGGCTACCGGATCCGGCTTGCCGTTCGGGCCTTCCGGATTGACGTAGATCAGGCCCATCTGCACCGCGCCGAGCGGCTCGGCGAGTTGGCGTTCGCCGCTGTAGCGCTCATCGCCCAGCCACGTCCCTTCCGGACCCCAATACAGCTCTTCCGGCTCCCAGACGTCGACGCGGCCGCCGGCAAAGCCAAAGGTCTTGAAGCCCATCGACTCCAGCGCGACGTTGCCGGCCAGCACCATCAGATCGGCCCAGGAGATCTTGCGGCCGTATTTCTGCTTGATCGGCCAGAGCAGACGGCGGGCCTTGTCCAGGTTGGCGTTGTCGGGCCAGCTGTTGAGCGGCGCGAAACGCTGCTGCCCGGCGCCGGCGCCACCGCGACCGTCGGTGGTGCGATAGGTGCCCGCGCTATGCCAGGCCATGCGGATCATGAGGCCGCCGTAGTGACCGAAGTCGGCGGGCCACCATTCCTGCGAGTCTGTCATCAAAGCCGTCAGGTCCTTGATGACCGCATTCAGGTCGAGCGACTTGAATTCCTTGGCGTAGTCGAAGTCCTTGTCCATCGGGTCGGACTTGGGGGAATTCTTGTGCAGCATCTCGATGCTGAGCTGGGTCGGCCACCAATCGCGGTTCGCCGGCACACGTTTTCCACCCGAAAACGGGCACTTTGAAGTGTCGTCCATGAATACCTCCTCTGGTGGCGTCGAACTCGCGCCTTTGACCAGGTAAAAGCACTCTAAGCTTCACGTTCGATCAGGGGAAGTTGACTTTAATGATCGCAGCGATAAGATTTTCTGATGCTAAACCTCACGCTGCGCCAGCTCCGGTATTTCGACGCCCTGGCGCGTCACAGTCATTTCGGCCGCGCGGCTGAGTCTTGCTCGATCTCGCAGCCCGCCCTGTCGATGCAAATCAAGGAGCTGGAGGAGGCGCTCGGCGGCCTGTTGCTGGAGCGCAGCGCCCGGCAGGTGGCGTTGACCCGGTTTGGCGAGGAGCTCGCGCAGCGCGTCCGCGACATCTTGCGCTCGGTCGACGAGCTTGGCGATTTCGCCCGCGCCTCGCAGGACCGGTTCTCCGGACGGCTTCGCATCGGCATGATTCCGACGATCGCGCCCTATCTGCTGCCGACGATCACCAAGAATCTGACGCGCATGCATCCGCAGCTCGACATCCGCGTGCGCGAGACGATGACGCCGCGGCTGATCCAGGAACTGGTGGAAGGTCGGCTCGATACCGCCATCGTCGCGTTGCCGGTGTCCGAGCCCTCGCTCACCGAGGTCGCCCTGTTCGAGGAAAAATTCCTGCTAGTGCGGCCGAGCGCGGATGAGGGAACGCCGGCACCATCGCGGGAGATGATGCGCGAAATGCGGCTGCTGCTGCTGGAGGAGGGGCACTGCTTCCGCGATCAGGCGCTGTCATTCTGCAACATGCAATCGGCGCCGCCGCGCGAGATGCTGGATGCCAATTCGCTGTCGACGCTGGTCCAGATGGTCAGCGCCGGCATCGGCGTCACCTTGATCCCGGAGATGGCCGTGTCGGTGGAGACGCGATCGGCCTCGGTCTCGCTGACGCGCTTCCGCGACCCGCAGCCGTCGCGCACCATTGGCATGGTCTGGCGCAAGACCAGCCCGCTGGCGCGGCAGCTCCTGCAAATCTCCGAGGTGGTGTGCCTGTCGGCGGGCCAGGTGCGCGCGCGTCCATCCGTGCGCAGCAAGCCGACCTGAGGCCTCGATGTCGCATCCCATCATCCGCCCGGCCCGCACAGACGAGTACGACGAGATCGGCCGTGTCTGGATGGAGAGCTGGGTCTCGACCGGGCTCGGCGAGACGAGCGACTTCCTGCTGGCAAACCTGCGTGCACGCATCCGGCGCGAGATCGAGGACGGCTGGAGCCTCTTCGTCGCCGACGACAACGGCACGATCGCCGCAATGCTGGCGCTGCATTTGCCAAAACTCTATCTCGACATGCTGTTTGTCGCGCCCGCCTATCAGAGCCAATCGCTCGGCCGCCAATTGCTCACCTTCACGCGCACGCAAATGCCGGACGAGATGTATCTGCGCTGCGTCCGCGAGAACGAAAAAGCCTGGCGCTGGTACGAGCGCGAGGGTTTTTTGTTCGAGAAGGAAGAGATCGAGCCGTCGAACGGGTTTGTGATGAAGTATTATCGGTGGAAGCGGCCGGGACGCGTCGGGTAGGCGGGGTTCTCCGGCTGCAGCTTGCGGTTGTCATGGTCCCAATCTAATGTGGCGCGTCCGATGTCCACCTGTCTGATGGCCCCCTGCCGCTAATCCTCTGGAATCCATGTTTCGATTTGCTGCCTCAGTGCTCGTCCTGCTGTCCTTTCTGGCTCCGGCAACAGCGCAAACCCCTTCCGCAACCACCGCATCTCCCGCAGCCGCCGCACCTGCAAAACCAGCCGCCAAGAAGGCCGCGCCGAAGGCCAAACCGGTGGCGAAGCAGCCGGTCGCGATCGAGAGCGGCCCGTGCCGGCTTGGCGTGATCTCGGTGATCGGCGAGCGCTATTCCGTCCAGAAATTCGGGCTGACCATTTTCGAGAACGAGGAGACCGAAGTTTCCATCGACTGGGGTCTCGACGATCTCGTGTTTGCGCGGGTTAAAGCCGCAACGGGTGGCGATCCCGGTGTTCGCAGGATCGCCTACCCCAAGGGAACCTTCGAACCCTTCTACAATCCGAAATCGCGATTCATTCCCGATCCCAACGAACGCCTGCCAGCGATCGTGCGCGGCATCACTCCGAACGGGAGCTGCGATCGCTATCTGGTTGCGACCACGTACAAGGGAGAATTGCCGGGCACCCGCCTGATGTTAAACGGCATCGGCACATTCAATCAGGGGCTCGGAAATCTGATCCGGCATTCGCATTTGTTCGCCAACATCTCGATTAACCTGATCGACGGCCGAAGCTATGAGGAGATCAAGCGCCCCTTTGTGAATTTCAGCGCGAACTTCGCTGCAAGTATGCGATTGACCGAAGACCCGCTCACCAAGCTCGACAACTCGCTATTCCCCGACCCGCCCGCGGCAGCTTCAGCCAACGCGGCGCTGCGCGAGAGGACACGAACACTCGTCGCAGACAGGCTCGACCGCGGCCTCCCCGGCTATCTCAAGGAAGACTGAGCCGGAGCATTCTGGGCCTGAGCGGTGTACGTTGCGAGTGCGCGGCAAACGCTCCATGAACTGTGTGCCGTTCGGCTCCCAGCGATGAAAGGTCCGCTCCCATGATCAAGCTCTATTGGTCGCCCCGTTCGCGCTCATTCACGACGCTCTGGCTGATGGAAGAAAGCGGTCTGCCTTATGAGCGCTTGCTGACCGACATCTCGACCGGCGCGCAGAAGGCGCCGGACTATTTGAAGGTCAATCCGATGGGCAAGGTTCCGGCGCTGACCGACGGCGATGCCGCGCTCGGCGAAGCCGCCGCGATCTGCGCCTACATTGCCGATCGCTATCGCGAGACCAAGCTGGCGCCAGCCGTGACCGATCCGCGCCGCGCGCGTTACCTGCAATGGCTGTTCTTCTCGCCGGGCTGCATCGAACCCGCCATCATCCAGATCTTCACCAAGATCGAGATCCCGACCTCGACCGCGGCCTGGGGCAGCGCGACGCAGGTCTTCGACGTGCTGGAAGCCGCACTCGCGAGGGGACCGTGGATCCTCGGGGAGGAATTTTCCGCCGCCGACATCACGATCGGATCGGGCCTGAACTTTGCGGTGCGCCTGTTCAAGATGGTGCCGTCGCGCCCGGCCTTCGATGCCTATCTCGCGCGCTGCATGGCGAGGCCGGCGTTCCAGCGCGCGGAGAAGATCGCGGCAGGCTAGTCTTCCGTCTCCATATCGTCCGGCCTCGGCATCAGGACGATGTTGTAGCCGGAATCGACATAGTGGATCTCGCCGGTCACGCCGCCGGAGAGATCCGACAACAGATACAGCGCCGAGCCGCCGAGTTCGTCGAGCGTGACGCCGCGGCGAAGCGGCGAATGTTTTTGCATGAAGGCGAACATCGCGCGCGCCTCGCCGATGCCGGAGCCGGCGAGCGTGCGGATGGGGCCTGCGGAAATCGCGTTGACGCGGATGCCGCGCGGTCCGAAGTCCGAGGCGAGATAGCGCACCGAGGCTTCCAGCGCCGCCTTGGCCACGCCCATCACGTTGTAGTTCGGCATCGCGCGTTCCGAGGCGCCGAAGGTCAGCGTGATCATGCTGCCGCCCTCCGTCATCAGCTCGGCGGCGCGTTTTGCCACTTCCGTGAAGGAGAAGCAGGAGATCACCATGGTGCGCGAAAAATTCTCGCGGCTGGTGTCGGCGTAACGGCCCTTGAGCTCGTTCTTGTCGGCGAAGCCGATCGCGTGGATCACGAAATCCAGCCGGCCCCACTTTTCGCGCAAGGCCGTGAATGTAGCGTCGACGCTCGCGATGTCCTCGACGTCGCAGGGCAGCACCATGTCGACGCCAAGCTGCTCCGCCAGCGGCTTGACGCGCTTGCCCAATGCCTCGCCCTGGAAGGTGAAGGCGAGCTCGGCGCCATGGGCATGCAGCGTCTTCGCCATGCCCCAGGCGATCGAATGATCATTGGCGATGCCCATGATCAGACCGCGCTTGCCTTTCATCAAACCTTCCATTGGCTCTTTGCTCCCACTATTCCGGGGTCATCGCCCGCCTTGTGCGCGCTTGCGCACTGGGGCGGGCGATCCAGGATTCCAGAGACGTTCGTGATAAATTGAGAAGCCGCGGCGTACTGGATGCCCCGTCCCCCGGGCGCAATTGCGCACTAGGCGGGGCATGACAGCGTCCCAAGATCACGCATCCAGCCGGCTGAACACCAGCGTGGCGTTGGTGCCGCCGAAGCCGAAGGAGTTCGACAGCACGGTGCCGATCTTGACGTTGTCGATGCGCTTGCGCACGATCGGCATGTCGGCGAACACGGGGTCGAGCTCCTGGATGTGGGCGCTCTCGCAGATGAAACCATTGTTCATCATCAGTAGCGAATATATCGCTTCCTGCACGCCGGTTGCGCCCAGGGAGTGACCGGTCAGCGCCTTGGTCGCCGAGATCGGCGGGCACTTCTCGCCACTTCCGAACACCCTGCGGAGCGCGTCGATCTCCGGCGGATCGCCGGCCGGGGTCGATGTCGCGTGCGGATTGATGTAGTCGACCTTGGTCTTCACAGTCGACATCGCCATGCGCATGCAGCGCTCGGCGCCCTCGCCTGATGGTGCGACCATGTCGTAGCCGTCGGACGTCGCGCCATAGCCGACGATCTCGCCGTAAATGCGCGCGCCGCGCGCCTTGGCGTGCTCGAGCTCTTCCAGCACCAGCACGCCGGCGCCGCCGGCAATCACGAAGCCGTCGCGGTTGACGTCGTAGGGACGCGAGGCCGTGGCAGGTGTGTCGTTGTACTTCGAGGACATCGCGCCCATGGCGTCGAACAGCACCGACAGCGACCAGTCCAGCTCCTCGCAGCCGCCGGCGAAGATGACGTCCTGCTTGCCGATCTGGATCGTCTCATAGGCGTTGCCGACGCAATGGTTCGACGTGGCGCAGGCCGACGAGATCGAATAGTTCACGCCCTTGATCTTGAACCAGGTCGCAAGCGTCGCGGAGGCCGTGGAGGACATCGCCTTCGGCACTGCAAACGGCCCGACGCGCTTCGGTCCCTTGGTGCGGGTGATGTCGGCGGCCTCGACGATGGTGCGCGCCGACGGGCCGCCGGAGCCCATGATGATGCCGGTGCGAATGTTGGAAATTTCGTCAGGCGAGAGGCCGGAATCCTGGATCGCCTGTTCCATCGCGACGTGATTCCACGCCGCACCCTGACCGAGGAAACGCATGGCACGGCGGTCGACCACCGTCGAAGGATCGAGCGTCGGCGCACCCTGCACCTGCGAACGGAAGCCGAGCTCGGCATATTTCTCAGCCCGCGAAATGCCCGACTTCGCCTCGTGAAGGCTCGCAAGCACTTCCTGGGTGTTGTTTCCGATGGAGGAGACAATGCCCATCCCGGTGACCACAACCCGCCTCATGACAGCCTCGCCTCAATCGTTGTCTTCGTGGTGATGCGCTCAGCCCAGGCTCGTGCCCTGCTTGAACAGGCCGACCTTCAAATCCTTCGCGCGAT
Organism: Bradyrhizobium sp. 76; assembly: GCF_023073025.1. Taxonomy (NCBI): domain Bacteria; kingdom Pseudomonadati; phylum Pseudomonadota; class Alphaproteobacteria; order Hyphomicrobiales; family Nitrobacteraceae; genus Bradyrhizobium; species Bradyrhizobium sp. 76. Next base: position 368,941 of record NZ_JADPIS010000103.1, read on the forward strand.
AGATAATCTGGTCATCGACCGAAAGCCATCCGTCGGCGATACCGAGCACCAGCTTTGAGCGCATCACGCGCTTGATGTCGATGTTGTACACAACCTTGCGGGCCTCCGGCAGCACCTGGCCGCTGAACTTCAGCTCGTTCAGGCCAAGCGCGCGACCGCGACCTTCACCGCCGCTCCAGCCCAGATAAAAGCCGACCATTTGCCACAGCGCATCGAGCCCGAGGCAGCCGGGCATAACCGGATCGTTCTTGAAGTGGCAGCCGAAGAACCAGAGGTCGGGCTTCACATCGAGCTCGGCGCGCACCACCCCCTTGCCGAATTCACCGCCGGTCTCGCTGATGTCCGTAATGCGGTCGAACATGAGCATCGGCGGCAACGGCAATTGCGCATTGCCAGGGCCGAACATCTCGCCGCGGGCACACGCCAGCAGATCTTCATATTCGTAACCGTTGCGCCTGTTCAGCATGCGGAAGCCTTTGTGTTCTAACCCCGACTGAGCGGCGTTTCCGGCGAAAATGGGCCCCATCCTGTTCGAAAAGCAACATCTGTTGCCATTGTCAGACGAGAATACCGAAGGACCCCGGATGGATAGCGAGCGGCTTCAATGCCGGGTCGCGCCAAAATCGGTTAAGCGGAACCGCGGGCTCTCTAACACAGGCCATTTCGGGTAGCAAAGCGCTCTCATGAAGGTAAAATGACGGGCCGCCACGCCGGTTCCCTGCTTGATTAGAACCACTCTAGTTGCGAGAAACTTGCATCTGCATCTATCTCTCCATATATGTTGGAGAACGACAGTGTTCACGCGTGCCCGAAGCTGGAAATGAACGAAAATAACGCGCCCCATCGCGACGAAGAGGCCCATGCGGCGGCTCTTATGTCCGGCCGCCAGCCGGCTTTGACCGGTTGCCCGTGGCACGACGTCAACGAAATGCTCCAGTCCGCCGGCCTTCGCCCGACCCGCCAGCGCATGGCGCTCGGCTGGCTCCTGTTCGGCAAGGGTGCACGTCATCTCACGGCTGAAATGCTTTACGAAGAAGCGACGCTGGCCAAGGTGCCGGTCTCGCTGGCGACCGTCTACAACACGCTGAACCAGCTCACCGACGCCGGTCTGCTGCGTCAGGTCAGCGTCGACGGCACCAAGACCTATTTCGACACCAACGTCACGACCCACCATCACTACTACCTCGAGAACAGCCATGAGCTGGTCGATATCGAGGATCCGCATCTGGCGCTGTCCAAGATGCCGGAGGTGCCCGCGGGTTACGAGATCGCCCGCATCGACATGGTCGTACGGCTGCGCAAGAAGCGCTGAGATCTATCCTGAATTGCTGATTTGATCGTCATGGCCGGGCCTGTCCCGGCCATCCACGTTACTCGGTCAGGCGTCAAAATACGCGGATGCCCGGGACGAGCCCGGGCATGACGGTGGAGCAACAGCTCCGCTCCCGCCCAACGTCAGTTCACCTGCTCGTCTGAATAAACGCCCCAGAGGCGTTCCTGCTGGATCCAGCCGTCAAAGCCGTTTCCGCTGACGCGGCACCAGTTTGCACTGCACTTCTTCACCTGGGTGACGACACCGGCCTGGAGCCTGGCCGCGACCGCGCTGTCGGGATCGGCGCGATCGTATATCGGCGCGAGCTCGTCCTTGTGCTTCATCGTGACGACCGCGGTGCGGCGGCCCGACAGCAGCGAGTGATAGACCCAGCCCTCGGCGCCCTCGGAATCGCGTACCCGGCGCCAGTTCTCGAACTCCGCGGTGATTTCGACCGGCAGGCCGGAGCGGGTGTAGACCCAGGCGACGTCATTGTCCTTGGTCGGTCCGGCGCGGACGTTGACGTGATCCGATTTCAGGCTGACGTAGCGCGGCACCGGGAGGCCCGAGGCCGTCTGGGGTGTGCTGTCCTTTGCCGAATGCCCGGGACTGACCGAAGCGCTCAACCAGGTGCAAACGAGCGCCATCACCGAACAAAAACGCCCCAACGCCATCAACCCGTCTCCTGTCGAAGGTCCGGCCGAGCCGGGCCCTCACCCCAAAATTCCAAAACCAGGCCGCTGTCGCCCCTGACCCGCCCCACGCGGGTGTTCCCGAGCCCTTTGCCCGTGGTTCTTGTCTTGGCCCGGCCTTCTGCTAGAGAGGACGGACGTCTGAACAACCGGTTTGTCCCGATTTTCCGGCCGGAAATGTCGGGAGAGCTTGAAGGAAACGCCGGGGACGACACGGCAAAGGCAGTGTCGAACAACCGGGTTAATGAGGCCTCAACGGCCGGCCTTTGGCGACAGAGGCGGCTCGCAATGCCTCATGAGGGCAGGACATGTCGGTGAAGAAAAAGCCCCTCGTCGTCGTGACGCGCAAGCTTCCGGACTCGATCGAGACCCGGATGCGCGAGCTGTTCGACGCGCGGATCAACCTCGACGACGCGCCGATGTCGGCCGAGCAGATCGCGGAAGCCGCCCGTACCGCCGACGTACTGGTTCCGACCGTGACCGATCACATCTCCGCCGATATCGTCAACCAGCCCGACTGCAGGCTGAAACTGATCGCGAATTTCGGCAACGGCGTCGACAACATCGATGTCGAGGCCGCGCATGCCCGCGGCATCACCGTCACCAACACGCCGAAAGTCCTTACAGAAGACACCGCCGACATGACCATGGCACTGATCCTCGCCGTGCCCAGGCGGATGATCGAAGGCGCCTCGATCCTGACGGAAGGAAAACCCTGGCCCGGCTGGTCGCCGACCTGGATGCTTGGCCATCGCATCGGCGGAAAGCGCCTCGGCATCATCGGCATGGGCCGCATCGGCCAAGCGGTCGCACGCCGCGCCCGCGCCTTCGGCTTGCAGATCCACTACCACAACCGCCGGCCGGTGGCGCCGAAGATCGCCGAAGAGCTGGGCGCGACCTATTGGGAAAGCCTCGACCAGATGCTGGCGCGGATGGACATCATCTCCGTGAACTGTCCGCACACGCCGGCGACCTACCATCTGCTGTCGGCGCGCCGGCTGAAGCTGATCCGCAAGGACGCCTACATCGTCAACACCGCGCGCGGCGGGGTCACCGACGAGGACACGCTGATCAAGCTGATCGAAGGCGGCGAGATCGGCGGCGCCGGCCTCGATGTCTATGAGCACGAGCCCGCGGTGAACCCGAAGCTGGTGCGGCTCGCCAAGGCCGGCAAGGTGACGTTGCTGCCGCATATGGGCTCGGCCACGATCGAGGGCCGCGTCGAGATGGGCGAGAAGGTGATCATCAACATCCGCACCTTCCTCGACGCCCACAAGCCGCCGGATCGCGTGCTGCCGAGCATGCTCTGAGTTCAACTGACTGCGCGATAAGCTCTCCTGCCTCCTCCTGAGGAGACCGCGTAGCGATCGTCTCGAAGGATGGCCGCAGGCGAGATCCGGGCCTTCATGGTTCGAGACGCGCGTTCCGCGCTCCTCACCATGAGGGTCTGCTATCCCCGGGCGTTGCGCTTGCGCCAGTCGGCAACGAAATCGATGAAGGCCCGCAGTGCCGGCGGCGTCTGGCGCCGGCTTGGATAATACAGGAACGGGCCCGGAAACGGCTCGCACCAGTCCTGGAGCAGCCTGACCAGCGCGCCCGACTTCAGGGCTTCGCCGACATATCCATCGAGCGTCGCCCAGACACCGGCGCCGTCGAGCGCAGCGCGCATGGAAAGGCCCATGTTGGTCGAGATCAGCTTTGCCGGCGGATCGACTTTCACCAGCTGTCCCGCCTTCTCGAACTCCAGATCATGCATGACACCGCTGGAGTAGCGGGCGCGGATGCAATCGTGGTCGAGCAGATCCTTCGGATGCTCAGGCTTGCCGCGGCGCGCGAGGTAATCGGGCGAAGCGACCACGACATAGCTCTGCGGGCCGCTGAGCGAGATCGCCACCATGTCCTGCGCCAGATGCTCGCCATAGCGCACGCCGGCATCGAAGCCCGCGCTGACGATGTCGACGAACCCGCTCTCGGAGACGACGTCGAGGTCGACCTGGGGATAGCCTTGAGGAACGGCCCGATCATCGGCGCCAGCACGAGATCGACCGCGGGCGGCGGTGCGTTGATGCGTAGCCGGCCCGAGGCCACCTCGCGCAGGCCGCGGACTTGATCGAGGGCGTCGCCGACATCGCGCAGCGCCGGCGCCACGCACGACAGTAGCAGCTCGCCCGCCTCGGTCAGGGCGACGCTGCGGGTGGTGCGGTTCATCAGGCGGACGCCGAGGCGCTCTTCGAGGTCCCGCAATCGTTGGCTAAGGCTTGACACCGACACGCGAATATCGATCGCCGCGCGCCGGAAATTGCGGGTGCGGGCGACCGCCACGAAGACGTCGAGATCACGCAGGTCGGGCTCAGCCATTGTTCGCTAATGTGAACAAGCCATTCTCGATTGTCCAGCTTATCGGCGCAATCGATCAGGTGCATATCAGGCCTCGTCACGCGGCGCAGTCAGCGCCTTTTCGAGGAGAGCCATCATGGAACAGCGCAAACTCGGTTCAACCGGCCTCACCGTCTCCGCTCTCGGTCTCGGCTGCATGGGCATGTCCGAAGTCTACGGCCCCGCCGATCGCGGCGAGAGCATCGCCACGATCCACGCCGCGTTGGATGCCGGCATCACCCTGGTCGACACCGGCGATTTCTACGCCATGGGCCACAATGAAATGCTGGTGCGCGAAGCGCTCAAGGACGTGCCGCGCGAGAAGGTGCAGATCAGCGTCAAATTCGGTGCGCTGCGCGGTCCTGCCGGCGAATTCACCGGCATGGACACGAGGCCGGCTGCAACGAGGAACTTCCTGGCCTATTCGCTGCAGCGGCTCGGCACCGACTACATCGACGTCTACCGCCCGGCGCGGCTCGATCCCAACATTCCGATCGAGGAGACTATCGGCGGCATCGCCGATCTCGTGAAGGCCGGCTACATCAAACATATCGGCCTGTCCGAGGTCGGCTCCGACACCATCCGCCGCGCGCATGCCGTGCACCCGATCGCCGATCTCCAGATCGAATATTCGCTGATCGAGCGCGGCATCGAGCGCGACATCCTGACGACCTGCCGCGAGCTCGGCATCGGCATCACTGCTTACGGCGTGTTGGCACGCGGCCTGATCAGCGGCCATTGGTCGAAGGACTCCGGCAACACAGGCAAGGACTACCGGCTGATGACGCCGCGCTTCCAGGGATCGAATCTCGATGCCAATCTCGCACTGGTGGAGCAGCTGCGCGCCATCGCCACCGAGATTGGCGCGACGCCGGCACAAGTCGCGATCGCCTGGGTGGCGGCGCAAGGGAAGGAGATCGTGCCGCTGGTCGGCGCCCGCACCCGCAACCGCCTCAGCGAGGCACTTGGTGCGGCCAAGGTCACGCTGACGCCAGCTCATCTCGCGGTGCTGGCAAAGGCCTTCCCGCCCGATGTCGCCGCCGGTACGCGTTACGCGGCCGAGCAGATGGCGCATCTCGACAGCGAGAAGCCGGCCACGGCGTAGCGGCTGCGATCAGGTGCGATGGGCGCTGAGGTCAGTGATCACAGGCCCATCGCCATTGAGCGGATTGGCTGGATCGCGCGCGTAACGCAGCGTCTCGAAGCGCATCGCGCGCGCATCGATCATCAGGAGGCGGCCAACCAAGCCGTCGCCGAAGCCGACTATCTCGCGGATCGCCTCCAGCGCCATCATGGAGCCCATCACGCCCGCCAGCGCGCCCATGACGCCGGCTTCGGCGCAGGCCGGCACGGTCCCGGGCGGTGGCGCCTCCGGGAACAGGCAGCGATAGGTCGGATTGAATTCGCCCTGCTCGTTCTTCTCATGCGCGCGGATGGTGGTCAGCGAGCCATCGAAGGTGCCGAGCGCCGCCGTGATCAGCGGCCTCTTGGCGAAGAAGCAGGCGTCCGAGGCCAGATAGCGGGTCGAGAAATTGTCGGAGCCGTCGAGCACCAGGTCATAGTCGCCGATCAGCGCCAGCGCATTGTCGGCATTGAGCCAGGTGGCGTGACCGACGAAGCGGACATGCGGATTAAGCGCCGAGATCCGTTCGGCCGCGCTCTCGACCTTGTGCCGGCCGATATCGGGCGTGGTGTGAATGACCTGGCGCTGGAGGTTCGACAGCGATACCACGTCGTCATCGACCACGCCGAGCGTACCGACGCCGGCGGCCGCAAGGTACATCAAGGCGGGCGCACCAAGCCCGCCAGCGCCGATCACCAGCACGGAGGCCCGCTTCAGCGCTGCCTGGCCGGGACCCCCGACATCGCGCAGCACGATATGGCGGGCATAACGTTCGAGTTCGTCCGGGCTCAGCATCGTTATCCTTCGTTCTCTCAACCCTCATGGTGAGGAGCGCGGAACGCGCGTCTCGAACCATGCTGGCCCCATATCGCCCGGAGCCATCCTTCGAGACGCGGCCTTGAGGCCGCTCCTCAGGATGAGGGCCTGAGTCCGTGGCCTCTATCGCCCGGCTGAACCACCCCGAGATTGTTCGCGACCAACGAGATGTGCTTCAATGGCATTGCGTTCAATGGGCTGGCTGGATTTGTTATGAGATCGATGCTTGCGGCAACACTGATGTTTGCGGCTGCGACAGGCGCACGCGCCCAGATGACGACACCGCAGATCCCCGGCACCAAGCCGAAGCCGGTCCAGACCGTTCCGATCCGGCCTCCTGCTTTGCAGACGCCGGCTGCGACGGCCGATGCCATGGCGCAGGCGGAGCGGCTATCGCTGCAGTCCGACCTTGCCTGGGTCGGCCAATATAACGGCGCCATCACCGGCGACGTCAGCGCGCGCCTGGTCGAGGCGATCAAGGAGTATCAGAAGGCGAAGGGCGGCAAGCCGACCGGCGTGCTCAATCCGCAGGAACGCGCCGCGCTCGCCGAGACCGCGCGCCGCAAACAGGAGAGCGTCGGCTGGAAGATTGTAACGGAGATGACCAGCGGCGCGCGGCTTGGCATTCCCTCAAAACTGGTGCCGCAGCAGGCGACCGACGCCAACGGCTCGAAATGGACCTCTCCCACTGGAACGGTGCAGGTGCTGCTCAGCCGCCGCAAGGAGGCGAACCCGACCACGGCCAAGCTTGCCGAAGCGGAGAAGAAAGAGCCGGGTCGCAAGGTCGACTACACCGTGGTGAAGCCCGACTTCTTCGTGCTGTCGGGTCTGCAGGGTCTGAAGAAATTTTACATGCGCGGCACCTCCAGGGGTGATGAAGTTCGCATCATGACGATCCTCTACGACCAGGCGACCGAGAACACGGTCGAGCCGGTCGTGATCGCGATGTCGAGCGCGTTCAATGCATTCCCGTCGGGGCCACAGGTCGGGCCGCCGCCGCGCAAGACGGTCGAATATGGCACCGGCCTCGTCGTCAGCGACGATGGCGCGATCGTCACCGACCGCCTCGTCACCGATTCCTGTCTCGCGATCACGGTCGCCGGCTATGGCAGCGCCGACCGTCTCGCCGAGGACAAGGAGCACGATCTGGCGCTGCTCCACATCTACGGCGCCCGCGGCCTGAAGCCGTTCAGCCTCGGCAGTGGCGCGGCGAAGACGAGCGTCGATATCATCGGTATCGCGGATCCGCAGAGCCAGGGCGGAGCCGCCGTTGCGTCGAGCCTCAAGGCTGCGCTGGCATCTGTCGGTGGCAGTGATTCAGCGCTGTCACCACCGCCCGCGGTCGGATTTTCCGGCAGCGCCGCCATCGACGGCGACGGCAAGTTCGCCGGCATCGCGCTGTTGAAGCCGGCGATGGTTGCGGGCGCCGCGACGTCGGTACCGGCGTCGCAGGCGGTGATGGTCTCCGCGGAGACGGTGCGCGATTTCCTGAAGACAAACGGTGTCACCGCGAACGGCACCTCGACGGATGCGAAAGCCGCCGTCGTGCGCGTGATCTGCGTGCGGAAGTAAGCTCGCCGAAGGTGCGCAACCTCTCCACGAGCGGAAGAGCTGACCGAGCTCGCGACCCAGCGCGCCATTAGCTCAGCCTGAATCTGATCCCGGCCTTCGCGAGACCGCCGGAAATCCCGACCGGCGTGCCGTCCGCACGCCAGCAGGCGGCGCCGATCATGGTGCCGTCGTCGTGGAAGGCGATACCGTTCATGCCGCCGGCGACTGTCGCGACAGGCTGCACCTTGTGGCCGAGGCGGTCGAGCTTCGCGCGCACGCTCTCCGGTACGTTCTGTTCGACTTCGAGCGCATTGCCTTCGGTCCAGACCCGCGGCGCCTCGACCGCTTCCTGCAAGCTCATGCCGTGGTCGATCAAATTGACCAGTGCCTGCATCGCGCTCGGGAAGATTCGTTTTCCCCCGGGCAGGCCCAGCGCGTAGCGCAGCTTTCCGTCACGGAGCGCCATCATCGGCGACATCGAGGTCGTCACCCGCTTGCCCGGCGCCAGCGACAGGGCGTGGCCTGGACGCGGATCAAACAGGTTCATGTAGTTGTTGGCGATGGCGCCGAGGCCCGGGATCATGATCTTGGCGCCGAACAGATTGTTGATGGTCTGCGTGGTCGCAACCACGTTGCCGAACGCATCAGCCGCCGTCATGTGCGTGGTGTGAGCGCCTTCAAGCTGCGACACGCCGGCGCCCCAGCTCTGCGCCCGTGCCGGATCGATCGCAGCGCGGCGCTCCTCGGCATACGCCTTCGAAGTCAGCCGCTCCACGGGGACGCCGACATAATCAGGATCGCCGCTGGCAGCGGCGCGATCGGCGAATGCGATCTTCAGGACCTCGGCAAGATAGTGGATGGTCTCGGGCGTACCGAAGCCGAGGCTGCCGATGTCGTAACCCTCCAGGATGTTCAGCATCTGCGCGATATGCACGCCCGAGGCCGCGGGCGGCGGCGGGCCAAAGATGGTCCAGCCTCGGTAATCGGCGCGGATCGGCTGCCGTTCGACGGTCTTGTAGCTGGTGAGGTCGTTGCGCCGGATGAAGCCGCCGGCCTTTTCCATATAATCGACCAGGATGTCGCCAAGCGGTCCCTCATAGAGCGCCTTTTCACCGTGGTCGGCGATATGCCGCAACGTCTCGGCATATTCGGCCTGTACCACGCGCTCGCCGACCTTCAACGGCTCTCCATCAGGCAAGTAAATCGCCGCGATCGGCTTGTCCTTGCGCATCTCGGCGGCGCTCTCGCTGATGCATTCGTGCAGATAGGGTGTCGCCGCATAGCCCCGCGCGGCGTGCTTGATCGCGGGCTGCATGACGTCGGCGAGGCTCATGGTGCCGAAGCGGCGCAGCGTCTCGCACCAGGCTTTCAGCGAACCCGGTGTGGCGACCGCCTTTGGGCCGTTGAGATTTTCATTGCCGACGGTGTCGAACACGTCATGCGCGGAACCCGGCGTCGGGGTGTAGCTGGTGTCAAGCACCGCCGCGGGCACGGTGCTCTGCCCGTCGATGAAACGGTGGCTGCCGTCGGCGAGCCGGATGTGCGCCATGCCACCGCCGATGATGCCCACCATCATCGGCTCGACCACGGTCAGCGTGAACAGGGTCGCTATCGCGGCGTCGACGGCGTTGCCGCCGGCGGCCAGCATTTCCGCGCCGGCGCTCGAGGCCAGTGGATGGTTGCTGACCACCATGCCGCGGCTCGATACCGCAGGCATCTTCTGGCATTCGAAATTCGTCGCCGTCCGGTCGCGCCAGTTTCCGCCCATGCCTCTTGTCCTTCTTACTCACGGTATCAAGCACAGCACACGTACGAGTACGGGTCCAGTAATGGTACGGATTCGCTGGCATTCCCGCTTCCGCCATCATCGTTCCTGCTGATTCGGACCTCCGCGATCCCCTTTGGATCGGGCCGGCACGTCCTGAGCGAGAAGAGCTCAGCATCGAGATCGATGCACGTTCGCGTGGCGTTTCCCTGGCCCAAGCACTCCAAAGGATTGATCTTCAATGCACACGATCGCACTGGCCACCCAAAAGGGTGGCAGCGGCAAGAGCACGCTCGCCATCGGCCTCGCGCTGGCAGCCAAGCAGGCCGGCTTCACCGTTCGCCTGATCGAAACCGACCCGCAGGGCACACTGTCCAACTGGCAGCGCCGCCGCACTACAGATGATCTCGTCGTCGAGCCGATCTATCACGCCGCCGAAATCGAGCCGCGCCTGAGGATGCTGGCCGACAGCGGCCTCCAGCTCGCGATCGTCGATACCGCCGCCGGCCTCAGCGCCGCCACCACCGCCGCGATCCGCCATTCCGACCTCTGCCTGATTCCGGCGCGCCCGAGCGTCGCCGACATCGAGGCGACCATTTCGACACTCAGCGTCGCGCGCGCCTGGAAGCGGCCTTACAGCTTCATCCTGAACCAGACGCCGATCCGCGGCCAGCGCATCGACAACGCGGCCAACGCGCTCGCCGAGGAAGCAGCTCTCGATCTTGCCGACGTGCTCGCACGCCCCCTCATCGTGATGCGCAACGATCATCAGGACTCGCTTGCGAGCGGCCTCGCCGTCAGCGAGTTCGCGCCGAACGGCAAATCGGCCGACGAGATCCGCGGCCTCTGGCGCTGGATCGAGACCCGGCTCGAACTCGCCGCCACGACCAATGTCCTGATCGACCAGGTCATCTCGGCCGCGGACGGCGTGCTGTACGTCGCCGCCGAACTCGCGGCGGACGAGACCACGACACTGGCGTCCTGAGCGGGGCAATCGCTCAGACGTCAGCCGGGCTCTTCGCCATCCGGAAGGGCCTCAGCGACGAAGCAATCCGGCCACCAGCCCGGCCGGATTGTTTCGCTTCGCGTTTTTATCGTTCCACGGCAGCCCTCTCGCGCAACCAGGCCTCACGCCGCACGATCCACTTCTCGGCCTTCGACTGTCCGCCGTGATGGGCTAGCTCGATGAACCCGACGAACTCGGCGCCGGTCTTCTGCTTCACCCTCCGTGAGGCTTCGTTGGTGGCGGCGTTGCAGACGTAGAAATGATCGAGGCCGAGCGTGAGAAACGCAAAGTTGTTTACCGCGGTGATCGCCTCCGTCATCAACCCGCGCCGCCAGTAGGGCTCCGCCAGCCAGAAGCCGCGATTGCCTTTCAGGCCCTCCGCGCGGGGACGGAGATGAATGTTTCCAATTGCCTCGCCGTCGCCGCCCTTCAGCACCAGCACCCAGAGATGGATCTCCTCGCCGGCTAAGATCTTGTCGAGCTGCATCCTGACGAAGCTCTCCGCGCCATCGGCCGGATATGGCCAGGGCACGATGGTGGAGAGATGCCGGATGATGTTCCAGTTGTCGAAATGGCGCTGGATCGCCGGCACATCGGATAGTGCCAGAGGCCGCAGGATAAGCCGTTCGGTTTCAAGCTGCGGCGTCTGCATGGCCGACTATTTCTGACATTTCGGACACCAGAAGGTCGACCGGCCGTTCTGCGTAAAACGCTTCACGGTGCCGCCGCATCGCGGCGTCGTGCATTTTTCGCACTCGCGGTCATAGACCTTGAACGAGTGCTGGAAATAGCCGAGCTCGCCCGAGGTCTGGCGATGATCGCGCAAGCTGGAGCCGCCGGCCTTGATGGCGTCGTTCAGCACGGTATGGATCGCGCCGACCAGTCGCTTCGCATGGTCGGTGGTCTCGCCCTTCTTGGTCGACAGCGTCGCGGCGATCCGGCGCGGCGACAGATGCGAGCGATGCAGGGCTTCGCAGACATAGATATTGCCGAGCCCGGCGACCACGCGCTGATCGAGCAGCGCGGCTTTCAGGCTCGTGGTCTTGCCAGCGCAGGACCGCGCCAGCATCGCTGCGTCGAATTCGTTGCCGAGCGGCTCGGGGCCGAGCCCGCGCAACAGCGGCTCGTCGTCGAGGGCACTGCGCGCGATCACTTTCATGTAACCGAAGCGGCGCGGATCGTTGAAGATGATGTCGGCCCCGGAGGACATCCGAAACAGCACGTGATCGTGCGTGGAGTCCTTCGCTCGCGGATAGTGAAACTCGCCGGGCGCTACCTCGTTGTCCGGCTTGATGACGCGAAACGAGCCCGACATGCCCAGATGCATCAACAGCACGTCGCCGGAGGCGAGATCGGCCAGGAGATATTTTGCACGGCGGCCGAGCCCAGTGACGACCTGCCCCTTCAGTCGGGCCACGAAGTCGGGCTGGAAGGGAAAGCGCAAATCGGGCCTGCGGGCCTCCGCGACCAGGATTTTCGCACCCTCCATGACAGGCTGAAGGCCGCGGCGGACGGTCTCGACTTCGGGCAATTCGGGCATGGTCAGGCATTCACCTTATGAGGGCGGTGTGATAGCGCCATTGCGGCGGGCGCGCTATGGTCCGCCTCGTGGAGTAGAGTAATGGATCGGCCGGGCGAAACCACGCATTTTGGCTTCAGGGACGTTCCCCTGGGCGACAAGCAGACGCTGGTGAACGATGTGTTTCACAGTGTGGCGTCGCGCTATGATTTGATGAACGATTTGATGTCCGGTGGCCTGCACCGGGTCTGGAAGGACATCATGATCACCGCGCTCGACCCGCCCAGAGGCGACCGGCCGTTCGCGCTGCTCGACGTTGCCGGCGGCACAGGCGACATCTCGTTCCGCGCCGCCAAGGCCGCAGGCGCGGGCTTCCATGCCACCGTCTGCGACATCAATTCCGGGATGCTGGAGGTCGGCCGCGAGCGCGCCGCGAAGCGGCATCTCGAGACCCAGGTCGATTTCGTCGAGGGCAATGCCGAAGCGCTCGCCTTCGCCGACCGCAGCTTCGACGCATACACGATCGCTTTCGGCATTCGCAACGTGCCGCGGATCGACCTTGCGCTGGCCGAAGCCTATCGCGTGCTCAAGCCAGGCAGCCGCTTCCTCTGTCTGGAATTCTCCACCGTCGAGATGCCCGGGCTCGATCGCCTTTATGACCTGTTCTCGTTCAAGGTGATCCCGCCGCTCGGCCGCATGATCACGGGTGACGCCGAGTCCTACCAATATCTGGTCGAGTCGATCCGCAAGTTTCCAAGACCCAACGCCTTCGCCGACATGATCCGCAACGCCGGCTTCGCCCGCGTGAACTGGCAGATGTTGTCCGGCGGCATCGTCGCACTGCATTCGGGCTGGCGTTTGTGATCTCTGCCATAACCCATAGTGCGCGCCTGATGCGCGCCGCGTTCGTATTCGCGCGCGAGGGCGTGTTCGGCGCCGTCGATCCGAGTCTGGTACCGCCGCACGGACAGCTCACGCTGAAACTTGCGCGCATCATCGAGCGGCGCGGTCCGAAGCAGGGCCCGCGGCTGTCGCGCGCGTTGACCCGGATGGGCCCGGCCTATCTCAAGCTCGGTCAATTTCTGGCGACCCGTCCCGACGTCGTCGGCGTCATCATGGCGCGCGACCTCGAAAGCCTCCAGGACCGCTTGCCGCCGTTTTCGCAAGCCGAAGCGGAGGCTGCGATCGCGACTTCGCTGGAACGGCCGCTGACCGATGTGTTCGTGAGCCTCAGCGCGCCGGTCGCAGCGGCCTCGATCGCACAGGTGCATCGCGGCGAAGTCCTGCGCGACGGCATCCGCAAGGCGGTCGCCGTGAAAGTGCTGCGCCCCAACGTGGCCGCTCGCTTCCGCCGCGACCTCTCCGACTTCTTCTTCGTCGCTTACAAGGCCGAATCCTATTCGTCCGAGGCGCGGCGCCTGCGCCTCATCGAAGTCATCAACACCATGTCGCGCTCGGTCGCGATGGAGATGGACCTGCGCCTCGAGGCCGCGGCGCTGTCGGAGATGGCGGAGAACACGCGCGACGATCCTGATTTCCGGGTGCCGACCGTGGACTGGGACCGTACCACGCACAACGTGCTGACGATGGAGTGGATCGACGGCATCGCGCTGAACGATCACAAGCGCCTGGCCGAGTCGCAGGTCGACCTGCCCGATCTCGGCCGCAAGGTGATCCAGAGCTTCCTGCGCCACGCGCTGCGCGACGGCTTCTTCCACGCCGACATGCATCCGGGCAATCTGTTCCTGGATGACGCGGGTCGCCTCGTCGCGGTTGATTTCGGCATCATGGGCCGGCTCGGCATGAAGGAGCGGCGCTTCCTCGCCGAAATCCTGCTCGGCTTCATCACCCGCGACTATCGTCGTGTGGCGGAAGTGCATTTCGAGGCAGGCTATGTGCCCGCGCATCACTCGGTCGAGAACTTCGCGCAAGCGATCCGCGCCATTGGCGAGCCCATTCACAACCGCACGGCGGAAGAGATCTCGATGGCGCGGCTGCTGACGCTGTTGCTCGAGGTCACCGGCCTATTCGACATGACCACGCGGCCCGAGCTGATCCTGCTGCAGAAGACCATGGTGGTGGTCGAGGGCGTGGCACGCGGCTTCGATCCCAAGCTCGACATCTGGAAGGTCGCCGACCCCGTGGTGCGGGAATGGATCGAGCGCAATCTCGGTCCGATCGGCCGGGTTCAGGGCGCGATCTCCGGCACCGGTGATCTCGCGCGCATCCTGATGCGTCTGCCTGATATCGCCGCGCGCTCGGTTGCGGTGCTCGAACAGCTGGAGACGATGACCCGGGAGGGCATCCGGCTGTCGCCGGAGAGCATCGCGGCGATGGGCCGCAGCGAGGGCCGCAAGAACCGTTGGCGCACCGTGGCGCTCTGGATCATCGCCGCGACCTTCATCGGCATCCTGATCGCCGTCCGGAATCTTTGATTGCAGTGCAATCATGCGAATGATAGCATCGCCATCATTTCGCGCCGGAGAGTGCCATGGCAAGTCTGACCATCCGCAAGCTCGACGAGAACGTCAAAACCTTCCTCCGCCTGCGCTCGGCCAAGAACCGCAGGTCGGTCGAGGAAGAGGTCCGGGTCATCCTCGGGGAGCTGATCGAGGGCCGCGAGGAGCCCCTGACGCCATTCACGGCGCCGCCCGCGGCCTCGGCCACGCCGCTGCCCCAACGCACCGGCGCCGCTCCAGAAGCCAGCGTCACCCTGATCATCGGCGGCGGGATCGCGGCCTACAAATCGCTCGACCTGATCCGAAGGCTCAAGGAGCGGCGGATCGAGGTGCGTTGCGTGCTGACCAAGGCGGCGCAGCAATTCATCACGCCGCTGGCCGTGAGCGCGCTCTCGCATGAGCGCGTCTACACCGACCTGTTCGATCCCCAGAGCGAGTTCGACGCCGGTCATATCCGCCTCGCGCGCGAGTGCGACCTGATCGTGGTGGCGCCCGCGACCGCGGATTTGATGGCCAAGATCGCCAACGGTCATGCCGACGATCTCGCCAGCGCCATCCTGCTCGCGACCAACCGCAAGGTCCTGCTGGCGCCGGCGATGAACCCGCTGATGTGGAACAACGCGGCGACGCGGCGCAACGTCGCGCAGCTTCAACGCGACGGCGTGATGCTGATCGGGCCGAATTCCGGCGAGATGGCGGAAGCAGGTGAAGCCGGTATTGGCCGCATGTCCGAGGCGATCGAAATTGCGGCCGCCGCCGAGCGCCTGCTGCGGCCGCCAGTGCCGCGCCCCCTCGCCGGCAAGCGCGTGCTGATCACGGCTGGTCCGACCCACGAGCCGATCGATCCGGTGCGCTACATCGCCAACCGGTCCTCCGGCAAACAGGGCTTTGCGATCGCCGCCGCCGCACAAGCCGCAGGCGCCGAGGTGATCCTGGTCAGCGGCCCGGTCGATCTCAGCGATCCCCAGGGCGTGACGGTCAAGCATGTGGAATCGGCACGGCAGATGCTGGAGCAGGTGCAGGCCGCGCTGCCCGCTGACATCGCGATCTTCGCCGCCGCCGTAGCCGACTGGCGGGTCGTCAACGAAGGCGAGCAGAAGCTGAAGAAGACTTCGGCCGGCATGCCGCCGCTCCAGCTGGTCGAGAACCCCGATATCCTCGCGACGATCTCGAAACTGACCGACAAGCGGCCGCCGCTGGTGATCGGCTTTGCCGCCGAGACCGAGCACCTCATCGACAACGCCAAGTCGAAGCTTGCCCGCAAGGGCTGCGACTGGATTGTCGCCAACGACGTCTCCCCCGCAACCGGGGTGATGGGCGGGGACCGCAACACCGTGCACCTCATCAGTCGCAGGAACAGTGAGAAGAACGATGAGAAGGATCGCGAGATTGCAGTTGATTCCTGGCCGGTGATGACCAAGGAACAGGTCGCCATTGAACTGGTCGCGCATATCGCAAAAAGCGTGACCGGCAAATCCGGGAGCCCGCATCTTGAGCACCAAAGTCACCGTCGAACTGCAACGCCTGCCCCATGCGGAGGGGCTGCCGCTGCCGGCCTATCAGACCAATGATGCCGCCGGTCTCGACCTGATGGCGGCGGTAGCCGAGAACGAGCCCCTGACGCTCGCGCCCGGCCAATACACGCTGGTGCCGACGGGACTCGCGATCGCGTTGCCGCCCGGGTACGAGGCGCAGGTGCGGCCGCGTTCGGGCCTTGCCGCCAAGCACGGCGTCACCGTGCTGAACTCGCCGGGCACGATCGACGCGGACTATCGCGGCGAGATCAGGGTGATCCTGATCAATCACGGCCAGACCGCCTTCGTGGTCAAGCGCGGCGAGCGCATCGCGCAGATGGTGATCGCGCCAATGGTGCAGGCTACGCTCATTCCCGTGGCGACATTGTCGGCGACCGACCGCGGCGCCGGCGGATTCGGCTCGACCGGCCGCTAGGCGCGGCACATCCGGCCGAATCACCCGAGGAACTACGTGAATTGGAACACCGCGCCCCGCATTTTTTTGGGACCGCCTTTGCGTTCACGATCTGGACTCTTACCGGTGGAGTCACGGTGAGGGTATTGTCGTTTGATTCGCGCGCGACGGGGGTCGCCGCGCGCAAATTCGTGCGATCTTGGGGCAACTATGTCAGGCGTGATCGTGTCGATGCGTCGGACGCTGCTGTCGTGCACATCGCTCGTGCGCAACGGCTTGTTGGGAAGCGCTCTCGCAGCGCTGCTGCCGGCTGCGCCGGCTGAGGCCGCCGACCTCGTCGACACACTCTCAACGCTGCTGGATTTCAACCGGCAGGAGCTCGCGGTGCTGGCTACCGCGCTGGCCTTGCTCGGCTTCTCGGTGGTGGCCGCGATCCTCCTGATGCGCACGCGCGTTCGCACGGCGAAAAACGAGGCGCGGCTGCGCGCACGGATCGGGGAACTCCAGCTCCAGGCCGACCGATTCGGCGCATTGCTGTTTGCCGAGCCGCAGATCCTGATCTCCTGGCCGGCCGGCGACAATCGCGCGCAGATCTCCGGTGACACCTCCATGGTGCTGCCGCGCGACTCCTCTCCACAGCGCGTGCTGGCGTTTGGAACCTGGTTGCCGCCGGAACCGGCGCTCCGGATGGACCACGCCGTCGACGCGCTGCGCGACCGCGGCGACGGGTTCCAGCTGACGCTCACCACCGCGCATGGCCACACGCTGGAGGCCATCGGCCGCGCCATCGGCGGCCAGGCCATCGTCAGGATTCGCGAACTCTCAGGGCTCCGCCGCGATCTGGCCGAGACCAATCTGCGTTACAAGGCCCTCTCCGACGAGACGGAGATGCTGCGCGGCTTCGCGACCGCCGCACCCTGGCCGATCTGGGCCAAGGGCGAGAACGGCGCGCTGGCTTACGCCAACCCCGCCTATGTCCGCGCGACCGAGGCGGCCAGCATCACCGACGCCCAGGAGCGCAAGCTCGAGCTGCTCGACAGCGCCGACCGGAGCGCGATGGAGCGGGGGCTGAAGGAAGCGGCCAATTTCACCTCGCGCCTGCCGATCGTGATCGGCGGCGAGCGGCGCATCTATGACGTGCGCGCCGTCAATGTCGGCGGCGGCAATGTCGGCGTTGCCATCGATGCCAGCGAGGCGGATGCGTTGAGCTCAGCGCTGGTGCGGATGGCGGAAGCGCATCGCCGCACGCTCGACCAGCTCTCCTCCGGCGTCGCCGTGTTCGACGGCCAGCGCCGGCTCGCCTTCTACAATGATTCCTACCGCCAGCTGTGGGACCTCGACCGTACCTTTCTCGACGCCAACCCCGATGATTCCAGCGTGCTCGACAAGCTCCGCGCCGCGCGCAAATTGCCGGAACAGCCGGACTTCCGCGCCTGGAAGGCCAAGCTGCACGAGGCCTATCGCGCGGTCGAGGCTGCCAAGGACACCTGGTACCTGCCCGACGGCCGCGCGCTCTCCGTCGTTACCACGCCGAACCCCGAAGGCGGCGTCACCTATCTGTTCGACGACGTCACCGAGAGCCTCGAGCTCGCCCGCCGCTTCGACGGCATGATCCGGGTCCAGCGCGAAACGCTGGACAGCCTGGCCGAGGGCGTCGCGGTGTTCGGCAGCAACGGCAAGGCGCAGCTGTTCAACCCGGCCTTCGTTCGGATGTGGAAGCTGTCCGTTGACGCCATGCGCGACGAGCCGCACATCCAGACGGTCGAGGGCTGGTGCCATCAGCTATTCGACGACGCGGTCGTCTGGCGACAGATCCGCGAGGCCGTCACCTCGATCGAGAGCCGCGCCGACATTCCGCTGAAGCTGGAGCGCAAGGACGGCAGCGTGCTCGACGGCATGATCCGGCCCCTGCACGACGGCGCCACGATGCTGACGTTCCAGGACATTACCGACACCGAGAATGTCGAGCGCGCGCTGCGCGAGCGCAACGAGGCGCTGGAGGCGGCCGACCAGATGAAGGTGGATTTCGTCCACCACGTCTCCTACGAGCTGCGCTCGCCGCTCACCACCATCATCGGCTTCGCGCATTTCCTCAGCGATCCCTCGACCGGGCCGCTGACGCCGAAACAGGCCGAATATCTCGACTACGTCACCAAATCGACCAATGCGCTGCTGGCGCTGACCAACAACATCCTGGATCTCGCCACCATCGACGCCGGCGCCATGAAGCTGGAACTCGGCCCGGTCGACGTCAGCAAGACCATCGAGCTCGCGGCCGAGGGTCTCCAGGACCGGCTCGCCACCGACCGCATCCGCCTCAAGGTCGAGATCGCGCCCGATGTCGGCAACTTCACCGGCGACGAGAAGCGCGTGGTGCAGGTGCTCTATAACCTCCTCGCCAACGCCGTCGGGTTTTCTCCACCGGATTCCACCGTCGGCATCAGCGCCCGCCGCACCGAACGCAGTGTGGTCTTCACTGTGACAGATTCCGGGCCTGGAATACCTGCCGACATGAAGGACAAGGTGTTCAACTGGTTCGAAAGCCGCTCGCAAGGCTCGCGTCACCGCGGCGCCGGGCTCGGCCTGTCGCTGGTGCGCTCCTTCGTCGAGCTGCATGGCGGCAATATCCGGGTCGATTCGATCGTGGGCAGGGGCACGGTCGTGATCTGTGACTTCCCGACCGACCAGGCGGCGCATCGCGACGCCGCCGAATGACTGCGCCAACCACATTCTCCGTCGCGCTCCACAACGAGACGGCCACCGCGCAGCTGATGGCCGACCTCGCGCTGCTGGTCGGCCCCGGCGATGTCATCACGCTCACCGGCGATCTCGGGGCCGGCAAGACCGCGGCGGCGCGTGCCATGATCCGCTACCTCGCCGGCGACGATGCACTGGAAGTGCCGAGCCCGACCTTCACGCTGGTGCAGGGCTACGAGCTGCCGCCATTCCCGGTGATGCATGCCGACCTCTACCGCGTCGAGGACGAGAGCGAGCTCGAAGAGATAGGGCTGGCGCCGCTGCCGGAAGCAACCCTCGTCCTGATCGAATGGCCGGAGCGCGCACCGTCGGCGATGCCTCAAGACCGCATCGACATCGCGCTGACGCACCGGCCGGCATTGGGCTCGAATGCACGCGCCGCCGACATCACCGGCCATGGCAAGGCTGCCGCCACCGTCGCGCGGCTGCAGGCGCTGCGCGAATTCCTCGATGCATCCGGCTACATGGAGGCAACGCGCAAGCGCATGGCGGGCGACGCCTCGACCCGCTCCTATGCGCGGCTGCTGCGCGACGACCAAATCGTCATCCTCATGAATTCTCCGCAGCGCCCGGATGGTGCCGCGATGTACAACGGAAAATCCTACAGCGCCGCGGTGCATCTCGCCGAAAACATCAAACCCTTCGTCGCCATCGACGAGGGCCTGCGCGCGCAAGGAATCTCCGCGCCCGCGATCCATCATTCCGACCTCGACCATGGATTCCTGATCAGCGAAGACTTCGGCAGCGAAGGCGTGATCGAGGGCGATCCGCCGCGCCCGATCGTCGAACGCTACGAAGCCGCGGCCGATTTACTAGCCGTGCTGCACGGCAAGACGCTGCCGGAAACGCTGCCGCTCGGCGGGCAGACCTACGCCATTCCCGTCTTCGATACCGAAGCGCTGCTGATCGAAATCAGCTTGATGCCGGAATGGTACCTGCCCGATCGCAATGCGCCGCTCGACGACGAGAAGCGCGCCGCATTTTTCGCGATGTGGCGCGAGCTGCTGAAGAAACCGCAGGCCTCGCCGAAGACCTGGATCATCCGCGACTATCACTCGCCGAACCTGATCTGGCTCGGGAATCGCACCGGCATCGAACGCGTCGGCGTGATCGACTTCCAGGACACCGTGCTGGGGCCGCAATCCTACGACGTGGTGTCGCTGCTCCAGGACGCGCGCATCGACGTGCCTGAGGCGATCGAACTGACACTGCTGTCGCGCTACATCAAGGCTCGCCGCGCGAGCGACGCGAGCTTCGACGCGGCCGGCTTCGCCGAGCTCTACGCCATCATGTCGGCGCAGCGGAACACGCGCTTGCTCGGCACCTTCGCCCGCCTCAACCGCCGCGACGGCAAGCCGCATTATCTGCGTCACCAGCCGCGGATCTGGACCTATCTCCAGCGCTCCCTGGCGCATCCCGCGCTGGCCCATCTGCGCGACTGGTATGTCGCCAACGTCCCGCCGCCCCAAGGCCCGGCCCAAGGCTGAAAGGCTAGTAAAGGCTGAAACGGCTGATTTGGAACCCGATTTACCGACTGTTAGCCAAGACGCCGGTAATCTGGCGGCGGAGCAGCCGGATGATTACGGGGCTGGAGCAGGGCAGATGGCGGTGAAGACGGACCAGCGCGGCAACAGCCGGGTTGTTTTCGAGCGCGGGATCGCGGCCCAGATGATGGGTATCGACGGCACCTGGCGGCGCGACTGCACCATGGAGGACGTCTCCGACAGCGGCGCCAAATTGACCATCGACGGCTCGGTCGAAGGCTTGCATCTGAAGGAGTTTTTTCTGCTGCTGTCGTCCACCGGACTTGCGTACCGACGCTGCGAGCTTGCCTGGGTCAATGGCGACCAGATCGGCGTCAACTTTCTCAAGCTCGGCGACAAGAAGAAAAAGGCGCGTTCCACATCCATCGGGGCGTAACGGCAACACCCGTCGTACAAGCGTCATGGCAGGTGGTTAAGGCGGTTAAGACGCGGTGCGGTCAGTCGAACCTCGTGTTAGGATTGCTGCGAACGCGAAATCAGTAGATCTGAGAAAGCGAAGGATGTCCGTCAAACCGACCAAAGCCATGGTGCTCGCCGCAGGGTTCGGCCTGCGCATGCGTCCGTTGACGGACAAGATGCCGAAACCGATGGTTCCGGTGGCCGGCCAGCCGCTGCTCGACCACGTGCTCGACAAGCTCGGCCAGGCCGGCGTGAGCGAGGCGGTGGTCAACGTGCACTACCTGCCGGACCAGATCATCGATCACACCGCATCCCGCCAGCATCCGCGCGTGACCATCTCGGACGAGCGCGACCAGGTGCTCGGCACCGGCGGCGGGGTGGCCAAGGCACTGCCGCTGCTCGGGGACGCACCGTTCTTTCACGTCAATTCCGACACGCTATGGATCGACGGCGTGCGCTCGAACCTGACGCGGCTCGCCGAAAACTTCGATCCCGCGCGGATGGACATTTTGCTCCTGATGGCGCCGACGGCGACCAGCATCGGCTATAGCGGCCGCGGCGATTACGGCATGCTGGCCGACGGCGCCCTGCGCAAGCGCAAGGAAAAAGAAGTCGTTCCGTTCGTCTATGCCGGCGCAGCGATCCTGTCGCCGTCGATCTTCGCCGATGCCCCCACGGGCGAGTTCTCGCTGACCAAGATGTTCGACCGTACCAACGAGCAGGAGCGGCTGTTCGGCCTTCGCCTCGACGGCGTCTGGATGCATGTCGGCACGCCCGATGCCGTGCACGCGGCGGAAGAGGCGTTTCTGGAGAGCGTGGCGTAGGGCTGCGCTATTGTCCCGGACGCGGTGCCGTAGGGCGGGCAAAGCGAAGCGTGCCCACCATCTAAGCTGCTCGCGGAAACATGGTGGGCACGGCGCGTCGCGCCTTTGCCCACCCTACCTCACCTGTATTGGTCCGGCGAACAGCGGGGACTATCTCCCTTCCGCCCATATCCATTTGAGTCCGCCTCCCTATATTGGCGCCTGATTCCCGAATCAGGCAGCTCATGCGCGTTTTCAGCGTTCCAGTCTCAGTTCCGTTTCTGCGCACCGTCGTCGCAAGCTTGCTCGACGGTCGGCTGGTCGACGGCTTTGAGGCGCGCAAGGAGCCGGCACGGCTGGCGGATGCCACGCTGTACCTGCCGACACGACGCGCCATGCGCGTCGTCCGCGAGATTTTCCTCGACGAGATGAAGGCGGACGCCGTCGTGCTGCCGCGCATCGTCGCGCTCGGCGACATCGACGAGGATGAGCTCGCATTCGCCGATGAGGGCGAACAGTTTTCCGGCGCAACGCCGCTCGATATTCCGCCGCGGCTCGGCGAGCTCGAACGGCGGCTGACACTGGCGCAGCTCGTCGCGGCCTGGGCCAAGGGCCCGGTGCTGTCTCCGCTCGTCGTCGGCGGCCCCGCCTCGACGCTGGCACTGGCGTCCGATCTCGCGCGGCTGATCGACGACATAGTCACGCGCGGCGTCGACTGGAGCGCGCTCGACGGCCTCGTGCCCGATATGCTCGATCGGTATTGGCAGCACTCGCTTGAATTTTTGCGCATCGCGCGCATCGCCTGGCCCGGTCATCTCGCCGAGATCAACCGGATCGAGCCCGCTGCCCGCCGCGACCTTCTGATCGATGCCGAAGCCAAGCGGCTGACCGCGCATCACCATGGCCCCGTGATCGCGGCCGGCTCGACCGGCTCGATGCCAGCCACGGCAAGATTTCTCCACGCAGTCGCCTCGCTGCCGCATGGCGCCGTGGTGCTGCCCGGCCTCGACACCGATCTCGACGACGATGCCTGGCGCAGCATCGGCGGCGTCCGCGACTCGCTCGGCAAGTTCGCGGAGCATCCGGTCTCGAACCATCCGCAATACGCCATGCACGCGCTGCTGGATCGTTTTGGCATCAAGCGCAGCGACGTCGATATCCTCAAGCCTCCGGCGGAAGACGGCCGCGATCTGCTCGCCTCGGAATCGATGCGACCGTCGGCCAAGACCGAGATCTGGCACGACCGGTTGAAGCAGCCGGATGTGGCCTTAAAGATCACCGGCGGCATGAAGAACCTCGCGGTTGTCGAAGCTCCCAACCCTGAAATGGAAGCGCTCGCCATCGCGATCGCGATGCGCGAGGCGCGGCACCTCGACAAATCCGCGGCGCTTGTCACGCCCGATCGCGCGCTGGCGCGGCGCGTGATGGCCGCGCTGAGCCGATGGGATCTCGCATTCGATGATTCCGGCGGCGACGTCCTGATGGAAACCTCCGCCGGCGTCTTTGCGCGATTGACAGCGGAGGCGGCGACCAAGGGATTGGAGCCGCCGACGCTGCTGGCGATGCTGAAGCATCCGCTGTGCCGGCTCGGCCGGGCACCTGGTGCATGGAAGGCGGCGATCGAAGGCCTGGAGCTCGCTTTGTTGCGCGGAACGCGGCCGCCTGCGGGCACCGCCGGCCTGCTGCGCGAGTTCAATCGATTCCGCGAGGAGCTGGCAAAGCTGTGGCGCAGCGAGGTCTCCGCACTGCACAAGGCCGAGCCGCGTGCACGTCTCAAGGCGGAAGACCTCGATCGTATTCAGGCGCTGATCGATGGTTTGCGACAAGCCTTGGCGCCGATCGAGAGTCTTGCTTCATCAAAGCCGTATGACTTCGCCGAGCTCGCGCATCGGCATCGCGAGATCATAATCGAGCTGTCGCGCGATGAGCAGGGCATCCCGCTGGCGTTCGAGGAGCGCGAAGGCCTCGCGCTCGCGAGCGCCTTCGACGATCTCCTGCGCGGCGGCACGACCAGCGGATTGATGGTCACGCTGCCCGACTACGCGGACGTGTTCCAGACCGCATTCAGCGATCGCGCGGTGCGGCGGCAGGACAGGCCGGGCGCGCGGCTTCAGATCTACGGCCCGCTGGAATCACGCCTGATGCAGGCCGACCGCATCATCGTCGGCGGGCTGATCGAGGGGGTCTGGCCACCGGCGCCGCGCATCGATCCGTGGCTGAGCCGGCCGATGCGGCACGAGCTGGGCCTCGATCTGCCGGAACGCCGTATCGGCCTCTCCGCGCATGATTTTGCGCAACTGCTCGGCGGCGACGAGGTCATCCTCACCCACTCCGCGAAGGCTGGCGGTGCTCCGGCGGTCGCCTCGCGCTTCCTGCACCGGCTAGAGGCCGTCGCGGGCGATGCGCACTGGAAGGCCGCGATTCGCGCGGGCGAGAAATACGTGCAGTTCGCAGCCGCGCTGGACCAGCCCGACGAGGTGAGGCCGATCAAGCAGCCCGAGCCGCGACCGCCGCGCGCGACCCGCCCGCTCAGGATGTCTGTGACTGGGATCGAGGACTGGCTGCGCGATCCCTATACGATCTACGCAAAACACATTTTGCGGCTCGACGCGCTCGATCCCGTCGACATGCCGCTGTCGGCCGCCGACCGCGGCTCGGCGATCCACGATGCGCTCGGGGAGTTCACGGAACGCTACGCCACGAATCTGCCCGACGATCCCGCGCGGGTGCTGCGCGCGATCGGCGAAAAATACTTCGCGCCGCTGATGGAGCGACCCGAGGCGCGGGCGCTGTGGTGGCCGCGCTTCCAGCGCATCGCGCGCTGGTTCGGCGAATGGGAAACGGCGCGGCGCGACGCGATCGAGGCGATCGCCGCGGAGACCGAGGGCAAGATCTCAATTCAGCTCGACAGTGAGCGCAGCTTTATCCTTTCCGCGCGCGCCGACCGCATCGAGCGGCGCCGGGGCGGTGGCTACGCCATCCTCGACTACAAGACCGGCCAGCCACCGACCGGCAAGCAGGTCCGCATGGGCCTGTCGCCGCAGCTCACGCTGGAAGCCGCAATCCTGCGTGAGGGCGGTTTTCCCGACATCGACGCCGGCGCGTCCGTGAGCCAGCTCGTCTATGTTCGCCTGAGCGGCAACAATCCGCCGGGCGAAGAACGCATTCTCGAGCTTAGGTATAGGCAAGGCGACGAGCCGCAGCCGCCGGACACCGCGGCTGCCGAGGCCAGGGCCAAGCTCGAGGCGCTGATTCGCGCCTTTGAGGACGAGAACCAGCCCTACACCTCGTTGAACCTGCCGATGTGGACCAACCGCTACGGCGCCTATGACGATCTTGCCCGGATCAAGGAATGGTCCGCGGCCGGCGGATTGGGGATCGAGGAATGGTGAAGGCACCGCGCCCCATCCCGGATGAGGTGCGCGCCAGGCAAGCGCGCGCATCGGACCCGACCGCATCGGCCTTCGTCTCGGCCAATGCCGGCTCGGGCAAGACCCATGTGCTGGTGCAGCGGGTGATCCGCCTGCTGCTCGCGGGTGTGCCGCCGGAAAAGATTCTCTGCATCACCTTCACCAAGGCGGCCGCCGCCAACATGGCCGAGCGCGTGTTCACCACGCTCGGGCATTGGGTGACACTCGACGATACGGCACTCGATGCAGCAATCCGCGCGGTCGGCATCCCGCACCCCACTGCAAAATTGCGGCGCGACGCACGAAAGCTGTTCGCCTGTGCCCTGGAGACGCCGGGCGGGCTGAAGGTGCAGACCATCCACGCGCTGTGCACCCGCCTGCTTCAGCAGTTTCCGTTCGAGGCCAACGTGCCGGCGCGCTTCGCCGTGATCGACGAGCGCGACCAGACCGACATGATGGAACGCGCCAATCTGAAGGTGCTGCTGGAGGCCGCGCGCGACCCCGACAGCATCACCGGCCGCGCGCTGCTGACCGCGATGGCGAGCGCCGCCGATGTCACCTTCAAGGAGGTGGTGCGCGAGGCTTGCCTGAGCCGCGATCACTTCATGGCTTGGACCGACGAAGCCGGCAGCGCGGAGCTGGCTGCGGCGCAGATGGCGGCCGCGCTGGGCGTGGACGCAAACGATCGGATCGAGGACGTCGAGACCGAGATTGTCGACGGTCCGTTCCTGCCGCGATCGCGCTGGGATGACATCGCCTTTGCGCTGGAGGACGGCAGCAAGTCCGACAACGACCAGGCCTGCCGGCTCCGCGAGGCAAAGGTGTTTTCCGGCGGCGCGCAGGTCGATGCCTATCTCAGCGTTTTCCTGACCGACGAAAAGCTGCCGCGCAAGGCGGTGCTGACCAAGAAGTTCTGCGATCACAACCCGTCCGTCGCCCGCCTGTTCGAGAACGAGGCGCAGCGCGTCAGCGGGTTGGTCGAGAAGCGCCGTGCGGTGACCATGCGGGACCGCACCGCCGCCCTGCTGCATATCGCGACGGCGGCTGCCGCAAACTACCGCCGCGAAAAGCAGGAGCGCGGTCTGCTTGACTATGACGATCTCATCGACAAGACGCTCGCGATGCTCGACCGCGTTTCCTCCGGCTGGGTGCATTACAAGCTCGACCGCGGCGTCGATCACGTGCTGATCGACGAAGCCCAGGACACCAGTCCGCGGCAATGGGACATCGTCGCGCACATCATCTCGGAGTTCACCGCCGGCGAAGGTGCGCGCGAGGGCCTGAACCGCACCGTCTTCGCTGTCGGCGACGAGAAGCAGTCGATTTTCTCGTTTCAGGGGGCTCAGCCCCGAGAATTCGACGCGCGCCGGCGCGAGCTGCACCGCAAGTTCACGGCCGCCGGACTGAAATTCGATCCGGTCGCCTTCACCTATTCCTTCCGCTCCGGCGCCGCGATCCTGCATTCGGTCGACCACGTCTTCCGCGAGCCCGCGATCTACAAGAGCATCCATTCGGTCGAGACCGGTCATCCCCTGCACAATGCACTCGGCGATGCCGGCCCCAGCGTAATCGAGCTGTGGGACCTTGCGGAGGCCGACGACAGGCAGGAGATCGAGGGCTGGCGCGCGCCGTTCGACGGCGTCGCCGCCACCAGCCCCGAGGTCAAGCTTGCGCGCCGCATCCAGACCGAAATCAAGCGGCTGGTCGAGAGCGGAACGCTGACGGGACACGAGGGCGAGCGGCGTCCCCTGCGCTATGGCGACATGCTGATCCTGGTGCGCCGGCGAGGCAATGCGTTCGATGCGGTGATCCAGGCCCTGAAGCACGCCAATGTTCCGGTCGCGGGCGCCGACCGGCTGAAGCTCACCGAGCACATCGGAATCATCGACCTGATGAACCTCGCCGATGCGCTGCTGCTGCCGCAGGACGATCTCGCGCTCGCCGTGGCGCTGAAGAGCCCGCTGTTCGGGCTCGATGACGACGATCTGTTCCAGCTGGCCTGGGATCGCAAGGGATCGCTGCGCCGCGCGCTTGGCGAGCATGCCGCGACAAGCGAGAAATTCGCTGCCGCGTCGCGACGCCTCGAAGCCTGCGAAACCCGAGCCCGCGAGGAGACGCCGTTCGCCTTTTACGCCTGGCTGCTCGGGGGCGACGGCGGACGCGCGCGCATGCTGCGCCGGCTCGGTCATGAGGCCAATGATGCGCTCGACGAATTCCTTGAGCTGGCGCTGAACTACGAGCGCAAGGCGCCGGCCTCGCTGCAGGGTTTCATGGCCTGGCTGCGCTCGGCCGATACCGAGGTGAAGCGCGACATGGAGATCTCGCGCGACGAGGTGCGGGTGATGACCGTGCACGGCGCCAAGGGCCTGGAGGCCTCGGTCGTGTTCATGGTCGACACCACATCGTCGCCCGCGGATTCGCAGCGGCTCCGGCTGATCCAGGTCCCGCGCGGCAATGGCGGCGAGGTGGTGGTCTGGGCCGGACGCAAGGCGGACGATCCCAAGCCCGTCGCCGACGCCCGCAAGGCGATGCTCGAGGAGACCGAGGACGAATATCGCCGCCTGCTCTACGTTGCGATGACGCGCGCCGCCGACCGGCTCATCGTCGGCGGCTGCATGCCCGGCAACATGAAGACGGTCCGCAAGCTGAGCTGGTACGATCTCGTCGACACCGGGCTCGCCGGCTCGGGTCTGGCGAAAGAGACGATCGAGACGCCGCTGGGAAAGGTGACGCGCTTCTCCCGACCGGAGGATGTCGTGGCGCTGGGCACGCCCGCGGCGTCCTTGGACCAGGGGACGGCGCTTCCGGACTGGCTGCGGACGCCAGCACCGCGCGAGACCATCGACGACGATCCGGTGCGCCCCTCCGGCCAGCCGTCCGGTGAAGGCCGCGCCGTGCTGTCGGGCGAATCAGTGCAGTCCCGCGCGCTCGCGCTGCAACGCGGCACGCTGGTGCATCGGCTGCTGCAATCGCTCCCCGACATCGCCACTGAGCGCCGGCGCGAGGCCGCGCTCGGCTTCCTGGCGCGCAATGCCGCGGACTGGGCGGAGGCCGACCGGACCGCGCTGGCCGATAAGGTGCTCGCCTTGATCGCCGAGCCGCGGTTTGCGCCGGTGTTTGCCGCCGGCAGCCGGGCGGAGGTCGCGATCGTCGGCCGGCTGGAACGGCCGGGCCACGCCCCGGCGCTGGTGTCCGGCCAGATCGACCGGCTGGTCGTTCGACCGGATGAGGTCCTGATCGTCGATTTCAAGACCAATCAGGCGGCTCCCAAGAGCGCCGCCGCGGCTCCCGCCGCCTATGTCCGGCAGCTGGCGCTATATCGGGCGGTGCTATCGCGGCTTTATCCCCAAAAGCCGGTCCGCGCCGTCCTACTCTGGACCGAGGCCCTTGAATATATGGAGATTTCGGCTCCCGCGCTGGACGCGGCGCTGGCATCTCTTCATCTCGGTGTGAGCGTCCTTGACCCGGCAAGGAGCCATTCATAGGTTGACGCCATGATCTCGGGCGCGATTCCCGTCGCGCCCTTCTCTCAGGTACGAGGTACTCCCATGGCCGTTGGTAAGGTTTCTGACACCGATTTCGAAGCCGAAGTGCTCAAGGCAAACGGCCCCGTGGTCGTCGATTTCTGGGCCGAGTGGTGCGGCCCCTGCCGCATGATCGCACCCGCGCTCGACGAGATCGCCGGCGCGATGGGCGACAAGGTCAAGATCGTGAAGCTCAACGTCGACGAGAGCCCGAAGACCGCGTCGAAATATGGCGTGATGTCGATCCCGACCCTGATGATCTTCAAGGGCGGCGAGATGGCCTCTCGTCAGGTCGGCGCTGCGCCGAAGGCGAAGCTGCAGCAGTGGATCACCTCCGCGGTCTGATCCGCCTCGCACGAAATTATTTTTGGAAACGGCCGGCGAAAGCCGGCCGTTTTGCGTTGATGGGACAGTTCCAGCGTAAGACGAGTCCTGCCTGTGCCTCCCCCTGCAAGACGCGCGCGAAAATCGACATCTCTCGTGGCGATGGAGGCGCGCTCGGTCGATGCGATCCCGCGCGGCAAGGAGTGGCAATACGAGCCGAAATGGGATGGCTTCCGCTGCCTGCTGTCGCGCAACGGCGGCAGCATTGACCTGCGCTCGAAATCCGGCGAAGACCTCGCGCGCTATTTCCCCGAGATCGTCGCCGCGGCGCTGAAGCTGAAGGCGGATCGCTTCACGCTGGACGGCGAGATCGTCGTGCCGCACGGCAAGGGGTTTTCCTTCGACGCGCTGCTGCAACGCATTCACCCTGCCGCGAGCCGCGTGAAAAAGCTCTCGCAGGAAACGCCAGCGCTGTATCTCGGCTTCGATCTGCTTGCGACGACCAGGGAGAAACAGCTTGCCGAGCAGCCGCTGAGCGAACGACGGCCGGCGCTGGAAGCGTTTGCCAAAGCCAATCTGAAAGGCAGCATCTTCCGCCTCTCACCGGCGACGACGAGCTACGCCATTGCGAAAAAGTGGCTGGCGCAATCCGGTGGCGGCTCGGACGGCGTCATCGCCAAGCGCGTCGACCTGCCCTACCAGGCGGGAAATCGCGACGGCATGCAGAAGATCAAGAAATTCCGCAGCGCCGATTGCGTGGTCGGCGGCTTCCGCTATGCCACCAACAAGATCGCCGGCCGCAAGGTGGTCGGGTCGCTGCTGCTCGGACTCTATGACGACGGAGGTCTCCTGCACCATGTCGGTTTCACCTCGGCAATCAAGGCGACGGAAAAGCCTGACCTGACCGATCGGTTAGAGGCGCTGATCGGCGAGCCGGGCTTCACCGGCAACGCGCCGGGCGGGCCGAGCCGCTGGTCCACCGAGCGGTCTGCGAAGTGGTGTCCGCTCAAGCCGAAGCTCGTGATCGAGGTCTGCTACGACCATTTCAGCGGCGACCGCTTTCGCCACGGTACCTCGATCCTGCGCTGGCGCCCCGACAAGGCCCCGCGGCAATGCAGCTTCGAGCAGCTGAAGCAGAAGGTGGTGGACCCGATAAAGCTGTTGAAACAGCTGTAGCCGGTAGCCCAGATGGAGCGACAACTATCCGAGCCATCCCGTCGCCAGCGCGTTTGCCAACTCTGGCTGGCCGTTGCGGCGAGCGAGCGCGGCCATCATCTCGTGATCGTAGACGACATGGCGGAACGTGACCTGCCAGGCGCCATCGGTCAGCTCGAGAATCGCATAGCGCGCGTGCGGCGTGCCGGCCTCGACGACATGCGGGAACGGATGCTTGTCACGGAAGCCCGGGCCGCCGACGCTGCCGGGATTGACGATCAGCCTTCCGTCGCGAAGTCGTACGGCACGGGCGAGATGGGTGTGAGCGCACAGGATCAGCGATTGCGCGATACCTTGCGCAAACTCTTCGATGCGATCGAGCGGCGACAGCGCCACCGCGCCGTCGGGATGCACGGTATCGAGCCAATAGACTTCGTCATTGTCGGGCGTCGCATGACACATGAAAACTTGCTCGCGAAACACGCGCGTCATTGGCTGCGCGCGCAGCCAGTCGAGTTGCGCGGCATTGACCGCTGCATGGGCCGGACGATCCCACGAGCCCATCTTCTCCGGAGGACGGTCGAGCAGATAGCGGTCATGATTGCCGAGCACGTGCACGGCGTCGAGCTTCATCAGGATCTCGATGGTGCGGCGCGCATCGAGCGGGCCGCTGAGCATATCGCCGAGATTGACGATGTCGGAGACGCCCTGCGCGCGGATGTCGGCGAGCACAGCTTCCAGCGCAAGGTAGTTTCCGTGGACGTCGGCAATCGCGGCAAAACGCATGGGTCTTCCTGTAGCCCGGATGGAGCGAAGACTATAAAGGAGGTGTGCCGTTGATGGCGAGCACGTGGCCGGCGAGATAGAGCGAGCCGGTGATCAGGATGCGCGGCGGCACTTCGTAGGCGAGCTTCGCCAGGGCGCGCAGTGCGGCCTCGACGCCGGGCGCGGGCTCGACGCGCATGCCGAGGCTGCGGGCGGCATCCGTGAGGCGGTCGACCGGCATGGCGTTGTCGGTGTCGGGAATCGGCACCGCGATGATGTGGCGGGTCAGACCGGCGAAATTGGCGAGAAAACTCTGCGCGTCCTTGTTGGCCATCATGCCGGCGATCACGACCAGCGGCCGCGACACCCGCTCTTCGAGATCGCCGAGTGCGGCCGCCGCGACGCGGCCGCCTTCCGCATTGTGGCCGCCGTCGAGCCAGATCTCCGATCCCTGCGGCCCCCAAGCGAGCAGCTCTCCAGACGCAATGCGCTGCATCCGCGCCGGCCATTCCGCACCGACGATCCCGGCCTCGAACGCCGCCTGGTTGACCTTGAAGGCGTTGGTGGCCCGCAACGTCGCGATGGCGAGGCCGGCATTGTCGAACTGGTGGCGCCCGAACAGGCGCGGCGCGGTGAGATCCATCAAGCCGCGCTCATCGGAATAAACCAGCCGCCCGTTTTCGACGTTGACGTGCCAGCTCTCGCCCGCGGCAAACAATGGGGCGCGCATGCGCTTGGCCTGCGCCTCGATCACGGCCATCGCCTCAGCCGACTGCTCCGCGCAAACGACCGGCACGCCGCGCTTGATGATCGCCGCCTTTTCGCCGGCGATCGAGGTCAAGGTGTCGCCGAGGAAATCCATGTGGTCCATGCTGACAGGCGTGATCACGCAGGCCGCCGGCGCGTCAACCACGTTGGTGGAATCGAGCCGGCCGCCAAGGCCGACCTCCAGCAGAACCACATCGGCCGGGTTCTGCGCGAACAGGTGAAATGCCGCCGCCGTCTTGAGCTCGAACACGGTGGCCGGCTCACCGGCGTTGACACGCTCGACCTGTTCCAGCGCCGCGCGCAATTCGTCGTCGCTGACCAGCACACCGCCACCGACGCGGCCGAGCCGGAAACATTCGTTGATGCGAACGAGATAGGGCGACGTGTAGGCGTGGACGCGCAGGCCGGCGGCCTCCAGCGTCGCGCGCAGATAAGCGAGCGTCGAGCCCTTGCCGTTGGTACCGGCGATGTGGATCACCGGCGGCAGCTTGCGCTCAGGGTGACCGAGCCGCTCGAGCAGGCGGTGCATCCGCTCCAGCCCGAGATCGATGCGTTTCTGGTGCAGGGCCGACAGCCGCCCGATCAATTCGTCGAGCGGCGGCTTTGCGCGGTCGGAGGAAGCGTTCACGCGTGCGGCGCGGCCGGCGCCGTTTCGGGAGCCGATACGATCTGCGCCGGACTGACGACCGGCTGCACCGGCTTTGACGCGGTCTCAAGCGCCGGCGCCCTGGTCAACAGTCGGCAGAGCCGCGCCAGGGTCGGACGCAATTCGTGGCGGTGCACGACCATGTCGATCATGCCGTGCTCCTTGAGGTATTCGGCGCGCTGAAAACCCTCGGGGAGCTTTTCGCGAATGGTCTGCTCGATCACGCGCGCGCCGGCAAAACCGATCAGCGCGCCCGGTTCGGCGATCTGCACGTCGCCGAGCATCGCATAGGATGCGGTGACCCCGCCGGTGGTCGGATTGGTCAGCACGACGATGTAGGGCTGTTTTGCTTCACGCAGCATCTGCACCGCGACCGTGGTGCGCGGCATCTGCATCAGCGACAGGATGCCTTCCTGCATGCGCGCGCCACCACTGGCGGCGAACACGATGAAGGGTGACTTCTTCTCGACCGCGAGCTCGAGCCCGCGCACGATGGCTTCGCCCGCGGCCATGCCGAGCGAGCCGCCCATGAAGTCGAAATCCTGCACGGCGACAACGACGGCGGCACCTTCGAGCTTGCCGTAGCCGACCTTGATCGCGTCGTTCAGATTGGTCCGCGCGCGGGCATCCTTGATGCGATCGACGTACTTCTTCTCGTCACGGAACTTGAGCGGATCGGGCGTGACGTCAGGCAGCGCGACGTCGTACCAGGTCTCATTGTCGAAAACCGACTTCAGACGCGCCACCGCGTTCATGCGCATATGGTAGTTCGAGCCGGGAATGACGAACTGGTTGGCTTCGACGTCCTTGTAGAACACGAGCTGTCCGGAATCCGGGCACTTGATCCACAGATTCTCCGGCGTCTCCCGCCGCAGCATGTTGCGGATCTTCGGCCGGACCACATTGGTAAGCCAGTTCATGGTTTGCTCCGATGTGCGATCCCGCCTGGGGACCACCTGAAGGGATATATGGCGGCCGGGACCCGGCCCGGCAAGCCGCCGGATCGTCCGCCTTGCTCTTCGGACTTGCTCGTCGGACTTGGCAGCGGAATTATGGCCTATTCCGCCGCCTGTTGCGCGCCTTTGACGCCCTGGGCCAGTGCCGCGGTCAGCTCGGCGACGGCGTTGACGGTTTTGCCGGTGGCGTGCCCGTCCGCATCGAGGCTGTTCTTGAGGGCATCGACCAGCGCGGTGCCGACCACGGCGCCATTGGCATGCGAGGCAATCGCGCGGGCGGTCTCCGGTGTACGGATGCCAAAGCCGACGCAGACCGGCAGTTTTGTGTGCCGCTTGATACGGGCAACTGCCTCGCCGACGGCCGTGGAGTCCGCGGCCGCAGCGCCGGTGATGCCGGTGATCGAAACGTAGTAGACAAAGCCCGAGGTGTTGGCGAGCACCGCCGGCAGACGCTTGTCGTCGGTCGTCGGCGTTGCAAGCCGAATGAAATTGAGGCCGGCCTTCATCGCGGGCAGGCAGAGCTCGTCGTCCTCTTCCGGCGGCAGGTCGACGATGATGAGGCCGTCGATGCCGGCACTCTTCGCATCACCTAAGAACTTGTCGACGCCATAGATGTAGATCGGGTTGTAGTAGCCCATCAGCACGATCGGCGTGGTGTTGTCGTCCTTGCGGAAGCTGCGCACGAGATCGAGCGTCTTCTTCAGCGTCATGCCGGCCTTGAGCGCGCGCAGGCCTGCCGCCTGGATCGACGGGCCGTCAGCCATCGGATCGGTGAAGGGCATGCCGAGCTCGATCACATCGGCGCCCGCTTTCGGCAGCGCCTTGATGATCTCGAGCGAGGTCGCCGGATCGGGATCGCCGGCCATCACGAAGGTGACGAAGGCCGCGCGGCCGGCTTTCTTCAGCTCGGCGAAACGGGTGTCGATACGCGTGGTCACTTGCTCTTGCCCCGCAGGATGTCGCCGACCTGCGGGACGTCCTTGTCGCCGCGGCCGGAGAGGTTGACGACCATCAGGTGATCTTTTGTCCGCTTCGGCGCGAGCTCCATCACCTTGGCGATGGCATGTGCCGGCTCGAGCGCGGGGATGATGCCTTCCAGCTTTGACAGCAACTGGAACGCTGCGAGCGCCTCGTCGTCGGTCGCGGAGAG
Source organism: Bradyrhizobium sp. 76 (assembly GCF_023073025.1). NCBI lineage: Bacteria > Pseudomonadati > Pseudomonadota > Alphaproteobacteria > Hyphomicrobiales > Nitrobacteraceae > Bradyrhizobium > Bradyrhizobium sp. 76. The sequence continues at coordinate 403,690 of NZ_JADPIS010000103.1, forward strand.
ATAGTTCACGCGGCCGATCTCGTGCAGCCAGGAGTGCTCGGGGCCGATGCCGGGATAGTCGAGGCCGGCGGAGATCGAATGCGCGTCCTGGATCTGGCCGTCCGCATCCATCAGCAGATAAGTGCGGTTGCCGTGCAGCACGCCCGGCCGGCCGCCGGCGATCGATGCCGCATGCAGTTGCGTCAGTCCGTGGCCCGCAGCTTCGACGCCGAAGATCTCGACGGTGGAATCGTCGAGGAACGGATGGAACAGGCCCATGGCGTTGGAGCCGCCGCCGATGCAGGCGACCAGCGAATCCGGCAGCCGGCCTTCGATCTCCTGCATCTGCGCCTTGGTCTCGTTGCCGATGATCGACTGGAAGTCGCGCACCAGCGTCGGATAGGGATGCGGACCCGCGACCGTCCCGATGCAGTAAAACGTGTTGTGCACGTTGGTGACCCAGTCGCGCAGCGCCTCGTTCATGGCATCCTTCAGCGTGCGCGTGCCCGACTGCACTGGAATGACCGTCGCGCCCAGCATCTCCATGCGGATGACGTTGGGCTGCTGCCGCTCGACGTCGACGGCGCCCATGTACACGATGCATTCCAGGCCGAAGCGCGCGCACAGCGTCGCGGTGGCGACACCGTGCTGGCCGGCGCCGGTCTCGGCGATGATGCGCTTCTTGCCCATGCGTCGCGCCAGCATGATCTGGCCGAGCACGTTGTTCACCTTGTGCGAGCCGGTGTGGTTGAGCTCTTCGCGCTTGAGGTAGATTTTCGCGCCGCCGAGATGCTCGGTCAGACGCTCGGCGAAATAGAGCGGCGAGGGCCGGCCGACATAATTCTTGAGATAGCCGTTCATCTCGGTCTGGAAGGCCGGGTCGGCCTTGGCCTCGGTGTAGGCTTTCTCCAGATCGAGGATTAGCGGCATCAGGGTTTCGGCAACGAAGCGTCCGCCGAAAATGCCGAAATGGCCGCGCTCGTCGGGGCCGCTGCGATAGGAATTGGGTTTTACAACATTCATCGGACGCTCAACTCTTGACTTGCATCTTGGCTTGCGCGCGCGGCGCGAATGAAGGCCTTGATCATCTCGGGGTCTTTCACGCCTGGGGCGCTCTCGACACCGGAGGAGACGTCGACGCCACCGGCCCGGGTGACGCGAACGGCTTCGGCGACGTTGTCGGCGCTGAGGCCGCCCGAGACCATATACGGCACCGCGAGCTCCAGGTTTCCGAGCAGATGCCAATCAAACGGTGCACCGAGGCCGCCCGGCCGCGTTGCGTCCTTCGGTGCGCGCGCATCGAACAGGATGCGTTCGGCAACCTCTGCGTAACCGGGCAGCACGGCGAGATCGGCCGACGTTGCGACCGGCACGACCTTCATCACCGGACGACCGAACCGTTGCCTGATGTCGCGCAGCCGGGCCACGCTCTCCGTGCCATGAAGCTGGAACATGTCCGGCGACAGCGCGTCCATGATGTTGTCGAGCGTGGCATCGTCGGCATCGACGGTGAGCGCGACCTTGAGCGCGCGCCGCTTCACCTGCCGGCCGAGCTCCCGGCCGGCTTCCAGCGACAAATGTCGCGGCGACGGCGGGAAGAACACGAACCCCACCATGTCGGCACCCGCCTCGAGCGCCGTTTCGAGCGTCTCGGGCGTGGACAGGCCGCAGATTTTGACGAGCAAGGACATGTTCTCGACGGATATGGGCTCAAAGCAAATGGAGGCCGCAGGTCCGCGGCCGGAAAACGGGCTTTTCGGTTGCGGCCGCTTCTACAACGTCGCGCGCTGCTTGTCTCGCCCGACGGACCCGTAAAGCCCCACCCCGGAGGGAACGGGGAGGCGCTGGGACTCAGGCCTTACTGCGGCAGACTGGGCCCGCAGATCAGCCAGTTCGCCTCGCGCGGCCCGGGCATCCGCGTCATGCCGGCGCGCCGCACGCCGCCAGTGCCGCTGGCCCAACCAGACGGCACAACCACCCGCGACCACTCCGAGCGCTGCCACCACGATCAGGAGCAGGAACAGCGGCAGCGTGACAGAGAATGACGGGTCGTTGGAAACGAAGGGATCGAACGAGACCGTGACGAAATGCCGGTTGGCCACGGCAAAGACCATCAGGATCAGGCCCAGCGGAATCACGACCAGCGCGGTCAGGAATTTTCGCATCACGGCTCGCTCGCCTTGAATCAAGGTTGCGGCCGCATCGCTCGCGACCGCGGGAAACCCTGAGGTGGACCTCAGTCTGGCGCGCCTGGATCCGGATGGTCGCGATTCAGCCGTTCGCGCATTTCCTTGCCGGTCTTGAAGAACGGAACGCTCTTCTGATCGACAGGCACATGGGCGCCCGTGCGCGGATTGCGCCCTGCGCGTGCAGGGCGATGCTTGACCGAGAAGGCACCGAAGCCGCGCAACTCGACGCGATCACCGCGCGCGAGAGCCGCTACGATCTCTTCGAGAATCGCATTCACAATGTTCTCGACATCCCGCTGGTACAGATGCGGGTTGTGCTCGGCGATACGCTGAACAAGTTCGGATTTGATCATCGAGAGATAGGACCCGGGAGCGTGCGGACGACCATTTCCGTGAAAATACCGTGATCTGTCAAGACGCTAAATGAAGGTTGAGCGTCGTGAAAATACGTGACAAATGCCGAAAAAGCAGGCTGGCCCTGCACGCGCCGAACGGGAAAAACCTCTGGGGCTCGCCCGGTTCCGGTCAGTTCGACGCCGCCGGCTGCCACAAGGCGAGCATTCCATCCATTCCGAGCCGATCAACCGCCTGCACGACGCCGGTTTGCGCGATTTGATGCGCAATCGAGCCTAAACCCAGTGCTTCCAGCGTCACTGCGGCCGCCGTCTTGAGGAACGGCAGATCGCTGAAGCGCGGCTGCAGCTTGTAATCGCGCACGGAGAGCCCCTTCTTGACGCCCTTCTGCTCGACCAGCCAGGTCACCGCGGTCTTCTCGTCGCCGATCTGATCGATCAGCTTGAGATCGATGGCCTGGCGTCCGGTGAAGACACGGCCATCAACCACTTTCTCGAGCTGCGTGTCATCCATGCCACGCCGCTCCTTCACCAATCCCTTGAACCAGGCATAGGAATCCTTCACCAGCGCATCGAGCGCCGCCCGTGCCTCGGGGCTGGTCGGCTCGAAACCGTTGGGCGCGGCCTTCAGCGGCGTGGATTTTACCTCCTCCACCTTGACGCCGACGGTCTTCAACAGCTCCGAGACGTTCGGGAATTGGAACAGCACGCCGATCGAGCCGACCAGCGAGCTCTGCTGGGCGATGATGTGATCGCTCGCGATCGCGGTGATGTAGCCGCCGGAGGCGGCGAGGCCTTCGACGACCACGACGAGCGGCTTCTTTGCCTTCAGCCGTACAAGCGAATCATAGAGTTGCTCGGAGCCGGCGGTGGTGCCGCCCGGCGAATTGACGTGAACGATGACGGCGGCAGCCTGCGAATTCTCCAGCCGTTCCAGCGCCTGCGTGCGATCGGAATCGCTGCGGATCAGGCCGTCGATCTGGACCCGCGCGATCGAGCCGGCGGACGCGAACGTGCCGCGCGCACCCGGCGTCGCGACCAGCGCGAAACCTGCGATCGCCGCGACCGCGATCAGCGCGGCCAATACGCGCCAGAACGTCAGCTTGCGGCGGATCCTGCGGCGATCGACGATGATGTCCGAATCGAGCGACATCTCAATATCTCCAAATGAAAGGCCAAGCGCGTTGTGCCGTCGCAGCGTCAGCATTGGCTTATCTGGATACATCAATTGCGGCGCAATTAGAAGAAAACAAGGCCGGCTGCGGCATGGGCCACGACGTAGCGACACACTCATTGTCGTCCCGGCGAAGGCCGGGACCCATAACCACAGGGAGTAGTTTGGCGAAGACCCGTGGCCTCGGCACTCCTAACGCCCATCATCGATAGGTCACGCGGTATGAGTCCCGGCCTTCGCCGGGACGACGATAGCAACAAAAAAGCCCCGGCTTGCGCCGGGGCTTTGATGCAACGAAACCTGCGTTTCGCTTACTTGGTGTCGCGGTTCTTGAGCGCGGTGCCAAGGATGTCGCCGAGCGTCGCCCCCGAATCGGAGGAGCCGTACTGCGCGATGGCTTCCTTCTCTTCGGCGACTTCGAGCGCCTTGATCGACACCTGGACCTTGCGGGCCTTCTTGTCGAACTGGATCACGCGGGCATCGACCTTCTCGCCGACGGCGAAGCGTTCGGCGCGCTGATCGTTGCGGTCACGGGCGAGCTCCGAGCGCTTCACGAAAGTGGTGAAGTCGGTACCGGTGATCTTCACCTCGATGCCGCTCTCCTTCACTTCGATCACTTCGCAGGTCACGACCGCGCCCTTCTTGACATCGCCCGGCTCGGCGAAGGGGTCGCCTTCGAGCTGCTTGATGCCGAGCGAAATACGCTCCTTCTCGACGTCCACATCGAGCACCACGGCCTTCACCATGTCGCCCTTCTTGTAGTTGTCGATCACCTGCTCGCCCGGCTGCTTCCAGTCGAGGTCGGAGAGATGGACCATGCCGTCGACGTCGCCCTCGAGGCCCAGAAACAGACCGAACTCGGTCTTGTTCTTGACTTCGCCCTCGACCGTCGAACCGGTCGGGTGACCTTCGACGAAGACCTCCCACGGGTTGCGCATGGTCTGCTTGAGGCCGAGCGAGATGCGGCGCTTGACGGAATCCACTTCCAGCACCTGCACTTCGACTTCCTGCGAGGTCGAAACGATCTTGCCGGGGTGCATGTTCTTCTTGGTCCACGACATCTCGGAGACGTGGATCAGGCCTTCGATGCCCGGCTCGAGCTCGACGAACGCGCCGTAGTCGGTGATGTTGGTGACGCGACCGGTGAAGCGGGCACCCAGCGGGTACTTGGCTTCGATGCCCTGCCACGGATCGTCCAACAGCTGCTTCATGCCCAGCGAGATGCGGTGCGTCTCGTGGTTGATCTTGATGATCTTGACCTTCACGGTCTGGCCGATCGAGAGCACTTCGGTCGGATGGTTGACGCGGCGCCACGCGATATCGGTGACGTGCAGCAGACCGTCGATGCCGCCGAGATCAACGAACGCACCGTAATCGGTGATGTTCTTGACCACGCCGTCGATGACCTGACCCTCTTCGAGGTTCTGCACCAGCTCCTGACGCTGCTCGGCGCGAGTCTCTTCGAGAACCGTGCGGCGCGACACGACGATGTTGCCGCGGCGACGGTCCATCTTGAGGATCTGGAACGGCTGCGAGTTGTTCATCAGCGGCGCAACGTCGCGGATCGGACGGATGTCGACCTGCGAACGCGGCAGGAAGGCCACGGCACCGTCGAGGTCGACAGTGAAGCCGCCCTTGACCTGGTTGAAGATGACGCCGTTGACCTTCTCGTTGTTCTGGAAGGCCTTCTCGAGCTTGCCCCAGCTCTCTTCGCGGCGCGCCTTGTCGCGCGACAGCACGGCTTCGCCGAGGGCGTTCTCGATCCGGTCGAGGAACACTTCCACCTCGTCGCCGACCTTGAGCTCGCTGTCGCGGCCGGGGCCGGAAAATTCGCGCAGGGCAACGCGGCCCTCGGTCTTCAGGCCGACGTCGATGACGGCCATGTCCTTTTCGATTGCAACAACCTTGCCCTTGATGACTGAGCTTTCCTGCAGGTTGCCGCCTGCGAAGGACTCGTCGAGCATCGCGGCGAAATCGTCGCGCGACGGGCTATAGGTATCAGCAGAAGTCGAAGCCATTTGTTCTCCAGTTGCGGATGTCATGCCGGCCGTTGGGTTCTTGGGCGCACCGTACGCGCAGTGTCGGAAGGTCCGCAGAACCTTCGAGCGACCGCTCGCTGCTCCGACCTGGAGGGCGGAACAGCGGAAGCGGGCCGGCTGAGGCCCGCGCATTCGATACGTGGAAATCTTTTGTCCGGAACCTGGATCGCGTCGGCCCCAAGCAGGGACCGAGAGTATCGACCTCAAAGAGCGGGAGCGGGCGCTTCCTCCAATGACGGCAGCGGCTTAACCCCGCGACCGGCCCGCTCGGACGGCCTCGATAATGTCGATGGCGGCCCGGACGCCGCCTTCTATATCCAGTTGGGAGTTATCTAGCAAGTAAGCATCCGCGGCCGGCTTCAGGGGCGCGATCGCCCGGTTTTTGTCGCGTTCGTCGCGCTGGATGATGTCGGCGAGCACGGCCGCCTCGTCGGCCTCCTCGCCCCGCGCCTTGGCCTCCATGGTCCGGCGGCGGGCGCGGACCTTGGGGTCGGCCACGACGAAGATCTTCACGTCGGCATGGGGGCAGATCACGGTTCCAATATCCCGACCGTCGAGCACGGCGCCGGGCGGATCGGCGGCGAATTGCCGCTGAAAGCTGACCAGGGCCTCGCGCACCCTTGGGATCGCCGAGACGATGGAGGCGCCCTCGCCGGCCTTCTGGGTCTTCAGGGCGGGATTGCCGAACTTCTCGGGATCGAGTTCCAGCGCCGCAGCGACCGCGGCTGCCTCGTCCCGGAGATCATGCCCGGACTGCATCAGGGAATAGGCCACCGCGCGATAGATCACGCCGGTATCAAGATGACGGTAGCCGTAATGGTGGGCGAGGCGCTTGCCGAGCGTGCCCTTGCCCGACGCCGCGGGCCCGTCGATGGCGATGATCATGAAAACTCGGCCCCAAGCGAACGCATCATCGGGATGAAATCCGGAAAACTGGTGGCGATGAAGGCCGTGTCGTCGACGGTCACCGGCTGGTCCGACGCGCAGCCCATCACCAGCGCGGACATCGCGATGCGATGGTCCATGTGGGTGGCCACAACGCCGCCGCCGGGAACGTGGCCGCGGCCTTCGACGATCAAATCGTCGCCGGAGACCTCGACCTTGACGCCGTTGACGCGGAGCATGGCGGCAGTGGCTTCGAGACGGTCGGATTCCTTGACGCGCAGCTCCTGGAGGCCGCGCATGATGGTCGTGCCCTCGGCAAAGGCGGCCGCTACCGCCAGCACCAGATATTCGTCGATCATCGACGGTGCGCGCTCCGGCGGCACTTCGACACCGCGCAATTTCGAGGCGCGTACGCGCAGCTTCGCCATCGGCTCGCCGGCGTCGCCGCGAACTTCGCTTTCCTCGATCGAGGCACCCATTTCGCGCAGGGTGGTGAAAAGACCGGTGCGCAGCGGATTGGTCATGACATCGGACAGGACGAGGTCGGAACCTTCGACGATCAGCGCAGCAACGATGGGGAACGCCGCCGATGAGGGATCGGCGGGCACGACGACATTGGCGCCATGCAGCTCAGGCTGCCCCACGAGCGTGATACGGCGGCCGTGCTGACCTTCCTGCACCGAGGTGATCTCGGCGCCGAAATGCTTGAGCATCAGTTCGGTGTGGTCGCGACTGGCCTCGGTCTCGATGACGGTCGTGGTGCCCGGCGCGGCCAGACCCGCGAGCAGCACGGCGGATTTGATCTGGGCCGAGGCGACCGGGGTCTTGTAGGTGATCGGCAGCGGATCGCGCGCACCCTGGACGGTCAGCGGCAGGCGGCCGCCCTCGCCGCCGGAGACGACCTTCGCACCCATCTTTTCCAGCGGGTCCAGAATCCGGCGCATGGGCCGGGTGCGCAGCGAGGCATCGCCGTCGAAAATCGCAGAGATCGGGCAGCCGGCGACGGCGCCCATGACGAGCCGGCAGCCGGTGCCGGAGTTGCCGAAATCCAGCGGCACTTTGGGCTCCGCGAAGCCCGCGACACCCACACCGTTCACCTTCCAGGCGAAATCTCCGGTGCGCTCGACCCTGGCGCCAAGCGCCTGCATGGATTTGGCGGTGTTGAGGACGTCCTCGCCCTCCAGGAGGCCCGAAATCCGCGTCTCTCCGACCGCGAGCGCGCCGAGGATGAGGGCACGGTGGGAGATCGACTTGTCTCCGGGCACCCGTACTTTCCCGGTCAGGGGACCGCTGGCGCGCGACTGGAGCGGCGTCGGCTTGTCGGAATCGGTCAAGTTTGTGTCCTTGGATAGGCCCGGAACATCCCTGCGGGACTCGCGGGGCAGGTATCACATGGTCTCCCCGCCGTCACGGGCATGTCGTTCTCCCGCAATGCGCTATTGACAGCGGGCCGCCAACTAGCCAAGTGAAGCACCGCTTTTCAGACATTTCCAGGATTCCTCTGCCGTGGCCAAGTCCGAACTCGGAACTAAACGTATTTGCCCGACCACGGGCAAAAAGTTCTATGACCTCAACAAGAATCCGGTGATCTCGCCCTATACCGGTGAAGTCGTGCCGATCGCGCCCATCGCGCCGGCTCGCGCTCCCCGCGGCGCCGAAGCCCGCCACGCAGCCGCTGCCGCCGACGCCACGCCGGAGCCGGCGGAGGTCGAGGAGGTCTCGCTCGAGGAGGCCGATGCCGAGGAGAACACCGGCAAGGTCAAGGCCGTCGTACCCGAATCCGAGGACGACATCGAAGTCGATGAGACCATCGAGGACGATGACGACGACGATTCGACCTTTATCGCCGACGACGAAGAAGGCGACGAGGACGTGACCGACATCATTGGTGATGTCGGCGGTGACGAAGAGACTTGAGATAATTCCAGAACTGTGGTTCTGGGTCTTTCCCGACGCGTCGCCCAAGGCGCGTCGGACGGTTAAGGGGCCATAGCTCAGCTGGGAGAGCGCTTGCATGGCATGCAAGAGGTCGGCGGTTCGATCCCGCCTGGCTCCACCACGCTTCGCCCTTCAGGCTACGCGTGGCGCAGCCGCGCACAGCCTGAAGGGCGAAGCGTGGTGTCCGGCGAAGCCCGAAGGGCGAAGACGGACTGGTGAGACTTCGACACAGCGGCTGCCCAGGCGATAATCGTCAATGTGGCACGTCTACATCCTCCGCAGCATCGAATTTCCTGAGCAGGAATACGTTGGGGCTACGGAAGATCTGAAGCGCCGGATTCCAGAGCACAATGCTGGCAAATCCACCCACACCGCCAAGTTCAAGCCTTGGAAGCTGATCTGGTACTGCGCCTTCCCTGACAAGCACAAAGCGCTCGCCTTTGAAGCGTACCTGAAGTCTCACTCCGGCCGGGCGTTCACAAAGAAGCGGCTGTCCTAAGCACGCAAACCTAACCCCTACTCCCCAATCACCGCATTCAACCGATCGCGCAGCGCCACGATCTCGTCCTTCATCGCGACCAGTTCCGAGACTGAGCAGTCCGTCGCCGCCAGGATCGATTGCGGCACGGCCCGCGCCTTGTCCTTCAAGGCTTGGCCCTGCGGCGTCAACGCGATCAGCACCTGACGTTCGTCCTCGCTCGAGCGCGTGCGCTTGACGAGATGGGCCGCCTCGAGCCGCTTGAGCAGCGGCGTCAGCGTGCCCGAATCCAGGTGCAGCTTTTCGCCGATGCTCTTCACCGGCACGTCGTCGCGCTCCCACAGCACCAGCATCACCAGGTATTGCGGATAGGTCAGGCCGAGCCGGTCCAGCAGCGGCTTGTAGACGCGGTTGAAGGCATGCGCGGCCGAATAGACCGCGAAGCAGATCTGGTTATCGAGGCGAAGCGGCGCGTCCGCTGCCGAATGTTTCCGGGGCATCGAGAATCTCACGGGACTTGCTCCATTCTGGAGCCGGCCGGCGGCATATTCAATTGCGAACAATTAAATGTGAGGCCTTATAATTTCAATTGCGCACAATCTAATTGTTTGCGATAAGGATCGCACCCCACCCGAGAAACACAGGGAGACGAAAATGTCAGTGAACGTTTTCTACAAGACCAGCGCAAAGGCCACCGGCGGCCGCGACGGCCATGCCGCGACCCTCGACGGCGCGCTCGACGTCAAGCTCACCACGCCGAAGGAACTCGGCGGCGGCGGCGGCGCCGGCAACAATCCCGAGCAGCTGTTTGCGGCGGGCTATGCCGCCTGCTTCATCGGCGCGATGAAGTTCGTCTCCTCGCAGGGAGGACCCAAGGTTCCGGCCGACGCCTCCGTGACCTCGACCGTCGGCATCGGCCCGCGCGCGGCCGGCGGCTTCGGTCTCGACATCGACCTTGCCGTCTCGCTGCCGGGCCTCGCCCGCGCGGAAGCCGAGGCGCTGGTCGAGAAGGCGCACCAGGTGTGCCCGTATTCCAACGCGACGCGCGGCAATGTCGACGTTCGCCTGACGGTCGTCTGATCGGGTAGCTGAAGCGGCTGGCCCGGGATCCTCTCGGACCGGCCGCTTCCCATGATTTGCCATCCCGCGGGATTGCGGCGAGCGGCCTGCATGACGCCCTACGCGGGAAGCCATTGCCGGTCCGGACGAACCTCGTTAGGCCTGTGATCACATCGACACAGGGGACGCGAAGGGATGACTGAAGCCGCCAGTTCTGGAGCTGCCACGGGCGCAATGAGCGGCCTGCGCGTCATCGATCTCACGCGCGTGCTCGGGGGTCCCTATTGCACCCAGATCCTCGCCGACCATGGCGCCGACGTGATCAAGGTCGAGCCGCCCGCCGGCGACGAGGTGCGCGACTGGGGCCCTCCTTTCCACGAAGAAGACGCGGCCTATTTCATCGGCATCAACCGCAACAAGCGCTCGATCGGCCTCGACCTCGCCTCCGAGGGCGGCCGGGCCGTGCTGCTCAAGATGCTGGAGAGCGCCGACGTCCTGATCGAGAACTTCAAGCCGGGCACGCTGGAGAAATGGGGCATCGGCAACGAGGTGTTGCGGGAAAAATTTCCGCGGCTCGTGCATTGCCGGATCTGCGGCTTCGGCGCCGACGGCCCGCGCGGCGGCAATCCCGGCTATGACGCCATCATCCAGGCCATGACCGGCATGATCGCGGCGACCGGCTCGCCCGAGAGCGGACCGATGCGGATCGGCGTGCCGCTGGTCGACATCGGCACCGGCCTCTATGCGGCGATCGGCATCCTGATGGCACTGTCGGAGCGGCAGCGCTCGGGCCAGGGCCAGTTCCTGGAGACCACGCTGTACGAGACCGGTCTCGCCATCATGCATCCGCACACCGCGAATTATTTCATGCATGGCAAGCCGCCGTCGCTCACCGGCAACGAGCATCCCAACCTCGTGCCCTATGCGATCTTCCCGACCAAGACCGACAACATCTTCATCGGCGTCGGCAATGACGGCACCTTCCGCAAGCTCGCCAAGGAGATCGGCAAGCCCGAGCTCGGCACCGATCCGCGCTTTGCGCGCAACAAGGACCGCATCGCCAATCGCGAGGCACTGCGGGCCGAGCTCGCCGCGGTGTTCTGCCAGCACGAGGCCGAGCCGCTGTGCAATCGCCTGCTCGCCGCGGGCCTGCCCGCAGGCCCCGTGCAGAAGATCGACCAGGCGTTGACCAACCCGCACACGATCGCGCGCGGCGATATCATCGAGAAGGATTGGTACAAGGGCGTGGCATCCCCGATCCGGCTCGATCGCAGCAAGCCGAGCCTGCGGCGCCTGCCGCCGAAATTCAGCCAGCACGCGGCCGAGGTGCTGGGCGAATTCGGCTACTCCAGGTCCGAGATCGACGCGATGGTCGAGCAGGGCACGGTCTGCGGACCCGAGCGCAAGCGCTAGCGCCTCGCCTTCCTCATCCGACGGCAATGCCGCACTGCGGTGCGGGCGCTCTGTGCATCGCGAACGGAGGACGCTGCGCGCGCGGCATTCGCCTATTTGACAGCTTCCCTTTTCCAGCGCTTGCCGCTTTCGTTTCGGCCGCTTACACAGTCATGTGAACGTCATATGGCGCTGCTAGCGCAAGCGATCATTTTTGACGGCCCAAGGGAGGTTTACTTGATGGCTCTTCGACACTTTGGAGCGGCTGCCGCTATTGCACTCACGGTTGGACTATCGGCCTCACCGGCCTTGGCCGTGACCGAAATCCAGTGGTGGCACGCGATGACCGGCGCCAACAACGACGTTATCGTCAAGCTCGCCACCGACTTCAACGCGTCGCAGAGCGACTACAAGGTGATCCCGACCTACAAGGGCAACTATCCCGATACGATGAACGCCGGCATCGCGGCGTTCCGCGCCGGCAACGCCCCGCATATCATGCAGGTGTTCGAAGTCGGCACCGCGACCATGATGGCCGCGACCGGCGCCGTGAAGCCCGTCTACAAGCTGATGGCCGACGCCGGCGAGAAATTCGACCCCAAGATCTACCTGCCCGCCATCACCGGCTATTATTCGACGTCGAAGGGCGAGATGCTGTCCTTCCCCTTCAACTCGTCCTCGACCGTGATGTGGGTCAACCTCGACGAGCTGAAGAAGGCGAACGTCGAGATTCCGAAGACCTGGCCCGAAACGTTCGAGGCCGCCAAGAAGCTGAAGGCTGCCGGTCACGACACCTGCGGCTTCTCGGGCTCCTGGATCACCTGGGTCAATCTCGAGCAGCTCTCGGCGTGGCACAACGTGCCGCTCGCCAGCAAGGCCAACGGCCTCGACGGCTTCGACACCGTGCTCGAGTTCAACGGACCGCTTCAGGTCAAGCATCTCGAAACCCTGGTCGAGCTGCAGAAGACCAAGACCTATGACTACGCCGGCCGCACCAACACCGGCGAGGGTCGCTTCACTTCCGGCGAGTGCCCGATCTACCTGACATCGTCGGCGTTCTTCGGCAACGTCAAGGCGCAGGCCAAGTTCGCCTTCACCGCCGTGCCGATGCCGTATTATCCCGACGTCAAGGGCGCACCGCAGAACTCGATCATCGGCGGCGCTTCGCTCTGGGTGATGGGCGGCAAGTCGGCCGAGGAATACAAGGGCGTCGCAAAGTTCCTGACCTTCCTCTCGGACACCGACCGCCAGGTCTATATCCACAAGGCCTCGGGCTACCTGCCGATCACCAAGGCGGCCTATGCCAAGGCGAAGGAAGAGGGCTTCTACAAGGATCAGCCCTATCTCGAGACCCCGCTGCTCGAGCTGACCAACAAGGAGCCGACCGAGAACTCGCGCGGCCTGCGCCTCGGCAACATGGTGCAGCTGCGTGACGTCTGGTCGGAAGAGATCGAGCAGGCGCTGGCCGGCAAGAAGACCGCCAAGCAGGCGCTCGATGCCGCCGTCGAGCGCGGCAACACGATGCTGCGGCAGTTCGAAAAGACCGCCGTCAAGTGAGGCAATGAGCGGCAGGCCGCGACCCGGCCTGCCGCTCTGCTGGCATCATGCAAAAGCAAGCCATTTTCCAGTCAAGGCTGTTACCGTACGCGCTGGTTGCGCCGCAGCTCGCGATCGTCCTGATCTTCTTCTATTGGCCGGCCCTGCAGGCGGTGATCCAGTCCTTCCTGCTCCAGGATGCGTTCGGGCTGTCGACCACCTTTGTCTGGTTCGAGAATTACGTCGAGCTGTTCAAGGACGCGGCCTATTTCGAGGCGATCGTCCGAACCTTCTTGTTCTCGTTCGCCATCGCCGTCTCGTCGCTGTCCTTCGCGCTGCTGCTCGCCGTGATGGCGGACAAGCCGCTGCGTGGCTCGATGCTCTACCGCACGCTCCTGATCTGGCCCTATGCGGTGGCGCCGCCCGTGGTCGGCGTGCTCTGGATCTTCATGCTGCATCCCTCGCTCGGCGTGCTCTCGCGCTACCTGCGCAACATGGGCATCGACTGGAATCCGCTGCTCGATGGCGACCAGGCCGCCGCGCTGATCATCCTCGCCGCCGCGTGGAAGCAGATCTCCTATAATTTCCTGTTCTTCCTCGCCGGCCTGCAGGCGATCCCGAAGAGCGTGTTCGAGGCCGCCGCGATCGACGGCGCCCGTCCGATGCGGCGGTTCTGGACCGTGACCTTCCCGCTGCTGTCGCCGACCATCTTCTTCCTGCTGGTGGTCAACATCGTCTACGCCTTCTTCGACACGTTCGGCATCATCGACACCATGACCCGCGGCGGTCCCGGAACGTCGACGGTCACGCTGGTCTACAAGGTCTATTCCGACGGCTTGCTCGGCGGCAATCTCGGCAGCTCGGCGGCGCAGTCGGTGATCCTGATGGTCATGGTGATCGTGCTGACCGGAATCCAGTTCCGCTTCGTCGAACGCAAGGTGACCTACTGATGGTCGAGGAAGAGGGCTTCCGGCGCTACATCGCCCACATCATCCTCTGGATCGGGATCGCGGTCGTCGCCTTCCCGGTCTACATCGCGTTCGTCGCCTCGACCCAGGACAACGCGCTGATCGCCAACGGGCAGATGTCGCTGCTGCCGGGCGGTCATTTCTTCGAGGTCTACTACCAGACCATTTTCGTCGGCACGAGCGGATCGACCCGCGAGCCCGTCGGCAACATGATGCTGAACTCGCTGGTGATGGCGCTGCTGATCGCGGTCGGCAAGATCGCGATCTCGATCATCTCGGCCTATGCGATCGTCTATTTCCGCTTTCCGTTCCGGATGCCGATCTTCTGGATCATCTTCATCACCCTGATGCTGCCGGTCGAGGTCCGCATCTATCCGACCTACAAGATCGTCGCAGATCTGCACATGCTCGACAGCTATGCGGGCCTCTCACTGCCGCTGATCGCCTCGGCCACCGCGACGCTGCTGTTCCGCCAGTTCTTCATGACCGTGCCCGACGAGCTGCTGGAGGCCTCCCGCATCGACGGCGCCGGCCCCTTGCGCTTCTTCTGGGACACGCTGCTGCCGCTGTCGCGCACCAACATGGCGGCGCTGTTCGTGATCCTCTTCATCCTCGGCTGGAATCAATACCTCTGGCCGCTGCTGATCACCACCCGCGACGACATGCAGACCATCCAGGTCGGCATCCGCAAGATGATCACCACCACCGACGCGCTGACCGAATGGCCGATCGTGATGGCGACCGCCGTGCTTGCGATGCTGCCGCCGGTTTTCGTCGTCGTCGTGATGCAGAAATTGTTCGTGCGCGGACTCGTGGAGACGGAAAAGTAGATCCCATGGCTAACGTCACCCTGCGCAACGTCCGCAAGACCTATCCCGGCGGCTTCGAGGCCATCAAGGGCGTCAACGTCGACGTCGGCGACGGCCAGTTCTGCGTGCTGGTCGGTCCCTCCGGCTGCGGCAAGTCGACATTGCTGCGCATGGTCGCAGGGCTCGAAACCGTCACCGGCGGCGAGATCGACATCGGCGGCCGCATCGTCAACCAGATCGAGCCTGCCGATCGCGACATCGCGATGGTGTTCCAGAACTACGCGCTCTATCCGCATATGAGCGTCTTCAACAACATGGCTTACGGCCTGCGCAACCGCGGCATGAAGGAGGCCGAGGTCAAGACCCGCGTCGACGAAGCCGCGCGCGTGCTCGAGCTCACCTCGATGCTGGAGCGCAAGCCGCGCCAGCTCTCCGGCGGCCAGCGCCAGCGCGTCGCCATGGGCCGCGCCATCGTGCGCCAGCCAAAGGTGTTCCTGTTCGACGAGCCGCTGTCGAACCTCGATGCCAAGCTGCGCATCGCGATGCGCGTCGAGATCCGCAAATTGCAGCGCCGGCTCAGCACGACGTCGATCTACGTCACCCACGACCAGCTGGAAGCAATGACGCTCGCCGACGTTCTCGTGGTCATGAATGGTGGTCAGGTCGAGCAGGTCGGCAATCCCTTGGCGATCTACGAGAAGCCGGCGACGACTTTCGTCGCCTCCTTCATCGGGGCACCGCCGATGAATCTGATGTCGATCCGCGCCGACGAGATCAAGTCGCAGCTCGGCAGCACCGACGCCGGCATCCTCGGCATTCGCCCGGAAGATTTCGTCATCACCGACCAGACCCCGGCCGGCGGCGTCGCGCTCCCGCTCACCGTTGAAGCGATCGAGCGCGTCGGCGCCGAAACCTTCGTCTACGGCACGCGGGCTCAGGACGAGCAGCGCATCGCCGCCAACCCCGGCGAGCTGCCGCCCGGCGAGGTCATCGTCCGCATTCCCGGCTCCGAGGCGCCCCCGATCGGCGCGAAGATCCGCGTCGCGGCAATGCGCCAAAAGTTGCATCTGTTCAGCGGCGACGGCCGGACGCGGATCGAGGCCTGACCGGGTTCCGCGGAGCCGTCGATTAAAAAAACGCGAAAACAACCCCATGCACAGTAGAAGGGGGTTTGTTTTCGTTGAGAAAAATCGCGCCGCAATTTCGTCGTGCCGGGCTTGTCGCAGGCGTTTCGCGCCATGACGGCAAGTCAGCCTTTCTGCATGGCAGAGCGGGTCAGCTGCCAATCCACAGCCCCCGGCTACGTCCTTGAACCCACACGCGGATATGCCCATATTGCTGATCAAGGGGTGCCTGTACGGGCCCTGATGCACCAAAGTCGCTTCGAGAGGACTTTGTAAACTATGTCTCGTGTTCCCACGCTTTCCAGTCCGTTCCTTCTGGGCTTCGACGAGATCGAGCGCGTGCTCGATCGGGTCGTCAAAGGTGCCGACGGTTACCCTCCCTATAATATCGAGAGGTGCGACCGGTCGGAGGGCCAGCCCGAGCGGTTGCGAATCACGCTGGCGGTCGCCGGATTCACCCGCGACCAACTCGATGTAACCATTGAGGAAAACCAGCTCGTCATTCGCGGGCGGCAGCAGGACGACAAGACCCGGCAATACATCCATCGCGGCATCGCCGCGCGCCACTTCCAGCGCACTTTCGTGCTGGCGGAGGGGATGCTGGTGCTGGGTGCGGATCTGAAGAACGGATTACTGGCGATCGATCTTGCCCGGCCGGAACCGGAGAGGATCGTTAAGACAATCGCTATCAATGAGCACGAATAATGGAACGAGTAGCGGACTCGACCGCTTAGTTTCTGTGAAGGAGTCGAGACCATGAGTGAAGGTCACGTTGCGTTCGAATACGAAGCCAAGAACGTCTCGCCGGAGACGCTGGCAACCCTCGGCGAAGGCCATATCGCCTATGTGAAGCAGATCCGCTCCGAGGATGTGCCGGGCCTGTTTCCCGAAGCGCCGAAGATCGCGCCGGGCCTCAAGCTCTTCGCGCTCCACGCCGCCGACGGCACGCCGATCATGCTGACCGACAGCCGCGAAGCCGCGATCGCAAATGCCTGGAGCAACGAGCTGCAAGCGGTGAGCGTGCACTGAGCACGCGCACGTCGCACGTCGCACGAATAGAGTTTCAAGCGGGCATGCCTTCGCAGGAAGGCGTGCCCGTTTTATTTCGGCTGATGAAGTTTCCACGTCGTCATTGCGAGCGCAGCGAAGCAATCCAGAATCTTTCCGCGGAGGCAGCCTGGATTGCTTCGTCGCAAGAGCTCCTCGCAATGACGGAACCGAGAGCGCGCCGTCACTTCACAAAGCCAAGTCCTTCGCGCGCCGTATCCACGGCCCATTTGTCGCTCAGTGGCAGCGCGAGCACGCTGTTGAAATCCGCGCGCGCATGTTTGGCGTCGGACATCATCATGTAGAGGAGAGCGCGGTTGACCAGGGCGAGCTGACTTTTCGGATCGAGCCTGATCGCCTCGTTGTAGTCGGCGAGCGCGCGATCGTGCTGTCCCATGTCCCGAAACAGACCGGCGCGACTGCTGTAGGCTTCCGAATTCCCCGGCCGTAATCGGATCACTTCGTCGAAATCGGCAAGGGCGCGTTTGTCGTCGCCCTTCCCGTGCAGGACGACGCCGCGAACCAGATAGGCCTTTTCGAAAGACGGCCTAATCCTGGTAACGTCATCCAGCTCCCGGATAGTGCTGTCGGCGTCGTCCTTCTTCAGGAACACCATGGCCCGGCAATAGTGGCCGCCGGCACTTCCGGGCTCCAGGCGGACGGCGCTGTCGCAGTCGTCCAGAGCTGCATCGATCTCACCCTTGTTGAGGCGGACGGTGCTTCGCAACTCGTAGGGCCAAGCGGCGACCGGATTGCGCTGCATCGCCTCGCTGTAATCGGCGACGGCGTGATCGGTGTCGCCCTTCGCCGCATACACCTCCCCTCGCATGACGAGCGCACGGTAAGCCTGCTTGGGGCTGCGTTCGATGGCCTCGGTGAAGCCGGCGATCGCGCGATCGAAATCGCCCCTGCTGAAATACGCCTCGGCGCGCGAGGTGTAGGACGCCCCATAATTTGGGTCGAGGCGAATGGCCTCGTTGTAATCGATCATGGCGTGCTCGCGATCGCCTTTGGCAGAATAGGCGCGACCGCGGCAGTGATAGGCCCGCCCGAAATTCGGATCGATCCGGATCGCGGCGCTGCAATCCTCGAAGGCGCGATTCCAGTCGTGCTTGATGTAGTAGGCTTCGCCGCGCAGCTCGTAAGCAACCGCATTGGTTGCGTCGGCTGCGATGATCTCGGTCTTCTCCGCGATGACGCGGTCGTTGGACGCCTCGTCGGCGCGGGCCATGGCGGTGGCGACAATGGTGATGGAGCAAAGCAGACCAAAAACCCGCCCGATCGAACCGCAAATCATCTTGCAAAATCCCCGCGCCGAAACGTGCCGGAGACGACATATCGCAACGCCCGGCTGCCCAATAAGTCGCGGACGGCGCTGCGTCGGTTCGAGGGAGAAGGGTTACGCCGCAGTTGCCGGCGGCAGCGCCAGCACGGAATAGATCGCCTGGGCGTCGCGCGAGGCGCGGAGCTTTTTGGCGATGTCCTGGTCGCGCAAAAGGCGGGCGATGCGGGCAAGCGCCTTGAGGTGATCGGCGCCGGCGCCTTCGGGGGCGAGCAGCAGGAAGACGAGGTCGACCGGCTGGCCGTCCATCGATTCGAAATCGATCGGACGATCGAGGCGCGCGAACAGGCCGAAGATCTTTTCCAGCTTGGGCAGCTTGCCGTGGGGAATGGCGACGCCGTAGCCGACCGCGGTGGTGCCGAGCTTCTCGCGCTGCAGGAGCACCTCGAACACGGAACGCTCGTTCTGCCCGGTCAACTCGGCGGCCTTGGCCGCCAGTTCCTGAAGCGCCTGCTTCTTGCTGTTGACCTTCAATGCCGGGAGAATCGCCTCGGGCGCGACCAGATCGGTAATCGGCATGGAAGTCTTCCGAGGTGAATGAAAACGTCAGGTTCCGAATTGGCCAGCCTGGACAAAGAACCTGGGCGGGCCGACGTCAAGAAGTTGAAGCAGGAGGCGGACTTAGCTCGCCCCTGATGTGGGGGGCTTCTACTCCAACGCAATCCCGGTGCCAACTCCCGCGTGCAGCTTTGCCCCGGTCATTGTTAAGGCGGAAAGGGGCCCCCGGCGCGGGGGCCCCAGGGCGTCGCCCGCGGCCTCAGGCCTTGCCATCCGCCTTGGCCCCCGGGGGATCGATCCAGCCGACATTGCCGTCGGCCCGGCGGTAAATGATGTTCACTCGGCCCGAGGAGCCGTGCTGAAACACCAGGCAGGGCGCCCCGCTGAGGTCGAGTTCCATGACCGCTTCGCTGACGGACAGCGGCTTCAGCGAGGTCGTGGCCTCGGCAATGATGACGGGGCTGTAGCCGGTGATCTCGTCCTCGTCCTCACCCTCGCCCGGGGCTTCCAGCACGTAGCTGGTGGCATCCATCGCGGCCAGCGCCGCGGAGGCGACATGGGCCTTGCGGGCGGAGCGATCCTTGAGCCGGCTCTTGTAGCGCTTGAGCCGCTTCTCGATCATCACCAGCGCCTGGTCGGCACTGGCATAGGCATCCGGTGCGTTCGAATCGGCCTCGAGCGTGATTCCCGAATCGAGATGCAGCGCACAGTCGGTGCGGAAGCCGAAGCCGTCCTTGCTCAGCGTGATGTGGCCGGAATAATTGCCGTCGAAATATTTGCGCAGGACCTCTTCAGTACGGTCGGTGACACGGCCGCGCAGGGCCTCGCCGACGTTGACGCTCTTTCCCGAGATGCGGAGAGTCATGTGAACCTCACTTGGTTCGTGCCTGGCCAGGATCGGGCCCGATAGCAGATCGAGAGTAGCGCGATTTGGCGCCGGCGCAATCAGGCCGGTTCGGGATTGCGGGAGCGATCGGCCATGGCGGTGGAGAGGACGTTACCAAGAGCGCTCTGCTTGTCGCGACGGCGTTGCACCGAGGAAGGAATGCGCATGGCTTCGCGGTACTTCGCGACCGTGCGGCGGGCGATATCAATGCCCGAGCCGCGCAAGCGTTCCACGATGGTGTCGTCGGACAGGATCGCGGACGGCGCCTCCGCATCGATCAGCAGCTTGATGTGGTGACGCACGGCTTCGGCCGAATGTGCCTCGCCGCCATCGGCCGAGGCGATCGAGGCCGTGAAGAAATATTTCAGCTCGAACGTGCCGCGATTGGTCGCCATGTATTTGTTGGCGGTGACGCGCGACACCGTGGATTCATGCATCTGGATGGCGTCGGCGACGGCCTTCAGATTCAGCGGTCGCAGATGCGCCACGCCATGGGTGAAGAAGCCGTCCTGCTGGCGCACGATCTCGGTTGCGACTTTCAGGATGGTGCGGGCGCGCTGGTCGAGCGCGCGCACCAGCCAGGTCGCGTTCTGAAGCGCGTCGGTGAAATACGATTTGTCGCCGTCCTTGCCGATCTTCTTCGAGAGCTGCGAATAGTAGGTCTGGTTGACCAGCACGCGCGGCAAGGTGTCGCTGTTGAGCTCGACATGCCAGCCGCCGTCGGGACCCGGACGGACATAGACATCGGGCACCATGGTCTGGAGCCGGGCCGTGCCGAACTTCATGCCGGGCTTGGGATTGAGCCGGCGGATCTCGCCGATCATGTCGGCGATGTCCTCATCGTCGACGCCGCAGAGCTTGCGCAAGGCCGCGACGTCGCGCTTGGCGAGGAGATCGAGATGCTCGACCAGGGCCTGCATCGCGGGATCGTACCGGTCGAGCTCGCGGAGCTGGATCGCCAGGCATTCGCTCAAACTGCGCGCGCAGACGCCGGGCGGATCGAATTTTTGCAGGACGGCAAGAACGTTCTCGACGTCCTGTTGCGATGCGCCGAGCCGTTCGGCGGCCTGGCCGAGATCCGGGGGCAGATAGCCGGCCTCGTCGACGAGGTCGATCAGATACTGGCCGATCATGCGCTGCGCGGCCCCGGTGAAGGCAACCGAGAGCTGCTCGGCGAGATGGTCGCCGAGCGTCATCTCCGCGGCGACGAAGGCTTCGAGATTGTAGTCCTCGTCACCGGAGGCGCCGCCGCCCCATTCGGTATAGGTGGTCGGCGCCGCATCCTGGGCAGTGCGGGCGGCCGCCTCGGCCGGTTCCTCGGAGAAGACGTTGTCCAGCCCGGTGTCCATGGTCTGCTCGATCTCGGCGCGGGTGCCGAGATCCTTGCACATCCACTCTTCCTGGCCGGGCTCGAACGCTTCGCCCGGGCCGCCGCCCGGCTCGTCGTTGTGGCCGCCGTCGCTGTCGTTGAACTGGCCGGTCTCGGCCGGGCCCTCGCCCGCGGGCGGCTCGTCATTGGCCCGTTCCAGCAGGGGGTTACGCTCGAGTTCCTCCTCGACGAAGGTCGTGAGATCGAGATTGGACAATTGCAGCAGCTTGATCGCCTGCATCAACTGCGGCGTCATGACCAGCGACTGCGATTGCCGGAACTCTAATCTCTGCGAAAGCGCCATGAAGCAAGAACCGATCCCAAGAAGTTGGTCCGATTTTTGCTTATCCTAGTCCAAGCCCGATGTACACGTCTTGACGAATTGGAAAAACGGGCTAGAGGCGGAATTCCTCGCCAAGGTAAAGGCGGCGCACGTCCGGATCGGCCACGATCTCATCCGGGCTCCCCTCGGTCAGGATCTCACCGGCATAGACGATGTAGGCGCGATCGGTGAGGCCGAGCGTCTCACGCACATTGTGGTCGGTGATCAGCACGCCGATGCCGCGGTTGGTGAGGTGGCGGACGAGGTCCTGGATGTCGCCGACCGCGATCGGATCGATGCCGGCAAAGGGCTCGTCGAGCAGCATGTAGTTCGGACGCGTCGCCAGCGCACGCGCGATCTCGACGCGGCGCCGCTCACCGCCGGACAGCGCGATCGACGGCGATTTCCGCAGGCGCGTGATGTTGAATTCGTCGAGGAGCGAGTCGAGCTGCTGCTCGCGCTTCTTGCGCGAGGGCTCGACTACTTCGAGCACGGCGCGGATGTTCTGCTCGACGGTGAGACCGCGGAAGATCGAGGCTTCCTGCGGCAGATAGCCGATGCCGAGCCGCGCACGCTGATACATCGGGAGCTTGGTGACGTCGTGGCCGTCGAGCTCGATCGCACCGCGATCGGCCTTGATCAGGCCGGTGATCATGTAGAACACGGTGGTCTTGCCGGCGCCGTTGGGCCCGAGCAGGCCGACCGCTTCGCCGCGGCGCACATAGATGCTGACGCCGCGCACGACCTGGCGGCTGCCAAAACTCTTTTCCACGCTATGCACAGCCAGAAAGCCCGGGCGCTTCAAGAGCTGAGGCCCGCCGGAACCGTTAGGTCTGCCGGCAGCCCTCACGGGGTGAACCGCCTGGGCCCGGGGCGGCTCGGCCTGATAGTCGCCCTGGAATTGATCGGGTGCATGCATCGGTTGGTTACGGGCGATCGGCGGCGCGTCCCTGACCGGGCTGGCCACGAGACCGCCGACGCTGTCACCGAGCGCGGTGATGTCCTGGCGCGCAAATCCTGGCCGGCCGCGTTTGGCGGGGCGCCGACGGAACATGCTGAAGAGATCGACCATCCCCGCCTTCTAGCCTTTCGCGACGATTCTGCGCGACGATCCTGCCCGGTATTCGCGCGATCTGCCGCGCCGGCCTCAGGATTCGCCGACGCAGCATGAATGAAGGGATGTCTCATGCCCAGTGAAACACGCCCGAAAAGCGGCGAACCCCGCTTCGAAAGCCCTTTGCGCTAGATACAGTCTCGACGGGCAAGCTTCAACCTCGGATCGGGAGTGATCGAGCCAAACATCTGAAATCATTCTTCAAATTTACTTTGCCTGGCTTGGACTTAACTGGACTTATTTGGGCTTATTTGCGCCAGGCAATTGCAGAGGTCCCGCGCCGGGCTTGCCCGCGCCTCCGGATCCGCAATCATTGCCGCCGCCCTGCGGCAGCAGCGCCTGCACCCGGCCGCTGTCGGATTCCACACGCGACACGCCCGTGGTCATGTCGACCGCCAGCCGGTCGCCGCGCAGCACGTTCTTGCACTGCGTCAAGACGACGCCGCCAAGCATGGTGATGAGGTTGGTGCGGGTGTCGAACACGGCGGTCTCGCCCGTCACCACCTGGTCCTTCTGGGTGACGACGACATTGCCGCGCGCCTCCAGCCGCTTGATCGAGGAGTTCCCGCCCGGCCCCGGCGTCGCCGACTGCATCGGCGCCCCCTTTGCCGCCTTTGCCGCAGGCTGTGGCGTGGCGGGCTTGTCGCCGCCCGAATCGTAAAACACCACCAGCGTCTTCGAGGTCATGGTGGTGTCGCCCTGGATGACCTTCACATTGCCGGAGAAGGTCGCTTCCTTTTTCTTGTCGCGCATCTCCAGCGAGGCGGCTTCGATCTGGATCGGCTGATCGCGGTTCTGCGAGAAGCCCTGCATCGCGTTGGGCACGCCTTGCATCGTGCTCTGCGCGCTTGCCCCACCCGTTGCAATCAGTGCGATGCCGACGGCGAGCGCGGCCGCACCGGGGATGACGCGCCGCTTGTCGTCGTTGCGCGGGAAAAACCTGATCATGAAAATCACTTTGAATTGGCGGACTTGTTCTGGGGCGTACGTGTCTTCGCCGCCGGCGCGGGTTCGGCCGGCGCAGGCTGAGCGGCGGCGGGATCGTCCAGCTTGTCGAGGTGCATCACCACATTGCCTTCGAAGCGGATGACGTCGCCGCCCTCCGTGATCCGCAGCCGATCAGCGGTCAGCGTTCCGTTGGTCAGCTTGACGTCGACATGCTCATCCGAGGAAACCGTACCCTTGCCCATGTCGACGAAGGCCGAGTTCAGCCGCGCCTCGTAGCCGGTCGAGGTGCGCAGGAAGATGTCCTTGTGCAGGTCGAGCTGCTGTTGCTTGTTGTCGAACCTTCCGGTGCGGGCATCGAGGAACAGGGTCGATTGGTCTTCCATCAGCACCTTCGCGCGCAAATCATGGAGATCGACATGATCGGGATCGGTGATGTCCTGGGTCGCGGTCTTGGCCCAGAGCTCATAGGGCCGCTGGTCCGGGGTGAAGCCGGACATATGCGGCGATTCCATCGTGATCTTGGTGCCTGTCACCACGAGATTTCCGGAGTCGAGCTTCACGGGGATCTGGAACGGGTTGAAGATGGTCGAGATGAGGACGAGCAGACCCATCGCCGCAGCCACCGTCGCCGGCACCGCGACGCGCAGAATCCGCACCAAGCGGCTGTGGCGCGCCGCGCTGGCGAACTTCGCCGCAAGCGCGGCATCGTAGGTGACATTATGGGCCGAATTCACCTGGGCTCCTGAGGTGTCGCCCGCCTTGTCCGGCTGGCGGGCGCCCCATTGTAGCCGGCAACGCCAAAATATGCAGCCAGCGACAGGCTGTTACGAAAGTGTCTGAAACGGGGCGACCGCCCCACCCGGCTGCTACGCGAAACGCTAGGAATGCGCGAAAATGTCCTCTTCGGCCCAGCCCTGGAGATCGAGCAAGGCGCGGGTCGGCAGGAAGTCGAAACAGGCTTTGGCCAGCGCCGTGCGGCCTTCCCGCGCCAGCATGGCATCGAGCCGCTCGCGCAAGCCGTGCAGATGCAGCACGTCGGAGGCGGCGTAGGCGAGCTGCGGCTCGGTCAGGCTGTCGGAACCCCAATCGCTCGATTGCTGCTGCTTGGAGAGATCGACATTGAGCACCTCGCGCACGAGGTCCTTGAGACCATGGCGGTCGGTATAGGTGCGGATCAGGCGGGAGGCGATCTTGGTGCAGTAGATCGGCCCGGTCATGACACCAAACGTCTGATACAGCACCGCGACGTCGAACCGCGCAAAGTGGAAGATTTTCGTGTTCGCGGGATTGGCCAGCAGCGCCTTCAGGTTCGGTGCGTCGGTATGACCTTTGGGGATCTGCACCACGTCCGCGCTGCCGTCGCCGGGCGAGAGCTGCACCACGCAGAGCCGGTCGCGATGCGGGTTCAGGCCCATGGTTTCGGTATCGATCGCGACCGCTCCGGTGTAGCGGGACAGATCGGGCAGGTCGCCGCGGTGCAGGCGTACGGTCATGGCGTTTCAAACCTCAATCGAATCGGTGCGCTTTTGCAGGCTAATCCCCGGGACAGACGCTGGCGAGGGCCGGCCGCGATGTATCCGCTGGCAGCCGCCGGCGCAAGCATCAGGCGCGGCTAGTAGTTCAGGCGCACGAGTACGTCGTTGACGCCGAACGGGCTGGCGGGCGTATCGCAAGCCCCGCGTCGCGCGAAGACGCAGGCCGGCTTGTCATCGCTCATCATTGCGCAACTTCGTGGCGAGAAATCCGCCGGCAATTCGCTGGCCAGGCTCGCCGGGCCGATGATGCGGTTGAACCCGGCCTGGTGCGTCTTCACCACAGCCGGAAGTCGCCCCTTGGCCAGGGGGTCGTCCCGATAAAGGGAATAGATCGGTCGGCGGGCCGCGAGCTGCCCGCGTCCGGGCACAAAGGGATAGTTGATCGCGTACAGGGCCAGACCGCAAAATTCAGGATCGGCCTCGAGCTCCGCCATCAGCTGGGCCACGCCGATGCCGCGCATCCAGTTGTCACGCATGATGAGCGTTGCGCCCGACAGACCGAGCGAGAGCAGCAGCCAGCCGCCACATACGACGGCAAGTGAGCGCCACGGGTTCTGCCGGCGCATCATCTGGACCCAATCGGCGGAGCCAAGCCCCGCCGCGATGATCAGCAGGGCGATCGACAGGAAAATGAAGCGGTATTCCTTGTGCACGATCATGCTGTGAAACGCGACGTTGACGACGGCCGCGACGATCAAAAGGGGGGCATGTCGCCAGCCCCGCCAGAGCGCCACCAGCATCAGCAGCGTCGTGCCCGACCACAGAATTGAAGCCTGCAGAACGTAGGCGGCCGCCGGCGCGTCACCGAATTCCGATGCGCGGTCATGCAGGAGGTTTTGCTGAATATTCCGGACGAGCCACGCAAACGGCGCTGAGCCGTGGGCCAGGTCGATGGCGCCGGACAGCACCAGGACCACGCATCCACCCGCGACCAGGGCGATCGCGTTTCGCGGGTCGCGCCAGCACGCCGCCAACGCAAACACCGCGCAAGCCGGCACATATTGAAAGCGCCAGACGCAGGCGAGAGCGAGCAATGCGCCTGCGGTGAAGAGCCGGTTGCGCGCGAGCTCGCCCGTCAGCAGATAGGCCGCCGGCAGGATCACGGCCGTCGCCAGCGGTTCGCTCAGCGTGTGGGGCGCGTAATAGACCAACTCGAACCAGACCGCGGCGGCAAACGCCGCAACGATGGCATGCGACCTGGAGATGCGTTCGCCGAAATGCCAGGCCGTGACGACGATCGACAGCGAGGCAAGCCCGACCACCAGGCGAGGGACGACGAAGGCACCCCACCCGCCCGGCGCAAGCCAGTCGCCGAGAGCGACCGGCCCTGCGAACAAGGTCGGCAGAAACCAGCTCCGGATGCCGTCGCGCCATTCCCAGGTGACGACACCCTGGTGGCCAAGCAGGCGCCAGGCCGGCTCCAGATATTGATAGAGCTCGTCGACGTGAACGATGTTCGGCCAAAAGGCGAGCGGCAGCCGGACTGCCGCAGCCAGTAGCAGCAATGCGCACAAGGCGCCGTACCGCGTCGCGAAGCTTTCGGCTTTGGCGGCGGGCGCGATCGCGGGCAGAGCTGCGGCGCTGGTCGTCATTGTGTTTTGGCTTCGCCAGCCAAACTGGATTGGGGCCTGACGTAAACGGTCACGTAAGCGCCGGTGTATTGCTCGCGCCAGCCTCGCCGCTCCACCAGGAACTGCCGCAGCTGTTCGTGCGCCTTGACCCACAGCACGGCGTCGATCCGGTATTTATCGAGCACCATGTCCCACGCCGCTTCGTCGATCTCCCAGCTCACCAGCTTGAAATAGTCGTGCAGCAAATCGTCCGGATAGGCGGTCGCGGCGCGGCCATCGACGAACGGGCGAACGGTGCCGTGCGTGGCGAAAATCAGGTAGCCGCCGACGTTCCAATGGTTCAGGACCCGCGCATTGGCGAAATTGTTTTGCAGATAGCCGGCATCTTCGCTCGACAGCATCGTCGGAAGTGCGAGCGCGGGCGCAACGCGCAAATAGGCCAGCGGCAGGCTGCCGAGACCGACGATGCCGGCGGCCAGCAACGCTCCACGCACGTCAACAGCGGTGAGACGCCGAGGCAGCAAGCGGCTAAGGTGAAGCGCCATCGGCACAGTCGAGAAGATGAAGAAGAACGCGATGTACCTGAACTGACACAGTCCCAGAATCAGGAACAGCCAGGACATCAATCTCGGTTCGAGCGGGACTGGCCTGGAGTTTCTGTAGCGAAGCTCGAGCGCGACGAAGGCCAGCATGTACAGGATGCCCGGAATGCTGCCGGGTATTTCAATGTTGTCGTAGTAGGACCGCCATTCGGTAATATTACCCTGGACGAAGTGCCCCATCGTCGCGGCGGCACCGGCATAGATATTCCAGCCGAGCGGATTGACGAATGTCGCAGCGAGGCACCCGATCCCGGCGAGAGCAAGGACCCTGAGATCGGCCCAGGACGCTCTGAGCAAGGCGGCGCCGCAGAAGACGCCAATCACGAAAAACCCGAGCAGAAAACCGCCGTGCAGATTGGCCCAAAACGCCATCAACACGGGAAGCACGAACCATCGCGTACGTCGCAGGCATTCGCGATAGAAGACAACGCAGAACAGCATCGTGCATGTATTCGGCGCGACCGCGAGATACATGTTCGGCGCAACTTCGTAGGCGGGATAGAGCAGGCAGGCCAGGAAGACTGCCACGCAAACCGCAATCGCCGACGCACCGTAGCCGAGAGAGATCGCAGTCAGGATGCCGGCAATCGCTGCACCACAGGCCACCGTCGACAGGACGAGGCCGCCGAAGCCCGCGTATTGAAGCGACGCACTGGCAAGCGCGTCCCAGAGCCAGGACAGATTGAGCCACGGCTTGTCGCCGTGGGTGAACGACCAGGGGTCGTGGAGCGGGATGGCGTTGCGTTCCCGGATGAGATCTCCGGCCGCGAGATGCCAGCCCAGATCGTAATGACCGAGCAGAAGCGGTGCGTTCAAGACGTAGAACAGGCAAATGAACGAGATCAGGAACAGATAAATTCCCGATCTCAGGAAGAACGGGCTGATCGCGTTCGCAACCTTGTCGAATGCCGGCTCGTGCCAGACCTGGTGCTGATCCACCGTTTCCCTCACGACAAAGCGAGCCCGATGGCTCCGTGCTCGCCGACGGCCGGATGCGAGCCTGCCCGCTGACTTAGGGCCAGTTTGTCTAAAGTCGGGTAAATTCGGACGGTGCAATCGATGGGGTTTTGCGGAATGAAAATCGGCCCGACGGCCGGCTTCGAAAACCTCCAAGCGGCTGTTCCGACTTGAAAATTTTAACACCCAAGAGGCAGAGCCCGTGCGTGCCGTAACCGGTCGCGCCGTCATTATTCGTCAGCGTAGCTCCTGTTCCACATTCAGGTGAACCAACGCTGGGCCTTCGATGACCAAAGTTGCATGCATCACCTATTGGTCGAAAATCTCGTAAGTCAGGTCAAGGCGCATTCAAAGGCATTGATTGGAGAGGGCGTAGCCGAAGCCGCATACCCCCTCGTTTTCCCTTCGTCCTCGCCGTCCGGCCCTTCCGCCACAGCCGCCGGTCTACCGTCTCGCTGAGCTTCATGTGCTCGCAGTGGTATTGTGTTCCATATTTTCGATGCGCCGAACGGAGATCTCCAATGAAGCTCAAACTTGCCGCCGCGATGCTCGCCGCAAGCCTCCCGCTCGCATCGATGGCTTTCGCCCAAGGCATCGCGCCAGCCGAACTTGCGGTGATCGATGGCTGCCTGAAGACCGCGGAGAAAACCGACGGTTTCGGCGGCGCGTGCGTCGGGCTCGTCGCCGACCCCTGCATCAAAGCGGCAGAGGGCGCGAATGACGATGTCGCCAAATGGAAAGCCTGCGCGGCGCGCGAACTCGCCATTTGGACGCAGAAAACCAATGAGGCGCTAAAGAAGGTTCAGGCCGGCGGGTTCGCCGACGTGATCAAGGCGGTCAATGAGTCGCAGAAAACTTTCGCCGCGTCGCGTGATGGCTTCTGCGCGGTCTTCGACAAAGTCGATCCCGGCATGTACCGGGGCAGCGCGAGCTACTGCCGCCTGCGCGAGACCGCGAACCGCTCGCTGAGCCTGATCAAGCTCGGCGCTGCGGTCAACGAGCACTGAGACCTCTTAGGCGGTTGGGGTCATCAGCTTTGCCGACCTTTTCCCACATAGCGACGACGGCTTCGGCCGCGAGCGCGGTGGACGTCGTTCATAGCTCACCTAGCATCCGGGCAATGGCTTTCGGCACGGAGCGCTTGCCTGAACGACTGAAGCCAGCCGCCTCCAGATCGCCTGCGATCCGAGCCGACCCGACAAGCGATGTAGGCCATTCGGTAAGCCATGAGCGCCGTGCCTCGGTTTTGTGTACCGGTCAGCAGCTCAAATTCCCTGCAAAAGCGATTTCAATCGCTTGAGTAGGAGGTGGTGCCCAGGAAAGGACTCGAACCTTCACGGCCGTTAAGCCACTGGCACCTGAAGCCAGCGCGTCTACCAATTCCACCACCTGGGCATGCCGGTTAGGCACGGAGGCGGTTACTACGGTTCGGTGACGCGGTTGTCAATTCATGCTTGAACCCCGCTTCGGGATGCGGATTGCGCATCGCAAACCGGCCCGATACAAGCCTGACGAGACGCACTCTTCCCGCAGGAATGACCCAGGAATGGATCCCATGGCATCGAATCTGGACACGCTCGTCACGGTTTTCGGCGGATCGGGGTTTTTGGGCCGGAATGTGGTCCGCGCACTGTGCCGGCGCGACTACCGGGTCCGGGTCGCGGTGCGGCGGCCGGAGCTGGCCGGATACCTCCAGCCCTCCGGCAAGGTCGGGCAGGTCCACACCGTGCAGGCGAACGTGCGCTATCCGGCCTCGATCGAGGCGGCACTGCGTGATTCGCATGTCGTGGTCAATCTGGTCGGCATCCTCGCCGAGGGTGGCGCGCAGAGTTTTGACGCCGTCCAGGCCAAGGGCGCCGAGACCATCGCCAAGGCGGCCGCGGCCGCGGGGGCACAGCTGATCCATGTCTCGGCGATCGGCGCCGACGCGGAATCGCCCTCGCGTTATGCCAGAGCCAAGGCGGCCGGCGAAGCCGCGGTCCTGGCCGCGGTGCCGTCGGCGACGATCTTCCGCCCCTCCGTGATGTTCGGCCCCGAGGACCAGTTCACCAATCGCTTCGCGGCGCTGGCGCGGATGTTACCGGTGCTGCCGCTGATCGGCGCCGACACCAAGATGCAGCCGGTCTATGTCGGCGACGTCGCCACCGCGGTCGCGGATGCCGTCGACGGCAAGGCCAAGGCGGGCGCAACCTACGAGCTCGGCGGCCCGGAAGTGCTGACCATGCGCGAGATCATCGAGGCCATTCTCGAGATTGCCGATCGCAAGCCGATGCTGATGCCGCTGCCGTTTGGCCTCGCCCGCTTCAAGGCCAACTTCCTGCAATTCGCGCCGGGCGCGCTGAAGCTGACGCCGGACCAGGTCACGCTGCTCGCGCGCGACAATGTCGTGTCGGACGCGGCGAAGTCCGCAGGCCTGACACTGGAAGGCCTGGGCATCACGCCCGACTCGCTTGAAGCGATCGCCCCGCAATATCTCTGGCGCTTCCGCGCCGCCGGGCAATTCCAGCGCAAGAGCGCGTAACCATCCCCGCCGTCATCCGGGCATGACGAACTTCAGCGTCCGGACTGCCGTTGTTTGACGTTCGGGTCTACCGCCCCAGCGCCAGCGCGATCAGGCCCAGCGTGCCGACGATCACGCGCCACCACGCGAACACCACGAAGCCGTGGCGGGTGACGTATTCCAGGAACGTCTTCACCACGATGATCGCGGTGACGAACGACACCACGAAGCCGATGGCGACGATGCCCATGTGGTCCATCGTCATCTCGGAGCGGTTCTTGTAGAAATCGTAGGCGAACGCGCCGATCATGGTGGGAATGGCGAGGAAGAACGAGAACTCCGCCGCCGCGCGCTTGTCGGCCCCGAGGAACATAGCCGCGACGATGCTGGCACCGGAGCGCGACACGCCCGGGATCATCGCGATGCACTGCGCGATGCCGATGTAGAGATACATCAGCAGCGGAAACCGGGTGGCGTCGTGCTCGCGCGCCTTGAGATCGAGCTTGTCGACCCAGAGCAGGATGGCGCCGCCGACGATCAGCGAAAAGCACACCACCCACGGATTGAACAGCATGCTCTTGATGTACTTGCCGGCGACGAGACCGACGACGACAGCGGGCAGGAACGCCACCAGCACGCCGATCACGAAGCGGCGTGCGTAGGCGTCGCCCGTGAACATGCCGATCGCGACGTCCCACAATTTCTTGAAGTACAACACGACGATCGCGAGGATCGCGCCGAGCTGGATCAGGACCGTAAACGAATCCCAGAACGCGCCCTCGCCGAGATGGAAGAAGCGCTCCGCGAGCAGCAAATGGCCGGTCGAGGACACGGGAAGGAACTCGGTCACACCCTCGATGATGCCGAGGATCACTGCCCGTATTGCATCTGACATATTTACGGTCCATTTCGGCTGGAAAAGCGGGGCTCTTCTCGCCCATCCGCTCCCTTGCTGCAATCGCAAAATGCGGCGGCGCGCCCTTGCTTCGCGGTTTTGAATGACTAGTGTGGCGCCGCACAAACATTGATGGATTCTTAAGCACCATCACATAGTCAAAGGCTTCATGTTTACGCTGTTTCATCATCCGTTCTGCCCGCATTCGCGGTTCATCCGCCTGATCGCGGGAGAATACGGGCTTGAGCTGAAGCTGATCGAAGAGCGCAGCTGGGAGCGGCGCGAAGCGTTTCTGCTGCTCAATGCGGCGGGCACGACGCCCGTTCTGGTGGACGACGAGCAGCCGCCGATCCCGGGCGCGGCGATCGTCGCCGAATATGTCGACGAGGCCTATGGCTCCGAGATGGGACTGAAGCGCCTGATGCCGGACACGATCGGCGAGCGCGTCGAGGTCCGCCGGCTGATGGCCTGGTTCAACGAAAAGTTCTTCGAGGAAGTCTCCCACCCGCTCGTCACGGAGCGCATCTACAAGCGCTTCATGAGCGAGGACAATGGTGGCGGCCCGCCCTCGGCCGACGTGATGCGCGCCGCCAAGGCCAACGTGCGCTATCATCTGGCTTATATCGGCTGGCTGGCGCAGACGCGTAATTTCCTCGCCGGCGACCGGCTCAGCTACGCGGATCTCGCCGCCGCGGCGCACCTCTCGGCGATCGACTATCTGGGCGACGTGCCATGGAGCGAGGACGACGCGGCAAAGGCGTGGTACGCACGGGTGAAATCCCGCCCGTCGTTCCGTCCGCTCTTGAGCGAATGGCTGGCCGGAGTGCCGGCGTCGCGGACCTACGTGGACCTCGACTTCTGAACTCCGATCCGACCGAACTGAAGACGGCGCTGGCAAACGAGGCCCGCGCGCTCGGCTTCGACTGCATCGGCATCACAGAGCCCGGCACGATCGAGAGCGCCGGACAACATTTTCTCGAATTCATCGCATCCGGCGGCCATGGCGACATGGACTGGCTCGCCGCGCAGCCGGAGCGCCGGGTCGATCCGCGCGGGCTGTGGGAGGACGTGCGCAGCGTCATCATGCTCGGCGTCAATTACGGCCCCGATCAGGATCCGCTCGCGATCCTGCAACAGCGCACGCGCGCGGCGATCTCGGTCTATGCGCAAGGCGACGACTATCACGACCTCATCAAGAAGCGCCTGAAGGCACTGGCGCGATGGCTGGTCGCGACCGCAACTCGTGAGGTGACGCCTTGCGAAGTGAAAGTGTTCGTCGACACCGCGGCCGTGATGGAGAAACCCTTGGCGCAAGCCGCGCGTCTGGGCTGGCAGGGCAAGCATACCAATCTGGTCTCGCGCGAATTCGGCTCATGGCTGTTTCTCGGCGCGATCTACACCACGCTGGAACTGCCGCGCGACGACGCCGAGATCGATCATTGCGGCTCGTGCCGGGCGTGCCTCGACATCTGTCCGACCGCGGCCTTCCCCGCGCCCTACAAGCTCGATGCGCGGCGCTGCATCTCGTATCTCACCATCGAGAACAAGGGACCTATCCCGCGCGAATTTCGCAAAAGCATCGGCAACCGCATCTATGGCTGCGACGATTGCCTCGCCGCCTGTCCCTGGAACAAGTTCGCGCAGGAAGGCCGTGAGGCCAAGCTCGCCGCACGTGACGCTTTGCGCGCGCCAGGTCTTGCCGAGCTCGCGCGGCTCGACGACGCGTCGTTCCGTGCGCTGTTCACGAAGTCTCCGGTGAAGCGCATCGGCCGCGACCGCTTTTTGCGCAACGTGCTGATCGCGATCGGCAACTCCGGTGATATCGCGCTGGCGGACGAGGCGCGGCGATTGCTGGGCGATGAGAGCGCGCTGGTGCGCGGGGCTGCGGTGTGGGCGCTGGGGCAGTTGATGCCACGGGATGAGTTCGAGGCGATCAGGACGAATGCGATTGCTGGCGAGAGCGACGAAAGCGTGCGTGAGGAGTGGCGCACCGCCCCCTAATCCTCCGCTGTCATGCTCCGCGAAAGCGGGGCATCCAGTACGCCGCGGCCCATCGATTCAATCACTGCCAGCTCGGAGTACTGGATCGCCCGGTCAAGCCGGGCGATGACACCTGTTGTTGTGGCGAGCAGGCACGCTCTCGCCACCCTTGATTTCCCCACACGTTCCTTCAAGCTCGCGCATCATGACAAACATGCCTTTCTTCACCCGCGACGGCGACACATTCCACCCGACGGAAGTCGCCAACGGCCCGTGGGATCCGAAATCGCTGCACGGACGCGTCATCGTCGGCCTTCTCGGCTTCGCCATCGAGGAGCGCCATTCCGGCCCCGAATTCGTGCCGGCGCGGCTGACCGTGGATATGTTTCGGCTGCCGACCATCGACAAGCCGATCGAGGTGACGACACGGCTGGTGCGCGACGGGATGCGCATCCGCGTCGTGGAAGCGGAGTTCTTTTCCGGCGGCATCGGCATGGCGCGCGCCTCGTGCCAGCTGTTGCGGCGAACGCAGGATCCGGACGGCAATGTCTGGTCGCCGCCGAACTGGGACGTGCCGAAGCCGGCCGACATTCCCAAGCCGACCGATCCCAGGCTCGGCATGAACGGCAAATGGACCACGCGACCGATTGTCGGCCAGATGGGCTCGCTCGGGCCGAGAAAACTCTGGATGAGCGAGGTGCGCGAGCTGGTCGCGGGCGTGCCGATGACGCCGTTCGTCCATGTCGCCACCGGCGCCGACTTCGCCAGTCCGTTCGCGAACGCCGGCGACAAGGGGCTCGGCTACATCAACAGCGACGTCACAATCTATCTGCACCGCCTGCCGGTGACGAGCTGGATCGGCTTCGAGGTGGTGAACCACCAGGCCACCGACGGTGTCGCGATCGGCGAATGCTGGCTCTATGACGAGCAGGGCCCGATCGGCACCGCCACGGTCGCCGCGCTGGCGCAGCGCAAGCCGATGGTAAATCCGTCGAAACGGTAGGTGCGCAAGAACGACGGCTAGGCGAGATGCCGCTTCATCTCAGGCCGCGCCTTGAGCTCCGCGCCTTGCCTGGCGACGATCTTCGCAATCCGTTCCGGCGCAAACTTCAGATCGACAAACGCCGGCGCCGTGTTGGCGACCTCGTGATAGCTGACGATCCTGCCGTCGCGAAGCGTCATGATCGCCACGCCCTCGAACATCGCCCGCGCGCCATTAGTCTCCGGCAAGGTGGAGCGATAGCTGAACGTGTAGCGCGTATAGAGCGTGGTGCCGTTTGACACCGGGTCGTGCATGTCCCAGCGGAAGTCGGTCGCCGTGCGATAGAACCAGTCGTCGATCATCGCGGCGATCTTCTCGCGGCCGGCGAAGGCGCCATAGAACACGTCGTGATAGACGCCGTCCTCGGTGAAGAGATCCGCGAAGGCTTTTCCGTTGCGTTGTTCGACGGCGTCGCAGAACGCGCGCAGCATGGCGGTGGTGGTCATCGGCGATTCTCCCCTCCCATTCTCAGTCATGCCCCGGCTTGACCGGGGCATCCAGTACGCCGCGGCTTCTCGGCTTGAGCACGAGCGCCTCTGGAATACTGGATCGCCCGATCGAGTCGGGCGATGACACCGAGTGCTAGGTGGCGATTTCACCCGATCTCGGCCACGGCGGCAAGAATGCGGGCGATGTCCTGCGGGCGCGAGAGGCGGTGATCGCCGTCCTGGATCATGGTCAGCACGACGTCGTCGGCCGGCAGGCGATGGGTCAGCGCGAACGCGTGCTGCCAGGGCACGTCAGGATCCTGCGCACCTTGCAGGATGCGGACGGGACAGCCGAGATCGATGGCGCTGCCGAGCACGAGGTGGTTGCGCCCCTCCTCGATCAGATTTCGCGTGATCGGATAGGGCGAGCCGTCGCCATAATCCGATGGTCTCAGCCAGACGCCTTTGGTCTCGATTTCTTTCTTCACCGCGGCCGGAAAATTCTTCCACATCAGTTCCTCGGTGAAGTCCGGCGCCGGCGCGATCAGCACCAGGCCCGCCAGCGAGGCCTTGCCAGAACGCTTTTTGATCTCGCGCGCGAGCAGCAGCGCCATCCAGCCGCCCATCGACGAGCCGATCAGGACTTGCGGGCCGTCGCAGAATCGCTCGAATACCGCGACGCTTTCCTCGAGCCAGCGCCCGATGGTTCCGTCGGCGAAATCGCCGCCGGATTCGCCGTGGCCGGAATAATCGAAACGGACCACGGCGCGGCCGTGGTCCCGGGCCCATTCGTCCAGCGCCACGGCCTTGCTGCCCCGCATGTCCGATTTGAACCCGCCGAGCCAGACCAGTCCCGGTCCTTGACCAGGTTCTGGACCAGATTCTTGATCAGATTCTTGACCAGATTTTTGGGCCGCGCGGCGGCGCACCGCGATCCGGCGTGCGGAGGGGCCTTCGCCCACATCGATGAAGTCGAGCACGGCATCGGGAATTGGGTGATTCATGGAACGTTTACTCTGGCTGTGCGGTTTGAGCTGTCCGGACGTGCTCCGCAGCGCAGCTGGACGTCGTCATTGGCCCTTTGGGACGCTTGCGGAACAGAAGCAAGGTGTCTATGTCCCTCTGCGTGCCCCGCCGTGGCCAAAATGCCTCGCATTTGAGGCTTTTTCGACCGCCGCACGAGCGATTGCTTGCCGGCAACCGTATCTTCCTGCAAAATAGCCGCCTCTTTTCATAACTTTGGAGAACCACCCATTCGCCGTCCAAATAAAGCCCCGCCCACTGCCGCCAAAGACGGGCCGCGCATCAATGACGATATTCGCAATGCGCAGATCCAGCTGATCGATCAGACCGGTGACAACAAGGGCACCATCGAGACCGTCGCGGCTATCCGCTTGGCCCAGGAAGCCGGCATGGATCTGGTCGAGATCTCGCCGAACGTCAGCCCTCCCGTCTGCAAGATCATGGACTACGGGAAGTATAAGTACGCCGCGCAGAAAAAAGCCACTGAAGCCCGCAAGCGGCAGAAGATCGTCGAGATCAAGGAGATCAAGCTCCGCCCGATGATCGACGACCACGATTACGAAGTGAAGATGCGCGCCATGCAGCGGTTCTTCGAAGAAGGCGACAAGGTCAAGATCACCCTGCGCTATCGCGGCCGCGAAATGGCGCACCAGGAGATCGGCACCAAGCTGCTCGACAAGATCAAGACCGACGTCGCCGAGCTCGCCAAGGTGGAGCAGGACGCGCGGTTCGAGGGCCGTCAGGTCGTCATGGTTCTGGCGCCGCGCTGACGCCGGTTCTTTAGGCTGAAGAATTCAATGGCCCGTCCGGATCTCCGGCGGGCCGTTTTGTTTTTTTGTCGGATATTCGAGCCGCGAGCACCGCTGCGACCTCTCCGGCTTGCGGGAGAGGGAGCGCACCTCCATCGCGGAGATGGCTCGCTCGAATTACGTCCTTGTCGCCTGCCAGATGCCGCTGCAGCGGTCGCCGGAGATGATGCCGTGCCAGGAGCCGGTCCCGGCCGCGCCGGCGAGCCGGCCGCCGCCGCTGGCATGGGACGCCCCGACCGAAACCTCGACCGCGACGCCACCGCTGCGATTGACCTTGCCGGAGACCCGGCCACCGCCGGCGGACGACACCCGACTGCCGGCGACGGTGAAGGGAACGCTGTAGCCGGAGCTGCAATTGCCACGGGTGGTGGCGAAGGTGACGTTCCAGACGCCGTCATAGCCGCGGATGCGAGCATCGGCAGTCGACGGAAAC
The DNA here is from genome assembly GCF_023073025.1 of Bradyrhizobium sp. 76. NCBI lineage: Bacteria > Pseudomonadati > Pseudomonadota > Alphaproteobacteria > Hyphomicrobiales > Nitrobacteraceae > Bradyrhizobium > Bradyrhizobium sp. 76. The sequence goes on from NZ_JADPIS010000103.1 coordinate 440,914, forward strand.
GCAGCCATGGCGAGCACAGCCAACAGCGCCAGGCGGCGCGGACGAGCGACATCCGTCAAAGACGGAAGCGATTGGGAAAAATAGGGCATTTTAATCCTGCTCCGGGCGACACGGCTCGGACATGAGGTTAGCAATTCCGGATAGTCGGCGGCTAGGTTCCACCGGTTCATCGTTGCCAATTCGCCCGTCCTCTGTCATAAGCCCAGCCTTCATTGCCCGGCTGATTAAGGGCTGCCGTGGCGGTGTCCGTGCGGGTTTCGCGCTTGTTCGTAAAACCTGAGCACAATCAACGCTCTAACGAGCATTTTGACGGCCAGCCGCCTTCGCGGGCGGATTTCTATGGCCATTAGGAGAGCCAAATGCCCAAGCTGAAGACCAAATCGGGCGCTAAAAAGCGCTTCAAGGTGACTGCCACCGGCAAAGTGATGTTCGCTCATCGCAGCAAGCGTCACGGCATGATCAAGCGGACGAAGAAGCAGATCCGGCAGCTGCGCGGCACCGCCGTGCTGTTCAAGACCGACGGCGACAACGTCAAGAAGTACTTCTTGCCGAACGCCTGATCGCGTCCACGATCATTGCCACCCGCGCCGCAGCTTTCGCGGCGATCCGAACATCAAGTCACTTCTGAAGGATTTTTGTCATGGCTCGCGTCAAACGCGGTGTGACCGCCCACGCCAAGCACAAGAAAGTCTACAAGGCCGCCAAGGGTTTCCGTGGCCGCCGCAAGAACACGATCCGCACCGCCAAGCCGGCGGTCGAGAAAGCTCTCGTGTATGCCTTCCGTGATCGCAAGCGCAAGAAGCGGACGTTCCGCGCGCTCTGGATCCAGCGCATCAACGCTGCCGTGCGTCCGTTCGGCCTGACCTACAGCCGCTTTATCGACGGCATGGCCAAGTCCGGGATCACCGTGGACCGCAAGGTGCTGTCGGATCTCGCGATCAGCGAGCCCGCAGCGTTCCAGGCGATCGCCGAGAAGGCCAAGGCCGCTCTGGCGGCCTGAGCTAACGGCCGGCTCCGCCGGCCTTCAGCGCGCGTTGCGAATAGCGCTGGGCGATCTCCGCCCGGCAGAATGCTGTGAACGACAGATACATGGTGCCGGATTTATTCCGGTACTTGCGGTCGCACACGCGCAGCTCGCGTTGGTAAGCCCGTTTCCGCGCAATGTTGAGGCCGGGCATGAAGTCCGCCTCGCATTTCTTCTCGACGGCGGCGCCGAGCTGGACATCGCCGCTCGCGGTCAATTGGCAATCCTGAAACACCTTCATCGCACTTTCGCAGCCCTTCTGGGCAGCGATGGTGTCGACGACCTCGTCCAGCGTCATGGATTTCTCCATGCAGACCATGGCGCGCGCCGGGGTGCTCGCGACCAAGAGAACGACGGCGAGAGCAGCCAGACCGGATCTTGAGAGCATCGCGAAAGCCTCCTCGTATCCCCCTTGGTGCCAGCCTCCCGCGCGAGGTTCAACCCAGCCGCTCGTCAGCCCGAATGACCGGCTTTTCGCTTGACGTTACGGCCTTCGGGCGGCGACAACCCAGCCGAATTTGGCAGCAGGGATTTGACCGTGTCCGACCTCGCAACGCTCGAAACATCCATCCTCGACCAGATCGCCGCCGCCGGCGACGAGGCCGCCCTCGAAGCGGTACGCGTCGCAGCCCTCGGCAAGAAGGGCTCGATCTCGGCGCTGCTTGCCACGCTCGGAAAAATGTCGCCGGACGAGCGCAAGACCCAGGGCGCTGCGATCAACCAGGCCAAGGACAAGGTCACCGAAGCGCTCGCCGCGCGGCGCGACGTCTTGAAATCGGCGGCGCTCGACGCGCGGCTTGCGTCGGAAACCATCGACGTCACCCTGCCGTTGCGCGATGCGCCGGCCGAGGCCGGCCGCATCCATCCGCTGAGCCAAGTCTGGGACGAGCTTACCACGATCTTTGCCGACATGGGATTCTCGGTCGCCGAAGGCCCGGATATCGAGACCGACGACTACAACTTCACCAAGCTGAATTTTCCGGAAGGCCATCCCGCGCGCGAGATGCACGACACCTTCTTCTTCCATCCGAAGGAGGACGGCTCCCGCATGCTGTTGCGCACCCACACCTCGCCGGTGCAGGTGCGCACCATGCTGAGCCAGAAGCCGCCGATCCGCGTGATCTGCCCGGGCCGTACCTATCGCATCGATTCGGATGCGACCCACACGCCGCAATTCCACCAGGTCGAAGGCCTCGTCATCGACAAGCACTCCCATCTCGGCCACCTCAAATGGATCCTGCACGAGTTCTGCAAGGCGTTCTTCGAGGTCGATCACATCAACATGCGCTTCCGGCCCTCGTTCTTCCCGTTCACCGAGCCGTCGCTGGAAGTCGACATCCAGTGCCGCCGCGACAAGGGCGAGATCCGCTTCGGTGAGGGCGAGGACTGGCTCGAGATTCTCGGCTGCGGCATGGTGCATCCGAACGTGCTGCGCGCCTGCGGCATCGATCCCGACGAGTACCAAGGCTTCGCCTGGGGCATGGGCATCGACCGCATCGCCATGCTGAAATACGGCATCGCCGACCTGCGCCAGCTGTTCGACAGCGACGTCCGCTGGCTGTCCCATTACGGCTTCAAGCCGCTGGAAGTACCCACGCTCGCGGGAGGGCTGAGCTCGTGAAATTCACCCTCGCCTGGCTGAAGGAACATCTCGACACCGACGAGCCCTTGGACAAGCTCGCCGAGAAGCTCACCATGATCGGGCTCGAGGTCGAGAACATCGAGGACAAGGCGAAGGCGCTGAAGCCCTTCACCATCGCGAAGGTGATATCCGCCGAGCAGCATCCGAATGCGGATCGGCTGCGCGTGTGCATGGTCGACACCGGCGACGGTGGAGCGCCCGTGCAGGTGGTGTGCGGCGCGCCGAATGCGCGGACGGGTCTCGTCAGCGTGTTTTCGCCGCCCGGCACCTACATTCCCGGCAAGGACATCACGCTCGGGGTCGGCACCATCCGCGGCGTCGAGAGCCGCGGCATGCTGTGCTCGGCGGCCGAACTGCAGATTTCCAACGACCATGACGGCATCATGGAATTGCCCGCGGATGCGCCGATCGGCGCTGCTTACGCCGCATGGGCCGGCCTCGGCGATCCCGTGGTCGAGATCAATCTGACCCCGAACCGGCAGGACTGCACCGGCGTGCACGGCATCGCGCGCGATCTTGCCGCCGCCGACATGGGCAAGTTCAAGGACCCCACCATCAAGCCGATCAAGGGCGAATTCCCCTGCCCGGTGAAGGTCACGGTTGAGGACGCCGCGCTGTGCCCGGGCTTTGCACTACGGCTCGTGCGTGGCGTGAAGAACGGACCGTCGCCGGAATGGCTGCAGAAGCGGCTGACCGCGATCGGCCTGCGCCCGATCAACGCGCTGGTCGACATCACCAACTTCATGACCTACGACCGCGCGCGGCCGCTGCACGTGTTCGACGCGAAGAAAGTGAAGGGCAATCTCGTGGTGCGCCGCGCCCGTGACGGCGAGACGCTGCTCGCGCTCGACGGCCGCAGCTACAATCTCGATCCCGCGATTTGCGTGATCGCGGACGAGCACGGCGTCGAATCGCTCGCCGGCATCATGGGCGGCGAGGCCTCGGGCTGCGACGAGACCACCACCGACGTGCTGATCGAATCGGCGCTGTGGAACGAGATCAACATCGCCCAGACCGGCCGCAAGCTCGGCATCAATTCGGACGCGCGTTATCGTTTCGAGCGCGGTGTAGATCCGGCCTTCATGGTGCCGGGGCTGGAGCTCGCGACGAAACTGGTGATGGAGATGTGCGGCGGCACTCCGTCGGAGAACGTCGTTGTCGGCAAGACCTTCGGCGACGACCGCGTGATCGATTTTCCGGTCACCGAGGTCAAGCGGCTCTCGGGCATCGAAGTGCCGATGCCGGAGATGAAGCGCATCCTGACCCATCTCGGCTTCATGATGGCGGGCCCGGGCCCGGTCGTGAAGGTCGCGGTGCCGTCGTGGCGCACCGACGTGCACGGCAAGGCCGACATCGTCGAGGAAGTCGTCCGCATCCACGGCGTCGACAAGGTGCCGATGACGCCGTTCGAGCGCGGCGAGGACGCACGCAAACCCGTGCTGACCCCGCTCCAGCTCCGCACCCGCCGCGCCAGGCGCGCGCTGGCGAGCCGCGGCATCATCGAAGCGGTGACCTGGTCCTTCATCACCAAGTCCGCCGCAAAGCTGTTCGGCGGCGGCCAGCGCGAACTCGAGGTCGCCAACCCGATCGCGTCGGATCTGTCCGACATGCGCCCGACCCTGTTGGCGGGCCTGATCGCGGCGGCGCAGGCCAATGCCGATCGCGGCTTTGGCGATGTCGCGCTGTTCGAGGTCGGGCAGGTGTTCAAGGGCGATCGGCCGCAGGATCAATTCATGGCGGCAAGCGGCGCCCGCCGCGGCTTTGCGTCGTCGCAAGGTCTGGGACGGCATTGGTCGGGTTCGGCGCAGGCTGACTTGTTCGACGCCAAGGCCGATGCGCTCGCGGTGCTCGCCGCCGCAGGGGCACCGATGCAGGCGCTTCAGATCGTCGCGGGCGGCCCGTCCTGGCTGCATCCCGGGCGATCCGGTACGATCCAGATCGGGCCGCAGAACGTGCTGGGTTATTTCGGAGAGATGCATCCGCGCGCACTCGAGGCGCTCGGTGCCGGCGGCCCGCTGATGGTATTCGAGGTGATCCTCGACCGCATCCCCGAGGCGAAGAAGAAGCCGACCCGTGCCAAGCCCGTGATCGAGCTGTCGGCATTCCAGCCGGTCTCACGCGATTTCGCCTTCATCGTCGATCGCACCGTGAAGAGCGGCGAGATCGTGCGCGCGGCTCAGGGCGTCGACAAGAAGCTGATCACCGCCGTGAACGTGTTCGACGTCTACGAAGGCAAGGGCATCGACGATGGCAAGAAGTCGATCGCCATCGCGGTAACGATCCAGCCGCGCGAAAAGACCCTGACCGACCAGGAGATCGAGGCCGTCGCCGCGAAGATCGTGGCGGAGGTGACGAAGAAGACCGGCGGCACTTTGAGAGCATGATCATGCTCGAGAAATCTAGAGCATGAGTCTCACTGACTTTCTTCCAAAGGACGTCAGCCTCACCGTTGCGATGGCGCTCTGCGCCGTCGCTTTCGTTTCGGGCACCGCGCGCGGCTTCTCGGGCTTCGGCTCGGCCCTGATCTTCATGCCGCTGGCGAGCAGCATCGCGGCGCCGCGTCTGGTTGCCGCACTGCTCCTCGTGATCGACTTCGTCGCGGCCGCGCCGCTGCTGCCCGACGCCTGGCGCAAGGCCGACCGCAAGGCCACCGCCGTGATCGTGCTGGGCGCGCTGGTCGGCGTCCCCGTCGGCACCTATTTCCTCAGCGTGCTCGAACCCGTCACGACGAGATGGATCATCTCCTGCTTCGTCGCCGCGCTGCTGCTTCTGTTGCTGTCGGGCTGGCGCTATCGCGGCAAGGACCACGCTTGGCTTTCGGTCGGCATCGGCAGCCTCTCCGGCTTCTGCAGCGGCCTCGCCCAGACCGGCGGCCCGCCGATCGTCGGCTATTGGCTCGGCCGCCCCATCGCCCCGATCATCGCGCGCGCCAACATCCTGCTGTTTTTCGGCGCGTCGGACTTCTTCTCGATGATCAGTTACGCGACCACCGGCCTGATCAGCCGCGAGTCGCTCGTGCTTTCGCTCATCGTCGGTCCGGTCTATGCGATCGGCGTCGCCTTCGGTGCGTCGCTGTTCGGCCGTGCCAGCGAGAAAGTGTTTCGCGCCATTTGCTACGCGCTGATCGCGGTGGCCGTGATTGCAGGACTGCCGGTGCTGGATGGGGTGTTGCGGTAGCCATCAATTGTCGTCCTGGCGAAAGCCAGGACCCATTACCCCGGTCAGCGTTTATAACCCCAGGCTTTCGCCAAACCACTTCCTGGGGTCATGGGTCCTGGATCTGCGCTGCGCTTGTCCAGGACGACGATGACTCAATTGCCCTATTGCCGCGGCGCTCTGCGCTTCTTCGTCGACTGCGTCGGGACATCGGCCGGCTCGTCCTTGAGCGCGCCGATCTTGCGCAAGGCCGCGTCCGCGGCCCGCTCGCCGCTTTCCCAGGCGCCGTCGACGGTGCCCCACAGCGTCTCGTGCGTGGCTTCGCCGGCGAGGAACATGTTGCCGATCGGCTCGGCAAGGATTCTTCGCGAGAGCTGACCGCCGGGCGAGGCCGCCGACATCGCACCCATCACGAACGGCGAGGCGTTCCAGCGCGTCACGCTGGCTTTCTGCACGGCGGCGGCTACCTCGCTGCCGAACAGCTTCGTGATCCATTCTCTGGCGAAGGCCGTCATCGCCTTCTCGCCTTGCTGGGTGAGATCGCGGCCGAACGAGCCGCCGACATCGATCGAACATAGCGAGGAACCGCCGATATTGGCGAACATCAGCGCCGTGCGCGTCGAATTGCTCTGCTCGATCAGGATGTCGTCGCGCGACAGGCCGAGCGGATTGCCCGGCAGTTGCAGCACGATGTGATCATAACTTCCGAGCGTAAGCTTTGACGCGGCATCGAGCGTACGCTTGGGAATGTCAGGCCCAAACTTGATCGCGCCCGAAATCAGCACATTGGTCGAGACCGTGATGATGGCGGCGCGGGCGGCGATCCTGCCGGCCTGTGTCTCCACGCTGACGTCGCGATTGCTCCAGACGATCCGACTCGCCGGCGTCGACAGCGCGACCGGCGCCTGCTCACCGAGTTTGGTGATCAGGGTCCCCAAGCCCTGGCGGCAGGCGATCGCGGCGTTGCGATCCTGTGCCCGCGCCTTGTCGATCGCAGACAACTCCTTCAGGTCCTTGCCGGCGAAGCTCGCGCCCAGCATGAACTCGGCCGCGCCGGCCCAATCGCCGAGGTCCTTCGGCAGCACCGAGGCGCAGGCGGTATCAAGCTTGCCGCGCGCGGCCTCGTCGATGGCGCGGTTGGCGCGCACCAGCGCCGCCAGGAACTCCTCGGTCTCGCCGGCGCGTGCGTTGCGGCGACCGATGCGCATCTTCTGGCCTGACGGCGCCGGCAGAACGTCGAGCCCGGCGCTGCGCGCCAGCCGGATCATCGGATTGGTGTCGGGATTGTGCATCCAGCGCGCGCCGCGATCGAACGGCGTGTCGAAGGTGATCGTATCCGTGATGCAGCGGCCGCCGATCTGCGACGCAGCTTCCACCACCACGACCTTGCGATTGGCCGCCATGATGCGCCGCGCCGCGGCAATTCCGGCCGCGCCCGCACCGATCACGACGATGTCAGCCTCCCGCGGCAGGGTTGCGGCGGTTGCGCGCAGGACCGGCGTCGCGGCAAGGCCCGCCGATGCCGATAGGAAGCTGCGGCGCGTGATTGTCATGGCATGGTTTCCGGAGACTTGCAGCAAACGGGAACAGCTAGCGAACCTTGCCGTATCTGATGTTGCGCGGCAACCATCATGGTGAATCAATCGTGCTTGATGTCACAGAGCGATGAACCGAATTGCAACACGTTCAGACCATGGTAGAGAAGAGAAAAAGACGGCCGGAAAAGGCCGTGGGGGAGTTTTGAAATGGGGACGGTCCTTGATTCAGTCGGCAAGCTGATTGCCGCGTACCTCTCGAAGGAGGTGCCGGGCTATGAGCCGTTCACGCCGAGCGACCCCGAGCATCTGCGCGGCGTCATCGAGCCGGGCGACGTGCTGCTGGTCGAGGGCAACAACCGCATCTCGGGCATCATCAAATATCTGACGCAGTCGACCTGGTCCCACGGCGCACTCTATGTCGGCCCGATCGAGGGCGCGGAAGAGCCCGACGGCGAGCCGCACGTGCTGATCGAGGCCAATATCGGCGAAGGCGTCACCTCCGCGCCGCTGTCGAAATATTTCCCCTATCACACCCGCGTCTGCCGCCCGGTCGGGCTGTCCTATGAGGACCGCACCACGGTCTGCCGCTATGCGATCAACCGCATCGGCTTCGGCTACGACACAAAGAACATCGTCGACCTGATGCGCTTTCTGTTTCCGCTGCCGATCCCGCAGCGCTGGCGGCGCCGCATGATCTCGATCGGCTCGGGCGATCCCACCAAGATCATCTGCTCGGCCCTGATCGCGCAGGCGTTCGACGCCGTGCGTTACCCGATCCTGCCCAAGATCACCAAGGCCGGCAGCCGTGCTGCCCGCCGCGAGATCCTGCACATCCGCGATTCCTCGCTCTACATGCCCCGCGACTTCGACATCTCGCCCTATTTCGAAGTCGTCAAACCCACCATCGTGCACGGCTTCGACTACACCGCCTTGCACTGGGCCGACAAGCAGAAGCCGCTCGAGGAGGTAGCCGGCACCTTCGGTGTGTTTCCAGAAACGTTCAGTGCGCCGCCGCTCGTTCCTGAAGCGATTGACGAAGAGGCGCCGGTTCCGGCTGAAGAAGTGATGCGTGAGGCGGCCGCGGAGATGAGCGTTGCCTTCTCCGAGCATTTTGTGCTGCTGAACGATCTCGCAAAGTACCGCGCGCAAGGATACGCGTTGGAGATGGCGGCCTAGCCGTCCCTCCAACATCGTCATTGCGAGCGGCGCGAAGCAATCCAGACCGTCTCTGCCCGAACAGTCTGGATTGCTTCGTCGCTACGCTCCTCGCAATGACGGCGACCTACCGCTCCGCCCGCCCAATCACCGCCATCAGCTCTGCGATCTTCTCGCGCTGATCGGCCTTGTCGCCGCTCGCGATCGCATGCTCGACGCAATGGGCGACGTGATCTTTCAAAACCTCTTCCTCGACCCGGCGCAGCGCGGCGCGCACCGCCGAGATCTGCGTGACGATGTCGATGCAATAGCGGTCTTCCTCGACCATTTTCGAGAGGCCGCGAACCTGCCCCTCGATCCGGCCGAGCCGTTTTCCGACGGATGCCTTGATGTCCTTGCGCATGCGGACTATATACCCCCCCAGGGTATAACTTGCAAGGCCGGAGCGTGGCAATGAACGACGCCGAACACGAACACCATCACAAGCCGGAAACACATTCCGGATGCGGCTGTTCCAGTAAAGTTGACCCGGTTGACAAGCCCGCCGCTGCCTCCTGCTGCGGCGCGCACGGCGATCACGCGCATGACCACGGCGCCGCGGCAAAAGTCCGCGATCCCGTCTGCGGCATGACCGTCGATCCCGCGACGTCCAAGCACCGCTTCGACCATCACGGCGCGACCTTCCATTTCTGCTCGGCCGGCTGCCGCACCAAATTCGCCGAGGATCCCGCAAAGTACCTCGCCAAGGACAAGACGCCCGAGCCCGAGATGCCGGCGGGCACGATCTACACCTGCCCGATGCATCCGCAGATCCGCCAGGCCGGGCCCGGAAGCTGTCCGATCTGCGGCATGGCGCTGGAGCCGGAAGTGGCGAGCCTGGAGACCGGCCCCAATCCCGAGCTTGCCGACATGACGCGGCGGTTCTGGATCGGCGGCGCGCTGGCTTTGCCGGCAGTGGTGCTGGAGATGGGCGGCCATCTCGCGGGCCCGCACAACTGGATCGATGCGACGCTGTCGAACTGGATCCAGCTCGTCTTCGCCACGCCCGTGGTGCTGTGGGCCGGTTGGCCGTTCTTCGTCCGCGGCTGGCAGTCGCTGCTGACGCGCAACCTCAACATGTTCACGCTGGTCGCGATGGGCACGGGCGTTGCCTATGTCTACAGCCTGATCGGCACCATCGCGCCGCAGATTTTTCCGGCCACCTTCCGCGGCCATGAAGGCGCGGTCGCGGTTTATTTTGAGGCCGCGGCGGTCATCACTGTGCTGGTGCTGCTCGGGCAGGTGCTGGAGCTGCGCGCACGCGACGCGACCTCGGGTGCGATCAAGGCGCTGCTGCAGCTCGCCCCGAAGACCGCGCGCCGCGTCGATGCTGACGGCAGCGAGCACGAGGTCGAGATCGACGCACTTCATGCCGGTGACCGCCTGCGCGTGCGTCCGGGCGAGAAAGTGCCGGTCGACGGCATCATTCTGGAAGGCCGTTCCTCGCTCGACGAGTCGCTCGTCACAGGCGAATCCATGCCGGTCACCAAGGAGACCGGCGCGAAGGTGATCGCCGGCACGCTCAACCAGTCCGGCAGCTTCATCATGCGCGCGGACAAGGTCGGGCGTGAGACGCTGCTGTCGCAGATCGTGCAGATGGTCGCGGACGCACAGCGCTCGCGGGCGCCGATCCAGCGCCTCGCCGACCAGGTCGCGGGCTGGTTCGTGCCGACGGTGATTGCGGTCGCGGTCGCTGCCTTCGCGGCCTGGGCCTGGTTCGGGCCGGAGCCGCGGCTGGCCTTCGGCCTCGTCGCCGCCGTCAGCGTGCTGATCATCGCCTGCCCCTGCGCGCTTGGCCTGGCGACCCCGATGTCGATCATGGTCGGCGTCGGCCGCGGCGCGCAAGCAGGCGTCCTGATCAAGAACGCCGAGGCGCTGGAGCGGATGGAGAAGATCGACACGCTGGTGGTCGACAAGACCGGCACGCTGACCGAGGGCAAGCCGAAGGTGGTCGCGATCGTGCCGGCTGCCGGTTTTGCGGAAGATGATATCCTCCGCATGGCCGCCAGCGTCGAGCGCGCCAGCGAGCATCCTCTGGCCGACGCGATCATGCGCGCGGCGAAGGAGAAGCAACTCGCGCTGGGCCAGGTCGAACAATTCGATTCGCCGACCGGCAAGGGCGCGACCGGCAAGGTCGATGGCAAAACCATCGTGCTCGGCAATGCCCGATATCTGACGTCGATCGGCGTCGACACCAAAACCCTCGATGGCGAGGCCGAACGGCTGCGCGGCGATGGTGCGACCGTGATCAACATGGCCGTCGACGGCCGGCTTGCCGGCCTGTTCGCGATCGCCGATCCGGTCAAGGCTTCGACCCCGGAGGCGCTGAAGGCACTGGCGGCCGAGGGCATCAAGGTCATCATGCTGACCGGCGACAACCGCACCACGGCGGAAGCCGTGGCGCGCAGGCTCGGCATCGCCGATGTCGAGGCCGAGGTGCTGCCGGACCAGAAGAGCGCGGTGGTGACGAAGCTGCAGAAGGCCGGCCGCAGCGTCGCGATGGCCGGTGACGGCGTCAACGACGCGCCGGCGCTGGCCGCTGCCGAAGTCGGCATCGCCATGGGCACCGGCACTGATGTGGCGATGGAGAGCGCCGGCGTCACGCTGCTGAAGGGCGATCTCACCGGCATCGTGCGGGCGCGAAAACTGTCGCAGGCGACGATGAGCAACATCCGGCAAAACCTGTTCTTCGCCTTCATCTACAACGCCGCAGGCATTCCGATCGCGGCCGGCATCCTCTATCCAACTTTCGGCGTGCTGCTGTCGCCGATCATCGCCGCGGCCGCGATGGCGCTGTCCTCGGTCAGCGTGGTCGGGAACGCGCTGCGGCTGCGGGCAACGCGGCTGTGAGCGTCGCGGAATCCGTGTAAAATGGCATCGAGCTTGGGAGGGAGCATCTTGATGCAGTGAATTACGATCACGATCGAAGACGATCTGCTGGCAGAGATCGACGCTGCGGCGGAAGCGCGCGGCTACCAGAACCGCTCCGAGATCATCCGCGATCTCGCGCGCGCCGGCTTGCAACAGAGCAGCGAGGACACCGCACAGGCCGGGCCCTGCGTCGCCGGTCTCGTCTATGTCTACGACCACGCCGCCCGCGATCTCTCAAAACGCCTGGTGCAGGAATTCCATGGTCACCACGACCTCGCGCTGGCGACGCTGCACGTCCATCTCGACGACACCAATTGCATGGAGATGACGGCACTGCGCGGCGACGCCTCCGAGGTCAGACATTTCGCCGACCACATCATCGCCGAACGCGGCGTGCGTTATGGCCGTGTGGTGATGATTCCGACGGGGGACGGTAAGCAGGCGAAGGCGCGGAAGCAGGCGCACCGGCATGAGTAGATTTGCCGAATAGACGGTGCGTTCCCCTCTCCCCTTGTGGGAGAGGGTGGCTCGCCGCGAAGCGGCGAGACGGGTGAGGGGTATGTCTCCGCGACTACTCCTCTTCGAGCTCGCGGAGAGAAACCCCTCATCCGGCGCTTCGCGCCACCTTCTCCCACAAGGAGAGAAGGGAAGAGCATTCCGCTTGCGGATTTAAGCTGCCTTCGCATTCCCACCCGGCAACCCGGCCCGCGCGATGCCGCCATACAGCGTTTCGTTCGGCATCTCCTCGCGCAGGATCCTGCGCACCGTGATCAGTTTCTCCAAATCGATGCCGGTCGGAAAACCCTTGCTCTCGCATAGGAAGACGAGATCCTCGAACACGACATTGCCGGTCGCGCCGGGCGCGAAGGGGCAGCCGCCGAGGCCGCCGAGCGAGCCGTCGAGGATACGCGCGCCTTCGTCGAGCGCGGCGGCCGCGTTCGCGATGCCCATGCCGCGGGTGTCGTGGAGATGGATGCAGATCGGCTTTGACCCTGCAAGCTTCACCACGGCGCGCGTCAGCTCCGCCACCTGCTTCGGCCCGGCATAGCCGACGGTGTCGGCGATGCCGACGAAATCGACACCAGCCTCCAGGCATTTGTCGACCAGCCGCAGCACTTCCGCAGGGTCAACCGCCCCGGTGATCGAGCAGCCCAGCGCCATCGAGATCGCCGCGTTGACGAGCGGCTTGTGGCTGGTGGCATCGCGCAGCTCGCACAGGCGTTTCAGATTGGCGATGGCGGACTCGCGCGAGCGGTGCGCATTGGCCTGGCTGTGCTCTTCCGTTGCCGAGACCACCGAGGCGATCTCGCCGACGCCGGATTCCAGCGCCTCGTTGACGCCGCGCTCGTTGAGCGCAAGCGCGATGCCATGCGCGCCGGGCAATGAAGCGACGGTCGCGACGACATTACGAACATCGACGAATTGCGGAAACGTCTTTGCCGGCAGGAACGAGCCGACCTCGAAATGCCGCACGCCGGCGGCATATTCCTCGCGCACCCAGCGCTGCTTGGCGTCGGTCGACGGAATTTTCTTCACGAGCTGGAGCCCGTCGCGCAGGCCGACTTCGCGCAGGCTGACGCGCTCTGCGGGGTAAATCTCCTGAATCCGGCTCATCCGCGCCTCCCTGTTGTTTTTGACGTGACGTCTTTGCTTTCGGTGTCGATCTCGGCGCGAACGGCCGCAGTGTCGGCGCCGAGCGGCGCGACGTTCAGGCCTTCGCCGATATGGCTGCCGTTCCATTCGATCGGCAGCGCCGGCACCCGGAACGGCTTGCCGTCGGCGGTGACATTGTTGACGAGCCCACCCGGCCGCAGCACATGCGGGTCGGTGAAGAGATCCTCGGGACGGTTGATCGGCGAGAAGCAGATGTTGAGCGCATCGAGCCTCTGCGACAGTTTTGCCACGTCCCATTGCCTGATGATCCCGGCGGCGCGCGGAATGATCCGCCCGCGCGCCAGGATGCGATCGGTCGTGGTGCGCAAGGTGGGATCATCGAGGAATTCAGTCAGGCCGAACTCGCGGCAAAAGCTCTGCCAATGGCCTTCAGTGACGACGCCGATGAAGATGCGCTCGCCGCCGGCGGTCTCGAAGATGTCGTAGATCGGCCAGGCATGCTCGCGCTCCGGCATCGAGCGCGGCTTGTTGCCGGTCATCTCGTATTCGACCATGTGCTGGGCAACCAGGAACAGGCAGTTCTCGAACAGGCCGATGCGGATGTCGGCGCCATCGCGTTTTCCACCGCGCTTCTGATAGAGCGCCGCGAGGATCGCGATCACGCCGAACATGCCGCCCATGATGTCGTTGGCGGACGAGCCGACGCGCTGCGGCTTTTCGCTGGTGCCGGTCATGGCGGCAAGGCCCGCCATCATCTGCACGACCTCGTCGAGCGCGGGGCGGTGCTCGTAGGGACCCGAGAGAAAACCCTTGTGGCCGGCGATGATCAGCTCTGGATGCCGGCGGCGCAGTTCGTCGGCGCCAAGCCCCTGCTTCTCAAGCTGGCCGTCGCGAAAATTTTCCAGGAACACGTCGGCCGTCGCCAGCAGCCGGTGCATGGTGTCGTGATCCTCAGGCTTCTCGAAATCCAGCACCACGCTGCGCTTGCCGCGGTTGAACAACGGGAAGAAGGCCGTGCCCATGCCCCCCAGGCTTCGGGTCTTGTCGCCCGCGGGCGGCTCGACCTTGATCACATCGGCTCCGAGCTGCGCCAGGATCATGCCGCAGGTCGGGCCCATGACCATGTGGGTCATCTCGACGACGCGCACGCCTGCGAGCGGCAATCCGGCCGCCGATTCTTCCATCGCCATATGAGCCTGTTCCTTTGCGCGGCTGGTTCCGCGTGTTGTCAAGCGGGTTGGTGAAGCAACGGTCTTGCCGAATTCATCGTGGCTTCGTTGATGCCAGCGGTCAATCCGGCCATAAGCGGTGCCGTCGATCTCCCTTGCCGAAGTGGCCCGGGGTGTCTACCTCTCGCGGGTGATGTCGTGAGAGGAACTCCCATGCTGGATGCCGCCGTCAAGGCGCTGTCGCAAATGATTTCGCCGCCGATGCGCTCGATCCTGTGGCGGTCGATCGGCGTCGCACTGGTGCTGATCATCGTGCTGGCGATCGGCTTGCAGCGGCTCCTGAGCTGGTTTGCGACCTATGGCGAGGCCTGGCTGGAAGGCCTGCTCGGTCCGGGCTGGCACGCATCGCTCGAGGTGTTGTCCTGGATCATTTCGATCGCCGCGGGCCTCGGCGTCGTGTTCGGAGCTGTGTTCCTGATGCCCGCGATTACCTCGCTGGTCGCGAGCCTGTTCGTGGACGACGTCGCCGACATCGTCGAGCGCGAGCACTATCCGGCGGAGCGGCCGGGCATAGCGCTGCCGTTCAGCCAGGCGATCTACGAGGGCGTCAAGACCGCGTTGCTGACGATCCTGGTCTATCTGGTCGCGTTGCCGCTGGTGCTTTTCGCCGGCGCCGGTTTCCTGGTCTTCTTCCTCGCCACGGCCTGGCTGCTCGGCCGCGAATATTTCGAACTCGCGGCGATGCGGTTTCGCTCGCCGGAGGACGCCAAGGCGATGCGGCGCGACAATGCCGCGACCATCTTCACCGCGGGCCTGTTCATCGCAGCCTTCGTCTCGATCCCGATCGTCAATTTGGCGACGCCGATCTTCGCCATGGCCTTCATGGTGCACATGCACAAGCGGCTCTCAGGCCCACGGCCCGAACTGATCGAGCCGGCGCGGCAGATGCGCTAGCGCACAGGTCGGACGAGCAAACCTGGCGGCGCGATCATACGACGCGCCCTGGTCGGAACGTTCCGGTCCGCCGCCCTTGATTTTGCCCTTTGCCTCCGTATAGGTTCGCGGCATGATTTTCACGTCCACATTCCTCCCGCTGATCTGAGCGACAAGTCGTTTCGGCGCACCGCGCCAATCAGATCAAGACGGCTGCGCTGACGCGATGGCCGAATGGAGAATGTGCAATGCCCAAAACCGAGCGCATCGGCGTGACCTCTTGTCAGGTCCGGGACTTCATCGACGACGGTTTCATCAAGATCGAGAATGCCTTCAGCACGCAGCTTGCGGAACAATGCAGGGACGAATTGTGGGCGGATATTGGTCTGTCGCCACATGAGCCCGAAAGCTGGACCCGGGCGGTCGTTCGGGTGGGGTCCAAGTCTTCGCCACCATTCATTGAAGCCGCCAACACGCCGATCCTGCACGAAGCCTATGACCAACTCGCGGGTGACCGTCGCTGGATCGTGCCCAAAGCGCTCGGGACTTTTCCGATCCGCTTTCCCTCACCGGAATCCCCGGGTGATGATGGCTGGCATGTGGACATGAGTTTTGGCTTCGGCAATCCAGACTTCATGCAGTGGCGCGTTAATGTAAGGAGCAGCGGACGCGCATTGCTGATGCTCTTCCTGTTCTCGGACGTAGGCCCTGATGATGCGCCAACGAAGATACGGAAAGGTTCACACGCCACCATCGCCCGGGAGCTGCTGCCCTATGGCGATGCAGGCGCAACGCTGGAGCAGATCTCTGCCAACGGTTACGCTTCTACGGAAGATTGCGAGGTTGAACTGGCAATTGGTGCGGCAGGTACCGCTTATCTGTGCCATCCATTCCTGGTTCACGCCGCGCAACCGCACCGGGGGAAGCGCCCGCGTTTCATGGCACAGCCACCGCTGCTGCCAACAGGCGAGTTCGACGCGGCGTTGCCACCCTCGCCGGTTCAGATCGCCATCCGTCAGGCTTGTGGCTAACGACGCCATGATCAGACAGCATCGAGGACCACCGACCTTGGTTACGTCTGGATCCCGAACCTATGTCAGCGACAGCCCGCATTTGCGCAACAGCATCCTGGCGAAGCCGAACGGCGCTGGCGTGAACGGGCCGGGCGGCGCACGGGTGACCAGCGCGACGACGCCGAGCGCGGCCATCGCCACCCAGAAGCACAGCCAGAAGCCGTCGATATAGGCGCGCACATTGGCCTCGCGCTGAACCAAGCCCGCGAGCGTGCCGACCGCGCGGGCCTGGGCCGAACCCGCACCATGGGCCGCAAAATGGTCGGCGAGCTGTTTCAGCATGCGGATCACGTCGACGTCACCGACGCCGAGATTCTGGCCGAGATAGAAGGAATGGATCTGCTCGCGGACGCGCAGCCACGTCCCCATCAACGCCACGCCAATCTCGGCGCCGCCGAGCCGCATGATCTGGATATAGGCAGCAAACGAGGTGGCACGGCTCGGATCGGAATTGGACAGCAGCGTGATGATCAGCGGCAGCAAGGTCAGCGACTGCCCGATGGCCTGGAGCAGCACGATGCCGGCGAAATCCTCGCGCGCCCATTCATGGCTGAGCTGCGTGCCCCAGAGATTGGCGGCGGCGAAGCAGGCAAATCCCACGACCACCACCGTCCGCGTATCGAAATGCCGCAGCAGCCAGATCGAAAGCGGCACCAGCACGAACATCGGCAACGCGCCGTAGGTAAGCAGCAGCAAGCCACTCTGCTCCGGCCTGAGCAGGGTGATGGTGGCGAGGAAATTCGGCACCAGCGACGCGTTGGAGAGGCTGGTCAGCGTATAGAGCAGGATCAGGACCAGCCCGAGACCGATATTGCGCGAGAACAGCACGTTGATATGCGCCCATGGCTGTCGCACCAGGGCCTCGTTAACGAGGAAGCCCGCGACCAGCACCGCGCCGGCAATGATCAACGCCATCACCGTTCCCGACCCGAGCCAGTCCAGCCGGTTGCCTTGGTCGAGCCCGGCATAGATCATCGAAACGCCGGCGCCGAGCAGCAGCATGCCGCCCCAATCGGCCTCGCGGAGCAAAGCGCGATTCACCGGCTCGTTCGGCGTGCCCCAATAAACCATCAGGCCCATCAGGGGCGCGATCACGACGCTCTGCCAGTACAGCCATTGCCAGCCGAGATGATCGACATAGAAGCCGACCAGCGAGCTCGAGGTATCCAGCGCGAAGCCGACGCGGATCGAATAGATCGAGATCGCCGGGAGCCACCAGCGGATCGGCAAATTGCGGAACACGATCATCAGCGTCGCCGGCACGAAGGTGCCCAGCAAGAGGCCATGCACGACGCTGAGCGCGAGCAATGTCGGATAATCGTGCACGAACGGGATGATCAGCGAGACCGCGGCATAGACGAGGCTGGGGATGCCCAGCACGCGGCGCAGACCGAATACGGTGGCAAGCCAGGCCACCGCGGGCGCGATGAAGATCTGCGAGCCGATGCCCGCCGTGGAGAGCCATGCGCCTTCGTCGAACGAAAGCGAGAACGCGCCGCGCAGGTCCGGCAAGCCAATCGTGGTCAGGCGGCTGTCGAAATTGGCGAGGAACGAGCCGAGCAGCACTGCCGCCACCGCAAACAGCGGCTGCGGGGCGACGCCGCCGCGCGAGAGCGGTCCGCGACTGGAATCGTCATTTTCCGCCATTGCCGGCCTTGGTGTCGATGCTGGTGACGACCGACATGCCCGGCACCAGCCGCGCCAGCAGTGGCTGGTTGTCGTCGAACTGGATGCGCACGGGAATGCGCTGCACGACTTTGGTGAAGTTGCCGGTTGCGTTGTCCGGCGGCAGCAGCGCGACCTGCGCGCCGGTTGCGGGCGCAATGCGCTCCACCCGGCCGCGCAGCTTCTCACGCGGGAAACTGTCGACGGTGATCTCGACCGGCTGGCCCGGTGCGACGTGGGTAAGCTGGGTCTCCTTGTAGTTCGCGATCACGTAGACCTTCGGCAACGGCACGACGTTGATAAGGTTGGTGCCGATGTTGACGTAGTCGCCGGGTTGGACCTGCCGCTCGCCGACGACGCCGTCGAACGGCGCCGATATCTTGGTGTAGCCGAGCTTGAGCTTCGCACTTGCCAGTGTTGCCTTGGTCGCTTCGAGATCGGCGGCGCGCTGCTTCCTGGTGCCTTGCAGCACCTCGAGCTGGTGCTGCTGGGCCGCGATCACGGCGCGGCTCGCGCGCACGTCGGCCTGCGCCTTGGCGTAGCCTGCGACCGCCTGTTCGAACCGCTGCCGCGTACCGGATTCGGTCTGCGACAGCGACTGCTGACGCTCCTGCTCCTGCCGCGCCTCGACCTCCACGGCTTCGGCCGAGAGCCGCGCGGCTTGCGCCTGCGCGATCGTCGCATATTGCAGCTCGATCTGGTTGGCCAGATTGTCGAGCACGGCTTGCGCGGCGGCGACCGCCGCTTCGGACTGCGCGACTTGCGTCTCATAGTCGGCAGGATCGATCTGGATCAGGAGATCGCCGGCCTTAACGCGCTGGAAGTCGGTGACCCCGACGGTCAGCACTTCGCCGGAGACGCGACTGGCGAGCCGCGTCAGCTCGGCGCGCACATAGGCGTCGTTGGTGGTCTGGACCACCGAATTGCCGACCCATTCGTCGAAGCGCTGCGTTGCCAGCGCGACGAAGCCGAGCGCGACGATCACCGCGAACAGCGGAATCGCGAGCCGGCTCCACAGCGAACTCGCCGGTCGCTGCGTTGGCTTCGGTGGCGGCGCCGGTGTGGCAGCAGGTGGCGACGACGGGATTTGTTCCTGCTGACTCACGATAGACTCCAAACCACTGCTCCGAACGCCAATCAGACCGTCTTTTCCGGCCACCTGCAGAGATCGTTGATCAGGCATACCTCGCAGCGCGGCTTGCGCGCGAGGCAAGTATAGCGGCCATGCAGGATCAGCCAATGATGGGCATGCAGCATGAACTCGGCGGGGATCACCTTTTCGAGACCGAGCTCGACCTCCAGTGGCGTCTTGCCGGGCGCGAGGCCGGTCCGGTTGCCGACGCGGAAGACATGCGTGTCGACCGCCATGGTGTGCTCGCCGAAGGCCATGTTGAGCACGACATTGGCGGTCTTGCGACCGGCGCCGGGCAACGACTCGATCCCGGCGCGCGTGCGCGGCACCTCGCCGCCGAACTCGCTGAGCAGCTTCGCAGACAGCCCGATCACGTTCTTCGCCTTGGTGCGGTAGAGGCCGATGGTCTTGATGTACTCGCGCAGGCGTTCCTCGCCGAGGTCGAGCATCTTCTGCGGTGTGTCGGCGATCGCAAACAACGCACGCGTCGCCTTGTTGACGCCGGCGTCAGTCGCCTGCGCCGACAGCACCACGGCGACCAGCAGCGTAAAGGGATTGACGTGCTCGAGCTCGCCTTTCGGCTCCGGGTTGGCCTTGCGGAAACGGCTGAAGGCCTCGTGGACCTCGGGCGGCGTCCAGGGCTTCATGGCCTTAAGCGATTTCTTCGCGGGTCCCTTCGGTTTGGCCGCGACCGGCTTTGCCTTTTTCTTCGGCACGGACGTTTTACGCGGGACCGGCTTGCGGGTGATTTTCGCCATGATCGGGATATACTGAGGGACGATGACCACAGGCAACGAAATTGAGCGCGAACGATCCGGAAGCGAGGCCGAGCCTCAGATCTTTTCCGCGCGCCTGAAACCGCACCGCTCGCTGAACCGCACCGGCTTCCTCGCCGTGATGCTGTTCCTGAGCGCCGTCAGCTTCGTCACCGGCCTCGTCTTCCTGATGATGGGCGCCTGGCCGGTGTTCGGCTTCTTCGGCCTCGATGTGCTGGTGATCTGGTGGGCCTTTAAAGCCAATTTCCGCGCGGCGCGGGCCAGCGAGGAGATCGTGGTCACACCATCTGAATTGCGCGTGCGTCGCGTCAGCCAGCACGGCCAGGTGGTCGAGTGGACCTTCAACCCGCTCTGGGTCCGTCTCGACATGGAAATCGACGAGGATTTTGGCATCGAGCACCTCTATCTGATCTCGCGAGGTCACCAGATCCAGATCGCCCGCTTCCTGGGACCGGACGAAAAGGCAAGTTTTTACAAAGGTTTGGTTGAGGCGTTAAATGCCGCCCGGCGCGGCCCGACCTACAATCCGGTCACCTGATTTGCGGATCGGAAATCGGGTGGTTTCGCACCCTGCCCTCTCCTACATTTGCGGTCATGATGACACTCGCGATACATGACCAGCGCCTGGCCGGGCCGGGCACCCAGAACGCCGCGATGCGCGACTATGATTCCGTGCGCCGGGCGATCGCCTTCATCTCCGAAAACTGGCGCGCACAGCCGACCATCGAGGCGATGGCGGATGCGGCCGGCGTCACGCCGGACGAGCTGCACCATCTGTTCCGCCGCTGGGCCTCGATCACGCCGAAGGCTTTTATGCAGGCGCTCACGCTTGATCACGCCAAGGGCTTGCTCAGGGACTCCGCGAGCATCCTCGACGCCGCGATTGATTCCGGTCTGTCGGGTCCGGGCCGGCTGCACGATCTCTTCGTCACCCATGAGGCGATGTCGCCGGGCGAATGGAAGAACGGCGGCGCGGGGCTCATCCTGCGCTACGGCTTCCATCACTCGCCGTTCGGCACCGCGATCGTGATCGCGACCGATCGCGGATTGTCGGGACTCGCCTTCGCCGATCCCGGTGAGGAACAGGTGGCGCTTGCCGACATGACGCGGCGATGGCGGAACGCAACTTACGTCGAGGATCACGAAGGCACCGCGCCATTGGCGCAGCGCATCTTCGACACGAAACTGTGGCGGCCGGATCAGCCGCTGCGCGTGGTGATGATCGGCACCGATTTCGAGGTGCGAGTGTGGGAGACGTTGCTGAAGATCCCGATGGGCCGCGCGGTGTCCTATTCGGACATCGCCTGCAACATCAACAGCCCGAAAGCCTCACGCGCCGTCGGCGCCGCCGTCGGCAAGAACCCGGTGTCGTTCGTCGTGCCCTGTCATCGCGCGCTCGGCAAGAGCGGCACGCTCACCGGCTACCACTGGGGCATAACCCGCAAGCAGGCGATGCTGGGCTGGGAGGCCGGGCAACTCGGGATGCAGTAAAATTGTCGTCGGCAAAGTTTCGTAGGCTGGGCAAAGGCGCGCACTTCGCGCGCCGTGCCCACCATCGTTCCGCAATCGGTGGGCACGCTACGCTTTGCCCCTACATTTCTGCGTGCTTAGCGCGGCCTAGCCGTCCCTGATCTTTAACCCGCCAGATCCAGCTTCGACGCCACCGTCGAATCCGCATTGAGGCGGTAGATGATCGGCACGCCGGTGGCGAGCTCGCGCTTCAAAATGCCTTCGGGCGAGAG
Organism: Bradyrhizobium sp. 76; assembly: GCF_023073025.1. Lineage (NCBI taxonomy): Bacteria > Pseudomonadati > Pseudomonadota > Alphaproteobacteria > Hyphomicrobiales > Nitrobacteraceae > Bradyrhizobium > Bradyrhizobium sp. 76. Next base: position 462,443 of record NZ_JADPIS010000103.1, read on the forward strand.
CTTTTCCAGCACCATGATCAGCGCGCGCAGGGAGTTGCCGTGGGCGGCGACCAGCGTGCGCTTGCCGTTGAGCACGCCGGGCAGGATCTCCTGCACGTAATACGGCAGCGCGCGCGCGAGCGTGTCCTTCAGGCTTTCGCCGCCGGGCGGCGGCACGTCGTAGGAGCGGCGCCAGATCAACACCTGGTCCTCGCCCCATTTCTTGCGGGCGTCGTCCTTGTTGAGGCCTGAAAGATCGCCATAGTCGCGCTCGTTCAGCGCAAGGTTCTTCGTCGTCGGCAGGCCCTTCTGATCGAGCTCGCCGAGAATGAGATCGAGCGTGTGCTGTGCGCGCGTCAACACCGAGGTGTAGGCAACGTCGAACACGAGGCCCTGCGCCTTCAGCTTGCGGCCGGCTTCCGAGGCTTCCTTCACGCCGAGTTCGGTGAGGTCAGGATCCTTCCAGCCCGTGAACAGGTTCTTCAGATTCCATTCGCTCTGGCCGTGCCGCACCAGCACGAGAAGACGTTCGCTCATTGACTGCTTTCCGTTTCGTTCGTTGGCTAAGCATGATCGTGTCGGAAAACCGCTTCACACTTTTCCGGATCATGCTTCAGATGTCAGACAGGCCGAGCACGTCGGCCATGGAGTAGTGCCCCGGCTTCTTGCCATGCGCCCAGAGCGCGGCCTTCAGCGCGCCATGGGCGAACAGCATGCGATCCTCCGCGTGATGCGACAGCGTCAGCCGCTCGAACGCGCCGAGGAAGCTCACGCTGTGATCGCCGGCCGCGGTGCCGCCGCGCAGCGACGCAAAGCCGATGTCGCCGGGCTTGCGCGCGCCAGTGATACCGTCGCGACCGCGATCTGCATGCTCGTCGAGCGCGATGCCACGGCCGCTAGCGGCCGCCTGGCCCAGCATCAGCGCCGTGCCGGAGGGCGCGTCGATCTTCATGCGGTGATGGGTCTCGACGATCTCGATGTCGAAGCTCTCGTCGAGTGCCTTGGCGACGCGCTTGACCACGGCGGCGAGCAGATTGACACCCAGGCTCATATTGCCGGACTGCACCACGACGGCGCGGTTGGTGACGCTCTTGATCACGGCGTTGTCGGAGCCCGACAGCCCGGTCGTTCCGACCACGTGCACGAGGCCGCGCTCGGCGGCGATCGCGACATTGGCCAAGGTCGCCGCGGGCACGGTGAAATCCAGAATGCCGTCGGCGTCCTTTGACAACGCCCAGAGATCGCCGGAGAGTTTGATGCCGTTGGCCGGCAGGCCTGCGAGCACGCCGGCATCCTTGCCGAGCAGCTCCGAGCCCGGTGCCTCCAGCGCGCCGGCCAGCACCGCGCCTTTGCTTTCGGCAATCGCCCGCGTCAGCGCCCGGCCCATCCGGCCGCCGGCTCCAGCAACAATCAAGCGCATGTCGGACATGGTGCGATCCTCTCACGGTCGTTGTAGCGGGGGGAGGCAGTTCCGGCAACCGAGGGGCAAACGCCACCATCATGCCCGGGCTTGTCCCGGGCATCCACGAACGGCCACGCATATGAGACCGAAGACGTGGATGGCCGGGTCAGGCCCGGCCATGACGGAGCTGAGCGCGCCTCAGCCGTCTGACGGCTGCGGGCCGTCATAGCCCTCGATGATGATGAGGTCGGCGACGGAGTGCGGTTGGCGCACCTTGATGTTGGCTTGGTATTCCGGCGAGTTGTAGCAGGCGATCGCGGTCTCGTAGTCCGGGAATTCGATCACGACGTTGCGGGTGCGGCTGGCGCCTTCGACGGTGGTGAACTTGCCGGCGCGAACGACGAAGCGGCCACCCCATTTCTTGAAGATCGGACCATTGGCGACGGCATAGGGCTTGTAGCCCTCGTCACTGCTCACGTCGACGCGTCCGATCCAGTAGCCTTTTGCCATTGTTTTTCTCCCTGTGTTGTTGGTTAGCCGAGTGCCTCGGCGATCTCGCTCTGGATCGCCTCCGCGATCGCCTTGGGGTCCGTGGCTTCCACCACCGGCCGCCCGACGACGAGATAGTCCGCGCCGGCCGCAATCGCGCGGCCCGGCGTCATGATGCGTTTCTGGTCGCCGCTCGCCGCGCCGGCCGGCCGGATGCCGGGGGTGACGAGGCTCATCTGGTGGCCGACGATCTTGCGCAAGGCTCCGACTTCCTCGGGCGACGATACCAGCCCGTCGATGCCGAGCACCTGCGCCTGCTGCGCGCGCGCTTCGACGAGCTCGGAGACGCCGAGCCGGAAGCCTGCCGCGTGCAGATCGTCCTCGTTGTAGGACGTCAGAACAGTGACGGCGAGGATCTTCAGGTTCGAGCTGCCGCGACCTTCGACGGCACCCTTCATGGTCTGCGGATAAGCGTGCACGGTGAGGAAGGTCGCGCCGAGTTTGGTGATGCTGTCGACGCCTTGCGCCACGGTGTTGCCGATGTCGTGCAGCTTGAGATCGAGAAAGACCTTCTTGCCCTTGTCGACGAGCTTGCCGACCAGCGGCAAGCCGCCGGCATAAGCCAACCGATAGCCGATCTTGTAGAAGGTGACGCTGTCGCCGAGCCGGTTGACCATCGCTTCCGCGGCATCAACGCCGGGCAGATCGAGCGCGACGATCAGGCGGTCTTTCGGGGCAATCTCGGCTGGCGTCATGTCACCTCACATCATGCGTTGGGAAATGTCGATCAACTGCCGCACCAGGTCTTTCAACGCGGCGATATCGCCCTCGTGCTTCAGCCTGTCCATATCGTCATAGGCCTGGTCGGCAAAGGCGAGCGTGAGCTGGCTGGCAATCACATTGGCGTGGCAGGAGGTCAGGATCAGCCGCAGCGCCTGCAGCGCGCGAGCCGCGCCAAGCCGGCTCTGCGAGGCGCCGGCGAGTGCGAAGACACGGTTGCGGAACACCTCGCCACGCGGCTCGTGCAGCTCATGCACGCGGCTGACCCAGTCGATTGCGTTCTTCAGCAGCGGCGGCACCGAGGCATTGTATTCGGGCGAGACGATCAGCACGCCATGATGCGCGCCGATCATGCGCTTGAGATTGATCGCGTGCTTGGGCACACCCGACTTGGCCTGCATATCGCCGTCATAGATCGGCAGCGGAAAATCGGCGAGCGAGATGCGGGTGACGTCGACGCCGGCCTGGTCGAATGCATAGGCGGCGACCGCTGCCAGCTTCGCATTATGCGAGCCGGTGCGCAGTGAGCCGGGAATGATCAGGATTTTCGGTGCGGACATCCGCTTCCATGCGTTCGGCGAAACGAGCCCGCCACGCAAACAGGAATGCCGGCGGAATTAGTCCTTGCGATACACCCAGACGCGGGCCGGCGGAAGGTTCATCCAGATCCGTTCCGAGGCCTCTGTGGACACGCCGGGCAGCGATTTCGGAATCGGCGGCACCACCGCATAGGTGAACTGGACGAAGGGCGCACCGGGCGCCAGCGCCGTGAAGGCGTCGCGAATGAGCCGCAGCCGCGTCAGCATCGGTTTTGTGACCAGCGGCAGGCCAGAGACGACCGCGGAGGCCGGCGCGCTCAGCACGTTCCAGAGCGTGTCGCGCAGGCGATAGGCATCACCCTGCACCACCTTGGCCTGCGGATAGCGGTCGCGCAGCAGGGCGCAGAAGCCTGGATTGTATTCGACCAGGACGAGGCGCTTCTGGTCGACGCCGCGCTCGACCAGGGCCGAGGTGATGGCGCCGGTGCCGGGCCCGAGCTCGACCACCGGTGCGTCCGAATTGACGTCGACGTAGTGGGCCATGGTCCGGGCCAGCAGCTTGCCCGACGGCATCACCGCGCCCATGTGGAGGGGCTTTTCAATCCATGACCGGAGAAAACGCACCTCGTCATCGAGACGGGGCTTCTTCAACGCACGCGCGGACGATGGCAATGGCATGTCGGGACCGGCCGGGACCGCGTGACCGCGGCGTGTCAGAAAATGGTCATAAAGACGTATAGGCCGAAGGCGGCACGGTCAAGACGCGTCAACTCGCGCGATTACCGAAGAAATCCTTGACCTTGGTGAAGAAACCCTCGGATTCCGGCTGGGTGTTGCCGGAGGAGAGTTTTTCGAACTCGGCCAGCAATTCCTGCTGCTTCTTGGTGAGATTTTGCGGGGTCTCGACCACGACCTGAACATACATGTCGCCCGTCTGGCGCGAGCGCAGCACCGGCATGCCTTTTGATGCGATGCGGAATCGGCGGCTGGACTGGGTCCCCGCGGGGACCTTCACCTTGGTCTTGCCCTTCTCGATGGTCGGCACCTCGAATTCGCCGCCAAGCGCCGCCGTCACCATCGAGATCGGCACACGACAATGCAGATCGGCGCCGTCGCGTTGGAAGAACTGGTGCTGGGCCAGCGACAGGAAGATGTAGAGGTCGCCGGGCGGGCCGCCGCGGACCCCGGCCTCGCCCTCTCCGGCGAGCCTGATCCTGGTGCCATCCTCGACTCCAGGGGGAATGTTGACCGACAGATTCCGCTCGCGGGTGACACGCCCCTGACCCGAGCAGGACGGGCAGGCGTCTTCGATCATCTGGCCGCGCCCCTGGCAGCCCGGGCAGGTGCGCTCCAGCGTGAAAAAGCCCTGCGACTGCCGTACGCGTCCGGCGCCGCCGCAGGTCGAGCAGGTCTTCGGCTTGGTGCCGGCCTTGGCCCCGATGCCCGAGCAGGCTTCGCAGGTGACCGAGACCGGGATCTCGATCTGCGCGGTCTTGCCGCCAAAAGCTTCCTCGAGCGTGATTTCCATGTTGTAGCGCAGGTCGGCGCCGCGCTCGCGGCCGCCACGGCCGCCGCGCTGTCCGGCCATGCCGAACAAATCTTCGAAAATGTCGGAAAAGGAGGAGGCGAAGCCCGCGCCGAAACCGGGGCCGCCGCCGCCGCCGCCCTGCTCGAAGGCGGCATGACCGAAACGGTCATAGGCGGCACGCTTATCCTTGTCTTTCAGGACCTCGTAGGCTTCGTTGATTTCCTTGAATTTGACTTCGCTGGTGTCGTCCCCGGGATTGCGGTCGGGGTGAAACTTCATCGCCAGCTTGCGGAACGACGATTTCAGGACGGAATCGTCGGCATCGCGTTCGACTTCGAGGGTTTCGTAATAGCAGCGCTTGGTGGACGTGGACATGATGAGCTCAGTCTATCCGATCGCGATTCAAGTCGGAGCGAAGCAACGTCGCCATGCAACGATATAGGCAGCCTTCCGCCTCGCGGCAGAGGATTGCACGGCAGCATTCAGAATAACGGCTGGGAATTGATCGATCGTAACGGGGCCGATTTTAGCAAGGCCTTGCCCCGTCGAGCCCGACACGATGGCCTCCCCCGCGAGGGAGGAGGCCGTTGGCGCGTGTGGGGTCCAAGCCGTCCGCATCATCACCCTCGCGGGGTTCAGGCGGACTTCTTGTTGTTCTTGTCGTCGTCGACTTCGGTGAACTCCGCGTCGACGACGTCGTCCTTGGCCGCATCCTTCTTGGCGTCGGCCTCGGCCTGCTGCTTGTACATGGCCTCGCCGAGCTTCATCGACGCCTGGGCCAGCGTTTGGGTCTTGGCCTTGATGGCTTCGGCATCGTCGCCCTTCAGCGCTTCCTTGAGGTCGCTGACGGCATCCTCGATCGCGCGGCGCTCGGTCTCTGCGACCTTCGAACCGTGCTCGGCCAGTGCCTTCTCGGTCGAATGCACCAGTCCATCGGCGTCGTTCTTGGCAGTCACGGCCTCGCGGCGCTTCTTGTCCGCCTCGGCATTGGCCTCGGCGTCCTTGACCATCTTCTCGATGTCGGCTTCCGATAGACCGCCGGAGGCCTGGATGCGGATCTGCTGCTCCTTGGACGTGGCCTTGTCCTTGGCCGAGACGTTGACGATGCCGTTGGCGTCGATGTCGAAGGTCACCTCGATCTGCGGCATGCCGCGCGGGGCCGGCGGAATGCCCATCAGGTCGAACTGGCCGAGCATCTTGTTGTCGGCCGCCATTTCACGCTCGCCCTGGAAGACGCGGATGGTGACCGCGTTCTGGCTGTCCTCGGCGGTCGAGAACACCTGGCTCTTCTTGGTCGGGATCGTGGTGTTGCGGTCGATGATGCGGGTGAACACGCCGCCCAGCGTCTCGATGCCCAGCGACAGCGGGGTCACGTCGAGCAGCAGCACGTCCTTGACGTCGCCCTGAAGCACGCCGGCCTGGATCGCGGCGCCGATCGCCACGACTTCGTCCGGGTTGACGCCCTTGTGCGGCTCCTTGCCGAACAGCTGCTTCACGACTTCCTGGACCTTCGGCATGCGCGACATGCCGCCGACCAGCACCACTTCGCCGATCTCGGCGGCGGTGAGGCCGGCATCCTTCAGCGCCTTGCGGCAGGGCTCGACGGTCTTCTGGACGAGGTCATCGACCAGCGCCTCGAACTTGGCGCGGGTGAGCTTCATCGTCAGATGCTTCGGGCCGGTCTGGTCCGCGGTGATGAAGGGCAGGTTGATCTCGGTCTGCGTCGTCGACGACAGCTCGATCTTGGCCTTTTCAGCAGCTTCCTTCAGGCGCTGCAACGCGAGCTTGTCGTTGCGCAGGTTGATGCCCTGCTCCTTCTGGAATTCGTCGGCCAGATAGCCGACCAGGCGCATGTCGAAGTCTTCGCCGCCGAGGAAGGTGTCGCCGTTGGTCGACTTCACCTCGAACACGCCGTCGCCGATTTCGAGAATCGAGATATCGAACGTGCCGCCGCCGAGATCGTACACGGCGATCGTGCCGGTCTTGGTCTTGTCGAGGCCATAGGCGAGCGCGGCCGCGGTCGGCTCATTGATGATGCGCAGCACTTCAAGGCCCGCGATCTTGCCGGCGTCCTTGGTGGCCTGGCGCTGGGCGTCGTTGAAGTAGGCGGGCACGGTGATGACGGCCTGGTCGACCTTCTGGCCCAGATGGGCTTCCGCGGTCTCCTTCATCTTCTGCAAGATGAACGCCGAGACCTGCGAGGGCGAGTAGGTCTGGCCGTCGGCCTCGACCCAGGCGTCGCCGTTGGAAGCCTTCACGATCTTGTACGGAACGAGCTTCTTGTCCTTCTCGACCATCGGGTCGTCGTAGCGGCGGCCGATCAGGCGCTTCACTGCGAAGAACGTACGCTCTGGATTGGTGACGGCCTGGCGCTTGGCAGGCTGGCCGACGAGGCGCTCACCGTCGTCCGTCACGGCGACGATCGAAGGCGTCGTGCGCATGCCTTCGGAATTCTCGATGACTTTGGCGTTCTTGCCATCCATTACGGCGACGCACGAATTCGTGGTGCCGAGGTCGATCCCGATGACCTTTCCCATGGTCCTGTATCCTTGTTTTTGCGGCAGGTTGGCTGGGCCCAGAAGGCACCCGAACCGAAACCCCCTAAGATCAAACATTCGCGATATTGCGATGGTTGACGCTCATATAGGAGGGGGGGAGGGGCCCGCAAGGACCGAACGCAAGTTTCGGCCGTGAAAACATTGGGTTTTGGAAGATCATATCCGGGCTGAACCCGCCTTGCGGGTGAGGAATTATTAACAGGTCCCGCGATCGGCCGGCATCATCGGCTACCGCGTTCCGCCCTGCCCTGTTGCGGCAAGACCAAACCCGCTAAAAGGCGGGCGGCCGAGCGGGCTCGTCATCGGGCTGCGTCGCGACAAAGCGGCCCGGTGGCCGACCATCGAACGGCCTCAATGTGAACCAATCAGAGTGCCCATGAAGCTGATCCGCCCCCTTGCTGCGCTCGCCCTCCTCGTTGCCTCTGCGCTTCCGGCTCTGGCTGCCGACGCCGTTTTCCCACCCGGCTTGCGCCTCGGCATGGTGCCATTGGTCGGTCTCAACACGGCCAAGACCTTTCCCGGCTTCGAGAGCGAGGACGGCAACGTCAAGGTGCTGATCACAGAACTGCCGCCGGCGGCCTATGGCGAGGTCGTGAGCGCCTTCAACTCCAATCCGGCCGGAGCCAACGGCGTCAAGCAGGACAAGATCGAGACGCCCGCGGGTCTTGCCTATTTCACGACCGAGAGCGGCAAGGCCGGCGAGACCCCGGTGCGGCGCTATTCGATGATCGTGCCGGGGGCCGGCTTCTCCGGCTATGTCGCGGTGCAGATTCCGGAGAATGCGATCAAGATCTACACCGACGAGGCGGTGCGGCAGATGTTTGCGAGCGTCGTCACCCGCAAGCAGGTCTCGGCCGAAGAGCAGATCGCGCTGATGCCGTTCAAGATCACCGATCTCGCCGACTTCAAGGACGTTCGCACGCTGGCGCCGGGCTCGAGCATCATCCTGGCCGACGGCGACGAGAGCTCCGGCTATGAATCGAAGCCGTTCATCATCCTCGGCGTGATTGGCGCCACCCCGCAAGCCGCCGACGACCGCGCCCGCTTCGCCCAGGAGGCGGCGCTCCAGATTCCCGGCGTGCGCGAGTCGCGCGTCACCATGTCCGAGCCGATCCGCATCAGCGGCCAGCAGGGTTTCGAGACCCGGATCGACGGCGTCAGCGGCAAGGACAAGACGCCGGTGACCGTGGTGCAGTGGATCCGCTTCAGCAGCGGCGGCGCCTCGCTGCGCATCATCGCCAGCGCCCCGCGCGAGCAATGGCCGGCCGCCTTCACCCGCTTCCGCGCGGTCCGCGACGGCATCCAGCCGAAGGGCTAGCCCGACACTCATCGTCGTCCCGGCGAAGATATCCGGTCAGCAGCCCAACGACTCACCAAAGCCGGCTGCATTTTCGGGCTTCTGTTCGTATACGAACGGAACTAGGCTCCCCTTCCGTTGAGTTCATCCTGGAGGGAGGCGAATGATGCTGGATCGGCGACAAGTCTTGGCGGCGCTCGCGACGAGCGCGCTCGTGGCGCTCGCGCCAACCGCGATTCTGGCGGCCACATCGATCAAGCCGGACGATGCATCCGCGCTGCTCGTGATCGACGTGCAGAATTGCTTCCTGCCCGGCGGCAGCCTTGCCGTGAAGGAAGGCGAGCAGGTGGTGCCCGTCATCAACAAGATCTCGAAAGCATTTTCGAACGTGGTGATGACGCAAGACTGGCACACGCAAGGCCATGTTTCCTTCGCATCAGTCCACGCCGGCAAGAAGCCGTTCGAGACCGTCGATCTTCCCTACGGCAAGCAGGTGCTGTGGCCCGACCATTGCGTGCAGGGCACCGACGGCGCCGCGCTGTCGAAAGACCTTGCGATCCCGCACGCCGAGCTCATCATCCGCAAGGGTTTTCACAAGGACGTCGACAGCTATTCGGCCTTCCTCGAAGCCGATGGCAAGACCTCGACCGGCCTTGCCGGCTATCTGAAGGGGCGCAAGATCAAGCGCGTCTTCGTCGCGGGGCTGGCGACGGATTTCTGCGTGGCCTGGACCGCGCTCGACGCACGCAAGGCGGGCTTCGAGGTCTATGTGGTGGAAGACGCCTGCCGCGGCATCGACAATCAGGGTTCGCTCGCAAAAGCCTGGGCCGATATGGCCAAGGCCGGCGTGAAGCGGATTCAGTCCGCGGATATCGCGGCGAGCGCGTAAGAGGCGCGACCGAACTGCAAGACCCGCATCCTGAGGATCGATCAGTTCGCCGCGCCGTTCGGCTCGTTGCTGTTGGCGGGCGCGGCCTTGGCGCCGCCCTTGGCGACACCGACCAAGGCAGGACGCAGCACGCGCTCGCCGATGGTGTAGCCGGCCTGCATGACCTGCACGACGGTGCCCGCGGGCACCGATGCATCGGGCACCTCGAACATCGCCTGCTGGAAGTTCGGGTCGAACTTCTGGCCCAGGGGGTCGAACTTCTTCACGCCGTGTTTTTCCAGCGCGCTGAGCAGCGAGCGCTCGGTCAGCTCGACGCCCTCGATCAGCGAGGCGAGGCCAGCATCGGCCGCCGCACGGGCCTCGGCCGGAACGGCATCGAGCGCGCGCTGGAGGTTGTCGGCGATGTCGAGCACGTCGCGGGCAAAGCCCGTGACGCCGTAGAGCTTGGAGTCCGCGACCTCCTTGGCGGTGCGCTTGCGCAGATTCTCCATCTCGGCCAGCGTCCGCAGCATGCGGTCGCGCGCCTCGGCGACTTCCTTCTGCAGAAGCTCGACCGAGCCCGGCTCGGGATCGTCGGGCATGATGTAGGGTTTTGACACCACGGGCTCGCCGGCCGCAGCACTCGTGTCTTCGGGTTGCCGGTCTCGATCGGTCATCGGCTCTCTTTTCGCATTCATCTCAGGGGGTTTCTGGCCCGGATATCGTGCTTCGGGCGCCGAAAATCAAGCGCCCGTGATCGGGGAGACGCCGGTCAGCCCCCCAGGAGCCGGCTGACGATGCGGGCAGCGTAGTCCACGGTCGGGATCACGCGGGCATAATTCAGCCGCGTCGGCCCGATCACACCCAAAACGCCGACGATATGGCCAGCGGCATCCCGATAGGGCGAGATGATGGTGGACGAGCCCGACAGCGAGAACAGCTTGTTCTCACTGCCGATGAAGATCCGCACGCCTTCCGCGGTCTCGGCCCGCCCGAGCAGGTCGATGACCCCGCGCTTGGTCTCGAGATCGTCGAACAGCAGGCGAACGCGCTCGAGATCCTCCAGCGCATGCAAATCCTCGAGCAGATTGGCGTGGCCGCGGACGATGAGCTGCCGATCCTCGTTCTCGCCGCCCGACCAGCTGGCAATCCCGGCCGAGATCACCTTATGCGTCAGCTGATCGAGCTCGGTGCGCGCCTCTCCGAGCGCGGTCTCGAGCTCCAGCCGCGCCTCGGCCAGGGTCCGGCCCCGGATCCGCGCATTGAGGAAGTTGCCGGCTTCGGTCAACGCCGAGGATGGAACTCCCGGCGGCAGCGTCAAGACGCGGTTTTCGACCTGCCCGTCCTCGCCGACCAGGATCACCAATGCCTTTTCCGGTTCCAAGCGGACGAATTCGATATGTTTCAGCCGCGCATTGGATTTCGGCGTCAGCACGACCGCGGCAGCGCGGGTCAGGCCGGAGAGCCGCGTCAATGCCTCCTCGAGCGCAGCCTCCACCGATTGCGCGTGGCCGACGGAGGTCAACTGGCTCTGGATCGCCTGCCGTTCACTGTCATTGAGGTCGCCGACCTGCATCAGGGCATCGACGAAGAAGCGCAGGCCGAGTTCCGTCGGCAGCCGGCCGGCGGAGGTGTGCGGGGCGTAGATCAGGCCGAGCTGTTCCAGGTCGGCCATGACGTTGCGGACTGAAGCGGGCGACAGCGGCATGGCGATCAGGCGCGAAATATTGCGCGAGCCCACCGGCTCACCGGTCGCGAGGTAGCTTTCGACGATTTGGCGAAAGATGTCGCGGGAACGCTCGTTGAGCTGGGCGAGGCCCGCGCGCGGCGCGATCAAATGGATCGGATCGTGATGGGCCACAGACCGTAACTCCTCTCAGATACAGGTAATTTGTCTATCCTTGGGGCTTCTGACAAGCGTGGCGTTCGCGGATTGAAAATCGGGGGTGAATAAGGCCTCGATCTTCCCCCTTGCCGCCCACCCTCACCCCCCCTACAAGCACCGCCAACAGCCCTTTTCCGAGAGTTTTGGAGGATTTCCCATGCGGCCAAGCCGCCGTGCGCCCGACGAATTGCGCCCCGTGACGCTGGAGCGCGGCGTGGTCAAATATGCGGAAGGCTCGTGCCTGGTGAAATTCGGCGACACCCACGTGCTGGTCACCGCCACGCTGGAAGACCGCCTGCCGCCGTGGCTCAAGGGCCAGGGCCGTGGCTGGGTCACCGCCGAATACGGCATGCTGCCGCGCGCGACCTCCGAACGCACCCGCCGCGAGGCCTCCGCAGGAAAGCAGAGCGGCCGCACCGTGGAAATTCAGCGCCTGATCGGCCGCTCGCTTCGCACTATCATCAATCTCGAAGCGCTCGGTGAGCGCCAGATCACGGTCGATTGCGACGTGCTCCAGGCCGATGGCGGCACCCGCACGGCCTCGATCACCGGCGCCTGGGTCGCCCTCGCCGATTGCATCACCTGGATGAAGGCGCGCAACATGGTCAAAGCCAATGTGTTGCGCGACAACGTCGCCGCGATCTCCTGCGGCATCTACAAGGGCACGCCCGTGCTCGACCTCGACTATGCCGAGGACTCCGAAGCCGACACCGACGCCAACTTCGTCATGACGGGCGATGGCCGCATCATCGAGGTCCAGGGCACCGCGGAACGCGAGCCGTTCACGGAAGCCGAGTTCCTGGCGCTGATGGCGCTGGCGCGCAAGGGCGTGGCGCGTCTGGTGGACTTGCAGAAACTGGCGGTAGCGTAGTCAATAGGCCGATGCATCGCCGAATCACCGGAAAGCTCGTCATCGCGACCCATAATCCCGGCAAGCTCGCCGAGATGAAGGAGCTGCTCGCGCCTTACGGCATCGAGGCGGTGTCGGCCGGCGAATTAGGCCTTCCGGAGCCGGAAGAGACCGGAAACGATTTCCGCAGCAACGCCGCGATCAAGGCGATCGCGGCAGCGCGGGCGACCAAGCTGCCGTCCTTCGCCGATGATTCCGGCATCGTGGTCGACGCGCTCGACGGCGCGCCCGGCATCTACTCGGCGCGCTGGGCCGGGCCGAACAAGGATTTTGCCGCGGCGATGGCGCAGATCGAACGGCTGTTGCAGGAGCGCGGCGCGACCACGCCCGCCAAGCGCAAGGCGCACTTCGTGTCCGCGCTTTGCGTTGCATGGCCCGACGATCATCTCGAAGAGGTCGAGGCGCGCGTCGACGGCACGCTGGTGTGGCCGCCGCGCGGCACCGCCGGCTTCGGCTACGACCCGATGTTTTTGCCCGACGGCCATAGCCGCACCTTCGGCGAGATGGAGAGCATCGAGAAGCACGGCCTGCCGCCGCTCGGTCTCGGCCTGTCGCACCGTGCCCGCGCCTTCGTGAAATTGGCGGAGATCTGCCTTGAGCCACGCTAGAGCGTTTTCGAGCGAAGTGGATACCGGTTCGCGCCAGGAAAACGCGTCAAAAAAAGAATCCGAAGCCTTCGGCGTCTACGTGCACTGGCCGTTCTGCCTGTCGAAGTGCCCCTATTGCGACTTCAACAGCCATGTCCGCCACGCCGCGATCGACGAGGCGCGGTTTGCGTCGGCTTTCGCGCGCGAGATCGCTGCGACCGCCGAGCGCGCGCCCGGCCGCGAAGTCACCTCGATCTTTCTCGGCGGCGGCACACCCTCGCTCATGCAGCCTGCAACCGTCGGCGCTGTGCTCGATGCCATCGGCAAGCACTGGATTGTGGCGAAAGACGTTGAAGTCACGCTGGAGGCAAACCCGACCAGTGTCGAGGCTACGCGCTTCGCGGGCTATCGCGCCGCCGGCGTCAATCGCGTCTCGCTCGGCGTGCAGGCGCTCGACGATGCCTCGCTGAAGGCGCTCGGTCGCATGCACAGCGCGCGCGAGGCACTCGACGCGGTCGCCATCGCGCGCCGCTCGTTCGATCGTTATTCGTTCGACCTGATCTATGCCCGTCCCGACCAGACGCCGGCGATGTGGGCCGATGAATTGCGTCTCGCGATCGGCGAGGCGGCCGAGCATCTATCGCTCTATCAATTGACGATCGAAGAGGGCACGCCGTTCTTCGGCCTGCATCAGGCCGGCAAGCTGAAGACGCCGGATGAAGCAGTCGCCCGCGCGCTCTACGACGTCACGCAGGAGACCTGCGACAGGCTCGGCCTGCCCGCCTACGAGATTTCCAATCACGCGCGGCGCGGCGCCGAGTGCCGGCACAATCTGGTCTACTGGCGCGGCGAGGAATATGCCGGCATCGGCCCCGGTGCCCATGGCCGGCTCGACATCGACGGTATCAGGCACGCCACCGCCACCGAGAAGCGTCCCGAAGCCTGGCTGATGCGGGTCGAGACCAACGGCCACGGCGTCGTCACCGACGATCTCCTCAACAGCGAAGAACGCGCCGACGAATTTTTGCTGATGGGGTTGCGCCTCGTCGAGGGCATCGACCCCGAGCGCTACCGCGCGCTGTCAGGCCGCTCGCTCGATCCCAAGCGCATCACGCTGCTGCGCGAAGAAGGCGCGATCACGGTGGATGCAACCGGCCGCCTGCGCGTGACCAGCAGCGGTTTTCCGGTGCTGGATGCGGTGGTCGCCGATCTCGCGGCGTAAGGTCTCTCCATCGTCGTTCTGGCGAAAGCCAGGACGACGTCGAGGAAACAGCTACGCTCCAAAACTCTTCGGCGAGCCTGCCACCGCAACGCCGCCGCCGGTCGTGACCTTCATCACCGCAAGGCCCCGCTCGTTGGTGCCGTCGGCGCGGAAGCGGAACAGGCCGTCGATGCCGGCGAATCCGGAAGGATTGGTGAGCACGTCGGACGAGAAGCGCGTGGTGCCCTGCGTGCGCGCGAGCGCGGCGACGAGGGCGACGGCGTCATAGGCGAGCGTGGCCGTACGGATCGGCTCGGCGCCGTATTTGGTGCGATAGCGGCCGGAGAAGGCGCGAAAGCCGGCCGGATCGGGGGCGGCGTAGAGGCCACCTTGCAAGCTTGGGCTGGCATAGACGCGTGGACTGTCCCACAGGCCGGTGCCGAGCAGCTGGATATTGCGCAGATTCGCACCCGCCGCGCTCATTGCATCGGCGACGGAGACGACGGCGTCGCCATCATCGGCGATGAACAGCGCATCGGCGCTGCCGAGCTGCTGCGCCACGGTCCGGGCCGGCGTGGCGCGATCGGCGCCGTATTTCTCGAACGCGACGATGCGCCCGCCACGACGCGGCACCGCCGCCTTCACCGCGGCCTCGACCACGTTGCCATAGGCATTGTCAGGCACGAGCACGGCGACGGAGCGCTTCCCGATGCTGGCGGAATATTCGACGATGCGGTTGACGTCGGACTCCGGCAGGAAGCTCAGCAGATAGACGCCGCGCCCGGCGATGCTGGAGTCGGTCGAGAACGCCATCACCGGGATGCCGCGCGTGCGCGCGATCTGCGCCACCGCAGGCACCGACTGCGCGAACAGCGGCCCCAGGATGATCTCGGCGCCCTCGTCGACCGCCTGCTGCGCACTCGCCTGCGCGCCCTGCGGGCTGCCATTGTCGTCCTTGATCAGGAGCTGGATGTTGGGATTCTGGAACTCGGCCAGCGCCATCTCGGCGGCATTACGCATCGACTGCGCGGCGAGGCCGGCATTGCCCGACGCCGAGAGCGGCAGGATCACGGCAACCTTCACTCCGCCGGTGCCGGCGGTCGTCGCCTGCTGCGGCGGGCCGGCCGGCTGGGCCGGAGGCGGTGAGGAGCTGCTGAACGGATTGGAGAACTGGCTCAGGCTCTGCTGCACGCCGGCGCAGGCCGACAGCAGCGGCGCGCCGAGCAACAGGCCGAGCGCGCTCCGCCGGGTCGCCCCTGATATCAGGGGCCCCTGAACGGGAGACTCCTCCGGAAAGGAAGATCTGGGATCACGCGGGCCCGTCATGACAGTTTCTCTTCTGACCGACCGTCGCCAGCCGCTCACGATATTCTCCACGACACCAGTCGTGAATTCAGGCATATTGTCGGCAAATAGTTAACTCAAACAAAAGGATAATGCCCGCTTAACGCGGCTTCCTCTCAAGTTCTGGCTAGCTGTCCGCCGTCCGTCAGCCAGCATCAAGGCGGCGTTTCCGCCGCGAATATGGCGCTGACGCTTCATTCCCTGGGGAATGTGATGCCGAATGGATCACATTCCAGTCCTTGCCTCGCCCCTTGCCCAGGCACGATCTTTTTCCGGGGACCGGTTCCCAGCCCCGGGGATCATGCCTAAGTTCGTCTGATTATGCGCGCAAAGCCGTCCCCGATAAATACACCTGAGACTACGGAGCCCGCCTCGCGCGGTTTCTCCATCGACGCCCATCGGCTTGTCGCGCCGAAGGCCGCGCCTGGCCTGCACCTGGTCGCGACCCCCATCGGCAATCTCGGCGACATCACGCTGCGAGCACTGCAGACCCTCGCCGGGGTCGATGTCATCGCCTGCGAGGACACCCGGATCACGCGGCGTCTGACCGAGCGCTACGACATCTCCGCGCAGCTCAAGCAGTATCACGAGCATAACGCGGAAGCGGCCCGTCCAAAAATCCTGGAGCGGCTTTCGCAGGGCGGCTCGATCGCGCTGGTGTCGGACGCCGGCACGCCGCTGATCTCGGACCCCGGCTACAAGCTGGTGCGCGAGGTCTGCGCCGCCGGCCACGCCGTCTACGCGCTGCCCGGCCCGTCCTCGGTGCTGGCGGCGCTGTCGGTCGCAGCGCTGCCAACCGACCGCTTCTTCTTCGAAGGCTTTCTGCCTTCCAAATCAGCCGCGCGGAAGTCGCGCCTGGCCGAGCTTGCGCGCATCGATGCGACGCTGGTGATGTTCGACTCCGGCAATCGCGTGCAGGACACGCTCGCCGAGCTCGCCGAGATCATGGGGACCCGTGAAGCCGCGATCTGCCGCGAGCTGACCAAACTGCACGAGCAGATTTCGCGCGCGACGCTGCGTGAGCTCGCGCGCGATGCCGACACGCTGGAGACGCGCGGCGAATTCGTGCTGGTGATCGCTCCGCCTGCGGCCGATGCCGAGATGCTGACATCGGACGCGCTCGACGACCTCCTGCGCGAGCAGCTCGCCGCGAACAGCGTCAAGGATGCGGTGGCGCATGCGGTCGCGCTCTCGGGCCGGCCGCGCCGCCAGGTCTATGCCCGCGCGCTCGAGCTTGCCAAAGATCTGCGGGGCGGCGATGGCGAAGACTGAGACCCCGGCAGAACCGAAAATCGCATCGCCCGAGCGCGTCGCCGCGTTCCGCACCGGCATCTCCGCGGAAAGCCGCGCCGCGGCCTATCTCATGGCCAAGGGCTACCGCATCCTCGCCAAGCGCTTCCGCACGCCGCATGGCGAGATCGACATCGTGGCGCGCCGCCGCAATTTGATCGCCTTCGTCGAGGTCAAGGCGCGCGCGACCCTGGACGACGCCGCCTTCGCGGTGACGCCGCGCCAGCAGCAGCGCATCATCGAGGCCGCGCAAGGCTGGCTCGTTGCGCATCCCGAGCATGCGGAATTTGAAATGCGATTCGATGCCATGCTGATTGCGCCGCGGTCACTTCCACGCCATGTGTTGGCGGCATTCGACGCCTCGACCTGAAAGGCAGACCATGAAACTGAACGTCGCCGTCCAGATGGACCCCATCGCCCGCATCAACATCAAGGGCGATTCCACCTTTGCGCTGCTCCTGGAGGCGCAGAAGCGCGGCCATGGTCTGTCCTATTACACGCCCGACAAGCTCTCGATGGTCGGCGAGGAGATCGTCGCTCCGGTTCAGCTGCTCACCGTGCGCGACGAGCCCGGCAATCATTTCACCTTGGGTGAGCCCAGGCGCGAGGCGCTCAACGGCTTCGACGTGGTGCTGCTGCGCCAGGATCCGCCGTTCGACCTCGCCTACATCACCTCGACGCACCTTCTCGAACGCATCCATCCGAAGACGCTCGTCGTCAACGACCCCGCTTCGGTGCGCAACGCGCCGGAAAAGCTGTTCGTGATGAACTTCCCGCAGCTGATGCCGCCGACGCTGATCTCGCGCGACCTCGACGAGATCAACGCATTTCGCGACAGGCACGGCGCCGTGGTCATGAAGCCCTTGCACGGCCATGGCGGCGCGGCGGTGTTCCGCGTGATGCCGCAGGACATGAATTTCGGCTCGCTGTTCGACATGTTCTCGGTGACATTCAAGGAAGCCTGGGTGATCCAGCAGTTCATCCCCGAGGTCAAGCACGGCGACAAGCGCATCATCCTGATCAACGGCGAGTTCGCCGGCGCGGTGAATCGCGTGCCGGCCGCCGACGACCTCCGCTCCAACATGGTGCGCGGCGGAGCAGCGCAGGAGACCGAGCTCACGCCGCGCGAGCGCGAGATCTGCGCCACCGTCGGCCCGGCGCTGCGCGAGCGCGGGCTGTTGTTCGTCGGCATCGACGTCATCAACGGCAACCTCACCGAGATCAACGTGACCTCGCCAACCGGCATCCGCGCCATCGCGCGGCTCGGCGGACCGGACGTTGCCGCAAAGCTCTGGGCCGTGATCGAGCAGAAGCGGGCGAAGTAACCGCGTTTGTATGACCGCGTTCTTGTAGTCGGCGATCTCTCCCGCGTCGTCCCGGCCCCCCCGTGCGCAATTGCGCACCAGGCCGGGACGACACCGGAGATGTGCGGCATTGCGTTGCGTCTCACTGGAATGATGGCGCGATGTCATCGTCGCCACATCACTAACCACGCATTCACCATGACGCGGCGCGCATCATTCGAACGCACGGGCCGCAACTGCGTGAAACTACGGGGCCAGTGGCCGACCGGCTAACGCGACGTTCACCATCTGCCGAAAGACCACAGCGCGGCCGTCGATCGCATTCGGCCTCGCAACACCGCTTATACTTTTACTGCCTACTCATCGACACGGGGAACCCGCCAGGTGCGGTTCGAGTGCCCCGCGTAAGAGTAGAAGCGTATGAACACCGCACGCATTGTCGTTCTCGTCATCGCACTGGGCGCCGGCGGCGTCGCTGCGTATCTGGCGAGCGGCTATGACAACAAGCCCGCGCCCGTTCTCCCCGTCGCCGAGAAGCTGCCGACGGTCGAGGTCCTGGTCGCCAAGAACGACATCCAGCTCGGTCAAGCCGTGAAGCCCGAGGATCTGCAATGGCAGGTCTGGCCGGCGGCGACCGCGAGCAGCGCCTTCATCCGCCGCGACAACAGGCCCGAGGCGCAGATCCAGATCGCAGGCTCGATCGCACGCGTGCCGTTGATGCAGGGCGAGCCGATCCGCGAGCAGAAGCTGGTCAAGGCCGACGGCTCCGGCTTTATGGCCGCGATCCTGCCGTCTGGCATGCGCGCCGTCTCCACCGAGATTTCAGCCGAGACTGCCGCCGGCGGCTTCATCCTGCCGAATGACCGCGTCGACATCGTGCTGACCCGCCGCCTGAAGAATCCCGACGGGGCCGCCGGTAACGACCTCATCCTGTCCGAGGCGATTCTGACCAATATCCGCGTGCTCGCGATCGACCAGGCGCCGAAGGAAAAGGACGGCCAGAATGCCGTCGTCGGCAGGACCGTCACGCTCGAGCTCAAACCCGACCAGGTCGCCACGCTATCGGCAGCGCGCCAGGGCGGCACGCTGACACTCGCGCTGCGCAGCATCGTCGATGCCAACTCGGTCGACAGCACGCCCGAGGACCAGGCGAGCAAGCGGACCGGCGGGGTCAACGTGATCCGCTACGGCGTACAGGCGCGGCAACTGACGTCACAGAAGTGATGGGGATATGATGAACTTTGGGGATGATCGGACGGGCATGCGCATTCGGGGGAATCGCGCGCGCTCGGTCTGGACGGGGACGATGCTGATCCTGGGGCTGCTCGCAGCCCCTGATGTCGTCAGCGCCGCGGATGCGCCGGTCGGCGACCAGGCGCCCATGCAAGCAGCGGATCTCGATGTGTCGCCGGTCGGGACGATTGCACCGGCGAAGACGCGCTTCCTGTCGCTCGGCGTCGGCAAGTCCGCTGTGATCGACCTGCCGCGCGACGTCAAGGACGTGCTGGTCGCCGATCCCAAGATCGCCAATGCCGTGATCCGCTCGGCCCAACGCGCCTATATCATCGGTGGACAGGTCGGCCAGACCAACGTCGTGTTCTTCGCCGCCGACGGCCAGCAGGTCGCCGCCTACGACATCGCGGTGAAGCGCGATCTCAACGGCATGCGCACGGCGCTGCGTCAGTCGCTGCCGGGCGTGCAGATCGAGGGTGTCGGCGACAGCGTGATGCTCACCGGCTCGGTGTCGAGCCCGGTCGAGGCCCAGCAGGCCGGCGACGTCGCCGCCAAACTGGTCGGCGGCTCCGAGAAGGTGGTCAACAACATCGTCGTGCGCGGCCGCGACCAGGTGATGCTCAAGGTCGTCGTCGGCGAAGTGCGCCGCGATATCGTCAAGCAGTTGGGCGTCGATCTCAGCGCCAGCCTGAATGCCGGCACCGCGGTGGTGAACTTCAACAATTCGAACCCGTTCTCGGTCAGCGGCGGACCGATCGTCAGCAACAACGGATTAGGTGTCGCCGGGCTCACCAAGGGCTTCGCGACCGTCAGCGCCACGATGCGCGCGATGGAAAGTGCCGGTGTCATGCGCACGCTCGCCGAGCCGAGCCTGACCGCAATCTCCGGCGAATCCGCCACCTTCATCGCCGGCGGCGAATTCCCCATTCCGTCCGGCTATGCCTGCGATCCCGTCACCCACGTTTGCACCACCCAGATCACCTACAAGAAGTTCGGCATCTCCCTGAACTTTACCCCGGTGGTATTGAGCGAGGGCCGGATCAGCCTGCGCGTCATGACCGAGGTGTCCGAGCTGTCGAACCAGAGCGCCATCACGGTCACCCAGGCGCTGTCCTCGAACTCGACCAACTCGATCACAATCCCGTCGATCCAGACCCGCCGCGCCGAAACGACGCTGGAAATTCCCTCGGGCGGCTCGATGGCGATGGCCGGCCTGATCCAGCAGCAGACCAAACAGGCGATCAACGGCCTGCCCGGCGTCGACCAGGTGCCGATCATCGGCGCGCTGTTCCGCAGCCAGGACTTCGTCAACAACGAGACCGAGCTGATGGTGATCGTGACGCCCTATGTGGTGCGCGCGGTGGCTCAGAAGGAGCTGTCCCGACCCGACGACGGCTTCGCGCCGGCGTCCGATGCCCAGACCGCGCTACTCGGCCGCATGAACCGCCTCTATGGCATCGCGCGCCGCGTCGATCCGATCGCGGGCACGCCCGGTGATTTCGGCTTCATCATCGACTGATGACGAACGGACGGCTTGGGAACGGGGCAAGAGACGGGGCACGAGGGGATGAAGCGATGACGAAGACCATGGCCGATCGACGTCGCAAGTTGAGCGTCGCGCTGGCACTGACGGGGCTCTCCGTCATGCTGGGCGCGTGCAACACCACCGGCGAGGTCGTCACCCAGACGGTGCCGACCGACTATCGTCAGCGTCACCCGATCGCGGTCGAGGAAGCCAAGAAGTCGATCGTGATCTTCGTCGGCAAGGCTCGCGGCGGCCTCTCGGCCGCGCAGCACGCGGACGTCGCCGGCATTGCCCGGGACTGGGTGCGCGAAGGTACCGGCTCGGTCGTCGTCGACGTCCCCGTCAACGCCGCGAATTCGCGGGCGGCGGCAGCGACCTATCACGAAATCCGTTCCGTGCTCGCCTCCGGCGGCGTACCCGCGCGTGCCATCGTCCAGCATCCCTATCGGCCCGAGGATCCCGGACTGCTGCCCACCATCCGTCTGAGCTATTCCCGGATCGCCGCGGTCGCGGGCCCCTGCGGGCTGTGGCCGGAAGATCTCGGCCCCTCCATCCTCGACCCCGGCTACAACGAGAACCGGCCCTATTTCAATCTGGGCTGCGCCAGCCAGCGCAACCTCGCGGCCATGATCGACAATCCGGCCGACCTCGAGCAGCCGCGATCCGAGACGCCGGCCTATAACGCACGGCGTGACGTGGCCTTCGAGCGCTATCGTAAGGGCACGCCGATCGCGACCATGAATCCAGACGCCGACAAGGCCAAACTCAGCGATACAGGCAGATGACACGCGTCCACGACGAAGAAGCGGACGATCCGCAGCACCCCGAGGAACACATTGCGCCGGTTCCTCGCATCTCCGTGCAGGCCTTTTGCGAGACCGAGCAGACGCTCGCCGCGGTGACCGCGGCCGGGCAGGATCGCCGCCTCGCCAAGGCGCATCTCACCGCCAAGGATGGTGGCCTAGCTGCGGCAATCGAAGTCTATGAAACGATGCCGACGCCGAACGTCATCGTGATCGAATCCGACGGCACGCGCGACATCCTCGAGGGCCTCGACGACCTCGCCGGCGTCTGCGATCCCGGCACCCGCGTGGTCGTGATCGGCAATCCCAACGACACCGCGCCCTATCGCGAGCTGGTCCGCCGCGGCGTCAACGACTATGTGGTGGGACCGGTCGAGACGCTCGACGTCGTCCGCTCGATCTGCAGCCTGTTCTCGGCGTCCGAAACCATCATCACCGGCCGCGTCATCGCGGTGGTCGGCGCCAAGGGCGGTGTCGGCGCCTCCACCGTCGCGCACAATGTGGCCTGGACCATCGCCCGCGACCTCGCACTCGATTCCGTCGTGATCGATCTCGACCTCGCCTTCGGCACCGCGGGTCTCGACTACAACCAGGACCCCGTGCAGGGCATCGCCAATGCGGTGCTGTCGCAGGATCGGCCGGACACGGCCCTGATGGAGCGTCTGCTCTCCAAATGCACCGAGCGTCTCAGCCTCCTTGCCGCGCCTGCCACCCTTGACCGCGTCTACGATTTCGGCGCGGAGGCCTTCGACGCGGTGTTCGACACGCTGCGCATGACCACGCCCTGCATCGTGCTCGACGTTCCCCATCAATGGTCGGGCTGGACGCGACGCGCGCTGGTCAACGCGGACGACATCGTGATCGTGGCCGAGCCCGATCTTGCGAACCTGCGCAACACCAAGAACATGCTGAACGTGTTGAAGGCGGCGCGGCCGAACGACCGGCCACCGCTCTACTGCATCAACCAGGTCGGCATGCCCAAGCGTGCGGAGATCGAGGTCAAGGCCTTCGCCAAGACCATGGAGAGCCAGCCGATCGCGGTTATCCCGTTCGATTCGAAGCTGTTCTCGACCGCGGCCAACAACGGCCAGATGATCGCGGAGGTCTCCAAAAGCCACCGCACCACCGAACTGTTCCAGAACATGGCGAACCGCCTTGCCGGGCGCGGCGAGGTGAAGAAGCCGAAGCGCTCGCTGCTCGGACCGCTGCTGAAGAAGCTGAAGGGTAGGTCGGGGCGCGGGTCAGCCCCGCATCGCAAGGCATCCTGAGCAAGGCATCCTGACGCGCGAGGGCGGGTTACTTCTCCGCCCGCTGCTGCTTCTTCACCAGCAACTGCCGCAGCGCCGTGACCTTTGCCGCCGCCTGATCCGGCGGCAGGTCGGCCTTCACGATGGTTTCGGCCTCGGCCTGCTTTCCTTCCAGTCCCAGTACGAGCGCGAGATTGGCGCGCACGCGGAGATCGGCGGGATTGCGCGCGTGCGCCCGGCGCATCGTTTCCTCTGCCCGCGGCAGATTGTTCTGCAGCATGTAGGACAGTCCGAGATTGGACAGCACCGACGGCTCGTCCGGCACGATCTTGAGCGCGGCGGCGTAATATTGCTGCGCTTCCTCGTTGCGGCCGAGTTGATCGAGCGCGGCGCCCTGCGCCGACAGGATATGCCAGTCGGGATCCTCGGGCGAATGCGCGCGGCCGAGGACGTCGAACGCCTGCTGGAAACTGCCGCTGTCGGCGAGCGCGCGGCCGTAGCCTGCGAGCAGCGCCTTGTTGCTGGAATGGGCGAGCACGGCCTGCTCCAGCACCGCGAGCGCCTGCGCGCGCTGGCCGGTCTGGCGCAACGCCTTGCCGTATTCGAGCGCGACGTTGGGATCGCCAGGCTTGGCGCGATAGCGCTCGCGCAGCGCGTCCATGTCCGGCCTCACGTCCGGCTTGGTGTCGGCCCTGCCAGCCGTTTCCGACTTTCCGCCGAGCGCGCCGGTGATGTCCTCGATGCCAGTGGTCTGACAGCCGCCAAGAGCCAGGATCAGAAGCGCGGAAAACAGATATCTCGCCGGAGGAGAGGCGACGGACAAACGCTTGGACATACTCTGATCACTCGGCGACTGATCAGAGATGCTTACCGATTAACGCTAAAGTCCCGTTAAGGCGGGGCGCTTGCGCGGCTCAGTCGGTGAATTCAGCGCCGAACTCGCAGCCGATGCGCCAGCGCAGGCGGCACTGCCGGGAATAGTCGGGCGCGAAGATGATGGTGAATTGCGGCGGCACTTCCAGGAACTCCGCCACCACTTTCACGCCGCCATCCGAAATATCCGTGATCGTGCAATCCCGCGGCAGCGAACCCGCGCCAAAGTGAATCTTGGCGAGCCGTGTGCACATCCGTCGTTCGCTTCTCCGGCGATTTGCAAGCATTTGAATTGTTCACCCGTTAGACCACGGCCCATCCCGCACCCCTAGGAGTAGCGGACATTCGTTGGGATGTGCTGAGCAGAGCAGCTTGCATTCGAGGCGTAGTGTCTTCGTCGTGTTTACGATCAGTTAGGGCCTTCCGGCTCCTGGGCATGTTCCTGTATTGTTCTTGCAAGAGCCGGCCCGCTCTGCTACCCCTAATTGTGCAACAGGGCAGGCTGGTTCGGGCATGGTTCAGCGGGTTTCTACCGTCGCCTTTGAGGGGATCGAGGCCCGCGCGGTCGACGTGCAGGTGCAGGTCGCGCCGGGTCTTCCGGCCTTCGCGATCGTCGGTCTCCCGGACAAGGCGGTGTCGGAGGCACGTGAGCGGGTCCGCTCGGCGCTGATCGCCTCGGGGCTGGCGCTGCCGGCGCGGCGGATCACCGTCAATCTCGCGCCCGCCGATCTGCCCAAGGAGGGCAGCCATTATGACCTGCCGATCGCGCTTGGGCTGATGGGGGCGATCGGAGCGATCCCGCCGGATGCGCTGACCGGCTTCACTGTTCTGGGCGAGCTTGGCCTCGACGGATCGATCGCGCCGGTGGCCGGTGTTCTTCCCGCCGCGATCGGCGCCAATGTGCGCGAGGAGGGCCTGATCTGTCCGGCGGCTTGCGGCTCGGAAGCGGCGTGGGCGAGTCCGGACATCCAGATCATCGCCGCGAGTTCGCTGATCCAGATCGCCAACCACTTCAAGGGAACGCAGGTGCTGTCGCGGCCTGTGCCGAAGGTGCATGAAGCCGCTGCCTCGCCGCTCGACCTGCGCGACATCAAGGGACAGGAGAGCGCCAAGCGGGCGCTGGAGATCGCGGCCGCCGGCGGTCATCACCTGCTCATGATCGGCGCGCCGGGCGCCGGCAAATCGATGCTGGCGGCACGCCTGCCCTCGATCCTGCCACCGCTGTCACCGGGCGAGTTGCTCGAGGTCTCGATGATCGCCTCTGTTGCCGGCGAGATCGAGGGCGGCGCGCTGACGGCGCGGCGGCCGTTCCGATCGCCGCATCATTCCGCCAGCATGGCCGCGCTCACCGGCGGCGGCATGCGCGCCCGGCCCGGCGAGATCTCGCTCGCGCATCAGGGCGTGCTGTTCCTCGACGAGCTCCCCGAATTCGATCCGCGCGTGCTGGATTCGTTGCGCCAGCCGCTGGAGAACGGCGAGGTCTCGGTGTCCCGCGCCAATCACCGCGTCACCTATCCCGCGCGCTTCATGCTGGTCGCCGCGATGAATCCCTGCCGCTGCGGCAATGCGTTCGAGCCCGGCTATGCCTGCAAGCGCGGCCGCATCGATCGCTGCACCGACGACTACCAGGCCCGCATCTCCGGGCCACTGATGGACCGCATCGATTTGCGCATCGAGGTTCCCGCGGTGACCGCCGCCGATTTGATCCTGCCGCCGCCGGCAGAGGGCTCAGCCGAAGTCGCCGCGCGCGTGGCGGCGGCGCGCGACATCCAGCTCGCACGCTACGCGAATGCCGGCCTGCCGAAGGTTCGCACCAATGCCGAAGCGCCGGCCTCGGTGCTGGAGGAGATCGCCAAGCCGGATGCGCAAGGCCAGAAGCTCCTGCGCGACGCCGCCGAGACCATGCGGCTGTCGGCGCGTGGCTATCACCGCGTGCTCCGGGTGGCGCGCACGCTCGCCGATCTCGACGGCGCCGACAAAATCGGCCGTCTGCACCTCGCCGAGGCGCTGTCCTACCGCGCGCTCGCGGAAGATGTGCGGCAGCTGGCGTGAGCGATGCGCCGCCGCAGCTTTCTCGACAACATCACCATGCCCGAGATTGATCATGACCGATGCGAATGCCTGCACCATCAGATTTGTTCGTGCGTCCCAATATGCCGATTGGCTGAGGTCGTACGAGCTGTGGGTCAACGGGACCAGCGTTGGGAAGCTTGCACGCAACGACGTGTTGGAGATCACGCTGCCGGCCGGCACCTGCACGATCGATGCGAGCATTGATTGGGGCAGGAGCCAGCCGCTCGTCGTTCGCAGCAGTCCCGGCCAAACCGTCGAGATCGAGGTCAGGAACAGGTGGGGTGCCTGGGCGGCGCTGTGGGCGATCAGCTTTGGCAAGAACAGCTATTTGGTTCTCACTGAAGTCGAGCGAAAAACCAACAAAAGCGCCTAACCGACCGAGACTCTCATCCCCCGATACCGGCATCAACCCGGCGGTAACGAGTTTCCTTTACGCTCTGCAAACCATAAGGCCCATCAGTTCCCGTACAGGGCCTGGCGAGTAGCGTGTCATGTTGCGTTTCAAGATCCTGGCCTCGGTTGCTCCCCTGTTGGCGGCGGCGGTGTTTGCCCGCAGTGAGATCGGATCGGTCTCGCATCCCTGCATCGCCCTCGGCGACACCTCCGTCGAGCTGACGTCGCTGTTCTGGACCGCCGGCGTGCATGTCGCCTTCACCGATGATCCCGCGCGCGCCACGGTGCGGGTTCAGATCACCGAGGATGCGGACGCTGCCGACTTCGCCGTCGTCGACGATGGCCCCGGTTCGGAATCGGAGTCCTGCCAGGCCAACCCCTCGACGCGCCTGATCTCGATTGCGGCGCAGCCCGTCGACGGCGGTCAGGTGATCTATCTCTCCAGTGAGGGGCCGGCGGATTACCGCGTCTATGTGCGCTCGAAGACCTTCTCCCAGCGCGAGGCGGCGGCGCTGATCGTCGGCGCCCGCGGCGGCCACCGCCATCTCCAGGCCGCTTCGCTTTGAACCGCCTCGCTCTGCGCCGTTAACACCTCGTCAACCCTGTTTGGAGGCGGTCGCAGGGCCTCAAACTGTTCGCAAGGTCGACGGCACATCGTCGTTGACAGCGAGCACAGCGTTTTAAGAAAAGAGTCGGGTCGGTGGCGATGGATCGGACGTTCCGGATCAAGGTGCGCATGCGCCGCTTCAGGCGACAGTACCCAAAAATCGCCTTCGCAATCCGCTCCATCATGATCTTCTCGGCGACCTTCGGCGGCGCCTATGGATTTGTCTCCGGCAGCCGGTCCGAGACGTCCGGCTACGATCCCAATGCGTTTGCGATCGGCGTCAGCTTCCTGTTCGCGCTCGCCTGCCTCGGCCTCGCCACGCTCAGCATGCGCCTGCGCTTCGTCAACAAGCGGATGCGTGCGCTGGCTGCCCACAACGAAACGCTGATCGACCGCAATTGGGAGCTGAAGGAAGCGGAAGAACGCGCTCGCAGCCTGTTCGAACAGCAGGGCGACCTGATCGTGCTGCGCGACACAAGCGGCCGCATCACCTTCGCCAACGACGCCTATTGCGCGCTTGCCGGGCAGGCGCGCGGCGCGCTGGTCGGCACGCGCTTTGATTTCGACGTGCTGGAGCAGGGCGACAGCGCGCGCGAGAGCAACGGCACGCGCATTCACGACCAGAAGATCGCAACTCCGCTCGGCGCGCGCTGGATCGCCTGGCGCGAAGGCTATGTCCGCCTCGACGCCGGCCAGCCCGCCGAATTGCAGAGCGTCGGACGCGATGTCACCGACCGCACCGAGACCGAACGTGCGCTGTCCGACGCCCGCGACCAGGCCGACGCCGCCAACCGGGCGAAATCGCGCTTCCTGGCGATGGCCTCGCACGAGATCCGCACGCCGCTCAACGGCATCATCGGCATGGGCGGGCTGCTGCTCGACACCACGCTGACGCCGGAGCAGTCGACCTACGCCAGGGCCGTGAAGACCTCGGGCGAAGCGCTGATGGCACTGATCGAGGAGTTGCTCGACTATTCCAAGATCGAAGCCGGCAAGCTCGATCTCGAGCAGCGACCCTTCGCGCTCTCGGCTCTGATCGAGGACATCACCGAGCTGCTCGCGCCGCGCGCGCAGGCAAAGCAGCTCGAGATCGCCGCCTATGTCGACGAGCGGCTGCCGCTTGAAGTGGTCGGCGACCCCGCGCGGCTGCGCCAGGTGCTGCTCAACCTCGCCGGCAACGCCATCAAGTTCACCGCGAGCGGCGGCGTCGCGCTGATCGTCGAGCCCGGCATCTGGCCGAACGA
Source organism: Bradyrhizobium sp. 76 (assembly GCF_023073025.1). NCBI lineage: Bacteria > Pseudomonadati > Pseudomonadota > Alphaproteobacteria > Hyphomicrobiales > Nitrobacteraceae > Bradyrhizobium > Bradyrhizobium sp. 76. The sequence continues at coordinate 490,402 of NZ_JADPIS010000103.1, forward strand.
GATCAGTTTTCTGGTGCGCGACACCGGCATCGGCATCGCAGCACACGCGCAACAGCGCATCTTCCGCGAATTCGAGCAGGCCGACGAACGCGTCGCCCGCACCCATGGCGGCACCGGCCTCGGTCTCGCCATCAGCGAGCGCATCGTCAAACGCATGGGCGGCCGCATCACACTTACGAGCGAGCCGGGCAAGGGCGCGACCTTCGAGGTCGCAGTACCGCTGGCGTCATCCCTCGCCGGCGCGGAACAGACGGCATTCCCCAGCCCCGATCTCACCGGCAAGTCGATCCTGCTGATCGCCGACGGCATCGAGGCCTCCCTGATCGCGCGGCGGCTGGAGCGCTGGGGCGGCCAGACCTGCATGGTGACTGACGCCGCGGTGGCGGAAGCGCTGCTTCCGGAACGCTCATGGCATTCGGTGCTGATCGATCGCGCGCTCGGCGCTGTCATCGCCGACCGCCTCGGCGAAGCCGCACGCAGCCATGCGACGCAACGCTTGGTGCTGCTGACGTCGGGCTCGCGCCACGAGAAACTCTCGCCGGCCTTCACCGGCTTCCTGGTGAAGCCGCTGCGCGCGGCCTCACTCGCCGCACGCCTCGCGCTGCCCCCGGAGGTCGCATCGCCCGATCTCGCGCCGGAGCCATCGGCTCAACCCGCCGGCGCGGTACCGGCGAAAGGCCTGTCGATTCTCGTCGCCGAGGACAACGAGATCAACGCGCTGTTGATGCGCTCGCTGCTGACGAAACTCGGCCACCGCGTGGTCATCGCGATCAATGGCGAGGCCGCGCTGGAATCCTGGCTCGGCGCGTCATCGGCCGGCACGCCCTATGATCTCGTGCTGATGGACATCCAGATGCCGCAGCTCGACGGCATCGAAACGACAAAACGAATCCGCGCGCATGAAGCAGCCAAAGGCGGCCACCACACGCCGATCCTCGCGCTCACCGCCAATACGCTGGTGGAGGATCGCTACGCCTGCTTTGAAGCAGGGATGAACGGGTTCCTGATCAAACCGCTCGATCGCGAGAAGCTGGAAGAGGCGCTGGCCGGACTGGCGGCGGCGCGGCAGCTGGCGGTTTGATCCGGATTCCATAGGAACCCGATCTCGGACGGCAATCGACAATTGAAATCGACCGCGTCGCGCGTCACCATCCTCAGGGGCATTCAAGCAGAGGACTTCGCATGAACGTGCTGTGCCGCCTCGCCTTCGTGATCCTTCTCTGTGGTTCCACTCACGCCGCCGCGGCCGATGGCTCGCAACTGATCGCCTCGCTCAAGCAAGGCGGTTACGTGCTGGTGTTTCGCCACACGGCCACCGACGACGGCCAAAAGGATCTCTATCCTTTCAAATTCGACGACATGAGCGCCCAGCGTCAGCTCAGTGAAAAGGGCCGGGACATGGCGCGCCAGATCGGAACGGCCATCAAGGAACTCGCGATCCCGATCGGCGAGGTCTACACCAGTCGGCTGAACCGCGCGATCGAGGCGGGCAGACTGATCTCCGGCCGCGAGGTCAAGCCGGTCGACGCCTTGACGGACAGCAGCAACGCGAGTGCGTCGGGCATGGCAAATCCGACCGGTGCCAATGCAAAGGCAGGCCAGGCCGTGCGGCAGCTCGTCGACGCGCCGCCCCAGGCCGGCACCAACACGGTCCTGGTCACCCACAAGACCAACATCGCCGATGCCTTCGGCAAGGATGCCGGGGACGTGCAGGAGGGCGAAGCTTTCATCTACAAGGCTGGCAGCTCGGGTCCCGCAACCCTTGCAGGACGCATCAAGCTCGCCGACTGGACCGCGAAAGCAGACAAGTGACGGCCGGACATCGGGTCCGGATCATGCTCTGGCAACAGAAGGGCTAGGGAACACGTGAGAACGTCGGAAGACCGCTCATTCCTCGTCTTGCTTGCCGCGATCTCGCTGGCATTCGGGTGGGTACTTTGGCCGTTCTCCGGCGCGTTGTTGTGGGCCACGCTTCTGGCGATCATCTTCGCGCCACTCTATCGCCGCGCCCTCGAAACGCTTCCGGGACGGCGCAACCTCGCCGCATCGTTCACTGTCGTCGTCGTGATCGTCATGGTCCTCATCCCCGTGGCGGTCGTCATCGCCTCGCTCATCGACCAGGGTGGGGAGCTGTATCAGCGCGCTCAGAGTGGGGAGATCAGTTTCGCTCATCCCCTGCAGCAGCTGAAATCCGCGTTGCCCGCCTGGGCTACTTCCCTGTCGGATCGCCTGGCTGGCATCGATTTTTCGGCCCTGAAGGAACGTCTGTCGAGTCTGGTCGTCCCTGCCGGCCAACAGCTGGCGGGACACGCCATTAACATCGGTCAGTTGACGCTGGAGTTCGTCGCAAGCTTGCTCGTGATGTTGTACCTGCTGTTCTTCCTGCTCCGTGATGGTGACGAGCTCAACGTACGGATCCGCGACGCGCTCCCGCTCCGGCCGAGCCACACCAGCGAGATTCTGAATGCGTTCACCCTGGCGGTTCGCGGGACGATCAAGGGGATCGTTCTCGTTGCGCTAATTCAGGGAGCGCTTGGCGGGCTGATTTTCTGGGTGCTCGGCTTGACTGTCCCACTGCTGGCGGGCGCCCTGATGGCGCTGCTCTCGCTTCTGCCCGTGCTCGGCTCTGCGCTCGTTTGGGTTCCGGTCGCGCTCTACCTGCTTGTGGCAGGCTCAGTCACGAAAGGGATCATCCTGCTCGCCTTCGGGATCTTCGTGATCGGTCTTGCGGACAATTTTCTCCGTCCGATCCTGGTCGGCCAGTCGATCCAAATGCCGAGCTATGTCGTGCTGCTCGCTACCGTAGGCGGCCTTGCGGCGTTCGGAGCGAACGGGTTCGTCATCGGCCCACTCGTCGCCGCGATGTTTCTCACGGCGTGGCACATCTTCATCGCTTCGAAAGCGCGACAGGAGGTCCGGAAATGATCGTCATGTCGAGTTACTATCCGGCGGTCAGCCGAGCGCCGAATCCGTTCCCCCCCGAATGCTATGAGGCGTGAGCAGCAAACCGCGGCGCGGACAGCTTGGCCGGCGGCGTCGCGGTGCCCTTGAATTTAGTATCTGCCTGGGCCGCGCGCTTGCAATGCGGACACACGAAGAGATGCGCGATGACCGGGGTTGGCTCGTCCGCCAGCAGCTCGGAACGGAACCACCTCATCTCGATATGGCAGTCCGGGCAGGTCGGTGCTTCGAGATGCTCGGCGGCGTTTCTGAGACGATCAACCATGGGTCCCTCGCGTTTACGGAGGTCATAGCCGAATACCCTTTGTCGGTCTGCAACAAAAGACACTCTGCGCGCGACGGGCTAGAGCCGTCGACCGCAGCGGTTACAGCCGCCTGAGCGCCACGCTTGCCACCGTGTGGTCGGCGCCCTTCTTCAGGATCAGGGTCGCGCGGGGGCGGGTCGGCAGGATGTTATCCTCGAGATTGGCGAGGTTGGTGCGTTCCCAGATCGCGATCGCGGTGGCGGTGGCTTCCTCGTCCGACAACAGCGCGTAGCGGTTGAAGTAGGATTTCGGATTGGTGAACGCGGTGTCGCGCAGCGACAGGAAGCGCCTGATGTACCACTGCCGCAGCGCGGCCTCATCGGCGTCGATATAGACCGAGAAATCGAAGAAGTCGGACACGACGGGCACGGCCTTGCCGTCACGCGGCAGCTTGCCGGTCTGCAGCACGTTGACGCCCTCGACGATCAGGATGTCGGGCTGGTCGATCTCCGCCCACTGGTTCGGCACGATGTCGTAGGTCAAATGCGAATAGACCGGCGCGCGCACATGGCGGCGGCCGGCCTTGATGTCGGAGAGGAAGCTGAGCAGCAGCGGCAGGTCGTAGCTCTCCGGAAAACCCTTCTTCTGCATGATGCCCTGCCGCTCCAGCACGGCGTTGGGATACAGAAATCCGTCGGTGGTGATCAGCTCGACCTTGGGACGCGGCGACCAGCGCGCCAGCAGCGCCTGAAGCACGCGGGCCGTGGTGGATTTTCCAACCGCGACCGAACCGGCGACGCCGATGATGTAGGGCATCTTGCGGTCGCGGATATTGAGAAACTGGCGCTCCGCGTAATAGAGCCGCTGCATCGCATCGACATAGATCGACAGCAGGCGCGACAGTGGCAGGTAGATGTCCTCGACCTCCTGCAAGTCGAGGCGGTCGTGCAGCGAGCGCAGCCGGTCGAACTCGCCCGGCTCCAGCGTCATCGGCGTGTCGTCGCGCAGTCGCGACCACTCCTCGCGCGTATAGACGCGGTACGGGTTATACTGCTGCTCGGGTGCGCGGATATCCATGACGCGACTCTCCACCTCGGCTAGCTGCCGCCCTTGCGCGACGCCTTTTCTTCCAACCCTGACATATTGGTCCGCTTGTCCAATGCGGCCTCGACCTCTTCCAGCTTTACGCCGCGGGCCTTGAGCAGCACAAGGAAATGATAGAGCAGGTCGGCGCCTTCCGCGATCAGATGCGCGCGATCGTTTTCGACTGCTGCGATTACGGTTTCGACTGCTTCCTCTCCGAACTTCTTGGCGCAATGTTCGGCGCCCTTGTCGAGGAGCTTGCGGGTATAGGACGCCTCGCCACCCGCTGCCGCGCGGGCGTCGATGGTCTCGGCCAGGTCGTGGATCGTGAAACGCGGCATACAAATACTCGGAAAACGCGCCTTGGCCGATGATTGGCCGGTTACCTGGCGGGATAAGCCGGTTCCCGCCGATGATGTAGCATTTTTAGGGACGGGAGTCGTCAGGCATCGAGGCGCATGGGCAGCCCGCGCCGGGACATGTGCTCCTTGGCTTCGCGGATGGTGAATTCCCCGAAATGAAAGATCGAGGCGGCCAGCACGGCGGTGGCGTGGCCATCGCGAATACCGTCGACGAGGTGGTCGAGATTGCCGACGCCGCCCGAAGCGATCACGGGAACGGGAATGCTGTCGGCGATCGCCCGGGTCAGCGGGATGTCAAAACCCTGCCGCGTGCCGTCGCGGTCCATTGAGGTGAGCAGGATTTCACCGGCGCCGAGCGAGACCACCTCCTGGGCATATTCGATGGCGTCGATGCCGGTCGAGTTGCGGCCGCCATGGGTGAAGATCTCCCAGCGCTCTCCGCCACCGGCGCGCTTGACCCGCTTGGCATCGATCGCGACCACCACGCACTGCCCGCCGAATTTCTCGGCGGCTTCCTTGACGAACTCGCGCCGCGACACCGCGGCGCTGTTGATCGAGACCTTGTCAGCGCCGGCGCGCAGGAGGGTCTTGATGTCGTTGACCTCACGCACGCCGCCGCCGACGGTCACAGGCATGAAGCAGGCTTCAGCGGTGCGTCGGACCACGTCCAGCATGATGCCGCGATTCTCGTGGGTCGCGGTGATGTCGAGGAAGGTGAGTTCGTCCGCGCCGGCGGCGTCATAGGCGATCGCCGCTTCGACGGGGTCACCGGCGTCGCGCAAATCAACGAAGTTGACACCCTTGACGACGCGGCCGTCCTTGACGTCGAGGCAGGGGATCACGCGCACCTTGAACATGTGTCAGCTCCTAGGCGGCGCGCGCGTTGCGGATCAAGGTGAGGGCGGCGGCCGGCTCGAGCCGACCGTCATAGAGCGCGCGGCCTGCGATCGCGCCGGCGAGCTTTTTCGCGCGCGGCGTCAGCATCGCCTTGACGTCCTCGATCGAGGCGAGGCCACCGGAGGCGATCACGGGAATCGAGATCGCATCCGCCAGCGCGATGGTCGCATCGAGATTCAGGCCCTTGAGCAGGCCGTCGCGCGCGATGTCGGTGAAGATGATGGCGGCGACGCCGGCATCCTCGAAACGCCGTGCAATCTCCGGCACCGTCACCTGCGAGGTCTCGGCCCAGCCTTCGACCGCGACCTTGCCGTCACGTGCATCGAGCCCGACCGCGACGCGGCCGGGGAATTTCCTGGCAGCCGCCTTCACCAATTCAGGGTCGCGCACGGCGGCGGTGCCGATGATGACACGGGTGATGCCCTTGTCGAGCCAGGCTTCGACAGTCGCGAGATCGCGAATGCCGCCACCGAGCTGCACCGGAATCTTGATCGTCTTCAGCATCGCCTCAACGGCCTGCGCATTCACCGGCTTGCCGGCAAACGCGCCGTCGAGATCGACGACATGGAGATACTCAAAGCCCTGCGCGACGAAGCTCTCGGCCTGCGCGGCGGGATTGAGGTTGAACACGGTCGCGCGCGCCATGTCGCCCTGTTCGAGGCGCACGCATTGGCCGTTCTTGAGGTCGATCGCGGGAAAGAGAATCACGGTTTCCATCGCAAAAAGTTCGAGATCAGGGCCAAACCAAAGCGCTGGCTCTTCTCGGGGTGAAACTGCGTCCCGATGGCCGTGTCCTTGCCGACGATCGCGGTAACGGGCCCGCCGTAATCGGCGCGCGCGAGCACGTCCGCCTCGTTGGCGGCGTTGAGGTGGTAGGAGTGCACGAAGTAAGCGTGCTGGCCCTTGGGGCCGAGCGGCAGCTTGTCCAGCACCGGGTGCTCGCGCAGCACATCGAGCGTATTCCAACCCATGTGCGGGATCTTCAGGCTCTCGTCGCGCGGCGTGATCTTCTCGACGTCGCCGCCGATCCAGTTCAGGCCTTGCGTAATGACATGCTCCTTGCCGCGGGTGGCGAACAGCTGCATACCGACGCAGATGCCGAACATCGGCCGCGCCTTGACCCGCACCGCTTCGGTGATCGCCTCGACCATGCCGTTGACCGCATCGAGCCCACGCCGGCAATCGGCGAAGGCGCCGACGCCCGGCAGCACCAGACGGTCGGCGCTGTAGGCCTGGTCCGGATCGCTGGTGACGAAGACCTTTTGCGGGTTCTCCATGCTGCGCGCGGCGCGCTCGAACGCCTTGGCGGCCGAATGCAGATTGCCGGAACCGTAATCGATGATGGCGACGCTCATCTTGACCCTCCCGGTTCTGGAAACAAACCAATGATGCCACCCGCCGGCATTGGCGGCGGGTTGGAAAATTGCTGACCCGGCACGTTGCGGGTCGGCGGCGGGCCGCCGCGATCGACGGCCCATTGATCATTGACGATGCCGCGCTGCTTCTGGCTCCAGCGCTCGAAAAAGCGGCGCTCGGCGGTGTCCTCGTCGTCCGAAATCACCACGTCGAGCTGCCGCCATTTTCCGCGCGACAGCGTCCAGCGGCGCAGGCTGGAGGCTTCGAATCCCATCAGGAGCGCGACGATGATGTCGGCGAAGAAGATCGACGACCGGCCGACGCCGAGGCTGGACAGCCCGACATTGAAGGCGGCAACGAAGATCACCCAGCCGATCAGCGCCAGCCACAGCCGATTCCACAGCAGCCAGAACGGTCCGAAGATCATCGCCCAGAAATGGAAGCCGTCACGCACGAAGACGAACTTGTCGGTCGCGCGCAGATCGGCTCCGGCAGGTGAGGGAGCATGAACTGTGTAGACGGACATGGCGATGCCCCGTTCCCTAGGAATTCAGTGATACCGCAAAGGCGCGGGCCGCGGGCCGAAAGATGTCAGCCGCCGAGCGAGCCCTTGGTGGACGGGATTTCGCCCACAGCCTTCGGATCGATCGCGACGGCGGTGCGCAGCGCCCGTGCCAGACCCTTGAAGCAGGACTCGGCGATATGGTGGCTGTTATCGCCATATAGGGTCTCGACGTGAAGAGTCACGCCCGCGTTCATGGCGAAGGCCTGGAACCACTCGCGCACCAGCTCGGTGTCGAACTCGCCGATCTTATCGCGTGGGAAGTCGACCTTGAACACCAGGACCGGGCGGCCCGAGATGTCGATGACCACGCGCGACAGCGTCTCGTCCATGGGCATGTGCACGCCGGCATAGCGGGTGATGCCCGCCATGTTGCCGAGCGCCTGCCTGACGGCCTGGCCGAGCGCGATGCCGGTGTCTTCGGTGGTATGGTGATGATCAATGTGCAGATCGCCGACCGCCTTGACCGTGAGGTCGATTCGGGAATGGCGGGCGAGGAGATCGAGCATATGGTCGAAAAAGCCGATGCCGGTCGCGATGTTGGACACGCCGGTGCCATCGAGGTTCACGGTGACCTCGATGTCGGTTTCCTTGGTCTTGCGCTTGATCGTCGCGGTGCGCATCAAAACTAGCTTTCATCCTCGTTCGGGCCGAAAACGCCGGTCTTTTAACAGCCAAATGACGCCTTCGCTACTGCGGGAACGGCTGGCCGGGCCTCTACTTCTGCCTATGGTGAGCGAAATTGGGCCCGGAGCGGCCCGTTGTGGGCCAGTTGTCCCCTTGGCCCCGACCGCCTAAATCAGGCCGGACAACGAGGATCATTCATGCAGGACTCCCCAAACAGCTCGCCGGTCTGGCACGGCACCACGATTTTGACGGTCCGCAAGGGCGGCACGGTGGTGGTCGGCGGCGACGGCCAGGTCTCGATCGGCCAGACCGTGATCAAGCACAACGCCAGGAAGGTCCGGAAACTCGGCAAGGGCGACGTCATCGGCGGCTTTGCCGGCGCCACGGCCGACGCCTTCACGCTGTTCGAGCGTTTGGAAGCCAAACTCGAGCAATATCCGGGGCAATTGACCCGGGCCGCCGTCGAGCTCGCCAAGGATTGGCGCACCGACCGTTATTTGCGACGGCTGGAGGCCATGATGATCGTCGCCGACAAGGACGTTTCCCTGGTGCTGACAGGTACCGGCGACGTGCTGGAGCCCGAAGCCGGCGTCATGGCGATCGGTTCGGGCGGAAATTACGCGCTGGCGGCCGCACGCGCCTTGCTCGACACCGACAAGGACGCCGAGACCATCGTCCGCCGCTCCCTCGACATCGCTGCCGACATCTGCGTCTACACCAACCGTAACGTCACTGTCGAAGCGCTGTCGGCCGGGTAGGCCATGGCCCCCGCCTACACCTTCCGCCCGATGACCGCGGCCGATCTGCCGCTAATCCGGCGATGGCTCGGCGAAGCTCATGTGCGGGACTGGTGGGGCGATCCGGACGAGCAGTTCGCGCTCGTGAGCGGCGATCTGGATGAGCCGGACATGGACCAGTTCATCGTGTTGGCCGACGGCAAGCCGTTCGGCTATCTTCAATGCTACCGCCTGACCGCCTGGAATACGGGTCTTGGGCCGCAACCGGAGGCCACCCGTGGCATCGATCAGTTCATCGGCGAAAGCGACATGATCGCGCGCGGGCACGGTTCGGCATTCATCCGCCAATTCGCCGACGCGCAGTTACGAGACGGTCTGCCGCGCATCGTCACTGATCCTGATCCGCTCAACGCGCGCGCCGTGCGCGCCTATGAGAAGGCCGGCTTTATCCGCGACCGCATGGTCGAGACGCCCGACGGAGCAGCGCTGCTGATGGTGCGCGAGGCATGACGCTGACAAGCACATACGAAAGCAAGGCCGCGTTTCCACCGCTCGCCTGGGTCGGCATCGCGCTGCTGCTGCTGGCGATGCAGGCCTCGATCCTGCTCGCGATGGGCCGGGTGCCGATCTGCACCTGCGGCTATGTCAAGCTGTGGCATGGCGTGGTGAACAGCTCGGAGAATTCGCAGCACATCGCCGACTGGTACAGCTTCTCGCACATCCTGCACGGCTTCCTGTTCTACGGGCTGACCTGGCTGCTGTTCGCGCGGCTGCCGTTCGTGTCTCTGTCCTGGCCCGCGCGCCTGATCGTCGCGATGCTGATCGAAGGTGCCTGGGAGATCGTCGAGAACTCGCCTTTCATCATCGAACGCTACCGCGCCGGAACGATCTCGCTGGATTATTTCGGCGATAGCATCGTCAATTCGGTTTCTGACAATTTGTCCATGATGCTGGGCTTCCTCGCCGCGCGCCTGCTGCCTGTATCGGTGACCGTCCTGCTCGGGCTCGCCTTCGAAATCATGCTGGCGCTCCATATTCGCGACAATCTGACGCTCAATATCCTGATGCTGATCCATCCGATCGAGGCCGTGAAACAATGGCAATCGGGTCCGCCGATCATCTGACGGCAAAAAAAGCGGCTTGTCCCGCCCCGCATCTGATCCTAGCTAAGGTCCCATGACAGACTTTTCTCCCCGCGAAATCGTTTCCGAACTCGACCGTTTCATCGTCGGCCAGGCCGATGCCAAGCGCGCCGTCTCGATCGCGCTGCGCAACCGCTGGCGGCGGCAGCAGCTCGAAGGCTCCTTGCGCGAAGAAGTGCTACCGAAGAACATCCTGATGATCGGCCCCACCGGCGTCGGCAAGACCGAGATCGCGCGGCGGCTCGCCAAGCTTGCCAACGCGCCGTTCCTGAAGGTGGAGGCGACGAAATTCACCGAGGTCGGCTATGTCGGCCGCGACGTCGAGCAGATCGTGCGCGATCTCGTCGAGGTCGCGATTGCCCAGGTCCGCGAGCGCAAGCGCAAGGACGTGCAGGCACGCGCGCAGCTCGCCGCCGAGGAGCGCGTGCTCGATGCCCTGGTCGGTGCCAATTCCAGCGCCGCAACGAGGGACTCCTTCCGCAAGAAGCTGCGCGCGGGCGAGCTCAACGACAAGGAAATCGAGATCGAGACGCAAGGCGGCGGCAGCGGCTTTCCGATGTTCGAGATCCCCGGCATGCCCGGCGCGCAGATGGGCGCGGTTTCGATCGGCGACATCTTCGGCAAGCTCGGCGGACGCAGCAAGACGCGGCGGCTGACGGTGGAGAGCTCGCACGAGATCCTCATCAACGAGGAATCCGACAAGCTGCTCGACAGCGATCAGTTGACGCTGGAGGCGATCAGCGCGGTCGAGAACAACGGCATCGTGTTCCTGGACGAGATCGACAAGATCTGCGCCCGTGAAGGCCGCGCCGGCGGCGACGTCTCGCGCGAGGGTGTGCAGCGCGACCTGTTGCCGCTGATCGAGGGCACCACGGTCTCGACCAAGCACGGCGCGGTGAAGACCGACCACATCCTGTTCATTGCCTCAGGCGCCTTCCACGTCGCCAAGCCGTCCGATTTGCTGCCGGAACTGCAGGGCCGCCTGCCGATCCGCGTCGAGCTGCAGGCGCTGACCCGCGACGACATGCGCCGCATCCTGACCGAGCCCGAGGCCTCGCTGATCAAGCAATATGTCGCGCTGATGCAGACCGAGGGCGTCACGCTCGACATCACCGACAACGCGATCGACGCGCTTGCGGACGTCGCGGTGGCCGTGAATTCTACCGTCGAGAACATCGGCGCGCGGCGGCTGCAGACCGTGATGGAGCGGGTATTGGACGAGATCTCCTTCACCGCCCCCGACCGCAGCGGCGAGACCGTCAGGGTCGACGCCGATTTCGTGCAAAAGCACGTTGGCGACCTCGCCAAGAACGCGGATTTGAGCCGGTTCATTTTGTAAATCCGGGCGGCCGCGCTATGGATGCGGCGTGACCGCACGCATCCTGCAAAACCCCTGGCGTCTCCTGCTCGCGATCAACGCGGCGGCCATCGTCGGCGTCTTCGTTCACAAGATCCAGCTGCCGCCTTACGTCCCCTACATCCACCTCCTCGTCGACTATCATTTCGGCTTCATCAAGCGCGCGCTGATCGGGGCCATCGTCGCCCTGTTCACCGACAAGGTGCCGCTATGGCTGGTGTTCGCGCTCGGCGGCGCGACATGGCTGGCGACGCTCGGGCTGTACGCAAGGCTCTTCCAGACAACGTTCGGCTTCACCGCGAAGACGTTGCCGCTGTTCGTCTTCATCGCGGGCTCGCCGTTCTTCCTCAAGAATTTCATGCACACGCTCGGCCATTTCGACATCTATGGCTGCGCGCTGGCGATCATCCTGCTGCTGGTGCCGGCCGGCTCGCTGCTGTTCGTGGCGCTGGCTGCGCTGTTCTCGATCATTCTCGTCCTGATCCACCACATCCATCTCCTGATGTATGTGCCGACCATCATCACCATCGTCGTGATCAGGCACTATCTGACGCACGGCTGCGGTCGCACCAATGTCGCGTTCGGCATCATCGCCTTGCTTGCCGTCTCCGCGCTGTTCTTCGCCGCGCAATTTTGGGGAACGATGCCGATACCGGAGGCGGATTTCGTTGCCTACCTGAAGAGCCGGATGGCCGATCCGTCGCGGGCCGACCTGCTGCAGTTCGCCTACATCTGGTATCAGCCGCTGGCGAGGGAGATTTCCGACACCTGGGGCCGCCTGCCGCACAACATCCTCGGCGTGCCCGTGTTCGTGTTGCTGATCTGGCTGCACACACCGCTGTGGCGCTATTTTGCGAATTTGATCGGCGCACTCGCAAACGACACGCATCGCCGTCTCGTGGTTGCGGCGCTCGCCGGCGTCAGCCTCGCCTGTCTCGTGATGTTCGCGATGGTGTTCGACTATTCGCGCTGGATCTCGAACTGGGCCGTCTGCATGTTCCTGATCCTGCACGCGGTGAAGATGCTGCCCGCCGCGCGCGAGACGCCGCTGATTCCGGCGGAAGATCGGAAGACAAATATCTTTGGCCTGATCCTCACGCTGATCCCGCGCGTCGGAATCGTGCGGCCGTTCTAGAATCTCGCCCGCCTGATCCGCACGTAGAGCGCGCCCTCGCCGCCGTGGCCGATGCCGGCTTCCTCGAACCCCACGACGAAGGCGCGGAATTCCGGCAGGCTCAGCCATTCCGGCACCTGACGGCGCAGCACGCCGCTTTCGCCGCCGCTTCGGCCCTTGCCGGTGATGACGAGCACGAAGGTCAGGCCGTCATGGTGGGCGCGGTGCAGGAAGCCGGTCAGTGCGCGATGGGCGCGCATCTGGGTCATGCCGTGCAGATCGAGCCGCGCCTCGATCTCGCTGCGCCCGCGCGACAGTTTTGTGCGCTCGCGTTTGCCGAGCGGCGCCAGCGGTGGCACCGCCGGCTTCGCTGCACGCGGTGCCGGAGCAGCGGCAATCGGACGTGGCGATGACGCAGGCCGCGTGGCGGGCGCTGCGGGGGAAGGCTCGGTGCGCGGTGCAGCCTGCACCTTGGCGGCACGATGCTTCCTCAGCGGCTTGACCTGCTTGGCGATCGCATCCCACAGCGCGCGCTCTTCCTCGCTCAGCGCGCGACGGCGCGGCGAGGGACGAGGCTCCAGCACGGGCGGACGGGACGATCGCTTCATTGCTGCCGATGGGAACGATTCTTGACCGGCCGCCGCGGCTCCTGAACTGGCTCGATCACGGGACGCGGCACCGGAAGCGGGACTGGACCGGCGACAGCGACGGTCTCGCTCGTGCTTTGCGCCACGGCTGCCGCCGGCTTGTCCTTCGCAGGCTCCGTTTGCGGAAATATCTTTGCGATCTTCTCCGAAGGCCGCGGGTCCGGCACGGGGAGCCGCCCGGCGCGCGCCGTAGGATCTACGCCCTTCGGCACCAGCATCACGAAATGCATGGCATGGCGCAGCCGCCCGGAGACGCGGCCGGCCTCCTGACCCGCGCCGAAATAGAGATCCGCGCGCGCGGGCCCGATGATGGCCGAGCCGGTGTCCTGCGCGATCATCAACCGATGGAACGGCGTCTTCGCGCGTTCGGAATCGATCGGCAGCTCGCCTTCGATGAAGAACGGCGTGCCGTAGACGTGGAGCGATTTGTCCACCGCGATCGAGCGGCCGGCCGTCAGAGGGATACCTTGCGCACCGACCGCCTCCTCCTTGTCGGACAGATTGACCTCGCGGAAGAAGATGTAGGAGCGGTTCTGGCGCCGCAGCTCCCTGGCGCCGTCGGGGGTCTGCGCCATCCACTCCCTGATCTTCTGCATCGACATCTCTTCCTTCGGAATGATGCCGCGCTCGATCAGGATGCGACCGACCGCCGTATAGGGATAGCCGTTATAGGCATCGTAATTGAGCCGGACCGTGCCGCCGTCGTCGAACTTGATCCGCGCCGAGCCCTGGATCTGGGCGAACAGCAGATCGGTCGGGTCCTTCAGCCAGGCAATCTCGAGTCCGCGGCCGGCGATCTTGCCGTCCTCGATCTCGGCGCGGTCGTAATAGGGCACGAGCTTGCGGCGGCCGATCTTGCGATAGACCGGGCCCTTGTTGGGCAGGCTGACCGAATCCTGCTTGTAGCCGCGCACGAAAAGGTTCGACGGGCGGCGATAGACCGGGACGTTGTAGACGTCGGTCTGCGTGCGCGATCCCTCCAGCACCGGCTCGTAATAGCCGGTGACGAAACCGTCGGGCTCGCCGAGGCGCGAGATCCGCAGCGGCGCGAAATTCTCCTCGAAGAAGGTTTTGGCGCTGGCGTCGTCGGTAGCCTCGAGCGATTTGGCGACCCGGCAGGGTTCGGCCAGCGAGGCGCCCAAAGCCTTGGGTTCGGGAGCGCCGGTCTGTGCGCTGATCGGACGGCAGCTGGCGCGAAAGGTCTTGTAGGCGGCGAGATGATTGTCATCGCCCCAGCCCTTCACGTCGGCCCAGGCCAGCGGCAGATATTGCGCGCCGGGAATCTCGAACGGCAGCGGGAGCTGCGGATACGGCAAGGCGCGCGGCGGCGCGGCAGGCAATTCCGGGAGATGATGGTGATGGCTGCGATAGTGGCGCCGCGCCGCCTCGGCGCCGAGTGAAAACGACGACAGCGCGACGGCACCTGCGCAAAGCGCCGTCGCGCTGGTCTTCAGGAAAGCCTTAATTCGCGCTTCCGGTGCCAACCAGCTTCCAGTTCGGATCGCGAGAGGTGATGTCGCGGGCGAAAGTCCAGATGTCGGTGATGTCGGCGATGGTGTCGGCGCTGCCGTCGACGATGTTGCCGGCCTTGTCCCGGGTGGCCGAGATCATCTGCGAGACGAAGCGGATCGTGAGCTGGGCGGTGCGGTCGCGCAGCTCGGCGCCTACGAGCTCGGCCTTGTCGATCGAGACAAAGCGCGTTTCGGTCTTCTGCTCGTTCTTCTCGCGCTCCTTGATCGCGGCATCGAAGCTTTCATAGACCTCCGACGACAACAGGTCGCGCAGCGCGCGGCGGTCGCCATTGGCAAAGGCCAGCACGATCATCTCATAGGCGCCGCGGGCGCCGGAGATGAAATGGCGCGGATCGAAGGTGGAATCCTTTTCGACAATGGAGTCGAGACCCTGGGCGAGCACGGTGCCCGGCTCGGTCAGGCCCTTCCAGCGGTCGGAGGGCGGGGTCGGCTCGGCCGTCGGCGCCAAGGGGGCCTGGTCGATGACCTTGCCCGGCATGGTGACGACGTTCTTGTCCTGGGCACCCTGAAGCGCGTTGCGGTCGAACGGCGGCCGCTCGTTGCCCGTGCGCTGCCCCAGCACGCTGCGCAGCCTCAGAAAGATGAAGACCGCCAGCGCCAGGAAGATGATGGTGTAGATGTCCACGTCGTATTCGCTTTCTGGTCGTCTGTAGAAGGGGCCGTTCGAAAGGGTCGTGCCGAGAAAATCGATCCGGCCAGTAGACCGTTCCATACCGGAACGGCAAGTCTACATCACCATTTCGGGTCCGCGCGTCAGGTCCGTGGGATGTAGGCACGAAATCTTGCCCGGCCAATGGCGCCTTTTGGCACAGCACCGAGTGTAGCGCGTTTTATGCTTAAGGGGAAACCCGATCCTGCCCGGAAATCGCGCATCTTCAATCGTTTAAGCCGCAGTTGCGCGGGATCGACGGGGTGAACGCCATAGTTGTGGGCGTGGCCGGAATTCCCCATCCGGGACCGTTCGTCCTTGTGGAACGAGGTAGCCCTATGTTAGCCAACCGCCGCGAAATTCAGCCCAATCGGGTAAGGAGACACTCTTATGACCAACGGTAACGGCACCCCTCCCGAGGCGGCCCAGGCTCCCCAGCTCAACGTCCTGGCGCAATATACCAAGGACCTCTCGTTCGAAAATCCGAACGCGCCCAGCTCGCTCCAGCAGCAGAGCCAGCCGCCCCAGATCAACATCCAGATCAATGTCAGCGCCAACAACCTCAGCGAACAGGAGTTCGAGGTGACGTTGTCGGTCGAGGGCAAGGCCGAGACCGCCGGCAAGATCATGTTCTCGTTCGAGCTCGCTTATGCCGGCGTGTTCCGCATCTCCAACGTGCCGAAGGACAATTTGCATCCGCTGGTCATGATCGAATGCCCGCGCCTGCTGTTCCCGTTCGCCCGTGAGATCATCGCCACTGCCGTGCGCGACGGCGGGTTCCCGCCTTTGATGCTGGATCCGGTCGATTTCGTCGGCCTCTATCGCCAGAACATGGAGCGGCAAATGGCCGCTCAGCCGAGCGGCCAGGCTTAACCAGCCAAAGGGGCAGCTGGAGCGGGCAGAAACTCGTTCCAGATCGCCTTGTCGCCGAGCGTTGCGATGAAGGCCCGGTGGGCCTCGCGCTCGGCGTCTGAAATCCGCGGGGTGAGCGGCGCCGGCCGTTGCCGCCGAGGCGCATCGGCAGCCCCATTGGCGCGAGTCTCCTCGGATTCTGAAGCCAGCAGCAGCTGCGATTGCCGCGCCCCGACCAGATCCACATAGACTTCCGCAAGCAACTCGGCGTCGAGCAACGCGCCGTGCTTGGTGCGGCGTGAATTGTCGATCGCATAGCGCGAGCAGAGATCGTCGAGCCGGTTCGACACGCCGGGATGCTTGCGCCGTGCCAGCAGCAGCGTATCCACCAGCCGCTCGCGCGGGATCGCCGGGCGCTTGATCCGGTCGAGCTCGGCATTGATGAAGCTGATGTCGAACGAGGCATTGTGGATCACCAGCGGCGCGTCGCCGATGAACTCCAGAAAATCGTCGACGACCTCATGGAACAGCTGCTTGGTCGCCAGAAACTCGGCCGACAGCCCGTGCACCGCAAAGGCTTCTGCCGGCATATCCCTTTCGGGATTGATGTAGACGTGGAAACTCTGCCCTGTCGGCATGCGATTGAGCATCTCGACGCAGCCGATTTCGACCAGGCGATCTCCCCGCAGCGGGTCGAGGCCGGTGGTTTCGGTGTCGAGAACGATTTCGCGCATGATCAAGTAAGCCGTGCCAGGCGGCGAATCAGGCGCGCCGCTGCGGCATCTTAACGACCTCGGCGAGGATGTGCGCGATTTGGGCGCGCACTGGATCGAGTCCATGCGACGTATCCACCACGAAATCGGCACGCCTGCGCTTTTCCGCATCGGGTGTCTGCTTAGCGATGATGGCGTCGAGCTTGGCCTCGTCCATCGTGCCGCGCGCCAGCACCCGCTCGCGCTGCAGTTCCGGAGACGTCGTCACCACGACCACGGCATCGACCCGCGTCTCGCCCCCCGTCTCGAACAGCAGCGGAATGTCCAGCACCACGACCGGCGCGTTGGCGGCTTCGGCGTCGGCGAAGAATTTTTTCCGGGAAGCGCCGAGCATCGGATGAACGATCTGCTCGAGCTGCTTGATGGCGGCAGCATCGTGCACCACACGCGCCGATAGTTTTGGCCGATCGACCTTGCCGTTCGCGGTGGTGCCGGGGAAGGCGGCCTCGATCGCGGGCGCAGCCTCGCCCTCATAGAGCTGATGGACGGCCGCATCGGCATCGTAGACAGGGACGCCGGCCTCCGCGAATAATTTCGCGGTGGTGGATTTGCCCATCCCGATCGAGCCGGTCAGTCCCAGGATCCGCATCAGCGCCCAACCATCTCTGACATTCACACCGCAACTAGCCGCTCGCGCCGCAGGAACGCAAGCAGCGGCAGCAGCGGCAGACCGAGAATGGTGAAGTGGTCGCCCTCGATCCGTTCGAACAAATGGATGCCCAGGCTTTCGAGCTGATAGCCGCCGACGCTGGTGGTGACGGCATCGCCGGCGATGTCGAGATAGGCCGAAAGCTCGGCCTCGGTCATCTGCCGCATGACGAGGCGCGCGACCGAGACGTCCTCGAAGATGATCTCACCGTCACGTGCTATCGCCACCGCGGAATTCAGCTCATGACTATGGCCGGAGAGATCGCGCAGTTGGGCCAACGCCTGGGCCCGGCCCGCAGGCTTGTTGAAGAGGCGATCACCAAGCGCCAGCGTTTGATCCGCACCGATGACGGTGCTTCCAGCATGATGGGCCGAGACTGCCTTGGCTTTTTCGCGCGCCAGCAGCAACGCAATCTCGCGCGGACCAGCAAGCCCGGAGGCGGCCTGGATGCCGCGCTCGTCGATATCGGCCGTAATCGCCTTGAACTCGAGCCCGGCATTGGCCAGCAGCATCTTTCGTGCGCTGCTCTGCGAGGCCAGGATCAACGAAGATTTGCCGAGCCACAGACCCATCGCAAATTATTCCCAAGACCATTACAAGACTATTGAGAAGGCCGGTTACGCTGGCGATCACTATAGAGTTTCATGATCGCCGCGGCGGTTTCCTCGATCGAGCGCCGCGTGACGTCGAGCAGCGGCCAATCGTGCTTGGCGCTCAGCTTGCGGGCAAATGCGACCTCTTCGGCGACCGACTGCTTGTCGGTATAGGTGTCGCTGCTGGAATCGGCGCCCATGGAGAGCAGGCGGTTCGTGCGCACCTGAATCAAGCGTTCCGGCGTCGCATGCAAGCTCACCACCAGCGGTCGCGTCAACGTTTCCAGTTGCGAGGGCACCGGAATGCCTGGAACCAGCGGCACGTTCGCAGTGCGGATGCCGCGGTTGGCGAGGTAGATCGAGGTCGGGGTCTTGGAGGTGCGGGAAACGCCCACGAGCACCACGTCCGCATCATCGAGCCCTTCGACATGCTGGCCGTCATCGTGGATCATCGTGTAGTTCAACGCGTCGATGCGCTTGAAGTATTCGGCATTGAGCACGTGCTGGGCGCCAACCCGGCCGGTCGTGGCAGCTCCGAGATACGCCTCGAACAACTGCATCACCGGGCCGATGATCGACAGGCTCGGAACATTGATCCCCTTGCACTTGTCCTCGAGCCTGGCGACCAGATCCTTCTCGAGCAGCGTGAACAGCACGATTCCCGGTGCTTCCTCGATCTCGTCGAGCACGCGATCAAGCTGTTTCTGGCTGCGCACCAACGGATAGACGTGCTCGACCGGGGTCACGTTGGCGTACTGAGCGGCAACGGCGCGCGCCACCGTGATCAGCGTCTCACCGGTGGAGTCGGAGACGAGGTGCAGATGGAAATAATTGCTCGAGGTCGGCACAAAAGCCCTTTGTATGAAACCGGTGTGGTTTGTGGATTTCTGTGGAGCTTAACCCCTTGGAAAGGGATGTGCGACACCGGGGGCGGGACAAGTGCCAATTTTCTTCACACCACTGCCCCTGAGAACAACTTCGACGCCCTGCCGAAAGGGAAACGGGATTGCGCCGATAACCCTCTTGATAAGCTGCCGACAGAAACGCGCAAGCCTTTGAAGCTGACCGACTTATCGAAAGCCGCCACAGCGATCAGGGATATGTTGATGGATGTGAACAAGCGCGTGTGAACGGGCGGACGGAAATGTGTGAGTCCAATTCACCGTCACATAGACTCAAACCTTAAGAATCTAAGATTCTTATTGGAGAAGGGCGCTACGGACGGATATGTGTGCAGGCAAGACCTTAACGACTCCTTACTATCCCCAGCGTTCCCCTCGGCTGGGCAGGAATCCGGACCCCAGACATGTTTGAAGACGTCTACCTCTGGATCAAGGCGCTGCATGTGATCGCCGTCATCTCCTGGATGGCGGGCATGCTCTATTTGCCGCGGCTGTTCGTTTATCATTGCGAGGCCGAAATCGGCTCGAAGCAGTCGGAAACGTTCAAGATCATGGAACGACGGCTGTTCAAGGCGATCATCAACCCCGCCATGATCGTGACCTGGCTCGCCGGGCTTTATCTCGCCTGGGCCGGGCATTGGTTCACTTTCGGCTGGCTGCACGTAAAACTGGCACTGGTCCTGGCGATGTCCGCGGTCCACGGCTTTTTTTCGCGCTGGTTGAAGGATTTCGCGGCGGACCGGCGCCCCCGGAGCCAGAAATTCTATCGGATTATCAACGAGGTACCGACTGCCTTGATGATTCTGATCGTCATCATGGTGATCGTGAAGCCGTTCTAGGCAGCGGCCGCGAACAATCGCTCAGTGCTTCTGCTTGCGGAGTGTGAGGCGATTTTCTATATTAGCGATATCCCACCCAACGCAGGCGGATGTGGTCGTGTCTGAGCTTTCCAGAGGCCGGACACCCCATCAGGTTTGAAGCCTCACCGGCGCTCTCCTTGCCAGACCTGCGGACCTTACCTTTTCGCGTCCGCATTTCAGAGCCTCCTCGCACCCCCCTCCCAGGTTACCCCACAGGACCACCCCAATGCGGGAAATCAAACTCCAGGACCTCAAGTCGAAGACGCCGGCCGAGCTCGTCTCGTTCGCGGAAGAGAATGGGGTCGAGAATGCCAGCACCATGCGCAAGCAGGAGCTGCTGTTCGCCATACTCAAGCAGCTTGCGCTCGCCGAGACCGACATCGTCGGCGAAGGCGTCGTCGAGGTTCTCTCCGACGGCTTCGGCTTCCTCCGCTCGCCCGATGCGAATTATCTGCCGGGCCCGGATGACATCTACGTTTCGCCCTCGCAGATCCGTCGTTTTGGCCTGCGCACCGGCGACACCATCGAAGGCCACATCCGCAGCCCGAAGGAGGGCGAGCGCTATTTCGCGCTGCTGAAGGTCAACACGCTCAATTTCGAGGATCCGGAAAAGGCCAAGCACAAGGTCAATTTCGACAACCTCACGCCGCTGTTTCCGAATCAGCGCTTCCGCATGGAAATCGACGACCCGACGCGGAAAGACCTTTCTGCAAGGGTGATCGACATCGTCGCGCCGATCGGCAAAGGCCAGCGCGCTCTGATCGTCGCGCCGCCGCGCACGGGCAAGACCGTGCTGATGCAGAACATCGCCCACTCGATCGCGCATAATCATCCCGAGTGCTATCTGATCGTGCTCCTGATCGACGAACGTCCGGAAGAAGTCACGGACATGCAGCGCTCGGTGAAGGGCGAGGTCGTCTCCTCGACCTTCGACGAACCGGCGGTGCGCCACGTCCAGGTCGCCGAGATGGTGATTGAGAAGGCCAAGCGTCTGGTCGAGCATGGCCGCGACGTCGTGATCCTGCTGGACTCCATCACGCGTCTCGGCCGCGCCTACAACACCGTGGTGCCGTCATCGGGCAAGGTGCTGACCGGCGGTGTCGATGCCAACGCGCTGCAGCGGCCGAAGCGCTTCTTCGGCGCTGCCCGCAACATCGAAGAAGGCGGCTCGCTGACGATCATCGCGACCGCGCTGGTCGATACCGGCAGCCGCATGGACGAAGTCATCTTCGAAGAGTTCAAGGGCACCGGTAACTCCGAGCTGATCCTCGACCGCAAGGTTTCGGACAAACGGACCTTCCCGGCGATCGACATTTCGCGCTCCGGCACCCGCAAGGAAGAGCTGATCACCGATCCGGTCGTCCTGAAGAAGATGTACGTGCTCCGCCGCATCCTGAATCCGATGGGGACGATGGATGGTATCGACTTCCTGCTCGACAAGCTGCGTTCGACCAAGAGCAATTCCGAGTTCTTCGACTCGATGAACACCTGATTGCAGTGCAGCATGATCAAAGGGCGCCTTCGGGCGCCCTTTTTCGTTGTGCGGCTTTGCTGCAGCGAAGATGCAGCATTGTGGGGCGTCTGTCGCTTGGAGCGGACGTCGCATAAAATATTGATATAATTTACGAATATGGTGATCGATGGACGTCGCTTATTCCGTTGGAAGCGGTTCTTGCAGCAGATGTTCGCGAATTTATTGCATCGCAGCAACGGTTTGCTGCGGGAATTGATGCAGCAAATCGCGCGATTTGTCTGCCGAAACGGATGTTTGCCTTTTCGCTTTCAGCCGGACAAATAGGTCATGCATCCGCGAGACCAGACCATCTTTGCGCTGTCGTCCGGCCGTCCGCCAAGCGCGCTCGCGGTGGTGCGCGTCTCCGGGCTAGGCGCCAGCGTGGTGTTGACGACGCTGGCGGGCAAGCTGCCGGCGCCGAGGCAGGCCAGCCGCCGGCTCCTTCATGACGGCGTGGGCCAGCCGATCGACGATTCGGTGGTGTTGTGGTTTCCGGGGCCGGGCAGCGCGACGGGCGAGGATGTCGCCGAATTTCACGTCCATGGCGGCCGCGCGGTGCTGGCCGCACTCTTTGCCGCCATTTCCGTAATTCCGAATATGCGAGCTGCCGAGCCCGGCGAATTCACCCGGCGCGCCTTCGAGAACGGCAAGCTCGACCTGACTGAGGCGGAGGGCCTCGACGATCTCATTCATGCCGACACCGACCGCCAGCGCCGCCAGGCGTTACGGCAGTTGCAGGGTCTCCTCGGCAATCGCGCGCGCGACTGGCGCGAGCGCATCATCGAGGCTTCGGCCTTGATCGAGGCCGGCATCGATTTCTCCGACGAGGGCGATGTGCCGGCCGAGTTGATGGCGCCTGCGGTCAAGGCGATCAATGCGCTGCACGACGAAATCGCAGAAGTCCTTGCGGCACAGGGACAAGCTGAACGTTTGCGCGACGGCCTGGTGGTTGCGATCGCAGGCGAGCCGAACGTCGGCAAGTCGACGCTGATCAACCAGCTCGCGCGCCGCGACGTCGCGATCGTCTCGCCGCATGCCGGCACGACACGCGATGTGATCGAGGTGCAGCTCGATCTCGATGGCTATCCGGTCACGGTGATCGACACCGCCGGCATTCGCGAGACCGACGATCCGGTGGAGCAGGAGGGTGTTCGCCGGGCGCGAGCCCGAGCCGAAGACGCCGACCTCGTGTTGTGGCTGGTGGAGGCGGGGCGCGTTGTCGATCCGGTCGCGATGCCGTTGCAGGGGAAATCCGGCAACGCAGGCAGTCGCTCCGGCGGCTCGGTCTGGATCGTGCGCAACAAGATCGATCTCGGCGGGGTCGAGGGTATCGGACCGGGTGGTGAGTTCGGAATCGCGGCCAGCCGGGGTGACGGCATTCCCGAGCTGGTCGATGCCCTGGTGAAATTCGCCGCCGAGTTTTTCGGAACGACCGAGGGCGCGTTGGTGACCCGGGCCCGGCAGCGGGATCTGCTGCGCCGCGCAGCGGACAGCTTGCGCCGGAGTCTTGAGCTAGTAGAAGAGGGCGAGGAGCTTGCCGCCGAAGAGCTGCGCGCGGCCGCCTATGCCTTGGGCCGGCTGCTGGGTCGGGTGGATGTCGAGGACATCCTGGGGGCGATTTTCCAGAAATTCTGTGTTGGAAAGTAGTCCTAGTTCTTCATTGTAGAACTAGCCTTCATTCCACTTCTTGTGTTTCACGTGAAACAGAGCCGGCTCGGTTCAAGATGTTTCACGTGAAACACTTATCGACTAGTCGCTGGTTTGCGCATGGGCCCGCTGCAAGCGGTAACACCTTGGGAGCGGGTGCGCGGAAAGGTCTTGATTGCGTCTGTCCGCTCGCAAGGCCTTGGGGTACGGTCCTGCCGTCGCGGTCCGATCGCCGACCCGTCTTGGCCTTCAGACCACCCTTTTCCCCTCGTGACCCCTTTTCCTCTCACAAAAACGACAACGGTTCCAAGGGCCACTCTACTGTGCATGGGGTTGTTTTCGCCAAAAGACCTTGGGTCCGCTTTGCACCGTTTCACGTGAAACAACTGCCTCTCCAGTTTCCGCTTCCGGCTTCCCTGCCTGTGAGTTAGAAGTCCGCCCATGCGAACAGAGCGAGAGAGCTTCGACGTCATCGTGATTGGCGGCGGCCACGCCGGCTGTGAGGCCGCTTCTGCCTCTGCCCGGATGGGCGCGGCGACCGCTCTTGTCACGCACCGTTTCTCCACGGTCGGCGCGATGTCCTGCAATCCCGCCATTGGCGGTCTCGGCAAGGGCCATCTGGTTCGTGAGGTCGACGCGCTCGATGGCCTGATGGGGCGGGTTGGCGATGCCGGCGGTATCCAGTTTCGCGTCCTCAATCGCCGTAAAGGCCCGGCGGTGCGTGGTCCGCGTGCGCAGGCCGACCGGAAGCTCTATGCCGCCGCGATGCAGGTGGCGATCCGGGAGACCGGGGGTCTTTCCGTGGTCGAAGGCGAGGCGGACGAGCTGATCGTGGTCGAGGGACGGGTGATCGGCCTGCGCCTGGCCGATGGCCGCGAACTTCGGGCAGGGGCTGTCGTCGTCACCACCGGCACCTTCCTCCGCGGACTGATCCATCTTGGTGAGAAGAACTGGCCGGCCGGTAGGGTTGGCGAGGCGCCGGCGATGGGCCTTTCGACCTCGTTCGAGCGCGCCGGGTTTATCCTTGGGCGGCTCAAGACAGGGACCCCGCCGCGTCTGGATGGCTCGACGATCGACTGGTCGGCGGTCGAAATGCAGCCGGGGGACGAGCCTCCGGAGCCGTTTTCGGTGATGACCGAGCGCATCACGACGCCACAGATCCAGTGCGGGATCACCCGGACCACGCCTGCGACCCACGACGTGATCCGGGCCAATGTCCATCGCTCTCCGATGTACTCGGGCCAGATCAAGAGCTCCGGACCGCGCTATTGCCCCTCGATCGAGGACAAGATCGTTCGCTTCGGCGATCGCGACGGTCACCAGATCTTCCTGGAGCCGGAAGGGCTCGACGACAGCACCGTCTATCCCAACGGCATCTCGACCTCGCTGCCGGAGGAAGTCCAGCTCGCCATCCTCGCAACCATTCCCGGCCTGGAGCGGGTGAAGATGGTCCGGCCGGGCTATGCCATCGAATACGACCACATCGATCCCCGTGAGCTCGATCCGACCCTCCAGACCAAGCGTCTGCGCGGCTTGTTCCTGGCCGGGCAGATCAACGGCACGACCGGATACGAGGAAGCTGCGGGCCAAGGCATCGTTGCAGGGCTGAACGCAGCATTGGCTGCGAGCGGCGCCGCGCTGACGGTGTTCGACCGCGCCGATGGCTATCTTGGCGTCATGATCGACGACCTCGTCACCCGCGGCATCAGCGAACCCTATCGGATGTTCACCTCAAGGGCCGAGTACCGGCTGACATTGCGGGCGGACAACGCCGATCAGCGTCTGACCGAGAAGGGCATCGCCTTGGGATGCGTGGGGAGCGCCCGAACCGTGCATCATCGCGCCAAGATGGACGCCCTGAATGCCGCCCGGACGCTCTCGAAGTCGCTCACGATCACTCCGAACGAAGCGATCAAGCACGGTCTGTCCCTGAACCGGGACGGTCAGCGGCGGTCGGCCTTCGAGCTGATGGCCTATCCCGACATCGGCTGGAGTCAGGTCCGTGCGATCTGGCCGGAGCTCGCTGCCATTGATCCCGTCATTGCCACCCATCTCGAGATCGACGCGAAGTACGATGTCTATCTGGAGCGACAGAGCGCCGACGTTGAAGCCTTCAGGCGGGACGAGGGGATGGTGCTGTCGGAGGTCGATTTCCAGCAGGTCCCCGGTCTCTCCAACGAGGTGAGGGCCAAGTTGGAGAAGGCGCGGCCGTTCACCGTTGGCCAGGCCGGTCGAATCGACGGCATGACGCCGGCCGCGCTCGGCATCCTTGCGGCCTATCTCCGCCGCGAAGCGCGGAAGACTTCCAAAGCAATCGCATAGGTTTCACGTGAAACAGCGCGAGCCGGGCGGCGACAGATCGTCATCAGGAAAACCTTCGGCGGGTGAGGGCGCCGGTCGTCGCTCCGAACCGGCGCCGACCAGACCGAAGATCGACAAGGCCAGCGCCAACGATCGATCGTTGGACGCCGTCATCGCGGCCGACAAGGTTGCGGCACTCAAGCTCGCACCCGTTTCACATGAAACGGAGCTCCGGCTCGATCGCTACATCGCGCTGCTGCGGGAGTGGCAGGCCAAGACCAACCTCGTCGCGCCCTCGACATTGCCGCATCTCTGGACCCGGCACATCGCCGATTCGCTTCAGCTCGTCGCTCTCGCCCCCTCGGCCAAACGCTGGGCTGACCTCGGCAGCGGCGGCGGCTTTCCGGGCGTCGTCTTGGCCTGCACCATGGCGGGGACGGCCGGAACGAGCGTCCATCTGCTCGAGCGAATCGCCAAGAAGGCAGCCTTCCTGCGCGAAGCCATCCGCGTCACTACATCTCCGGGAGTCGTACATCTCGCTGAGATCGGGGATAATGTGGATAGAATCACCGGCCCGGTCGATTGCGTCACCGCGCGTGCACTGGCTCCGCTACATCAACTCATCGGCTTTGCGGAGCCGCTGATGCGCCAGGGCGCAAAAGCGTTGTTTCTCAAGGGTCAAGATGTAGAGTCTGAATTGACCGAAGCTACTAAATATTGGAATATTCAGCCGCAGCTCCACCAAAGCCGTACAGGCGACGGTTGGATCGTCGAGCTGGCTTCCGTCGAACGGCGCGGGTGAGGCGTCAGGGGCCGAGTGGGGAATTTGCGATGAGCGTGATTGACGAACCGCAGCAAGAACAAACCGCCGCCGTCCCGCAGGGCCATCCGCGCATCCTGGCGCTGGCGAATCAGAAGGGCGGTGTGGGAAAAACAACCACGGCGATCAATCTCGGCACGGCGCTCGCTGCGATCGGCGAACGTGTCCTGATCGTCGATCTCGATCCGCAGGGCAACGCCTCGACCGGCCTCGGCATTGATCGCCGCAACCGCTCCTGCTCGACCTATGACGTTCTGGTAGGCGAGGCGAGCCTGCGGGAAGCGGTGGTGTCGACGGCAGTGCCGCGGCTGCATATCGCGCCCTCGACCATGGATCTCTCCGGCCTCGAGCTCGAGCTCGGCACCACGCCCGGTCGTGCGTACAAGCTGCGTGACGCGATCAGCGCGCTCAACAACAACGTCTCTCCCGACGCCGATTACACCTACGTGCTGATCGACTGTCCGCCCTCGCTCAATCTGATCACCGTGAACGCGATGGCGGCTTCGGACGCGATCCTGGTGCCGCTCCAGTGCGAGTTCTTCGCGCTCGAAGGTCTGTCGCAATTGCTCCAGACGGTGGAGCAGGTGCGCTCGACGCTCAATCCGAACCTGTCGATCCACGGCATCGTGCTGACCATGTTCGACTCGCGCAACAATCTCTCGAACCAGGTCGTGGCCGACGTTCGGCAGTTCATGGGCGAGAAGGTCTACAAGACCATGATCCCGCGCAACGTGCGCATCTCGGAGGCGCCGTCCTACGGCAAGCCGGTGCTGGTCTACGATCTCAAATGCGTCGGCAGCGAAGCTTATCTGCGGCTCGCCACCGAAGTGATCCAGCGCGAGCGCGAGCTGCGGACGACGCATTAGAGGTGCTGTAGGGTGGGCAAAGGCGTCTTCGCCGTGCCCACCATCTTCCGCACATGACTAACTGGTGGGCACGCTTCGCTTTGCCCACCTTACGACAATTCAGTTCTGGAGTGCTGCACCGTGAATCCAAGGGAGCTGGCGATGGCCGACGAAGCGCGTTCGCGACTGGGCCGGGGTCTTGCGAGTCTGATCGGTGACGTCGGCGGCGAGGCTCAGCATGTCGATCGCCCGCGCGCGCAACGCAAGGTGCCGATCGAGTTCATCAAGCCCAATCCGCGCAACCCGCGCCGCACCTTTTCGGAAGGCGAGCTCAGGGAGCTCAGCGATTCGATCAGGCAGCACGGCGTGATCCAGCCGATCGTGGTCCGCCCGGTGAAGGGTGCGCAGGACCGCTTCGAGATCATCGCCGGCGAGCGGCGCTGGCGCGCGTCGCAAATGGCCGGCCTGCACGAAGTGCCGATCGTTCCCGTCGACATCAGTGACAGCGATGCGCTGGAGTTCGCGATCGTCGAGAACGTGCAGCGCGAAGACCTCAACCCGATGGAAGAGGCGCTCGGCTATCACGCGCTCGCCAATGAGTTCAAACGCAGCCAGGACGACATTGCCAAAGTCGTCGGTAAGAGCCGCAGCCACATCGCCAACATGATGCGGCTGACGAAGCTTCCAGCCGAGGTGCAGGCCTTGATCACGAGCGGCGAGCTGACCGCAGGTCATGCCCGCGCGCTGATCGGCGTGCCTGATCCGCTCGCGGCTGCCAAGCGCATCGTCGACGAAGGCCTCAACGTCCGCCAGACCGAGGCGCTGGCGCATGAAGAGGGCGTGCCGGAGCGCAAGCGGCAGAAGGCGCGCACGGGGGCGAAGGAAAAGGACCCCGACACGGTCGACCTCGAGAAGCGCGTCAGCGACGCGCTCGGGCTCAAGGTCACGGTGAGCCACCGCGATCCCGGTGGCTCCGTGCAGATCAACTACCGCAACCTCGATCAGCTCGACGAGGTGATGCGGCGGCTGGCGAAGGGCGCGCTGTAGCCGCTTGGTGTCCTCCTGGCGAAAGCCAGGACCTCATGCCGATCCACACGTCATTGCGAGCGCAGCGAAGCAATCCAGAATCTTTCCGCGGAGAGATTCTGGATTGCTTCGTCGCAAGGGCTCCTCGCAATGACGAGCGGACAGAGCGGGAAGCTCAGCCCCGCCGCTTCGCGTTTGCGGCGATCGCCATCAGCGTGCGCTGGGCGATGGCGGCGGCGAGAGTGGATTGCTTGCGGGTGTCGAGCGCGGCGGTCGCGAGCTGCTCGATGATGACGGCGAGCCGCGCCACGCTGAAATTACGCAGTGCGGTTTCGACCGCGGGCTTTCGCGAAAAATGCAGGCGCGGATAACCGCTGTCGAGCACGGCGGAAGCGGGCGTGCCGTCGGCGATCGCGAGCGCCGATTTGTGCAGCCACGCCGCCTGGCGCTGCGCCGCGGAGATGATCACGCCGGGGTAGGTGCCGGCGATCATGGCTTTGGCAAACTCGTTCTCGACGATCTCGGGCCGGCCGGCGAAGGCGCCATCGACGATCGGATCGAGTTTCAGCTCCGACGCATCGGCGACCACGGCCATCACGTCATCCAGCGTGATCTCGCCCTTGCCGTGGGCATAGAGCGTGAGCTTGCGCAGTTCGTTGCGCGAGGCCTGCCGGTCGCCGCCGAGGAACGACATCAGCGCCGCGCGGGCGTCCTGCGCGATGCGCAAATTGGCGATGCGGAGCTCGTCTTCCATCAGCTTGGCGAGGTCGCGCTCGGTATCGGGATAGCAAGCGATCGCGACGGCCGTCTTGGCGCGTTCGCAGGCCTTGCGCAGCGGCGATTCCGGGCGCAGCTCACCGGCCTCGATCACGATGCGGCAATCCCTGACGCCCATCTCCGCCAGCGTGTCGATAGCACTGGCAAAGCTGCGCGAGCCGGCGCGCACGCGGATGGCGCGGCGGCCGCCGAACAGCGGCACCGTCATGGCCTCGTCGACGAGGCGCGACGGCTCGGCGGAGAGCTCGTCGCCATCGACCTTGACCAGCGAGAACGGATCGTTGGGATCGTCGACAGCCGAGGCGATCAGCGCATCCGCACGTTCGCGGACCAGTCCGGCGTCAGGACCGTAGAGCAGGATGATCGGACGGCCCGCCTCGGGGCGGGCGAGATAGGCGTCGATCTCTTTTCCGCGCAGCGCGACCATGGTGCCTGGGATTCGTCAGTCCGGGCGAACCGGGATGACGGGATGAATTAAGTGCCCGCGGTGAAGAACGAGGCGAGGCGAGTCGTGATGTTCTCGGCGATCTCGTTGGCGGCACGATCCTCGGCATCACGTACCGCGCGGTTGCGGCTGAAACGCTGATAGGAGCCGGGCATGTCGTAGGTCACGCGGGAGAAGGTGGTGCCGGTCATCACCGATTTGCCGCTGACGACCTCGATCAGATTGTACTGGGCGTCGAGGCCGTAGTTTTCACTGCTCGGCAGGCCGGTGTTGGGGTCGACGATCAACGACGACTTGCCGCTCGTGAAGCGGATCTCCAGGCGGTGGGTCGGCGGCATGCCGGTGGCGGTGCCATAGAGCCTGAAGGCCAGCGCGTTGCGAACCTCGACGCCGACGCGGGCTTCGCGCGAGGCATTGGACTTGGCGATCGGGGGTAGATCGACCCCCATCAGCTTCTCGCGCAGGCCGGGCGTGCCGTCGGTGTGCTCGGCATACATCGGGTGGAAGCAGCCGGCCGTCATGGCCGCCAGTGCGGCGACCGCCAGCAAGCGGGCTGCGATGCGGATCCTAGCCGACAACATTCACGATCCTCTTGGGGACGATAATCACCTTGCGGACGGGCTTGCCGTCCAGGGCCAGTTTTACCGCATCGAGGGCCAAAACGGCAGCCTCGATTTCCGGATTCTCGGCCGCTGTTGCAACTGTGACCTCACCCCGCTTCTTGCCGTTGACCTGAATCACCAGGGTCACACTGTCTTCAACCAGCAAATCGCGTTCGATTTGGGGCCAATCGGCCTCGGAAACCAGCCCGCTGTGGCCGAGAACCTGCCAACACTCCTCGGCCAGATGCGGCATCATCGGGGAGAACAGCTGGACCAGGATCTGGCCGGCCTCCCGGATCGTCCACGCCAAATCTGGGGCCGGCTGGCCGGGACGCTGCAAGACGTCCGCAAACGCATTGCTGAATTCGCGGATATGGGCGAGGCAGACGTTGAAGTGCAGCCGCTCGATCCCGGTCGTGACCTTGTCCAGCGCGCCATGGGCGGCCTTGCGCAAGGCGATGGCGTCCGGGCCGAAGCTGGCCGGCCGGGCCGCCGGCGCACTCTTGCCGTGTTCCACGGAATCGTTCACCAGCCGCCACAGCCGCTGCACGAAGCGCGAGGCGCCCTGGACGCGCTCATCGCTCCAGATCACGTCCCGCTCGGGCGGGGAATCCGACAGCATGAACCAGCGCGCGACGTCGGCGCCGTAGGTCTCGATGATGTCGTCGGGGTCGACCGTGTTCTTCTTGGACTTCGACATCTTCTCGATCGGGCCGATCTGGATGTCTTCGCCTGACGTCAGCAGCGTGGCGCGGCGGCCATTGGCGCCGGTCTCGACCTTCACCTCGACCGGCTGGACGTAGGTGCCGTCGGCCTTCTGGTAGGTCTCGTGCACCACCATGCCCTGCGTGAACATGCCGGCGAACGGCTCGTCCAGTGCAATGTGCCCGGTCGCCTTCATCGCGCGCGTGAAGAAGCGGCTATAGAGCAGATGCAGGATCGCGTGCTCGACGCCGCCGATATACTGGTCGGCCGGCAGCATCCGGTTGGCGACCTCTGGCGTCGTCGGCGCGTTCTCGTTCCAGGGATCGGTGAAGCGCGCAAAGTACCAGGACGAATCCACGAAGGTGTCCATGGTGTCGGTTTCACGCTGCGCCTTGCCGCCGCATTGCGGACAGGTCACGTGCTTCCAGGTCGGGTGATGATCGAGCGCATTGCCTGGCTTGTCGAAGCTCACATCCTCCGGCAGCACCACGGGGAGGTCGGCATCCGGCACCGGCACCACGTCGCACTTCGGACAGTGGATGACGGGAATCGGACAGCCCCAATAACGCTGGCGTGAAATGCCCCAGTCGCGCAGGCGGAAATTGACCTGACGCTCGCCGACCGGGGCGTTGCCGCGCAGCTCGGTCTCGAGACGCTTCGCCACCTCGTCCTTGGCCTGATCGATGGTCATACCGTCGAGGAAGCGCGAATTGATCATGCGGCCGTCACCGTCATACGCGGTATCGGTGATGACAAAGCTCTTGGGATCCTGGCCTTCGGGGCACACCACCGGCGTGTTGCCGAGAGCGTACTTGTTGACGAAATCGAGGTCGCGTTGGTCGTGGGCGGGGCAGCCGAAAATGGCGCCGGTGCCGTATTCCATCAGCACGAAGTTGGCGACATAGACCGGCAGCTTCCAAGAGGGATCGAACGGGTGGACCGCGCGGATGCCGGTGTCAAAACCCTGCTTCTCGGCGGTGTCGATGATCTCCTGCGCTGTGCCCATCCGCTTGATCTCGCCGATGAACGCGGCGAGCGCAGGGTTTTTGGCGGCGGCCGCCTGTGCCAGCGGATGATCGGCCGAGATCGCCATGAATTTCGCGCCGAACAGCGTGTCCGGGCGCGTCGTGAAAATCTTCAGCTCGCTCTCGCCGGCCGGCGTCGTCGCCGCGTCGAGCGCGAAGCGGATCAACAGCCCCTCGGAGCGGCCAATCCAGTTGCGCTGCATCAGCCGCACCTTGTCGGGCCAGCGATCCAGTGTATCCAGGGCCGACAGCAGCTCCTGCGAGTACTTCGTGATCTTGAAGACCCACTGGTTCATTTCCCGTTGCTCGACAACGGCACCCGAACGCCAGCCTTTCCCGTCGATCACCTGCTCGTTGGCGAGCACGGTCATGTCGACGGGGTCCCAGTTCACCTTGCGCTTTTCGCGCTCGGCGAGGCCTTCGCGCAGGAAGTCCAGAAACAGCTTCTGCTGGTGCTTGTAGTAGCTGGGATCGCAGGTCGCGATCTCGCGGCTCCAGTCCAGCGACAGCCCGATCGAGCGGAGCTGCTTCTTCATCGCGGCGATGTTGTCGTAGGTCCAGGCCTTCGGCGCGACCTTGCGCTCGATCGCGGCGTTCTCGGCCGGCAGGCCGAAAGCGTCCCAGCCCATTGGATGCAGCACGTTGAAACCCTTGGCGCGCATGAAGCGGGCCAGTACGTCGCCAAGCGTGTAATTGCGGACATGGCCGATATGGATGCGCCCCGACGGGTAGGGGAACATCTCCAGCACATAATATTTCGGCCGCGGATCGTCGTTCCTGGAGACGAAGATCGCCTGTTGGTCCCAGGCGGCTTGCCAGCGCGGTTCGGCGTCGCGGGCGTTGTAGCGTTCGGAGGTCATGGAATCGTTGGGTTTTCGTGGATTTGGCCGTTTAAAGACGGCGGACTAGGCCACAGAAGCGGCGGTGGGGTCAACGGAGGAGTATTGACAACCAACGGCGCCAGGACCACAATCTTCAGTAGTAATTCACCTGTGTGTACGTCATGAAGCGATTTTTGAGAGTGTTACTGGTTTTCGCCTCGGCAGCGACGACGATAGCTGAAGTGGCCACAATAATTTGCGTGACCACGACGGTTTCCGCAGAGGCTCGCCCCGGCGATCCTTAGCTGCAGTTCAGGCGGAGTATTCGCGTGGGACGGGCATCGACCAGGGAGCCCGGAAGTGCTGATTTGCGCGGTGCGTCAAAATCTCAGGCGGTGGGCTTGGCTAGCCGTTCTGCTGGCGAGTCGAGTCTGCGCGGCCGCCGACGACGTCGAGACCTGCAAGAAGGTCGACCCGCTCGCCTCGCCTGATGCGTGCACTGCCGCGATCAAGTCGGGGAGCATTCAGGGCCACGATCTGGCTGTCCTTTACCTGAACCGTGGCTTTCTCGCCAGCCGAGCAAATGATTTCGACAAGGCAATCCAGGACTACGGCGAGGCAATCAAGGTTGACCCGCAATATGTGAATGCTTTCAGCAATCGCTGTGCCGTCTACGTCAGAAAGCGCGAATTCAATCGCGCGATCGAAGATTGCGATAACGCCATCAACCTGAACGCAAACTACACAAGCGCTTTCGTGAGCAGGGGCAACGCCTACCGCCTGAAAAATCTGCATAGTCAGGCAATCATAGACTACGAGCGCGCCATCGCGCTCGACAAGAATTCAATAGCTGCGCTCTTCGGTGTCGCTCTCTCTTATTCGTCCGTAGAAGACTACGGGCATGCAATCGAAGCCTACGGGCAGGTCCTCAAACTCGACAGTAAGAGCGCTCAGGCACTTAACAATCGGGGCTTGATCTACCTGAGAATGCATGACCTAGATCGTGCGATCCAGGACTTCAGCGCGGCGATCGACCTCGATCCCACGTTCGTCTACGCCCTGAATAACCGGTGTTCGGCCTACAACAGCTTGAAAGACGCGGACAAGGCGCTGCGGGATTGCGACCGCGCGATTGAGCTCGCTCCAACCTATGCAAATCCCTACATTGGACGAGGTCGAGCCCATCGTTTGAAGAAGCAAACCGACTTGGCGCTCAATGATTATAGTCAAGCGATCGCGCTCGACCCTAAATCCGCGGGCGCATTTTTCGGGCGCGCGTACGTTCACGACCAGAGAGAGGAATACAAGCAAGCTGCGGACGACTACGCCAAAGCCTCACAATTGAACCCGAACGACCCCGAGACATGGAACAATCTGTGCTGGGCTCTTGGCGTCATAGATCAGCTGAAATCGGCACTCTATGCCTGTGACAGGTCGCTTTCATTGCGGCCGAACAACGCCGTCACGTCGAATAGCCGCGGTCTTGTAAATCTCAAGTCGGGAAATCTGGCCCAGGCCATCGAGGACTACGATCGGGCGCTCAATATGAGCCCGAAGGATGAGAACTCTCTCTATGGCCGCGGTATTAGCAAGCTGAAGCTTGGCGATCGTGCCGGCGGCCGTGAAGATATTGATGCCGCAAAGGCGATCAGTAGCACCGTCGCCGACGATTTCAAGAAACTGGGCATTCAATAAGATTGCGAAACAAGTCGCTCCAAATACTGGAGGATTGGCGAATGAACGAGTTGCTCAGCCGGGACGTCGTCCTGCTCTTCGCATTGTGCATCACCTACATCTTCTGGGCGGTCGTACCGCTGCTTCCAGCGGTTATGATCTACCGGCTGTTTCCCAACTCGCCGGTTGATACGCAATGGAAGATACTGGGAGTCGCAGTGAAAGCGGGCGGAGCGGCCGGTTTCTACTTCGCCATTCTGGCGCTCGGCTTCTTCAAGTTCCTCGAGCCGACGATCGAGTATGTGCGAGGTCTTCAGCGTCCTTATTGGACGGTCGAAGCCTTGGTTCAATTCGTTGCATCGGATGACAGCGTAAGCAGGCCATACACCACCAACTCTGCCGAGCAGATCCGAATTCAGCCCTATGCATATGACTTCAAGCAGACGGACGAGCAGACTTATCTGATTACGATGAGGTTCTCCGAGCTCAACAGCGATACCGATTCGATCAGGCTCATTTTTCCCGAGGGAATCGGCTTTATCCCTCTCAAGCAGATGATGAGTAGCGACAATACAAACAATTTCCTCAAGCGCGTCAGCCTGACGAAGGGTCCTCCAACGAAGATTCATCCTCCGGTCAAGGGCGGACAAAATGCGCCGTCGATCTCCGACCTCTCGCAAAAGCTGGAGCGCAGTCTCGAAACGATATCTTCGCGATAGCCTTGCGGTCGTGCCGCTCAACCCGCCATCATCATTTCCGCCGCGCCGTTGTCGATCACCGTGATGCCGTGCTCGACGACGTTGTTGCGGCCGCGGTGCTTGGCGGCGTAGAGCGCGGCGTCGGCGGCTTCGATCAAATCGCCCGGACGCAAGCTCTCGTTGGGCTTTGTCGCGGCAACGCCGATCGAGACGGTGACGATCATGTGGTCGGAGGTGATGTGCGGCAGGCACAGCTTCAGCACGGCCGCGCGCGCCTGTTCGCCGATTTCGACGGCGCGCGCCACGTCGGTGTTCGGCAGCAACAGGCAGAATTCCTCGCCGCCGTAGCGGGCCGCGAAGCCCATCGTGTCGGCGGCGATGCCGGACAGCGACTCGCCGAGTCTGGTCAGGCAGGAATCGCCTTCGAGATGGCCATAGGTGTCGTTGAACAGCTTGAAATGGTCGACGTCGATCATCAGAAGCGCGAGGTCGCTGCCATATTGCTGCGCGCGCATCCATTCGAAGTCGAGCCGGCTCTGGAAGCCGCGGCGGTTGGCGAGCCCCGACAACATGTCGATCGAGGCCATCACCGTGAGCCGGTCATTGCTCGCCATCAGCTCGCGTTCGCGCTGACTGAGCTGCGCGGCCATCGCGTTGAACGCGCGGGCCAGCGGCACGAATTCGGACGGCAGGCGATTGCGCGCGGCACGCGCCGACAGATCGCCCTCGCCCAGACGCTTGGCCATGTCGGCGAGCATCCTGATCGGCTTGATCACCAGTTTCTCGGCTGCGATCAGTGCCCCGAGCAGCACGAACAGCACGACGAAAGCGAGCTGAAGATAGGCGGTGCGGATGTCGCGGCTCACGGCGGCGGACACCTTGTCCTCGTCGATGCTCGCGATCAGGCGGGCATTGGTCCCGGCGATGCGGATAAAGCTGACCGCGCGGCGGGAGCCGTCGGCTGCGAGGAAAGAGAGTGAGCCTTCGTCCTGGTCAGACCTCAGCGCCTTGTCGGCGATCGCGGACATCAGCGGCATGTTGTCGAGCGGACGTCCGATCGCGCTGTGCTGGTCGGCCGGTGCGGCCAGCACGGTACCCGCGCTGTCGACCAGCACGGCCGTGATGCCGGCGCGGCCACCCAGATTGCTCATGACCTTCGACATCCAGTCGAGGTTGACGGTGGCGAGCACGACGGCATCCGCTACGCCGCTGAAGGCGGACACCGGGTAAACCGCCATGACCGTCGGTGTCGGCACGGGGCGCGACAGGATGAAGTCGCTCAGCACGAAGCGGCCGGTCTCCTGCGCCTGCTGGAAGTAAGGCCGGTCGCTGAGGTCGAGGCCGACATACATGTTGTTGGTGGCGCACTGGATGCGTCCGTCCTGGCCGGCGATCAGAAGCGTGCGGATCCAGGGAAGGTTCGACGGCAGGCTCGCGCGGAGCACGTCGCAGCTCTTGCTGATGCCGCCCGCGGAGGCGCGGATGAAGGCTTCCGACTTCAGGATGGTCTCGACCGACGAGATCACCTCGCGCTGCGCGTCGGCGCTGTGTCTTGCAACGGTGGTGAATTCGGCCGTGGCCTGCGCGATCTGCCGCGTGCGCGTGTCTTCGAGCGAACGGATGCGCTCGAACATCAAAGGCGTCACCAGAATCACCGCGAGCAGCGCAAGCCGCGCCCGGATTCCGAGAACCTGCTTGAGTTTCGCTCGTTTGCGGTTGAAACTGACGTTTGCCATCTGCGCTGCCCACCCCGCGGCTAAGGTAAAGCAAAGGGTTCAAAAACTCTTTCTTGAACTCGGTAAAATTGGAACTAGCTCCGCAACAACCAGCTCCGATGCGACATCATGACTGAAGCCAACGCCGCGCCGCTAACCGGCCATTCACCAAACGCGCTCGCCGCGGTCGAAGTCGAAATCGCACGCGCCTGCAGGGATGCTCGGCGCGAACGTGCCTCCGTGACGCTGATCGCGGTGTCGAAAACTTTCGCTGCGGATGCAATTAGCCCGGTCATCGACGCCGGACAGCGCGTATTCGGCGAGAATCGCGTGCAGGAGGCCAAGGGCAAGTGGCCTGCGTTAACTTCTGTTTACTCCGGTATCGCACTGCATCTGATCGGGCCGCTGCAATCCAACAAGGCGAAAGAGGCGGTCGCGCTGTTCGATGCCATCCATTCGGTCGACCGCCCGAGCATTTGCCAGGCGTTAGCCAAGGAAATCGAATCCCAGAACAAGCACCCGGAATTGTTCGTCCAGATCAATATCGGTGAGGAGCCGCAGAAGGCGGGCATCGCCCCCGGCGAGGCCGATGCTTTCATCGCGAGCTGCCGCGACACCTATGGACTGACGATCTCGGGATTGATGTGCATCCCGCCGGTGGACGAGCCGCCGGCCGCGCATTTCGCGCTGACCGCCAAAATCGCCGCGCGCAATGGATTGAAGAAGCTCTCTATGGGCATGAGCGCGGATTATGCGACTGCGATCATGCTCGGCGCCACCCATGTGCGGGTGGGAAGTGCGATCTTCGGGCACCGGTGAGAGTCGTCATTGATGGCAGGGGCCCCCTAGGAACTCTCGTCATTGCGAGCGTAGCGAAGCAATCCAGAATCTTTCCGTAGAGGGACTCTGGATTGCTTCGCTGCGCTCGCAATGACGGCGGTGTATGGGGCGGCTCAAGAGAAACTCACCGAAACCGTCCCCAGCAAGCCGAAATCCGCCGTGAACTGATCACCCGCCTGGATCGGCAGCGGCGGATGGCACGTGCCCGTGGTCACCACCTCTCCTGCCCGCAAGGTGATGCCGAGGCCACGCAGCTCGTTGGCCAGCCAGACCAGGGCAATGCGGGGATCGCCGAGCACGTTCTTGCCGTGGCCGAGATAACGCTGGCCGCGCAACGTGATCTGCGGCCGCTCCTCGACGAGATCCATGGCGCGCCAGTTCGCATTCGTCGCTGCGCCCAGCACGAACAGATGCGCACAGGCGTTGTCGGCGATCAGCTGCGCCTCGCCGGCGCCGGCGAAATTGGCAAAGCGCGAATCGGGAATCTCGATCGCAGGATGCAAGCTGTCTACGGCGGCGAGCACCTCGTCGACAGTATACGGCGCCGCGCGCGGCGGCAGATCGCGTCCCATGCGGAAAGCGAACTCGGGTTCGCCGACGCGCATCGCGTTGCCCTTCATCGAGGCGGTGCCGCCATCGGCGATCACGGTGTCGCTCATGATCCGGCCGGCCAGCGGTCCCGCGACATTGATGTGCTTCTGTCCGGACTCGCTCGTCGCCGCGATCTTCCAACCGAACAAGGGCCCGCCGAGCGCTGCCTGCACGGCATAACCCTCGGCGCGGCTCTGTGGCCGCAACCGTGGCTCCAGCGCGTCAAGCTTGGTGCCGTCGCGCCAATGTTTGATCAGGACCTGCGAAGCGGCGGCGATCTGATCCCTGTCGAGCATGTGTCCTCACCCAATGATGATTTTTGTTTTTGGTCCCAGCCGCCGCAGCAATTGTCGCATCGCCGCTTTGGTCATCGAGACGCAGCCTGCGGTCGGGCCGAAATTGTCGCGAGCCAGATGCAAGAACACCGCGCTGCCACGGCCGGCGATCCGCGGCCTCGTGTTGTGGTCGATTTCGATGATGAAGTCATAGAGATGGTCGGCCCGCTTGAGCCGGTCACCGCCCTGCCCCTCGCCGAGCCGGATCCCCTGATTGTAATGACGGTCTTTGGGATCCTCGCACCAGGCGTCCTCGCCGGTGATGATCCGGGCCGGCAGGAAGGTCTGCGGGCGGCTGTGCCGGTCGCCCCGCCACCACAATCGCCTGGGACGGAAGCTGCCCCTCGGGGTGCCGCCATCGCCCTCGCGCTTGTTCGCCAGAATGCCGCCGCGTCCGAGCGCCACCGGAATCGTCAGCGCTCCCGCGGTCAGCCAGCCCCGGCGCGGATTCCCGGCGGCAGCCTTAACGCGGATCGCCGAGAGCGGCCCGGCGCTTCGGTTCATGGTGTAACTAGCTGAAGCAGCTTTAGTTTTCATGTGAACGTGCGATGTCGAATTCATTACAGGACATTCATCAAAACGGCCTGCTATTCTGGGTTAGAGTGGTTCTGGCTTGTGAATCGGTAACAGCCCACTACTTCAAGACGAACAATAATAATAACGGCGACCCCTAAACTTCCCTCTCGGCTGGGTGCAGCATGGATGCGCGCCGCGCCGGACCCCAAAAGGATGACCCCCTATGGCCAATGCCCGCAAGATCCTGATCGTGGATGACGATACCGATCTGCGCGATACGTTGGTGGAGCAATTGTCGCTGCACGAAGAATTTGAAGCCTCCGCGGTCGATACCGGCGCCAAGGGCGCGAGCGCCGCGAAGGCCAATGCCCCCGATCTCGTCCTGATGGATGTTGGCCTGCCCGACACGGATGGCCGCGAAGTGGTCCGTTCATTGCGCAAGGGCGGGTTCAAGGCTCCGATCATCATGCTCACCGGGCATGACACCGATTCCGACACGATTTTGGGGCTGGAATCCGGCGCTAACGATTATGTCGCAAAACCCTTCCGCTTCGCCGTGCTGCTGGCGCGCATCCGCGCCCAACTCCGGCAGCACGAAGCCAGCGAGGACGCGGTGTTCTCGGTCGGCCCCTACTCTTTCCGGCCCGGCTCCAAGATGCTGACCGCCGCCAACGCGCGCAAGGTCCGGCTGACGGAGAAGGAAACCGCGATCCTCCGCTTCCTCTACCGGGCCGGCCAGATGCCGGTCTCGCGCGAGACCCTGCTCCAGGAGGTCTGGGGCTACAATTCCGGCGTCACCACCCACACGCTGGAAACCCACATCTACCGGCTTCGCCAGAAGATCGAGAAGGACGCTGCCAACCCGGAAATCCTGGTCACGGAAGCCGGTGGCTACAAGCTGGTGCCGTGATACGCTTCTGGGGCGTGCGAATCGTTTGAGATTGCATGCCCTTGAGCCCCGGACCTGAATGTCAATCGACGACGATGTAGCGCTTCTCGAGCGTGTCCCGACACTGCGCCTGTTGGGAGACGCTTCCTTGCGCATGCTGGCGATCGGCTCCGAGCAGCGTGACTTTGTCCGCGGCGACGTCTTGTTCAATCTCGGCGACGATGCCGATGCCGGCTTCGTGGTCCAGCGCGGCGCCTTCCGGGTCGACGACGGCGCCGGCGCGGAGATGATCGCGAGTCCCGGTGCGCTGATCGGCGAGCTCGCGCTGATCGTGCCGATGAAGCGGCCGTCGAGCGCGATCGCGATCGAGCACGCCTCTGTCATCCGCGTCGCGCGCAGCCTGTTTCAGCGCGTGCTCGAAAGCGACCCCGCCGCCGCCGTTCGTCTGCGCGATGAATTCGCTGTGCGCTCCAGCCAGATCGCCAGCGATATATTGATGGCGGGTGCGAAGCTGACGAGTTGACGTCGTCCTGGCGAAAGCCAGGACCCATTATCCCAAATGCTTCCGGCCTGGTGCGATTACCGGCGTCCTCGCTCAACAACGAAGACTGGTGGTAATGGGCCCTGGCCTTCGCCAGGGCGACGATCATAGATCCAGCGTCACCGTAACCGGCACATGGTCCGACGGCCGCTCCCAGCTGCGCGCCTCGCGCAGAATCTTGAAATCACTGACCGCATCTTTCAGCGCGCGCGAGACCCAGATGTGGTCGAGCCTGCGGCCGCGGTCGCCGACGGTCCAATCGGCGGAGCGGTAGCTCCACCAAGTGTAGACCTTTTCCGACATCGGAATGCGCTCGCGCGCGACGTCGACCCACTCGCCGGCGGCGAGCGCGGCTTGCAGCTTCTCGGTTTCGATGGGCGTGTGCGACACCACCTTCAGAAGCTGCTTGTGCGACCAGACGTCGTTCTCATGCGGGGCGACGTTGAGATCGCCGACCAGGATGTGGCGGTCCTCGCCGCGCGGATGCAGCGGCTCGCACGCCTTCATCTCGTCGAGGAAGCGGAGCTTGTGATCGAATTTCTCGTTCAGCGCGGGATCGGGAATGTCGCCGCCGGCCGGCACGTAGAAATTATGCACCACCAGCGGGTTTGCGATCCCAGCCTTCTCGCCCAACGACACTGAGATGTGGCGTGAATCCACCTTGTCGCAGAAGGTGCGGATGTCCTTCGACTCGAACGGGATCTTCGAGACGATGGCGACGCCGTGATAACCCTTCTGTCCATTCAGCGCGACATGCTCGTAGCCGAGCCGCTTGAAGCGCTTCAGGGGAAAGGCGTCGTCGATGCACTTGGTCTCCTGGAGACACAGCACGTCCGGCCGCGCGCCCTTGAGAAATTTTGCGACCAGATCGATGCGCAGCCGCACCGAATTGATGTTCCAGGTTGTCAGGGAAAAACGCATGAGGGATGCGTCTTAGCATGGATTGGGCGTACGCAAATGCGTGTCCACAGGTCTCGTAAGGTGGGCAAAGCGACTTGTCCGCCGTAGCTCGAAGAGCGAAGGCGGAAGCGTGCCCACCATAGCTGGCGTGAGGATGAGAGATGGTGGGCACGGCGCAAGTGCGCTTTTGCCCACCCTACGGCACTCAGCCCGGCGACGGGCCGTAATTGGTAAAATCGATCTTGAACATGCCGGGATCGAGCTTCTTGCTCGTGTCCAGATTGTAGACCGCGATCGTGGTGTCGTAGCCCTGCGGGTCGGTGACGGTCCACTGCTTCAACTGGCCGTCCTTGGCGCCGAACATCAGCAGGAGGCGGCTGGTGCCGACCAGCGCCTGCTTCTCCTCGATGGTGACGCTGACGAAGACGTCGTCGGCCGAGACGTTGACGACGTTGGTGTCCTTCATCAGGTCGATGCGGTCGGACAGCAGGAAACGCAGCGGTGTCTGCGACAGCGGATAGACGTCCTGCGTCGCGAGCTTACGGTCGCGCACCACCAGCGACGAACCGTCGGCGACGATGTCGATCGGGCTCGGCGCGTCATATTCGAAGCGCACCTTGCCCGGCTTCTGGATGTAGAAGTCGCCTTGCGTCTTGCTGCCGTCGGGGCCGACCTGGACGAAATTCCCGACCAGCGTCGACAATGACGACAAATAGGCGCTGACCTTGGCCGCCTGCGCCTTCTGGTTCGCATCGAAGGTCTGGAAGATGCTGCTCGGCACGTTACGGCGTGGATCCGGGATCACCGGATTCGGCGGCGTCTGGGTCGCGCCGGTGATTGCGGGCCCTCCACCGGCCGGACCGCCGTCGCGGCCCTTCGGTGCAGGCTTCGGCACGGGAACAGTCTGCGCGAACGACGCCGTGATCACCATCGCGGCGGTGACGAGAATCACGCCTGCCATGCGCGCGCTCCGCGCGGCGACGATGGCAGCGAATCGAATGTCCGGATGTCTGATCAACGCGTCGTCCTGTGTGGCTGGGCGCCCTTTTAGCGTGATTTCGGCCGAAAGCAGATAACGTTTTTGCGTGAAATGATGGTTTGAGGCGGTTCGCCTCACATATGGCTGTCTTCTTCCTCGACCAGAATCTCGCGCTTGCCGGCGTGGTTGGCGGGTCCGACGATACCCTCCAGTTCCATGCGCTCCATCAGCGATGCGGCGCGGTTATAGCCGATCTGCAGGCGACGCTGGATGTAGCTGGTCGAGGCCTTGCGGTCGCGTTTGACGATCGCAACAGCCTGCGAGAACAAATCGCCGCCGCCATCCGCGCCCATGGCGGACGCGTCGAACACCGCGCCGTCCTCGTCCTCGCTGGGCTCTTCGGCTGTGACGGCTTCGAGATATTCCGGCTGCCCCTGCGTCTTGAGGTGGCGCACCACCTTCTCGACTTCCTCGTCCGACGCGAAAGGTCCGTGCACGCGGCTGATGCGACCGCCGCCGGCCATGTAGAGCATGTCGCCCTGGCCGAGGAGTTGCTCGGCACCCATCTCGCCGAGGATCGTACGGCTGTCGATCTTGGACGTCACCTGGAAGGCGATGCGGGTCGGGAAGTTCGCCTTGATGGTACCGGTGATGACGTCGACCGATGGACGCTGCGTTGCCAGGATCACGTGCAGGCCGGCGGCGCGCGCCATCTGCGCGAGGCGCTGCACCGCGCCTTCGATGTCCTTGCCGGCGACCATCATCAGGTCGGCCATTTCGTCGACGATGATGACGATGTAGGGCAGCGGGTCGAGCGAGAGCTTCTCTTCCTCGTAGATCGCCTTGCCGGTTTCCTTGTCGAAGCCGGTGTGCACCGTCCGCGTCGGCTCTTCGCCCTTGGCCTTCAATTCGAGCAAGCGCGTGTTGTAACCGTCGATGTTGCGCACACCGAGCTTGGCCATGTTCTTGTAGCGCTCTTCCATCTCGCGCACGGCCCATTTCAGCGCGACCACCGCCTTCTTCGGGTCGGTCACGACGGGCGTGAGCAGATGGGGAATGCCGTCATAGACGGAGAGTTCGAGCATCTTCGGATCGACCATGATCAGGCGGCACTGGTCCGGTCGCAGTCGATAGACCAGGCTGAGGATCATGGTGTTGATGGCGACCGACTTGCCGGAGCCGGTGGTACCGGCGATCAGCATGTGCGGTGTGCGTGCGAGGTCGATGATGACGGGATCACCGCCGATGGTCTTGCCGAGGCAGAGCGGCAGTTTCGCAACCGAATCGACGGTCTCCTTGGCGACCAGCAGCTCGCGCAGATAGACCTTTTCGCGATGCGCGTTCGGCAGCTCGATGCCGATGGCATTGCGTCCGGGCACGACGGCGACGCGCGCCGACAGCGCGCTCATTGAACGTGCAATGTCGTCGGAAAGGCCGATCACGCGCGACGACTTGATACCCGGCGCCGGCTCCAGCTCGTACAGCGTGACCACGGGACCCGGATGGGCCTTCACGATCTCGCCGCGAACGCCGAAATCCTGCAGCACGCCTTCGAGCGCGCGCGAATTGGTTTCCAGCTCGGCCTTGCTGAGCGGCTGGCGATCGCCGGCCTTCGGCGCGGCCAGCACCGACACGGACGGAAGCTCGAACTTGTCGGAGGATTTCTTGGAAGCGGCCTTGGGCGCAGCCTTCTTGCGCGGCGCGCGGGCGGCGGGCTCCTCCTCCTCTTCCTCGTCTTCCTCGACCTCTTCGTGCTCGTCGTCGTAGTCCTCGTCCTGGGCCTGCGGCGAGATCGACGGCGCGGCGCGGCCGCCACCGAGCTTCGGCTCCTGGCGGCTGAATGCAACGGCCTTGGTCTTGGGTCCGCTCGAGACCAGCGAGCGGTAAGCAGCGCCAAGCAACCAGATCAGCCGCGCCTTCGTGCTCATCAATGCGTGGAACAGCCAGCCCAGCGATACCG
Source organism: Bradyrhizobium sp. 76 (assembly GCF_023073025.1). Taxonomy (NCBI): domain Bacteria; kingdom Pseudomonadati; phylum Pseudomonadota; class Alphaproteobacteria; order Hyphomicrobiales; family Nitrobacteraceae; genus Bradyrhizobium; species Bradyrhizobium sp. 76. Next base: position 534,467 of record NZ_JADPIS010000103.1, read on the forward strand.
AACCGCGATCGCTCTCATCGTCCTGGTCGAGCGGCTTGTCGTCGTCCTCGATCTCCGCGAGTTCGTCGTCATGCTCGCGTGCGCCAAGGCCGCAGGCGATCAGGAAGGTCGCCGCCATCGCGGCGAACAGGATCGTGCCGAGCACCATACGATAGATCATGCCCGGCGGTCCGAAGATCACCGCAGGCGCGCGAACCAGCGCATCGCCGACAACGCCGCCGAGGCCGGTCGGCAGCGGCCAGGCGCCGCCATGTGGCCAGCAGCTGACGAAGCCCGCCGCGATCACCGTGCAGAGAACCCAGGAGCCGAGCCGCAGCGCCTCGCGGTCGAACGGACGATGGGTCAGCATGCGCCAGCCCCAGACCGCGACCGTCAGGACCAGCATGATCGCGCCGAGCCCGAGAATCTGCATCGCAAGGTCGGCGCCGATCGCGCCGGCATAGCCGAGAATGTTGCGGATCGGCCGCGACGTTGCGTGGCTGAGGCTGGGATCCTGCACCGACCAGGTCATCAGCGCCGCCGAGGCGACACCCGACAATGCGATCAGGCCGAGACCGCTGAGCTCGCGCACGCGCCGCGCCAGCCCCTCGCGGATCGAGGGCGGCAGATGGCCGACCAGGGGAATGACACGTTCGATTGTCGACATGCTCACGGGCCCCGCCTAACCCAGAGTCTCGACCAGGCGGTGCAGCGCCTGCGCCGTGGTCTCGCCATCCTGCACCAGCGCAAGGCGAATGTAGCCTGCGCCGGGATTGAAGCCGTCGGGCTGGAGCCGCGCCAGATAGCTGCCGGGCACCACGCGCACGCCTGCTTCCTTGAAGAGTTTGAGGCACACGGACACGTCGTCGCCGATTTCGGACGTGTTGAGCCAGACGCAGAAGCCGGCATCGGGCCGGCGATAGCCGTAACGACCGCCGATGATCTGGTCGGCGAGATCGAACTTGATCCGGTAGAGCCTGCGGTTCTCCTCGACATGCGCCTCGTCGCCGTAAGCGACGGTCGCGACATGCTGGAGCGGCACCGGCACCTGCGGCGCCGCGATGTTGCGCAGCTCGAGGAACATGCCGATGAGTTTTTTGTCGCCGGCGGCGAAGCCGACGCGCAAGCCCGGCAGGTTGGAGCGCTTCGACAGCGACTGGAACGCAACCACGCGGGTGAAATCAGGGCCGGCGCATTCGAGCGCGCTGCCGGGAGCTTCGCGGGTGTAGATCTCCGAATAGCACTCGTCGCTGAGGATCACGAAGCCGTAGCGGTCGGCGAGCTGCTTCAGGCGCGTGAAATAACCGCGCGAGGCGACCGAGCCCTGCGGGTTGGCGGGCGAAGCCAGATAGAACGCCACCGTGCGCGCGAGCGTCGCCTCGTCGATGGCGTCGAGATCGGGCAGGAAGCCGTTCTCGGCCGTGGTCGGCAGGTAGACCGGCTCGCAAGCGGCGGCGCGGGCGCCGGCGCCATAGACCGGATAGAACGGGTTCGGCATCAGGATCGCGGGCTTGCCGGGACGCGGGCCGACATAGCGCGCGGCCGCGATCGCGGCGAGGAACAGGCCTTCGCGGCTGCCATTGAGGACGAGAATCTCGCTCTCGGGATCGAGGGTGCGCGGCAGCTTGAAGCGCGACGACAGCCAGGCGCCTGCAGCCTTGCGGAACGGGTCGGTGCCCTTGTTCGCGGGGTAACGGCCGAAATCGGCGATGTGCTTGGCCAGCACCGGGCCGACGAAATCGGGCACGGGATGCTGGGGCTCGCCGACGGCAAGCGAAATCAAAGGCTTGCCGGGCTGATGCGGCGCCAGCAGTTCGTTCAGCCGGACGAAGGGAGAGCGTTCGCTATCGGAGCTTCCGCTGTCCTGCGGCGTACGGGATGAAGCGGTCATAGCCATTCTGGACGCCAGCACTCTTGGAACAGCCGGTCGCGACCAAGGCGCCGGCGGGAAGCGGTTCAGTTCACCATAGATAGGGCGAGGTTAAGACGCGATTAACCATCGGTTCGCCGGCTCCGTCCAGAGCAGGAATAATGAGGCCGGATAACAACGGGATGCGCGGGGGGTCTTGCCTCTCCCCCTTGCGGGAGAGGTCGCGCCGGAGGCGCGGGTGAGGGTTCTCTCCAAACAGCGACTGTCCCGATGTTGAGGCGCCCTCTCCCCAGCCCTCCCCCGCATGCGGGGGAGGGAGCGCGCCGTCATCGCGGCTCTAGTGCGCCGGCAGCTTCTCGAATGTCGCCATGCCCGCGGGGATCGCGTGGAAGTCCTGCTTGTCGCAGGTGTAGATCGCCATCTGGGGATGGAACTGTTTGGGATCGTCCAGCGTGCCGACCTTCAGGATCGCGGCTGGCAGTCCGGGAACCTTGGTCACCAGATGGGTGCCGCATTCGCCGCAGAACTCGCGCGTCACGGCGCGCTCGAGGTCCTTGCGGGTGAACTGCTTGGGCTGCCCAGTGATGTAGCTGAAGCCGGCCGCCGGCATCGCGATGAAAGTGTTGGGCGCGCCGCCCGAGATGTACTGGCACTCGCGGCAATGACACTGCGCCTGCATCATCGGGTCGCCCTCGGCGACATAGCGCACTTCGCCGCAATAGCATCCGCCTTCCAAACGCATGACGACCTCCCGGTTGTTGTTTCTTGTGGTCGATATTTCTGCGCCGGCGCTGCGGAATGGCAATCTTTTTCTTCGGCTCCGCCAATCAAAAAGAAAGGGGCTCCAACTTGCCCTGGAGCCCCTCAACGGTCGGGACATTGCCGGGTATGTGCCCCAAACCGTAGTTGTGGCGCGGCCCCCGAAGAGGCCGCGCCCGGGAGGAGAGTTACATGTTGTAGGCGCGCTCGGTGTGCTCGGTGATGTCGAGGCCTTCACGCTCGCTCTCGACATTGGCGCGGAGGCCAACGATCACATCGACGACCTTGTAGAGGATCGCCGAACCGATACCCGACCACACCAGCGTGGTGCCGACGCCCCAGATCTGGGAGACCATCTGCGCCGCGAAGTCGTAATCGGCAACCTTCGGCGGGATCGCGGTGTAGTCGATGATGCCAGCACCACCGAGCGCCGGGTTGACGAGGATGCCGGTGCCGAGGGCGCCGACAATGCCGCCGACGCAGTGCACGCCGAACACATCGAGGGAGTCGTCGTAGCCGAGCGCGTTCTTCACGACGGTGCAGAAGAACAGGCAGACCACGCCGACCACGAGGCCGAGGACGATCGCACCCATCACGCCGGAGAAGCCGGCGGCAGGCGTGACGGCCACGAGGCCCGCGACAGCGCCGGAGATGACGCCGAGCACCGACGGGTGACCCTTGATGATCCACTCCGCGAACATCCACGACAGCGCTGCGGCTGCGGTGGCGACGAAGGAGTTGGTCATGGCAAGCGCCGCGCCGCCGTTGGCTTCGAGGTTGGAGCCGGCGTTGAAGCCGAACCAGCCGACCCAGAGCAGCGAGGCGCCGATCATCGACATCGTCAGCGAGTGCGGAGCCATCAGCTCCTTGCCGTAGCCGACGCGCTTGCCGATCAGCAGGGCGCCGACGAGGCCTGCGATGCCGGCGTTGATGTGCACCACGGTGCCGCCGGCGAAGTCGATCGCGCCCTTCTTGAAGATCCAGCCTGCGTCGGCGTTGATCTCGTCGAGCTTGGCCTGCGCCGCGGTCTTCGCCGCGCCATCAGCCGCAGCAGCCAGAGCCTTGGCAGCGTCCTGGATCATGTCCGGGCCGGGCCAGTACCAGACCATGTGCGCGATCGGGAAGTAGATCAGCGTGACCCAGAGCGGGACGAACAGCGCGAGCGCCGCGAACTTCATGCGCTCGGCGAAGGCGCCGACGATGAGGGCTGGCGTGATCGCCGCGAAGGTCATCTGGAAGCACATATAGATGAGCTCCGAGATGTTGGCGTCGACCGAGAAGGTCGCGGCCTTCGAGTCGGTGGTGACGCCCATCATGAAGGCCTTGGAGAAGCCGCCGATGAAGTCGGAACCGCCGGTGAAGGTGAGGCTGTAGCCGTACACGGCCCAGATCACGGTGACGACGCAGACGGTGTAGAACACCTGCATCAGGACCGAGAGCATGTTCTTGGAGCGGACGAGGCCGCCGTAGAACAGCGCGAGGCCGGGGATCGTCATCAACAGCACGAGCACTGTCGATGTCAGCATCCAGGCGTTGTCTCCCTTGTTGACCGTTGGCTCGGCGTAGGCTGCGGTCGCAGCGAACAGGCCGACTGCGAGAGCCGCCAATCCCGCGCCATAGGGACGCTTAAACGTCATTTCATTTACTCCTGATTGAATTTTGATTGAGCGCGAAATCAAAGGGCCGCAGCATCGGCCTCGCCGGTGCGGATACGAACCGCATGGTCGAGATTGATGACGAAGATCTTGCCGTCGCCGATCTGTCCGGTTTTCGCAGCGGTCGTGATGGCGTCGATGGTCTTGTCGACCTGGTCGGAGGCGACAGCGACCTCGATCTTGATCTTGGGCAGGAAGCTCACGGCATATTCGGCGCCGCGATAGATTTCCGTATGGCCCTTCTGGCGGCCATATCCCTTGACTTCCGTCACCGTGAGACCGTGAACGCCGATGGCGGTCAGGGCGTCACGGACTTCTTCCAGCTTGAATGGCTTAATAATCGCCATAACAATTTTCATGGGTCCTATCCCCGCTTGGGCCCGGTCCGGACGTGGCCGGGCGTTTCTCGACTGGTTCGCCACGAGGGAGAAAGTTCACTACGCGGGCACAGCCAGGACCCATAGAATCAAATGCCGTGCCAGATCGGGCGTGTTGCCTAACGGACTATGAAAACGGGTGTTTTCGCGTTCGACGCGTATTGCGGTGCAGTGCGCTATTACGCCGCGCTCAATACCTGACCATGGCTGATTAAAATAAAGGCACGTCAAGCTGCCGACACATTGGTGCTCATGCGTCGGGCAGCAGAAAGGTATTTCCGTAAGGCGGGCGCCTATTGCAGGGCTTGTCGTGCTGCGAAATATCGGCCCCTTCGCACTTGTGCTCACGGAATACGCGCAACCGGCCATCCAGCTTGGGCGAGGCGAGGCTTGCCGGACGGTCGCCGGCAGAAACCGTCAGGCGGCGCTGCGTTCCGCGAACACCCGGTCGATCAACCCCCAGTCGACCGCCTGCTGCGCGGTCATGAAGTGGTCGCGGTCCAGGGTTCGTTCCACGTCCGGCTCGGGGCGCCCGCAATGCTGGGCATAGAGCCGGATGATGCGCCGCTTGGTTTCCTGCATCTCGGTGGCATGGATCAGGATGTCGGACGCCTGGCCCTGAAAACCGCCGAGCGGCTGATGCACGTGAAGGCTCGCATTGGGCAGGGCGGCGCGGTGACCGGGCTCGCCCGCCATCAGCAGGAACGAGCCCATGGAGCGTGCGGTGCCCATGCACAGCGTATGCACCGGCGCCTTGATGAACTGCATGGTGTCGTACATCGCAAGGCCAGCGGTGACCACGCCGCCATAGGAATTGATGTAGAGATTGATCGGCTTGTTCGGATTCTCCGCCTCCAGGAACAAGAGCTGCGCGCAGACCAGTCCGGACATCGCATCATTGACCTCGCCGTTGAGGAAGATGATGCGCTCGCGCAGCAGGCGCGAATAGATGTCAAAGGATCGTTCGCCGCGGGCGGATTGTTCGACGACCATAGGGACGAGCTGAAGCATGTCGCGCATCGGCGACCTCCGTTTCTGCGGGGTGATGACGTGGTGTCGGTGTTAGGCGGCCGCGCGCATCAGGCAGCGATTGCTGTTGGCGGGCTGCGGCAGCATCATGCGGATCTCGCAGGCTTGCTGGATGATGCGGAAGCGGGTGCCCCCGTCTTCGTTCGGTTCGATCCGGAAGATGACATGGCTTTCGCGAAACGGCGGTTCGGAATCGCGCAGCCGGTAGCGCACCTCTTGACCCGGGATCGATGTCTCCGGCTCGGCGCCCGCAAGATCGCAATCCGGCAGCCAGCGCTCGCGCAAAGCCGGAATGGTCACCGCTCGCCAGACCTTGGCCGGCGGCGCATCGAATTCATATTCGAGCACGAGCGCCGCGTCGGAGGGATCAGGCTTCACGGCGTCACTCATTGATCCATCTCCTTCAAGAGATCGGCGAGGGCATCCATGCGTTTCGGCCAATAGGCGCGGTAGCGCGCAAGCCAGGCCCCGATGGCGACGATTCCTTCGGGATCGACCTCGTAATTCACAAAGCGGCCCTGCCGCTGTTCGCGCACCAGGCCCGCCCCGCGCAGCACCGCAAGATGCTGCGACATCGCCGGTTGGCTGATTTCCAATCCGTCGCGCAAGGCGCTGGCGTTGAGGCTTCCGCCGGCAAGCTTTTCAAAGACCTTGCGGCGGGTCGGGTCGGCCAGCGCCTTGAAGATATCGGCTTCCATCATGGCAACACATAAGCATGGGCTTATGTGTTGCGCAAGCCCAATTACTGCAGCGCCTCGCCGTGCTGCGAGATATCCAGTCCTTCGAGCTCGTGCTCGCGGGAGACGCGCAATGGCACGAACAGGCCGACCAGCTTGAGCAGGACGAAGCTCACGCCGGCCGACCAGGCGAAGGTGACGGCGACCCCATACAGCTGGATCAGAAGCTGCTGCGGATGGCCCTCGAGCAGGCCGGCGGTGCCGCCGATCGCGCTGGTTGCGAAGACGCCGGCCAGCAGGGTCCCGGTCATCCCGCCGATGCCGTGGACGCCGAACACGTCGAGCGAATCGTCATAGTCGAAGCGGTGCTTCAGCCAGGTGCAGGCCCAATAGCAGACGAGGCCTGCGATCACGCCGATGACGATACCGTGCCAGGGCGCCACGAAACCCGAGGCCGGCGTGATGGTGCCGAGGCCGGCGACCGCGCCGGAGATCATGCCGAGCACGGATGGCTTGCGCCGCGTCGACCATTCGATCGCACCCCAGGTCAGCGCGCCGGAGCAGGCTGCGAGATGGGTCGCGATGATCGCCAGCACCGCGCGCGAATTGGCTGCGCCCGCCGAGCCGCCGTTGAAGCCGAACCAGCCGACCCACAACAGGCCGGTGCCCATCACCGCAAGCGACAGATCGAACGGCGAGAGATTTTCGGTGCCGTAGCCATGACGGCGTCCCATCACCTTCGCCGCGACGAGGCCGGCGGTGCCGGCCGACAGATGCACCACGAGGCCGCCGGCGAAATCCAGCACGCCCATGCTGGCGAGGAAGCCGCCGCCCCAGACCCAATGCGCCAGCGGAATATAGACGAAGATGAACCACGCGACGGAGAACAGCAGATAAGCGGAGAACCGCATCCGGTCGGCCACCGCGCCCGCGACCAGCGCCACCGTGATGATCGCAAACGTCATCTGATACAGCATGAACAGCGCTTCCGGGATCGTCTTCGCCGCCGGGTTGACGCTGTCCATGGTCATGCCGGCGAGAAACCAGCGGTCGAGCGTGCCGATCCACGGGCCGTCGCCGACGAAGCACAGCGAATAGCCGAACGCGACCCAGAGAATGGAGATGATCGTCACCGCGGCGAGGCTCTGCGCCATGGTCGCGAGCACGTTCTTCTTGCGCACCATGCCGGAATAGAACAGCGCGAGCCCCGGGATCGTCATCATCAGCACCAGCGCGGTGGCGACGATCATCCAGGCGGTATCGGCAGTGTTGATCTCGGAGCCCGCGGCACGCGCCGGCGAAGCCATGATCGACACAAGTCCGATCGGCGCGGCGATAGCAGCCGCGCGGCGCAACAATCCCGCCATGTCGTTTCCCCCAGCTATTGATTGCGTCGCACGCCGTGGCGCCGTTGCCCGGTGCGATCGAAGAAGAGCGTTTTCGAGCGAAGCGGATACCGGTTCGCGAAAAGAAAACGCGTCAAAGCAAAAATCTAGAGCGCGTCGCTGTCGGTCTCGCCGGTGCGAATGCGGGTCGCGTGGTCGATTGGCGTGACGAAGATCTTGCCGTCGCCGATCTGGCCGGTGCGCGCGGTCGCGGTGATGACGGCGACGGCCTTCTCGGCGATATCGGAGGCAACCGCGATCTCGATCCGCAGCTTCGGCAGGAAATTCACGACATATTCGGCGCCGCGATAAATCTCGGTGTGGCCCTTCTGGCGGCCATAGCCCTTCACTTCAGTCACGGTCATGCCATGGACGCCGATCGCCGTCAGCGCCTGGCGGACTTCATCGAGCTTGAAGGGTTTGATGATCGCGACGACGAGTTTCATGGTCAGGCCTATTCCCCGGGATGCGCCGCGCCGTATGTCCCCGGCGCAGCGTCAATCTGGCATCTTTCCGGGCAAATGGCATAAAAAACTTGCAGATTGAAGCGGAAAATCGTTGGGCGATGTGAACGACCGCCTCTGTACAGGGCAGCCGTTCATCCTCCACAATGCGTTTTTGGAATGGATGCGATGAACCCAAGCGTCGCGGCCGGTACAAAACTATGTTCGAGGGGGACGTTTCATGGCGAGTTGGTTCTACGCATCCGAGGGTAAGCAGCAGGGGCCCTATCCGGAAGGGCAATTTCGCGATCTCGTTGCCCAGGGTGTCGTGCGTCCGGATACGCTGGTGTGGTCCGAGGGCATGGCCGGCTGGCAGAAGGCCGCCGAAATCCCCGGCCTGATCGGCGGCGGCGGTGCGCCCCCGATGATGCCCGCTGGCGGCCCGCCGATGATGGGCTCCGGAAGCTACGGCGGCGGTGGCGGCGGAGGATCGCTGGCGGTCGATTTCGGCATCCTCGAGTTCACGTGGCGCAGCATCGTGATGCTGATCGGCATGTGCTTCATCATCCCGGTGCCGTGGGTGTTCGTCTGGTACACGAAATGGATCGTGTCCTGCGTGAAGGTCCCCGGGCGGACCAATCTCAGCTTCACCGGCAATGCGATGGCGCTGGTGCCCTGGTATTTCGGCTTCATCGTTCTGGCGATCGTGATCGGGTTGATCGGTGTCCCCTTGCTGAGCAATTTGCTGTTCATCGCCCAGATCGCTCTGTACTGGCTCCTGATCAAATGGATGGTCGCGAACCTCGCCTCCAACGGGCAGCCGCTCGGCCTGAGCTTCACCGGCACGGTCTGGGCCTATGTCGGCTGGAGCCTGCTGTTCGCGATCTCCATCATCACCATCATCGGCTGGGCCTGGGTCGCCGCGGCTCAGATGCGCTGGTTCTGCCGCAGCATCGAAGGCACGCGGCGCGAGATCGTCTTCAACGGCAGCGGTCTCGGGATTCTCTGGCGCGGCATCGTGGCCGCATTCCTGTGCGGCTTCATCATCCCGATCCCGTGGGTGTATCGCTGGATCATGAACTGGTTCGCGTCGGAGACCGTCCTGGCTCCGCGGGGATCGCTCCGGGCCTGACCGCGAGAGGCATAAGCGCGATCGATCGTGCTTATGCCTCCTAGGCTCTCCGCTCGCGCACCGAGCCTTCCTGCGCGACGGAAGCCACCAGCGTGCCGTCGGGCTTGAAGATCGAACCACGGGTCAAGCCGCGGCCGCTTCGCGCGCTCGGCGAATCCTGTGCGTAGAGCAGCCATTCGTCGGCGCGGAACGGGCGGTGAAACCACATCGCGTGGTCGAGGCTCGCCGGCATCATGCGCTTGTCGAACAGGGTACGGCCGTAGCGCGCCATGATCGCATCGAGCAGCGAGAAGTCGGACGCGTAGGCCAGCGCGCACATGTGCAGCGCCGGATCGTCCGGCAGCGTCGCTGCGGTCTTGATCCAGACATGGATGCGGCCGTCCTCGATCCTTTCACCGAAATAACGGCCGAGCTCGACCGGGCGCAGCTCGATCGGACGGTCGGACTCATAGTAGCGGCGGATGAATTCCGGCATCTCCTTGAACATCGGCTGCTTCGCGACCTCCTCGGCCGTGAGCTTCTCCGGCGGCGGCACGTCGGGCATCTTGTCCTGGTGATCGAACGCGCTCTCTTCCTCGGCATGGAACGACACCATGATCGAGAAGATCGCGTTGCCGTGCTGGATCGCGGTGACGCGCCGCGTCGAGTAGCTCTTGCCGTCGCGCAGACGCTCGACCTGGTAGATGATCGGAATCTGCGGATCGCCCGGCAGGATGAAATAGCAATGCAGCGAATGCGGCAGCCGGCCCTCGACGGTGCGGCACGCCGCAACCATCGCCTGACCGATCACCTGGCCGCCGAATACCCGTTGCCAGCTGGTCTTCGGACTGTTGCCACGGAACAGGTTCACCTCGAGCTGTTCGAGGTCGAGGATCGAGATGAGGTCGATCAGGCTCTTGGACATGGAATTCAGCTTTCGCCTTGCCGCCCCGGCTTCGCTGCTCCGGAATGACACAATGGGGGCGTTCCGCCCTTGTTTCACCGCACTGTTTCGCCCACCTCAAGTCTGGTAGCAAGACCAAGAAAACGCGAAGACTTAGCCGGGAATTGGGTATGTCGGTACAGGGTAGCATTGTCATTGGTGGCGGCGCGTTTGCGGGCCTGGCGCTAGCCCTGGCGCTGCGCCAGGGGCTCGGCCCCGAGATCCCCGTCATCGTCGCCGACCCGGCGCTCGGGACACGTCCGAGCCGGGACCCGCGCGCGACCGCGATCGTGGCGGCCTGCCGCCGCTTGTTCGAGGCAATCGGCGCCTGGGACGACGTCAGGGGCGAGGCGCAGCCGATCCTCGACATGGTCGTCACCGATTCCAAGCTGGAAGACGCCACCCGCCCGGCGTTCCTCAACTTTGCCGGCGATGTCGCGCCGGGCGAGCCCTTCGCGCATATGGTCGAGAACCGCCGCCTGATCGATGCGCTGGTGGTACGCGCCGAGGCCGAGGGCATCGATCTCCGCGCAACCACCGTGTCGTCTTACGACGCGCGGGCCGAAGGTATCGACGTGACGCTCGGCGACGGCAGCGTGATTGCAGCGAGCCTCCTGGTCGCGGCCGACGGTGCGAAGTCGAAACTGCGCGAGCGCGCCGGCATCGCCACCCATGGCTGGGAATACGATCAATCCGGCATCGTCGTCACCGTCGGCCATGAGCGCGATCACGAGGGCCGCGCCGAAGAGCATTTTCTGCCGGCGGGTCCGTTCGCGATCCTGCCGCTTTCGGGCAAGCGCTCCTCGCTGGTATGGACCGAGCGCCGCAGCGAAGCCGCGCGTATCGTTGCGTTGAGCGATGAGGAATTTCACGGCGAGCTCGAGCAGCGCTTCGGCCTGCATCTCGGCGAGGTGAAGGCGCTCGACAAGCCGCGCGCGTTTCCGCTGTCCTATTTCGTCGCACGCTCCTTCATTGCCCAGCGACTCGCGCTGGTCGGCGATTCCGCCCACGTCATCCATCCCATTGCGGGCCAGGGTCTCAACATGGGGCTGAAGGACGTCGCCGCGCTGGCCGAGGTCGTCGTGGATGCCGCGCGGCTCGGCATGGATCTCGGCGCCGCCGACGTACTCGAACGTTACCAGCGCTGGCGCCGCTTCGACACCATGGCGATGGGCGTTGCCACCAACTCGCTGAACTTTCTGTTCTCCAACCAATCGACGCTGCTGCGCACTGTGCGCGACATCGGCCTCGGCCTGGTCGATCGCGCCCCGCCGCTGAAGAACCTGTTCATCCGCCAGGCCGCGGGTTTGACCGGTGAGATACCGCGGTTGTTGAAGGGCGAGGCGCTGTAGAATTTTCGGTAGCCCGGATTTCGCTGCGCTCCATCCGGGCTACAAGTCTCTCAACGGACCACAAGTCTCTCAATCGATCTTGCGGGCCTCTTCCGGCAGCATGATCGGGATGCCGTCGCGGATCGGATAGGCCAGCCTGGCGCTGCGCGAGATCAGCTCCTGCTTTGCAGAATCGAACTCCAGCGGACCCTTGGTCAGCGGGCAGACCAGAATCTCCAGCAATTTCGGATCGACGCTGGCTTCGGGGCGTTCGGTGGGCGCGTTCATGGGGGTCTCCGGCGGTCGGTTGCCTCTAGCATAAAAAATCGTGGCAGCCCATCGCGTCGCCTCAAGCGGAAACCATCCGCAGGATCTCGTCGAGCAGGCCCTCGAGCCGTGCGGCGGGCAATGGCGGCCCCGACAGGGCGAAGCCGAGAAACGTCCAGTACAGGATTTGGGCGCGGGCTCGCGCCGTCGCCGCCTCGAACCCGCGCTTCTTCAGCAGCTCCTCGATATAGTCAAACCTGCGCCGGTCGATGGCACGCACCGCCGATTGTGCCGCTGCATCGAAGGCCGCCCAGTTCCGCACCGCGCGCTCGAGTTCGAGCCGCGCGCCAAAGGTCCTGCGCAGCAGCGCTTTCAGCGGCTCGTCGCTGTCCGTCTCGACATCGGCGATGATCTGCTCGGCCGCGATCTCGCGCCAGCGCTTCAAGAGAGCAGCATGGAACGCGCCGAGATCAGCGAAATGCCAATAGAAGCTGCCGCGCGAGACCCCCATGGCTTTCGCCAGCGGATCGGCCTTCAGCGCGGTGAAGCCGTCTCGCGCGAGCGCCTTCAGGCCCTGTTTGATCCAGTCGTCGGCGGTCAGCTGTTCGGTCATGTCGGGTTCCGGATGCAAACCATACACTAGTGTATTGACAGCCGGCAGGCCAGCGCCTATCTCACCATACATAACTGTATGCATCAGATTTGCAGGGAGCTTTGACGATGCGTGATCTCTTGCTCCAGTGCGCCGGGGTCGTGACCATTGCCGTGGCCCTCGTTCATGGCATTCTCGGCGAGACCAAGGTCTTTGCCCGCGCTCGCATCGAGCCGGAACGGCTCCGCACCCTGATCCGCCTGGTCTGGCAGGCCTCGACCGTCGCCTGGATCGGCGGCGGTGTGCTCCTGATCGCGGCGCCCTGGATGCAATCGGAGTCGGCGCGCCACTGGATCGTCGTCACCATGGCCGGTGTGTTCGGCTTCTCCGCTTTCGCCAACGCATGGGCCACCCGCGGCCGACATTTTGGATGGATGGCGCTCAGCGCCGTCGTCATCATGGCGGTTGCGGGCTACTGAGCGGCGCGACGACAAGCCACGGACCCCACCGGAGCAGCGTCATGGAAGATCGAGTCCGGCTGACCATCGATAACGGCGTCGCGCATCTCCGACTCAATCGCCCGGACAAGATGAATGCGCTCGACCCAGCGATGTTCGCGGCGATCATCGAGACCGGTACGCAGCTTGGTGCGCGCAACGACATCCGCGCCGTCGTCCTGTCCGGCGAAGGGCGTGCATTCTGCGCGGGCCTCGACCTCGATCGGCTCGTCGCCACCGCGAACGGCGAAGCGCTGATTCCGTCAATCGACCTGACGCGGCGAACGCATGGCATCGCCAATTATGCCCAGCACCTGGTCTGGCTCTGGCGTGAGTTGCCGGTGCCTGTGATCGCAGCGGTTCATGGCGTCGCCTTCGGCGGCGGCACGCAATTGATGCGTCACCTTGCGCGCGACGACGTTGTTCGCGAGCTGACCTATACAGGCCGCGTCTTCTCGGCCGAACAGGCGCTTGCGTATGGCTTTGCGACGCAGCTCGCTGAAGATCCTGTCGAGGCCGCGCTGGCAACGGCGCATGAAATTGCCGGCCGCAGCCCCGATGCGATCCGCGCGGCCAAGCGGCTGCTCAATCCTTCTGCGGCCTCCGACGTGGCGACGGGGCTTGCGGCGGAGACCGCCGAGCAGGCAGCCCTGCTCGGATCTGCCAACCATTTAGAGGCCGTGGCGAGCAATCTCGACAACCGGACTCCACGATGGAGCATGACGTGAGCGAAAGCTTCGGATTTGATCTGCCAACGCTCGGCGCTGTGAACGCATCCGCGGCGTTCAACCGCCTCGCTGGCTTTGAAGTGGTTGCGGCCGGCAACGGCGAAGCGACCATCCGCATGACATGGCGTGACGACTTCAGCCAATATTCCGGACATCTGCACGCCGGCCTGATTGCAGCTCTGCTCGACACCGCCTGCGGCTTTGCTGCCGCGACCTTGGCGGGCTCGGTCACCGCGTCTCATTTTTCCATGAACTGCCTCAAACCGGCCATCGGTCGCCTTTTCATCGCCAAGGGAATGACCCTTTGTGCCGGGCGCAGGCAGGCGTTCGCCCGTGCCGAGCTGTTCGCAGCAGATGAGCATGGCGAACTGTCGCTCGTGGCAACGGGCGAGACCGTCCTCATTCCGACCGGCGAGCCGCCGCGCAAGATTGGCAGGGGCTGACATATGCCGGTCACGCTGGTCACCGGAGGCACGGGTCATCTCGGTCGCGATATCGTCGATCGTCTCGTTCCGGACAGGCGACGCGTCCGGGTGTTTGCGCGAACGCCGGGCGCGCGGCCGGATGTGGAATGGGCGAACGGAGACCTCGCGACAGGCGCGGGACTGCGAGAGGCGTTGCGCGAGGTCGACACGGTCATCAATGCGGCGACCTATTCGCCGATCGCCCGGCGTGGCGGCGTTCGCCCGATAGACTTCTTCAGGTCGCCCTCTGCCGTGGACGTCGAGGGCACCGAGCGGCTGTTGCAGCTCTGCGGGCGGGCCGGGGTGCGGCACTTCCTTCACGTCTCGATCGTCGGCCTCGACGAGGCGACCTTGCCCTACGCCCGGGTCAAGCTGGCCGGCGAGCGGCTGGTGCGTGCGTCGGCCCTGTCATGGTCCGTGGTTCGCGCAATGCCGTTCTACTATTTGCTCGACAAGTTCCTCTCGGGCCTCGCCTGGCTTCCGCTCTGGCCGGTGCCGACCACGACGTTCGATCCCGTCGACACGTCCGATGTGGCCGCTCATGTCGTGACTTGCGCGTTCGACGGGCTGCGCGGCGAGCGCACGGAGATTGGCGGCCCCGAAGCGCTCGATCTCGTTACCTTCGCCCGCCAATATCAGGATGCGAGGAAGCTGCATCGAAGGATCCTGCCGATCGCCCTTTCGGATGCGAAGGCGCGGGGCATGGGTTTTGTCGTCAGCCGCGGCGTGCGAGGACGTCTCTCTTGGTCGGATTGGCTGCGCGCAAATCGTGAGACGTAAGGCCGCAGTGTCGTCTCAAATGCGCGCTGCATACGGAGAGCGCTGATCTTTTTCGGATCGTTAGAATAACTCTAAAGCGAGCCGGCCGCGAACCGCATTGACTTCATCATGTGCTTTGCTTCCTTCGGTCCCGCTTCGCCCCAGGGCGTAGCGCCCACGACAGAAGAGGAGACGTTCGTGAAGGTTATTCGTGTTGTTGCCGTTGCATTGACGATCGGGATTGGGATGGGATCGGCCGCCTTGGCCGACGGTTTCAAGGACTGCACCAAGCTCGACAAGGCGTCGTGGAAGCCGGCGAGCGAAGCCGAAGCCAAGGCCAAGGCGCTCGGCTACGAGGTGCGGCGCTCCAAGATCGAAGGCTCGTGCTACGAGGTCTACGGCGTCAAGGAAGGCAAGCTTTACGAGCTGTTCTACAGCCCCGAAGATCTCAGCCTGAAGCACACGATTGCGAAGTAGACCGCGCCAGATGGTCTGCGCGCAAATGGTCTGCGCAAAGTCATGCCTGAGGGTGGTCCTCGCTTGATCGAAGAAACGGTGCCGCACGCACGCGGGGAGTCCAACCGGACCCCCGCGGATCGAACCGCTTCGCGGACAGTCGCGGTCTGGGACCTGCCGCTGCGGCTCTGGCACTGGGCGCTCGCGGCTTGCGTTCTGGCCGCGTGGTTCACGCCGACCATCTATGACGGACTTCACCGCATCATCGGTTATACGGTGCTCGGGCTTGTTGCCTTCCGTCTGGTCTGGGGCCTTTGGGGAAGCCGCTATTCGCGCTTCCGCATGGTCGGCGTCAGGCTTCGGGCCGCGCCGAATTATCTCTGGAATCTGCGCCGCGGCATCACCGGCCGCTATATCGGGCTCAATCCCGCCGGCACGTTGATGCTGGTGGCGCTGCTGGTCTCGCTCGCGGTCTCGACGATATCAGGCGCGATGTCGGTGACCGTGACCTTTTTCGGCGTCTGGTGGGTCGAGGACACCCACCACTATTCATCTGACGCGGTTATCGTCCTGGTCGTGCTGCACGTCTTGGGCGTGCTGATGATGGGGCGTCTTCAGGGGGAGAACCTGATCAGCGCGATGATCACCGGACGCAAGCGCATCCGGCATCATTCCTGAGCAGGCGCGCAGGCACCTGTCACTGCAGCGGCGGATCGCCACTGGTGCGCTTCTTCGCGAGGTCCATCTCGGTCACCGCGATCAAAATTTCGGCGCGGGTCTTCAGGTCGGGCGCTTCCAGCATCGCTTGCTTCTCGGCCACGCCATAGGGCGACATCATCGCCAGCGCGTTGACGAGCGCTTCGTTGGGGGCGGTCTCGACGCCCTCCCAGTCGACCTTGAGGTTGTTGGCCTTCAAAAAATCCGCCAGCACCGTCAGCAGTGCCTCGCGATCGACCTCGTCCTCGCCCATGCGCGGCGTGAAGTCGTCGACGAAGGCAAAGAAATCCACCTTGCACTGCCGGTAGGCGGTGAGCACTTCGAGCTCCTCGACGACTTTGAAGCGCGAGACGCCGGTGAGCTCGAGGATGTAGCGGCCGTCGCCGGATTCGGCGAGCTGGGTGATGCGGCCGACACAGCCGACGCTGAACAGCGAAGGCTTGTCGGAATTCTTGGGAGAGTGCGCGATGTCGGGCTGGATCATGCCGATCAGGCGATGGCCGTCGCGGAAGGCATCGTCGATCATCGCGAGGTAGCGCGGCTCGAAGATGTTGAGCGGCATCTGCCCGCGCGGCAGCAGCAGCGCGCCCGGCAGCGGAAACACCGGAAGGATCTCCGGAAGGTCAGCGGGCCCGCGATATTCGATGTTGATCGGCATCTGGTCCCCATTGTCCGCATCAAGTCATGATGCCTAACGCTCCGCCGGCCGTGATGGATCAATCATCGTCAGGAAAACAGGATGATCGACAAGCGCTTGCGTCCCTCGACGGTTGCATCGTCGGTGCCGCCCCAGGCCTCGAAGAACTGCACCAGCTGCTTGCGGGCGCCGTCGTCGTTCCATTTGCGGTCGCGCTTGACGATCGCGAGCAGCTGCTCGGTGGCCGCGGCCCGGTTGCCTTGCGCGTTCAGCGCGATCGCGAGGTCGAATCGGGCCTGATGATCGAGCGGGTCTGCGGCGACTTTCTGTTCCAACTCGGCGACGGGCCCGAGCTGCTCCGCCTGCTCGGCGAGATCGATCGCGGTCTGCACGGCTTTCACAGCCGGGTCGTTGCGCTTGGATTCCGGCACCATGGCGAGCGTCTGCTTGGCCTGCTCCATCGCACCGGAGACCGCGTAGCATTTCGCGAGCCCGGCAAGGGCGGCGATGTTGGTCGATTCGTGCTGCAGCACTTCCGCGTAGATCTGCGCGGCCGCGGCGGCATCGCCCTCGGCGAGCACGGCCTCGGCCTCCTGGAGGATTTCCGCGACATTCGGCTCACCCGGCGCGGTCACGCCCTTGGTCAGCTTCTCGATGAAGGCGTTGAGCTGGCTCTCCGGGACCGCGCCCATGAAGCCGTCTGCCGGCTGGCCGTTGACGAAGGCGATCACCGCCGGAATCGACTGGATGCCCATCTGGCCCGGGATCGCCGGATGCTGGTCGATGTTCATCTTGACCAGCTTGACCTTGCCCTTGGCGGCCTTGACCGCTTTTTCCAGCAAGGGCGTGAGCTGCTTGCAGGGGCCGCACCACTCCGCCCAGAAGTCGATCAGCACCGGCTGGTGCTTCGATTCCTCGATGACGTCCTTCACGAAGGTCTGGGTGGTCGTGTCCTTGATCAGATCGGCGGCAGCCGGGCCCGCTGCTCCGTTACCTTGGTCGATGATCGTCACGGGATCCCCTCGTCTGATGTCTGGAATTGGCGGCTCTTTAGCACGCCGCCAATTCATATGCTTCGCTGTTGGCCCTAAATTGGGCCGAGACGGCCGAATTTCAATCCATGCGCGCCGATTCGGCGGTTCCGGGGACCTTTTTGGGTCATTTGGCCGCGTTCGGGTCGATATCGGGCCTCCGATCGCGAATCTATGCCGCCGGTAGCTGTTGCATTCCCCTCCCGCTTTTGGCATACGACAGCCGTTGCCGGCGCAGTCATGCGACCGACACAGGATGCGGGTGTAGCTCAGTGGTAGAGCACGACCTTGCCAAGGTCGGGGTCGAGGGTTCGAGCCCCTTCGCCCGCTCCATTTCATTCAACATCACGAATGACTTAGCTGCCCCTTCGGGGGTTGGCAGCCGAGCGTTTTCGCGTCGGGGTACCCAGGGGTATCTTGCGGGGAGGTAGGGGAAGGCGCGCCGCTGCCTGTGCAGCGCGCGGATGCCGAGCATCATCCACAGCGTTTAGCAGGCCGACGAGTGGGCAACCCACCAGCGGGGGAGGACCTAAACCTTACGCTCAATGCGAGTTAGGCCTTTAATGACAAGCATGGCCAAGTTCAGATCCGGATGCAGCTCGCACATACGTTCGCGAACTTTGAGCGCTAGCCGACAATCTTAGCCGCTTCGCGCTCAATGGCGGTTGCCTTTTGGTAGATGCGTTTCCAACGTGCGACGGCCGACCGTCCGCTCGAGTTGTTTGACCTTCGGCTGCTTTCGGGAGCGATCCAGTCAACCAAGTCCTTTGGTACACTCATAAGGCTACGCGGCGCGGCTCGCCTGCGCGACTGTAGGTTTGGATCAGGCGGCAGACGCGGACTTTTGTGCTCTTCAACAGCCTACAAAACAAAGTCGGGTCGCCTTGGTTCAAAGGCCCCGCCTAGCTGGTGTGCAGCGTTCCCACCGAGGGTGAAGAATTGCGGCAGCGGTCGGAGAATTTTCTTGGCTGACGCAGGCAAATCGGGCTTACCTGGCGGCGCTGGGGCGGTAACTGCCGCGCCCCTTCGAGGCCGCCCCATGTCCCACTCGACCGATGCCGAAATCCGTTCGGCCTTGCACCGCAAAGAGCTTCGCGCCTCCCATCGTTGCACTGATACACTTGTCATAGATGAATTGGGATTGGCCCACGCGAAGGTTCGCATCGATGTTGCCGTAATCAATGGCTGCGTGCACGGCTACGAGATCAAGAGCGCTGCCGACACGCTCGCCCGGTTACCGCAACAACTCGGCGTTTATGAGCAATGCCTTGAAAAGCTGACGATAGTTTGCGCCGACCGGCATGTTGCTGGAGTGCGCGGGCTCGCACCGCGCTGGTGCGGAATTATTAAGGTGACAAAGGGACCGCGCGGCGGAATCGAGTTCGACACGCTTCGTGAGGCAAAGCGCAATCCGAAAATTGAGGCTTATAGCCTTGCTCACCTACTCTGGCGTACCGAGGTCGTCGAAATCTTGAGCCAAGCGAATACTTCGCCCGCAGTTTTGCGCGCTCCGCGCAAGGCTCTTTATGAATTGCTTGCGGCACAATTCACCGTCGAGCAAATCACGGCATTTATTAAGCACTCTATGGCGTCACGGCAAGAGTGGCGATCTCACCAATCACTTGCATGATATGGTGATTGATGCCGACGCTCTTCCATCGTGTTTGATTGCTCGGCCCAGTCATCTTCGTCGCACACCTAGCGATATAGTCGTCGCCATCCGAAAACCCGGGCCCCGTAAAATGGCCTGATTTCACGACGTCCTCGCAGAGGTTATGCATCTGCGCTGGATTGTCTCGAAATGCTCCGCCTTTGCGCACGTACCATCTATCATTTGTGGCGTACACGACTTTTCCCGCTGGCTTGACCTTTCGCATGTCCATGGTTGCTGTAAACGCCGGGTGCACGGTCGTGTAGTCACCAAACATCGGGGAGCGCGCGCCGGCCGGGATTTTAGCCAGCAGTTCAACGTAAAACCTCCAGTCGTGGCGCGCGATATAGCCGAACGGGACTGCAACGTCCTTTAACGAGTCAGGAAACGCGCAACCAGCGAGGATGAAGTTGCGATAGGCTTGGAGGTTGGGGATCGTGGCCAGCGCCGGCGCTAGCGCCCCAGCGAACGCGATATAAGGTTCATAGTTCGGCGTGCCAAGATCAATGATTAAGTCCGCCTGTTCGGGCGTCGTGTTGAGCGCCTTTAGCAGAGCATCAAGATTTGGGCCGAAGCTTGCTTTCATCACGTGTTCGATGCGCGCGCGAATGCCGACTCCCTTTTTATCAACCGCTGCGATGGCCGCAATTTGCGCGATGACTGATGGGGTGCAATCCAGCGATGCAACGGGAATCGCCTCTGCTTTGAACATACGAATCTCGTCGAAGACGAAGGTAAAAACCGGTCGGCCATCCGGCATCGCTTGTGTTTGGATTTTTAAGTCTGCGTCTATCCATGCTTTGCGTGTCTTCCATTTTTCTTTGTAACGTTTCGGGAAAGAGCCAACATGATCGCCCACCGTCTTCTTCGGCATGCCATCTTCGAAATCAAACTCAAGGTCGGGCAGGGTGATCAAGGGCACGATGGCGTCCTTGGCCTTATCGGTCAAAGCCGCTAAGGCCTGCCGCTCGGCAAGCCGCCATCGCAGGCACGGAACATAGAACGCGTTCTTAGGTCCCATCTTTCGTCTCCAGTTGTTTGCGCACAGAGTCCTGGCCAACCAACCGGGTTAGCAAAGTGAAGTCGTTCCGCTCTTTTCGAATTCGACCAGCAATAATGCTGGCGCTGATACCAAGATTGTCCGCATCGGTAAGGACCGCTTCCTCGGTTAAGACAAAACGGGACAAGCACTGCTCCCACGCTGTCGCGGGAATCAGAGTATTGAGCGCAAAGTCATCTGCTTCCAGTTCGATTCGGTCGGTCTTGTCGCCATTCTCCTCATCGAAGAAATCAAACCTGAGACCCTGCATCAGATGCAAGAAAACGTGACCCACTTCATGAAAAAGCACGAACCAGAAGTTATCGAGCCGGTCATATCGAAGTGTCAGCGCGATTACTGGCTGGCTCGATGCAGACAGCATAGCGGCACCATCAAGGTATGTGCCGGGCAAATGCCGCTCGACGACCAGTGTAATACCCTTTTCCGCCAATAGTTCGCGCGCCTGGGTGGGTCCATCCTTCTGCCGCGTAAGACGTGTAAGCTCCCCTAGCCAGGTGTCATTAAGCTCGAATGTTTTCATGGGATTAGCTTCTTGCAAGCGACGTGCGACATGCAAGACACGGGCTTGCCAAGCAAGAAGCGCAAACTCGTTCGGAACATTGCCTGCCCGAACCTTCTTCCGATGCAATGCCGTGGCGAATTGAGGACCGGCTGCCTGAACAAAGAAATTCCTCACGGCTACGATCGGCGATTCGTTTGGAGCAACGGAAAGCCATCCGCGTTTGACCATTTCCTTGATGGGCAATCGGCTCCAAGATACGTCCTCAGCATTGTGCCAAGCGAAGATCGCCCCAGATGTCTCGTTGTGCGCCGCTTCGAAGGACTCAGAAACCTTCACGCTAAGGATGCTTGCCACTTCAATAAGCCGCGAAAGGCTCGCGCTCATATAATTTGTGGCCTCATATCTCTGCACTTGCTGTGGCTTCATGTTCAGCCGGTCGGCTAAATCCGTTTGTGAAAAGCCACGCGCTATCCGGGCCTGGACGAGCACACGAGGTAGCTCACGCAGTGAGCACGTTTCGGCGAAGGCAACCTTCCCAAGCTTCAACATTTCGTACTCAGCCATATCGGCCTGAAGATCCGAAACTTGACTTTGTAAAGCGTCATACTGCGCCTTTTGGACCCAGTCTTGTTTCGATGGAATGCCAGCGAGCGCGGCCTCAAGCTTTGCAAGCTCGGTGCGCGTAATTTGGAATTGGCGATCGGTATAAATCATGATGTCCTCCGCAAAAGTGCCGGGTCGGCAGAGAGAACAATCAGGAGAATTCCTTTTTCTTTTCCGGTGAACCGTTCGACCTTGAAGAATTCTAGAATGGTTTGCGAAGCGGTGTTCGGCATGTTTGCAGGGAAGAATTCGCCGCCGAATTTGTCCTTCATCGCTTGGCGCTTGTTGCGAAAGTCGAGGAACACGGGGTCGAGCTTTGTGCCGTCCATCGCTGTTGGGTCCCAGCACGCGTCATAGTCGCCGGGTTCATCCTTGGCGGTTACGTAACTTCCATCGAGATAGAGTTTCCTGCATCCAGCTACGTGCAGCGCGGCGCAAGCCAGCAAGAGCCCATTGTAGAGCGTACGGCGTGTTGTGTTGGTCGCGAACATATCGGCGACCTCCTGGAGGGACGCGGGATGGATGCCGGGCGGCAGCACATCCCACGGGGCACCTGGGGTGGGCGCAAGGGCTGGAATCATACTTACAACAATATTGTTGTAATTTTGATTTTGTCAAGGATCGCCGTATGTTGCGGTGCAGCTTCAATTATACTTGGGAATTAGGATTTACCTCCCAATCAGTCGAAACCTGGTTGGGCAGCGTGGCCGGTTGCAGTTGTGCGCAATGACTTCGTTGAATCGCTTAAAGGCCCCTCGGCGAGACGTCGAGATGAGCCCGCCGTGTGGCGGTCACGGTCATCGACAACCATAAGTCGATGACCGTCCGCACCGTGCCGCCCGTTGCTGAAATCTTGCGCTACGAACTTACTTTATGACGCCGCCGAAGCTAGGGCCGCGTACGGGCCAAACAAACTCATGGTTCTGCGCCATATCCCAGTGGCGCTTCAGCGATCCGAAAGCGTCGATATTGCGAAGCAGGTTCAGCTTACTGTCCTCAATATGGTGCGCCTCCATCAGCGCGAACGGATCATCCTGCCGGTGCTTACCGGCATGATAGTAGTCGGCGAAATCCTCTAGATTAGAACGATGCCACGACATGCCGTTGCCGCAAACGATTAGGAGCCCCGGACCGTCCCGCACGTTCTTAGCCTCGGCGAGCCGCTCCTCAAAATCGAGCCCGTATTCCAGAAACTTGGAGCGCGAGGAAAATGTGTTGCCATAGACGCTACCGCCCATCCAATCCTTATGGGCGATGAACTGAGCTTGCTGAGGGTGAAGCTTGCGGCGCTTCTCGTATAGCTTCCACGCATCTTCAGTATCAGCGATATTGGGCCGAACCGACTTTACTTCGATATAGGCGTTGTCCCGGCCCCGGTCTGCCACGAAATCGATCTTGCGGCCGCTTGGAAGTAGGCTCGGCTCGTATTCGATTGAGCCCTTCAGCCCCTTGTCGTCTGCTAGAATCTTAGCGACTGCCAGCTCATTGATGTTCTCGAAAAGCTTGCTATCTCCAGCCATGGAGTCCGCGTTGCAGGCCTCAACCGCTTTCTCGAAATTCTCCCAGAGTGCGTTGCCGCGTACAATGCGGCTGCCCTTCCCGATAACGATCGGCTCGTAGAGCTTGCGGGCATCGTCAATGACTCGCTGCGTACGTTCGTCCATGAAAGCCTCAGAATGTGAGAGGTTGCAACCCCAGCCTCAATCTCCGATCTTCAAAGGAGCATGTGCAATTATATAGCCTCAGAAAGAACCAGGACGCCATCCACACACTTGTGTATGTGTGACGCTCGAATGCGCGTGGTAATTTCCGAGCCCTGCAATGGACTGTACCCGTGGCACACTTGGCGTCGTCCCGCCTGGCACCGAACACAACAAAGAGGTGGATAGCCTTATGGATCGCCCAACGATTTTCGTTTCGTCAACGATATATGACTTCCGCGACCTGCGCAGCGCGATTAAAGATCATCTTGAATTTAACGGCTGCCGTGTCCTGGCTTCTGAATTTAACGACTTTACGAAGCCGCTTGATCAGCACTCTTATCAAGCCTGTCTCGATACCATCGCTCAAGCAGACTACTTCCTCCTGCTAATCGGAACGCGCGTGGGCGGCTTTGTCGATAAAGTAAATCGCATAAGCATCACGCGACAGGAGTATCGAACAGCCTACGCGCTAGCTCAAGTCGGAAAGATCCGGCTTCTATCTTTTGTCCGCGACGAAGTCTGGACGCATCGACAGGATGTCAAAGAGCTTCAAAAATATCTCGAGAGCCTAGGCGAAGTCGATGAATCGATGCGTAAGAAGGTCCTCGCCTATCCCAACAGTATGGCGGACGACAGCGATGCCATTGGAGCTTTCATCGAAGAGGTGTCGCGCAATAAAGAGACGTCGGAAGCAGCGCGTTGCAAGGGCGTAATGCCGATCGGAAATTGGATTCATACGTTCAAGAATTTCTCAGAAATTCGCGACGTGTTAGACCCTCTTATCTTGAAAGGCCTATCTGTCAACAAGGCGGCTGGACGCAAGGCGCTGCAAAACCAACTTCTTACCCTGCTTCAGCAGCTTGTCCCTCTTATTAATTCAAAGCCGCTATTGCCCGATGTCACCGTCGTGCGACTGGCAAAAACGCTTAGTCTAACTGCCAGCCTCGTCGGGCAAACCGTTCGCATCAAGGCTACCGATTGGAGTACGTTCGCAACCATCGGACTTTACGCTTCAAAGGACGCGCCAGACTCATCGCCCTTCACCATGGCTCTCGGCACCGATTTGCTGCTTGAGTATGATGCATCGAGCGGCACATTCAGGCAGACCCCTGCTTACGATATCCTTACCGAGCTCGTTGACCAGCTGCAGCAGTTCAAGAAGTGTCGCGCTGGATACAATCCGATGGAACTTTTCAAATACGGGCTGAAGAAAAATCCGGATGGTTCAGTCTCAGTGCCAAGTGAATTAGCAGCCGGGCACTTGAACATGCTGTTCCGCTGGGCGGATGCTTCGAACCTGGCAAAGGCGCTGGCCTCACACTTGGAGGGCGACGCCCTTGTGCCGCCTCAGCGCATGCCACTTAGCCCGTTCTTGGATCAGGTTGCGGAGCTTCAAGCCGAGCATCCATCTCTAGATCAGATCCGCGAATTTGTCGGGATAGCGATCGTACCTCCCAGCTCACTCTAACTCGGCCTCTGACCAAATCAGTCTCCTCTTCCCCGCCGCGACGGACGATCTACTAGTTGCCCCATGGTGTGGACGCGAACGCCGAGCGTGCCCTGCCCTTCGGGAGCGAAAGGAAAAGCTGAGAGCTTCGGTCCATTTCTTCTTACCATTCGTTCGCTGCCCTGAAGTGCACTAACCAGGGGCACCGCAATGCACGATACAATGGTGCTGCATCCGCTGGCAGCGGATGCGGTACTCATACGCCAATTCGATTGGAGCACGGCGCGACGTCGGCTAGCGCGACAGTGGCGAGCGAGCTTGAAGTTTTTTCTATTTCATTAGATTTGCACGCAGCCGTCGCACAATCATTCAAGAGTTCATGTAACTCAGCGTCGATGGTCGGCCATTCTTTGCTCAGGTCAACTGTGGCAATCAACACGGGGATGCCTAGCAATCGATACCGCAGACGAAGAGATTGACCGACAGTGGGATAAATCAGCATGCCTGAAAGCCCGATCGCTACCTGCCGAGCGCGTTCGTGTTGGAGATAGGTAATCAACTGATATAAATGCTGCGACCGTACGCGCTCGCCGTAGGGGCTTTGCAACAAAGCATTCTTGTAGAACTTTGCGTCAACTATGATGGTGTGGTCTAGCTGCCGTAGAGTTATGTCCGTGATCATACGAGGCAAAAAAGCAAGATCACTTGGAGTTGCGTCGCTTACGTCCCACGCCGGCGATTCTGCTCGTACGCGATACTCGCTGCGATGCATCTTAAAGAAGTTACGCAGAAATTCTTCAAAAACCGCAGACATTCGCATTTCGTCGTCATCAACAGTTTGGAATCGTGTCTTCGCGCCCCGCTCATCTGGCATGAGAGACCAGAAGACAAATTCACACAGCTTTATGAGAAAGCCGTATTCGCGGTTATTGCGCGAAACAGACGAGCGACGAAAATGGCTAGCCGACAAAGATATTTGTTCAACATCATTGAACAGTCGTGCCAATGCGTGAAGATCGTGCCTATTACGCGCTTCCACATCTCGACAAGCAGCGAGACTAACTAGCGTGGCTTTCAAAATCTGATTATGAAGAACATCGTGAGAAAGTTCATCAACATCACAGACGGCCGCGCCTCGAAGCTGCGTTGCTCCCTTGATCATACGGTCCATGCGCAGGCGTCCGCGCAGGCCATGTAACTCACGTGTGTATACGTTGTATCCACGATCAAGGCCGCGTCTAAAAAGACTGCGCGTTCCGACAACCAATAATCTCGCGAATAGGTTCGGTAGATCTGGACTGTTGTCGATCCCAACCTCTGTGGCCGAGCCGCCGGGAAATCGAGCCCAAGCATAGAGGAACAAATAATAATAATTTCGGATCGGGATCGTCATGGAGCACTTTGTAGGAGCTTTTCGCGCCAACTGTCGGCCTTATCTGGGTCGTCGAACCAATACTCCTCCAACAACGGGTGCACCTCCGTTTCGATAACTCGCCTATACCATGTTGCGTCGTACTCGAAATCCTGAGGAGGAACAAAGAAGCTGTGTCCAATGCGATAGCCGGGCCCAAGATTAGATCGGTCTTCGCCAATAGCTTGGTTTAGTGCCGTCATTCGCGTCACGATCAGTTCGACGACTAGCTCCGGAACGCCCCGGTCAATGAGAAACTTTTTGAATTGGTCGCTTCCAAACATGGGCTCAAGCCAGACGAAGGAAAATCGACGTCGAAGCGCGTAATCCACCATTGATAGCGACCGATCGGCAGTGTTCATCATACCCAGCAAATAAACATTTTCTGGAACAAAGAACCTGGGTTGATCAGGTTGAGCGTAAGTCAAGCTTGTGGCCCATGCAGGCCCTCTCTTATCACTCTCGGCGAGAAGCATAAGTTCGCCAAAAATCTTTGAAAGGTTTCCGCGGTTAATCTCGTCAATGATGAAAACGTGTTTTCGACTGGGGGACAGGCGCGCCTTCTCGCAGAATCGATGGAAGACGCCATCACGCAGCGCAAATCCTCCCTTTCCATCTGGACGATATCCCTGAACAAAGTCCTCATAACTATATGATTGATGAAACTGAACCGTTTCAATGCGTCCCGAATCCTTCTGTCCGATCAGCAGATGAGCGAGTCGTTTTGCAACGAAGCTTTTACCCACTCCTGGAGCACCTTGTAAGATAAGGTTCTTCTTTCCGGTCCAAATTGCTAGAAGCCGTTCGAGCATTGGTTGCTCGAGAAAAAGCTCAGAGATCGCGTCCTCCAAGCTATAAGATTCTATCGTTGGACTGGTGGCTGCCGGAGGCTCTCCTGAAGCCGCCTTCTCACCGGGTGGCTCGTCTACTGCACGGTCGTAGGCGTTAAGTACAGCTTCAAGCAGCTCATTCAGTCTTTCATCGCTTGGAAATGCGTCGGTCCGCAATTCTACATGAGCGATCGTTCCGGCTTCATAATTCTTCGCAAGCCAGCCGCCACCGCCCAGCTCGATTTCATTATTTAGTGAGAATCCTGCTGCCGCGAGCTCCGGAATGAGCGCTCTTGTTTTTGCAGCAACATCGAGCATTTGCTTCTGTGCCTCGCGTTGCCCTAACTCACGGACTAATGTTGTTGTACCTTGATTGAGAGTAAGAAAAATACGATCCAAGTTGGTTGTAATCAGAAAAACAACGTAGACGCCCTCCTGAGTTGATCTCGTAATCTTTGTGTTCAAGAGCGCTATCCAAGGAACCGTCGCCCAGTTCCCTTGACCTACGCTGATATTGATCAGCAAGTTTGGACGGCTCTGAACTGCGGGAAACTGCTCCAGACGGCTTTTCACTTCAGACATTGCGTTCCAAAGTGGCTCTGTTTTCTGGAATGGCCCGTTTTGCGCAGCAATCAGCTCGCGTAGAAACGTACTAAGCAAATCGCTGAGAGTTCCCAACCCAGCTTTACGTACTTGCGAAATCATCATTTGAGTTTCATGGGGTGCGGCCGCGCTGGGTGGAGCATCGGCTATCATCCGTTCCATGAGCGGACGAAAAAGAAGCGCCAACTCCCGCACCCCCTCCGTTAAATCAACAGAATCGACTTCCTCCGGTAGGACGTAGCGCGTAATTCCGCCGCCAGCATTTCGAACGCCGTCATCGGACCGCAGGAATGAAAGCCATTCATCGAGGGATTGAAACTCCGACTGGTTTGGGTCCAGGCGTTGTTTCCGCCGAAAATTCCATTTACCCGACTGTGATAATCGATTTCCCAGATCCTTAGCTTCTGGCGAGCCGGGTATGGGTAACTGTTCAAGGACTAGCCTAGCTACCTCTCTCGTCCGACGCTTGATGTCCTGGTTCGAGAAATCATCTGGATGAGTCAAAGGTGCAAATCCCCACTCGACCCCTCTGGTAGAAACGATCATAAACAATTGCGGATTCCCGAGGAATTTCTCATCGTTCGCCTTACGATAGATCCCAAACCAGAGGTCCTTCGGTTTTCCTCCTCGGATACCTGAAATCGGATGAAAGCCTGAAGTTAGCTTCAATGTATAATCGCGCTCACCGCCGAGCTCTTCGAGCGCAATTTCGCCCAGTCTACGAAGTGCGTCGTGAACTCGCTTGTGCGCCGTGCGCTCGTCGGTAGTGAAATCAGTGTATTTTTCGCGGGACCGGCTCTGCCGAATTAGCTCAATGTCGCGCCCGGAAATCTTAGCCTCCTGCCATCGCTCAACAATTGGGGACCGATAGAAGTGAAAGCCCTCTCCTTCTTGATCGGCTAGGTGGCCTCGAATTTCCAACAGATCGGCATCAATATTATTGCTGGATCCTCCTGCAAGGAGATCGTAGAAGGCTTCGCGAATCCGCCGTTTATCCTTTCTCGACGAAATGTTCTCGAATCTATCGGGAAACATGATGTAGAGCCAAGCTTCCTGCATTGGCTGGTAGGCTCCATGGGATGACTCCACATTGCGAACGTCGTCCGCAAAGCGCCAAGGATCGGCAAGCAAAGCAGATCGCTCCGTTTCCGGCAGTGCTTGCCAATGTATTAGGAATTCATCTAACCATGCCAAATGGAACGGTCGATGCTGGTTGAAGCTTTGATCACCCGCAAGCCCATTCTTCACACCAACGACTGCCCATTCTGGAATCAGTGGCGGATTCGCGCTCCAACTAAGTACCGCCTCTACATTTTCGAGTTTCTTTTCGGGGCCGGAGAGGCTTGTGAAGAATTGTTGCGTATAAAGAAGCTCTGCGGCTAGCTGAAAGATGTCGTCACTGGCACCCTCGAGCTGCTTTTTGAATTTTTCTAGAAATGATCCGTTACCCTCATCAAATCGATCCACAAACATATCGTGAAACCGCTGAAGGTTTGCGAGAGACCATAGCTTCCGACCGGGCGAGAATAGGCTATCGAATCGAACCAACGCAGTGTCCCGGACACGTTGCATCGCATCGAACGTTTCCTCAGGAAAGCCCGCGAGTTTAGCCATTCCATCCCCGCCTGAAACTGTAAACTATTGCCAGGCAAGCATAGACCTAAAATTGCGCTTTTGGTCTACTAGCAATTGGATGTTCGTCCAAATTGAGTGGTCTAGCTAGTCGCGAACGGGGCCGATACTGTGCACCAAGCCAGATAGCGGGAGTTGATTTCATGGCGACCGGCCAAAAGATACCTGGGGATCGATTGGTGCTAGGCATGCTTTCCGTCCTTCGGACGTTGGTGCTGGAGCTCGATCGTAAGGGCGTTTTGGATGCAAGCGAATTTGTGCAGACTGTACAAGAGACCGCGATCGCACATCGAGAAACGGGAGACCCGAACAATCTCGCTGACGCCATTCATGCGATCAGTATGCAGCTGCACGATTCTATCGGGAAGGACATACCGGGCACCAAATGAAAGGCGATGGATCCTGCAGGCAATGACGCTGTCGATGTCCTCAAAAGCGTCGATTTGTGCAACCGCAGCAAATGACGCGAAGAGCCAACTACGGATTCATGCGACGCACCAAAACGAACTAGATCCGACCTGCGATTTCGGCTTCGGAACGTCCAAAGACACTGCTGGCCGCGGACGTGACGGTTCAAGGAGGAGCGCGTGAATAACGGACGGGCAGGCCTCAGACCATTTGCGGCGTGGGAACGGTGTGAGAGTGGCCCAGGGCAGTCGGCAAAGCCGCACGGCTGTCCGCTTGACGCTCTATTGCTGGTTGTGGAACAATCACTGTAGAGCGGGGGCTCGTGGTATGGCAGCGCGACTGGTGGGACTAGCGTGCATTGGCTTTATTCTTTCGGGGTGCGTCGTCCTCCCGCCAACGGAACAGTACGACGGAATCTCGATCAATCGCGTGGTCGATCGCGTAAAGTGTGAGCTGGGTGCGGCGCTCAGCGAAGAGCCTACCCTCCAGTCTTGGGTCGGCGTCATAACGCTTACGCTGGAAGTCGATCACACAGGATCCGTCCTTCCGAGCAGCAGCCTCACCGGCCCGTTCAATGCTGGAACGTTCGGCCTGGATATAAGCGCCGGTGCCACTGGCAAATCGGTGCAGACGTCGCTGGTTAACGTCTATTTCCCTGTCTACGAATTGCTCGCCTTTGCGGAAGCGTGCCCGATTGCGCCCCACAATCAACTTGAAGATTCTCTGGGTCTGCATGAGTGGGTCATACGGACACTGTCGCTCAAGACAAGTGAAGGCGCCCTGTTCAAAGACAAAGACAAGGCCATCGGCTACACGCTCGAATTTGACCTCGATCTTACGGCAGGCATCACGCCAGGTTTCACATTCTCGAGAGTCTCCGGCAAGACTGGATTGTCATTCGAACGGAGGACAGTGAATACTCTCCAAATAGCGCTGGCCGACGCCGGGATCTCACCACCAAAGCGTGTCCAAAGCTACATCAGAGTGCCTTTCCGGCCCAAACCTGCAGAAATCCAACCAGGAGAGATGAGACCGACTGAGGTACCGCTTACCGGTGACGAGCCAAAGCCCTCAGCGACAAAACCGTATCGCTATGAAAAGCGTTACGTGGTGAGGGGCGGCGGGAGCGTGTCAGATAACGCCAAGAAACGTCTGGACGTAATCATTCAACAGCTGCAGTTGAGGAACCTCAGGATTAGGGGGTTCTGATTAGCCTAGCGGTCAGTTGCTCTCAATTATGAGCGGGAGCGCGTAAACAATCGATACGATAGGACGGTCGGCTTGAGCGGGCATTCGAATACAGGCGTCTGCTAAAGGTACTTCATAAGATTCTGGTCGCGCCATGTGGATGATTGCCGCGTCGTCTGATGCCGGCCAAACCAGATCGGTAAGATTACCTCCCGGATTCTCGGATCGCTAAATCGTTGCCGTGCCCGGTCAGCCATGATGACGAAGTCCCATTTGACTCTGATGGACACCACGCGTTTTACGTTTTCGAATCTTATCGGAAGGTGATGGTGCACGGGGCAACTCAGCAGCACGATTTTGCCAAACTTCTCTTTATCAGTCGCGAGGATGAGGACGTTCGCGCCATGGCTGTGCGCGAAGACGTCCCCGCCTTCAAAGCGATGGCTGTGGACCCATTGGAGGAGTTCGTCTCTGGCAATGCTTCGAGCGTAATCGCTCCACCCACCGGACCATCTGAAGTAATCGCTTCTACTATAGAGATGCCGCTGCGGAAGTTGCGTTTCCAAATATACATGGAGATCGCCTGTTCGGGGTCGCCACCACTTGTCGATAGGGGATTTAGCGAACGCAAATACGGTTCCGTGAACAATCGTGGCCTGCCTCCGGCCGCTCTCTGCCGGTCGGCGCCATCGTATCCGGCGGATAAAGTCTCCAATTGAAAGCCAAAAGGTCTGTTGGTCCTGCCGGTTAGCTTCAAGAAAGCGATAGAGGCGCGTAGACTGATTATCGCTATAGTGCCACATGCGGGAAAGCGCAGTCATTGCCATGGCGCGCGTTACGTCATTGGCCGGCTTCCGAGCGGCATTTAGTAGAGTCGCAAATTGAGCGGGAAAGTCAAAATCTGAATATCGCTCGCCGGAAAAGGCGATATCAAGCCATGAAACTGTAGCGGCAACTCGGAGCATTTCATTTTCGTCGGCGAGGTGCAATGCAAGCAGCTTTAGCGCAAGATATTGTGGATCCTCTTCTCTGTCTTCGCGATATAGCCTGGCAACAGTGTCGCGAATTGCGCCTTGAAGGCCGCCGCGCCTTGAAAACTGTCGATAGATGTCGTCGAGCTGTCTGCGAGAATACCCGGACAACGGGTTGATGTTTGGAATTCCGAATGGCGCTGTCTCAAGAAGATCGTCTAAAACTTCACGTCCGGGAGGAGCGAGCAAAAGTCCCAGCACCATCAAGAGCGCAGCGCGGGAGCAAATTGCGCTTGTGCCCTCTTGAGAAAAAGCCAAGGGGCAGGGGACGGGCTCGACAATATCCTCCATGTTGGGCCACTCTCTCTGCAACCGATCTTGCAGCCGTCATGGCCAAGAGTCGTCGCGTTGAGACAAGCATAAAGCTGTCTCGCCCCGATTGGCAACTTACGCGCTAGAGTGTGGACGCGCCTCCAAATGGGAGGGCCAGCAGGTCTTCACTGCCAGATTAGGTGCACCCTGTCACTTGGCCTAGTAGGCGGCGCCGGCTTTGTTGCCGAGAAAGTTTTCTTATCCCGCGATAGCGCTGACGCGACACAAAACAATCCAAGTACGACGATGCGCCACACCGAGGCATTGAGCCAAGACGATATTTGGCTTCGGCGAAGGCGACTTGAGCCGTCCAGTCGCCCGAATAAGCCGCGCAGCAGTTCTCCGCAATCAGCCACCGCGTCCGTGCTTCGACCCACGTTTATCACGTTACGTTGGGAAATATTTTTCTTCATCACCTGAGATCGAGGGTGAGCTCCGTGCTTGCCCTCATAGCAATTGTGCCGCTGGAAGGACCCGCTGAAAAATTTCTACATTTGTGGGAAAGAGAAATATTTCCCCGGTCAAAGCATGCGTCTTATTTCTATTAATGTGCATCCGCCTCCGACAAAGCCATCTATCAGGGGTATGATGCAGGCCATGTTGCGAGCCCGCTGCCATGTCAGGCTCACAATCTGCGCCAGTTCTTTCAGAGAAATAACTCCTTTGCGTCACTGGCGTCAGTCGTCCCCTATAGGGACGAACTGACTGACGCACCGCAATTAATGGGCAGTGCGACAGTGCTTGCGTCAGTGACGCACTGTGACTGACGCATATCAACCGAAGTCGAGCTGGTCATCATCTTCGGCCAGGGCGGGACGCACAAACACCTTTTCCTTGCGTTGATTGCCGTCCGTCCCCGAATACTTCTCTAGGGTACCGTCTTTAATCCATTCCTCAATCAAGGCCGCGATCTGCGCCTTGACCTTGAGGTCTGTCACTTCAACCTGGGCTGATCTAGCAATTGCCAGTCCCGCCCATTTGGCTGCCCGCCCATCATACCGCCATGGCCCATCGACGTTGAGGGCAGCGACCGCGTCCCGCGCGCTGTCGGCGTCTAGCTCTAGAGTCAATTTCTGGTATTCCCATTTCACTACCACTCCGACGCTATCGCCCTCTGTCGATTCGCCGGTCAGTTCATCAGGTGGGCCATTCATCAGATTAACCGGCTCGAACCGATACCAGTCAAGCGCGGCGGTTGGCTTAATCATCGACGACCCCATCATGTCTGCCTTGAAGTAAGACAGGCGCGAACGATCGTCATCTTTAAACCCGGCTGCTTTGGCTTCAGCGGCGGTCATGGTATTGATGGCTCGCCGGGTCCGGGCGGCATAATTGAGCGCCGACGCGCCACGTGAATCCTCAATCGAGGCCCCCATGCCGTTTGTTT
This sequence comes from Bradyrhizobium sp. 76, assembly GCF_023073025.1. NCBI lineage: Bacteria > Pseudomonadati > Pseudomonadota > Alphaproteobacteria > Hyphomicrobiales > Nitrobacteraceae > Bradyrhizobium > Bradyrhizobium sp. 76. The sequence continues at coordinate 567,942 of NZ_JADPIS010000103.1, forward strand.
TGCGAGTATGATGCGAAAGGACGACGGCGCAATTTGTCTTGTCGGCAATGTCTGCCCATTTCTTCGCGACCAATTCAATCGCGTTGTTGTCGTTCTCCGGGACGCCGTGCGACGATACGAACGGGTCGATAGCAACCACGTCTAGTTTGTGATCCCGTACAGCTTTGTCCATGGCCCGCGTCATCGGTTTCGCAATCTTGGCTTTGCCCTGATCTAGCTCGGCAATTCTAATCGGCATGTCACGGCCAGACTTGATGAACAGCCGGCTGCCAAGGTCGGCTTTAGTCAGCCCATAGTATTTCAGAATCCCGGCGACACGGCGTTCAAGCTCTTCGAGCGGGTCTTCGCCGTTCCAGTATAGGACGCGAAGTTTTTCCGCCGGTTCGACCCCTAGTAGGTCTTTGCCGCAAGCCATGGCGACACACTCAAGTAGAATCAGAGACGACTTGCCCGCGCCGCCGGTCGCCGCGGTTAAGCCGATGAACTTCCGAATGTATGCGGTACCATACAGCCATTTGCGGGTCGGAATCTTCGACGCGTTTTGGGGGATATAGGGCGTCAGGTCAAAAGTGAGTTCATCTTTGATAGGCTTTTTAAAATCTAAATCGGCGTCGCCATCGTCATCAGGGATGTCGGGGTTGTCGTCGAAGTCCTCGCTGGCAGTCGCCGCACGCATCGCGGTTGCTTTGGCGATTTCCTTTTTGAAGAATAGTTCGGCTGCCTTGCGGCTTCCGGCTTTCTTGACGCGCTCGGCGCTGACCATGTTGTCAGGATCCAGCAGAATGCCGAGGATCGTTTCGCTGTCCACGCCGTCTTTGATCAGACTATGAATTAACGCCATGCGCCAGCCTGACGGCGAGTCATCATTCGGCTGCTTTCCTTCAGCCTCACCCGTCTCGATAATCGATCGCGACCGGTCGCCGATTTCCAGTTCGTAAAGGTCAACGCTAAGGGCGTCGCCGATATCGTTCGTTGTCGTCGGCTTGTCAACCTTGGCCACGGGGAAGGCGTCGCGTTCATAGCGACGCGATGAATTCCCCTTCAAGCCGCCAGCGACTGACACACCGCGGCCCGCCTTGCGTTTCTTATCGTTGGGCAAGTTCGTGGTGTTCGGGACGCGATACAGATGTTCAACCGATTGGCAAGTGTCGAAACCATCCGCCGAGGTGCCAAGCTCGCGTGCGAGGCCATTGTTGATCGCCTTTGCCGCTTCAATGGAGTCGGGCCCGTCAAGTTTGATGGGCTTGGAATGCTTCCATAGTCCGACTGTGCCACCGCCCGACACGTATTTAAAAGTCGGCTTCGGCACGATGCCGGAATTCAATCGGGCATCGTGGCGCGCCTGCGCCTTGAGCGGGTCTTCGGGCATGCCGCCCAGCTTCGGGTCACAATCGACGTACGCGAAGACGGCGGCAGCGATATCGGACTCCTTCGACCGCTTGTGGGCCTTAACCTTCGGCGGGTTGGGCTCGAAATAAATATTCCGCTCGCCGTCATTGGCCGCAATATGGTCCCGCATGTCGTCGCGCTCGGCGGGAAGGGTGAAGCAACGGACTTGCGGCGTGTCGCCATCGGCCGCGATTGTGACGACCTTCAACAGCCCCTTAGGACGAATGGTGACTAGCGCATCTGCGGCCTTGTCGGGGTTCGCAGCCTGGCTTTGGGTGGGCAACTGTGATTGAGATTTCACGATTGCACCGCCTTACGCTTACCAGCAACGCCGTGATGCGCGATCGAACCCCGCTCAATCATGGCCATGTCCCAACTGTCGAGTTGTTCTGTGATCCAGAATCGGTCGCGGCCGCCGAGAAAAACGGGTTGCGGAAAACCTTCGTCCCGCATCTTGCGCGTGATCCACATGTCGCTGACGCCGCCATAGCGGGCTTTCAGCGGTGCGACTCGAGTGAATTTGCTTTTGGGGGGGTGAATAGACACGACAGCCAACCTTTCCTGCGCCACGAATGGCGCCTTGAAAAGATTGCGAGCCCATCTAGGTCAGGGCGGTGTCTATCGCAACCAACTGGGGGCAAAATAGCCCGCCGCGTTCGAACGGACAAGTAGTGCGCCGGTCAGAATTTTCTGAAGGGTTAACGCGCCGGTCATTGCCTAAGCATCGGGACCACGTTCGACGGTACTTCCCGGCCTTCAACGACGCGCAAGATTTTGGCCGCAAGCTTTTCGAAGGCGTCGGCCTTTTCGGACGCGTATGCGAAGCGGTCATAGGTCATATCAACCTTGCTCTTACCGCCCGTGTGGTTCGTGCAGGCGTCGCGGACTTCCTTCAGGATCTTTAATTCCTGCATCATCGTTTTGGCCGTCCGTCTCGCGTCGTGCAGCGTCCAATGACCGACGGCGTCGCCCGTGATCCTATCCAGATGCTTTTTCAACTTGCTGAAGCCGCCAAGCGGCCGGCCGGGGCGACGGCCCTCGAAAACAAAAGGTGAATTGCTCATTGTCAACAGCGGTTCAAGAATCGCGTTCAACTGCGCAGTGCGGTGGATATCGTGCGGCTTGCCGTTCTTGGTGCGGTGGCCGCCAATCGACCATACTATCGGCGACAACTCGGCGCGGTCCATTCGTGCAACCTCCGTTCGGCGTGCCGCGGTTAAGAACAGCGTCCGCACGAACGCGCCGAACGTGCCAAGGGATTCGCAGGCATTCCATACGATGCGCAGTTCGTCGGCGGTCAACACGCGCTCGCGGGTTCCGGACCCGGCGGATTCGATGTCGGCGACGGGGTTGAATTTGACTAGGTCATTGTGCTGTTTCGTGTATTTGAAGAAATGCGACAGCCGAGTTCGGCCCTTGCGATGGGCGTCTTTGAAAGCTTCTAGCGGTTTGAGAAGCTTCGCAACGTCCGGTGTCGTGAACGACCCCACGTTTCGCGAATGCCATTTAGGAAGGATCCGGCGGATGAAGAACGACCGGGTTGCGGCGGCCGTGTCTTTGCCTATCTTCGGTTCGACGGGGTTCCCCACGGCGTCGGTCACGGCGGGGAACACTTCGCCGGTTTCGTGGTCCTGATACTCGCGGCCCCATGAGAGGTAATCCCGGTCATAGTCTTTAAAGGCGGCCAAGATGCTATTCGACGGGGCGCGAGCCGTTGCCTTGTCGGCGGCTGGGTCGCCGCCCTTTAGGACTTCGCCGCGCGCCGTGGCGGCGGCTGTGCGGGCGGCTTCGAGCGACACAGACGGATAGTCGCCTAGGGTGAGCTTCCGGGCGACCCCGGCGAGCTTGTAGCGGAACGCCCATGACCGATGGCCGGACGGCTGCACGACCAGCCGAAGGCCGGGCGCAATTGCGTCCCTGACCTCGCGGCGAGTGCTGGCGGGCTTCTCTTTTTCGACCCGGTCGCGGGTCAGTTTAACGGCGGGGGACATGGCGAAAATCTCTCCGGGGTACCTTGGGGTATCTTTCCGGGGCAAAATGTTCCTTTGGCTTACGTTAGATACGAAGGCCAACAAACTCGCAATTCACCAGTGTTTTCAAGGTTAAGGCGCGCTACTGGAGTTGGCAGATGTTGCCCTATGAGGGAAGGGGTTCCGACCTTGCCAAGGTCGGGGTCGAGGGTTCGAGCCCCTTCGCCCGCTCCAATTTTTCCCAAAGCATCCAGCCGGACCGGACGGGCACGTCGTTTTCCACGCCGCTGGCGGCTGTATTGGGTCACGAATGACGATTCTGGTTACCGGCAGCGCGGGCCATCTTGGCGAGGCCCTTCTCCGCACGCTCCGCGGGCGCGGTTCGCCTGCGCGGGGCATCGACCTGAAGGCGTCGCCCTTCACCGACGCCGTCGGTTCGATCGTCGATCCCGATTTCGTGCGGCACCAGATGGACGGCGTCACCGCGGTGATCCACACCGCGACGCTGCACAAGCCGCATGCGGCGACCCACAGCAAGCAAGATTTCATCGACACCAATGTCACCGGCACGCTCAACCTGCTTGAGGCGGCCGCAGCCGCCGGCGTGCGCAGTTTTGTTTTCACCAGCACCACCAGCGCGTTCGGCTCGCAACTCCGCTCCGACGCGGGCCAAGCCGCGGTGTGGGTCACCGAGGACCTGGCGCCGATCCCGAAGAACGTCTACGGCACGACCAAACTGATGGCCGAAACTCTCTGCGAGCTGTTCTGTCGCGAGCGCGGCCTGCCCGTCGTGGTCTTGAGGACCTCGCGCTTCTTCCCGGAAGACGATGACGATCCGGCGATGCGGTCGGCTTACCCGCCGGAGAACGCGCAGGCCAACGAGCTGCTCTATCGCCGGCTGGATATCGCGGACGCGGTGAACGCCCATCTCCTCGCCGCAGAGCGCGCGCCGGACATCGGGTTTGCCCGCTACATCCTGTCGGCCACGAGCCCGTTCGAGCAACGCCGTCTCGCGGCGCTGGCACGTGACGCGGCCGGTGTCGTGCGCGAGCTCTATCCGGATTGTGCGGAGCTCTTTGCTGCGCGCGGCTGGCGGCTATTCCCCGCGATCGACCGCGTCTATGTCAATGAACGTGCGCGGCGCGAACTAGGCTGGCGGCCCGAATTCGACTTCGCGCATGTCCTGAAATGCCTTCGCGATGACCGTGATTTTCGCAGCACGCTCGCGCGCGATGTCGGCTCGAAAGGCTATCATGAGACGATTTTCGACGATGGTCCCTACCCCGTCGCCCCTTAGCCGCCACCTTCGCGAATTCGCTCGACGCGTCAAATGTCTACCCGGCGCCACCGGCAGCAAGGCGGCCAGAGCATTTCTACTGTGCATGGGGTTGTTTCGCGTTTTTTTGTTCCGGACCTCCTGCTGCCTGCAAATTAGCCGCGCGTGATCTTGATTCCGCGCTGCAGCGAGAGCGGTGTCGTCGCGGCATTCGCCATCATTGACTTTACGTCTCAATTTTTACTGAGCGCTATCGCGGCGCACGCGGCGCGCTTCTCACCGCTCGCAGATGTGCTAACCTTCTGCGTCTGTCCTCTCGACAGAGTCCGAACTTCGCCTCTCGATAGCAAAATAAAATAAATGTGCAGCCCTGACGGCTGCCTTAGGGGAGTGACGCGATGAAATTCCATCGATCCGTCTTTCAATCCGCCTTTCAATCCGTCCTGGCGCTTGCAGCGGTTGCCCTTCTCGCGGGGACAAGCGCCGGTCACGCGCAGCAGCAGGACAAGAACAAGCCGCTGAAGAAATACGAATCCGGCACCAAGGAGTTCTGGACCCATCCGCCGGACGACTGGTTCCTCGGCGACGAGACCGAGGCGCAGAAGGGCCTGGCGCCGCCGTCCGGTCCGCCGACCGGCGCGTCCGATTCCGAGCTCGCCAACATCGTCAAGAAGGTCAAGCTGCCACCGGGCTTCAAGATGGAGGTCTACGCCTCCGGTGTGCTGGCCGCACGGCAGATGGCCTGGGGTGACAAGGGCACGCTGTTCGTCGGTTCGTTCGGCCTCGGCAACGTCTACGCCATCAAGGACAACAACGGAAAGAAAGAGGTCAAGACCATCCTCAAGGGGCTGAACATGCCCACGGGTCTGGCCGTCAAGGACGGTGCGCTCTACGTCATCGCGGTCGACAAGCTGATCCGCTACGACGACATCGAAAACAAGCTCGACAATCCCGGCGAGGGCAAGGTCGTCTATGACGACATGCCGTCCTATGCCGCGCATGGCTGGAAGTACATCGCGGTCGACAAGGAAGGCTGGTTCTACATTCCGTTCGGACCGCCCTTCAACATCGGCGTTCCCCCGACCAGCGTGTCGCAGATCCGCCGCGTCGATCCCAAGACCGGCAATGCGGAAATCTATGCGCTCGGCGTTCGCAACTCGGTCGGCGGCGACGTCGATCCGCGCACCGGCAAGTTCTGGTTCACCGAGAATGCCCGCGATTGGATCAGCGACGATCTTCCCTCGGACAAGCTGAACATGATCAGCAAGATCGGCGAGCACTTCGGCTATCCCTACTGCCACCAGGGTGACCTGCCGGATACCAAGTTCGCGATGGGCCACAAATGCTCCGAGTTCACGCCGCCCGTGCTGAACCTCGGCGCTCACGTCGCTCCGCTCGGCATGAAGTTCTATACCGGCGACCAATTCCCGGCCGAGTACAAGAACAACATCCTGATCGCCGAGCACGGCTCCTGGAATCGTCACAAGTACCAGGGCGGCCGCATCATGCGCGTGATCGTCGGTCCCGACGGCAAGAACGCCAAGCAGGAGGTGTTCGCCTCCGGCTGGATCGAGGGCGACCAGGGCTATCTCGGCCGTCCCGACGATATCATCCTCGCCAAGGACGGCTCGATCCTCGTCGCCGACGATTGGGCCGGCGCGATCTACCGCATCAGCTACAGCAAGAAGTAGCCTAAGACGACACAAGGCTGCGGTGCCGAGGGGCGCCGCAGCCTTTCTCATTTCAATTTCGCACGCTGTCGTTCCTGCTTACGTAGAAGTCCGGAACCCATAGTGACGAACGGGGGTTATCGAACTCGGGGCACGCGCTTCGCCGCCCCGGAATGAGCGTTCGACAGATCGGAAATTCCAATCATGCGCCGGCAGTTCATCTCGCACGCAATCAGCGCGGTTGCGCTTCTCGCGCTCGGTTCTCTCCCGACAAGCGCCGCGGACAATGCCGCGATCAAGGAGAAGGCCGCCGTCTGCGCCGGTTGTCACGGTGAGAATGGCATCTCGCAGACCGAGAACATTCCTTCGCTCGCCGGCCAACCCGATCAGTTCCTGCAATGGCAGCTGGTGTTTTTCCGCGCCGGCTCGCGCAAGAACGACCAGATGCAGCCCATTGCCGAGGAAATCACCAACGAGGACGTCCGCAATCTCGGCGCCTATTTCGCCGCGCTGACGCCGCCGACAGCGGCGGAGGACAAGGATCCGGACCTGTCGAAAAAGGGCGCCCAGGTCGCCGTCGGCCGCCGCTGCGCCTCATGTCATACGGATAGCTTTGCCGGCACCAAGGCCGTTGCGCGGCTCGCGGGCCAGCGCGAGGAATACCTCGTCAAGGCGCTGCACGACTACAAGAGCAGCCAGCGCGTCGGCGGTGGAGGCGCTGCGATGGCCGATGTCGCCTATCACATGAGTGATGAGGAAATCACCGCCGTCTCGCACTATCTCGCGTATTTCAAATAGCTGAAGCTGCGGTTAGCTAGCTCGCTGCTTCTCATACGCCTTCAAATGCGTGTAGGCGATGCGCAGCTTCGGGACTGGCACCTTGGCGGCGTCGGCGCGCGCGATGAGGTCGCCGATGACGTGATCGGCTTCGACCGGCAGGCCGGCCTTGACGTCACGGAACATCGAGGCCGTCATCGGCGAGCCCTCGGTGGTGAGGTTGCCCTTCACGCGCTCGAAGAACGGCCCGCCCGGCGTGTAGCCAGACGCGGCGGCGATCGCGCTGGTCTCGTCCAGCATGCCGAGCAGGAAATCCCTGCCGCCGGGAGCGGCGAGGATGTTGCCGACAGAGGTACGCATCAGGCTGGTGGACGCCGCCAGCGAGGAGAGGAACACCCACTTCTCCCACATGTCCTGCATGATGTTCTGGCTGGCCGTTGCACCATTGATGCCGCTCTTGAAGGCCTCGTCGATCGCCTTGACCCGATCCGACAGCTTGCCATCGCGCTCGCCGTAATTGATCGACTGCATCGGCTGGAGCTGCACCACCTCGCGCTTCTCGTCGAGCGTTGCGGCGATGGCGCAGAGGCCACCGAGCACGCGCTCCTTGCCGAACTTGTCGTCGAGGATGTCGAGATGCTTCATGCCGTTGAGCATCGGGATGATCGCCGTATTCGGCCCGACTGCTGCCGCGAACGACTTGATTGCGTCGTCGAGGTCGAAGGCCTTGCAGCTGAGCAGCACGACGTCGAACTTGTCCTTGAGCGCGTCGGCCTGAACGGTCGGCGGATTTTTCAAGGTCACGTCGCCGTTCGGGCTCTTGATGACGAGGCCGGCGCTCGCGAGCTCGCTGGCGCGCCGCGGCCGGACCAGGAAGGTGACGTCGCGGCCGGCCTGCAACAGCCTGCCACCAAAATAGCCGCCGATGGCGCCAGCGCCGACCACGAGGATACGCATGGGATCGTCCTTGTTGTTTCTTGCCGTCGTCGTTGTTTCTTGCCGTCGTCCTGGCGAAAGCCAGAACCCATTACCCCGACTGTGTATTGTCGGGCAAGTTGGAGGCCCAGCACGTCACAGCCATAGCCTTCGGTGGTTATGGGTCCTGGCTTTCGCCAGGACGACATCGGAGATGATGGCTCGATCTGTCCATCATACGAAAATCACTTCCCCGACACCATCTCCTCGACCTCGCGCAACTGCTCCTTGCCGAAGAACATCTCGTCGCCGACAAAGAAGGTCGGCGAGCCGAACGCACCGCGCGCGACGGCGTCCTCGGTGTTCTTGATCAGTCTGCCCTTCACTTCGGGTTCCCCGGCGCGGGTGAACAGCTTTTGCGCGTCGAGGCCGGAGGACGCCAGCGCCTTCGCCGCGATTTCCGGATCGTCCATCTTCTTCGGCTCGCGCCACATGTGATGGAAGGCGGCCTCGACGTATGTTTCGAACACGCCTTCGAGCTGGGCCGCGATTGCCGCGCGCATCAGGTTCAGCGTGTTGACCGGGAAGAACGGATTCCAGACATAGGGCTGCACCTTGAAGCGCTTGACGAAGCGTTCGGTCTCGACCGCCTGGAATTCCCGCTTGTTCTTGACGCCGGCGAGCGTCTCGGCCGGCGACTTGTTGTTGGTCGACTTGAAGATGCCGCCGAGCAGGATCGGCACGTACTCGAATTTGACGCCGATGCGCTGCTCGATCGCCGGAATCGCGAGATGACTGAGATAGGCATTCGGACTGCCGAAATCGAACAGGAATTGCGGGGCTGTGCGGGTCAAAATCATTCTCCCTGACATCGCTTTTTCGCATTGTGGCGTAGCGCGGCCCGTGGGTCCACCTTTTAATGACGGTCATAATCTCTTGATGTTCGTCAGAACAGACGCCGGATCGTCCGCTTGCGCCACACCAGAAGGTAATAGCCCATCTGCAACAGGAACATGGCGCAGAATACGATCGGATAGGCGGCCCACACACCCTCAAGGCCGATGGTGCGGCTCAGGATCACCGCGGACGGTAGTTCGATTGCTCCGATGGCGAAGATCGCGAGCAGCATTGGCGTCAGTGCCACGCCGGCAGCGCGCATCGCGCCGGAAAACACCGTCGCCAGGCCGAACGGCACCGAGCTCCACAGTGCGATGTTGAGCAAGCCCTTCGCCAGATCGAGCACGGTATCATCAGTGATGAAGATGCCCAGCACGGCGCGCGGCGCGAGATAGATCAGCGCCACCAGCCCGCCCGTCAGGACGATGTTGAACGCCAGTCCGGTGCGCACGATGCCGTCGAGCCCCGCTCTGTCGCCGCGGCCGACCGCTTGGGCACCGAGTATCGAGACCGCGATTGAAATCGACATCGCCGTGAACTGCGTATAGCCCATCACCTGGTTGACCGCGCCATAGGCTGCGGTTGCGTTCGAGCCGAAGCCGTTGACGAGGCCGAGCAGCACCAGCTCGGCGATCGCCATCACCACCATACCGATCGCGCTCGGCAGTCCAATGCCGAGGACTTGTCCCAGCACCACACGATTGAGCCGCAGATGGCGCAGCAGTGCAGCGTCCGGTGCCAACGCATGTTTTCTTCGCAGCAGATAGGCCGCCAGCGCGATCAGCGTCAGAACGTTGGCGATCGCCGCGGCCCAGGCCGGGCTGGTGATGCCGGCCGCCGGCAATCCGAACGACCCGCGGATCAGAATCGGCGTCAGGATCAAGCCGATCGCAGTCGACAAGGCCAGCGCCAGCAGCGGCGTCAGCGCGTCGCCGACGCCGCGGATCATCGCCGTCGTCAGCAAGAAGACGAAGCCGAGCGGCATGGTGAGCAGCATGACGCGGGCATAGGCGCTGGCCTGGTCGAGAATGTCCGGGGGCGTTGCGAGCATCGTCATCAATTGGCGGCTGAAGATCCCGCCGATCAGTGCAATTGCAATCGAGAGCAGCAGGCCGATCGCGAGCGTCGTGCCCACGATGAGCTTGATCCGGCCCTGCTCGCCCGCACCATAGGCTTGGCCGATCAGCACCGTGGCGCCGGTGCTCAGCCCCATGACGAAGGCGAACAGGAAGAACATCACCGGAAAGAACACCGAGACCGATGCGAGCGCGTCGATCCCGATCATCTGGCCGAGATAGACGTTGCTGACGGTGCCGAACAGCGATTGCAGCGCGTTGCTCAGCATCAACGGTGCGAGGAACCGCAGAAAACTTTTCCAGAGCGGCTTGGCGGCGGACATGGATTAGCCTTTCATCAGGGCGTGCGAAACCGTCGCCACGCGAAGTGGGCGTGGCTTGGCCGTCGATGGGGTTGGGAGAAGGCGCGCGCCTAAGCGCGATCACTATAGGCGAGCTTGACGATGTGGTCGCGGATGTCGGCGGGCCAATCTGCGATCAGTCCGGTGAAACGCCGCCGGTCATCCGCAAACAACGCGCGCGATGCCTCCTCGAACTGCGGCAGATTGCCGGCCATGGTCGACATGAAGTGATAGGCCGCATCGCGCGCCTGCCGCTCGCGGTCCTTGTCGCCGCTGGCGCGCCGCGCCTCTTCGACAAGTTTCCGCAGCGCGACCGAAGCGCCGCCTGGCTGCGCGCTGAGCCACTCCCAGTGCCGCGGCAGCAGCGTCACCTCGCGCGCGACCACGCCGAGCCTCGGCCGGCCGCGACCGCGTGGCTCGCTCGGCGATGCGGTCTCCTCAACCGGGGGCGGCACAAGCTTCGCGAGCCGCGCCAGCACCTCGCGGTCCCCGCCGCGCAGATCGAAGTCGATCGACCGGCCCGTGGCGTCCTCGAAGACGACGATGGGCTCGTCCGGCCGCTCCGCCATCCGCTTGATGACCAGCGCGACCTCTCCGGCTGGCCCGGAGACCAGACGGCGATGCCCTTGGAAAGCGGTGAAAGTCTTCTGCATTGGAATCATTGCCATATTGGTCACGGTGGCGACTTTAATACCCGGGTGAATTACAAAGGTCAATATACCCGGATAAAAATATCCGACCGGATGGCTCGACATTGTGTTCCCGGGCTGGCACGAACGCGCGGCCGATCGACCATGCCTAGCCCCGGGGACCACGCGATGCTGACCGTTCACCACCTCAACAATTCCCGCTCGCAGCGCGTGCTGTGGCTGCTCGAGGAGCTGGGCGTGCCCTACGAGATCGTGCGCTACGAGCGCCAGCCTGACATGCGCGCGCCGAAGGAGCTCCGCGCCATCCATCCGCTCGGCAAGTCGCCCGTTATCACCGACAACGGCAACACCGTCGCCGAGTCAGGCGCGATCATCGAATATCTCATCGCCACCTACGGCAACGGTCGGCTGGTCCCGCCGCCGAACACGCCGGAACGGCTGCGCTTCACCTATTGGCTGCACTATGCGGAAGGCTCGGCGATGCAGCCGCTGCTGCTCAAGCTGCTGTTCACGCTGATGCCGAAACGCGCGCCGGCGTTGCTCCGCCCGCTGGTGCGCAAGGTTTCGAACCAGGCGCTCACAGCATTGGTCAATCCGCAGCTCAAGCAGCACATGGACTATTGGGAAGGCGAGCTTGCGAAGAGCGAGTGGTTCGCCGGCAACGAGTTCACCGCCGCCGACATCCAGATGAGCTTTCCGCTCGAAGCAGCCCAGGCGCGCGGCGGGCTCGAGCTCGGCCATCCCAAGGCGATGGCGTTCCTGGAGCGCATTCATGCGCGGCCAGCATACAGCCGCGCCCTCGAAAAGGGCGGGCCGTATCAGGTCGGACGATAGCTAGCCTGCATCAGTCCGCATGCAGCACGCGCCCGCGCGTCTCCGGCAGCGCGAAGGCGGCGATGAAGAACAGCGCGTAAGCCACCACCGCGAACATCGCGATCGCATTCGCAAGCGACGTCGTCGCCGAAAGCGCCCCGACCAGGAACGGAAACAGCGCGCCGATGCCGCGGCCGAAATTGTAGCAGAACCCCTGGCCCGAGCCGCGCAGTCGCGTTGGATAAAGCTCGGTCAGGAACGCGCCGACGCCGGAGAAATAGCCCGAGGCGAAAAAGCCGAGCGGGAAGCCGAGCACCCACAGGATTTCGTTGGTGAGCGGCAGCTGCGTGTAGAGCAGCACAACCGCGATCGCGCCGATCGAGAAGGTCAGAAAGAGATTGCGTCGTCCGATCCGGTCCGCGAGCCAGGCGCCGGTGAGATAGCCGATGAAGGAGCCGATGATCAGCGTCGAGAGATAGCCGGTCGAGCCGACGATCGACAGATGCCGCTCCTTGGTCAAAAACTGCGGCACCCAGAAGGTGACGGCGTAGTAGCCGCCCTGGCAGCCCGTCGCCATCAGCGACGCCAGGATCGTGGTCTTCAGGATCGGGCCCGAGAAAATTTCCCAGAGCGCCGGACGATTGCCGCTCGCGGCCTGCTTGGCGCGGGCCTCAGCCGCGATCTCCGGCTCAGTCACGGAGCGGCGGATGTAGAACACCAGCAGCGCCGGCAGCGCGCCGATCACGAACATCCAGCGCCACGCTGTCTCCGCCGGCAAAGCCGAGAACAGGATCGCCTGCGACAGCACTGCAAGGCCCCAGCCGACGGCCCAGCCCGACTGCACCGAGCCGACCGCACGCCCGCGATATTGCGGCCGGATCGCTTCACCCATCAGCACGGCGCCCGCCGCCCACTCTCCGCCGAAGCCGAGGCCCAGCACCGCGCGTGCGATCAGGAGCTGTTCGAAATTCTGCACGACCGCGCAGACCAGCGAGAACAACGAGAACCAGATGATGGTGATCTGGAGCGTTCTGACCCGGCCGATATGATCGGAGAGATAACCGCCGAGCCAGCCGCCGATGGCGGAGGCCAGCAGCGTCACGGTGCCGGCGAGCCCGGCCGATCCCGCATCGACCTTCCACAGCGCGATGATGGTGCCGATCACCAGCGGATAGATCATGAAGTCCATGCCGTCGAGCGCCCAGCCTGCGGCGCAGGCCCAGAACGTCCGCCGCTCCGGCGCGTTCATGTCGCGGTAGAAGGCAAGAAGGCTGGTGTCCTCGATCTCGGCGCGTTCGATGCGCTGGTTCGGATCAACTGTGGTCATGTGCGTTTCCCGACAGTGTTTTCTTTCGTAGTCTTTGGCCTCGCGGTGGTAGCACGCGCGGCGGCGCGCGCAAGCCGGCCACCGGCCTTCGCGCCATGCAAGGACAGAGTTACTGCCCCGCTGCTTCCGCACCTCGGCTACGCGGATCAGGCGCGCCGAGCGGACCATTGGCGGTCACCGCGATCGAATTCGCCGATGTCTGCCCCATCGGCGCGACGATGAGATGATCCATCGCCTTCAGCTCGAGCAGCACATGATCGGAAAAGCCGCTCTCGACCCGGACCTCGTCGGGCAACCATTGGTGATGCAGCCGCGGTGCGGCCACGGCAGCCGCGACGTCCATTTTGTAATCGAGGACGTTGACGATCACCTGGAGCACGGTCGAGATGATCCGGCTGCCGCCCGGCGAGCCCGTCACCAGAACCGGCTTGCCGTCCTTCAGGACGATGGTCGGCGACATCGAGGACAGCGGCCGCTTGCCCGGCCCGGGCAAATTGGCCTCGAAGCCGACAAGGCCATAGGCATTGGAAGCGCCGACCGCCGCTGTGAAATCGTCAAGCTCGTTGTTGAGCAGCACGCCGGTGCCGTCGGCGACGAGGCCGACGCCGTAGCTGAAGTTCAGCGTATAGGTGTTGCTGACGGCGTTGCCGCTGCCGTCGACGACGGAAAAATGCGTGGTGTTGCTGCCCTCATGCGGTGAGGTCGCGGTGGAAACGAGCTGTTTCGACGGCGTGGCGCGATCGGCGGAGATGGTTGCCCGCAGCTTCGCGGCGTAGTCTTTGGCGGTAAGCGTCCCGATCGGCGCGTTGACGAAGGCGGGATCGCCGAGATAGCGCGCCCGGTCCGCATAAGCGCGCTTCATGGCCTCGATCAGCAGATGCAGCGAGGCCGGCGATCCCTGCTTCAGATCAGCGAGCTGAAAACCTTCGAGAATATTGAGCGTCTCCACCAGCACCACGCCGCCCGACGACGGCAACGGCATCGACACAATGTCATAGCCGCGATAAGTGCCGCGCACCGGCGCGCGGATGACCGCCTGATAGGATTTCAAATCGGCCGGCGTCATGATGCCGCCCGCGTCAGCCACGGCCTTGGCGAGTTTCTCAGCGACCGGCCCCTCATAGAAACCGCGCGGGCCCTGTGCGGCGACGGCCGACAGCGTTTCGGCGAGATCGCTCTGCACCAGCCTGTCGCCTTCGCCGAGCGGCGTGCCATCGGGCCGCGAGAAGATCCTGGCCGAGGAGGGCCAACGCACCAGCCGCTTGTGCCAGCCCGGCAGCGTGTCGGCAATGTCGTCGCCGACGAGGAAGCCATCGCGGGCGAGCGCGATCGCGGGCTCGAGCAGTTGCGCCAGCGTGAACCGGCCCGAGCCATATTTTTCCAGGGCCAGCGCAAGACCCGCGACCGTGCCGGGCACGCCGACGCCGAGCGCGGAATCCCGCGACTTCGCCGCGTCGGGCTTGCCGTCGGCGCCGAGGAAGATCTCCGGCGTGGTCGCGGCCGGCGCGGTCTCGCGATAGTCGATCGTGATGTCTTCGTTGCGCTCCGTGGAATGAATCACCATGAAGCCGCCACCGCCGATATTGCCGGCGCGCGGATAGGTCACGGCCATCGCAAAGCCGGTCGCGACCGCAGCGTCGACGGCATTGCCGCCGCGCCGCAGGATGTCGGCGCCGACCTGCGCGGAGATTTTCTCCTGCGCCACCACCATGCCGTGCTCGGCGGGAACGGCATGCACCGTGTCGAGCGCGGGCGGCACATAGGCCCGCCGCGCATCCTGCGCGGTCGCGGCCGGAAGTCCGAACGCCAGAGTGGCAAGGAAGGCGAAAAATGTCCGCCGTGTCGAGAAAGACGACATCATCAAACTTCCGCAATAGCCATCGGCAGTTCACATGCAGCGCTGCAATGCTATACGGTTTGCCCCGACAGAGGCAAAACTGTTCGTGATGAGGATTATGGAGTGACGACGATCGCCCCGGATGCGCGCATCGCCGGCGCGCAGCGGACCTATCCGCCGCGCAGCGCCGTCGTCAGCTGGATCTTCTTCGACTGGGCCGCGCAGCCTTATTTCACCCTGATCACGACCTTCGTGTTCGCGCCCTATTTCGCCACCGGCATTGCGCCGAATCCCGCCACCGGGCAATCGCTGTGGGGCTTTGCGATGGCTGCCGCGGGCCTCGCGATCGCGCTGATGTCGCCGGTGCTGGGGGCTATCGCCGATGCTTCGGGCCGCAGGAAGCCATGGATCGCCGGATTCGGCGCAGTGCTGGTGCTGGCATCCAGCACATTGTGGATCGGCAAGCCCGGCGATCCCTCGATCATTCCGCCGCTGCTCACCGCGGTCGCGCTCGCCAGCGTCGGCGCGGAATTCGCCACTCTCTTCAACAATGCGATGATGCCGACGTTGGTGCCGCCGGAGCGCATCGGGCGGCTCTCCGGCACCGGCTGGGCGACGGGTTATGTCGGCGGCATCGTCAGCTTGATCATCGTCCTCGGCCTGCTCGCCGCGAATCCCGAGACCGGCCGCACGCTGCTCGGTCTCACGCCTCTGTTCGGGCTCGATCCGGTCAGCCATCAGGGCGACCGCGCCGCCGGACCGTTGACCGGGCTTTGGTTCATCATTTTCGTGACGCCGATGTTCCTGTTCACACCCGACTATCCGGCGAAGCGCCCGGTGCGCGAGGCGCTGCACGAAGGCCTGTTGGAGCTGAAGCAATCGATCAAGGGGCTGCCGCAGCAGAAGTCGCTTGCCGCGTTTCTGCTCGCCAACATGATCTACACCGACGGTCTGGTGTCGCTGTTTGCCTTCGGCGGCATCTATGCTGCCGGCACGTTCGGCTGGCACACGATCCAGATCGGCACGTTCGGGATCATGCTCGCGATTGCCGGCGCGATCGGCGCGTGGTTTGGCGGCAAACTGGACGATCGCTTCGGGCCGAAGCGCGTGATCGCCGGCAGCATGCTGATCCTGCTGCTGGCGCTGGCGGCAATCCTGCTGGTCGACAAGGATTCGATCTTCTTCATCAAGGTCGCGCCGCCCGCGCCCGGCGGTGCATTGTTCGCCGCTGCGGCTGAGCGCGCTTATCTGGTGCTGGGCTGCCTGATCGGTGCAGCCGGCGGCCCGCTGCAAGCCGCCTCACGCACGCTCCTGGTCCGTCTCGCACCCAAGGACCGCATCGCGCAGTATTTCGGTCTGTTCGCACTGACGGGGAAAGTGACGTCCTTCATCGGCCCGCTTCTCATCGGCGTCATCACCGCGGTGACCGCGAGCCAGAAGGCCGGCATGGCCGTGCTGGTGGTGTTCTTCGTCGCGGGGCTGGCGCTGTTGATGCGGGTGCGGGAGTAGCCACGCTACCGCGATTCATTCCCGTCATTGCGAGGAGCGAAGCGACGAAGCAATCCAGGTTTTCTCCGCGGAAAGATTCTGGATTGCTTCGCTGCGCTCGCAATGACGAATTCGACGGAATCGCCCGTACGCCAATCCATCAGTGCCTGAAGTGCCGCGTGCCCGTGAACACCATGGCAATGCCGTGCTCGTCGGCGGCCTTTATGACCTCGTCGTCGCGCATGGAGCCGCCGGGCTGCACCACGGCGGTGGCGCCGGCCTCGATGCAGGCGAGCATGCCGTCGGCGAACGGGAAGAACGCATCCGACGCCACCACCGCGCCCTTGGTGAGCGGTTCGGCGAGCTTCAGCTCGGCGGCCGCATCCTGAGCCTTGCGTGCCGCGATCCGCGCTGAATCGACCCGGCTCATCTGGCCGGCGCCGATGCCGACGGTGGCGAGATCCTTGGCGTAGATGATGGTGTTGGACTTGACGTGTTTTGCGACACGGAAAGCAAACTTCAGGTCGCGCATCTCGGCATCAGTGGGCGCGCGCTCCGTGACAACCTTGAAGGTCATGTCGTCGACCACGGCGTTGTCGCGGCTCTGCACGAGGAGACCGCCCGCCACCGTCTTGGCGGTGAGGCCCGGCGCGCGCGGGTCGGGCAGGCTGCCGGCGAGCAGCAGGCGCAGGTTCTTGCGCGCACCGATGATGGCGATCGCCTCCTCGCTTGCGTCAGGTGCGATGATCACCTCGGTGAAGATTTTCGTGATCTCGCGCGCGGTGTCGGCATCGAGCGCGCGGTTCATCGCGATGATGCCGCCGAAGGCCGAGGTGGAATCGCAGGCCAGCGCCTTGCGATAGGCACTGACCAGGTCGGAGCCCTCCGCGACGCCGCAGGGATTGGCATGCTTGACGATGACGCAGGCCGCAGTGCGCTTGGCGTCGAACTCGCCGATGCATTCATAGGCGGCATCGGTGTCGTTGATGTTGTTGTAGGAGAGCTCCTTGCCCTGGAGCTGCCGCGCGGTCGAGACGCCCGGCCGCTTGTCGGGGGTCGCATAGAACGCCGCGGTCTGGTGCGGATTCTCGCCATAACGCAGCGACTGGATCAGCCGGCCGCCGAAGGCGCGGAAATCGGGCGCGTCGATTTCGAGCTGGCGGTTGAACCAGTTCGAGATCGCGGCGTCATAGGCGGCAGTGCGCGCGTAAGCCTTGGCGGCAAGGCGCCGCCGCAACTTCAGCGTGGTCGCACCTTTGTTGGCGGCGAGCTCGTCGAGCACGGCCTGATAGTCCTGCGCCTCGACCACGACGGCGACGTCGTCATGATTCTTCGCGGCGGCGCGGATCATCGCGGGGCCGCCGATATCGATGTTCTCGATGCAATCCTCGAAGCCCGCGCCTTTGTCGACGGTCGCCTCGAACGGATAGAGATTGACGACGAGGAGATCGATCGGCGCGATGCCATGCGCCGTCATCGCGTCCGCATGGTCCTTGTTGTCGCGGATCGCGAGCAGGCCGCCATGCACCTTCGGATGCAGCGTCTTGACCCGGCCATCCATCATTTCCGGGAAGCCGGTCAGTTCGGAGACGTCCTTCACCTTGAGGCCGGCCGCGGCGATCGCCTTCGCGGTGCCGCCGGTCGAGACCAGCTCGACATCGTGCGCGGCAAGCGCCTTCGCGAATTCGATCAGGCCAGTCTTGTCGGAAACGGAGAGAAGGGCGCGGGTGACGCGGCGGGGATGGTCAGTCATGAGCAAGATCCTCTGTCTGAAGGAGTGTCTATGCCCAGGCGCGCGGCTTCTCAGTCTCGCGCTTCCCGATGGTGCTCCATCCAAGGTCGCCAGTCGCGCGAGCGAGGGCTCGATAGCAGTTTTCGGTCGCTTTCACAACGTTCAGATCGGGCCGAATCACATGAGCGGAAGTTCCGGCTCCCGCCGCGCATTTCTGCGGGCATTCGTGATCGCCGGCGAGGCGGTGGAGCGGACAAAACTCCAGCGGATCGAGGGCGCCTGCCGCGCATCCTGACGGATCACGATCTGCGCGGTGCGGCGCGGGCCGTCATTGCCGGCCAGGGATACGCTGTCCTCCAGCTCGACCTTGTCGTCGAGCGCCTCGAAGGTCCAGACGTCGCGGTTCGGCAGCACCAGCATGACGCCACGGGCGTCGGACAGCCGGCTCGCCTTCACCGCCGGGTGCAGATGGAATCGCAGCGCGAAATCGGCATCCGGACCCTTGAAGCGTCCGCCTTGCGGCGGCGACAGCGTGTCCTCGCCGTCGATGCGTGCGCCGTCATTGGCGATCATCAGCACGCGGCGGTGGATCGCGCCGAATTTTGTGAGGTAGCCGTCATGCGACGTCGTCAGCAGCGTGCCGTTCTGCACGATTTCGCGATAGCTCTCGACCTCGACGGGGCCGCTGGTGACCGGAGCACCGTGCAACAGCCGCTTCATCGCCGACATCTCCACGAACTGGCATGACGAGGTGTCGTGATAGGTCAGCGTCGAATGCGCCGCCGTGCCGCGTGCGAACGGCCGCCAATTGTCGCGGCCCGTGGTCGGCATGCCGCAATTGGTGACGATGCGGCTGATGCCGGAGGATAGTTCGAACGACAGGCAGCCGGCATGGGCGTCGTGACTGACGCCGGCCGCCGGCGGCGGGCCGGTGTCGATGATCAAAGTGGTCTGGCCGGCATCAAGGCGCTGGAAACCGGTATGCGGCATGTTCGACATCGGCGCGCCGTGGGTGTCGTCATAGGCAAGCAGCGTCGCGAGCAGGTCCGAGGGCGTCGCGCTCATGCCGTTGAACAGCGCGAAATTGCCGTCGCCGTGGCGGAAGAAGCGGAGCATCGGCATCATGCGATCGATCGCATTGAGCAGCGCGGGCGGCGGCGCGATGTTGCGCGCGGCAAAGGTCTGCCGCAGCGGCAACAGGTCGATCAACAGCTCGATCAGCGCGCCCGGGTTGCGCGAGACATGCCCGCCGTCGGGCAGGATCTGCCGCTGCAATTCATCCGAGAGCTTTTTCGAGGTGCTGCGGATGTGACTTGCCTGGTTGGCGAGGCACAGCGCCGCATAGCACAGCGCGATCAGCACCTGGAGCTTCGGCACTCCGTCGGGAATGTTGACCATGGTGTAGCGCAGCAAGCGGATCTCGCGCGCCAGCGCGCGCAGATAGCGGCGGTAGAATTTGTTGTCGGTATCGTTGAGCACCAGCGGCGCCTGCGACAGCAGGGAGATCACGCGTCGCGCCAGCACGTCGGCGCGTCGCGCGACGGGACGGCGCTTGCTGGCCGGGTTGCCGATCCAGTCCTCGATCAGCGAGCGCGCATTCGCGCGCGTCAGCGCGGTGTCGGCGGCGCGCAAATGGCGCAGCCAGCCGAAGCCGAGCAGCGCAACCTCCCAATCCTCCGACGGCGGCTCGAGATCGAAGATCGAACGGCCGTGGCAGTTGACGATCTTGCCGGCGAAGACGAAGCGGCCGGCATAGATCTCGGCGGCGCGGGTCGCGTCCGCGGTGCGCAGATCATGCGGCGCGATGATCAACCGGTCGGCGCGGCCGGGCCAGACCCGCGACAGGGCGACGGAACCGCCGCTCGCGCGCGCGAGCATGTTCCGCGCGAAGCGGTTCATCACCAGCGTCGAGATACGTCTGCGTTGAGCGACCGACACGCCTTGCCTTGATGGGGGAGAGGATTCCGACGAATCCTTATTAATCCCAAAATCGGACGGCCGACACCACCTTGAACGACGCGAATCAGCGCCGTGGTTGCAAAATCCAGTGCAAAATCAGGATTTAACGAGCCGGGCCGCGAAAAATCCGTCGAGCCCGCCGAGCTTGGGATCAGCGTTTGGCAGATGGCTGGGCAGAGTGCGCAGATCGCCCTCGGCGGTGACGATCTCGCTAAGTCCCGACACCTCGGACGCATCGATCGGAACCCGGCGAAGCCCAGGCTCTGCGGCCAGCAGCGCGGCGACCGCATGCTCGCCCTCTTCGGGTTCCAGCGAGCAGGTACAGTAGACCAGCGTTCCGCCGGGCTTGAGCAGCGAGACTGATTTTTGCAGCAGCCGCCGCTGAAGCGCGGTCATTGCGGCGATGTCGGATTCCTGCCGAAGCCAGGATACGTCGGGATGGCGGCGGATCGTCCCGGTCGATGTGCAAGGCGCATCAATGAGGATGCCGTCGAAGCCATCGGCAGGGCCGGACCATTCCGCGGCGTCGGCGACGACGATCTCGGCCTGGAGCGACAACCGCGTCAGATTCTCGCGCAGGCGCGCCACCCGGGCCGGCGAGCGGTCGATGGCGGTGACATGGGCGCCGGCTTGCGCCAGTTGCGCGGTCTTGCCGCCGGGAGCGGCGCAGAGATCGGCGATGGATTTGCCCTTGATGTCGCCGAACAGCCGGGCCGGCAGCGCAGCGGCGGCGTCCTGCACCCACCATTGTCCTTCGGCGAAGCCGGGAAGCATGGTCACTGCGCCGTGCAGCACCGTACGAACCGATCCGGTCGGCAGGACTTCGCCATGGAGGCGGCTCGCCCATTGCGCGGCGTCCGACCTCACAGTCAGATCCAGCGAAGGATCGTGGCTGAGCGCGAGCGCCATGTCTCTTGCGACTGTTTCGCCGTAGTGCGCGCGCCAGCGCGCGACCATCCAGGGCGGCAGGTCCAGCGATTGTGCGGCAACCTCGTCCACCAGCGCTTTGCCCTCGCGGGCGCAACGGCGCAGCACGGCGTTGACGAGGCCGGCATAGCGCGCGGCGCGCCGGTCGGATTGCACGAGGCGAACGGAGAGATCGACGGCCGCGTGATCGGGCACGTCCATCCAGAGGATCTGGGCGGCGCCGATCAACAGCGCGCTCTGCGCGCGCGGCGCGTCGGAGGGAATGCCCTTGTCGAGCAGGCGGGACAGCACATGGCCGAGCGTGCCGAGCCGGCGCAGCACGGTGGCGACCAGGCGGCGCATCAGCGCGCGGTCGCGGTCGGGGAGCGTCTTCAGTCCGGGATGGGCGCCGCTGCCGTCGAGCTGCTCGTCAAGCGTGCGGTGCTTTTGCAGCACGCCGTCGACGATGTCGGCGGCAATCCGCCGCGCCGCGAGACCGGGCACTTCGGATGGAGGAGCGAAACGTTGAGAAGGCATGCGGAAACAAGGTTCTGAGCGAGCGGCAGTTCGCCGTAATGGGCGCATGCCTTGAGGAGGTGATCTCTGGCACGCGAATATGCCAAATGTAAGAATCGCTTCCGGGTTTTTCAGCCCTTTCGGAGCCATTTCAGGAATGCGTTATTGGGCGTCGCGTCGCGGGCCGCCCCGCGCTAGAAAGCCGACGATGAGTGACCAGCCTTCCGTTCCCGACCGCAAGCAGCTCACGCCGGCCGCCCAGCGCGCGCTGGCCGAGGCCGAAGCGCGCCGGCAGGCTGCGGCAGTCCGAGCCAAAAACGACGCCCAGGCGGCGCCTAAGGAGTTGCAGGGGCCAAAAGGACCCGAGCCGACCCGCTATGGCGATTGGGAGCGCAAGGGCATCGCTTCGGATTTCTGAAGCTTGCCTTTCGAGGCTCGCTTGCCGGATTGCCCGACTCAGCCCTAGCGTGCGCGAATGTCGCGTTTCGATCCAAGCCGTCCCTATCGGCCTTCATACAGCGGCTCGCCATTTGGTCGCCGGTTCTCAGGGCTGTTGCCGTGGATGTTCGTGGTCGGAATCGTGGTGGCCGTGGTGTTCACGTTCCGGCACGGGATGAACTGGCCGTTCCCTCACGCGACCGACGGTCGATCACGAGACGCCGAGATTGTACTCCAGCAAGACGGCCATCCCGATCGTCGCGAGCCGGTCGATGTCGTTCGCACCATCGACGGCGACACCTTTCTCGCACGCGTTCGTCAGCATAACGGCCGCGATCTCGTCGTGCGCGTTCGCCTGCGCGGCATCGATGCACCTGAGATGAAAGCCTCCTGCCAGGAAGAACTCGACAAGGCTGAAGCCGCCGCCGCCGCGCTCCGCGACCTGCTCGGCCAAGGTGGCGTGACGATCACCAATCTCGGACCTGACAAATACGGACGCGTTCTTGCTGACGTCGCGACCAAACGCACGGCCAATGTCTCGGCGGCGTTGCTCGCCGGCGGCTATGCGCGGAGCTACAATGGCGGCCATCGTGACGGCTGGTGCGCGCGGAGCTGGCGCTTCTGGTGACAAAAAAGTCGCGTCGAAAGACGCGGCTCTTGTTGTCTCGCCCTGATGCCGGCGATCAGCGCGTCACGACCACCGTCGTGCCGACCGAGACGCGGCTGTAGAGATCGGTGATGTCGTCGTTGAGCATGCGGATGCAGCCATAGGAGACGAAGCCGCCGATCGAGCCCGGCACGTTGGTTCCGTGGATGGCATATTCACCGCCGGACAGCGTCATCGCCGCGACGCCCATCGGATTGCGCGGCGAGCCGCCCGGGATGACGTCCGGGATGCTCGGCTTGTCGCGCTTCACTTCGGCAGGCGGCGCCCAGGCCGGATTGCGGTACTTGCCGTCGATGCGGGTGGTGCCGGCCCACTGCTTGCCGGACTTGCCGACGCCGACCGGGTAGCGCACGGCGTGGCCGTTATCGAGGACGAGATAGAGCCGACGCTCGTTGGTTTTGACCACGATGGTGCCCGGCGAATAGTCAGCCAGGTGCGTCCCCACCATTTCCGGCCGTGCCTGCGCCGCCGTCGACATCAAGACCCCAGCCCCGACGGTGGCGGCCAGCGCCACAGCAATCCTCATCGACATCGATTTTCCCCTTGCCCCGAACGGACCGTCCAAAATTACGCAAAACCGGCAATCGCCGGCCCGCCAAGTCCTTGTTGCAAGTCCTTGTTACAGGTCCTTGTCAGGGGACATTCTTAACCGCGCCTGTTAACCGGATGGTTTCCACGCACGGCCGCCAAGGGCCGGCCAGCAGGGGGAACAAAGGAAATGTTCGAAACAAAGTAAATGACCTGAAAACAACACTCAGCCGGAAAGATGCCCGGGCGCCGGGTCGCGGCCTGACAAGTGCGTGAGGATGTGAACGGCGGTTGATGCCGGAGACGCTAACGCGGCGATGCGGTCTCGTGTCCCGGACGCGGCGCAGCGCGAAGAGGTGCGACGCAGAGCCAGGATCCAGGACGCCACAGAGTCTGCTGTTGCTTGGGCCGCGGCTCAGCAGCGCACCGCTAAAGAGCGCTGCGCTGCGTCCGGGGGCACGAGACTGCCTTACGCCGACTTCTTGTTCTGCCGGTTCTTGACGAGGTCGTCGACCACGCCGGGATCGGCCAAGGTCGAGGTGTCGCCCAAGCTGCCCGGCTCGTCCTCGGCGATCTTGCGCAGGATGCGGCGCATGATCTTGCCGGAGCGGGTCTTGGGCAGGCCGGGCGAGAATTGGATCTGGTCGGGCGCAGCGATCGGGCCGATCTCCTTGCGCACCCAGGTGACGAGCTCCTTGCGCAGATCCTCGGTTGGCTCGATGCCGGCCATCAGGGTCACATAGGCGTAGATGCCCTGACCCTTGATGTCGTGCGGGTAACCGACCACGGCGGCTTCCGAGACCTTCTCATGCGCCACCAGCGCGCTTTCGACTTCGGCGGTACCCATGCGGTGGCCGGAGACGTTGATGACGTCGTCGACGCGGCCGGTGATCCAGTAATAACCGTCCGCATCGCGCCGGCAGCCGTCGCCGGTGAAGTACTTGCCCTTGTAGGTCGAGAAATAAGTCTGCTCGAAGCGGGCGTGGTCGCCATAGACCGTGCGCATCTGGCCGGGCCATGACCGCGTCAGGCACAGATTGCCTGATGTCTCGCCGTCCAGCACGTTGCCGTCGGCGTCGACGATCTCAGGCACCACGCCGAAGAACGGCTGCGTCGCCGAGCCTGGCTTGAGCTTGGTGGCGCCGGGTAGCGGCGTGATCAAAATGCCGCCGGTCTCGGTCTGCCACCAGGTGTCGACGATCGGGCAGCGGTCGTCGCCCACGACGCGGTGATACCACTCCCAGGCTTCCGGATTGATCGGCTCGCCGACCGAGCCGAGCAGGCGGAGGCTGGCGCGCGAGGTCTTCTTCACGGGCACGTCGCCGCTCTGCATCAGCGCGCGGATCGCGGTCGGCGCAGTGTAGAAGATGTTGACCTTGTGCTTGTCGATGACGTTCCAGAACCGCGAATTATCCGGGTAATTCGGCACGCCTTCGAACATCAGTGTGGTCGCGCCGTTAGCTAGCGGTCCGTAGAGAATGTAGCTGTGGCCGGTGACCCAGCCGACGTCGGCGGTGCACCAGTAGATGTCGCCGTCGTGATAGTCGAAGACGTATTGATGCGTCATCGCGGCGAACACGAGATAGCCGGCGGATGTGTGCAGCACGCCCTTGGGCTGGCCTGTCGAGCCCGAGGTGTAGAGGATGAACAGCGGATCCTCGGCGTGCATGTGCTCGACCGGGCATTCCGTCGTCACCATTTTGGCGGCGTCGTGGTACCAGAGGTCGCGCGAGGGATTCATTTCGACCGCGCCGCCGGTGCGCTTGACCACGACGACCCAGTCGACGCCGTCTGCCTTGGCGAGCGCCGCGTCGACATTGGCCTTCAGCGGCACCTTCTTGCCGCCGCGCAGGCCCTCATCCGCGGTGATGATCACCTTGGACTGGCAGTCGTTGATGCGCTGGGCGAGACTGTCGGGCGAGAAGCCGGCAAACACCACGGAGTGAATCGCGCCGATCCGCGCGCAGGCCAGCATCGCGTAGGCCGCCTCCGGAATCATCGGGAGGTAGATGGTGACACGGTCGCCCTTCTTGACGTTCCGGGTGCGCAGGATGTTGGCCATCCGGCAGACCTCGTCGTGCAGCTCCTTGTAAGTGATGTGCCGGGATTGTGAGGGATCGTCGCCTTCCCAGATGATCGCGGTCTGGTTGGCGCGGCTGTGGAGATGCCGGTCGATGCAATTATGGGCGACGTTGAGGATGCCGTCCTCGAACCATTTGATCGAGATGTTGCCGGGCGCGAAGGAGACGTTCTCGATTTTGGTCGGAGCGTGCATCCAGTCGATGCGCTTGGCCTGCTCCGCCCAGAAACCGTTCGGGTCCGAGATCGAGCGGGCGTACATGTCCTTGTACTTGGCCTGGTCGACCCAGGCGCGCTTCGCCCATTCCGCGGGGACGTCGTAGATCTTCTCGGACATGTTTCCCTCCACATACGGCAAGCCGAGCACAGACCACGGGCGAGCCGACTTGATCGTTGAACCGATTATGCGTCGGGCTAACCGGACCCGACAAGGTGCACAAGCTGGACCTTCGGCGAGCAGCCGGCCATGCGGAGGATCAAGCCGCTTCGTGCGACTGTCGCAGTTTTGAAACAGGGCGACGGGGGCTTTCGGGTCTTTACCGAAATCCTCGGAATGGGCCGGCGCAGAGCGCCATGCTCCCGGCAGCGGTATTTAGAAACCGCCCTCACTGATTCGGGACTCGCAATGCGGTTCGGAACACCCTAAATGGCCAACCCGGGCCCAACGAGACCCCTTGGAACAAAAATCAGAACAGCGGCATTGACCGATAACAGACAGGGCTAAGGCATAAGACTATGATGGATCAGCAGAATCTCGGGACTTTGCGGCCCGCTTCAGCCGATCCTGCAGCCATTGCGCTGGCCAAAGCCCTCGGACAATGGCCGAAACCGGCCGGTTCCGGCCGTCCCAGCCCGAAAAAAGCGTTCGACACGGCGCCTGCGGCGACGGTCGAGGCCCTCGCCAAGGAACTGGGCCTGCGGCTCGGCGACCAGAACGAACTGACCATTCGTCGCATCAGGCGCGGCAAGGGCTATTCCTTCGTGCGGCCCAACGGCGTCCACATCCGCGATGCCCGCACCATTCGGCGGCTGCATTCGATGGCAGTGCCGCCGGCCTATCGCGAGGTGCGCTACTCGGCCGATCCGAGCACGCATCTCCAGGCGGTGGGACGCGATGCCGCGGGCCGGCTGCAATATCGCTATCACGCCGATTGGGAGAAGGTCCGCGAGCAACGCAAGGCGCATCGCCTGGAGAAGCTCGTCGGCGCGCTGCCCAAGATCCGGCGCAAGGTCTCGGCGTTCCTGTCGGGCGACGAGCCGACCCGCGAGTTCGCGCTCTCCGCCGTCATCGAACTGATTGCGCGCACCGCCATCCGCCCCGGCAACGAATCCTATGCCCGTCTCAACGGCACCCGCGGAGCCACCACGCTGCTGAAGTCCAACGTTTCGCTGGAAGACGACAGCTTCGTGCTGACCTTCAAGGCGAAGGGCGGCAAGGCTGTGCGCAAAGAATGCGACGCGGCCAAGCTCGTGCGTGCCATTGGGATTTTGCAGGACGTTCCCGGCAAGCGCATGTTCCAGTATCGCGATGCCTACGGCATCGTGCGTGCGGTCAGCACCACCCAGGTGAACGCGTTTCTGCGCGAGATCGCCGGCATCAAAATCTCGCTGAAGGATTTCCGCACGCTGATGGCCTCTGCCGTCGTCGTGGAATCGCTGTCGCGGATCACGCCGGCGACCAGCCAGCGCGGCCGCAAGAAGCAGGTGCTGGAGGCGATCCGCGGCGCTGCCGATCAGCTCTCCAACACGCCGGCGATCTGCCGCAAGAGTTATGTTCACGATACCATCGTCACCGCGTTCGAGGACGGCATCCTCGAACGCTTCGCCGCGACCATGAAAGGCCAGCGCTCGCAGGCCAGGCGCGAGCAGCTTTTGCAGCAGGTGGTGGCGACCGCGGCGGTCTGACCTGGCGTCGCTACGCCTTGGTGGGAACGCCGTTGTCGGGACCGGGATTGCTGCCCGCGGCTGCGGTCGTGAGTCGTCCCAGATAATGCGCCCATCCCGTCGCGTGTGCGGCAGCCTGTTCCTCGGTCGGCAGCCCGCTGTGGGTCATGCGCAGCAATGTGCCGCCGTCGTGTTCGATCAGGTCGATCTCGATCAGGCTCGAGCCGGGCGGCACTTCCTGGCCGCCCTCCCATCCAAACGTGTAGGCGAGACGATGCACCGGCACGACTTCGCGGAACGCGCCGCGGGCAACGCCGCCGCGGGGGCCGATGCCGTTGAGTAGATACAGCCCGCCGGGATGTGGCTCCGTGGTCGCGTCGGAACCCATCCAGCTCAGAATCTTCTCGGGGTCGGTCAGGTAAGCGAAAACGGTGGCGCGTGGGGCGGCGATCTGGGTCTCGCGTCGCACTATGAACGGTTCGGCCATCGGCGATCATCCTGGGCTGACGTTGGGACATGGCGGCGCGCGAGCGGCCCGTCAAGGATTGCCCGTGACAAAGACCGCCTGCGTTCGTCATGATCGGGCCATGCACCTCTCGCCGACGCTCGCCTGGCTTGTCGATGCCGCTGCCGATAGCACCGGAGCCGACCGCCTGCTCGCGGATATCGGCGCACATCTGGTCGCCGACGGCGTGCCGCTTGCGGCAGGCAGCCTGACACTCGAGGTGCCGCATCCGCTGATCGCGAAGCGGACATGGTTGTGGCGCGCGGAGAACGGCCGGGTGATCGAAGCGCTCGGCTTCGTACCAGGCGGCCTCGCGCCCGACCCGCCTAACGATGCCGGCCGCCGCTGGCTGCGCGACATCGCGGAGGGTGAAGTGCACGAAGATTTGGTCGGACGGCCCGACGGGCCGTTGCTAGGTTGGATCGGGCCGCGTCCGTTCACCGCGGACGAGACCGAGCAATTGCGCCAGGCCGCGCGCTTTGCCGCGACACCTCTTGCGGTGCTTGCCGCGCGTGCAACCTTGCGCGCGACGCTGGATGCATATCTTGGCAAGCGCAGCGCGGAGCGGGTGCTGGCGGCACCCCTGCGGCGCGATCTCGGCGAGACCATTCAGGCCGCGCTGCTCTATGCCGATCTGCGCAACTTCACGCTCCTGTCGGAAACCACGCCGCCTGCCGGCGTCATCGCGGCGCTCGATGCCTGGTTCGATCGCATCGCCGGTGCGGTCCACGCCTTCGGCGGCGAGGTGCTGAAATTCATCGGCGACGGCGTGCTCGCGATCTTTCCGGTGGTCGGGGCGTCAGCGCGCCAAGCGTGCGATGCAGCTCTGCGTGCCGCGAGCGCCGCCGAAGCCGGGATGGCGTATCTCAACACGGAGCGCCGTGCCCAAAATCTGCCGCCGCTCGCGTTCGGCGCGGCGCTGCATCTTGGCGAGATGCTATGGGGCAATATCGGCGCGGCCAATCGGCTCGACTTCACGGCGATCGGCCCCGCCGTCAATCTCGCCAGCCGGCTCGAAGGATTGTGCAAGCCGCTCGGCAGAACCGTGCTGGTGTCGGGTGCGCTCGCCGCGGAGACCGACATGCCTCTGATCGCGCTCGGATCGCATTCGCTGCGCGGCATCGCCGCGCCTTGCGAGGTGTTTGCGCTGCCGGAGAAACAAGCTCCGATATCGTAGCCCGCATGAGCGTAGCGACATCCGGGATCGCAGCAGTAGTCCCGGATATCGCTTCGCCCGTCCGGGCTACAGCGCCTAAGCCTACATCCCGCCCATCTTGCAGACGAGCTTCCATTCCTCGGCCGTCACCGGTTGCACCGAGAGGCGCGAATATTTCACCAGCGCCATGTCGGCGAGCTTCTTCTCGGCCTTGATCGCGGCCATCGTCACCGGACTCTTCAACGGTTTGTCGGCCTTGATGTCGACGCAGACGAATTTTTCGGTCTTGTCGGTCGGATCCGGATAGGCTTCCTTGACGATCTCCGCGATGCCGACGATTTCCTTGCCCTCGTTGGAATGATAGAAGAACGCCTTATCGCCCTTCTTCATGGCGACGAGATTCTGGCGCGCGGTGTAATTGCGCACGCCGGTCCAGGCTTCGCCCTTGGCGCCTTTCGCCACCTGCTGGTCCCAGGACCACACCGATGGCTCGGATTTCACCAGCCAGTACGCCATGTTCATTCCTCTGCCTTGAAAGGTCGCGTCATGAGCCCCGAGATCGCGGCGTCGATCGTGCTTCTGCCGGTCAGAATCGATGCGACGGCTTCCGATACCGGCATTTCGATGTTTTGCGAAGCCGCGAGCTCGATCAGTACCGGCGCGGTGAATTCGCCTTCGGCAAGCTTGCCGGCGGGCGGCTGCTCGCTGCGGCCAAGCGCCAGGCCGAGCGCGAAATTGCGCGATTGTGGGCTCGAGCAGGTCAGGATCAGATCGCCGAGGCCAGACAAGCCCGTGAGTGTTTCGCTGCGTGCGCCGAGCGCGCGGCCGAGGCGTGTCAGCTCGGCAAAGGCGCGGGTGGTGAGTGCGGCCTGGGCGGAAGCGCCGAGCTTGCGCCCGACCGCGATGCCGACCGCGATCGCGAGCACGTTCTTGGCGGCGCCGCCGATCTCGACGCCGCGGACATCGGTGGAGTGATAGGGCCGGAACGTCGGCGAGCCCAGCGCCTGCACCAGATGGTTGGCCAGCGTTTCTTCCCTCGCCGCCAGCGTGACCGCGGTCGGCAGGCCACGCGCGACATCGTCGGCAAAGCTCGGGCCCGACAGGATCGCCGGCTGCGCGTGAGGCGCGGCCTCGGCGATCACGTCGGTCATGAATTTATGGGTGCCGTGCTCGATGCCCTTGGCGCAGGCAATGATCGGCACCGGTCTAGCCAGATGCGAGGCGAGCATGTTGACAGCACCGCGCAGATGCTGCGCGGGCACTGCGATCAGCAGCATATCCGCGCGCGCGGCGAGCGCCAGGTCGCTCGTGACGATGATCTCCGGAGCAAGCCGCACGCCGGGCAGCCGCGGATTGTCGCGGCTCGATGCGATCCGCGTCACGTGCTCGGGATTGCGCGCCCACAGCGTCACGTTCCGTCCGGCCCGCGCCGCCACCATCGCCAGGGCCGTGCCCCAGGCGCCCGCGCCGATCACCGCGACAGATCGGAACGCTGTCATTGCTAGAATCCCGCGCGTGTCTTGCCGTATCCGGCCGGTGCCGTCGCGTTCGCATCGAGCAGCCAGCGCGCGCGAGGCTGTGCTTCCATCGTGTCGATCATGCCGAGCGCGAGACGTTCGGCGCCGGCCCAGGCGATCATCGCGCCGTTGTCGGTGCAGAGCGCCGGCGGCGGCATGATCAATTGTGTACCGGCTTTCCTCGCAACCTCATCCAAGGCGCCGCGGATCGCCTGATTGGCGGCGACGCCGCCGGCCGCCACCAGCGCACGCGGTGCGCCGAACTGCTCGCGGAAGAGTTTCAGACCGACGCTCAACCGGTCGGCGGTGGAATCGAGCACGGCAGCCTGGAAGCTCGCGCAGAGATCGCTGACGTCCTGCGGCGTGATCTCGGCCAACCGGCTCGCTTCGTTGCGTACCGCCGTCTTCAATCCCGATAACGAGAAGTTGGCGTCGGGGCGTCCCTGCAGCGGCCGCGGAAACGCAAATCGCGCCGGATCGCCGTTGGCTGCCGTGCGCTCGACCTGCGGCCCGCCGGGATAGGGCAGTCCCAGCATCTTCGCGACCTTGTCGAAGGCCTCGCCGATCGCATCGTCCACGGTGGTGCCGAGCCGCACATACTGGCCGACGCCGGTGACGGCGACGATCTGGGTATGGCCGCCCGAGGCGAGAAACAGGCAATAGGGAAATTCGAGTGCGTCGGTCAGGCGCGGTGTCAGCGCATGCGCTTCCAGATGGTTCACCGCGATCAGCGGCGTGTCGTGCACCATCGCGATCGCCTTCGCGGTGGTGAGCCCGACGATGACGCCGCCGATCAGTCCCGGGCCTGCGGCGGCCGCGACACCGTCGAGCTGGGCGAAGTCGATGCCGGCCTCAGTCATGGCGCGGTCGATGATGCCGTCGAGCAGGTCGACATGGGCGCGGGCAGCGATCTCCGGTACCACGCCGCCGAAACGGGCATGCTCCTCGACCTGCGACCGTACGACATTGGACAGGATCTTGCCTGTGCCGTCAGGCGCACGCTCGATCACCGCCGCGGCGGTCTCGTCGCAGGTGGTTTCGATGCCCAGTACCAGCATTGGCGAATTGTTATCCAATTTGCGCCCTTCTCACGCCCCTTGCGCTCATCCGCAAAGCAGAGTTCTGGTACGTCCGGTAGCATTCCGGGGTCGGCCAACGCAATCGTCACGCGCGGCCGTCCCTCGTGAAAGCGCCACCGCCACGTGGTTCGGGAACACAAGCGATGTCCATTCTTGTCACACGGCCGCATCCCGACAATGAGGCGACGTCGGAAAATCTTTGTGCACGGGGTCATGTGGTGCTGCTCGCGCCGGTGCTCAAGTTCGAGCCGGTCGCCTTCCGTGCCGAGAGTGAAACGAGCTACAGCGCCGTCATTGTCACGTCGGCCAATGCAATTCGTGCCGTCGCGCCGCAATTACCGGACCTTGGTCTCCTGGAGCTGCCGCTGTTCGCCGTCGGCGAGCACACCGCCGCCGCCGGGCGCGATGCTGGCTTTGCCGAGGTGATCGTCGCCGGCGGCGACGCCGCGGCCCTGCGCGACAAGGTGATGCAGAGCGCGCGCGACAAGCGGCTGAAGAAAAAGAGCACGTTGCTCTATCTCGCGGGCGCGGACCTGTCGCGCGACCTCGGCGGTGAGCTGGGCGCCGAAGGCTTCAACGTCGTCACGCAGACGACCTATCGCATGGCGCCGGTCAAGCTGTTGCCGCGCGATGTCTGTGAGGGCTTTGCCGCCCATGGGATCGAGGCGGTGCTGCATTACTCCCGGCGCAGCGCGCGGGCTTTCCTGGAGGCCGCGCGCGCCGAAGGTGTCGAAATCTCGGCTCTGGCGATCCCGCAATGCTGCCTGTCCGAGACGGTCGCGGGCGTGCTGCGCGAGGCGGGTGCCTCGCAGGTTCTGGTGGCGGCGACGCCGGACGAAAATGCCTTATTTGGCACCTTGGAGCGTGCTTTGCGCACCCGTTTGGCGTAAGAGGTCGGGCCGAATCCGACGCAATCGGATCCGTTCGTTCAGGGCATGTAAGTGTGAGGAACCGTCACGATGGCCGACGACAAGCCTGAAGACGCAGGATTGGCTCCCGAGTCCGGCCGCGCCAAGCGCATCCCGCCCACCATCGACCTCCAGGCAACCGAGGTCTCGACCCAGCCGCAGGAGGTGGCGGGCGAGCCTGAGGCAGCGACCGAACAGGCCGCGCATGAGCAAGCCAAATCTGAAGAGGGCAAGTCTCAGGAGGAAAAGTCTCAGGAGGAAAAGTCTCAAGAGGCAAAGTCCGAAGAAGCTCATGCCGAGCCGAAGCCCGAGCTTGCCCAGGAAGAATCTTCTGTTGCGTCCGCGTCGGTATCGCCGTCAATTTCACCCTGGGTTATCGCTCCGTTCTCCGGCGCCGTGGCAGCCGCCATTGTGATCGCGGTCGGCTGGATGCTAGGCTGGCCTGCGGTGCAGGCGCCGCCGGCTGCTCCACAAGTGACGGGCGCAACCGTCGAGGCGCTGAGCGGGCGCGTGGCCGCGGTCGAAGCCAAGGCGGGCAAGCCTGCCGCCGATCCGGCCATGGTGGCGCGGATCGATGCGCTGGAGAAATCCGCAACGAGCCTGCGCAGCGAGATCGCCAATCTGCGCGCACAATCCGACAAGACCGCGAGCGTCCTGAACGACGCGACATCGGCGCCGCGCGCTGCCGCGCCCGATCTTGCCGCTCTCAACGACCGCCTCGCGCAGCTCGAGCGTGCCAGCAAGACCGAACGTGCGGAACTCGCGCAGCAAAGCGAGAAGATCGCCGAAGCGAAGACGATGGACGACAAGCCGCTGCGCCACGTGGTGGCGGCGGCCCTGCTCGACGTCGCCGTTCGCCACGGCGACGCCTACGAATCGCAGCTCGCCGCCGCGCGGTCGCTGGCAGCAAAGCCGGATATGCTGAAGCCGCTCGACACCTTTGCTTCGTCAGGCATTCCGACGCCGGTCGCGCTCAGTCGCGAGCTCCTCAACATCGTGCCGAAATTGTCGCCGCCGGCGGAAGCTCCGGCCAGCGGCACCGGCATCGTCGAGCGCCTTCAGGCAGGGGCGTCGAAACTTGTCCGCATCGAGCGTACCGATGGGGTCGGCAATGATCGCGGCGCCATCGTCGCGCGGGTGACGGCGGCTGCGTTGCGCAACGATTTCGTCGAGGCACGGCGCGAGTTGAAGACGCTGCCGGAGGCCGATCGTGCACCGGCGCAAGCCTGGCTCGACAAGGCCGATGCCCGTGACGCCGCGCTCGCCGCCTCACGCAAATTCGCCGACGCCGCCATGGCGGATCTCGTCAAGCCTGGTCAATAAAGGTTCGCGCAACAATCAGCGCGTATAGGGATCGTCATGCTTCGCATC
The DNA here is from genome assembly GCF_023073025.1 of Bradyrhizobium sp. 76. Taxonomy (NCBI): domain Bacteria; kingdom Pseudomonadati; phylum Pseudomonadota; class Alphaproteobacteria; order Hyphomicrobiales; family Nitrobacteraceae; genus Bradyrhizobium; species Bradyrhizobium sp. 76. Next base: position 601,613 of record NZ_JADPIS010000103.1, read on the forward strand.
GTCCTCTTCCTCGTCCTGATCGCGCTGGCGGCGGCCGGCGCGGCCTGGGTTGCCGATCAGCCCGGCGATCTCGTCCTGACCGCAGGCAGTTTCCGCGCCACGACGACGCTTCCCAGATTCGTGTTCTTGCTGGGCCTCTTTGCCGCGGCAGTCGTGCTGGTCTGGAGCCTGCTGACGATGGCCTGGCGCGCTCCGGGGCGTCTGCGCCGCCGTCGTCACGAAAAGCGTCATGATCGCGGTCGCCACGCCATCACCCACGGCCTGCTTGCGATCGGCCATGGCGACACCGCGCTTGCCCGTCGTCACGCCGATACCGCGCGGCGGCTGGCCGCAAACGATCCGCTCGCGCTTCTCTTGCATGCGCAATCGGCGCAGCTCGAGGGCAATCGCGACGAGGCCCAGCGCGTCTTCCGCGCCATGGCCGAGCGCGAGGACACGCGCCTGCTCGGCCTGCGCGGCCTGTTCATCGAGGCGCAGCGCGCCGACGACGCGGTCGGCGCGGTGATGATCGCCGAGGAAGCGATCAAGCTGTTGCCGTCCTCGACCTGGGCCTCGCATGCGGTGCTCGGCTTCCGCTGCGCGCGCGGCGACTGGAGCGGCGCGCTCGCGATCCTCGATTCGAATCTGTCCGCGGGTCTGATCGACAAGCAGGCCTATCGCCGCCAGCGCGGCGTGCTGCTCGCCGCCCGCGCGCTGGAATTGGAAACGATGGACCGCGACGTCGCGCGCGAGAGCGTGATGCAGGCGGTCAAGCTCGCGCCGACCCTGGTCCCGGCCGCAGTGCTTGCTGCAAAATTCGAGAGCGAGGCGCATCAGGTGCGACGCGCCATGAAGCTGGTGGAAGCCGCCTGGCTCGCCAATCCGCATCCTGATCTCGCGGATGCCTATGCGCATGTGAAGCTCGGCGATTCCGCGCGGCAGCGTCTGCAGCGGGTCGAGACGCTTGCGGCCAAGATTCCCGCCGACAAGGCTGGTTATGTCGAGGGCCAGCTGGCGATCGCGCGCGCCGCGATCGATGCGTCCGAGTTCGCCCGTGCGCGCGCGGTGCTAGCGCCTTACGTCAACGATCCGACCCAGCGCGTGGCGCTGCTGATGGCCGAGATCGAGCGTACCGAGCATGGTGACGGCGGCCGGGCCCGCGCCTGGACTTTGCGCGCGGTGCGCGCCCGCCATGATCCGGCCTGGACCGCGGACGGTTATGTCAGCGACCGCTGGCGTCCGGTGTCCCCGGTCACCGGCCGGCTTGACGCGTTCCAGTGGCAGACGCCGGTCGCTAGTCTTCCTTCCGACAGGGGCGCGATGATCGAATCCTCAGCCTTCGAGGAAGCCATGCTGGCGGCTCCGCCGCCGAAGCGGGTGACGGCGGCCCCGAGCGAAGGCCCGGCGGAACCGGTTGTCACGGCGCCGGATCCGGTGCCTGCCCCGCAGGACAATTCGCCGCCCCTTGAGGACAAGGAAATCTCAAAGGAAATCGCCGGGGAAACTGTCAAGGAAACAGCCAAGGAAGAGCCGGCCATCACGCCCGCCGAGCCGGTCCAACAGGCCCCCGAGATCGTCGAATCATCGCCGGCGGCGGCAACGCCGGTGTTCCGGACCCGCGCCGACCTCGGCAAGCCCACACCAGCACCTATTCCCGCCGTTATCCCGATCGTCCGCGCCCCTGATGATCCAGGGATCGACGACGAGGGTCCGAGCGATGAATTTACGGAACAAATCGGCACGCCCAGGGACCACGCGAAGGCCCAGGCCGGCGGCTGGCGCGGATTCTGGTCTCGCTGGGGCGGGTGAGCGGCACTTGGGAGCCGGCGCCACCTTGCCAATTCGGGCCATGCCCGATATCAGGAGCGCGCGTAACGGGACCGGCCTCGCGCGGGCCCCGGCAAGGTTCGCCGCAATAGCTCAGTTGGTAGAGCACGTCATTCGTAATGACGGGGTCGGGGGTTCGAATCCCTCTTGCGGCACCAGCGCCCCAGCGTCCGGCCCGAAGATTTTGGTGGCGGAACGGACCTAAGTCGAGACGTTGCAGGGTTTTCTGTTCCAGGTCGAAATATCCCAAATCATGCATGAAGCTGACAATGCTTCGCGGCCCGCGTGCCGCGCGCTTTGGTCATTTGCCTTGGATTGACAGCGCGTCCGGACGGCCGAAACTAACGGCAATGCGGCGGCGCGAGGCAGCATGCACGATATCCTGGTGGTTGGGCTCGTCGCGCTCACGAGTGGCGCCATTGGTCTTCCGTTCTCCCTGCTTCTGCCGTCGGACCAGTTTGCTGTGCGCTGGGCGCTCGCGCCGCCGCTTGGCTTCGGCCTTCTCGCCGCAGGAACCGCGGTCCTGTATCTCTCCGGCGTCGCTCCATGGGTGACGCTGCTTGCGATGGCAATCGCCGGTCTTGTCATTGCCGCCGCAATGCGCTTTCCGGCGCTGCGTCGGCGGCCCGAGCCATCGTTCGGACGCCAGCTTGCGATGGCGATCGCGGTCGCGGCTATTGCGATGGTGTGTCTTGCTCCCGGCTGGACCGGAGGCGCGCGCTTCCGCGTTTTCCAGGCCAACGTCTACGATCACATGCTGTACGTGGGCTCCTCGGTTTCGTATCGGGTGCTCGACCACGCAGCCCTGGCAGTCCAGGGCGCCGACGAGACGAACTCCAATCCAATTTCAGTGATGGCGCTGAAGTTCGTCGACTATCGCGGCGCCGTGTCGATGATCCATGCGGCAATCGCCGCCATCGGTCGCGGCGATGTCGTCGATTGCGTCTATCCGTATATGGTCGGCATGCAGCTCAACATGCTGTTTGCGGCGCTGTTCGTCTTTGTCAACGCGCTCTCGATGCGGCGCTGGCTGGCATTTGCGTGCGCCGCGGCGCTTACGATCGGATTCTTCGAGCAGTACGTCTTCGACATCAACGCATGGTCGCAACTTGCGACGCAGCCGATCTTCCTGCTTCTGCTCGCATTCGTGGCTTTCGCCTTCGACCACAATCGCTTTGGGCAGATGCCCGGCTCGATCATGCGGTTGGGAGCGGTCTTTGCGGCCTTGATGACAGGCGCGTTCTTTCTCTACCCGGAATCGCTGACGATCTACGGTCCCGCCGCGGCGGTTGCGGCCGCGATGGGCTGCTGGCAACGCGCCTCGCGCAAGGCCTTGCCCGCGGCTGCGTCAGGCTTGGCGGCGGGTGTGGGAATATCGCTGCTCGCGTGCATCCCGCTCTGGTCCGGCACGGTTGCCTATGTCGTCCGCCAGCTGAGTCATGCAGCGATCAACCCGCCCGACTGGTGGAAGTACTATCAGCGTTACCTATTTGGCAGCGACGCGAACTTTCTCGCCGTCATCACCAGTCCCGACAGTCGTATCGGAGAACTGGCGAACGCCTGGTTCTCATTGCCCGTCGAATCCGCGCTTGCGGGTCTCGGCCTCTATGCGGTGCTGCCGTCGGCGGGCTGGCTCGTCGCCGCGGCGGTCGCGTGGAAATTGCTGCTCTATGGCTTTCTGTTCGTGCTGTTGAGGGGGATTGCAAGAACAGCGTGGACGATCTGGCGCGCCGATCCGGACGGAAGCGCTGCTCGACTCCTGGCAGGCAGCCTTGCCGGATGCCTCGTACCCATTGCCATCCTCGCGGCCGGTCATGGTTGGGCCGCGGGCAAGGGCCTGGCCATGGCGATGCCGATGCTCTTCACTCTTGTCGTTGCTCCCTTGGCGCCCTTGGCTGCGAAGCGTTGGAATCCAGGCGCCGTTGCCGCCGTTGCCGTCGTCGTGGCTGTTCACCTCGGCCTCGGCATATTGCGGCCGCTGCTGGTGATGCAAGCGGTGGGCGCGGGTCTTCCGGGTCTTCCGACCGCCGCCGCGCAGGTCAACGCGCAAAAGGCGACGTCTCTCGACTGGGACTACAATCGCCTGTCGGCGGACATCAAAAGCTGCAACGGACTTGTCATCGATGTTGCGAATCCGATGATGCACAATTTGTTGCGCCGGCTCGCAGCGGAGCTTCGTGTGCCTTGGGCGGCGCCGCGAATCATGTCCTGGCCCGACAGGGCGGGGCGGCCGTATTTTCCCGAAGGCTTTGAAAAGTTCGACTGTCTGGTGGCGTCCGGACGGCTCACGGCCAATCCGGGGCAGCGGCTGATATCCGTGGCCACAGACCGGTCTTCGCGCGAATTCATGGATGGGCAACGCAATGTGCTTGAGGTCGGCGCAGAAGCTCCGCCGGGGATCGCAACGCGCGGCATTTTCGGCAAGGAAATGACCCCTGGCGGTGCGCTTCAATGGGCATCGCCGAACGCGCGCCTCGAGATTCCGAACAAGCCTTTGATACCGGCGCGCACGTTGAAGCTCGAATTGTGGCCCATGCCGATCTCCGGAAACGAATTCCTGGTCAAGATCAATGGACGTGAGATCTACAAAGGCGTCGTGCCCGCAGGCCCGTTGTCATTTCCGTTGGATCGATTCGCAAGCGACGAGACGCTCGTGGTCGAATTGGACACCAATGCCGTCACGCATTTCCCGGGCGATCCCCGCGACCTCGGTTTTGCGATCCGGGAGCTGAGCGTTCGCCGGTAGCCAATGAACAGATGCGAGGGATGCCGCCGGCGTGATTCGCATCACATTACCCCGAGCGCGGCTCTCCTAGTATCCAGCTCACACCAAACACGGGGAGATTTCATATGCGCAAGATCATTCTGGTGGCCACCATGGTGCTGGTCTCTGCCTCTGCCCAGGCCGGAGGCCCGCGCAGCCTGTCGCTGTCCGCGGTGAGCGAGCCGGCTTCGGTTCAGCAAACGGCGCCGGCGCTTGCTGCCGCGCCGACGCAGGTGAGCGAAGCAGCGCCAGCCGCCGAAGCTCCGAAATATCTCGATCGCCCGCCGGCGGTTTCGCTCACTCCGCCTGCGGCGGCCGCCACACCAACACCGACGACCACCACGGCCTCAGCGCCCGCGACGACGACCCAACCCGCCGCGAAGACGACGGCCAAGGCAGACAAGCCGAAGCACAAGCGCAGCTGGACCGAAGGCCGCATCATCAGCGAACTGCATCGTCACGGCATCTACTGGTAAGATGCCTGCTCTCAAAAAGCATATGGCCGGGACAAGCCCGGCCATGACGCAAGAGTTTTGGATCGGACTGACGCGTTACTGCGAAACCGTCTGCACCACGCTCCCGATCGGACGCGCGCTCGAGGTCGGCACCTTCAGGTCCTTCAGCAGCGCCTCGTCATATTCCGGCAGCGTCTGGAAGGTCGTCTTGGCCTTCATCTGCACGACCTTGTAGCCGCCGGCCTTGAGACGCGCGAGCAGCGCCGGCATGGCTTCGCCGGTGTGCTTCTGGAAGTCGTGCATCAGGATGATGCCCTTGCCGAGCTTGTCGAGCCTGGTCATCACGGTCTCGATGATCTTCTCCGGCGTCGCGCCCTTCCTGAAGTCGAAGGAGTCGATGTCGGTCGAGAACATCGCGACGTTGCGCGTGCCGAAATAGCTCACGATCGCCGGATTGTGCTGAAGCTGCGGGAAACGGAAGAACGGTGCGGGGTTGGTGCCGAGCGCAAACCTCACTGCGCTGAAGCCCTTCTCGACCTCGTCCTTGGCCATTTGCTCCGTCATCTTCTTGCCGTTCAGATTGACGTGCGACCAGGTGTGCGCGCCGACCGTGTGGCCCTGGGCCAGCACCTGACGCAGGATTTCCGGATGGTAGGTCGCATGCTTGCCGACCGAGAAGAATAGCCCCTTGGTGCATTCATCCGCGAGCGCCTTCAGCACGGCGGGCGTGTTGACCGGCCAGGGGCCGTCGTCGAAGGTCAGCACGACCTCTTTGTCGGTGAGGAAGTCGAACTGCTTGAAATGATCGAAGCCGAAGCCCGGACCGCCGGTGGTGTCGATCTCGACCACCCGGGAGACGCCGAGCGCGTTGGGATTGGCGCAGGTCGATTTTTGCTGCACCGGCATCGGTGCGGGTGCGGGCGCCGGGGCGGCTGCGGCCGGCTTGGCCGCAATCGTCGCCGTGGTCGCGACGTCGTCCTTGGCGGCGAGCTTCGCCTGTGCCGGCAATGGATCGGCGGCACGGGCGGCAATTGTCTTGGGAGCGGCCTGGTCGGCGCGCGAGGAATAATAAAACCAACCGCCGGCGGCAATCACGACCGCCGCAACTACACTGGCCAGCATCAGGCCCAACGCATTACGCATCGCCATTCTTTCCAATTACGCAACCAAACCGGCGGAATTTCCCGCTCGCCGAGCCATTAATGCGAAGGAACAGTTAACGTGACACCAACACGGCAGCGGATATGAAGGAAATTCAGCGAGGTGCGCCAACGTGACCGAAGTCACAGAGGGTGGGCCTCCCGTGACCGTCATCACAGTGGAAACTGTTTTGCTGGAGCATGGTCGATCCCATCAACAACGGGCCCGCTTCCAGCGGTGCCAATGGGAGCTTCAAATGACCAACTCGCTGAACACCAAGTCTCTGAACACCAAGTCCTTAAGTAGCAAGATCCGCGACACCAGCCTGGCTCTGGGCTTTGCCGCAATCCTCTCGATCGCCTCGACCGGCTCGAGCTTCGCCTTCTCGTCCGAAGCGCAGCAGCAGTGCACTGGCGACGCCTTCCGTCTGTGCTCGTCGGAAATCCCGAACATCCCGAAGATCACGGCGTGCATGATGAAGCATCGTTCGGATCTGAGCGCCGGTTGCCGCACCGTGATGGACAAGGAACTCGCCAAGGGCGGCGCGTCACGCAAGGTCGCTGACGCCCAGGACAGTCAGTAACAGCAACGATCGCTCGTTGCGTCGGTTCGCTCCCCTCGCGATGTGCCCCGGCGTGAATGCCGGAGCCACGCGGCGGCGCAGGCCCGCCTGTCAATAAAGCCGTTGCGGCCTCGGGATCGTCGCTCTAGCTTCGCCCGCACATCTTCCGGGTAAGAGGCATTACGCGATGACCAGATTTCTTTCCATCATTCCATTGATCCTGTTTGCATCGGCTGCGTCAGCGCAGCAGCCCGGTCACGACGCCTGCGCACGCGACGTCACGCGCTTCTGCCGCCCGGTGATGAACAATGGCGATCAGGCTGTGCTCGCCTGCCTCAAGCAGAACCGTACGCGGCTCACCAAAGGCTGCGACAAGGTGCTGACGGATCACGGGCAATAAGGCGTCGCTGCGGACTCGCAAAAACCTACGTGCTGCTTCCCGCCGCAGTGGCGACCACGGGCAGCACCTCACTTGCTGCCTGGTCCGGCGTCTCCTCTTTCCAGCGCACCGAGCCGAACGGACGCTCGAGCATGCGGCGGATCCGCACCGGATCGGGGCCGACGTGGAAATCGATCGCCTCCTGATGCAGTGCGCGTTCGGACTGGGTTGAGCGGTTGCGCTGGCGTAGATAGTCGAGCCAGGTCGGACAGTGGTAGCGTTCGGTCCACAATTCGGGATCGGCGATGTCGCGCGCGATCGACCAGCCATAGGCGCCGTTGCGCTGCCGAGAGAGCTGCACGTCCTGCATCACGTTGTGAAAGGCGCGCGCGTTCTCTTGGGCGACGCGGTATTCGATCTCGACCACCAGCGGCCCGCTGCGTGCCGTGAGCGACAGTTTGACTTCAGGATCGGCCAGCACATCGGCGTCTTCGTTGCGCGCGCCGACGCGCGGCATCGTGAGCCAGATCCCGAGCACCGGCGAGATCAGCATCAGGCCGGCGGCCGTCAGCAGCGCGACCTCGACGCCGGCATAGTCGGTGAGATGGCCCCAACCCCAGGCGCCGATCGCGATGCCGCCGGAAATCGAGGCCTGGAACGCTGCGAGCGAGCGGCCCGCAACCCAGCGCGGCGCCGAAAGCTGCACGCCGATATTGAACAGCGCAATGGCGGCCATCCAGACCGCGCCGGCGAGCACCAGTGCAGCCGCGGTCAGCACCGGCTCGGTGCTCACGGCAAGAGCGGCCATCGCAAACGCCATCGAGATGGTGCAGGCGCGGATCGCAGCTTCGCCGCTCATGCGCTTGCGCAATTCGTGGATGTTGAGCGCACCGACCACGGCGCCCATCCCGAAGGCACCGAGCATGATGCCGTAGGTCTGCGCGCCGCCATGCAGCAGATCGCGCGCGACCAGCGGCATCAGCGCCATGATGGCGCCGCCAATCAGGCCCATCACCAACGTGCGCAACAGCACGATCTTGATCGGCGGCGAATTGGTGATGTAGCGGAAGCCCGACACCATGGCGCGGTTGAGCTTCTCCCGCGGCAGGCGCGAGGGTTCGGTGTTGCGCCGCCAGAGCAGCAGCACCACCAGCAACGGCAAATAGAGGATCGCATTGCACGCAAACGCCGCCACCGCACCGAGCGCGGCGACGATGACACCACCGACCGCCGGACCGAAGCTGCGCGCAATGTTGTAGCTGATGCCGTTCAGCGCAACGGCCGATGGCAGGGCATCGGGCGGCACCTGCTCGCTGACTGAGGACTGCCAGGCCGGACCGAACAGTGCGTTGCCGCTGCCGACGACGAAGCAGAAGACGAGCAGCGTTTCCGGGGAAATGTAGTTGAGCCAGGCCAGGACCGTGAGCGCTGTCGCGCCAGTCAGCGCGATCATGAGTGCGATCAGGGTCACGATGCGGCGGTCATACATGTCGGCGATGGCGCCGGCCGGCATCGAGATCAGCATGATCGGCAGCATCAGAGCGGTCTGCACCAGCGCCACCTTGTCCGCCGAGGCCGCCATCTGCGTCATGGCCCAGGCGGCGCCCACGCCCTGGATCAGCAGGCCGAGATTGGAGAGCAGGCTGGCGAGCCAGATGCGCCGGAACACGGTGTACCGCAGCGGCGCCATGATGCCGTCGGCCGCAATTTTCTGGCGGTTCGTCTGCTCGGTCATGTCCCCTTCCAAATGGGCTGGCAGAAGTGGTCTTGGAGTTGTCTTGAAGTTGTCTTGGAGCGGCCTTCGGGCGATTCCGGCAAGTTCAGTGATGCCTGCGAAAGTCCTTCGCTGTCCAGTGGTTAGGCCGGTATAAGCGGTGCAAAGAGATGGTTTTGCCGGGGAGGAACAGATGAAGCTGTCACGACGGATGATCTTGCAAGGGGCCGGCAGCTTGCCCTTCGCAGTTGCGAGCCTGCGGACGGGCGCATTGGCTCAACCTTCACCTGCCGGGCCGGGCGAGGTGCCTCCGATCCTGTTCGTGCACGGCAATGGCGACTACGACGCGCTCTGGATGACGACCTTGTGGCGGATGGAATCCAACGGTATCGCGCGCGACCGCATGGCGGCGATCAATTTCACCGATCCCAATGCACGAAGTGACGACAAGGTCGAACAGGCAGGCCGCTCCTCGACCGAGGACCAGCGCCGCGAGCTCGCCGCCGCCATAGCCGAACTGAAGCGCCGCACCGGCGCGGGCCGCGTGGCACTGGTCGGCAGCTCGCGCGGCGGCTACGCGATCCGAAACGCGATCAGGAACGGCGGCGGCGGCGATGTCAGCCATGCCGTGCTGTGCGGCACGCCCAATCACGGCGTGTTCGCGACCGACGACCAGCCGAACAGCGAGTTCAACGGTCGCGGCGCGTTCCTGCGCAGCCTGAACGATGGCGAGAGCGAAGTGACACCGGGTGTTGCCTTCCTCACCTTGCGCAGTGACGGCATGGACAAATACGCGCAGGCCGATGGCCGTTTCATCGGCAAGCCCGGTACGCCAACCGGCGTCAGCGTCGAAGGTCCGGAGTTGAAGGGGGCCACCAACCTCGTGCTCGGCGCCCTCGATCATCGCGAGGTGGCGTTTCACCCCCGAGCCTTCCGCGAGATCTATAAGTTCATCGCCGCTCGCGAGCCCGCGCGGATCGCGATTGTGCCGGAGCAGAGCGTCAGGCTGAGTGGCCTTGTGACGGGCACACCGGGAGGCGCGCCGACCAATCGGCCGGTGGCCGGCGCAACCGTCGATGTCTTTCGCGTCGATCCTGAAACCGGGGAGCGCAAGGGTAGCGCCGTGTACAGCGCGAAGACCGGCGCCGACGGCCGCTGGGGACCGGCGCAGGTCGAGCCTTCCTGGTCGCTCGAATTCGCCCTCGTAGCGCCGGATGCGCCGACCACGCACATCTACCGCTCGCCCTTCCCGCGCTCGTCCGACCTGGTGCATCTGCGCGCTGCGCGTCCGCTCGGGCCCGCGGACAAGGACGCCGGGGCTGTCGTGATCATGTCGCGCCCGCGCGGTTATTTCGGCCTGCCGCGGGACGTGGTGCTGCTCGACGGCAAGGAGCCGTCGGACGTCAAATCGGGTGTGCCCACGGATTCGACAGCAACACTGCGCCTTTCGGCCGGCGAGGTCGGGCGTAACATCGTGGCCCAATTTAGCGAAGAACGAATTGTGGCACGCGCCTGGCCTGCCTCCGAGAACAGGATTGCGATTGCCGAGCTGACTTACTAGCTAATTGCCTGCGTCACCTCTGCGGGAGCGAGCCATGAACATCGCCAGTGTGCGTCGGCCCATCGTCCCTCCGACGCCGCCGCGTGCGCCCGACGACATGTCGTTCCTCGGCCGGCTTGCCGTGATCAAGCGGAACATGATCGCGACCTGGGGGCAGCGCGCCTATGAGGAAGACGTCATCGAGAGCCGCTTCTTCTTCCGCAACAGTTTCATCCTGAACCGGCCGGATGCGATCCGGCATGTCCTGCTCAGCAATTACGAGAATTATTCCCGCACCCCGGCGGGCATCCGCATGCTTCGTCCCGTGCTCGGCGACGGTCTTCTGATTGCGGAGGGCCATTCGTGGACGTTTCAGCGCCGCACGCTCGCGCCGGCGTTCACGCCGCGTGCGACCGCAAATCTCGTTCCGCACATGACGGCGGTGCTCGACGAGACCATCGCGAAGCTCGACGCGCAAACGAGCGAGCCGGTCGATCTGCGCGAGATCATGCAGCGGATGACGCTGGAGATCGCCGGACGCACCATGTTCTCGTTCGGCATGGACCGTCATGGTCCGACCTTGCGCAACTTCGTCATGGAGTATGGAGCCCGACTCGGACGGCCGTACTTGCTCGACATGGTGCTGCCGCTGTCCTGGCCAAGCCCGATGGATTTTGCCCGCGCCCGTTTCCGCAAGCGCTGGACCGAATTCGTCGCGATGCTGATCGCCGAGCGGCGTGAGATGGGCAAAAAGGACGGCGCGCCGCCGCGCGATCTGTTCGATCTCATGGACGAGGCGCGCGATCCTGAGACCGGCAAGGGCTTTTCGGACGAGCAACTCGTCGACGAAGTCGCGACCATAATCCTCGCAGGCCACGAGACCACGGCGACCGCGCTATTCTGGGCGCTCTATCTGCTCGCGCTCGATCCCGATACGCAGGAGGAGATCGCCTCCGAGACCCGTGGCGAGCATCTCGACAGCATGGCCGACATTGATCGCCAGAAGTTCACCCGCGCCGCGATCGAGGAGACCATGCGGCTTTATCCGCCGGCCTTCCTGATCGCCCGGGCCGCGCGCGAGAAGGACAACGCGGCCGGCGTCGCCATCGGCAAGGGCGACATCATCATGATCGCGCCGTGGCTGCTGCACCGGCACGAGAAACTGTGGGATCAGCCGAACGCGTTCATTCCAAAACGCTTCATGTCGACGGAAGCGCCCGATCGGTTTGCCTATCTGCCCTTTGGCGCGGGTCCGCGCGTGTGCATCGGCGCACCGTTCGCGCAAGCCGAATCCGTGCTGGCGCTGGCCCGGCTGATCGGCGCGTTCCGTGTCGAGCTTGCCGATACCAGCCCTGTCATTCCGCTCGGCGTCGTCACGACCCAGCCGGACCGTTCACCCCTGTTCCGCATCACGCGTCGGTGACAGGCATTCGCCTGGCCGACGGCGTAATCCACACCAGATAGAGTTACGCCATGAGCGACATCCAGGCCCAGTTTTCCGTTCTGAAGCAGACCGCCGATGCGAAAGTGGTCGACGCGATCACGCGCCTCATCGAAGATGGTGAGGATCACGAGCTCAACCGCGTCAATGTCCTGGACTTCTCCAGAGAGCACAATCTCGACGAAGAGCGCGTGATTTCGGCGTTTCTGCATTCGGCGCGGCTCGGCCTGTTCGATCTCGGTTGGAACGTGTTGTGCCCGGGCTGCGGCGGCGTGCTGGGCGCGCATTCGACCCTCAAGGCGCTCAAGCCAGATGAGTATCACTGCGCGCTCTGCGCCTGCGGCTACAAGACCTCGGTCGACGATCAGGTCGAAGTCTCCTTCACCGTCAATTCACGTGTCCGGCGCATTGCGGCGCATGATCCCGATACGCTGCCGGTGTGGGAGTATTTCAAGCAGGTGTTCTGGAGCTCCGGCGTCGACTTCAACAAGGAATCGTTTGCGACGCTCGCCAACGAGGTGACGCTGGATACGATGGAGCTGCCGGCCGGCGAGAAGGCGACCATGTCGCTGCAACTGCCGAACGATTTCATCATCATCTTCGAACCGGTGACGCACGCCGCCCATTTCATCGACGTGCAGGGCGAGCCGACCAAGGACCGTCAGCAGCTCGCCATCATGTACAACAAGGTGCAGGCGCCGACGGGAACCACGACCATGCGGCCGGGCCCGCTGCGGCTGTCGCTGGAAAACCAGGCCGGCGTGCGCGTGCTGCCGTCGGTGTTCATCGCGGCCGAGGCACTCCATCACCTCATCGGCAAGCGCAAACCGTTTCTTACCGCCAAGCGGATGCTGTCGAACCAGACGTTTCGCGACGTGTTCAAGGCGGACAATCTCAGTCTCGACCAGCGGCTCCAGATCACCTCGCTGACCTTCCTGTTCACCGATCTGAAGGGCTCGACCGCGCTCTATGAGCGCGTCGGCGATCTCGCCGCCTTCGACCTCGTGCGCGCGCATTTCCATGCGCTGCTCGAGATCATCTCCTCCGAGAAAGGCGCGGTGGTGAAGACCATCGGCGACGCCGTGATGGCGACCTTCGTCCGTCCCGAGCATGCGATCGCAGCGGGTTTGCGGATGCGCGCGGCGATGGACGAGCTCAACAAAAAGCGCGGCACTGCCGATCTGATCGTCAAGATCGGCATCCACGAGGGTCCGTGTCTCGCGGTGATGCTGAACGAGCGGCAGGATTATTTCGGCCAGACCGTCAACATCGCCGCCCGCGTGCAGAGCCTCTCGACCGCGCAGGAGATCCACATCACCGGCCCGGTGCTGGATGCACCGGCGGTCGCCGAAGTCCTCAAGCAGCGCGAGATCAGGCCGATCCAGAAGCAGGCCGCACTGCGCGGCATCGCCGACAAGATGGTGGTGTACGAGATACCGTGACGGACGATGGTCCCTACGGTCTCCGTCATTGCGAGGAGCACTTGCGACGAAGCAATCCAGTGTCATCGCGGAAAGATCCTGGATTGCTTCGCTGCGCTCGCAATGACGTTGTGGAGGCAATTTGCGCCAAACCTCTGTCGTGAGCCCGGCAAACGCTCCAGATTGCCGAAACGTAATGCGTCGCGCGGAACTGACGCACGTTGCGCCGGTTGAGTTTCCTGCTCATATAATGCTGGTAGCGGCCGTGCTCCGCGGCTTCATCGATTTCGGTAGGACCTTATGCTCGACGGCCTGCGCCAATTCATCGCCGACATTGTTGCTCCCCATGCCCAGGACCGCGCATTCGGTGACAGTGATTACCGGCTGGCGGCGACCGCGCTGCTGGTTCACGTGATCTCGCTGGACGGCCAGCCGACGGCTGCCGAGCAGCGCAAATTGCATAGCCTGATCGAAAGCCACTTCGGGCTCGATCGCGGCACTGCCGATCGTCTGATCGCGGATGCGACGGAGGTCGAGGGCGAGGCGGTCGACCTCTATCACTTCACCAGCATCATCATGCGCTCACTCGACGAAGAGGGCCGCAAGCGGGTCGTCCAGATGATGTGGGAGCTGGTCTACGCCGACGGCCAGGTCACCGAGTTCGAGGATAATGTGGTCTGGCGCGCCTCCGACCTGCTCGGGATCGCCCAGCGCGACCGGATCGACCTGAAGCACGCGGTCGCAGATCGTGCCGGTGGTCAGGTCAAGGACAGCGCGCTCGGTGGGTGATCTCGCCAGCACAACCAATTGACGGTTGTGGCGACACATGACGAAACTTTAATGTAGCCCCCGGCCGTCTCGACTCCGGGGTTCGTCCGTAAAATCCCGGGGTTTTGCGCCCCCTGTCACCCGCTCAAGTGGCCATGCTGCCAGCGCCGCTTGCCTGTCGCGCTCGGCCTATGCTCTCGTTCCAGCATTGCGGGGCCAAAAAACTTCAATTGAAGAGATCTCGATCGTGACTGAGCGGGTAACGTTGATCACCGGTGCCTCGGCGGGCATCGGCACGGAGCTGGCGCGTGTGTTCGCCGCGAACGGACATCGTCTTGCGTTGACGGCGCGACGCGCGGACCGGCTCGAGGCGCTCGCGAACGAGCTCGCCGCCAAGGGCGGCAAGAAGCCGATCGTGATCGCCTGCGATCTCGAGGATGCGGATGCCGGCGAGAAGATCGCGGCCGCACTCGTCGCCGAAGGCGTCGAGCTCGACAATCTCGTCAACAATGCCGGCTTCGGCGTATTCGGTGACGCAATCGAGCGCGACCGCGTCGAGCAGCTCGGCATCGTCGATGTCAATGTCCGGGCCCTGACGGATCTGTCGCTGCGCTTTGCCGATCAGCTCATCAAGAACAAGGGCGGTCTGCTCAACGTCGGATCGGTCGCCGGCTTTCTGCCCGGACCCGGCATGGCCGTCTACTACGCGTCCAAGGCCTATGTCATTTCCCTGACGGAGGCCTTGCGGGCGGAGCTTGCACCGCACGGCGTTCGCGTCACCGTCCTTTGCCCGGGCCCGGTGCCCACCGAATTCCAGGCGCGCGCCGGCGTTGGGTCCGGCCATGATACGGCCCTTCTCAATGTTCCTGCCGCCGATGTCGCACGGCAGGCCTATCGCGGCCTGATGGCCAACAAGCGGGCAGTGCTCCCTGGTATGGGCATCAAGATCGTGCCATTTGCGCTGCGCTTCTTCCCGCGCGGCTTCATCCTGTCGGCTACCAGCCGGTTTCAGAGGCAAAGACAGTAAAGAGAGCTCTCGGTCGGTCGTGGCCCGGAGCTTGCTTTCTATCGGGCGTGTGTGTGCGCAAACTCACACGAAATTAACGATCGCTTAGTTATGCTGGCGGTCTGAACCGATAGCACTCGCAGAGACCATGTCGTTCCGGACGAACAGGTTTGGTGGCGCAGAAGTGGTGCCCTTCCCCAGAAGGACGCCGAACGTCGCCGCCTCCGAAACCCGGTTGCCGGTTCTGATCATCCTGCATCAGGAATCCTCGACACCCGGCCGCGTCGGCAATGCGCTGCGCGCGCTCGGCCATCGCCTCGACATCCGCCGTCCCCGCTTCGGCGATCCGCTGCCCGAGACCCTCGACCAGCATGCCGGCGCGGTGGTCTTCGGCGGTCCCATGAGCGCCAACGATCCGGACGACTACATCCGCCGCGAGATCGACTGGATCGAAATTCCGCTCCGCGAACAGCGGCCGTTCCTCGGCATCTGCCTCGGCGCGCAGATGCTGGCGAAGCAGTTAGGAGCTCGCGTTGCGCCGCATGCCGATGCGCTGACCCAGATCGGCTACTACCCGATCCGCCCGACAGAAGCGGGATACCGGCTCTGCCCGAATTGGCCGGCGCGGGTCTATCACTGGCATCGCGAAGGTTTCGAGTTGCCGGTCGGCACTGAACTGCTTGCGGAAGGCGATGATTTTCCGGTGCAGGCGTTCCGCACCGGCAACGCTTTCGGCGTGCAGTTTCATCCTGACGTGACCTACGCGATGATGCATCGCTGGACCACGCGCGGCTATGACGGCCTCAGCGCGCCCGGCGCGCGGCAGCGGCATCATCATTTCGCGGATCGTGCCGTCTACGATGCCGCCGAACGCGCCTGGCTCGATCACTTCATGGACGGCTGGCTGACGCGCCGACCGGTTCTGGCGCAAGCAGCCGAGTGATCGCGCCTTAGCGCAAGCTCTTCTCATCCGTTTGTATGCTAGGCTCATTGTCAACGAGCGCGCGCGAACGCGTGCCGGCAAACAAAGGGAGAGCGCCATGGCCTACGAACACATTCTCTATGAGGTCCGTGACAAGGTCGCGACCATCACGCTCAACCGTCCCGACCGCATGAATGCGTGGACGCCGATCATGGAGCGCGACGTGCGCCACGCAATGGAAGCATCGAGCGCCGATGACAATGTCCGCGTCATCGTCATCACCGGCGCGGGCCGTGCCTTTTGCGCCGGTGCCGACATGGACGCATTGAAGGGGCTCGACCCCGATGATGTCAGGCGCGCGTCGAACCTGCCGCCCTTCGACATGAACCGGCGGCCCGATTGGCAGACGCGCTATGGCTTCTATCCGTCGATCGGAAAGCCCGTCATCGCCATGCTCAACGGCGCGACCGCCGGCATCGGCCTCGTCCACGCGCTCTATTGCGACCTGCGCTTTGCCGCCGACAACACGGTGTTCACGACAGCCTTCGCGCGGCGCGGATTGATCGCAGAGCACGGCATCAGCTGGATGCTGCCGCGAATCGTCGGCCACGCCAACGCGATGGATCTGTTGCTCTCGGCGCGGCGCGTTTCGAGTGACGAGGCGTTGCGGATCGGGCTGGTCAACCGGCTCTGCTCGCCGGAAAAACTCCGCGAGGAGACCTATGCCTATGCGCGCGACCTCGCCGATTTCGTCTCGCCGAGCGCGATGGCCGTGATCAAGCGGCAGCTCTACGAGGTGCCGTTCCAGACGCTGGCGGAGGCGACGATCGCGGCCAACCGGGACATGATGGTGGCGCTGAACGGCAGCGATTTCCGGGAGGGGGTCGCAAGCTTCATGGAGAAGCGGCCGCCGAGATTTACGGGGAAGTAGGGGGGCGGATGGAGCCCGGCTTCGCCCTTCGGGCTACGCCGCGGCAGCCTTCGCTTACTTCGCTGCGAGAGACCTTCCGGGCTTGCCGAGCCGTAGCTCGCGAAGCGAGCGAAGGCTGGTGGAGCCAGGCGGGATCGAACCGCCGACCTCGTCATTGCGAACGACGCGCTCTCCCAGCTGAGCTATGGCCCCTTTTGTAGGCCGCTCTGGTCAATGCGGCCGACAACCGGGCGCCATTTAAGTCCCCGCCAAGGTCAAGTCAAGGACGGCTGTAACCCGGTTTTAGCCATCCCGGCACCGACTTCCCTTGTTTGGACCGGGGGGAACCGATATCTAGCAAAAGACGTCAATCCCGACCGCAGCCAGAGTTTTTAAAAGCCATGCGTGCCGTTCTCGACATCGTCATCATCGTGCTCGACCTCTACGTCTGGCTGCTGATCGCGTCCGCGATCCTGTCCTGGCTGATCGCCTTCAACGTCGTAAATACCCGCAACCAGTTCGTGTCGGCGGTGGCGGAGTTCCTGTACCGAATCACGGAGCCGGTCCTGGCGCCGATTCGCAATTTCCTGCCCAGCCTCGGCGGCCTCGACATCTCACCCATCATCCTGATCCTGCTCATCATGTTCATCGAGCGGGTGATCCTGTATTACATCTACCCGAACGTGATCTAAGCAGGCTGGAGCGCCCCGGGTTGCCAAAGAACCTTGTCATCAAGGAACCTTGGCGTTACGGGGCCGCAGGAATCAGCATCGCGCTGCGGGTAACGCCGCGCGGCGGCCGTGACGACATCGACGGGATCGAGCAGCTCTCCGATGGCCGCAGCGTGCTCAAGGTGCGGGTGCGCGCCATCGCCGATGGCGGCGAGGCCAACAAGGCCGTTCTGGTGCTGCTGGCGAAATCGCTGGGCGTGCCCAAGGCCAGCGTCAAGCTCCTGTCGGGAGCGACCTCGCGGTTGAAGCAGATCGCGGTCGACGGCGATCCGGCGCGGCTCGGAGAGGCCCTGCGCCAGCTCGCATCAGCCAAATCGACGGACTGAGGGAACTGACATGACCGCCAAGATCATCGACGGAAAAGTCATCGCCGCGGAACTTCGCGCCCGCGTCGCCGACGAGGTCGCACGCGTCAAACGCGAGCACAATCTGGTACCGGGCCTTGCGGTGGTCCTGGTCGGCAGCGACCCCGCCAGCGAGGTCTATGTCCGCTCGAAACATACCCAGACCCAGGCCGCCGGCATGGCCTCGTTCGAGCACAAGCTGCCGGCCGACGTCTCGCAAGCAGATCTCCTGGCGCTGGTCGCAAAACTCAACCGCGATCCCGCCGTGCACGGTATTCTGGTGCAACTGCCGCTGCCCAAGGGCCTCGACACCGAGACCGTCGTCAATGCCATCGATCCCGCCAAGGATGTCGATGGGCTGCATCCGAACAATGCCGGCCGCCTCGCCGGCGGTTTCGAGGCGCTGTCGCCCTGCACGCCGCTCGGCTGCATCATTTTGACCAAGAGCGTGCATGCTTCGCTCGAAGGCATGAACGCCATCGTCATCGGCCGATCCAACCTCGTCGGCCGTCCGCTGGTGCAACTGTTGCTGAACGAGAACGCCACGGTGACCATCGCGCATTCGCGCTCGCGCGACCTGCCCGGGCTCGTCAAGCGCGCAGACCTCGTCTATGCCGCGGTCGGAAAGTCCGAGATGGTGCGCGGCGACTGGCTGAAGCCGGGGGCGACCGTGATCGACGTCGGCATCAACCGGATCCCGAAGGACGACGGCAAGACGCGTCTCGTCGGCGACGTTGCCTATCAGGAAGCGCTCGCAGTGGCTGGCGCCATCACGCCGGTGCCGGGCGGCGTCGGTCAGATGACAGTCGCCTGCCTGCTGGT
This sequence comes from Bradyrhizobium sp. 76, assembly GCF_023073025.1. Lineage (NCBI taxonomy): Bacteria > Pseudomonadati > Pseudomonadota > Alphaproteobacteria > Hyphomicrobiales > Nitrobacteraceae > Bradyrhizobium > Bradyrhizobium sp. 76. The sequence continues at coordinate 620,338 of NZ_JADPIS010000103.1, forward strand.
GAACACGTTGCGCGCGGCCTGCGCAATTGCAGGGCTGCCGAAACCGGCGGTGTAACGCCACTCTCGTGTCCCGGACGCGGCGCGGCATGAAATGACGCGACGCTGAGCCGGGACGCATGGCACCGCAGTACTGGCCCCGGCTCAGCAGCGCGTCGTCACGGTGCGCTGCGTCCGGGACAAAAGACCTACCCGTTCTTCTTCTTCTCGCGATCTATGCCTTCGAGGATCAGCTTGTGCGCATCCTCGGGGCCGCCCCAACGCAGGATCTTCACCCACTTGCCTGGTTCGAGATCCTTGTAGTGCTCGAAGAAGTGCTGGATCTGCTGGAGCGTGATGTCCGGCAGGTCGGAATACGACTTCACCTTGTCGTAGCGCTGGGTGAGCTTGGACGAAGGCACCGCCAGAATCTTCTCGTCACCGCCGGCCTCGTCTTCCATGAACAGAACGCCGACCGGGCGCACGCTCATGACCGCGCCTGGGATGATAGCGCGAGTGTTGATGATGAGGACGTCGCAGGGATCGCCGTCATCGGACAGCGTGTGCGGGATGAAGCCGTAGTTTCCGGGGTAACGCATCGGAGTGTAGAGGAAGCGGTCGACCACCAGCGTGCCCGCTTCCTTGTCCATCTCGTATTTGATCGGTTCGCCGCCCACGGGGACTTCGATGATGACGTTGATGTCATTGGGTACGTTTTTCCCGATCGAGATCGCATCGATACGCATTCAAGGCTCCGTTGTTGCCGAGGTTAAATCGCACCCGGCAGCGATTTTGGCGCTGTCATACGCGGGCTTGGCCCGCTGATCCATCGCGTTTTTGTGAAATAATGAATCCGGCGATCACCGGCTCAAAAGGCAGCGGTATCGACGGAAGGGAATTGCTGCCGGCCGGACTTCAGCAGCTCAATTGGTCCAAGCGAAGGCAACCTTGTCGAGCGACTTCGGCCCGAAACGCTCCGAGGAGCGCGCCACCATGCGGCCGCCCAAGGCACGGTAGAACTCGGTGGCCGGATCGTTGTCCGAGAGCGCCCACACCACCATGCTCTTCAGGCCGCTCTGCATCAGGTCGCGGCGGGCCGCGGTGAACAGGCGGCGGCCGAAGCCCAGGCCCTGGAATTCGGGACGCAGATAGAGCTCGTAGACCTCGCCGTCGAAATGCAGGCTGCGGGCGCGGTTGCGGCCGTAATTGGCGTAGCCTGCGATCTTGTCGCCGAACACCAGCACGCTGACGCGGCTGCCCTTGCGGATCGCGCTGTCCCACCATTGCGGACCGCGGCGGTTGATCAGCTTTTCCAGTTCGGCGCCGGGAATGATGCCCTGATAGGCGGAGCGCCAGGCTTCGTCATGGGTGGACGCCACCGCAGTTGCATCTGCGGCTTTGGCCGGCCGGACCTCGATCAGGGTTGTGCTCATGGACGTGATCAAACCAAGTCGCCGCGCCGGCGGCAAGACCTATCCTTAATTATCGGTTAACCTGTGGACTTTCTGCATCAGTATTTGAACCATGTTGTACCGAAAAAAGACAAGACGCCGATTCGAATGGCACCGGGGTGCTCTGCGTCGGTGCAAAACTGCTTTGCGGCAACGAATGAACGGCAATGGCAACGCAGAAAGTCTGCCGATATTGATTCGTTCCTACTAGTCTAACTGTCGCTGTTCTCGCCTCCGGCCATTCATGCGGCTCCTCAACATTCTCGTGCTCCTGGCTCTGTTGGCCTTGCTGACTGCGCCGCCTGTGTGCGCTCAGGTCATTTTTGGTTCGTCCGGAGCGGAGGGCGATCCGTTTCGCCGTCAGCAATGGCACGTGCCGTCGCCGGATACCGACATCGCCGCTCATGCCTTGCTGTTTCGCCCGCCGGGTGCCGGCCCGTTCCGGCTTGCGGTGATCGCGCATGCTTCGACGCAAAATGGGTTGCGGCGCGCGCAAATGTCTCAGCCGGAATACCGCGCGCTCGCTGCGTTCCTCATCGCGCGCGGCTTCGCCGTGCTGGTGCCGGAACGGCTCGGCCATGGCGTAACAGGCGGCCGTTATGTCGAGGACCAGGGTGGCTGCGACGAGGCGGACTATGTGCGCTCGGGCCGCGCAACGGCCGACGAAATCGCGCTCGCGCTGGACTATGTGCGAAAGCAGGATTTTATCCGGAACGACGCCGCGATCGTGATCGGACATTCCGCCGGCGGTTGGGGCGCGCTGGCGCTCGCGAATGCCGATCCGAAGGCGATCTCCGCCATCATCGCCATTGCGCCGGGCCGTGGCGGCTATGCCAATGACGAGCCGAACCGGATCTGCGCGCCGCATACACTTCTCGCCGCGGCGGCTGAATTCGGCAAGGCCGCGCGCATCCCCATCACGTGGCTGGTTGCCGCCAATGACAGCTACTTTGCACCGGCATTTTCGCTTGCGTTGGTCGATGCGTTTCGCGGCGGCGGTGGCAAGGTCGACTTCCGCACGACGCCGGCCGTCGGCAGCGAGGGCCACTGGATGATCGAAACCGAGGCCGGCGTCAAAGCCGCGAGTGCCGAGCTTGCGCGTGGGTTGAACCTGCCCAAGCCCGTGGTGACCAAGAAGCCATGACGCTGTATTTCCTCATCAAATATCTGCATGTGCTCGGAGCTATCGTCATCCTCGGCACCGGAACCGGTATTGCCTTCTTCATGCTGATGGCACATCGCACGAACGACGTGGCGTTCATCGCGCGCACCGCTTCGGTAGTCGTGATCGCCGACGCGATCTTCACGTTGTCCGCCGTGATCCTCCAGCCGGTCACGGGCGGCCTGCTGATGATGCTCTCGGCAACATCGGTCGCCGAGCGCTGGCTGCTCGCCTCCCTTGCGCTCTATGCAATTGCTGGCTTGTTCTGGATCCCCGTGATCTTCATGCAGATCGAGATGCGCGACCTCGCGCGGAAGGCCGCCGAGCAGCGTGGCGCGCTTCCGCAGCGCTATTTCGTCCTGTTTCGCCGCTGGTTCGCGTTCGGTTTCCCCGGCTTCGGGGCCACGATGCTGATCCTCTGGCTGATGATCGCAAAACCGTTTTGAGGAGGGTCATGAGCCAGCGAACCATTCTCGTGCTCGGCGCCTCAGGCCTGATCGGTCGCTATGTCACCGACGCTCTTCGCGCGCAGGGACTTCGCGTGATCGGGGTGGCGCGCAGCCTGTCGCCCGCCCACAAGATGAGCACGCTGGACATCGAGCTGCCGATCCTCTCGCTCGAGGTAGCCGCGCTGGCGCACCTCCTCGGCGAGTACGCGGTCGATGTCGTCGTGAACTGCCTCGGTGTGCTCCAGGACGGACCCGGCAGCGACACCAACGCGGTGCATCGGAATCTCGTCGCACGATTGCTTCAGGCGATTGGCGGCAGCGGCCGTGCGATCCGGTTGGTGCACATCTCGATTCCCGGGACCGCGGGCGAGGATCGAACCGCGTTCGCAACAACGAAGCGTGAGGCCGAACGTATGATCGCGGCTTCCGGCCTTCCCCACGCCATCCTGCGGCCCGGTTTCGTGGTCGCGCCGTCGGCCTATGGCGGCAGTGCGATGCTCCGCGCGCTTGCGGCCTTTCCGCTCGACCTGCCGGAGAAGGAGATGGCGACGCCGTTCCAGCCCGTTGCTGTCGAGGATATTTCCGCCACCATTGCCTGGCTTGCCGCGCGCGATATCGATGACGCATCGGTGAAGGCCGTGAACTGGGACCTGATGCAGGTCGAACCGATCACAATGGCTGGCGTCATCGAGCAGTTTCGTATCGCGTTCGGCACGGCCGGCTGGTTGCGCGTCGCGATGCCGTCCTTCATGCTCGATCTCGGCGCGAAAGGCGGCGACGTCGCCAGCTATCTTGGCTGGATGCCGCCGATGCGCTCCACGGCCATCGCCGAGCTGCGCCGCGGCGTGAGCGGAGATCCCTCGACGTGGATCGCCGCCACGGGCATCGCGCCGAAGACGTTGACGGAGGCGATGGGGCGCCATCCCGCCACCATCCAGGACAAATGGTTCGCGCGGCTGTTCTTAGTCAAGGCGCTGATCTTCGCCAGTTTGGTCGCGTTCTGGATCGTCTCCGGCTTCATCGCGTTGTTCGTGTCCTATCGCGCCGCCGCCGACATTTTATCCGCGCACGGTTTCTCACCGGCACTGATTGATCCCATTAACATCGGCACCAGCGTGATGGACATGAGCATCGGCGGGCTGATCGCCTTCCGTCGCACTGCTGCGGTCGGACTCGTCTCCGGCATCCTCGCCTCGCTCGGCTATATGCTCGGTGCGGCGATCCTCGCGCCCGACCTCTGGATCGAGCCGCTCGGCGCACTGGTGAAGACGGGACCGGCCATCGTGCTGATGCTTGTCGCGCTTTTGATGTTGGATAATCGCTGATGCCCAAATGGCCCGACGATGACATCATCCTATTCGACGGCGTCTGCATCTTCTGCTCGCGCTGGGTGCGATTCGTGGCCGCGCGCGACACGGCGAGGCGATTTCGCTTCACGCCGATCCAGTCGGACTATGGTGCTAGGCTCGCACGCACGTTCGGCATCGATCCGGATGATCCGGACACAAACGCTGTTATCCATGGCGGCGAGGTGTTCATGAAGTCGGACGCCGCGCTGACGGTGCTGTCGCAGCTCCCCGGCTGGGGCTGGGTGAGCATGCTATTCGCTGTGCCGAAAGCGTTGCGCGACCCGATGTACAGCCTCGTCGCGCGCAACCGCTACCGCATCTTCGGCAAGTATGATTCGTGCTTCGTACCGGATGCCGACTTGCGGGCGCGGGTGATCGAGTAATTCGTCATTGCGAGCGCAGCGAAGCAATCCAGGCTGCCGCTGCGGAAAGATTCTGGATTGCTTCGCTGCGCTCGCAATGACGGCGTGTGTGGTTACGGTGTGCCCAGAACTTCCAGCACTTCCTGTGCCGCCCGTTCGCCGCTGTCCCTTGCCCCGTGCGCCGTCGAGAAAAAGTTCGGCGATGTCGCCTCTCCCGCAAAGAACAGCCGTCCGTCCACCGGCGCTGCCAGTATGGCGCGGTCGCCGGCGTGGCCCGGCAGCGCGTGCGAATAGGAGCCTCTTGCGAAAGGATCATGCGCCCAGCGCGACTCGCAGAGCGGCTTCAGCTTTCCCTTGATGTCGTTGCCGAGTAAGCCTGCGATCTCGTCGATGCTTTGCGCTGCAAGAGCGCCGTCGCCGGCGTCTTCCAGTTCGCGCGCAAAGCTGCCGCCGAAAAAGCCTTCGATGCAGGGCTGGCCGAACGGGCGGATATGATAGGTGCCCATGTCGGTGCGCATCGTGGCGCCGCGCAAATTACCTTCCTTCGGGAAGGCTTCGGCGTCCTCGAGCGCCAACGTCACCTTGTCGTCGACCCCGAGCGGCAGGCCGGCCGCGGCATCGACCTTGGCGGGGAGAGGTGGCGAGAAGCGGATGGCCTCATTGGCGATAAGATTGGTCGGCACGGTGACGATCACCTTGTCCGCGGTCAGCGTGCCCTGCGATGTCTCGATGCGGATGCGCTTGTCCGAATGATCGACCAGCGTGACGCTGCAGTTCAGCGCCAACGGGCAGGGCGCGCCATAGGCTGCGATCAGAGCGCCGTAGCCGCGGCGGACGCGCCAGTTGAGGTCGCTGTCCTCATAGGCGTTCCAGTCCAGCGTCGACATGTCCTTCAGTTCGCAACCGTTGATGTAGGTCGAGATCGCGTCGATCATGGGATTCCAGCGATTGCCGGGCTCCAGGCTCAAGCTCGCGGGGACATCCTGGCCCTTCAGGGCGGCCTTCCACAGCCGCTGATAGAAGGCGTCCATCGCGTGCATGAAATCGTCGCGCTCGGCTTTCGCAAACGCGTTGCCATAGGCGCGCTCGCGCCAGGGTGGCAGGTCCTTGTTGACCTCGAAACCGAGCTGTTTCGCAATCGCGACGAAGGAGTTGTTGTCCGCGGAGTGCAGCCAGCCGCAGCCGACGTCGAAGGTGACTTCGGGCGAGGCCTGCACCGTCCAGGCTCGGCCGCCGAGCCGGTCGCGCGCCTCCAGCACGACCACGGAGAGGCCGGAGCCTGCCAGCGCATGCGCCGCGCCGAGGCCGGCGGCGCCCGCACCGATGATCGCGACGTCAACGGAGGAGGGAAGGGAACTCATGCGCGGGCTCTAGCACGTTCGCGAAGAGTGCTGAAGCCGCCTCAAGCACAGCTGTCATCACCCGCGCAGGCGGGTGATCCAGTATTCCAGAGACATTTGTGGTCGAACTGATGAGCCGCGGCGTACTGGATGCCCCGGTCGAGCCGGGGGCATGACAGAGTTGCGAGCGGTAGCTTAAGCCACCGCTTCCTTGGACTTTTCCGCGCGCTTGCGCTCGTTAGGATCGAGATGCCGCTTGCGCAGGCGGATCGACTTCGGCGTGATCTCCACCAGCTCATCGTCCTCGATATAGGCCAGCGCCTTTTCGAGCGTCATGCGGATCGGCGGGGTCAGGCGCACCGCTTCATCCTTCGACGTGGTGCGGATGTTGGTGAGCTGCTTGCCCTTGAGCACGTTGATCTCGAGGTCGTTGTCGCGGGTATGCTCGCCGACGATCATGCCCTTGTAGACCTTCCAGCCCGGCTCGATCATCATCGGGCCGCGATCTTCCAGCTTGAACATCGCGTAAGCCACCGCCTCGCCCTGATCGTTGGAGATCAGCACGCCGTTGCGGCGGCCCTGGATCTCGCCCTTGTACGGCGCGTAGCCGTGGAACAGGCGGTTCATGATCGCGGTGCCGCGCGTGTCGGTGAGCAGTTCGCCCTGATAGCCGATCAGGCCGCGGGTCGGCGCGTAGAACACAAGGCGCAAACGGTTGCCGCCGGACGGCTTCATCTCGATCAGCTCGGACTTGCGCTCGCTCATCTTCTGCACGACGACGCCGGAATGCTCCTCGTCGACGTCGATGACGACTTCCTCGATCGGCTCCAGGGTGGCGCCGGTGGCCTCGTCCTTCTGCAGCACGACGCGCGGACGTGACACCGAAAGCTCGAAGCCTTCGCGGCGCATGGTCTCGATCAGGATCGCGAGCTGCAATTCGCCGCGGCCCGAAACTTCCATCGCGTCCTTGTCCGAGGCTTCGACGACCCGCAGCGCAACGTTGCCCTCGGACTCGCGCAGCAGGCGGTCGCGGATCATGCGGCTGGTCACCTTGTCGCCTTCGGTGCCGGCGAGCGGCGAGTTGTTGACGATGAAGGACATCGACACGGTCGGCGGGTCGATCGGCTGCGCCACGAGCGGGGTGTCGACCGACGGATCGCAGAAGGTGTCGGCGACGGTGCCCTTGGTCAGGCCGGCGATCGCGACGATGTCGCCTGCCTCGGCTTCGTCGAGCGGGGTGCGCTCGATGCCGCGGAAGGCGAGGATCTTGGTGATGCGGCCGGTCTCGATGGTCTTGCCGTCGGCGCCGAGCACCTTCACGGCCTGGTTCGGCTTGATCGAACCGGAAGAGATGCGGCCGGTGATGATGCGGCCGAGATAGGGGTTGGCTTCCAGAATGGTGCCGATCATGCGGAACGGGCCTTCCTCGACGGTCGGCGGCGCGACATGGCGCACGATCAGGTCGAACAGCGGCTGCATGCCGGCTTCGTGCGACCCGTCCGGGCTCTCGGCCATCCAGCCCTGCTTGGCCGACCCGTAGAGGATCGGGAAGTCGAGCTGCTCCTCGCTGGCGTCGAGCGCCGCGAACAGGTCGAACACCTCGTTGATGACTTCGGTCGCCCGCGCGTCGGGACGGTCAACCTTGTTGATGACGACGATCGGCTTCAAACCGACCTTGAGCGCCTTGGAGACCACGAATTTGGTCTGCGGCAGCGGGCCTTCGGCGGCGTCGACCAGCACCAGCGCGCCGTCCACCATGTTGAGGATGCGCTCGACCTCGCCGCCGAAATCGGCGTGGCCGGGGGTGTCGACGATGTTGATGCGGGTGTCCTTCCACTGCACCGAGGCCGCCTTGGCCAGAATGGTGATGCCGCGCTCGCGCTCCAGATCGTTGGAGTCCATGGCGCGCTCTGTCACCTTCTGGTTCTCGCGATAGGTGCCGGATTGCTGGAGGAGGCGGTCGACCAGGGTCGTCTTGCCGTGGTCGACGTGGGCGATGATGGCGATGTTGCGAAGGTTCATGAGTGGGCTTCTTTGCGGTCGGACAATGGGTTAAGCGCGATCTCGCCGGTCAGACCGGGACCTCTTCTCGAAACAACGCTTGAAGACTGGAAACGGGGCGCTTTCCGCCCAAAAGGGAAAGCCCGGCATATCGACCGGGCACCCTACGCGTTGCGGCGCAATATAGGCAAAAACGGCCAAAAAACAATGTGTTCTTTGGCCGTTGGTTGATTGAATTTTGTCCGGGGATTCCCGGGGGTTAGGCAAAAAGCCGGGCTCAGCCGCGCCGGCCCTTGATGGCGGCCCAGATCAGGGCGGCCCCACCCAGCCCCACGACCAGGCCCAGGAACACCAGGGGCGCGACGTCGGAATCGATCCGGCCTCTGTCGGATATCGAGATTCCGCCGAACAGGAGTGCACAGGCGCCGGGCAGCAGCAGGATGATCCCGAAGATCGCCATGAGCGCGGTCAGGCAGCCGCTGCGCTTGTTCGGCGGGGCAGGAGGCGGTCCCGGCGGGGCTGGTGAAGGCGTGTCGCTGATGCTCATGCCTGCAGGGCTCCTTCGGTTGACTGCGCCGCCAGTTCGGCGCGGATGCCGTCGATCTTTCCGTTCCGGTAGAACAGATTGTAGGTGTCGAACGGGATGATCGCGCCGTTCTCGGTGACGAAATGGATGCAGCTGCGCTTGACGTTGCCGACGCAGAAATTGAAGCGGTCGAGAAATTGCACGATGGTGACGCGGAATACGTTCTCGTAAGTGATGCCCTGCGGCACCTCGAAGCTCGGCAGGCAGCACAGCAATTCGCAGACGCGCTCGCTCGTGTTCAGCGGTCCCGAGGACAGCGAAAACAGGTCGATGAATTTCTCCCTCAGCGCCGGATGCTTCTCTGGGCTTATCGTATTGGGCAACAATGCGACGAGCTGCTCCTGTGGGATCAGCGAGGTCAGCGGCAGCACTTTCTCGCCGTTGCGCAGGCCGTAACCGATCGAGATGCTTTCGGGGTTGCAGGGCAGCGGGATCATGTCCTTGTCGCCGAATACGCCGGTTTCGACCACGCGCTTGCGAATCTCCGACAGCATGATGCGGTCGGTGTTCTTGTCGAAATTCTCGTTGCGGCCGGCATCCTGCACCGGCTGCAGCGTGACGCCGCGCACGCATTTCCAGGTCAGCGCGTGGCGAACGATGTCGCCGATCTCGGCATCGTTGACGCCGCGCTTGATGGTCGCGACCAGCGTGGTCGACACGCCGTAATGCTCGAGATTTTCCAGCGCCTGCTGGCGGATCTTGCGCAAATCCGCGCCGCGCAGATTGATCAAAGCGTCGCGTTCGAGCGAGTCGAACTGGAGATAGACCTCGAGCCCGCGCTTGTTCTCGGCGAGCCGCGCCACGAAATCCTTTTCGCGGGCGATACGCAGGCCGTTGGTGTTGATCATGACATGGCGGATCGGGCGCGCGCGCACCGCATCGAGGATCGCGAAGAAGTCCGGATGCAGCGTCGGCTCGCCGCCGGAGATCTGCACGAGGTCAGGCTCGCCCTCGCTCGCGACCAGCGCGTCGAGCATTCGCTCGACCTTGGCCAGCGGCGTGAAGCTGGTCCGCGCCGGCGAGGAATCGGCAAAGCACACCGGGCAGGTCAGATTGCAATGCTCGGTGATCTCGATCAGCGCCAGGCAGGAATGCTGCTCGTGGTCAGGGCACAGGCCGCAATCATAGGGGCAGCCGAATTCGGTATGCCGTTGAAAGGCGAGCGGCCGGTCGCCGGGCTTGATGAAATCCTTGCACAGGCGCCAATAGGCTGCGTCCGTCGACACAAGCGTGGACTGGACGCCATGCTCCTTGCAGCGCTTCTCGTACCAGACCTCGTTGTCGAGGATCTGGATCTTAGCGGGCACCAGCTTCAGGCAGGTCTCGCAGAGAGATTGGGTCTGGCCCCAGAAGATATAGGGGCGCGACTTACGCAACGGCGCGTTCATGCATGGGTCTCGCTTTGGGCGCCGTCGCCAGCATGACGACGGCGTAGAGCAGGATGGACAGCGACAGCAGGTGAAACAGCGTGAAGGGGCCGATCAGCGTGCCGTAGGGCTTGAGAAATTCCCACAGGAAGCGCTGTGCACCATAGTAGACGAGGACGAGGTAGAAACCATTGGTGATCACAAACGCGCTCCGGTTCAAGACCGCCAGCACGTAGAGCAGCGCGAACACCCCCATAGCGACGCTTTCGTAGAGCTGCACGGGATGCCTAAGGATGCCGTCGCCGAAATCGTGGCCCCAGGGCCATGCCGTCGGCGTGCCGTAGGTGAAATCGTCGAGGCCCGCGAAATAGCAGCCGAGCCGGCCGATCGCGATGCCGATCGCCAGCGGCAGCGCAAAACGGGCGCCCGTTCGGACGGTGATCCCTGCGGACCATTTGTAGAGCTCGATCGCCACGATGCCGCCGGCGAGCGCACCTTCCACGGAGCGCGCGATGCCGCTCTGGCCTGACAGCCACAGATTGGCGGAGCCGAACAGATAGGCGCCGAGGCCTGCACCGAACACCAAAGCGGCGAGGTAGGACCGTTCGAAGGATTGCGTCGGAAACTGCAAGCCCTGTCGCGACAGCCAGTAGAGCGCCACGGCCGCAGCCAGCCATGCTGCCACGTCGAAGAGAGTGTGAAGGAAAGCCCCGCTCATGCGGGGACATTAGCCCAGGTTCCCGCCCGGCGGGATAGTGCGGCCCCTTCTTATCCCCGAAGAGGAGCGAGGCGGGCGGCTAGCCGGCTTGCCGCTCCTCGGTCGGATAGACGCCGCGCAGCACTTCCTCGAAGTGCATCTTCACGGCCTCGTTGCACCGGCAGGCGCGCAGGCGCAGGCCCTCGCGGTTACGGACCAGAATCGATCCGCGCCGCGTGTCGAGCACACCTTCCGCCTTGAACGACTGGAGCACGCGGCTGGCATAGCTGCGGCCGACACCGAGCAGTGTCGCGAGCTGCTCATGGGTCAGCGGCACGCTGCTCTCGTCGCCGGTCCGCTCCATCGCCGCCAGCATCCATTTGGCAGTGCGCTGCTCGATCGAGTGAATGGCGTTGCAGGCGGTGGACTGGAAGATCTGCGCCAGCATGCAGTCGGCGTAGCGAGCGAAGACATGTCGCAACGAGGACGAGCGCTGCTTGGCGGCCTCCAGCTTGCTGACGTGAATTCGCGCAAACGGTCCGCCGAATTTCACGCAGATCCGAGTATAGGCCGGCAGATAGCCCTCGCTGACGATACCGCCCACTGCGCCTTCGCGGCCCACCAGGATGGTCTCGACGTCACGGCCGTCCTCATTGGGAACGAGGAAAGTCGCGAGCGATGGTCCGCAAGGGAAATGGACGACCTGGACGTCGTCGCCGGGATTGTAGAGCAGCTCGCTCGCCCCGGCCGTGTCGACGGTAATGTGCGGTGCGAGCAGCGCGTAGTCGGCGTGGCTCAAGCGCCGCAGCAGATTGTTGGTCGGCCGGCTATCGATCTCGGTGGCGTTGCTGGTCCGCGCGTCCATCTTAAACTCCCATCCGCCTCCACATTAGCGAGTTCCGACGAGGTCCTGTGTGCACAAGTAGACAGACCTGACAACTGTGATGTGGTGGTTTCGTTCCGGGAACCCTTCGCGCTAGGTACAGGCGTCGTGACCCGGTATCCCAGTCAGAGAACCTCATGCTCCAAGTTACGATGATGGCACCCGCTGTTTCCGATGGTTCAAACTGTCCCGCCGATGTCCTCATCGTCGAGGACGATCCGATCATCGCGATCGACTTCGAGGATCGCCTGCTCGGATTTGGTGTGAAGAGCGTGCGCACGGTAGGTTCAGTCGCGCAGGCGCTGACCGCAATCGCGGCGCATGCCCCCGAATTCGCCTTGCTCGACGTGGGATTAAGTCGCGAGAACAGTTTTGCGGTCGCCGAACGGCTCGCGGCCCTGAAGATTCCCTTCGTCTTCGTCACCGGCTACGGCGCTGACGCGCGCATCCCGCCCGAATTCGCCGGGCAACCGCGATTGCAGAAGCCGTGTTCGAGCGACGCGCTGGAGGCGGCGCTCCAGGTACGCGCGGCGGACTAGCGATACGGCGTCACGCCTGCTTCGGATCGAGCGTGGTCGACCACAGCGCGACATCGGCGCGGTCGCGCAAGGTCACCGTCATCTGGCCGGAAGCGCCGTCGATCTTGACGTGACCGAAGAACTGCATGCCGGCGGACGGCGGCAGGTTCTGGTTGTCTTTCCCCGGCGCCTTGACGAAACGCACCTCCGGCCCAAACGTATTGTCGATCGCGTTCGGACCGAATGTGCCTGCGTGAAGCGGGCCCGACACGAACTCCCAGAACGGCTCGAAATCCTGGAATTGGGCCTTGTTCGGATCGTAATAGTGCGCGGCGGCGTAATGCACGTCCGCCGTCAGCCATACGGTGTTGCTGACCGGCGCCATCTTGATGAAGCGCAGGATGTCGGCGATCTCGAACTCGCGGCCGCGCACCGGGCCGTCGCCCTGCGCAATGGCTTCCGATCCACCCTTTGCCGTATCTGACACGACGAGGCTGAGCGGCATGTCGGAGGCGATCACCTTCCAGGTCGCGCGCGAATTCAACAGGCCGCGCTTGAGCCAGGCGATCTGGTCGGGGCCGAGGAAATAGCTGGCCGGGTCGTAAGCGGTTTCGAGGTTGGGGCCGTTCGGGCCGCGATAGCTGCGCTCGTCGAGCACGAACACGTCGAGATGAGGACCATAGGAGATCTGGCGATAGACGCGGCCGGGCTCGACGATGCTCTCGCGCATCGGATACATCTCGTGGAAGGCACGGCCCGCGCGGGCCGCAAGCAGTGCGATGTCGCGCTCCTTGTAGATCGCCGGCAGCTCCTTCGAAAGCGACCAGTTGTTGGTCACCTCATGGTCGTCCCACTGCACGAAGATCGGCACTTCGGCATTGAAGGCGCGAAGATTGTCGTCAGTAAAATTGTATTTGTGCGCGGCGCGGTACTCGTCCAGCGTCTCCGCGACCTTGGCCTTCTCGGGGATGGTGACGTTCTTCCAGATCTTGCCGTCGGCGAGCTTCACCTCGGACTGGATGGGACCGTCGGCATAGATGGTGTCGCCGGAGTGCAGGAAGAAATCCGGACGGTGCTTGCGCATCGCCGAGAAGGTGAACATGCCGCCGTCGTCGGGGTTGATGCCCCAGCCCTGGCCGGCGACGTCGCCGCCCCAGACGAAGCTGACGTCGCGGCGGTCGGCGGGCGCGGTGCGGAAGCGGCCGGTCACCGGTTCGCCCACCACCGCGGTGTGCGAAAGGTCGCGGAAGCGGACGCGATAAAAGATGTCCTGTCCGCTAGGCAGGTTTTCGATCAGCATCTTCGCGGTGAAGTCGCTTTCGGGCAGCGCTGAGATCGGCGGCAGCGCGCGAGCATCCCTGAACGACTCCGTCGTCGCCACTTCGACCAGCATCTGCGCGGGACGGTCGGCGCGCGCCCAGACCACGCCGCCGTCGATGGTGACGTCGCCCGACTGCACGCCGTGGGTCACGGCCGGCCGGTCGGCCGCGCGGGAGAGATGCGGCATTGCGACCGCGCCAAGCGCGCCGGCACTGGTCGTCAGGAAACGGCGACGGGAGAATTTGATGTTCATGGGACGGACTCGATATCGCGTGAGACGATCGCTCAGGCGACCGCACGGTGAAGTCCGACGCTATATTGAGACAATGTGACGCCGCGATTACGCGCGGAAGCTTTTACGCGCTGCCGGCGGCCCTGAACTGTGCGCCGGCGCGCTGCAGGTTCTGCGGCAGGCTGAATAGCACCGCCTTGCGATCGGCGACGGCCGCGTGGAACTGGTCGAGCGCGATGTTGAAGGCGGTGAGCGCGGCTTCCTCGATCGCGCCGTGATCGAAGCAGCGCAGTGTATTGCGCAGGATGTCGTCGGCCTCGGTCTGCATCTGGTCGAGGTCTTCGGTCGTCTCGCTCTTGCGTGCCGCCGCGATCATGTCGAGCAGACGTTCACGCTGATGGTTGTTGTTGTCGCGCTCGTCCTTCTTCAAATAGCCCGCAAACCAGGCGCCGATCGAGCCCATGGCCGAGAGCGCCATCAGCGTCCACCAGATGTAATCGCTGTATCTGTCGAGGAAGGTCTTTTCCTCGCCGTCGACGAAGGCGGCCGCGCCGGGATGCACCGGGATCACCGCGTCCTTGTCGGTGTCGGGTGTTTCGATCTTCGCCGCCAGCGGGAATTCCGTCACCAGTTGCTGGCGCACGGCAAAAAGCTGGCGCGTGAACGCGGCGATGTTGGTTTCGGATACGCCTTTGCGCGCCACGATGTGGTGTGAAAAGCTGATCGTCTTGACCTCGTCGTCGGGGCGAACGGGTGAGCCGCCATAGGTGCCGGCCGGAATCTCCGAGGCTTCATAAACCGGATGGTTCTGCGCGATCGCATCCGCGGAATCGATCGCGAGGAAGACCGGCGTCCCGCCCTCCTTGGCAGTGGCGGCGATCGCGTCCGACGTGATCTTGCTGTTGACAGGGCCGGCTGCGAGATAGGCATCGGCCTTCTGGGCCTTGATCGCCTCGGCGGCTTCATTGGCGGGGAACTGTATGACCTCGACCTTGGCAGGATCGACGCCGTATTGCTGGAGGATCACCTTGAGCAGATTGACGTTGGCCTGGGTGCGGCCGATCACTCCGACCCGATGGCCGGCGAGCTGCGCGATCTTGGTGATCTTCGAGCCCTTCTTCTTGCCCTTGCCGGGCACGGACCACAGCGCCACGACGTTCTTGCGCAGGGTCGCGACCGCCTGCGCGTTCTTCGGCACGTCGACGTCGCCGCGCACGATGGCGAGATCAACCTTGCCCTCCGCGAGCGCCTCGGCGCTGGCTGTGGCGCCGTCGGTCTGGATCGGCCGTAGCCGCACAAGACTTTTGTTCTGAGTGAAAGCCTGCGTCAGCGCCTGCACGACCTTGAGGTCATCGCTGTTGGCGGGACCGACCGCGATCCTCAGCGTCACCGGCCGCATCGCGAAATAATAGCCGCCGGCAAGCGTGCCCACGATCGCAAGCACGAGTGCCAGAGACACGAGCGCCGTCTTCCGCGCCGCTGATCGCGGCGAAGGCGGGGTGGGCGCTTCGGCCAGGTCCAATCCCCCGGTCATCGATCTCCCGAACAGTCGCTTGAGGCTCAGTTTCATCTCGGCCGGCGATTTACACCCTCAAGTATAGCAAATTTCTTGTCCGGCGGGGTTACATCTCCGTCATGGTTAGCGGATGGGGTCTAATCCCGTATGAACCCGGGGCGTCAGTGCGGTGTTAGGGTAAAAGTTCCCCTGAAAGGACGGAGGCGACGATGGCAGAACGGCTCTCGGCGGAGGCGCGCAGGCAGGCGCTGGGCGGACTATCGGGCTGGACCGAGGTTCAGGGACGCGACGCAATCGGGAAGACCTTTGTCTTCAAGGATTTCAACGAGGCGTTCGGATTCATGACGCGCGCGGCGCTGGTCGCCGAGAAGATGGACCACCACCCCGAATGGCGCAACGTCTACAAGACGGTGGAGGTGGTGCTGGCGACCCATGATGCCGGCGGCGTCACCGCGCTCGACATCGAGCTTGCCACGGCGATGAACGCCATCGCCAAGCTGACACCAGGCTGACGTCTTGCGGGGACCGGTCGAGTCCCCATCTTGTGATCAGCACGGGATGCGGCGATCTGCCACCCCAGGCTGGAACGGGGAGTTTGTCGACCATGGCTGCCGAACACAGCGTTGGTTTCGAGCCGGCCGACCGGCTCGCGGAAGATCGTGAGAGCGTGCGCCGCCGCTTCTGGCGCAAGCTGAAGCGTGTCGCCGCGCAACTGCCGTTCGCGGAGGATCTGCTCGCCGCCTATTACTGCGCCTTCGACCGGCAGACGCCGCGCCATATCCAGGCGTCGCTGCTCGGGGCGATCGCCTATTTCATCCTGCCGTTCGACTTCGTTCCCGACGTGATGCCGATTCTCGGTTTCACCGATGACGCCGCCGTGCTCGCCACCGCGATCCGCATGGTCGCCAGCCACATCACGAACGAGCATCGCGAAGCCGCCCGCGCCGCGCTGAAGCGCGGGGTGGATGAGGTGGACGTGGAAGCCGAGCAGTAGCTGCCGCCGCATCCTCCGCTGTCATTCCCCGCGAAAGCGGGGAATCCAGTACGCCGCGGCTCATCGATTCAACAACACTCGTCACGGAGTACTGGATCGCCCGGTCAAGCCGGGCGACGACAGCTGAGTGTGTGGTGACGATGTCGCGACGCTCCACGCGCCTGCACCATCACGGACGCAAAATCACCTTGCCCATGGCCTGACGTCCGGCGAGCACCTTCAGGGCGTCGGCGGTCTGCGCCAGCGGGAAGACGCGGTCGACATGCGAGGAGATCTTTCCTTCCGCTGTCCACTTCACGAGCTTCTCGAGATTGGCGCGGTTCTTTTCCGGGTTGAGCCGGGTCCAGGCGCCCCAGAACACGCCGCGGATATCGCAGCCCTTCAGCAGCGCGAGGTTCAGCGGCATCTTCGGAATGTCGCCGGCGGCAAAGCCGATCACGAGGAAGCGGCCTTCCCAGGCAATCGAGCGTAGCGCCTGCTCGGCATACGTACCACCAACCGGATCGAAGATGATGTCGACGCCCTTGCCGCCGGTAAGCTTTCGCAAGCCTTCCTTCAAATCTTCCTTGCCGTAATTGAGCGTGAGCTCTGCGCCGTGCGCCTTGGCGAATTCGAGCTTCTCGTCCGACGAGGCGCAGGCGATCACCTTCAGGCCCATCAGCTTGCCGAGCTCGCAAGCGGCAAGTCCGGTGCCGCCGGCGGCGCCGAGCACCGCGAGCGTCTCGCCCGGCTTCGGGCTCGCGCGATCTTCCAGCGCGTGCAGCGCGGTGCCGTAGATGATGATGATGCCAGCCGCGCGGTCATAATCGAGATTGTCAGGGATCTTCACGATCGATGCTGCCGGCAGCGCGATCTTTTCGCGCGCCCCGTTGTGGCCGCAGGAGGCAACGACGCGATCGCCGACCTTCAGATCGGTCACGCCGGGGCCGATGCTCTCGATCACGCCAGCCACTTCGGCGGCCGGCGAGAACGGGAACGGCGGCTTGATCTGGTACTTGCCCTGGATCATCAGGATGTCGAAAAAATTCAGCGCCGCAGCCTTGATCGCGATCACGGCTTCGCCGGGACCGGCCACCGGATCCGGCACGTCGGCCAGAACGAGATCGTCGGGCTGGCAATATTGCGAGCAGAGGATGGCTTTCATGGCGGCACCTTCTTGAGAGCACTTGGCGTTTCGAGGCAGAATTATAGTTGGGCTGGTTCTGCCGGATTTAGGGACGGGCGACAATCCGGTTTCTTTGGCTATTAGACCGCACCGGCCTATCCTCTCGTCATTGCGAGCGCAGCGAAGCAATCCAGAATCCGTGCCGCGGAAATAGCCTGGACTGGTTCGCTTCGCTCGCAATGACGGAAGAAGAAAAGGGAGGATTCAAACCATGTTTGAAACAGGCCTGCTCAGGGACAAGCGCATCCTCATCACTGGTGGCGGTTCGGGCCTTGGCGCTGCGATAGGACGCCGCTTCCTCGCGCTCGGCGCCGAGCTCGTGATCTGCGGCCGCAAGCTCGATCGGCTCGAGGCGGCGGCGAGCGAGATGCGCGAAGAGACCGGCGGGAAGGTCACGACGATCGCCTGCGATATCCGCGACGGCACCGCCGTCGAGAGCATGATGGAGGCCATCTGGCGCGAGGCGCCGCTCGATATCCTCGTCAACAACGCGGCTGCGACTTTCATTGCGCAGAGCGAGCATCTCTCATTCCGCGCCGCGGATGCGATCCTCGCCCCGACGCTGCATGGTGCGATGTATTGCACGCTTGCCGTCGGCAAGCGCTGGATCGACGCCAAGCATGGCGGCGTCGTGCTCTCGATCCTCTCGACCTCGACCATTACCGGCCGCGCCTTCACCGTCCCGTCGGCGATGGCAAAGTCGGCCGTGCTGGCGATGACCAAAAGTCTCGCCGTGGAATGGGGCCCGAAGGGCATCCGCACCGTCGCGATCGCGCCGGGACCGTTCCCGACCGCCGGCGCCTCGGGCCAGCTCCGCCCCGAGGGTCGCGACGAAGGATGGGCCGCGCGCAACCCGATGGGACGCGCCGGCGAGCACGGCGAGCTTGCCGACCTCGCCAGCTTCCTGGTCTCCGACCGTGCCGGCTACATCAACGGCGAGATGGTGGTGATCGACGGTGGCGCGCATTTGCGCAGCTCCGGCGCGGAGGATTTGTTGCGCTGGACCGATGCGCAATGGGCGGAGCAGCGCGCCGCGCGATCCAGGGCCTAGTCGCCGCGAGCTTCGCTAACTGCCTTCCCAAATTGGACTTTCCCGGCTATCCCTGCCCCGGGGACAATGCGCGACCGGGCCATCTTCCAGTCACAATATTGAGGGAACCACTCCAGCATGTGGCGGGTGCTGATTTTAGCTTTGATGACGGGCGTGGCGGCCTGTGGGATCACCGATTCCGCGCGGGCGCAGACGGCGCAACCTGCGCCCAAGGCTGCACCGAAAGAGCCCGCGCCGAAACCGGCCGCGCCGGTGGCCAATACCACCGGAAAGACGGTTGCCAAGCCCGAGAGCAAGCCGGCGGCCCCGCACGCGGCGGTTGCGGGCGGCGCCGAGCCAGCCCTGATCGGTCAGTTCGGCACCTGGGGCGCCTATTCGGCCGCGCCCAATGGCAAAAAGGTCTGCTTCGCGCTGGCCAAGCCGTCGTCGTCGAAGACCAACCCGCCGAACCGGCCGCGCGATCCTGCCTATGCCTTCGTCTCCACCCGCCCGGCGGAGAAGGTCAACAACGAAGTCTCGGTCATGATCGGCTACGCGCTGAAGCCGGGCTCTGAATCCTCGGTCGAGGTCGGCGGCGCCGCGTTCGCCATGTACTCGCAGGGCGATGGTCTCTGGATCAAGAACGCGGCCGAGGAAGAGCGGATGGTCGAGGCCATGCGCAAATCCGCCGATCTCGTGGTCAAGGGCATCTCGTCCAAGGGGACCGAGACGACCGACACCTTCTCGCTGAAGGGCCTCGCCCAGGCGCTTGACCGGATCTCCCAGGATTGCAGGCGTTAAGCCTGCGGTCGATAAGGTCGCAATCGGCGGTTCCGGTTGCTATATAGGGCGCGTTCCAGGTTTTCTCCCGTCATTCCGGGCCGATGCGCAACATCGAACCTGGAATCTCGCGGTTCCGGGTCCGGTCCTTCGGACCATCCCGGAACGACGAACACAAATTCCAGGTCTATTCAATGCAACCGATGACCGAGCCGCACAACGCAACGCTGGTGGAGAAGACTCCGCTCGAAACCTATGTGCCGCCGGCGAGGCCCTCGCTGATCGGCCTGTCGCGCACCGAGCTTGCCGATCGTCTCGGCGAGATCGGCGTTGCACCGGCGCAGCGCAAGATGCGTGTGCAGCAGCTGTGGCACTGGATGTATTTCCGTGGCGCCCAGAATTTCGAAGAGATGACGTCGGTCTCGAAGGGCATTCGCGCCGAACTCGCGCAACATTTCACCGTCGACCGGCCCGAAGTCGTGGCCGAGCAGATCTCCAACGACGGCACCCGCAAATGGCTGCTGCGGCTGCCGAGCGGCGACAATGTCGAAAAGGCGCATGAAGTCGAGTGCGTCTACATCCCCGAAACCGATCGCGGCACGCTGTGTGTCTCCTCGCAGGTCGGCTGCACCTTGAACTGCTCCTTCTGCCACACCGGCACGCAGCGCCTGGTGCGCAACCTCACTGCCGGCGAGATCGTGGGACAGGTGATGGTCGCGCGGGATCGTCTGAACGACTGGGCCGATCGCGAAGACGGTACGCGTCGCGTCACCAACATCGTGATGATGGGCATGGGCGAGCCGCTCTACAATTTCGACGCGGTGCGCGACGCCCTGCTGATCGTCGGCGACAACGAAGGCATCGGCATCTCCCGCCGCCGCATCACGCTGTCGACCTCGGGTGTGGTCCCGAATATCGTGCGCGCGGGCGAGGAGATTGGCGTGATGCTCGCGATCTCGCTGCATGCGGTGCGCGACGAACTGCGTAACGAGCTGGTGCCGCTCAACCGCAAATATCCGATCAAGGAATTGCTGCAGGCCTGCCGCGATTATCCCGGCGCCTCGAACGCGCGCCGCATCACCTTCGAATATGTGATGCTCAAGGGCGTCAACGATTCACTCGACGACGCCAAGCTGCTGGTGAAGATGCTCAAGGGCATTCACGCCAAGATCAATCTGATCCCGTTCAATCCCTGGCCCGGCACCGCCTATGAATGCTCGGACTGGGACCAGATCGAAAAATTCTCCGAATACGTTTTCAACGCCGGCTATTCCTCGCCGGTGCGCACCCCGCGTGGACGCGACATCCTCGCCGCCTGCGGCCAGCTCAAGTCGGAGACGGAAAAGCTTTCCGCCAGGGAACGCCAGACGCTGCGGGCCATGGCGATGACGGATTGAGTTGATGCGCGCACGTGCTCTCGCATCCTCGTCATTGCGAGCGCAGCGAAGCAATCCAGGGTTCCGCGGCGGCAGTCTGGATTGCTTCGTCGCTACGCTCCTCGCAATGACGACAACGGTGACTTTTCCGGCATGTCCCTGATCGGCCGCCTCATCGTCATCTTCATCGGCTTTCTCGCCGCCTGCTTCGTCGGCGGCATGATCGTCGTCGTCGCGCTATTGTTTCCGGAGTTCGCCGACCTCGGCGCAGGTCCCGTCGATCAGGGCACGATCGATATCGTGCTCGGGTTCGGCTTCATCTTCGTCTCCGGCTTTGCGCTGGTGCCGGCGGCGGTGATCGTCGCGATCACCGAGGCGCTCTACATCCGCAGCGCGCTCGCCTATGCCGTGGGCGGCGGCGTCGTAGGGCTCGCCTGCTATCTCGGTCTGGTCCCGTTTCATTCCGACACGCTGCAATTCGAAGGCATCGTGCGGCGGCATCTGGAGATCATGACCGGCGCCGGCATCGTCGCCGGTGTCGTCTACTGGCTGATCGCCGGCCGCAATGCCGGCGCCTGGCGCAATCCGCCGCTGCCGCGCAAGCCGCCTCCGCCGCTGCCGTCGAATTCAAGACCGGACGTGCGGTGAGTTTCTGACTTGCCCCGGGGTTTTCATCCCCTTCCCACTCGGCTAAACCGCGCGCCATGAACCGGACTGGACTCTTCATCGCCCTGGCGCTGTGGCTCGTGATCGGCGTCGTTTTCGGCCTCTATCCCGAGCTTGATCTCAAGCTCGCCGCGCTGTTCTTCGATCCCGATACCAAGTCGTTTCCGCTCAAGCTGAACGATTGGGCCGGCTTCGCGCGCGATGCCGCGATGTGGGTCGCCTGGGCGTTCGTGCTGCCTGCGCTGGTCGCGCTCGTGGTCAAGATGGTCCGGCCAGACCGGCCACTGATGGTATCCGGGCGCGCGATCGTCTTCCTTCTGGTGACGATCATCCTATCAGCCGGCATCCTTACCAATCTCGCCTTCAAGTCCTATTGGGGCCGGCCGCGCCCGGTGGTGGTGACGCAGTTTGCCGGCGACCAGCAATTCGTGCCGTGGTGGGATCCGCGCGGCGGCTGCGCGCGCAACTGCTCGTTCTTCTCGGGCGAGGGCGCGACCGCATTCTGGACGCTGGCGCCGGCCGCATTGGCACCGGCGCCGTGGCGGCCGCTCGCTTATGCCGGAGCCGTGGTGTTCGGCCTCGTGACCAGCGGGCTGCGGATGGCCTTTGGCGGCCACTTCTTCACCGACGTGTCGATCGCCGGCCTCGTCACCTTCGTCGTGATCTGGTTTGCCTACGCGCTGATCTACCGCTGGCCGCGGACCCGGTTTTCGGACGAGGCGGTCGATGCCGCCCTGACCCGGCTGAACATGCCCGCCTACCGGCTGCGCCAGCGCCTGTTCGGCAGCAAGTCGAGTGCCGAGCCGTCAGTTTGAGCCATTAAAGGGGTGCCGAGCCCCGCGAAATTTGATATTCGCGCGGTCAACCCCGTGAAACGACACCCGCCCTTCGAGACCGATTGGAAGCCCCATGACCACGATCCTGAAAAGCCTGCCCAAGGGCGAGAAAGTCGGCATCGCTTTTTCGGGCGGTCTCGACACCAGCGCGGCGCTGCTCTGGATGAAGCAGAAGGGCGCGCGCTGCTACGCCTATACCGCCAATCTTGGCCAGCCGGATGAGGCCGACTACAACGAGATCCCGCGCAAGGCGATGGAGTTCGGCGCGGAGAAAGCGCTGCTGGTCGATTGCCGCACGCAGCTCGTCCATGAAGGCATCGCCGCGATCCAGTCCGGCGCCTTCCATATCTCCACCGGCGGCATCACCTATTTCAACACCACGCCATTGGGACGCGCGGTCACCGGCACGATGCTGGTCGCCGCGATGAAGGAGGACGGCGTCAACATCTGGGGCGACGGCTCGACCTTCAAGGGCAACGACATCGAGCGCTTCTATCGCTACGGCCTGCTGACCAATCCGGGCCTGCGCATCTACAAGCCCTGGCTCGATCAGCAGTTCATCGACGAGCTCGGCGGCCGCGCCGAGATGTCGGCGTTCATGACGGCCCAGGGCTTTGCCTACAAGATGAGTGCCGAGAAGGCGTATTCGACCGACAGCAATCTGCTCGGCGCCACGCACGAGGCCAAGGATCTCGAGAGCCTCGACAGCGGCATCAAGATCGTCAACCCGATCATGGGCGTGCCGTTCTGGCGTGACGACTGCAACGTCAAGGCCGAGAAGGTCGTGGTGCGTTTCGAGGAAGGCCAGCCGGTCGCGCTGAACGGCCAGACCTTCTCTGATGCCGTCGCACTGTTCCTCGAAGCCAACGCGATCGGCGGCCGCCACGGCCTCGGCATGAGCGACCAGATCGAGAACCGCATCATCGAAGCCAAGAGCCGCGGCATCTATGAAGCGCCCGGCATGGCGCTGCTGCACATCGCCTATGAGCGCCTCGTCACCGGCATCCACAACGAGGACACCATCGAGCAATACCGCATCAGCGGCATGCGGCTCGGACGCCTGCTCTACCAGGGCCGCTGGTTCGATTCGCAGGCCCTGATGTTGCGCGAGACCGCGCAGCGCTGGGTCGCCCGCGCCGTCACAGGCGAGGTGGCGCTGGAGCTGCGCCGGGGCAACGACTACTCGATCCTCAACACGGAAAGCCCGAACCTGACCTATGCGCCGGAGCGGCTCAGCATGGAGAAGGTCGAGGACGCAGCGTTCACGCCGGCCGATCGCATTGGTCAGCTCACCATGCGCAACCTCGACATCAACGACACCCGCGCCAAGCTGAAGCTCTACAGCGACACGGGCCTGTTGTCGGGCAGTGAAGGCTCGCAGATCTTCCGGCTGGAGAGCGACAAGGGCTGACGCGCCCGGGGATTGCTGCCTCGTTCGTCATTGCGAGCGAGGCGAAGCAATCCAGAGTCTTCCCGCAGCGACAGTCTGGATTGCCTCGTCGCTTCGCTCCTCGCAATGACAGAAACAAAAATGGCCGGGATTGCTCCCGGCCATTTTTATTTTGTGCTTCGCCTCAGCGCGGCGGCGCGGTGCCGGGCGGGGGCGGCGGCAGCGAGGCCTGGCCACCGTTGAGCAGCGGCGTGATGTTGCGGACGGTGACGCGGCGGTTGATCGCGCTCGGCCCTTGCGTCTGCTCCTTCAGATACTGCTCGCCGTAGCCCTGCGACGTCAGGTTCTCAGACGGCACACCGAATTGCTGGGTCAGCAATTCGGCCGCGGACTGCGCACGACGATCCGACAATGACAAGTTGTCGACGTCGTTGCCAACTGCGTCGGTGTGACCTTCGATCAGGAACACCACGCGCGGATTGGCCTGGATCGCACGGTTGAGACCGTCGGCGATCGACTGCAGCTTCGCCGCCTGGTCCGGTGGGATTGTCCACGATCCCGTCTCGAAGTTGATCGTGTTGAGGTCGATGCTCGGCATTTGCATGCGAACATTGGGGCTGTAGCGGATCTCGTCGAGCGTGTAGCGACGATCCACCCGTTGCACCGGCGGCGCCACCATCGTCTCGTAGATCACGTCCGGCGACGCTTCCTGGGCGTCGACGATATAACGATCGTAGGGCATGTTGACGACCGGAGGCGGCGCGTCGACATAGAAGCCGCCGACCGACCGCGGATCGCGGTAGCTGTTGTCGATGATAACGAGCTCGCGCCCGGCAGGGTCCCTGCGGATTCGACGCAGCAGCCGCCCATCCTGACCGACAACCGTAATGATCTGGCTGCCGTCGGGACGGATGACCACGGTGCGGGTATCGGCACCGACAGTCTCGGTGCGGATGTCGCGGGCGCCATAGCGGAAGCGATAGAGATCGTTGCCGCGGACGTATGTCTGCCCGCCCGGATCGCGGATGATGATGCGGTCCGGCTCGGTGTAGACGGTGCGACCGCCTTCGATGCTTTCGCGGCGCTGGTTGCGGTAGTCGGCGATGGTGGCGCCGATCACGGCACCGGCGACGACACCTGCACCGATCGCGATCGGCGTCAGGTCACGCTGCGGCGGACGCGGCGGTGGCGGCAGGGGCGTGGTCGTGGTCGGGGCGGCGCGGAAGGCCGGCGCAACGGTGGGCGTCGCGTATTGTGCCCTGTTGGGTGGCGGGGTCGCAGCCGCCGAGCCCGGGACGGTGCTCGGTGCCGCCGCGCCAGCGGGGGGAGCCGGCGGCCGGGGCGGGGCGCCTGCCTGCGGCTGGGTCGGCGGAGCTCCGGCAGCGGGCGCGCCGGCAGGAGGCGTTCCTCCCTGCTGGCCTGGCGTTGGCGTCGCGGCTGGAGCCGGGGTCGCGCCAGGAGCGGGCGTGGGTCCCGCACCGGGACGTCCGGGCAGGGGCGTCGGAGCGCCACCGGGGGTCGGGGTAGTCGTCGGTGCGGGCGTGGCGCCCGGAGCAGGTGTCGCTGATCCAGCAGCCGGAGGCGCGCCGGGACGTCCGCCGGGGGGCGGCGCACCGGGGCGGCCAGTCGGCGGCGTGCTTCCCGGAGCTGGCGTTGCGGTCGGCGCAGGTGTTGCTGTCGGAGCAGGCGTGGCGGTCGGGGCAGCAGGCGTTGCCGGGCGCGCTGCGGGAGCAGCAGATGCCGGAGGCGTTGCTGTCGGCGCAGGCGCAGGCCGTCCCGAAGGACCGGCCGCAGGAGGCGGCGGAGGTGTCGGTGCGTGCTGCTGCGGAGCGGGAGCGGGCGGTGGTGTGGGAGCCGGACGAGCCGCGGGCGGCGTCGGAGGCGGAGGTGTGGGTGCGTGCTGCTGCGGAGCCGCGGCGGGCGGCGGTGCCGGGGGCGTGGGAGCCGGGCGTGCTGCGGGCGGTGCAGGAGGCGGCGCATGCTGTTGCGGAGCCGCAGCCGGGGGCGGCGAAGGCGGCTTCGCAACAGCATGCGCCGCCTCCTCC